>NZ_JBDJMK010000008.1:0-227216 GCF_039673845.1 Brevundimonas diminuta | reverse complement strand
CATGCCGGGCGACAACGCCGAGCTGGACGTCGAGCTGATCACGCCGATCGCGATGGAAGAGAAGCTGCGCTTCGCCATCCGTGAAGGCGGCCGCACCGTCGGCGCCGGCGTTGTGGCCAAGATCGTCGAGTAATCGACGATCCTCGCCACGCGAGGTTAAAGCTAGGCGGGAGCTCGCTCCCGCCGGGGCCAAGATCGTCGAGTAATATCGACGTCAGAAGTGGCGACGGCCTCGGTCCTCGCCGGTTCGTTAGTATGAGTAAGCGTAAGCGTACCGGCCTCAAGCAGCCCGCAAGGGCGTTAGGCCAAGAGTAAAGCGTAACAGAGCGGCCCCCGGAGCGATCCGGGGGCCGTTTTGCATTCAGTCGTTTGGAGCGCCGGTCGCGGGGTCGGTTTCGGTGCGGCCAGAGTTGCTGCTGCCCTTGGCGTCCTTGGGCTCGGTGGCGGGGCGCGGCGGATGGCCGGGTTTGTCGGGGCGCTGGTTTTCGTTTTCGGTTTCGCGGGACTTCGGGCGTGGCGTTGTCATGGGAGCCTCCTGACAAAGACAATGCTGCGGGCGCCAGGAGGCTCCGATCTTTTGCAAAGAGGCCGGACGCTAACCCGACCTCAAGGGCTTTCCCGTATCCTGCGGGTTGGAACGGGACTTGCTGCATCCGTTCCGAAGGGAGCGTCATGTCAGGTCCACTATCCGTTGAAATCCGCAGTCTGGCCGAGCTGTCGGCCGGGGAGGGCGCGCAGTGGAACGACTGGGCGCGCGCGGATCCTGACCTGAGCAGTCCCTATTTTCGCTGGGAGTTCGCACGGACGGCGGGCCCCCTGTGTCCCGGTTCGGCCGTGGCTGTCTTCAAACGGGACGGCCGCGTCGTCGGCTATTATCCGCATCAGCGTCGGGGCGGGACGGTTCAGCCGCTGGCTGCGCCGATGAACGACTATCACGGGGTCATCGGCCCGCGTGACGCAAAGCCGTCGATGCAGGAGGCGGCGGACCTGATCGGGGCGCCGCGCTTTGCGGCCGCCGCATGGATCGGCGAGGCGCCGGACAGGATGCTTCGCAACCACAGCGTGGTGTCTGTGGTCCCGGAAGAAGGTGGCTTTGACGCCTGGTATGCGCGGCGCCGTCAGGTCTTCCCGAAATATTTCAAGGACAAGGAACGCTCGCGTCGCGGTCTGGATGCGGCGTTCGCCACGATCGAAATCGAGATGGGCATGAAGGATCACGCCCTGCTGGAACGGCTGCTGCGTGAAAAGAGCGAGCAGTACCGTCGCACGGGCCTTCACGACATCTTCGCCTGCGGCTGGACTGAACGGGTGCTGCACGCCCTGATGGATGTCGAGGGAGAAGACGGTTTCGGCGCATCGCTGGCGGTGCTTCGGGCCGACGGGCGCGTCGTGGCCATGGAGTTCTCGATGCATGCAGGCCGCCACTTCCATCTGTGGTTCCCGGTCTATGATCAGGAGGTCGCGCGCTGGTCGCCCGGCATCGTGCTGACGCAGGAGACGATCCGACTGGGGTCGGAGCGCGGCTATCGCTTCTTCGACTACGGCGTCGGCGTCGGGGGCGCCTACAAGAAATATTATGACGACGGCGGGCTGGAGACGGTCGAGGGCGTCGTGACGCGCGCATCGCCCGGCAATCTGCTGGGCGCGGCCGCCAGCGCTGCAGTCGGCGTGCTGGGCGACGACAGGGCCGCGCGTCTGCGTACCAGCGCCTGTCGTCGCTGGTCGGTTGTGGAAGCGTGTGAAACCACCATGGCCGGTCGGGCGTCGGGCGTCGTGCGCGCCGTGTCCGATCTGGTCCGCAAACAGAAAGCCGCCCACGCGGCCGATTGACGAGGAGAAGGCAGATGACGGCTTCGATGACGCGTTACGCAGGTCCGATCACCCGGCCCGAGGTCCACCCTCACGCGCTGGTCGCGGACGGATTCGCCGCGGATCAGGCCCTGGCCGAGGTGCTGGACCGCTATCCGGCCGACCTGTTCGACATCAACCTGTATGACTATGACGACGAGGGGCAGGTCAGCCTGCGCACCGGCGCGCGGGGCAAGCTGAACGGCGCCGAACTGCTGGAGGCGATCCAGCAGGGCCGTCTGTGGGTCAATATGCGCAAGGTCGAGCAGGGCTGGCCCGAGTTGTGGCGCGTGGCCATGGTCGACTTCGAACGCATACTGGGCGGCTATGGGGTGAAGGCGGCGAGCGCCAGCGGCCAGCTGATCCTGTCCTCGCCCAAGGCGCGGGTGCCCTATCATTTCGACGCGGGCGGAGTGGTGCTGTTCCACATGCGCGGGCGCAAGCGTCTGTTCGTCTATCCGGGCGACGAGGCCCATCTGCCCGAGCGCAGCATGGAGCAGGTCGTCACCCGCCAGACGACGGAAGAGATTCCCTATCGCATGGCGTTTGAAGACGACGCCCGCGTCGTCGATCTGGAGCCGGGGCAGGCGCTGACCTGGCCCTTCTATGCGCCGCACCGGGTGGAGAATCTGGACCGGTTCTGCGTCTCCCTGTCGGTGGAGTTCCAGAGCTGGCCTTCGCGCATCCGCAACGGCGCCCTCTATACCAATGCCTTCCTGCGCAGCCGGGGCGGGGAGCCGCGCACCACGGATCGGATGAGCCAGCCTGAACTGGCGGCGCGCTGGGCGGCGTCTGTGGCGCTGAAGCGGACGGGGCTGGTCAAGAGCCGTATCGCCGCCTTTGAACGGGACTTTGAGCCCGCGGTCGGGGCGACGGACGGGGCGGCGGCGCTGGCGCCGGATCGTGCGAACGGCGCAGGGGTCTGAGCGCTTCAGGTTAAAAGGGGTTCATGACCTCGATTTAAACTGACTTTGCGGCGGGCGGCGCTCAGGTTTCCCTGGACACCAAGACAGGGAGATATCGCTCATGAAACCCGCCGCCATCGTCGCCGTCATCGGATCCGCCTTCGCCGCCTCCGCCGTTCTTGCGGCGCCCGCCCTGGCCGCTGATGTGACCATCCGCAATGCGGTGGCCCGCGTCATCGTCATTCCCGAGGACCGGACGGACATCGGGGTGGAGATCACCCAGGGCGCGGCCGGACTGCCGGACCTGCGCGTCGAGCGGCGCGGGTCGGATGTGAGCATCGAGGGCGGTCTGGGACGCGGCCGGGGCATGAGCTTCAACGGCGGCCTGATCGGCTCATGCCACAATAGTCGCGCCGAGGCCCGCCAGCCGGGTGAAGGCTCCTCGGTCGAGGTTCGCGGCAAGGGGCGCATCCGCATGGAGGACGCGCCCATGATCGTCCTGCGCACGCCGCGCGATGTCGAGGTCAGCGGCGGCGGCGCTCTGTTCGGCTCGATCGGACGCGGCGCGCGTTCTGTGGAGCTGGGGAACGGCGGCTGCGGTTCGTGGACGGTGGCCAATGTGGACGGGGACATGGATCTGTCGGTCGGCGGCTCAGGCAGCATCCGCGCCGGAACCTCGCGCAAGCTGGAGGCCGCTGTCGGCGGGTCCGGTTCGATCTTCGCCGGGGCTACGGGCGTGCTGGACGCTAGCGTCGGCGGCTCGGGCAGCATTGATGTGGCGCGGGTGGACGGCGAGACCGACATCGCCATCGGCGGGTCCGGGGACGTGCGGGTGCGCGGCGGACGCGCTCCGTCGCTGAAGGTGTCCATCGGCGGCTCGGGCGATGTGGTGTTCAACGGCACGGCAGGCGACGTATCGACCGCCATCGCCGGATCGGGCGATGTGCAGGTGGCCGAGGCGACCGGTCGGGTGTCGCGCTCCATCGTCGGCTCAGGGAATCTGCGCATCGGCCGTTGAGGCTGATCCTATAAGCAAGAAGGCCCGCAGGCGTGGACGCTTGCGGGCCTTTTCATGTCAGCGCAGCCTGTCGGCTGCGGCGACGAGCAGGCAAGGAAAAACCCCGGCGGATCGCTCCGCCGGGGTTTCCCTGATCCGTGCAGTCGTAAGACCGCGAAGACCGATTAGTTGCCGAGCAGGGCGGCGACGCCGCCGACCGTGCGGCCCAGGTTGGCGCCGGCTTGGTCGCGGGCTTGCAGACCGCCGCCGAAGCTGTAGCGCACGCCGATCTTGAAGACGTTGGCGTCGGCGTCCAGGTCCGAGGACTTGGCGTAGTCGTAGCCGCCGAACACCGAGTACGGCGAGTCAGCGAACTGGTACTCGGCGCCCACGCCGACCGACCAGGCGTCGACCGAACCGCCGACGAACAGGTTGTCAGCGTTGGCGTAAGCAGCGCCGGCGTTCAGGCGCAGTTGCGGCGTGGCGTAGAAGGCGGCGTCAGCAGCCACGTTCCAGATGTCCGAGTTGTGGACGGTGCCGTACGAGGCCACGCCCGTCAGGGTGGCGCGTTCCAGGTACTTCTGGGCTTCGACGCCGAAGGTGGTCATCGTGCCGCCGCCCAGGAATTCCGAAGCGCCGACGAAGCCGCCGAAGCGCATGTCTTCGATCTTCTTCGACAGGTGAACGGCGCCGGCGACGGTCGACTCGTGGCCGCCGTGCTTGACGTCCGTATAGGCGGCTTCGCCGTTGAAGGTGACGGTCCAGTCGCCGAACACCGGCGAGGCGACGGTGCCGTCGATGACGCCGCGGTTCACGTCGATGTCTTCGATGTCGGCATAGTTATAGGCGACGCCGACCGAGCCGATGGCGTTCTGGGCGAAGGCGGGAGCGGCGATCAGGGTCGCGGCGGCGACCGAAGCGAGAAAGACGGTTTTCATTTTTTTGTCCTTATGTACTGCCGCCGAACAAGCGCTGCCTGTCCGACGATGGGCGAGACATAGGTCGCTGTTTTCCGTTTCGCCGTAACAAACATGTCATGCAGACGTCACATGAGAGGCGATGTTGCCCAAAAGCGACGCATTGCGGCATAACTGCGTCACTGTGGTGCGGGGAATGCGGCGGCGCCTTTCTGTGGCGTTCATCCGGCCCCCTTTCGGCCCCAGTTCCTAAGATGCGGACCCTGTTATGTGGCGATGGTGCGGCGCAGCGGCGTCACAGGGGCGGTGAGTCGCAAACCCTGACGGGGCGGGGATTTCCGCGCTTGACGGAATTGGAATCGGAAGGCATAAGCACCCCTCTTGTTGGACCGGCTGTGCACTTTCGGGTGCAGACGCGGTCCGCAGGGACGACCTAAGTTACTGTTCTTTGCAGCTTCTTGGGAACTTACGGCCTTCGCGGGGGACTGCGTGGGCCGCTCGTTTTTGCGGATTTGCGTTTCCTGGGGACGATCTGTCGTCCTGAGGCTTCGGTCTTTGAAATGGTTCACAGGGACGCGGCTCCGGCCGCATGGGAATAACAACCGATATGGATCAAAGCATCCGCATCAGGCTCAAGGCCTTCGATCACCGCGTCCTCGACTTTTCGACGCGCGAAATCGTCAACACCGCCAAGCGCACGGGCGCGACCGTTCGTGGTCCGATCCCGCTGCCGACCCTGATCGAAAAGTTCACCGTGAACCGCTCGCCGCACGTCGACAAGAAGTCGCGCGAGCAGTTTGAAATCCGCACGCACAAACGCGTGCTCGACATCGTCGACCCCACCCCGCAGACCGTGGACGCGCTCATGAAGCTCGACCTGTCCGCCGGCGTGGACGTCGAGATCAAGATCTAAGAAAGAAAGAGGCGGGATCCGACATGCGCACGGGCGTGATCGCCAAGAAGCTGGGGATGACCCGCGTGTTCGCCGATGACGGCGCGCACGTTCCGGTCACTGTGCTCCAGCTCGACGGCTGCCAAGTCGTCGGCCAACGTACCAAGGAGCGCGACGGTTACGTCGCCCTTCAGCTGGGCGCTGGCGTTAAGAAGGCCAAGAACACGGCCAAGGCTCAACGCGAAGCTTTCGCGAAGGCCGAGGTCGAGCCGAAGGCCTATGTGACCGAGTTCCGCGTGGGTGAAGACGCCCTGCTGGACGTGGGCGCCGAACTGTCGGCCGACCACTTCCTCGCGGGCCAGAAGGTCGACATCCAGGGCCATACCATCGGTAAGGGCTTTGCGGGCGCCATGAAGCGCTGGAACTTTGGTGGTCTGCGCGCCTCGCACGGCGTGTCGATCTCGCACCGTTCGCACGGTTCGACCGGCCAGCGTCAGGACCCGGGCAAGGTCTTCAAGGGCAAGAAGATGGCTGGCCATCTGGGCCAGGAAGTCGTCACCACCCAGAACCTGACCGTCGTCCGCGTGGACGCCGAGCGTGGCCTGATCCTGATCAAGGGCGCTGTCCCGGGTCACGACGGCGCCTACGTCAAGATCAGCGACGCCATCAAGAAGGCCCGTCCCTCGGACGCTCCGTTCCCGGGCGCCGTGAAGTCGGCTGCTGCTCAACCCGCTTCGACGCCGGCTGAAGAAGCTCCGGCCGTGGAAGCGACCGAAGGCGGTGAAGCGTAATGAAACTCTCGGTCATCAAACTCGACGGCAAGGCTGCTGGCGACGTTGAGCTGTCGGACGCCGTCTTCGGCATCTCCGACATCCGCGGCGACCTTCTGGCCCGTTACGTCAACTGGCAGCTGGCCAAGCGCCGCGCCGGCACCCACAAGGTTCAAACCCGCAACGAGAACTCTCGCACGGGCAAGAAGATGTACAAGCAGAAGGGCACGGGCGGCGCCCGTCACGGCTCGCGTCGTGCGCCCCAGTTCGTCGGCGGTTCGCCGGCGTTCGGCCCGGTCGTTCGCGACCACGGCTTCTCGCTGCCCAAGAAGGTCCGCGCCCTGGCGCTGAAGCACGCCCTGTCGTCCAAGGTGAAAGCCGGCGATCTGGTCGTTGTCGACAGCGTCTCGGTCAAGGAAGCCAAGACGGCCGCCCTGCGCGACACCTTCGGCAAGCTGGGCTGGACCAAGGCCCTGATCATCGCGGGTCCGGAAGTCGACGCCAACTTCGGCTTGGCCGCGCGCAACATCCCGCACATCGACGTGCTGCCGAACGCCGGCCTGAACGTCTATGACATCCTGCGGGCGGACAAACTGGTGCTGACCAAGGCCGCCGTTGAGGCGATCGAGGCCCGCTTCGCTGAGAAGGAAGCCGCATAATGGCCGCCGCTCAACCCACCGCCAAGCACTACGACACCATCCTGGCTCCGGTGATCACCGAGAAGGCCACGATCCTGTCGGAGCAGAACAAGGTCGTCTTCCGCGTCGCCGGCACGGCGACCAAGGACGAGATCGCTGCTGCGGTCGAAAGCCTGTTCAAAGTCAACGTCCTCAAGGTCAACACCCTGGTTCAAAAGGGCAAGACCAAGCGCTTCCGGGGCATCCTGGGCCGTCGCGTGGACATCAAGAAAGCGATCGTGACGCTGGCCGATGGTCAGTCGATCGACGTCACGACGGGGCTCTAAGAAGATGGCTCTGAAGCATTACAATCCGACGTCGCCGGGCCGCCGCGCCCTGGTGCTGGTCGACCGTTCCGAGCTGCACAAGGGCCGCCCGGAGAAGTCGCTGACCGAGGGCCTGACCAAGTCGGGCGGCCGTGGTCAGGGCGGTCGCATCGCTGTCCGCTTCCGCGGCGGCGGCGCCAAGAAGCTGTACCGCAAGATCGACTTCAAGCGTCGCAAGTTCGACGTGGTCGGCACGGTCGAGCGTCTGGAATACGACCCCAACCGCACGGCCTTCATCGCCCTGGTGAACTACGCCGACGGCGAGAAGACCTACATCATCGCGCCTCAGCGCCTGCACGCCGGCGACACCATCGTCGCGGGTGAAAAGGTCGACGTGAAGCCGGGCAACGCCATGCCGCTGCGCTCCATGCCGGTCGGCACCATCATCCACAACGTGGAGATGAAGCCGGGCAAGGGCGCCCAGCTGGCCCGTTCGGCCGGCGCCTACGCTCAACTGGTCGGTCGCGACCAGGGCTACGCTCAGATCCGTCTGGGCTCGGGCGAACTTCGCATGGTTCTGGACGGCTGCATGGCCGTTGTCGGCGCCGTGTCGAACCCCGAGCATATGAATCAGAACCTGGGCAAGGCGGGCCGCAAGCGTCACATGGGCTGGCGTCCGCACGTCCGCGGCGTCGCCATGAACCCGATCGACCACCCGCATGGTGGTGGTGAAGGCCGGACCTCTGGTGGTCGTACCCCGGTTACGCCGTGGGGCAAGGACACCAAGGGCACCCGTACCCGCAAGAACAAGGCCACGGATAAGTTCATCATCCGTAGCCGTCACGTGAAGAAGGCTCGCTAAGAATGGCCCGCTCCTCCTGGAAAGGCCCGTTTGTCGACGGGTATCTGCTCAAGAAGGCCGACGCCGCTCAATCGTCGGGCCGCAAGGACGTGATCAAGACGTGGTCGCGCCGCTCCACCATCCTGCCGCAGTTCGTCGGTCTGACGTTCGGCGTCCACAACGGCCAGAAGCATGTGCCGGTGTCGGTCTCCGAAGAAATGGTCGGCATGAAGTTCGGCGAGTTCGCCCCGACCCGGAACTTCCCGGGCCACGCGGCGGACAAGAAGGCCAAGAGGAAGTAATCCATGGCCCAGACCAAGAACCCCCGCCGCGTTGAAGCGACCGAGGCCCGCGCCAAGCTGGTCAACGTCCGCATCAGCCCGCAGAAGCTGAACCTGGTGGCCGCGTCGATCCGCGGTCTGCCGGTCCAGAAGGCGCTGAACGAGCTGGAATTCAGCCGCAAGCGCATCGCTGGCGATGTCCGCAAGGTCCTGTACTCGGCGATCTCGAACGCCGAGAACAACCACAACCTCGACATCGACAACCTGGTCGTCGCCGAGGCCTTCGTGGGCAAGAACCTGGTGATGAAGCGTTTCGCGAGCCGTGCTCGCGGTCGTTCGTCGCGCATCCTGAAACCGTTCAGCGAAATCACCATCGTGGTTCGCGAAGCAGGTGAGGCCGCCTGATGGGTCAGAAAATCAATCCGATCGGTCTGCGCCTCGGCGTGAACCGCACGTGGGACAGCCGCTGGTTCGCCGGCGGCGCTGACTACGCCAAACTGCTCCACCAGGACCTGAAGCTGCGCACGTGGCTGAAGGAACGCCTGTCGGCCGCCGGCGTGTCGCGCATCATCATCGAGCGCCCCCACAAGAAGTGCCGCGTGACGATCTACGCCGCCCGTCCGGGTGTCGTGATCGGCAAGAAGGGCGCTGACATCGAGAAGCTCCGCAAGGACATCTCGGCCCGCACCGAAGGCGAAGTTCACCTGAACATCGTCGAGGTCCGCAAGCCGGAAACCGACGCTCAGCTGATCGCCGAGAACATCGCTCAGCAGCTGGAACGCCGTATCGCGTTCCGCCGCGCCATGAAGCGTTCGATGCAGTCGGCCATGCGCCTGGGCGCCAAGGGCGTCCGCATCAACGTCTCGGGCCGTCTGGGCGGCGCCGAAATCGCTCGTATGGAATGGTACCGCGAAGGTCGCGTGCCGCTTCACACGCTGCGCGCCGACATCGACTACGGCTTCTATGAAGCCAAGACGACCTACGGCATCATTGGCGTGAAGGTCTGGGTGTTTAAGGGTGAAGTGCTCGAGCACGACCCGATGGCTCAGGACAAGCGCTGGGCCCAGGAAGCCTCGGGTCCGTCGTCCAACGAAGGCCGTGAGCGCGGCCCCCGCGGTGATCGCGGTCCGCGCCGTGGTCGTGAGGGCTGATAGGCCATGTTGCAACCGAAAAAGACCAAGTACCGCAAGGCCTTCAAGGGCCGCATCCACGGCTCGTCCAAGGGTGGTTTCTCGCTGAACTTCGGCTCCTACGGTCTGAAGGCCGTCGAGCCGGAGCGCATCACGGCGCGTCAGATCGAAGCGGCTCGCCGCGCGATCACCCGTCAGATGAAGCGTCAGGGCCGCGTCTGGATTCGCATCTTCCCGGACGTGCCGGTCTCCGGCAAGCCGGCTGAAGTGCGGATGGGTAAGGGCAAGGGCGCGGTGGACCACTGGGCCGCTCGCGTGGCCCCGGGCCGCATCATGTTCGAAATCGACGGCGTGCCGGACGACGTGGCCCGTGAAGCGCTGCGCCTCGGCGCCGCCAAGCTGCCGATCCGCACCAAGGTGGTCACCCGCCTGGACGCCGGCATCGTTACGGAGCAAGCCGCCTAATGACCAAGATCGCCGATCTCCGGTCGCAAACCGTCGACCAGCTGTCCGACGAGCTGCTGAAGCTCAAGAAGGAACAGTTCAACCTGCGCTTCCAGGCCGCCACCGGCCAGATGGAAAAGACCCACCGGGTCTCGGAAGTGCGCAAGGACATCGCCCGCATCTCGACGCTTCTGCGCGAGAAGCGTGCGGCCTCGTAAGGAAACACCGATGCCCAAACGCATTCTTGAAGGCGTGGTCGTCTCCGACAAGGGCGACAAGACCGTCGTCGTGAAGGTCGAGCGCACCCTGCTGCACCCGCTGCTCCGCAAGACGGTCCGCAAGTCCAAGAACTACCACGCCCACGATGAAGCTAACGCTCTCAAAGTCGGCGATATCGCGCGCATCATCGAATGCGCCCCCAAGTCCAAGCTGAAGCGCTGGGAAATCATTTCCCCGGCCTCGGCTTCGTAAGAAGAAGGATCGGATCCCATGATCCAGATGCAAACTAACCTGGAGGTCGCCGATAACTCGGGCGCTCGCCGGGTCATGTGCATCAAGGTGTTGGGCGGCTCCAAGCGCCGCTACGCCTCGATTGGCGACACCATCGTCGCCTCGGTGAAGGAAGCGATTCCGCGCGGCCGCGTGAAGAAGGGCGATGTCGTTCGCGCCATCGTCGTGCGCACCGCCAAGGACATCCAGCGCAAGGACGGCTCTGTCATCCGTTTCGACAAGTCGGCCGCCGTCATCGTCAACAAGCAGAACGAGCCCGTTGGCACCCGTATCTTCGGCCCGGTTCCGCGCGAGCTGCGCGCCAAGAACCACATGAAGATCATCTCGCTGGCTCCGGAGGTTCTGTAACCATGGCCGCCAAGATCAAGAAGGGCGACAACGTCGTCGTCCTGACCGGCAAGGACAAGGGCCGCACCGGCAAGGTGATCCAGGTCCTGCCGACCGAGAACCGCGTCGTCGTGCAAGGCGTCAACATGGTCCAGCGCCACACGCGCCCGACCCAGGCTGACCCGCAAGGCGGCATCAAGCACAAGGAAGCCTCGCTTCACCTGTCGAACGTCGCGATCGCCGACGCCAACGGCAAAGCGACCCGCGTGGGCTTCAAGGTTGAGGGGGACAAGAAGGTCCGCTTCGCCAAGTCGACGGGAGACGTCATCTGATGGCTGACACCAAGTACACGCCGCGTCTCAAGACCGAATATCAGGACCGCATCCGCGGCGTCCTGAAGGAAAAGTTCGGTTACACCAACGAGATGCAGATCCCCAAGCTGGACAAGATCGTCCTGAACATGGGTATCGGTGAAGCTGTGGCCGACTCCAAGAAGGCCACCGCGGCCCTCAAGGACCTGACGTCCATCGCCGGTCAGAAGGCCGTACCGACCAAGGCCCGTAACTCCATCGCCGGCTTCAAGCTGCGCGAAGGCATGGTCATCGGCGGCAAGGTCACGCTGCGCGGCGCCCAGATGTATGAGTTCCTGGACCGTTTCATCACGATCGCCCTGCCGCGCGTGAAGGACTTCCGGGGCCTGAAGGGCACTTCGTTCGACGGTCGCGGCAACTACGCCACGGGTCTGAAGGAGCACATCGTGTTCCCGGAGATCAACTACGACCAGATCGACCAGATGTGGGGCATGGACATCGTTGTCTGCACCACGGCCAAGACCGATGAGGAAGCCAAGGCTCTCCTCACCGAGTTCAAGTTCCCGTTCGTGAACTGATCGGGAAGGGAAGAGAACAATGGCTAAGAAAAGCGCCGTAAACCGCAACGAAGCCGTCAAGGCCCTGGTTGCGAAGTATGCCGCGAAGCGGGACGCCCTGAAGGCTATCGCCAACGACGAGAGCCTGCCGCTTGAGGAGCGTTTCGATGCGCGCCTGAAGCTGGCGGCCCTGCCGCGCAACTCGGCTCCGAGCCGCATTCGCAACCGTTGCGAAGTGACGGGTCGTCCGCGGGCTTACTACCGCAAGCTCAAGATGAGCCGTGTCGCCCTGCGTGAGCTGGGCAACATGGGTCAGATCCCCGGCCTGACGAAGTCGAGCTGGTAAGGGGAGCGAACAGATATGATGATCAACGATCCCCTGAGCGACATGATCGCTCGCATCAAGAACGCGGCCACCCGCAAGCGTTCGTCGGTGCTCACCCCGGCTTCCCGCCTGCGCCAGCGCGTCCTGGACGTGCTGCAGGACGAGGGCTACATCCGCGGCTATTCGCTGGTTCAGAACCCCGGCGAATTCCCGCAGTTCGAGATTGAGCTGAAGTACTTCGACGGCCAGCCGGTGATCGCCGAGATCGCCCGCGTGTCGAAGCCCGGCCGTCGCGTCTATTCGGCCATCGGCGATCTGAAGCCGGTCAAGAACGGCCTCGGCATCTCGATCCTTTCGACTTCGAAGGGCGTCATGTCCGACGCCGCCGCGCGCGACGCCAACGTCGGCGGCGAAGTCCTCTGCAGGGTCTACTGATATGTCTCGTATCGGCAAGAAAACCATCGCTGTGCCGAAGGGCGTGACTGTCACGCTCAACGGCCAGGACATCACCGTGAAGGGTCCCAAGGGCGAACGCTCCTGGACCGTCGCCGAAGAGATCGAAGTCAAGCAGGAAGGCGACGAACTGTCGCTGACCCCGCGTTCGGAAACGCAGCGCGCCAAGGCCATGTGGGGCCTGTCGCGCACCCTGGTCGCCAACATGGTGACCGGCGTGACGGACGGCTTCGAGAAGACCCTGGAACTGGTCGGCGTGGGTTACCGCGCTGCGCTGAAGGGCAAGGATCTCTCGCTGCAGCTCGGCTTCTCGCACGACGTCGACATCGCTCCGCCGGAAGGCGTCACCTTCGCTGTTCCGAAGCAGACCGAGATCAAGATCTCGGGCGCCGACAAGCAGGTCGTGGGTGAAATCGCCGCGGTCATCCGCAAGATGCGTCCGCCGGAGCCCTACAAGGGCAAGGGCGTGCGCTACCAGGGCGAATTCGTCCGGCGCAAGGAAGGCAAGAAGAAGTAAGTCATGGCTCTCTCTCTTCAACAACAAGCCAAGCGCCGCGCCGAGCGCACTCGCCGTCGCCTGAAGGCTGTCGCCAACGGTCGTCTGCGTCTGTCGGTCCACCGTTCGGACAAGAACATCTCGGCTCAGATCATCGACGATGCCCAGGGCATCACGGTGGCGGCCGCCTCGTCGCTGGAAGGCGGCAAGGGTTCGAAGGGTTCGGACGTCGCAGCCGCCGCCAAGATCGGCAAGCTGATCGCCGAGCGCGCCATCGAGAAGGGCGTCACGGACGTCGTCTTCGACCGTGGCGGCTACATCTATCACGGCCGGGTCAAGGCGCTGGCGGAAGCCGCGCGCGAAGCCGGCCTGAACTTCTAAGGGAACGGCAAGCATGGCTCGTGAACCCCAACGCGGCGGCGGCGATCGCAACCGTCGCGACAACCGCAACGCTCCCGTTGATGGTCCGGACTCGGACATCATCGAGAAGCTGGTGCACATCAACCGCGTCGCCGCCACCGTCAAAGGCGGCCGCCGGTTCTCGTTCGCGGCCCTGATGGTCGTCGGCGACGGCAAGGGCCGCGTCGGCTTCGGTCATGGCAAGGCGCGCGAAGTGCCGGAAGCCATCCGTAAGGCGACCGAAGAAGCCAAGAAGACCATGATCAAGGTTCCGCTGCGCGAGAACCGCACCCTGCACCACGACGGCAACGGCCGTTGGGGCGCCGGCAAGATCATGATGCGTGCGGCGCCTCCGGGCACCGGCGTCATCGCGGGTGGTCCGATGCGTGCGGTCCTCGAAACCCTCGGCGTCCAGGACGTTGTGGGCAAGTCGACCGGCTCGTCGAACCCCTACAACATGATCCGCGCCACCTTCGAAGCTCTGAAGGTCCAGTCGTCGCCGCGCCAGATCGCCTCCAAGCGGGGCAAGAAGGTGTCCGACCTGATGGGCCGCCGCAATGACGGCGCTTCGGCGCCGGAAGCCGTGGAGGGCTGATAGATGGCCAAGACCGACAAGAAGACTGTGACCGTCCGTCAGACGGCGAGCCCGATCCGCCGCAAGAACGATCAGCGCGCCACCCTGGTGGGCCTGGGTCTCAACCAGATCGGCCGTGAGTCGACCCTGGAAGACACCCCCTCCGTTCGTGGGATGATCGCCAAGGTCGCCCACATGGTGGAAGTGGTCGAGAAATAAGACGGTTCGCCCTCTCCCGTTCGCGGGGGAGGGCGTTTCGCTTTATGAAGGAAGCATCTTGCGATGCTGACGCGGGTCGCTTAATCAGCGACCCTTCAATTTTTACAACGCCGAGTCAGGACCGCCTGGCGGACCTGGCGCTAGAACCCGAAAGGATCAGGCAATGAAACTGAATGAAATCCGCGACAACGAAGGCGCAACCAAGAAGCGCATGCGCGTCGGCCGTGGCCCGGGTTCGGGCAAGGGCAAGACCGCTGGCCGTGGCGTCAAGGGTCAGAACTCGCGTTCGGGCGGCGGCAAGGTCGGCTTTGAAGGCGGCCAGATGCCGCTGTACATGCGTATGCCCAAGCGCGGCTTCAACGTGCCGAACGCGCCGAAGCTGGCTGAAGTCAACCTGTGGCGCCTGCAGGAAGCCATCGACGGCGGCAAGCTGGACGCCAAGGCCGAGATCAACGGTGCGGCCCTGGTCGCCGCTGGCGTGATCCGCCGCGTCAAGGACGGCGTGCGCATCCTGGGCGAAGGCGAACTGAAGGCCAAGCTGAACATCGTCGTGTGGTCGGCCTCGTCGGGCGCCATCAAGGCGATCGAAGCTGCTGGCGGTTCGGTGACGCAACAGCGCATCGAAGCCGAAGCCAAGGCGGCTGCCCGTCTCGAGAAGCGCAATGCGGCTCGCGGCAAGGCTCCGGCGCCGAAGGCTCCGCTGGGCGACGCCAACAAGATCTCGGCACGCGCCAAGCGCGCCGCGGCCAAGGCCTAAAATCCGATATCGTCATCCCGTCGGGGACGCGGCTTTCGCGTCTTCGCCGGGAACGTCCGGAACGGGATGACGATTTTCCGAAAGCGGCCCTCGCAAGAGCGCCGCTTTCCGCCTATCTGACCACGGGCATGATTTATGGTGACCGTGTGGGGAGCGCCTGATGGCTTCGGCCGCTGAACAACTTGCTGCCAATATGAACATGGGCTCGTTCGCCAAGGCGACCGAGCTGCACAAGCGCCTGCTGTTCACGCTGGGCGCGCTGCTGGTCTATCGGATCGGCACCTATGTTCCGATCCCAGGGATCAACGGCGAGGCCTTCCTGGCCTTCTTCCAGAACCCGGATGGCCAACGCGGCATCCTGGACATGTTCAACATGTTCTCGGGCGGCGCCGTCGAGCGCATGGCCGTGTTCGCGCTGAACGTCATGCCCTACATCTCGGCGTCGATCATCGTCCAGCTGATGGGTGCGGTGTATCCGCCGTGGGAGAAGCTGAAGAAGGAAGGCGGCGAGTCGGGCCGCAAGCAGCTGAACCAGTACACCCGCTATCTGACGGTGTTCCTGGCGCTGGCCCAGTCGTTCGGCATCGCGGTGGGGCTGAACGCCCAGCCGGGCCTGATCGACCAGCCGGGTCTGTTCTTCATCATTTCGACGGTCACCGTCCTGACCGGCGGCACCATGTTCCTGATGTGGCTGGGCGAGCAGGTGACGGCGCGCGGCGTCGGCAACGGCATCTCCCTGATCATCTTCGCGGGCATTGTGGCGGTTCTGCCGTCGACGGTGGCGCGGATGCTGGGCCTGGCCCAGCAGGGTCAGATGTCGGCCTTCACCCTGTTCTTCATCGCCATCATGGCGGTGGCGGTCATCGTCTTCATCGTCTTCATGGAGCGCGCCCAGCGCCGCCTTCTGATCCAGTATCCGAAGCGCCAGGAAGGCAACCGCATGACCGGCGGCGAGCGCAGCTTCCTGCCGCTGAAGGTCAACACCGCAGGCGTGATCCCGGCCATCTTCGCCTCGTCGCTGCTGATGCTGCCGACGACGGTGGCCCAGTTCACCGCCAATGCGAACCTGCCGGACTGGATGAGCTGGCTGCCGCTGGTGACCGCCCAGCTGACCCACGGGCAGCCGGTGTTCATGATCCTGTACGCCGCCCTGATCATCTTCTTCTGCTTCTTCTACACCTCGATCACCTTCAATCCGGAGGACACGGCCGAGAACCTGCGCAAGTACGGCGGCTTCCTGCCGGGCATCCGTCCGGGCAAGCGCACGGCCGAGTATCTGGACTATGTGCTGACGCGCCTGACGGTGATCGGCGCGGCCTACATCACCGCCGTCTGTCTGCTGCCGGAGTTCCTGGTCAGCAGCCTGGGCAACAGCCTGTACTTTGGCGGAACGTCTATCTTGATCGTTGTCTCGGTGACGATGGACACTGTCGCCCAGATCCAGTCGCACCTGCTGGCTCACCAATATGAAGGCCTGATCAAGAAGGCCAAGTTGCGCGGTCGTGGCCGGGGCGGTTCCGCTCCTGCCCGTCGCTGATCGGGTAGGGGGCCCGAAGACATAATGAACCTGATCCTGTTCGGGCCGCCCGCGGCCGGCAAGGGCACCCAGGCCAAGCGGCTGGTCGAGGGGCGTGGCATGGTCCAGCTCTCGACCGGCGACATGCTGCGCGCGGCGATCGCTTCCGGCTCCGAGCTGGGGCTGAAGGTCAAGGACGTGCTGGCGCGCGGCGACCTCGTCACCGATGACATCGTCATCGCCCTGATCGAAGCCCGTCTGCCGGAGGCCGAGGCCGCCGGCGGCGCCATCTTCGACGGCTTCCCCCGCACGGTGGCCCAGGCCGAGGCCCTGGACGCCATGCTGGCCAAGCGCGGCGCCAAGATCGACAGCGTCATCCGCCTGAAGGTGGACGACGCCGCCCTGACCGACCGGATCGGCAAACGCTTCGCCGAGCAGGGCCGCGCCGACGATAACCCCGAGACGTTCAAGGACCGTCTGGCCGTCTACAACCGCCAGACCGCCCCGCTGCTTCCCTACTATGAAGGTCAGGGCAAGCTGACCGAGGTCGACGGCATGGGCGACATCGCCGCCGTGGCCGCCGCCATCGACGCGGCGCTGGACGCCTGAGCTGACACAGGGTCTGATCCTTCCCGGCTTCTGAAGCGTTGGCGTTCGGAAGCCTGAGCGGGAGACGCGGTTGCGGCCGAAACGAATGAGACATTGGCGCTGGGGCGCGGCGGGGTTTTCGACCCTTCTGCACCTCGGCGCCTTTGTGCTTTTGGGGATAGGGCGCGATGAAGCGCGTCTGCCCGATACGCCGCCGCCGATTCTGGTCGATCTGATTCCGTTCGAGCGACCTGAACCGCCGCCTCCACCTCCGCCGCCTGTCGAGCCTGCGGCGGCGCAGGGCGGCGGCGCGCCTGCTGCGCCTTCCGTCGTTCGCCCGCCGCGCCCGTCCCCGTCGCCGCCGAAGCCCGAAGTCGTCGCGCCGCCGCGTCCGGCCCCTGAGCAGCCGCTTGTCATCGGCGTTGCGACTGAGGCTGACAGTCCTGCGCCCGGCGCCGGTCTGGGCGGGCAGGGAAGCGGAAGCGGGGCAGGGCGAGGATCCGGCGCTGGTCCCGGCGCGGGCGACGGCCCGCCGCGCATCATTCGCGGCCCCAGCATGGGCGAACTGCGCGCCCTGCATCCGCGCGAAGCCTTCCGCCAGCGCCGGGGCGGGCAGGCGACGCTGGCCTGCCGCGTCCGGCTGGACACCACCCTGTCGGATTGCCGCGTGGTGGATGAAACGCCGCACGGAATGGGATTCGGTCAGGCGGCCCTTGCGGCCTCGCGTTATTTCCGCTTTCGTCCTCTGACGCAGAACGGAGCGCCCATTGATGGTCGAGAGGTCCGGGTGGGGGTCGAATGGCCCTGAACCAGCCTGCTCACGGCGCTTGCCCGTTGACGCATCGGGAATCCCCTGTATAAGGGCGGCCTTCCGCGAAGGGCGTGCACGTTCCAGGTCTGTTGACCGGAGCGGTTTCTGCGTCTGAATTAACGCGTACTTGGAGAATTTCGTGGCCCGTATCGCAGGCGTCAACATTCCGACGAACAAGCGCGTTGAAATCGCGCTTCAGTACATTCACGGCATTGGCGCGCACAACGCCAAGGAGATCACGGCCAAGATCGGCATCGAGCCGGCCCGCCGCGTGAACCAGCTGACCGACGCGGAGATCCTGCAGATCCGCGAAACCATCGACCGCGACTTCACCGTCGAAGGCGACCTGCGCCGTGAGACGTCGATGAACATCAAGCGCCTGATGGACCTGGCCTGCTACCGCGGCCTGCGTCACCGTAAGGGCCTGCCGGTCCGCGGCCAGCGCACCCACACCAACGCTCGCACCCGCAAGGGTCCGGCCAAGCCGATCGCCGGCAAGAAGAAGTAAGAGAGAGGCCTGACCGATGGCTAAGGAACCGGGTCGCGTTAAGCGCCGCGAACGTAAGAACATCACCTCGGGCGTCGCCCACGTGAACGCTTCGTTCAACAACACCATGGTGACGATCACCGACGCTCAAGGAAACGCGATTTCCTGGTCGTCGGCCGGCCACATGGGCTTCAAGGGCTCGCGCAAGTCGACGCCGTACGCCGCTCAGATGGCTGCGGAAGACGCTGGCAAGAAGGCCGCCGAGCACGGCGTCAAGACGCTGGAAGTGAACGTCTCGGGTCCGGGTTCGGGCCGCGAGTCGGCCCTGCGCGCCCTGCAGGCCGTCGGCATGACGATCACGACCATCCGTGACGTGACGCCGATGCCGCACAACGGCTGCCGTCCGCCGAAGCGCCGTCGCGTCTAAGGTTCACGCCGCCTACCCCTTCTCCCGGCGGCTCCTGTTGTTCTGAACGTGAGGACACGGAGCCGTCGAAACCCGTTCGAGGGACTTTATGATCGAAAGAAACTGGCAAGAGCTGATCCGTCCCGAGAAACCGCAAGTCGAGGGCGGGTCTGACCCGCAGCACAAGGCGCGTCTGATCGCCGAGCCTCTCGAGCGCGGTTTCGGTGTGACGCTCGGCAACGCGCTTCGTCGCGTTCTGCTGTCTTCGCTTCAAGGCGCGGCGGTCACGGCCATTCAGATCGACGGTGTGGTGCACGAGTTCTCGTCGCTGGAAGGCGTTCGCGAGGACGTCGTCGACATCGTTCTGAACATCAAGCAACTGGCCCTGCGTATGCACGCGGAAGGCCCGAAGCGGATGACGCTGCGCGCCACGGGCCCCGGCCCGGTGACGGCGGCCCAGATCGACCTGCCGGCCGATATCGAGGTGCTGAACCCGGATCACGTGATCTGCACTCTGGATGACGGCGCGTCGGTGCGCATGGAACTGACGGTCCAGAACGGCAAGGGCTACGTCGCCGCCGAACTGAACCGCCCGGAAGACGCTCCGATCGGCCTGATCGCCGTCGACGCCCTGTATTCGCCGGTGAAGCGCGTCGCCTATCGCGTCGAGCCGACCCGTCAGGGCCAGTCGCTGGACTACGACAAGCTGATCCTGGAAGTCGAAACCAACGGCGCCGTCTCGCCGGTTGACGCGGTGGCCTACGCCGCCCGCATCCTGCAAGACCAGCTGCAGATCTTCATCACCTTCGATGAGCCGACCAAGGCTGTCGAGCAGTCGGACGGCAAGCCCGAACTGCCCTTCAACCCGGCCCTGCTGAAGAAGGTGGACGAGCTGGAGCTGTCGGTCCGTTCGGCCAACTGCCTGAAGAACGACAACATCGTCTACATCGGCGACCTGATCCAGAAGACCGAGGGCGAAATGCTTCGCACCCCGAACTTCGGCCGCAAGTCGCTGAATGAAATCAAGGAAGTTCTGGCGTCCATGGGACTGTCGCTCGGCATGGATGTGCCGAACTGGCCGCCGGAAAACATCGAAGATCTGGCCAAGAAGTTCGACGACCAGATCTGATCATCAACCCTCCGCCCGGGTCCGTTGGATCGGTTGGGGCGGTTAGAATGAGAGGCCCCAGGTCTCGTCCGGCAAGTAGGGACGGGAAACCAGGGTTGAGTAGGAGAGACCCCGATGCGCCACGGCGCCGCCTATCGTAAGCTCGGCCGCACGGCCAGCCACCGCCAGGCCATGTTCGCCAACATGGCCGCCTCGCTGATCAAGCACGAGCAGATCACGACGACTCTGCCCAAGGCGAAGGAACTGCGTCCCTTCGTTGAAAAGCTGGTCACCTTGGCCAAAAAGGGCGATCTGCACGCTCGTCGTCAGGCCATCAGCGCCGTTCGCGACGTGCCGCAGGTCGGCAAGCTGTTCGAGACCCTGGCTCCGCGTTACGCTGAGCGTAACGGCGGCTACATCCGCATCATGAAGGCGGGCTTCCGTCACGGCGACAACGCCGCGATGGCCGTCATCGAGTTCGTGGATCGCGACACCGCCGCCAAGGGCCTGGATTCGGGTCCGGTCTACGCCATCGAAGGCGACGACGAGGCCTGATCAAACCCTTCGGGTTTGAACAAGATTGAAGGGCGGCCGGAGCGATCCGGTCGCCCTTTGTCTTGCGCGCTGCCGGAAAGCGGCGCCATACAGCCCGGCATGAGTGAGCAAGCGTTTCGTATCGTCGGGTTTTCGCCGTCCTATGCTGGGGACTGGCGCGCCCTGAATGAGGCCTGGCTGGCCGAGGGCGGCTTCGCGATCGAGGCCAAGGACCGCAAGGTTCTGGACGATCCGCAGGGGCAGATCCTGACGCCCGGCGGCCGCATCTTCTTTGTCGAGCGCGAAGGCGATGTGGTGGGCTGTTGCGCCCTGATGGCCATGGACGACGGCGGCTTCGAGGTCGCCAAGATGACCATCGCTCCGTCGGCGCGGGGGCAGGGGCTGTCGCGCCGCCTGCTGGAGGTCTGCGAGGCCGCTGCGCGCGAAGCGGGCGCCCCGCGCCTCTATCTGGAAACCAGCTCGACGCTTGGCCCGGCGCTGGGCCTGTACGACAGCTTCGGCTTTGTGCGCCTGCCGCCGCGCGACACCCCCTATGTGCGGGCGGATGTCTTCATGGAGAAGGCGCTGGCCTGATCCGGCGGCTATTCCTTCGACAGGTCCTGACGCTGGAACCAGCCAAGGGCCAGCAGGAAGGGCGCAAAACACCATAGCGCCAGTCCGGCGGCCGCGCGCCATGCGGCGCCGTCGGGCAGGATGGCGGCCATCATGCCGCCCTGGATGCGAAGTTTGAGCACCTCATAGGCCTCGCCCGGGAACAGCAGCATGGTAGGCCAGTCGCCGACGCGCCAACCGGCGATCATGCTGCCCTTGGCGACCAGGGCCTGCGCCACGCCGATCGCCAGCGGAATGAAGAGGGCGGCCGCCAGCGAGCGTGTGAATATGGCCGCCAGCAGAGCCAGCATCAGAAACTGCACCACGCGCACAAAGGCCAGCAGGAACAGCAGGCCGAAACTGCGGGCCGTCTCGGCGCTGAAATGGAAGACGAAGCGGTTGTCGAAGATCAGCCCCTTGGCGACCGCGGCGATCAGGGCGGCGACCAGACACAGGATCAGCGTGCTCAGGACCATCAGCTTGACGGCGCCGACCTTGCCCATGATCAGATTGGGGCGGCTGTTGCGCGCGGTGATCAGCCGCCATGTCTCCCACCGATAGTCGGCGGCGAAGACGCTGGCCGCGCCGATCAGCAGGAAGGCCAGTAGGGCCGGATGGGCCAGTTGGCCCGCCGCCTCCATCAGGGTCTGTCCCAGATCCAGCGTGCCGCGCCCCAGACGCAGCTGCGACGGCAGGCGGTCGGTGACGGTGTTGACCCGGTCGTTGATGAACAGGTTGAAGGCGATGTTCCCGGCCAGCCAGGCGACCGGCACGAAGACGATGCTCCACAACAGGGCGGTGCGGTTCTGCAGCAGGCGCCAGGTTTCGGCGCGGATGGCGTCGGCCAGCATCATGGGCGACCTCCTGCGGGTGAGGCGGTTTGCGTCATGAAGACGCTTTCCAGATCGGCGCCGACCCAGCGGGCCTCGTCGATGTCCACGCCCTGTTCGATCAGGGCGCGCAGCAGGGCAGGGGCCTCGGCGCGGGGGATGGCGGCCATGACGGCGTCGTCCTGCACGCTGCCGCGCTCGCCCAGCACGGCCATGATCCTGGCCAGCGGCGTAGCGGACAGGCGCAGCTGCTCGCCGGAGGCGGTCAGGTCGCTGACCTTGCCCTCCGCCGCCAGCCTGCCGCGGTTCAGGATGGCGACGCGGTCGCAGACGCGCTGCACCTCAAGCAACTGATGGCTGGCCAGAATGATGGTCACGCCGTCGTCGTCGGCCAGACTGCGGATCAGGGCGCGCATCTCCTGAATGCCGGGCGGGTCCATGCCGCTGGTCGGTTCATCCAGGATGACCAGATCGGGCCGGGTCATCAGGGCGGCGGCGACGCCCAGCCGCTGCATCATGCCGACCGAGAAGCCGCGAACCTTGCGGTCGGCCGCCTCGGTCAGGCCGACGCGCGCCAGCCAGCGGTCGCTCTCGACCTCGCCGCCCATGCCGTGCGCCAGCGCCAGCCAGCGCAGGGCCTGACGCGCGCTGAGGTAGGGCGGATAGCGCGGCGTCTCGATCATCGAACCCATGCGCCGGGTGATGGCCGGATCGCCGGTCGGCTGGCCCATCACCCGCACCTCGCCCGCCGTGGGACGGATCAGGCCCAGCAGGATGCGGAACAGCGTCGACTTGCCCGCGCCGTTCGGCCCCAGCACCCCATAGACCCCGCCGCGCGGTATGCCGAGGCTGAGCCCGTCCAGCGCGCGCACGTCGCCATAGGTCTTGGTCAGGTCGCGGGTTTCGATGACAAGGGTCATGCCTGCACCGTGGCGCGAGGACGGAAAACCCGCAAGCGGTCTTCTGTCTGTCGCAGAAGGGGCCTAGGCAGAGGATCCGTAAAGCCGTTTTCGAGAGCCCTTCATGTTTGATCGCCTGTTCGGTCTGGCGCGCGCCGCCGCCCTGACGCTGGCCGTTAGCGCGTGCGCCGCCACCGCGCCCGCCTCGCGGGTCGAGCCGCTTCAGGCGCAGGGGCAGAACGTCATCCTGATCTCGATCGACGGTTTCCGGCCGGACTATCTGGAGCGCGGCGTGACGCCGGTGCTGTCGCGGCTGGCGGCCGAGGGCGCGTCGGGGCCCATGAAGCCGTCCTTCCCCAGCGTGACCTTCCCCAACCACTACACCCTCGTCACGGGCCTGCATCCTGATCACCACGGCATCGTCGGCAACAATATGGTCGACGCCGAACTGGGCCGCTTCTCGCTCGGGAATAAACAGGCGGTCACCGACCGGCGCTGGTGGGATCAGGGCGAGCCGATCTGGGTCTCGGCCGAGCGGCAGGGCGTCAAGACCGCCACCATGTTCTGGCCGGGGTCCGAGGCCGATATTCGCGGGGTGCGCCCCAGCTACTGGAAGCCGTTCGACCAGTCGATGCCCGGCGACGCGCGCGTGGATCAGGTGCTTCAGTGGCTGGACCTGCCGGTCGGCCAGCGCCCGGTGCTGACCACTCTCTATTTCGACATCGTCGACACCATGGGCCACCACCACGGCCCGGACGCGACCCAGACGGTAGAGGCCGCACGCTCGGTCGACGCCTCCATCGGCCGCCTGATCGACGGGCTGAAGGCGCGGGGCGTGTATGACAACACCATTCTGGTCGTGGTGTCGGATCACGGCATGGCGGCGACTTCGCCCGATCGGGTGACGGTGCTGGATGACATCATCGACCCGGCGGCGGTGCAGATCATCTATGGCGGCCCGGTCACCTTCCTGAACCCCGTCGCGGGGCGGGAGGCCGAGGTGGAGCAGGCCCTGCTGGGCTCGCGTCCGCATCTGGACTGCTGGCGCAAGAGCGAGATTCCGGCGCGTCTGGTGCTGGGTTCAAACCCGCGCGTCTCGGCCATCGTCTGCGCCTCTGAGCCGGGCTGGCTGCTGTCGACGCGCGACCGTATCCCCACCAAGCCGGGCGGCGCCCACGGCTATGACAACGCCGCGCCCGAAATGCAGGCCGTCTTCATCGCCCACGGACCGGGCGTCGTGGCCGGTCGGCGGTTGCAGAATCTGGACAGTGTCGACGTCCAGCCCTTCCTCGCGCGGCTGCTGGGCGTTTCGGCGCCGCGCGGCGATGGCGATCCGAATGACACCCTGCCGGTGATGCAGCGCTGAGGGCAGGCGCGCCGAACCCGACGCCTTCGGTCCGTGGACGGAACGCGCCGGGTTCACGCCCGTTTGATCGCTGCTGCGCCCCAGACGCCATTGTGGCCGAACACCGGCCTTGATCCTGTCGAAAAGCCGGGGCGGAATGGGCCATAATGCCCAAGCTTTTGAAACCGGGACGAGATGAAGACTTCCAGACTGGCCATCGCCGCCGCCCTGATCCTGTCCGCCTGCGGCCAGCCCCAACCTTCCAAGGCGCAGGAAGGCGTCTTCGCCGAGCAGCCGCGCGTGGCGCCGCGCGACGCCGGAACCCTGAAGACCAGCTTCGCTCCCGTGGTGCAGAAGGCCGCGCCCGCCGTGGTCAATATCTCGGCCCGGGGCATCCAGCGGGTGCGCGATCCCTTCTTTGAACTGTTCGGCGGCGGGCCGCAGGCGCGGGTGACCGGCTCGATCGGTTCGGGCGTCATCGTGCGGCCGGACGGCATCGTGGTGACCAACAATCACGTCATCCAGAACATGCAGGAAATCCGCGTCACCCTGAACGACCGGCGCGAATACCCGGCCAAGGTTCTGTTGGCCGACGAGCGGTCCGACATCGCCGTGCTGCAGCTTGAAAATCTGGACGGCGACCTGCCGGTGCTGCGCATCGACGATCAGGAGCAGCAGCAGGTCGGCGATCTGGTGCTGGCCATCGGCAATCCGTTCGGCGTGGGCCAGACGGTGACCAACGGCATCATCTCGGCCCTGAACCGGACCGAGACAGGCATCAGCGATTCCGGCTCCTTCATCCAGACGGACGCTCCGATCAATCCCGGTAACTCGGGCGGCGCCCTGGTCGACATGGACGGCGAACTGATCGGCATCAACACGGCCATCTTCTCGCGCACGGGTTCGTCCAGCGGCGTGGGCTTCGCCGTTCCGGCCAGCATGGTGCGTCGGGTGGTGGATTCCGCTGTCGGCGGCGCCAAGTCGGTCGAGCGCGCCTGGCTGGGCGTCAAGGGCGACACCGTCAGCGCCGACATCGCCCGCAGTCTGGGGCTGGAGCGGCCGCAGGGCCTGATGGTCACGGACGTCTACGCCGGAGGGCCGGGCGCCCGTGCGGGCATCCAGCAGGGCGACGTCATCACCGCCATCGACGGCGCCGAGGTCAATGATCAGGGCGGTCTGAACTTCCGTGTCGGCACCAAGTCGCCGAACGCCTCCGTCGCCGTGACGGTGTTGCGCGATGGCCGCAGCCAGACGTTGAACGCGCGCGTCTCGGCCCTGCCGGGCGATGCGGATCCGGGGCAGGGGACGGTCGTGGGTCAGGGCTCTCTGGCCGGTCTTCAGGGCGTGGCGCTGAACCCGGCGCTGGCTGACCGGCTGGGCGGCGATCCCTTCACCAGCGGCGTGGTGGTGACGGGGCTGCAGCGCAACAGCGTCCCCGCGCGCATCGGCCTGCGCCCCAATGATCTGATCGTGCAGATGAACGGTCGCGCCGTCACCACGGTCGCCGCCCTGGGCGGCGCGCAGCGGGGGTCTGAGCTGACGATCATCCGTAATGGGCGTCGGTTGACGGGGCGGTTGCCGTAGGAAACAGACGCCGCGTTTCTCCCTCCCCGTCCCGGGGAGGGTGGCTGAGGCGAAGCCGAAGCCGGGTGGGGGCGGCGAGGCTATTCAGACGCCGAGGCTAGGATCACCTGGCCCTCCCCACCCGGTCGCTGCGCGACCACCCTCCCCATGAAGGGGAGGGAGAGGGTTGCACTCTTTTTCTGATGACGGTGGCGGCGGGGTTTTACCCCTTCTTCGGCCCGCCGATGCTCCACAGGTGGCCGAACGGGTCGCGGAGCTGGCCGTAGCGGTCGCCCCAGAACTGATCCTCCAGCGGCATGACCGGCACGGCGCCGTTGACCAGGGCGCGGCCCCACCAGTCGTCGGCGTCGTCGACCTGAAGGTGCAGGCTGACGCCGGTCGGCTTGATATCCGCCTCGCCCGTCCACTCGGGGAATTCGTCGGCCAGCATCACGCTGGCGCCATTGATGCGCAGATGGACGTGCAGCAACCGCTCGCCATCCTCGGCGGGGGTGCGCATGACTTCCTCGGCCCCGAAGGCGCGGGCGTAGAATTCGACCGCCGCAGCGGCCCCGCGTGAGGGAATGATCAGGTGGGGCGTCACCCCGCCGCGCGGTCCCTGTTCAGCCTTGGCGTCTGTCATGCGATTCCTCCTTGGAGGCATTCTATCGGGTGCAGTCGCCCGAACGAACGCCTATCTAGAGCGTTCCATGACTGATTTGTTCGAAGCCTCCGGCATCCACCCGCCCGACGCCCCTCTGGCCGACCGTCTGCGCCCGCAGGCGCTGGATCAGGTGGTGGGGCAGGACCATCTGTTGGGCGAGGGCGGCCCCATCCGCCGCATGATCGAGGCCGGGCGCCTTGGCTCCATGATCCTGTGGGGGCCGCCGGGGACGGGCAAGACCACGATCGCCCGCCTGCTGGCCAAGGCGGCGGGCTATGAATACCAGTCGATCAGCGCCGTCTTCTCGGGCGTCGCCGATTTGAAGAAGGCGTTTGAGGCCGCGCGGATGCGCCGGGCGGCGGGCCAGCAGACCCTGCTGTTCGTCGACGAGATCCACCGTTTCAACCGCGCCCAGCAGGACGGCTTCCTGCCCTTCGTCGAGGAGGGGATCGTCACCCTGGTCGGCGCCACGACGGAAAACCCCAGCTTCGAGCTGAACGGCGCCCTGCTGTCGCGCTCTCAGGTCTATGTGCTGAAGCGCCTGGACGACGCTTCGCTGGATCTGCTGCTGGATCGGGCCGAGGCGCTGATGGGCAAGCCCCTGCCGCTGACGCCCGAGGCGCGTCAGGCCATGCTGGCGCTGGCGGACGGCGACGGCCGTTATCTGCTGACCATGTCCGAGGTGCTGTTCGACCTGCAGGACGTCGAACCGCTGGACGTGCAGGCGCTGGCGGGCGTGCTTCAGAAGCGCGCCCCCGCCTACGACAAGTCACGCGAAGAGCACTACAACCTCATCTCGGCCCTACATAAGTCGGTGCGCGGATCGGACCCGGACGCGGCGCTCTACTGGCTGGCGCGGATGCTGAACGGGGGCGAAGACCCGCTGTATCTGGCGCGGCGCATTGTACGCATGGCGGTCGAGGACATCGGTCAGGCCGACCCCCTGTCCATCCTGGTCGCCAACGCGGCCAAGGATACCTACGACTTCCTCGGCTCGCCGGAGGGGGAGCTGGCGTTGGCTCAGGCCGTCGTCCATCTGGCCACGGCGCCCAAGTCGGTCGGCGTCTATGAAGCCTTTAAGGCGGCGAAGAAGGCGGCGCACGAGACCGGCTCCCTGATGCCGCCCGCCCATATCCGCAACGCCCCGACCAAGCTGATGAAGCAGCTCGGCTACGGCAAGGGCTATCAATACGACCCCGACACGCCCGAAGGCTTTTCCGGCGCCGACTTCTTTCCCGACGAGATGGAGCGCCGCACCTTCTACAAACCCAAGGGCGAGGGGCATGAGGAGAAGGTCAAGGCGCGTCTGGAACGCTGGGCCGCCATGCGGGGGCGGGCGCAGGCGGACAAGGCGTAGGGGCAGGCCCTTGTTGCATCGACCTGTTCCGGCGTAGGTGTCGGCTCTGGACGCCCTGGGGGACAAAGCGATGGTCGATATTTCAAAGCGCCCGGCGGCGCCGTGGCATCTGTGGGCCATCGGGGCGGCGTCGGTGGTCTGGAACGGCGTCGGCGTCTGGCAGTGGTATCAGAAGGTGACCGGCGCGGCGGCCTATTGGAGCGCCCTGACGATGGAGCAGGTCTTCTATCTGCGCTCGGCGCCGATGTGGACGGATGTCGCCTATGGCGTGGCGGTGTGGTGCGGCCTGCTGGGCGCGCTGATGCTGTTGCTGCGGCGCAAGCTGGCGTTCAACGCCCTCGTCGCCGGGCTGATCGCCATGCTGGCCTACGCCGTTCATGTGCTGGCGCTCAGCAATGGGCGTGAGGTGCTGGGCGCGGCGGGCGTGGCCTCTGTCGTGGCGGTCGCCGCCGTTTTCGTCGTGCAGATCGTCTATGCGCACTGGGCCCGTCGCAAGGGCCTGATCCGCTGATCGCACAAAGCCTGATGGGCATGGCGAAGCGGGGCGGGCTCGGCTAAAGGCTCGGCGGGTGAAGACCCGCCAGCCTGTTTCCCTGACCGAAGATGAAATCGCCGCCGTCCGTTCGTGGGTGGTGCATGAAGACGCGCATCTGATCGCCTTCAACAAGCCGTCGGGCCTCTCCAGTCAGGGCGGACGCATTCAGGCGCACACGCTGGACGATCTGCTGTGGGCCTTCGCCCGATCGAACGGCAAGCGGCCGGAACTGGTGCATCGACTGGACCGCGACACGTCTGGCGTCATTCTGGCCGCCAAGACCAAGCCCGCAGCTGGTTTCTTCGGCAAGGCGATGCAGATGCGCAAGTTCCAGAAGACCTATCTGGCCTTGGTCGCGGCCGCGCCCGAGCCGAAATCGGGCCGCATCACCTCGGCCTTGCGGCGCGAAGAGATCGGCCGTGAAAGCTATATGCGGGTCGTGGATTTCGATGCGCCGGGCGCGCAGGGCGCGGCCAGCAGCTATCGCACACTGGCCTCTGGCGAGGACGGAGCGGTGGTCGAACTGTCGCCGGAGACGGGGCGGATGCACCAGCTTCGGGTCCACATGGCCTCTATCGGTCGCCCTCTGGTCGGCGATGTCCGCTATGGCGGCGCCCTGACCTTCGCCGGACGGGCGGCGCCGCGCCTGATGCTTCACGCGGCGAAACTCAGCTTTCCCCATCCCGACGGCGGCCGTGTGACGGTCGAAGCGCCGGAGCCGGATGATTTCGCGGCCCTGCGGACGGCGGCGGGCCTGTAGCCGCTTCATCCCCCGTTCAGCTTCGTCGCAGAACAATGGACTTTGCCCGTGCGCTGTTCGGGCGTGGGAGCCATGCGCATGAAACGCCTCGCCTCTATCACCATCGCCGCCTCGGCCCTGGCCCTGACGGCCTGTGCCAGCCTGGCGCCCTATGGCCAGCAGATGGGGCCGAACGGTCAGGGCTATTCCGACCAGAGGATCGAGCGCGACCGCTTCCGCGTCACCTATAAGGGCGTCGGCGCGCCCGGGCCGGTGGCCGACATGGCCCTGTTCCGCGCCGCCCAGCTGACGACCGAGCAGGGCTATGACTGGTTCGAGATCACGCAGCGCTGGATCGACGGCCGCCCCGACAGCGCAGGCGGCGTCCGTCCCAGCGTCTCGGTCGGCGCCAGTTCGGGTCGTTACGGCGGCTGGTCGACGTCAGGCGTCGGCGTCGGGCTGGGCTTCGACCTCAGCGGGCCACAGCCGACCTCGACCACGCTGGAGGTCGTCATGGGCCGCGGCCAGCGCCCGGATCGCCCCGGCGCCCATGACGCGCGCGGGGTTCAGGATTCGATCCGCCCGCGCCTGTAGGTCCTAGAACGGCTGTAGGTCCTAGAACGGCCAGCGCGCCATCGCCGCTGCGAAGGCCAACAGCGGAACCAGCAGACCGATCTCTAGTCCGATCGCGCGTCGGGCGGCGGCCAGTTCGGCCTGCGGCGGGGCATAGTCGGGGGCGCTCTTCGCCGCCTTGCGCCATTTCAGGATCATCAGCGTCGGCCGGATCGAGATCAGGCCGATCAGGGCGAAGGTCGCGATCTTGGCCCAGAAGAAGGGGTTGGCTTCATAGAAGGCCCAGCCCTTGCCGCCCATCACTCGTCCGACCCCGATTAGGATGATGAGCAGGGCCGTGACGCCATAGCCCGCGTCCAGTCCGGCCAGCCGATTCACCGGCAGTTCGGGCGTGCGCAGCAGCGCCAGCTCCGACGCCAGCATGACGATCAGGCCAAGGAACAGCAGATGATGCAGGATGGCGAGGACAAGGTCGTGCATGGCGGCCTTCGCAAATGAGGTCGGAACAGTATATGCCGCCAGCATGACACGTTTCTTGCTGGTTGCGATCGGCGGCGGCCTCGGGGCCATGGCGCGCTATGGGCTAGGCTTGGCCGTGGGCCGTCTGGCGCCCGGCGCGGCCTGGCCGTGGGCGACGCTGACGGCCAATGTCGCGGGCGGCTTTCTGATGGGGCTGCTGGCGGGCTGGCTGGCGTTGAAGGCGGGCGCGGGGCAGGAAAACATCCGCCTGTTCGCCGCCGTGGGCGTGCTGGGCGGCTTCACGACTTTTTCGGCCTTTTCACTGGAAGCGGCCCTGATGATCGAACGCCGTGAAATCGTCTCGGCTTTCGTTTATGCGGCGGGTTCGGTGGTTCTCGCCATCGCCGCCCTGTTCGTCGGCCTGATGATCGCGCGCAAACTGTTTATCGGAGTGGGCGCATGAGCCGCGAAGTCCAGACCCTCTATGTCGCCGAGGATGAAGACGACATCCGTCTTGATCGCTGGTTCAAGCGCCGCTGGCCGCACCTGACCCACATCCAGGTCGAGAAGATGGCCCGCAGCGGCCAGATCCGCGTCGACGGCTCGCGCGTCAAGCCGCAGGACCGTCTGACCGCGGGCGCCGCCGTGCGCGTGCCGCCGCTGCCCGAGGCCAATCCGCGCAAGCCCGGCGACCTGCATGAACTGACCGAGCGCGACATCGCCTACGCCAAGTCGCTGGTGCTGTACGAAGATCACATGGTCATCGCTTTGAACAAGCCGCATGGCCTGGCCGTGCAGGGCGGCACCAAGACGACCAAACACGTCGACCGCCTGCTGTCGGCCTGGGGCGAGGGGATGGACCGGCCGCGTCTGGTTCACCGTCTGGACCGCGACACCTCGGGCGTGCTGCTGCTGGGCAAGGGGCCGGAGGCGGCCAAGCGGCTGGCCGGGGCCTTCGCCCGGCGTCAGGCCAAGAAGACCTATTGGGCCATTGTCATCGGCAACCCCAAGCCCTCGGCCGGTCAGATCGACATGGCGCTGAAGAAGACCGGCATCAACGACTTCGAGATGATGCGCCCGGCCGAGCCGAAGGATCCCAAGGGCGAACCGGCCGAGACCGCCTTCGCCACCGTCAGCCGCGCCGCCCACCGGGCGGCATGGGTGGCGCTGCGGCCCTTCACGGGTCGGACGCACCAGTTGCGCGCCCACATGGCCGCCATCGGCCATCCCATTCTGGGCGACCCCAAATACGGCGACGACAAGTCGCGCGAACTGTCCGGCCCGCTGAAGCTGCAGCTTCACGCCCGCCGCATCGAGCTGGACCACCCCGGCGGCGGCAAGCTGATCGTAGAGGCTCCGCTGAGCCCCGAGATGAAGGCCGGTTTCGCCCATTTCGGCTTCTCTGAAGACGAGGCTGACGAAGACCTGTTCGAAGGCGTGCGGCGGATGCGATGAAGACCGGGCCGGGGGTTCAGATGCGGCTGCAGCGCGCTCAGGCTCTGGCGGCTCAGGGAGATCTGGCCGGGGCGCTGGCCGTTCTGGAGCAGGCGGCCCCGAATGAACGGGCAGGCGTCCTGTCGTTTCAGGTCGATCTTCTGAAGGCGTTGGAGCGTTTCGATGAAGCGCTGGCGATCCGGCGCGAACAGGCCGAGGCGGCGCCGAAAAGCGTGGCCGCCCGGCATAATCTGGCGGCCCTGCTGGGCGACATGGGGTGCAATGTCGAGGCGGTGGAGGCGGCGCGTCAGGCCTTCGCCAACGGCGGCGATGCGCCGGAGACATGGCTGGTGCTGGCGCGCGCGCTTTCCGGTTGCGCCCGTCTGGACGAGGCGGAAGACGCCTATCGCCGCGCAGTCGAACGCCGTCCGGCCTATGGAGAGGCGGTACGCGAACTGGCGCAGCTGATCTGGATGCGCGGCGGCGATCTGGAGGCCGCCAAGGCGCCGGTGCTGAAGGCGCTGGCGACGGCGCCGGGCGACGGCGACCTGCTGACCTGTCTGGCCGTGGTGCTGATGTATGGCGGCGGCGATGCGCGCGAGGCGTGGACCGAGCTGACGCGCCGCGCGCAGGCGGGGGGCGCCCGCTCGGCCACCGTCGAACTGGCGGCGGGACAGCTGGCGCTGACCTTTGATCCGGCGCTGGCGGTCGGCCATGCGCGCAAGGCGGCCGAACTGGCGCCGCAGACGCTCGATCCGTGGATCAGCGTGGCCGAGGCTCTGGTCGCCCTGGGCGACGCCGACGGCGCCTTCGAGATTCTGAACCAGCTTTCAGCGACGCCTGCGCCGCATCAGAAGGTTCTGGCCCTGCACGCCACGGCCAGCCGGGTGAAGGGACAGGCCGACGCCCTCGGGCTGGATGATCTGGACAATCTGGTCAGCGCCCAGACCATCGACACGCCGCCGGGGTGGAGCGATCTGGGCGCCTATCTGGCGGATCTGCAGACGGCCCTGCTGGCCCAGCACGCCTATCAGAACCATCCGCTGGGCCAGAGCCTGCGGCACGGCACGCAGACGCCGGTGGACCTGACCCTTGTCGACGACCCGGTCATCCGCGCCTTTTTTACGGCCATCGACGGGCCGATCCGCCGCCATCTGGCGCGGCTGGGGCAGAGGGGCGATCCGGTCCGCCGCCGCAATACCGGCGATTATCGTTTGAGCGGCTGCTGGTCCGTGCGGCTGGCGCCGGGCGGGTTCCACGAACATCATATCCACCCGAAGGGCTGGTATTCCTCGGCCTGCTATATCGACGTGCCGCCGGTGGTCGAGGCGGGCGGTCATGAGGGCTGGCTGGCGCTGGCCCAGCCGCCGTTCGCGACGCCGCAGCCGCTGGAGCCGCTGCGCTATGAAAAGCCGCAGCCGGGCAAGCTGGTGCTGTTCCCGTCCTGCCTGTGGCACGGCACCGTGCCTTTCAGCGGCGACCGGCCGCGCCTGTCCGTCGCCTTTGATATCGTGCCTGTCTGATATGATCGCTTCCGATGCTCCGCTCGCCGTCTTCGACATCGACGGCACCCTGGTCGATAGCCGGGCCTCCATCCATCGCGCGGCCTGCGAGGCGGCGCAGGCGCTGGGCCTGCCCGAGCCAGAATATGATCGGGTGCGTCAGATCGTCGGCCTGAGCCTGCATCACGCCCTGCATGTGCTCGAACCGTCGCTGACCGATGCCGAACTGGCCGACTTCGTCGCGGCCTTTCAGGCCAGTTTCCGCGCCATGTATGAGGCGGGCCATGAAGAGCCGCTCTATCCCGGCGTCATGCAGACGCTGCGGCGGCTGAAGCGCGACGGCTGGCGGCTGTCGCTGGCGACGGGTCAGAACCGGCGCGGCGTGGCCCGCAATCTGGCGCGGCCCGAATGGAGCGATCTGTTCCTGTCCAGCCACTGCGCCGAGGACGGGCCGGGCAAGCCGGACCCGGCCATGCTGCGCGCCGCCATGACCGCCTGCGGGGCCGACATCGCCTCGACCGTCATGATCGGCGACACCAGCCACGACATCACAATGGCCGTGGCGGCGGGCGTGCATCCGCTGGGCGTCGGCTGGGGTTTCCATACGGTGGAGGAGCAGGCGGCGGCGGGCGCGCTGCACATCGCCGCCGATTTTCCTGATCTGGAGGCGGCGCTGGATCGTTTCGCCTCGACCAAGCTTTTCGCCTAGAAGTTCAGCATGTCCCATATTCCTTCGCTTGATCCCAACGTCGCCGCCCAGAAGGGCTTTCGCGAGTCCGAGGAGCGCATCAAGCGCTTCTGGAAGGCCGCCGGGGTCGAGGCGCGCGACGGCGGCTGGGTTGTCCTGCTGGACGGCCGCGCGCCCAAGACGCCGGCCGGAAACGCCATCATCCTGCCGACCGAGGCGGCGGCTCGCCTCGTGGCCGACGAGTGGGACGCGCAGGGCGAGCATCTGACGCCCGCGACTATGCCCGCCACCCGCCTGGCCTCGACCGCTATCGACCGGGTCAGCCAGACGCGCGGACCTGTGGCCGAAGAGATCGCCCGCTACGCCGGGTCGGACGTGCTCTGCTATCTGGCCGAGACGCCGACGGGCCTGATCGAACGCCAGCAGGCGCAATGGGGGCCGTGGCGCGACTGGGCGGCGCGCGAACTGGGCGTCGAACTGCACACGGTCGAAGGGATCATCCACCAGCCGCAGGCGCCGGAGGCTCTGGCGCGGGTCGAGGCGCTGGCGCTGGAGATGGACGACTTCGCCCTGACCGGGCTGGCGACGGCGGTTCCGCTGTTGGGCTCGGCGGTGCTGGGGCTGGCGGTGCAGCGCGGGGCGCTGGCGGGCGAGGCGGCGCTGGACCTGTCGCGTCTGGACGAAGCCTTCACCGAAGAGCGCTGGGGCGTGGACGAGGAGGCGGCTGCCCGCACCAACGCTCACCGCGCCGAAGCGGCTCTGCTGCAGCGGTGGTTTGAGGCGTTGCGCTAAGTTCTCTACCGCTCATCCCCGCGGAGGCGGGGACCCAGTGCTTTGGCTGCAAGCGCAGCGGCTCGCTTCGTAAGCGCCCTTAAAGCTGCCCTTGGAGCGCGAGGCTCTTACTCGGGCCCCGCCTCCGCGGGGATGAGCGGGGATTTAGGGCTCAGCCCTTGATCAGCACCGCGCGTTCTTCCGTCGTCAGCATCCGCCAGCGGCCTTCCGGCAGGTCGCCCAGCTTCACCGGGCCGATGCGGATGCGATAGAGGTCGACGACCTCCAGCCCGACCAGTTCGCACATCCGGCGGATCTGGCGGTTGCGGCCTTCGCGCAGAATGAAGCGCAGGCGCTGCGGCTCCATCTGGGTGACGCGGGCGGGCTTCAACTGGCGGCCGTCCAGTTCAAGCCCGTGGCGCAGTTTGGTCAGTTTGGCCTCGGTCACGACTCCGGCGACGCGGACCAGATATTCCTTGTCCAGATCGGACTGCGGCCCGATCACCGCCTTGGCCACCACACCGTCCGACGACAGCATCAGCAGGCCGCGCGAATCCTCGTCCAGCCGCCCGACCGGAGGCAGGGAGGCGTCGCGGGCGGGCGTCTCGCCGTCGCCGATCTTGTTGGCCGTGGTCAGCAGGCGCACGGCCGGAATCTTGCCCGGCTCGGGCTGGCCCGAGACATAACCGACCGGCTTGTGCAGCAGGATGGCGACGCCCGCCGCCAGCGCCGCCTCGCCCGTGTCGTTCAGGGTCAGGGTCTGGCCCGGCTCGATCTTGCGGCCCGCGTCGCGCACAACCTCGCCGTCGATGCTGACCAGCCCCTCGGCGATCAGGCCCTCGGCCTCGCGGCGCGAGCAGACGCCGGTCTGGCCCAGCCATTTGTTGATGCGGACGGGTTCGGCGCCGTCATAGGTGCGGGTGAAGGCCATGGCCGGGCTGACTACTCTCTGCGATGCGACCGGCTGTGTAGGGCGGGCCTGCGCCTTCAGGCAAGGCTGTGATCCGCGCGGCCGCGCTCAGATTTTCGGCAGCGATGGATCAGGTCACGTTTTCGTCGCCAAGTTGACCTTGAGCATCATAAGCCTATATCAGAAGTCACCCTGATGATTTTGACGCTTTCGCTTCCGATCGATTCGGATTGCGACGTTTGCCGTGTCTGATCGGATTCCGGCATGAAGGGCGTGACGATATCTTTAAGTCGTCATCGAATATTGATCGATAACCTTTGAAGGAGACGTTTTGTACGCTCAACGCAAGACCTCGACCGCCCCTCGTTCCCGCCAATACGGCAATCGTCCCGCGCCGACCCGGCTGCGCTTCGGCCTGATCATGCGCAAGGGCATGGATTTCGGCGAACTGGGCGACATGGAGACCGCTCTGCGCTTTGAAGGCGTGTCGCTGGCGCCGATCTCGACCGGCGACGGTAGTCTGGTTTCGGGCGGTCTGACGGTTCTGGCCACGGCGACGGCCGACGACATCAGCGGCGGCCGCGTGCAGGGCGTCGTTGTTCCGGGCGGCGTGGCGGATGAAGCCGGTCTGGTTCAGGTCAAGGCGCTGCTGAACCTGGCCAAGGCGCAAGGCCTGCCGGTGCTGGCCTTCGCCGACGGCGTGGCTGTGACGGCTGAAGTCTTTGGCCAGTCGGCCGATGCGCCGGGCGCGGCCTTCCGCGACGGCAAGGCCGCCCTGCTGAACGACCGCGCCGAACTGACGGCGGTGGTCGCCGCCATCTAAACCCGGCGGAAGATCAGGCTCAGATTGTTGGCGGGCATGGCCCGCCGCAGCGTCAGGGCCAGACCATGCGACCGGGCGAGCGTTTCGACCTCGCCCCGGTCGCGCAGGCCCCATGCCGGGTCGCGTCCCTTCAGGCTGTCATCGAAGGCGGCGTTGGAAGGGGCCAGCGGTACCTCGGCCTCGCGATAGGGGCCATACAGATAAAGCAGGCCGCCGGGGCGCATCAGCGACCGCTCGGCCAGCCGCATCAGGCCCTGCGCCGCCGACCACGGGCTGATGTGGACCATGTTGATGCAGACGATGGCGTCCAGCGGGCCCGTGGGCCAACTGGCTTCGTCAAGCATGTCGACGGCCTGTGCAGCGCGCAGGTTTGCGGCGTTCGTCTGCTCCCGCCACGCTTCGATGCTGGCGCGGGCGTCCGCGCTGGGGTCGCTGGGCGTCCAGTCCAGGCCGGGCAGGGCGGCGGCGAAGGCGGCGGCGTGCTGGCCCGATCCGGCGGCGATCTCCAGCACACGCCCGCGCGCGGGCAGATGGGCGCGCAGCACCTGCAGTATGGCCGCGCCATTGCGTTCTGCGGCCGGCGAGAACAGGCCGCCTTGCGGAAAACCGTCTGGCGTCGACTTTACAGAATCCATGCTCTTCACGCCGAAGGAGATAGCTCGCGCAGCGCCGTCTGACGATTTAAATGTGCGTCCGGCGCGCGACAGCCGGATAACGGGGGAATGAAACGTGCAGCGGTTGACCTTACGTTCGCGGGGGTTCATTGGCCCGGTTACACAGCGTGATCAGCTTATGACGTGACGGTGACGACAGATCGCCGCGCGTCCGTTCAGGAGAGAGCAAGACGTGACGCAATCGATTCCCGGACTCCATCCGGCGCCCACCGAACACAAGGGCCTCGTCGCCTGGGTCGAGCAGATCGCCGCCCTGACCAAGCCGGACCGTGTTCACTGGTGCGACGGCTCGGCCGCCGAGAAGTCCGCCATCGTCGCCGATCTGATCGGCAAGGGCACGCTGAAGGAGCTGGATCAGGCCAAGCGCCCCGGCTGCTACTATGCCGCCTCGGACCCCAAGGACGTGGCCCGCGTCGAGAGCCGCACCTTCATCTGCTCGCAGGATCAGGCCGACGCCGGTCCGACCAATAACTGGTCCGATCCGGTTGAAATGCGCGCCCGTCTGGACGGCCTGTTCGACGGCTGCATGAAGGGCCGCACCATGTATGTGGTGCCGTTCTGCATGGGCCCGCTGGGTTCGAAGATCTCCGCCCTGGGCGTCGAGATCACCGACAGCGGCTATGTCGCCGTGTCGATGGGCGTCATGACCCGCATGGGCAAGGGCGCGCTGGACATGCTGGGCGCCGACGGCGCCTTCGTCCCCGCCGTTCACACACTGGGCGCCCCGCTGGCCGAAGGTCAGGCCGACGTGGCCTGGCCCTGCAACGACGACAAATGGATCGTCCACTTCCCCGAAACGCGCGAAATCTGGTCCTACGGCTCGGGCTATGGCGGCAACGCCCTGCTGGGCAAGAAGTGCTACGCCCTGCGCATCGCCTCGATCATGGCCCGCGACGAGGGGTGGCTGGCCGAGCACATGCTGATCCTCAAGCTGACCAGCCCCGAGGGCGTGTCGAAATATGTGGCCGCCGCCTTCCCCTCGGCCTGCGGCAAGACCAACCTGGCCATGCTGCAACCGGCGCTGGACGGCTGGAAGGCCGAGACGGTCGGCGACGACATCGCCTGGATGCGCTTCGGCGAAGACGGCCGTCTGTACGCCGTGAACCCGGAAGCGGGCTTCTTCGGCGTGGCGCCGGGCACCAGCCGCAACACCAACAAGAACGCGCTCGAGACCCTGACGCGCGACACCATCTTCACCAACGTCGCCCTGACCGCCGACGGCGACGTCTGGTGGGAAGGCCTGTCGAAGGACGCGCCGGAAGGCCTGACCAACTGGAAGGGCCAGCCGCACGACCCGGCCTCGGGCGAGCCTGCGGCGCACCCGAACTCGCGCTTCGCCGTGTGGGCCGGTCAGTGCCCGTCGATCGCGCCTGAGTGGGAAGACCCCGCAGGCGTGCCGATCGACGCCATCCTGTTCGGCGGCCGCCGCGCCTCGGCCGTGCCGCTGGTGACGGAAGCCTATGACTGGGAGCACGGCGTCTTCATGGGCTCGACCGTAGCCTCCGAAGGCACCGCCGCCGCCGAGAACAAGGTCGGCGAGCTGCGCCGCGACCCGTTCGCCATGCTGCCCTTCTGCGGCTACAACATGGGCGACTATTTCGGTCACTGGCTGTCGATGGCCCAGCGCACGACGGATGCGGCCAAGCTGCCGCGTCTCTACTTCGTCAACTGGTTCCGCAAGAACGACGACGGCAAGTTCGTCTGGCCGGGGTTCGGCGACAACGCCCGCGTGCTGAAGTGGATCGTCGAGCGTCTGGAAGGCCAAGCCGAGGCCGTTGACACTCCGGTCGGCCGCGTGCCGTCCAAGGCTGCGCTGGACCTGTCGGGTCTGACGCTGACCGACGCCGATCTGCAGATCCTGCTGGACGTCGACGCCGACGTCTGGACCGAGGAAGCCGCCCTGATCCCCGCCTTCTACGAGAAGTTCGGCGATCGTCTGCCCAAGGCCCTGTGGGGCCAGCACGCCGCCCTGACCAAGCGTCTGGAAGAGGCGCGCGCGGCCAAGCTGGCGGCTGAATAAAAGACCGTTTTCAACGGTTGAAATCGGGGCGCGGGAGGTCGAAGGACATCCCGTGCCCCTTTTTAATTCTCCCGAACCTTCCTTCGACGCTGTGGTCATCGGCGCGGGCGCGCTGGGCCTGTGCGCGGCGGCGGAACTGAGACGACGCGGACGCCGCGTGGCGGTGGTCGATCCGGGCGGCGTCAACGCCTCGGCCGTGGCGGCGGGCATGATCGCGCCCGCCATGGAATGCGCCATCGATGATCTGTCGCCTGAGGCGGCGCAGGTGCTGCGTCGCGCGCGCGATCTGTGGCCCGCCTTCGCAGAGCCGACGGGCGTGCGCCTGTATGGCGAGCTGGCGGAATGGCGCGGCGGCAACGTCGCTGAACTGGCGGCGCGTATGAAGGCGCTGGGCTTCCACCATCACTATGACGCCGCCTCGGCCTGCCTGACGACGCACGAGGACGCCAAGGTCGATCCGCCTCAGGCGCTGGCGGCGCTGGCCCAGGGGCTGACGGTGATCGAGGCGCGGGCGCAGAGCGCGTCACGCGATGGTCAGGGATGGCGGGTCGAGACGGCGGCGGGCGCCGTGCGCGGCGATCATGTGATTCTGGCTACCGGCGCTGACCCGGCGCTGGGCGGCCTGCCGCCTGAGGCGCGCGCTGCGGTCGCCTGCATCACGCCCATTCGCGGCCAGATCGGTCTGGTGAGCGAGAAGCTGGTCGATCACGTCATGCGCGGGCCGGGCGCCTATGTCGCGCCGATGGGCGAGGGCAGCGTGATCGGGGCGACGATGGAGCCGGGCGAGCGCTCGGTGACGCCCGACGCCGCGCGCTGTGAAGCCATGCTGGCCGCCGCATGGAAGGTGCTGGAGCAGGCGCCGCGTCCCCTGACGATCGATTGGCGCGCAGGCGTGCGGGGGACGACGCCGGACGGCCTGCCGATGGCCGGGCAGGTCGCGCCGGGTCTTCATGTCGCGCTGGGGCCGCGCCGCAACGGCTGGCTGCTGGGGCCGCTGATCGGCGCCGTCGTCGCCGACGCGACAGAGGGCCGGCCCGTCGCCGAGCCGACCCTCCATCCCTCGCGGTTTCTTTAGTCCTTGGGCGGATCGAAACGGATCGCCATGGTGACGCGCGCGCCGTCGACGGCCTGACCGTCCACCGTGCGCGGGCTGAGGCGGAAATAGCGGCTCAGGCTGACCGCCGCCCGGCCGAAGCCCTGATTGCCCGGCGTCTCGGCTGTGACCGAACAGCCGGTCAGGCTGCCGTCCACCCGCACCAGACAGGACAGCTCCGCCACGCCGCCGATCCCGCGCGCCTCGGCCGCCGAGGGGTAGGCCCGCATCAGCTGATCGGCCGTCGGTCTGCGCACCCAGTCGGGCTGGGTGATGACGGGAACCGGCCTGGGCGGTTCGGGCGCGACTGCCGTTCCCGTCGAAGGCTCGGTCGCCGGTTCGGTCAGGTTGATGAGCGGCCCTGCGTCATGGCTGACGACCGGCGCGACCGGAACCTCCAGAGGGACGACATCGCTGGGCGCGACCTGCGTCGGGCGGTGGATCGGCGGCGTCGGCGCAGGCGAGGCCTTGGGCGGCGTTTCCGGCTTGGGCGGCAGCGGCGGCCGGACCAGATTGATGATGGTGGGCGGCGGCTCGCTGGGCGCAGGCGGAGCATCCGCCAGCTCGAACCGCTGGTGATACAGCCACAGCCCGGCGCCCACATGGACCAGGGCCGAGGCGCCGATCATCGCCCACACCCACCGGGGCAGGGGCTTCTTGCGCTGCTGGAAGTCGAGGGGGCTGACTACGCCGTGGCCCCCGGCGATACGCATCATCATGACTTACGCGCCTCCTGTCGCAGGCCCTCCCCAGCGCCCGTGGAACAGAGTTCGCGCTTTGGTTGCGGCCTTATTGTGGCGCTTTGAATTGTTAACGGCGAAGCTGCTGCGTTAAGGTTTCGTTTACCGAGGTTAGCGACCGTTCACACATGACCGTGAAAGCGATTCCATCATCCGGCGGCGTGGAGGCGGCGATCCGGCGCGCCTCGACCTCGACCGGCGTGGATTTCGACTTCCTGATGAAGACCGCGCGCCGCGAAAGCGCGATGAACCCGAATGCGCGGGCGCCGACGTCCTCAGCCTCGGGCCTGTTTCAGTTCATCGAGCAGACGTGGCTGGGCACGGTGAAGCGGCACGGCGCCAAACATGGCTATGGCCAGTATGCGGACCTGATCTATCAGGGCGGCGACGGGCGCTGGCAGGTGCGCGGCTCGGCCCGCAATGTGGTGCTGGACCTGCGTTTCGATCCCCACGCCGCCTCGACCATGGCGGGCGAACTGACCGCGTCGAACGCCGCCTATCTGCGCGGTCGCACGGGGCGAGAGCCGGGGGCGGGCGATCTTTACGCCGCGCACTTTCTAGGCCCGGCGGGCGCGGCCAAGCTGCTGGAGGCGGTGCAGTCGCGGCCCCACGTCAATGCGGCGGCCCTGTTCCCCGAGGCGGCGGCGGCCAACCGTTCGATCTTCTACCGCAACGGCCGCGCGGCGACGGCGGCCGAGGTCCACGCCAACCTGCAACGCACGGCGGGCGAGGCCATGCCCGCTCTGGGCGCGGGTTCAGGCAAGGCGGCGCCGGATCTCAGCGAAAAAGACCGGATGCTGGCCGCGCGCATGGATCGGTTGAAGCAGGATCAGGGCCTGCTGGCCCTGTTGCTGGGGCAGGACGGGCAGGGATCGGGCGGCGGCTTCGGCGGCGCATTCGCTCCGCCGCCGGACAAGCCTGCGTGACCACGCTTCCGCCTCATTCCTAAGGGGCTGTTAACTATGTAACGCTACGGGTGACGATTGATTCCTCGCCAGCCGTGAGCCTTCGAGCCATGACCGCCTACCGCGCCAGACTGACGGAAAGCGACATCCGGCGCCTGATCAAGTCTGATCTGGAAGACGAGCGCGCGGCCGCCGCTCATAAGCTGTGCCGCAACATGGAACGCATGGCGCTGGACGACGTCGAGCGCGAGGCGGCGCAGAAGATCCTGCTGGTGCTGGCGCTGGATGCGGCGGAACTGGTGCGGCGGGCCGTGGCGGTGACGCTGAAGGCTTCGGACCTCATGCCGCGTGAGGCGGCGCGTCGACTGGCCGGGGATGTGGACAGCGTGGCCCTGCCCATCATCAACAGCTGCCCCGCCTTCACCGACGACGACCTGATCGAGATCGTGCGCGCCGGAACGGCTCTGCGGCAGGTGGCGGTGGCTTCGCGCCCGCGCGTGCCGCGCGATGTGGCGACGGTTCTGGCGGCCGAAGGGCGGCAGGAGGCGGTGGCCGCCCTGGCCGCCAACGACAACGCCGACATGTCCGAGGCGGCGCTGGGCGTCGCGCTGGATCGGTTCAGCGACGCGCCCGAGGTGATTTCGGCGCTGGCCTATCGTCAGGTCCTGCCGTTGTCGGTGACCGAACGTCTGGTCGCCATGGCCAGCGAGACGGTGCGCGAGCATCTGGTCACGCACCACGCCCTGTCGCCCGAAACAGCCATCCAGCTGTCGGACCATGCGCGGGAACGGGCGACCGTGGATCTGATCGATCAGGCGTGCGGCGCGGACGATCTGTCCGGCTTTGTGGTCGGTCTGAACAATCGCCGGGCGCTGACGCCGTCGCTGCTGCTGCGTGCGCTGGCGCGGGGACAGATCGGTCTGTTTGAGCACGCGCTGGCCGAGCTGGCGGGCACGCCGCATCATCGCGCTTGGCTGATGGTGCATGATGCGGGGCCGCTGGGTCTGAAGGCGATCTATGACCGGGCGGGGATGCCGCCGCGCCTGTTTCAGGCCTTCCGCGCCGGGGTCGACACATGGCGCGCCCTTCAGGCCGAGGGCGGCCATCTGCGCAGCGATGTGTTCCGTCAGCGGATGCTGGAACGCTTTCTGAGCCAGAGGCCCGATGCGCCGCGCGACGATCTGGCCTATCTGCTGGAGCGGTTGGATGCTCCATCGGGCGGCGCGCGCCGTGCGGCGACGGACGCCGCCAACGCAGCCTGAAGACGGCGGCGCTTTTTAAGCCTCAGCCCAGATGTTCGGCCACGCGGGCTTCCAGCGTCTCGACCAGATCGCGGCCGACCGGATGGTCGTCGGTCTGGATGCCGTCGCGCACCACGGCCTTGATGGCGTCGATGTGGGCGTCGACCACGGGCAGGGGCGCCTGCATCCGCTTTTCGGCATCGTCCAGCATCCGGCACAGCGAAGCGGCGATGCGCGTGACCAGCGGATATTCATAGGTGGTTCCCAGCCCCTTCAGGTCATGGGCGCGGAAATACAGGGCCTCGGCCGTGGCGGGGGTGTAACCCTGAGCGCGGATGTCGGACTGGGCCGTGTCCAGCTTGGTCACTTCGTCGTTCAGCCACTGGCCGAACTGGGCCGACATGGCCTTCAGCGCTTCTTCGGCCCTCGCGATGGCGCTGGCGTCGATGCCGCCGAAGCCGCCGCCGACCTTGGCGCGCAGGGGATTGGGGGGGCGGATGACATGCGGTGGTTTGGTCACAAAGCGACTCCTGAACTGTAAAATCCAGTCTGGCTGGAGAGGCTTAAAAACCTGTGACGCTTGATGCGAAGCGAGCCGATCAGGCGGCGAATTGTTCGGCCATGACCCGTTCCTCATAAGAGCGGCCCGCGTCGAACAGCATGGTCAGGGTGATGTCGCGGCGTTCGCGCACCTCGACGCGCGAGACGCGGCGCACCTCGAAGTTGTCGGCGGTGGCGCTGACGGGACGCTTGTCCGGCTCCAGCACGTCGAATCGCACCCGGGCCGTGTGCGACAGCAGGGCGCCGCGCCAGCGCCGGGGCCGGAAGGCGCTGATCGGCGTCAGCGCCAGACTGGGCGCGTCCAGCGGAATTATGGGGCCGTGCGCCGACAGATTATAGGCGGTCGATCCGGCGGGCGTGGCCACCAGACAGCCGTCGCAGGTCAGTTCCTCCAGCCGCACCTTGTCGTTGATGCTGATGCGCAGCTTGGCGCTCTGGCGGGTCTGGCGCAGCAGGGAGACTTCATTGATGGCCAGACCGCTGTGGACCTGACCGCTGTCGACCCAGGCGTCCATCTGAAGGGGATGCAGGACGGTCGGATCGGCCTGGGCCAGCCGGTCCAGCAGGTCGTTTTCCTCATAGTCGTTCATCAGGAAGCCGACCGAGCCGCGGTTCATCCCATAGACCGGGGTGCGCAGCTGAAGATTGTTGTGCAGCGTCTCCAGCATGAAGCCGTCGCCGCCCAGGGCGACGATGACCTCGGCCTCGGCGGGCGGGACCGAGCCATAGCGCGCGCTCAGCCGTTTGCGGGCGTCTTCGGCTTCGGGCCGGTCGCTAGCGACAAAGGTGATGGCGGTGGGCTGGAAAGTCTGGGTCACGGCGCCACGCAAGCCGAGCCGGAGGGTCCTGTCAAACCTTCACATCCGCATCCGGCCCGATCAGGCGACGGAATTCATAGGCCGCCTGCGCTGCAGGCCGCTGGGCCGGGCGGGCGTCGGCGCCGTCCCGGTCCAGCGGACGCCCCTCATTCAGGCGTCGGACATCGCCCAGCAGGGCGGGCAGGGCGGCCCGATCCAGCCCCGCCGCCATACAGGCCAGAAACAGCGGGCGGGCGCTGTCCGCCTGCAGGGCGCGACGCAGCATCTCGACATCCAGACGGCTGAGCAGGCTGAGGGCGTGCAGAAACAGGGACAGTTTGTCCTCTCTCAAGGCGCGGATCAGGGTGGCGGGGCGCAACTGGTCCGCCGCATGCAGCTTGGCCGTCAGCTGGGCGGCGGCCTGTTCCTGAGCGTCCTTCATCGCGCTGTCGGAGGCATGGGCGACGGCTTCGGCCAGCCGGGCGTCGTCCAGACTGAAACGCTGGCAGATCGCCTGCTTCAACGCCTCGCCCACCCATTGATAGAGGCGCAGGGCCAGAGTCTGGCTCAACCCCGGATGGCGCGTCAGCGGCGCGCGCAAGGCCGCTACGGTGCGGGCGTTGTCGACCAGACGGATGATGTCGCCCTGATCCAGACGCGCGGTGCGATTGGTCGCCAGCGCCGTCATGACGGCCGGATCGGCGGCGTCCACTATGGCCCGGCCGACGGGGGGCGACAGACCGGGTCTGAGGGCGACCTGAATCTGATGGTCCCGCGACGCCTCACGCAGCAGATGCAGCAGGTCTGCATCGTCCAGCAGCGGACTGGCGGCGATCACCGGCCGGGCGATCTCGACGGCGTCGGCGGCCAGTTGCCGGATCAGTCCGGCCGGCGCCCATCCGGCGTCAGCCAGCCGTTCGGCCAGAACGCGGCGGATATCCTGCTCGGCTTCGCGGACGAGGGTGGTGAAGACTTCGGTCAGGCTGGCCGGGGCGTGGGCTTCGCCCCCGACTGTCCGGTAAAGGTCAGCCAGTCCCAGCAGCAGGGTCTGGCGTTCGGGCGGCGAACGCCGCGCCGCAAGGGGAATCAACTGATGCAGGTCCGCCAGCGGCAGGCCCTCATGCGACGTAGAGGCGGCGAACGTCCTGACCGGGTCCAAGTTCACGCCTTCCCCAACAGAAGCGACGGCTGGCGAGGTCCGGCTGAAAGGTCCGGCCCGCTGAACCTCCAGCTTGGCTGTTGACGATGAAAACGGGGTTAATGGAGTCTTGGTTTTGGGCGGTATTGACGGCGGGCCCGCACGGGGGGAGGCTCAATGTGAACATTGATAGGGGACGGTTTTGATGGCGGATACGGCGCAGTCGCTGAAATCCCAGGTGTCCGAGGCGGAATGGAAGGCGCGGGTCGAACTGGCGGCCCTTTACCGTCTGGTGGCGCTGAACGGGTGGGACGACATGATCTTCACCCACATCTCGGCCCGCGTGCCGGGACCGGAACACCACTTCCTGATTAATCCCTACGGCTGGTATTTCGATGAGATTACAGCCTCTTCGCTGGTGAAGGTCGATCTGGACGGCAATGTGGTCCAGGACACGACCAACTTCATCAACCCGGCCGGGTTCACCATCCATTCGGCCGTCCACGCGGCGCGCGAAGAGGCGCATTTCGTCATTCACCTGCATACGGTGAACGGCGTCGGCGTCGCCGCCCAGAAGGACGGCCTGCTGCCCATCAGCCAGAACGCCTGTCTGTTGCAGCATCAGGTGGCCTATCACGGCTATGAAGGGCTGGCGCTGAACCATGACGAGCGCGAACGTCTGGTGGCCGATCTGGGCGACAAGCCGCTGATGCTGCTGCGTAATCACGGCACGCTGGCGGTCGGGAACACGGCGGCCGAGGCGTGGGTCGGCATCTTCTTCCTTGAGCGCGCCTGCGCCCAGCAGGTGGCGGCCCTGTCGGCCGGACGCGACAATGTGCTGATCGCGCCCGACGCCGCCCAGGCGGAGACGAAGGAGCAGGGACGCGGCATCGGCTTTGTGTCGTCCCTGGCCTGGCCGGGCGCCCTGCGTCAGCTGGAGCGGAAATCGCCGGGCTACGACATCTAGACCGGAGTTGGCGCACAGGGGACTGGCGCACAGGGGGCCGGCGAACAGGGGGCCGGCGAACAGGGGGCGGGGGCCATGCGGAGGAGGGACGGCGTCGGCCTGATGGCCGCGATGATGGCGCTGTCCCCGGCGGGGGCGGCCTGCGCCGGCGCATGGAGCCCTGCAAAAGGCCATGGCGAGGTCATCGTCAAATATGAAGACATGCGCGCCGACGAAGCCCTGTCGGCCGACGGCGTCCGGGTGGAACTGCCCGGCGGCCGCCGCGACATGACGGCCAGCGTGCTGGTCGAATACGGCCTGACCGACCGCCTGACCCTTCAGGTCAAGGGCGAGTGGCAGGACGGACGCGACGCCTGGGTCGACTATCAGGGGCGCGGCCCGGTGGAGGTCGGCGTCCGCTGGCAGGTCTATCGCGATGATCGCAATGTCGCGGCTGTCTATGTGGGCCATGCGCGCGGCGGGGCAGGACGCAATGCCGGCTATGCGCCGCCCGGTGCGGGCGACAGCGATGTCGAGGCGCGCCTTCTGGCGGGGCGCGCCTTTGCGGGCGGCGGATGGCGGGCGCAGGGCGGCTTTGCCGAGGTGCAGGCGGCGCGGCGCTGGCGGGCGGGTCTGCCGGACGAGACGCGGGTCGATGCGACGGCGGGCCTTCATCTTTCTTCCGACTGGATGGTGATGGCGCAGGCCTTCGCCGGGGCGGCGGATGGCGACGGCGCGGCACGCTGGCTGTCGGTCGAAACCTCGGTCGTGCGCCGGTTCGGCGACTGGCGCCTGCAGGCGGGATGGCGGCAAACGGCGGCGGGACGTGAAATTCCTGCGGTCAGCGGCCCGGTGTTCGGAATCTGGCGGCGTTTTTAGTCCGGTTTTCCGCGACGGAATCTGAGGTTACCCACGTTACAGATACGTTATTTGCGTAATGGCGGTGACCCGTTAAGCGGGGACGCTTGTTGTCGGGGAGACTGCGTCGCGTGTTCAAACGCCATTTTTTCATTATCGCCGCGGCCTGTTTGTTGGGGCTGATGGTTCTGGCGGCGATCCTCAAGATCGCTTTCAGCGGCGGGGACGCAGCCGGTCAGCATGGTCCGGGGGGACCGGGCGCCGGGCGTGGTCAGGTGGTCGCCGAGGCGGTGGCCGGTCGTCGTGAGTTCGCAGACCAGATTCGCGTGCTGGGCGTCGCCCGCGGCCGCCGCTCGGTCAATATCACCTCGAACACGACCCAGCTGGTGACGCAGGTGCTGTTCACGGATGGTCAGCGCGTCGATGCAGGGCAGCCTCTGGTCGAGCTGCTGGCGCGTGAGGAAGACGCCGATCTGATCCGCGCCCGCGCCCAGCTGGAAAACGCCCAGCGCGAATATGACCGCGCCCGCATTCTGGCGGAACGCGGCGTGGCGCCGCGCGTCATGGCCGAGACGGCCGAGACCGCGCTGAAGACCGCGCAGGCGGCGGTGGCGGCGTCGGAAGCCCGTCGCGGCGACCGCGTCCTGCGCGCGCCGTTCGCGGGTATTCTGGGCCTGACATCGGTGACGCCCGGCACTCTGATCTCGCCGGGTTCGGTCATCACGACGCTGGATGATATCAGCGGCGTCCGCGTCGATTTCCCGCTGCCGGAACGCTATCTCGGCGTCCTGCCTGTGGGCGCGCCGATCACGGCGACCTCGGACGCCTTCCCCGGCGAAGAGTTCAACGGACGCATCGCCCTGCTGGATACGCGCGTCAACGAACAGACCCGCGCCATCATCGCCCGCGCCGAATTCCCGAACCCCGGCAACCGCATCCGACCGGGCATGATGATGCGGGTTTCTGTGCATCAGGGCCGCCGCCAGAGCCTGGCCGTGCCGGAAGCCGCCGTTCAGTATGAAGGTCAGGGCGCCTTCGTCTATCGCATCGCGCGCGGCGAGGCGGGCGCCACGGCCCAGCGTGTGGAAGTCCAGACCGGCGCCGTCGAAAGCGGCTATGTCGAGATCGTTTCGGGTCTGGGCAACAATGACCGCATCGTCGCCTCGGGCCTGAACCGCATCCAGCCCGGCGCCCCCGTGCGCGTCGAAGGCGAAGGCGGACAGATCCAGGGCAATCCGACGAAGGGCGACGCGCCTGCGCCGCGGGCGGCCCGCAAATGATGCTGTCTGATGTTTCGGTCCGCCGTCCCGTCTTTGCGGCGGTGGCGGCCATCGTGCTGTGCGTCATCGGCGTGGCGGCCTTCTTCTTCCTGCCGGTGCGGGAACTGCCGGACGTCGACCCGCCGATCGTTTCGGTCAGCACCAGCTATGCCGGGGCCTCGGCCGAGGTCATTGAAAGCCGGATCACCGAGCCGATCGAACAGCAGATCGCCGGCATTCAGGGCGTTCAGCGCATCAACTCGACCAGCCGCGACGGCCGCTCCAATGTGAACATCGAGTTCTCGCTGGACCGCAATATCGACGACGCCGCCAACGACGTGCGCGACCGTATCTCGCGCGTGCTGGGCCGCCTGCCGGATCAGGCCGATCCGCCCGAAGTGGCCAAGGCTGATTCCGACAGCCAGCCGATCCTCATCATGTTCCTGCGCTCCACGACGATGGACCGGCTGGAGCTGACCGACTACGCCCGCCGCTATCTGGTGGACCGTTTCGCCACCGTGCCAGGCGTGGCCCAGGTCAACATTTTCGGCGAGCAGCGCTACGCCATGCGCATCTGGCTGGACGCCGGGGCCATGGCCGCGCGCGGCCTGACCGTCACTGACGTCGAAACCGCCCTGAACAACCAGAACGTCGAACTGCCCGCCGGTTCGCTGGAGTCGGCGCAGAAGGATTACACCGTCCGCGTGGCGCGCAACTACGCCGATCCGGCGGACTTCGCCCAACTGCCGATCGGCACGCGCGGCTCGGCCTCGACGGCCACCGGCGCGCAGGCGTCGGGCAGTCTGGGCGCGGCCTCGGCGGCCATGACCAACGGCGTCACCGGCGCTCTGATCGGCAACGCCGCCTATGTCACCCGTCTGGGCGATATCGCCCGCATCGAAGAGGCCCCCGCCGAGGCGCGGCGCCTGTTCCGCGGCAACGGCATGGATCAGATCGGTCTGGCCGTCACCCGACAGGCCCAGTCCAACGATCTGGAGATCTCCAAAGGCGCGCGCGCCCTGATGGAGGAGATGCGTCACAGCCTGCCGCCGGGCACGACGCTGGAAGTCGGCTCGGACAACTCGGTCTTCACCTCCCACGCCATTGACGAGGTATGGGTGACGATCGGCATTTCCATGGCCCTGGTGGCCCTGGTCAACTTCATCTTTCTGGGCAGTCTGCGGGCGGCGATCATTCCGTCGGTGGTGGCGCCCATCTGCCTGCTGGCGACCTTCATCGTGCTGGCACCGCTGGGCTTTTCGCTGAACCTGCTGACCTTGCTGGCGCTGGTGCTGGCCATCGGTCTGGTCGTCGACGACGCTATCGTCGTGGTCGAGAACATCCAGCGCCGTCTGGATAATGGCGAGCCGCCGCTGGTGGCCGCCGAGCGGGGCGCCCGTCAGGTCTTCTTCGCCGTCGTGGCGACGACCGTCGTGCTTCTGTCGGTGTTTGCGCCGCTGCTGTTCCTGCCGGGCTATGTCGGGCGTCTGTTTGTCGAACTGGCGGCGGCCATTGCTGCGGCCGTGGCCTTCTCGGCCTTCCTGGCGCTGAGCCTGTCGCCGATGCTGGCGTCCAAGATCCTGAAGCCGGCGCATACCGGCGGCTGGGTCGCGCGCCGGGTGGATACGGGCATGGACGCGCTGAAGCGGTCCTACGCCGCCTCGCTGGACGCCCTGCTGGGCCGACGCGTCGCCGTGGGCGGCGTGGCCGCCGTGATCGTGCTGGTGGCCGCGGGCGCCACGGGCATCTTCCTGCACCTGCCCAATGAACTGGTGCCGAACGAGGATCGCGGCAGAGTCACCCTGCGCATCGCCGGACCGGAAGGCACGGGCTTCGACTACACCCGCCAGATCATGCTGGGTCTGGAGCCGCTGCTGGCCGAATATCGTCAGAACGGCGAGGCAGCCAACTTCATGATTTCGTCGCCGGGCTTCGGCGGTTCGGGCTTCAGCTCGGGCAGCGCGGTCCTGAACCTGGCCGACTGGTCCGAGCGCAGCCGCTCGGCCGACCAGATCGCCCAGGAGCTGAACGCCAAGCTGCGCAATCAGACCGGGGCGCAGGTCAACGCCTCGACGCCCGGCGCCTTCCAGCGCGGCGGCGGCAACTCCAACTCGGTCGAGATGATTGTCACGGGCTCGGAATATTCCGCCATCTACAACTGGCTGCAGCCCATTCTGGCGGCGGCGCAGGAAAACCCCGGCTTCTCGCGTCCGCGCCTGAACTATGAGCCGAACGCGCCGCGCCTGCTGGTCGATGTCGATCCGCAGAAGGCGGCTGCGCTGGGCGTGTCCTCGCAGCAGATCGGCCGGACCCTTGAGACGATGTTCGGCTCGCGTCGGGCCACGACCTACATCAAGGGCGGTCAGGAATATGATGTCATCCTGCAGACCGACCGCGATCACCGTCGCGAGGTTACGGACCTTGAGGCGCTCTATGTCTCGACCGGCACGGCGCAGCTGGTGCCGCTGTCGGCGGTGGTCACGACCAAGACCTCGGGCGATACGCCGGACCGTCGCCGTCTGGACCGCCAGCGGGCGATCACCCTGCAGGCCGACCTGAACCCCGGCACCACCATCGACGATGCGGTGCAGTTCCTGAACGCCGAGGTCGCCAAACAGCCGCAGGGCGTGGCCAACATCCGTTGGGGCGGCGCCGCCCGCGACCAGCAGGAGGCGGGCAGCGCCGTGGGCTGGGCCTTCGCCCTGGCTCTGCTGCTGGTCTTCCTGGTGCTGGCGGCTCAGTTCGAGAGCTGGATCACGCCTGCGGTCATCATGCTGACGGTGCCTCTGGCGGCGGCGGGCGGGCTGTTCGGCCTGTTGATGGCGGGCTCCAGCCTGAACATCTACAGCCAGATCGGCCTGATCATCCTGATCGGCGTCGCGGCCAAGAACGGCATTCTGATCGTCGAGTTCGCCAACCAGCTGCGCGATCAGGGCCGCAGCATCCGCGAGGCCATCATCGAGTCGGCGTCCCTGCGCCTGCGCCCGATCATCATGACCTCGATCGCCACGGCCTTCGGCGCCCTGCCGCTGGTGCTGTGGCAGGGGGCGGGCGCGGGCAGCCGTCAGACCATCGGCGTGGTGATCTTCACCGGCGCCATGTTCGCGACGGTGCTGACCCTGTTCGTGGTGCCGGTGATCTATGGCGTGCTGGCGCGCTTCACCAAGTCGCCGGAATACACCGCCCGCAAGATCGAGGAATGGGAGGCGCAGGAGAAGCGTCAGGGCCTCGAACCGGACATGAGCCCGGCGGAATAACGGAAAGCGTCCTTCTCCCCTTGTGGGAGAAGGTGGCTGCCGAAGGCAGACGGACGAGGGGTGTCGGCGCGGCGCCAAGAAGGCGGAAGAGGTTTGCGTCCAGCAACCCCTCATCCGACCTCGCTCCGCTCGGCCACCTTCTCCCACAAGGGGAGAAGGAAAAAGACTATTCGCCCGTTGGCTTGAACCCCGTCTCGACCTTCAGGAAGGCGATGACGTCGCGGCGGTCGGTGGCGTCGGGCAGGCCGGCGAAGCTCATCTTGTTGCCGGGTAGGAAGGTGCGCGGGTTCTGCAGCCAGTGGTCCAGCGTATCGGCGTCCCAGCTGAAGTCCGCCGTGCGCATGGCGTGGGAATAGCTGTATTTATCGCGCGCGCCCGCCTTGCTGCCGAAGACGCCATACAGGTTCGGCCCCGTCATGTTCGGCCCGCCCGGCGTGATGGTGTGGCACGAACGGCACCGCGCGAAGGCGCGACGGCCGTTGTCCAGATCGCCTTCATTATAGGGCGCAGGCAGGGAGGCCAGCATGGCGACCTTTTCGGCCTCGGTCGGCATGGGCGCTTTGGCGGTTTCGGCAGGCGCGCCTGTGTCGGACGTCTCTGCTCCCTGACCGCAGGCGGCAAGACCGGCAAGGGCGATCAGCGCCGCGGCGGCGCGCGGCGCGCGGCGGATGATGGGAACGAACGGAAGACGGGACATACGCACTCCTTGGCCAATGGCCATGCTTTAGCCCATGGCGGCGCCGTCGCAATGGACAGCTTGTCCAAGCCGGGCGCCTTTCCTCAGCGGCCCGTGGTCAGCTTCACGACGATATGGGCGGTGGTGTCGATGATGGCTTCGGGCGTGTCGGCGCGGCGCATCAACCCGAACCCGGCGGCCACCGATTCCACCAGATTGGCCGTCTCATAGGAGGTCAGGCGCGGGTTCAGCCCCTTGGGGTGCAGGCCGCTGACATGGGCCTGGGCGATGCGGCGTTCCAGCGCCAGGTGTAGGCGGCGCAGGCGCCGGATGCGGCTTTCGGCGAAGGCGGGTTCGCCCATGTCGGCCAGCATGTGTTCGACCCGCAGCACCGGCCCGTGGTCGCTCCACAGGCCCAGCACCTCCAGCACATAGGCGCGTGCGGCCTCGAAAGCGCGGTCGCCGGACCAGTCGGCGTGGATGTGGGCGGACAGTCTCTGAAAGTCCTCGCCCGCCTCTTCGCACAGCAGCAGCAGCCCTTCCTCGACCGAGGCGAAGTAGGTGTAGAAGGTCGGCGCCGACACCCCGGCGACGGCGGCGATGTCGGCGGGGCGGATCTCGCCCAGATGCCGGCTGTTCAGCAGGTCGCGCAGCGCGTCCAGAAGGGCGCGCCGTGTGCGGGCGCCCCGCGTGCGGATCTTGTGACCCAGTTTATTGGTCGTTTCAGACATGGCGGGAGGCAGCAGGGGAGACGCGGCCGGGCAAGGCGCGGCGACCCACAGGCCGCGCTTCCCGAAGGATATTCAGGCCTAGCGGCTTCCGACGGGGGCTACAAGCGCGGCGGGCCGTTCCGGGGGAGGGCCCGTGCCTGATCCACCCCCTGATCCAATCCAAGCGCCAACTGGTCCAGACGGTCGCTCAACTGGCTCATCTGCTCATAAAGGTAGGCCATCTCCACGCACACGTCGCGCAGTTCGCCCGGCGCGGTGGTGAATGAGCGGCTCAACCACAGGATCGCACGGTCCTGACAATACTCCGACATGAAGCCTGTCTCCTTATGGGAAACCCTGCAGCGACACACGCAATAGTTGTGCAAATCGCAACGTCGACTGGTTCTGCCGCGCAAGCATGGCTTAAGCGGCCATCAAGCTTTGCCTTTCAGTATCGCGGAATTGCGGGGATGCGGATGAAACAGGGGGCGGCAATGACGCACAGGGCTTGGCGATCGCACGGATTATCCAGACGCACAGGCTGGCCTGGGCGCGCGGCATGGCTGGCGGTTGTGGTCGGGGTGACGATGGGCGGCCCGGCTCTGGCGCAGGAAAGCCGGCCTGCCGGTCCCGCCGTGGCCGTCACCGCCGCCGTCAGCACGGACTTCGTCTCTCGCGGCATCAGCATGAGCGACGGCGATCCGGCTGTATCGCTGGGCGTCGATGTCTCGCAGGGGTTGTTCTACGTCGGCGGATGGGCGGGCAATGCTTCGTTCGCCGGGGATGCGGACACCAAGGCCGAGATCGACCTCTATGTCGGCGTCAGGCCGTCCTTCGGCGGCTTCGACTGGGACTTCAGCCTGGCGCACTACGTCTTTGCCGGACAGCCCTCGGGCGCCGACTATGATTTCTCCGAGGTGCGGGCGATGGCGTCGCGTCAGGTGGGGCCGGTGGCGGTGGGCGCGCTGCTCTATTGGTCGCCGGACTTCTTCGGCGTCGAGGAGAAGCAGGGGACCTATATGGAGCTGAACGGCGCCATCCAACCGATCGAGCGGTTGAAGGTGTCGGCAGCGGTCGCCCGCCAGCAGGTCTCGTCCGACGCCGATTACAACACCTGGAATCTGGGCGCGACCTGGGGGATGACGCCGAATCTGTCGCTGGATGTGCGCTATTACGACACGGACGCCCATCGGCTGGGCGACATCTACGCCAGCCGTGTCGTGGCCAGTCTGGCGGCGGCTTTCTGAGCCGGAGGGATGGTGCCGGTTGCAGGAATCGAACCCGCGACCTTCGGTTTACAAAACCGCTGCTCTACCAGCTGAGCTAAACCGGCGTGGCCCGCCTTATGCTGGCGGAATCTCTTTGACGCAAGCACAGTAATCGAATGCCGACGCTGCCTTACCTCGCGCCCATCGTCATGTTGGCGCTATCCAACGTTTTCATGACCTTCGCCTGGTATGGCCACCTGAAATTCGGGGCCAAGCCGCTGTGGATCGTGGTCCTGATCAGCTGGGGCATCGCCTTCTTCGAATATTGGCTGGCCGTGCCCGCCAACCGCATCGGCCATCAGGTCTATTCAGCGGCCGAGCTGAAGACCATGCAGGAGGTGATCACCCTGCTGGTCTTCGCCGTGTTCTCGGTCGCATGGCTGGGCGAAAAACTGACGGTGAATCACCTGATCGGTTTTGTGCTGATCGCGGGCGGCGCCTTCTTCATCTTCAAGGGGCCGCTCTGACGGGCGGTCAGGCCAGTTCGGCCGCGATCTTTGCGGCCAGCGTTTTCAGATGCTCGGCGTCGGCCATGGGGGCGTGGCCGTGGCCCTTCATCGGGCGGTCGGCCCAGCGCGGCACGATGTGGAAATGCAGGTGGAAGACCGTCTGGCCGCCCGCATCGCCGTTGAACTGCATCAGGCTGAGGCCCTCGGGCTTCAGCGCCTTCTCGACCGCGCGGGCGGTGCGCTGGACGGCGGCGGTCAGTTTGGCCAGGGCCTCCGGCTCGATCTCAAGGATGTTGCGGGCGGTCGAGGTCTTGGACACGACCAGAACGTGGCCCTCGGACTGGGGAAACACGTCCATGAAGGCCAGAACGTCGTCGTCTTCCCACACCTTCACGCTGGGCATGTCGCCGCGCAGGATCTTGGCGAAGATGTTGTCCGGATCGTAGGCGCCGTGAAGGCTCATGAGGGTCTCCTTCGGGGTAGGGCGATCAGCCTAGCAGGCGATGACGCCGGACGCACGGAGCGGAACGCCGCCCCATGCGCTTATATGGTCAAGGTAGATTTCTGGAGGCGTCATGCTGGGTTTCATTCTTCAGGCCGTGGTCACGGCGATTGGTCTTTGGGCGTCGTCCCGCGTGGTGCCGGGGGTGGATTTCGCCTCGAACGGCTCGCTGATCGCGGCGGCGGTCATTCTGGGCGTGGTCAACGCCTTTGTGCGGCCGCTGATGGTGGTGCTGACCCTGCCGCTGACCATCGTCACCTTCGGCCTGTTCCTGCTGGTGGTGAACGCCGCCATGATCGGGCTGACGTCGCTGTTTCTGGATGGGTTCACCGTCAACGGCCTGTGGGCGGGCATCGGCGCCGCCATCGTCACCGGCGTCGTCAGCTGGATCGCAGGCAGCCTGTTCGGCGAGATGGATCGCCGTCGCTAAATTTATCCGGGTAATATTGACGCAGCAGGACCGCGCGGATAAAGGCGTCGGCATCATACGGGAATGGATGCGATGACGACGCTCTGCACGGCCTTCGATGGTCACAGCATGGTCGCCGCCGGGCCGCTGGCTCAGGTGGCGGCTGCGGTGAAGGTCGCCCATGACGCGGGCCGCACGGTGCTGGTCTTTGACGATGCGGACGCGCGCCCGGTCGAACTGGATCTGCGCGGCGATCTTCAGGCGGTGCTGAAACGCCTGCCGACGGCGCCGTCCGCAGAGGACGCCGGGGCGGCTGAGAAGCGGGGGCGGGGGCGCCCCAAGCTGGGCGTCACGGCGCGCGAAGTCACCCTGTTGCCGCGTCACTGGGACTGGCTGGCGTCCCAGCCGGGCGGGGCGTCAGTGACGCTGCGCAAACTGGTGGAGGCGGCCCTGCGCGAGGCCGAAGGCCCGGACCGCGCCCGTCGCAGCCGCGAGGCGGCCTATCGCTTCATGACCGCCGTAGCGGGCGATCTGCCGGACTATGAAGAGGCGGTGCGGATGCTGTTCGCGGGCGACTGGACGCGCTTTGACGCCCAGACGGAATCCTGGCCCGCCGATGTGCGCGACTACGCCCGGCGTCTGGCAGAGCCGGGCTGGCGCAACGGTCAGGGGCGCTAGTGGAGGGGCGTTAGCCCCGTCCATCAGCCGGGGCGGATCACCATACAGGTCACGCGACGTTCCGACAGGGCGGCGCAGGCGGACTCGGCCGCTTGCTGCGTCATGCCGGTGAAGCGCGAGCGATACCAGCCGTTGGCGGTCTGCACGTCGCGCTGGGCGTTGGTGAACTGGCTGTTGAAGCGACGGCTGACATCGTTCAGCCAGTCGCGCGCCACGCTTTCCTCGCGGAAGGCGCCGACCTGAACGGTCCAGCGACCGGCAGGGGCGGGGGGCGCCTTGGCCGCGGCGGTGCGGGCCGGAGCCGCGCGAGCGGGCGCAGGGGTCGGGGCCGCCGCGCCGCCGTTCAGGGCGGCGGTCAGGTTTTCGGGCGGGCGGTTCTCGGCGCGGCGGGCCGACGGCGGCGGCGTCACCTCGGTCGGCAGGTTGCGCGGCGGCGGCCCGGCGACATAGGCCACCTCGGTCGGCGAGCTGCTGCCTTCGTCGTCGTTCGAGATCGAGGCGTAGGCCACCGGCGCCGCAGGCTCGCTGCTGACGCCATAGCCGCGCTGTTCGAAATAGGCCTGCGCGACCTGAATGTGTTCGCCTTGTGCGCGCTTGCGCTGAACCTCGAAGCCGGTGTCCATCAGTTCGGCGACATGGGCGTTGCGGCTGGCGGTCGAACGGCCGCCCATGACGATGGTGATGATCCGCTTGCCGTCCCGCACCGAGGACGCCGCCAGATTATAGCCCGAGGCGTTGGTGAAGCCGGTCTTGATGCCGTCATAGCCGCGCCCGGTGGCCAGCAGGCCGTTGGTGTTGCGGTAGTCGCGGCCCTTGTAGAACCAGTCGTGCAGGCCGAGATAGCGATAGTATTGCGGATAGTCGCGCATGACCGCGCGGCTCAGGACCGACAGGTCGCGCGCTGTGGTCGCCTGACGCGTGTCGGGCAGGCCGTTGGCGGTGGTGAAGCGGGTCTGCTCCATCCCCAGTTCGCGCGCCTTTTCCGTCATCATCTGGGTGAAGCGGCCTTCCGAGCCGCCGATGTGTTCGGCGATGACCACGGCCATGTCGTTGGCGCTGCGCACGGCGGTGGCGCGCATGGCGTCGTCAAGGCTGATGGTCTGACCGGCGGCCAGGCCTAGTTTGGACGGCGGCTGCGACGCGGCGCGGGGCGAGACGGTCAGGGTGTCGTTCAGGCTGACCTTGCCGGATTCCAGCGCCTCGAACGTCAGATACAGGGTCATGACCTTGGTGATGGAGGCCGGAAACCGTCGGGCGTCAGCGAAGCGCGAGAACAGGACTTCGCCCGAGGCGGCGTCCACGACGATGGCGGCGTACCGGCTGTCGGTCGACTGGGCTTCTGGCGGGGCGACGCCGAGGGTCGGCGTCAGGACGATGCCTCCCAGGACCAGGGCGGCCAGGAAACGACGGCGGAAGATGGCGTTCATGGGCAAGCTACTAGCCTCGTCACTGTGGCGCGAAGACGGCTGCGATCACGCACGTTACAAACGCTAACATCGCCCCTGCCGGTTTCGAGAGGGTTAACAGGCCGTCAACGGAGTTGTGATCGCCGAATCCGCGCCAGCTTCGTCCTGACGGCGGTGGAAGGGTTATCAGCGATCATATTGTGCGTCGCACAAATTTCACTTGAAGTCTCTTCGCACACGCACCATATCGCTGTTGTCGCGATGGGCTCAGCCTGTCGCAGGAACCCTTTCGCTTCAGGAGACTCCCCATGGCTGACGCCGCTGAGACCGTGAAGAAGACCGTCGAACAGACCACCGCCAAGGCCAAGGCCCAGGCTGAATCGATCCAGGCCGCCGGCGCCAAGGCGTTCCGCGAAGGCGTCGACAAGTCCGTCGCCTCGCTGAGCGAACTGAACGCCCACGGCAAGAAGAACCTGGAAGCCGTGGTCGAATCCGCCGCCGCCGCCCAGAAGGGCGCTGAGGCCCTGTCGCAACAGGCCGTGGCCTACGGCAAGAAGTCCTGGGAAGACGGCGTCGCCGCCGCCCAGTCCTTCTCGCAGGCCCGCTCGGTGCAGGAACTGTTCGAACTGCAGACCAACTGGGCCAAGTCGGCCGCCGAGGCCTATCTGGCCGAGTTCGGCAAGGCGACCGAGACCATGACCGCCTCGGTCAAGGACAGCTTCAAGCCGATCAACGAGCGCGTTTCGGCCGCTGTCGAGCAGTTCCAGGCCGCCCGCTAAAACGCGACTTCCTGCTCAGAACAAACGGGGCTCCGGCGGAAACGCCGGGGCCTTTTTTGCATTTTCGGGTCAACTGGACCTTCGAGACAGGGGGTTGGGCTGGACGCATCTACAAATCAGGCCATCATTCCCTATCTGAGTCACCGACACTCCCCGCTTACGGACCACGAATGCCTAACAGACGGCCAGGTGAACAGGGCGGAGGCGCAGGCGCCGCCGTCGTCACCGAGACAAAGCCGAAACTTCAGCGGCCCTCGCTCTATCGGGTGCTGATCCTGAATGACGACTACACCCCCATGGAGTTCGTCATCTATGTGCTGGAGCGGTTCTTCCAGAAGAGCCGCGAGGACGCGACCCGCATCATGCTGCACGTGCACCAGCATGGCGTCGGGGTCTGCGGCGTCTTCACCTATGAGGTGGCCGAAACCAAGGTCGCCCAGGTGGTCGAGACGGCGCGGCGCCACCAGCACCCCCTGCAATGCACGATGGAAAAGGACTGAGAGGAACCTGCCATGCCTTCGTTTTCCCGTCCTCTCGAAGAGACCCTGCACCGCGCGGTCCACTACGCCAACGAGCGTCGGCATGAATACGCCACGCTGGAACATCTGCTGCTGGCCCTGATCGATGATCCGGACGCCTCGGCCGTGATGACGGCCTGCAACGTCGATCTGGGCGCGCTGAAGGCTGCGCTCGGCTCCTATGTCGACACCGACCTGGCCGCCCTGGCCACGGCCGACGGCGACGACGCCAAGCCGACGGCGGGCTTTCAGCGCGTGATCCAGCGCGCGGTCATCCATGTCCAGTCGTCCGGCCGCGAGGAAGTGACCGGCGCCAACGTCCTGGTCGCCATCTTCTCCGAACGCGAAAGCCACGCCGCCTATTTCCTGCAGGAGCAGGACATGACGCGCTATGACGCGGTCAACTTCATCGCCCACGGCATCGCCAAGAAGGCCGGGGCTAACGAAGCCCGCTCGGTGCGCGGCGCCAGCCCCGAAGAGGCCGAGGACGGCTCGGTCGTCAAACAGGGCGGCGAGGCGCTGGAAGCCTATTGCATCGACCTGAACGAGAAGGCCCGCAACGGCAAGATCGACCCCCTGATCGGGCGTCAGGCCGAGGTTGAGCGCTCGATCCAGATCCTGTGCCGCCGCACCAAGAACAACCCGCTGCTGGTCGGCGACCCCGGCGTCGGCAAGACCGCCATCGCCGAAGGTCTGGCGCGCAAGATCGTCAACGGCGAGGTGCCGGAAGTCCTGAAGGACGCGACCATCTACAGCCTCGACATGGGCTCGCTGCTGGCGGGCACCCGCTATCGCGGCGACTTCGAGGAGCGGCTGAAACAGGTCGTCAAGGAACTGGAGAGCCACGACAACGCGGTCCTGTTCATCGACGAGATCCACACGGTGATCGGTGCGGGCGCGACCAGCGGCGGGGCGATGGATGCGTCGAACCTGCTGAAACCCGCGCTGGCGTCGGGCAGCCTGCGCTGCATGGGCTCGACCACCTACAAGGAATATCGCCAGCACTTCGAGAAGGACCGCGCCCTGGTCCGCCGCTTCCAGAAGATCGACGTCAATGAGCCGACGATCGAGGACACGGTGAAGATCCTCAAGGGTCTGAAGACGACCTATGAGACGCACCACAAGCTGCGGTTCACCGACTCGGCCATCCGCACGGCGGTCGATCTGTCGGCGCGCTACATCACCGACCGCAAGCTGCCGGACAAGGCCATCGACGTGATCGACGAGGCCGGGGCGTCGCAGATGCTGCTGCCGGAATCCAAGCGCAAGAAGGTCATCGGCCAGAAGGAGGTCGAGGCCGTCATCGCCAAGATGGCCCGCATCCCGCCCAAGTCGGTGTCGAAGTCGGACACGGAATCCCTGCGCGAGCTGGAGACCGATCTGAAGCGCGCCGTCTTTGGTCAGGAACAGGCCATCGATCAGGTCTCGTCGGCGATGAAGCTGGCGCGGGCGGGTCTGCGCGATCCGAACAAGCCCATCGGCGCCTTCCTGTTCAGCGGCCCCACCGGCGTCGGCAAGACCGAAGTGGCCAAGCAACTCGCCGCCACGCTCGGCATCGAGATGCAGCGCTTCGACATGTCGGAATACATGGAGCGTCACACGGTCAGCCGCCTGATTGGCGCCCCTCCGGGCTATGTCGGCCATGACCAGGGCGGCCTGCTGACCGACGCGGTCGATCAGCACCCGCACTCTGTCGTGCTGCTGGACGAGATCGAGAAGGCGCACCCTGACGTCTACAACATCCTGCTGCAGGTGATGGACAACGGGACGCTGACCGACGCCGTGGGCAAGAAGGTCGATTTCAGGAACGTCATCCTGATCATGACCACCAACGCCGGGGCCGCCGACAACGCCCGCGCCTCCATCGGCTTCGGCCGGGGCAAGGTCGAGGGCGAGGACGAAAAGGCCATCCAGCGCCTGTTCGCGCCGGAGTTCCGCAACCGTCTGGACGCCATCGTGGCCTTCAAACCGCTGGGCGCCGAGACGATCCGTTCGGTCGTGACCAAGTTCGTGCTGCAGCTGGAAGCTCAGCTGGCGGATCGCAACATCACCATCGAACTGACGGATGAGGCGACCGACTGGCTGGCCAAGAACGGCTTTGATGAACTGTATGGCGCGCGTCCGCTGGCCCGCGTCATTCAGGAACACATCAAGAAGCCGCTGGCCGACGACATCCTGTTCGGCCGCCTGACCCGCGGCGGCCATGTGAAGGTCGAGCTGAAGGACGGCAAGATCGCCTTCGACATCACCCCGGCCAAGGGCGCGGCGGTGAAGGAAGAGGAAGAAGAAACGGCCTGATTTCGATCAGGCTCTAAAGAGAAAGGCCCGGACGTCGCCGTCCGGGCCTTTTTTATAGCGTCGCCAGTTTATGCGTCGCCGGACGTCTTAGCGCTTGCGGCCCATGGCGCTGAGCAGGGCGGCGGCGCCGGCGATGATGCCGACGGTCAGCAGGGGCTTTTCGCGGGCGAAGTCCAGCGCCTTGCGGGCGGGTTCGCGCACGTCGGACGGCGCCCGGTCGACCATGTCGTCCAGACCGTCAATGACGCGGCCATAGGCGTTCCTGGCGCGGCCCGAGACTTCCTTGACGGCGCCGTCGACCTGAAACTTGCTGTCGCCGACCAGACGGCCTGCGCCGCGCTTGGCCTTGCCTTCAAATTCCTCGATCGCGCCTTCGATGCGGGGGTTCGCCATGATGTTTCTGCCTCTTTTTTGCGGGGAGTAAAACGCCCCCAAGAAGCGCACAAAAAAGGCCAAGGTTCCGGCGTTATTTCACGATGCGACCGGATGTCCGTCCCGGCGATAGGGCGACAGTTCCGCCGTCATGATCTGCATCTGGTTCTCCACCGCCGGGCGCTCCTGCTCCAGATAGCGGGCGACCGGATCGCGCAGCGCGGGATCAGCAATGAAGTGCGCCGAATAGACGGGGGAGGGCAGGTAGCCGCGCGCGATCTTGTGATCCCCCTGCGCGCCCGCCTCGACCCGCGACAGCCCTCGCGCGATGGCGAAGTCGATGGCCTGATAATAGCACAGCTCGAAATGCAGGAAGGGCCGGTCGACCAGCGTGCCCCACTGACGGCCGTAAAGCGCCTCGCGGCCGATGAAGTTCAGCGCGCCCGCCACCGGCGTCTCGCCCTCGAACGCCATGACCAGGGCGATGCGGTCGGCCATGCTGGCGCCGACGCGGGCGAAGAAGTCGCGCGTCAGATAGGGCCGCCCCCACTTGCGGTCGCCGGTGTCCATGTAGAAGGCGAAGAAGGCGTCCCAGTGCGCCTGCGTGATCTGCACGCCTGTCAGGACGCGGATGTCGAGACCGGCCTGCGCCTCGCGCCGCTCGCGCCGGATGGTCTTGCGCCGGTTGGACGACAGGGCCGCCAGAAAGTCGTCGAAGGTCTGATAGCCCTCGTTGCGCCAGATGAACTGAATATCCCGGCGAGGCAGCAGGCCCGCCTCGGTCATGGCGCGCCATTCGGCCTCGGTCGGGAAGTTGACGTGCAGGGACGAGACGCCCAGCCGTTCGGTCAGGGTCAGCGCGCCCTGCAGCAGGGCGTTTCTGATCGCGTCATCCCGGCCGGAGCGCAGCGTAGAGCCGGGACTGCCAAGGGCGCTGACATCGGCGTATTGAGCGGCCCCGGATAAGCCCTGCGGGCTTTCCGGGGTGACGGAGGGGCGGACCAGGAAGCGCGGCCCCGTCGCGGGCGTGAAAGGCACGGCGCCCAGAAGCTTGGGATAGTAGCGCCCGCCCGCGCGCTCATAGGCGTCAGCCCAGCTGTGGTCGAAGACGTATTCGCCCTGGCTGTGGCCCTTCAGATAAAGGGGCATGACGCCGATTATGGCGTCGTCTTCATCGTGCAGGGACAGGTGGCGCGGCGCCCAGCCCTGTGACGGGACGGCGCTGCCGGACGCCTCGCAGGCGTCAAGGAAGTCATAGGAGACGAAAGGGTCGCCGCTGGGGGCCGCACAGGCGTCCCACGCGTCCCGGCCTATGGCGGCGATGCTGTCGTGCGCCTGAAGCGTGAAGCCCGACACCTCTATCCTTCTCCACTCGGGGGAGAAGGTGGGCGCTGAAAGCGCTCGGATGAGGGGGCGGCGTCAGCGTGCGAAACGGTTAAGGATGAGGGCGCAGCAGACCGCCCCCTCATCCGTCTCGCTACGCGAGCCACCTTCTCCCCCGAGGGGAGAAGGTTGATGTTCACAGGTGTCACTTCACCTCGATGATGGCGTCCACTTCGACGGCGAAGCCGAGCGGCAGCTTGTAGACGCCGACGGCCGAGCGCGAGTGCTTGCCCGCGTCGCCGAAGACCTGGACCATCAGGTCCGAGCAGCCGTTGATGACGCCGGGGATGGCGTCGAAGTCCGGACCCGCCTGGACGAAGCCGCCCAGTTTGACGATGCGGACCACGCGATCCAGGTCGCCGTCGACGGCGGCGTTGATCTGGGCCAGCAGGTTGACGCCGCACAGGCGGGCGGCCTCGGCGGCCTGTTCGGGGGTCACGTCGACGCCGACGGTGCCCTTGATGCCGCCGCTGGCGTCGTTCGACAGCTGGCCCGAGATGAAGATCTGGTCGCCCGAGCGGACGTAGGAGACATAGCTGGCCACCGGCTTGGCGGGCTCGGGCAGGGTGATGCCGAGTTCAGCGATGCGGGCGTGAATGCTCATGGGGCGACTCCGTATGAAAGGGGTGAAGGGGGTTTAGCGCGGCGCGACGGCCGCGTCATCCGGGGCGTTCGCCGGGACGCTTCAGCGCGCGCCCGGCGACGACGGCGGCGGCCCCGAATTTGTCGCGCAGGGCGTCGATGGCGGTCTCGGTTTTCAGGGCGCGCGTCTCGGCCGTGGCGAACAGGCCGGCGGGCGCGTCGTGGGCGTCGGCGATGTCGGCCATGCCGATGCCGATCAGGCGATAGGGCACGCCCAGTTCCGGTTTCAGCAGGTCGCGCCCGGCGGCGAAAAGGGCGCGCGCCGTCTGCACCGGCTCGGCCAGGGTGACGCGGCGGGTGACGATCTTGAAGTCCGTCCTGCGCAGCTTCAGCACCAGGACGCGGCTGGCCACGCCGTCGCGCCGCGCCTTGGAGGCCAGTTTTTCGCACAGGGGCCACAGTTCGGCCTCCAGCGCCTCGGCGGTGGTCAGGTCCTCGTTGAAGGTGGTCTCGGCGCTCATGCCGCGCCGGTCGTGGTCGGGGTTCACCGGGCGGCTGTCGCGGGCGTGGCTGAGGTCGTGCAGGCGCAGGCCCGTCTCGCCATAACGCCGGACCAGATCCTTCACCTCGGCGGCGGCCAGATCGCCGATGGTGGCGAAACCGTCAGAGCGCAGGGTGCGACCGAACACCGGCCCGACGCCGGGCAGGGTGGTCACCGGCCGCGGGGCCAGCAGCCCTTGCGCCTCGGCCGCGCCGATGACGGAAAAGCCGCGCGGCTTGTCCAGTTCGGATGCGATCTTGGCCAGGAAACGATTGGGCGCCAGGCCGATCGAGACGCTGAGACCCGTCTCGTCCTCGATCCATTTCTGCAGGCGGGCCAGCTGGAAGGCGGGCGGGCCGCCGTTCAGCCGTTCGGTGCCCTTCAGGTCGATCCACGCCTCGTCCAGCGACAGGGTCTGAACCAGCGGCGTCAGGCGGTGGACAGCGCCGAAAATGCGCTCGCTCTCGGCCTTGTACTTGGCGAAGTCCGGCTTGACGACCACGGCGTCCGGACAGGCCTTCAGCGCCTTGAACATCGGCATGGCCGAGCCGACGCCATACAGCCGCGCCACATAGCAGGCGGTGGAGACGACCCCGCGCTTGCCGCCGCCGACGATGACGGGTTTGTCGCGCAGTTCGGGCCGGTCGCGCTTTTCCACCGAGGCGTAGAAGGCGTCGCAGTCCAGGTGGGCGATGTGCAGGTCGCCCAGTTCATCATGGGTGATGACCCGGCGCGAGGCGCACGACGGACACCGTGCGACCTTATGGTCGCCGGTCCACAGACAGTCGCGGCAGAGGGCCGTAATGGCCAAGCATGAACTCCGTTTGTCTCAGCTTCACGTCAACTTAAGACTGCTGCCCCCACTGTGCACTCAAGAAGGCGTAACAGCCCGCCGCGAATGCGGATGAAACAAGAGGCGCAACAGCCGGGTGACGGATGTCCAAGAAGGTCCTCATCGTCGAGGATAATGAGCTGAACATGAAGCTTTTTCATGATCTGCTCGAGTCCCAGGGGTATGAAGTGCTGCAGACCCGCGAAGGTCTGCAGGCGCTGGCGATTGCGCGCGAGCATCGCCCCGATCTGATCCTGATGGACATCCAATTGCCGGAAATTTCCGGCCTTGAAGTCACGAAATGGCTCAAGGACGACGAAGAACTGAACCACATCCCCGTCATCGCCGTTACGGCCTTCGCCATGAAGGGTGATGAGGAACGGATTCGGCAGGGGGGCTGCGAGGCCTACATCTCCAAACCGATCTCGGTCATGTCTTTCCTGGAGACGGTGCGTAGGCACCTGGGACCGGAGGCGGCATGAGCGCACGAATCCTGGTGGTCGACGACGTTGACGCCAACGTCCGGCTGCTCGAGGCCAAGCTGACGCTTGAATATTATGACGTCCTGACCTGTCATGATGGGTTGAGCGCCATCTCACTGGCTGCGAGCGAGCAGCCTGATCTGATCCTGCTGGATGTGATGATGCCCGGCATGGACGGGTTCGAGACGTGCCGCCGGATCAAGGCGGCCGCGGACACGCGCCATATCCCTGTCGTGCTGGTGACGGCGCTGGACGGGCGTCACGACCGCATCAAGGGGCTGGAGGCCGGGGCCGACGACTTCCTGTCCAAGCCGCTGGACGACGTCATCCTGATGGCGCGGGTGCGCAGCCTGACCCGGCTGAAGATGGTCATGGATGAACTGCGCGAGCGCGAGGAAAGCGGTCGCCGCGTCGGCGTCGACACCGGCGGCGTGGCCCGGCTGAAAGGCTCGGGCGGGCGGGTTCTGATCGTCGACGACAATGTCCTTCAGGCCGAGGCTGTGGCGCAGGAGCTGTCCCAGGAGCATCGCCCGATCATCGAGACATCGACCGAGGCCGGGCTTGAAACCGCGCGCGGTCCGGTGGATCTGGTCATCGTCAACATCACGTCCGAACGGTTCGACGGCCTGCGCCTGATCGCCAATCTGCGCTCCAAGGAGCCGACGCGCCGGCTGCCGATACTGGCGCTTGTGGACACGCAGGACCGGCCGCGCCTGCTGAAGGCGCTGGAACTGGGCGCCCACGACATTCTGACCCGTCCGGTCGATCCTGAGGAACTGGCGGCGCGGGTGCGGACCCAGGTGCGGCGCAAACGCTATGGCGACTTCCTGCGTCAGAAGCTGGATCACAGTCTGGAGATGGCGGTCACCGATCCGCTGACCGGCCTGCATAACCGTCGCTATATGAACAGCCAGCTGGAGGCGCTGGTCGCCCGCGCCAATCGCGGCGGCGATCCGGTGGCGGTGCTGGTGCTGGACATCGACCACTTCAAGGCGGTCAACGACAGTTTGGGCCACGACGCGGGCGATGAAGTGCTGCGCGAGTTCTCGGTGCGGCTGGCAACCAATGTGCGGGCGGTGGACCTGCCGTGTCGGTTCGGCGGGGAAGAGTTCGTGGTCGTCATGCCCGGCACGACGCTGGACGACGCTCACCGCATCGCCGAGCGCATCCGCCGCGACGTGGGCGCCTCGCCCTTCCGCATTCTGGGCGGCGAGCCGTTGAGCATTACCGTCTCGGTCGGCGTGGCGGCCAGCATGGGCGGGGACGACACCCCGGCCTCCCTGCTGAAACGCGCGGACGAGGGCGTCTATGAGGCCAAGAAGGCCGGGCGCAACCGGGTGGTGGCGCGCGCCGCCTGACGGCCCCGGCGCAGCCTTGCGGACAACGAAAAACGCCCGGTCGCAGGACCGGGCGTTTCGAATTTCGCAGATTCAAGCGGAGGGCTAGGCCCTTACTTGATCTTGCCTTCCTTGAACTCGACGTGCTTGCGGACGACCGGGTCGTACTTCTTGACGACCATCTTCTCGGTCATCGTACGGGCGTTCTTCTTGGTGACGTAGAAGAAGCCGGTGTCGGCGGTGGAGTTCAGGCGGATCTTGATGGAAGCCGGTTTGGCCATCGGAATTAACCTCTGCGACGGCGAAAGCCGCTTGAAATAAGAGGCGCGGAACATACTCAGGACAGGCTCAAAGTCAACGGCTTCGATGTCGCGTTGAGCGGGGCCATACAGGCGCTAGTGTTTTGCCATGAAAAAGCCCTGCTTCAAGCCCGCCCACGCCCTGTCCGCCGCCGTCGTCGCCGCTGGCCTGGCCCTTTCCGCCTGCTCGTCCGAGCCTGCCGCGCCTGCGGCTGCGCCCGCCGAGGCCCCGGCGTCGGCTCAGGACGCCTTTTTCGCCAATCTGACCGCCCTGTGCGGCCAGCGATTCGAGGGCAAGGTCGTCACGACCGAGGCTGCCGACTCGGATTTCGTCGGCAAGCGCCTGCTGATGCATGTGCGTGAATGCTCTAAGGATGAGATTCGCATTCCCTTCTGGGTCGGCGAAGACCACTCGCGCACCTGGGTCGTGACCCGTACCGATTCGGGCCTGCGCCTGAAGCACGATCACCGCCAGCCGGACGGCAAGACCGACCCGCTGCACTGGTACGGCGGCGATACGGCGAATGAAGGCACGGCCGAACGTCAGGAATTCCCGGTGGATCAGGAATCCATCGACCTGTTCAACGCGCAGAACGCCTCGGTCTCGACGACCAACGTCTGGGCGATGGAGGCCCATCCGGGCAAGACGTTCACCTATGAACTGCGCCGCCCGAACCGCCACTTCCAGGTCGATTTCGACCTGACCAAGCCGGTTGTGGAATAAGCGATGCAGAGGCCGCTGCGTCAGTCCTGATGGTCGATGACGTGGCGGCCGCGCACCATGTGGACGAAGGGCAGGGGGCGGTGCGGCGTCTCCAGCCGCCCGGCGACCTCGCCCAGCACGAAGCGGGTGATGGCGGGCACGTCCAGCGCCTGCGCCTCATCCAGCGGAATCCAGGCGATTTCGTCCAGTTCGCCTGAGCCTTCGATGCGGTCGGGATCGCGCAGGGCCTCGACCGGCGCCATGAAGAAACGGGCGTCGAAACGGCGCGTGCGGCCCGGCGGGGTGATGGCGCGCGCCACATAGGACAGGACCGACAGATCGGGCAGGGCGCCCGCCTGACGATATTCGCGCCACGGCCCGGCGACCGAGGCGGAGGGCGCGGGGCGGCCCAGGATCAGGCCGGTTTCCTCAAACGTCTCGCGCACGGCGGCCAGAGCCAGGGCGCGGGCGCGGCGGGCGGGCATCTCGGCCTCAAGCCGACGCGCGGCGTCGGGCGACAGGGCGCCGTCGTCGGCGGCGTTGAAGTCCGCCCGCTCGATCCGTCCGCCCGGAAACACCCACTTCGACGCCATGAAGACGTGCCCCGGCGCGCGGCGGCCCATCAACACCTCGGGACTTTTGTCGCCGCGCGTCAGGATCAGGGTGGCGGCGTCCTTGGGGCGTTGAGCGCCGCCGACGTGCGGGGCGTCAGCGAGATCCTGCGCGATATCGAAGGGGGTGGGGGTCATGGCAAAAACTCCTGCCTTCTCCCGGTCGAGGGGAACATGACACTCCTCACCGCCGCTTGCCCTTTCTGACGCCTTTCAGGCCGCCGGAGGGCTTGGCGCCGTTGCGGGGCTTGGGGCCGCCGGGGCGGCCTTTTCCGCGTTTGGGCGGGCCGTCGCCGCCTCTTCCGCGCATGCCATAGCGCGGGGCCGGGGCGTTGGGATCGCGGGGGTCCGGCTCGGACAGCATTTCCAGCACCAGACCGCCGGTGACGGGCGTGGCCTCCATCAGCCGCACCTCGACGCGGCGGCCCAGCGGGAACCGCTTGCCGCTGCGTTCTCCCACCAGAGCGTGGGCGCGGTCGTCGTGGGTGAAATATTCATCGCCCAGCGTCGAGACGGGGACCAGACCGTCTGCGCCCGTCTCATCCAGTCGGATGAACAGGCCGAAGCGGGTCACGCCGGTGATCCGGCCGCTGAAGGTCGCGCCGACGTGCTCCTCAAGGAAGGCGGCGATGTAGCGATCCATCGCGTCGCGCTCGGCGGCCATGGAGCGGCGCTCAGTCTCCGTGACGTGCTCGGCGATGCCGCCCAGTTCGGCGATCTCGCGATCGGTCAGGCCGTCCGATCCCAGCTTCAGCCCCCGGATCAGCCCGCGGTGGACGATCAGGTCGGAATAGCGCCGGATCGGCGAGGTGAAGTGGGCGTATCGGTCCAGATGCAGACCGAAGTGGCCGACGTTCTCAGGGGAGTAGAAAGCCTGCATCTGGGTGCGCAGGACGACCTCGTTGACGACTTCGGCGTGCGGAGTGTCGCGGGTCTCTTCCAGCAGTTTGTTAAAGCGTTTGGTGTTCGGCGCCTCGCCCTTGTTCCACGGCTTGCCGATGGTGTGCAGGAAGTCGGCCAGATTGAAGATCTTCTCCTGACTGGGCGTGTCGTGGACGCGGTAGATCAGCGGCGTGTGCGTCTTCTCCAGCGTCTCGGCGGCGCAGACGTTGGCCTGGATCATCATCTCTTCGATCAGGCGGTGGGCCTCCAGCGACTTGCGCGGCTCGATGCCGGCGATGCCGCCGTCGGGCGACATGATGATGCGGCGCTCGGGGCTTTCGATGGCCAGCGGGCTGCGGCGTTCGCGGCCCTTCAGCATGGTGCGGTAGGCGTTCCACAGCGGATAGAGGATGGCCTCCATGATCGGCCCGGTGGCGTCGTCCAGCAGGCCGTCGATGGCGGATTGCGCCTGTTCGTAGGACAGCTTGGCGTGGCTGCGCATCAGGCCGCGCGTGAACTTGTGCCCGGTCTTCCTGCCGTCCTTGTCGAAGACCATGCGCACGGCCATGCAGGCGCGGTTCTCGCCCTGCTTCAGGCTGCACAGGCCGTTGGACAGCACTTCGGGCAGCATCGGCTCGACCCGGTCGGGGAAGTAGGTCGAGTTGCCCTTGGCCCGCGCCTCACGGTCCAGCGCCGTGTTCGGGCGCACATAGGCGGCGACGTCGGCGATGGCGACCCAGACGATCCAGCCACCCGCATTGGCCGGGTCCTCATCGCGCTCGGCATAGACGGCGTCGTCGTGGTCGCGCGCGTCGGCCGGGTCGATGGTGATGAAGGGGACGTGGCGCAGGTCCTCGCGTCCCTTCAGCGTCGGGACGGCCTGATCCTCGGCCTCACGCTCCACCGCGTCTGAGAATCCGGTCGGGACGCCGTGGGCGTGGATGGCGATGATGGAGGCGGCGCGCGGGTCGTCTTCGCGCCCGATGTTCTCAAGAATCTTGCCGCGTTTGGGGCCATAACGATGCTCGCCCTTTTCGACGGCGGCCAACACCAGATCGCCGTCGCGCAGGTCCGCCGCCTGCGCCTGAGGCACGACCAGCACGTCCTTGGAGCGTTTGTCGACCGGCTCGACCCGCGTCTCGCGCGCCGATTTGCGGATGACGCCCAGCACGCGGTTGCCGCCCGTATCCAGCCGCTTGACCAGCCGGGCCTCCCAACCGTCGACGCCCTGAGTGAACTTGACCAGCAGGCGGTCGCCCATGCCGGGCGCCGGGCCACGCCCCTCGCGGTCGGGCATCAGGACGGCGCGGGGCGCATCCTCGCCGCCCTTGACCAGCTGGACGAAAAGCTCGCCGTCGGCGTCGCGCTCGACCACATCGGCCACGCCGACGGGGGGCAGGGCGCCGACCTCGGAAAAGCCCTTGCGGCCGCGTTTGCTGAGGCGGCCCTCGGCCTCCAGCTCCTTCAGCATTTCGCGCATCTGGCGCCGCTCGGCGCCCTTCAGGCCGAAGGCGCGCGCGATGTCGGCCTTTTCGGCTTCTCCGGCCTCACGCAGGAAGGCGATGAGGGATTCTTTGTCGGGCAGGCCCGCTGCGGGGCGTTTCGGTGTCTTGACCATTGCGCCCTTTCTAACGCGCTTCGCGGCGAAAGGGTGAAAACTTGCAGGAGTTGACCGCGAAGGAGCGGACGCCCAGCTTTATCCTGAAACCCCGTGCAACGGAGCCTGCCTTCATGTCGATGACCGACACCCCTGTTCTCAGCCGTCCGGCGAAGACCCTGCTGGACCTGATCGGCAAGACGCCGATGGTCGAGGTGACGCGGATCGACACCGGCCCCTGCCGCCTGTTCCTGAAGCTGGAGAGCCAGAACCCCGGCGGCTCCATCAAGGACCGCATCGCCCTGTCGATGATCGAGGCGGCGGAACAGCAGGGCTGGCTGAAGCCCGGCGGCACCATCGTCGAGGCGACGGCGGGCAACACCGGCCTGGCCCTGACCCTGGTCGGCAAGCAGAAGGGCTATAAGGTCCTGCTGGTCATCCCCGACAAGATGTCGAAGGAGAAGATCCAGCATCTGCGCGCCATGGGCGCAGACGTGCGGCTGACCCGCTCGGACGTGCCGCACGGGCACCCGGAATATTACACCGACATGGCCGAGCGTCTGGCCCAGCAGATTCCGGGCGGCTACTTCGTCAACCAGTTCGCCAACGACGCCAACTCCGAGGCCCACTTCAAGACGACCGGCCCGGAAATCTTCGAACAGATGGACGGCGACATCGACGCCTTCGTCGCCGGCATCGGCTCAGGCGGGACGATCACGGGCAACGCCCAGTATTTCAAATCGCAGGGATCGAAGGCCAAGATCATTCTGGCCGACCCGGTCGGCTCGGCGCTGGCGGGCCTGATCAATGACGGCGTGGCGGGGCCGGACGGCAGCTATACCGTCGAAGGCATCGGCCAGAACTTCATGCCCGAGACGACCGATCCCGATCTGATCGACGTCGCCTATTCCATTTCCGACGCTGAGGCGATCGCCACGGTGCGCGAACTGCTGCTGAAGGAAGGCATTCTGGCGGGCTCGTCGTCCGGCACCCTGATCGCCACCGCCCTGCGCTGGTGCCGCGAACAGACCGAGCCGAAGCGGGTCGTGACCTTCGTCTGCGACACCGGCGCCAAATACCTGTCCAAGGTCTACAACGACGCCTGGCTGGCCGATCAGGGTCTGGGCGAGCGGGAGTTGCAGGGCGACCTGTCGGACCTGATCAACCGCAAATATGCGTCGGGCGACGTGGTGGTGATCGGGCCGGAAGACACGCTGGACACCGCCTTCAAGCGGATGCGCGGCGACGGCCTGTCGCAACTGCCGGTCATTCAGGACGGTCGTCTGATCGGCATTCTGGACGAGAGCGACATCGTCCAGATCATGAACACCGACGACATCACCCGTCCGGAGCGCTTCGCCAAGCCGGTCGCCTCGGCCATGACGCGTGATCTGGATACGCTGCAGGTGACGGAATCGCTGGACGCCCTGATCCCGGTCTTTGACCGCGACCGCGTCGCCATCGTGCTGGACGGCGAGACTTTTGTCGGCCTGATCACCCGCACCGACCTGATCAACCACCTCAGCCTGAACCGGTAAGCCCATGTCTGAACTGAAGAACCATCAGGGCTTCTCGACCCGCGCCATCCATGCGGGCCAGCGGCCGGACCCGACGACGGGCGCGGTGATGACGCCGATCTACGCCACCTCGACCTACGCCCAGGAAAGCCCCGGCGTGAACAAGGGCTATGAATACGCCCGCGGCAAGAACCCGACCCGTGAGGCGTTTGAGGCCTGCATCGCCGATCTGGAGGGCGGGGTTCAGGCCTTCGGCTTCGGCTCGGGCATGGCGGCGACCTCGACGGCGCTGGAACTGCTGGACGCCGGGTCGCACATCATCACCGGCGACGACCTGTATGGCGGCTCGTGGCGGCTGTTCGAGCGGGTGCGGCGCCGGTCGATGGGGCTGGACTTCAGCTATATCGACCTGACCGACCTGGCGGCGGTCGAGGCGGCGGTCACCGAAAAGACGCGGATGCTGTGGGTCGAGACGCCCACTAATCCGCTGATGAAACTGGCTGACATCGAGGCCCTGTCTAAGATCGCCAAGGCGCACAAGCTGATCCTGGTGGTCGACAACACCTTCGCTACGCCGTGGAGCCAGCAGCCGCTGGCGCTGGGCGCCGACGTGGTTATGCACTCGGCGACCAAATATCTGAACGGCCACTCCGACATTGTCGGCGGGGTTCTGGTTGCTAAAGACGCCGAGATGGCGGCCCAGCTAAAGTTCCTGCAGAACTCGGTGGGCGGGATCATGGGGCCGTTCGACGCCTTCCTGGCCAACCGGGGCCTGAAGACGCTGGGCCTGCGCATGAAGGCGCACAATGAGAACGCCCTGGCCGTCGCGCGCTGGCTGGAAGACAGGGCAGGGGTGGCCAAGGTCATCTATCCGGGCCTGGTCAGCCACCCGCAGCACGAGCTGGCCGCCCGCCAGATGAACGGCCGCTTCGGCGGTATGGTGACGGTGCTGATCGACGGCGATCTGGAGCGGACCAAGCGCGTGCTTGAGCGGGTTCAGGTCTTCACCCTGGCGGAGTCGCTGGGCGGCGTCGAAAGTCTGGTGAACCATCCGGCCATCATGACCCACGCATCGGTGCCCAAAGAGGTGCGCGAGGCGGGCGGCGTCACCGACAACCTGATCCGCCTCTCGGTCGGGGTCGAGGACATCGATGACCTGATCGCCGATCTGGATCAGGCGCTGGCCTAGAGGCTCTCTCTTTCCGTCATCCCCGGCCTTGTGCCGGGGATCCATAAACATGACGCCAGACGTGTAGACGCCAAGCGCAGACGGCGAATGCCTGCGCGTATGGATTCCCGGCACAAGGCCGGGAATGACGATGGAGAGGAAAGGCAGGCAGTCAGACAGTCGAACAGTCAGGGGGTTCAAATCCCCGGCGGGCCTGCCTAGGCTGGGGCCATGTTTGATTTCGACGCCATGCGTATTCGCCTGGCGGAGTTTCCGATCGCGGAGATGCTGATCGGGCTCTGTCTTCTCGCCCTTGTCGCCTTTATCGCGGACTTTGTGGTCCGCCGCGTCCTGACCCGGCTGATCCTGAGGGTCGTCGGGCGGGCGGTGCATGATCTCGACACCCTGTTGCAGCCCGTCGTGCGCAGCTTCACTCGTGTCGTGCCCGCCATCATCATCCATCAGGGGATCAGCGGGGTGCCGCACCTGGCGCCCGGCGTCGTCACCCTGATCCAGAACGTGGCCGGGGCCTTCATGATCGTGGCCGTGGCCATCGGCATCGGCGCTGGTCTGGACATGGCCAACGCCATCTACGCCCGCTCGCCGCGCGCCCATCGGCGCAGCATCAAGGGCTATCTGCAGGTCCTGAAGATCGTCATCTACGCCATCGCCACCATTCTGGTGATTGCGGCCCTGATCGACCGGTCGCCCTTGCTGCTGCTGTCGGGCCTCGGCGCCTTGGCGGCGGTGCTGATGCTGGTGTTCAAGGATACCATACTGTCGCTGGTGGCGTCGGTTCAGCTGAACTCCAACGACATGCTGCGTGTCGGCGACTGGATCGAGATGCCGCAGGTCAACGCCGACGGCGACGTCATCGACATCGCCCTGCACACGGTGAAGGTCCAGAACTGGGACAAGACCATCACCACCATCCCGACCTGGCGGCTGATCAGCGAGTCCTATCGCAACTGGCGCGGGATGCAGGACAGCGGCGGGCGCCGCATCAAGCGCTCCCTGCTGATCGACCAGACCAGCGCGCGCTTCCTGACCGAGGCCGAGCGCGAAAAGATGCGGCGTTTCCTACTGATCGATGACTATCTGGCCGACAAGACAGCCGAAATGGCCGACTGGAACGCCAAACTGGTCGCGGCCGGGCGCGACCCGGTCAATATGCGCCGCTCGACCAACATCGGCGCCTTCCGCGCCTATGTGCAGAACTATCTGGAGAACCACCCCGGCATTCGCCAGGACATGACGCTGCTGGTGCGTCAGCTGCAGCCGACGGAGACGGGGCTGCCGCTGGAAATATACGCCTTCACCGCCACCACGGCCTGGGCGGAATATGAGGCGATCCAGGGCGATATCTTCGATCACCTGCTGGCGATCCTGCCGGAGTTCGGCCTGCGCCTGTTCCAGTCGCCCAGCGGCGCCGACTTCGGCCAGTTGAAACCCGCATAAGAAAAGCGCGCAGAGGGCGACCCCTGCGCGCTTTAAATCCTGTCATCGTCGGCCCGTCATTGCTGACGCGGCTGGCGATGGAGCCGGATCAGCCTTCGGTCTTCAGTTGACCAGCCGATTCCTTGCCCGAGCGACGGTCGCGCTCGATTTCGTAGGAAACCTTTTGGTTTTCGTCCAGGCCGCGCAGGCCGGCTTGTTCAACAGCCGAGATGTGGACGAAGACGTCCTTGCCGCCGTCATCCGGCTGGATGAAGCCGTAGCCCTTGGTGGAGTTGAACCATTTAACAGTGCCGGTAGCCATTTTCAGGACCTCCGCTAGAAGTTGGCCTCAGAGAACGTCCCTGATGGCCTGTCGGGTCTGTATGGATCGGCTTAGACCTCGGTGCGCGGGGCAGAAGGCAGAGCGTTACGCAGAGAGATCGACCCCTTTAGGGTGGACCCTCCGGTGTCCTAATGCAAGAGCCGGGCGTCAGGGCTCGGCCGTTTCCGGCGGCGCGACCCAGTTTTCCTGACACAGCTTACGCAGCGCCGAGGTGATGGTCGAGCCGTAGAGCGCATCCTGAATCCGCTCATAGCCCTCAAGCTTCAGGGTCTGTTTGACGTCGCCCACCGTCCGGCAGGATCCGCTTTCAGCCAGTTGATACGCACGTTCCAAGGTCGTCAGTCGAAAGGTCATGGCGACAGCCTAGGCCTTTTCAAGCAAAAGGCGAAACCCGTCTCGCCCATAAGGGGAGCGCGGGTCAGAAATAGACGCTGACCCCGGCCACCAGGGCGTCGGCGTACTGCTCGCCCGGAACATCGGCGTTGGTGCCGTACCAGCGCAGTTCGGCCTCAAGGTTGCGGGTCAGGGCGTAGGTCGCGCCGATGTTGTAGCCGGTGTAATCGACGCTGTTGTCCTGCTCGCGGCGGCCGACCTCGGCCGAGACGTTCAGCTTGTCGGTGAAGTCCCAGCCGCCGCGCAGCGCCACCCACGTCCACGCCTTCACTGAACCGGCGCCGTCGGGCGAGTGCTGCAACCGCAGGCGCGCGCTGGCCGGGCCGATCGAGCGCTTCATGTCGGCCGTGAACTCCCACGACTTGTCGTCATAGCCGGGATCGGAATCGACCCGCCATTTGTGCGCGACGTTCAGGTCGAAGTCGAAGCCCGCCCATTGCGGACGCATGCCGCCGGTCAGCTCCAGTTCGAGGTCCGAGCCGCCGCTCTTTATCGTTTCAAAGGCGGGGCTGACGTAGAAGAGGCCGCTTTCGCTTTCCCATTCCACCGCGCCCCAGACGAAGGGATCGCCGTCCGACTTGGAGACGTCCTTGGAGCGGTTGTCCGTCGCGGCCCCGGCGCTGAAGCTCCAGCGGCCGGGCATGTCCTGTGCCTGTGCGGCCGTTGAGGCCAGGATCAGGAGCGGGGCGGTCGCCAGAAGGGCGGTCGTCAGGATGCGCATGAATCGGCCTCGAAAGGGGGTGACTTCGAGGCCGCTTCCTAGAGACGCTTCTTGTCGAATTTATCACAAGCCTGCGAAAACTCTTCCGTCAGCCGAGCGACCAGCTGCGCCGTTGTCGGCACGTCGTGGATGGCGCCCGACCCCTGACCGGCCGACCAGATGGTCTTCCACGCCTTGGCCTCTGCGCCCATGTCCAGCTTGTGCTCGGGCAGGGACTTGGGGTCGATCCTGTTCTCGACCAGCGACGGGGTCAGGAAGTTGGCCGGAATGCCCGAGACGGCAGGCGTATAGGTGATGTCCGCCGAGCCCGACTGGACGATCAGGTCCTTGTAGTGGGGCTGAGCCTCACTCTCGGTCGTGGCGATGAAGCGGGTGCCCATATAGGCGAAGTCGGCGCCCATCATCAGCGCCGCCGCCACGTCCTGACCGGTCGACAGGGCGCCCGCCAGGATGATGGTGCCGTCATAGAAGCTGCGCACCTCATTGATCAGGGCGAAGGGGTTCACGACGCCCGCGTGCCCGCCCGCACCGTTGGCGACCAGGATCAGGCCGTCGACGCCCGCCTCGGCGGCTTTGCGCGCATGACGTACATTGGCGATGTCATGGAAGACCACGCCGCCATAGCCATGCACCGCATCCACCACGTCGCGCACGGCGCCAAGCGAGGTGATGATCAGCGGCACCTTCTCTTCGACCGAGACCATCATGTCGGCCATCAGGCGCGGGTTGGTCGGGTGGACGATGTGGTTGACGCCGAAGGGGGCGGCGTCGGGTTTCAGGCGCGACTTGATCTCTTGCAGCCACTCCCGATAGCCCTCGGTCGTGCGCTGGTTCAGCGAGGGGAAGGTGCCGATCACCCCCGCATTACAGGCCTCGACCACCAGATCCGGCCCCGACACCAGAAACATGGGCGAGGCGATCACCGGCAGCTTCAGGCCGGACTGGAGGGAAGCGGGAATGGCCACGGGTCGTCTCTCCTGAGTTGCTTTTGACTACCTAACCGGCTGTCGTCGGGGAAGGCAATCACGCTTTCTGCTCATGACTGCGATCTTCTATTCCCGCTCATCCCGGCGGACGCCGGGATCCAGTAAGAGCCTCAAACGCCGGGCTTGAAATGGCGCTCCGGTTTTGTCGCCAAGCGTCCGTGGCCAAAGCACTGGATCCCGGCGTCCGTCGGGATGAGCGGTGTTGATGGATGTGCGCGACTGGAAGCCCGTCAGAAAAAAAGAGAGTCCAATTCGTCTGAATCGTCTGAAATCGCCCTTCGCCGTCCCCTCGACCGGGGCGCAGTCTAGCAGGGGTGAAACGGGGGGATGGCCGATTGCGGCGGGGGCGGCGTTTTCTTTGGCGAGGGGAAGGCCTAAATGGCGGGCATGACGCACTATACCGACAGCCTCAGCCAGCTCGGCGCCCAGACCGCCGCCCCGACGAACCCGCACGAAGCGGTGCTGGAGCGCGTGCCCAATCCGCATACCGACACGCTGTATGTGGCGCGCTTCACCGCGCCGGAGTTCACCAGCCTGTGCCCGGTGACGAACCAGCCCGACTTCGCCCACCTCGTCATCGACTATGTGCCGGGCGACTGGCTGGTCGAGAGCAAGAGCCTGAAGCTGTACCTGACCAGCTTCCGCAACCACGGCGCCTTCCACGAGGACTGCACCGTCGCCATCGGCAAGCGCCTGGCCGAGCTGCTGCAACCGAAATGGCTGCGCATCGGCGGCTATTGGTACCCGCGCGGCGGCATCCCCATCGACGTCTTCTGGCAGACCGGCGCGCCGCTGGAGGGCGTGTGGCTGCCGGATCAGGGCGTGGCGGGGTATCGCGGGCGGGGGTGAGGCTAGAGGGTCACCGTCAGGTTCGGGAAATAGGTGGAGATGGGGGTGTCCACCACGTAGTCGGCTTCAAGTGCGCGCCGGACTTGGTTCGCTACTTCGGCACGATAGGAGTCGATGCGGGGAACCAAAGAGTAGATATCGGTCGTATCGATGGATATAGTCCGCATTTGATTTACGTCGAATGGTAGTTTGTCAGTTGAGCGAATAAGTTGAACGATGGGTAGTTTGATTGCGTGTCTTAGAGCTAGTTCGTAAAATACATTTGGATTGTGAAACGATAGGTCTGCGATTACCAATCGAGATCTCATTATGTAGTCAATGATTTGTCGGGTGATGATGCCTGGCTTGTCGATAGAATCGGCCCGGATCACTTGAAGACCAAATGTCTCTAGGGCGGGTTCTACAATGGACCCGAGGAAGAGATCCGAATGCTTACGTGGTTCGGAACCCTCGTCACCGATCGGCGCAATGTAGAAGCAGGTGCTTTCGAACTGTGCATGCTCAGATGTAATTATGCTGCCAGACGGTACTGACGGACTTGATGATGAGCTTGGTGATGATGCCGCTGGCAACTCGCTCAGAAGCATATCCAAAGAAATGATACGCTCTGCGCCGGATAGGGTTTTAAGAAGTCCGGCAAAGCGTAGGTTGACGACGAATGTATCGACGGCTTCGGCAGCATGTTCAGGCTCGATCCCGGCATCTTTCGCGGCGTCGATCAGCACCGCATGAGCGGGAAGCTTATTGCCTACAAATTTATCGTATAGTTTCTGGAATGGCTCAATCCTCGAGATTGCCAGTTCTGTCCATACGCGGGCCTGCTCACGCCTCGTCACTTGTTCATCGACGGCCTTCTGCCCTTCGGGCGTCAATTCGATGTTGTCGGCTTGAACGCCTCCGCGCGTGAGGCCGTACTTCCCGGCGTTCACAATCAGTTGGCGAGACCCGCCACTTTCCGGCGATTTCCCGAGTTGATCGAAAAGAGTGAGCCGCTTCACGGGCTGCCCGCTCCCGATACGGAATATCGCTCTCGCAAATTCTAAGGGCTCTTCAAACGTTGAAGCCGGAAAGGACCGCTGAGATCGCTTTTTTCTGAGTGCTGTCTCGGCCTTCGAGGTTGGCTCAACTTCCGCCGGGGTCTTTGCCTTGGGGGTGCGCGCCATTGATCTTCTGTGCCTCCTTGGGCGTTCCTCGATTGCCGTTATTCCAATGTAGGCGGGCATGTGGTGCGCGGCAACGCTTGGGCGAAGAATACTTCTCCATTACGTGCGGTCATCCAAAGGACGCAGGTAGCTCGAATAGTTCAGAATCCGGCTAATCTTCTTCCATGACCCCATCCTCTCGCCTCCCGCTCGAAGTCTGGGGCCGTCGCCTGATGGCGCGCGCGGAGGCGTGGGCCGACCGCTCGCGGCTTCGCCGTTACGCCTATGAGTTCCTGTGGTTCGGGCTGAAGCAGGGGTGGGCGTGTCTGTTCGGCGGGGCGATGCTGGCGCTGATCCTGGGGACGTTTCTGTTCTGGCCGGATCAGGCGCCGCTGGCGCGCTATGACTTTCTGGTGCTGGGGGCGCTGGGGATTCAGGCGGCGATGCTGGCCCTGAAGCTGGAGAGCTGGGAGGAGGCGCGGGTCATCTTTCTGTTCCATGTCGCCGGGACGATCATGGAGTTGTTCAAGACCTATCACGGGTCGTGGATATATCCGGAGGAATCGGTGCTGAGGATCGGCGCCGTGCCGCTGTTCTCGGGCTTCATGTATGCGGCGGTGGGCAGCTACATCGCGCGGGTGCAGCGCATCTTCCATATCCGGGTGCGGAACTATCCGCCGCTGTGGACGACGTGGGTGCTGGCGGCGGCGATCTACGTCAACTTCTTTGCGCACCACTGGCTGCCGGACGTCCGGCTGGCGCTGTTCGCGGCGACGGGGCTGCTGTTCATGCGGGGGTGGTTCTACTTCACCGCCGACCGGACGCGGCGGTCGATGCCGCTGCTGCTGGGCTATGGGCTGGTGGCGCTGTTCATCTGGTTCGCGGAGAACCTGGGGACGTTCGCGCGGGCCTGGGTCTATCCGGGGCAGAGCGACGGGTGGGAGATGGTCAGCCTGAACAAGCTGGGGGCGTGGTTCCTGCTGATGATCATTTCGGTGGTGCTGGTGTCGATTGTGCACCGGCCGGAGGAGGAGGAGGGCATTATCCTCGCTGCTTAATTTCGCTCATCCCGGCGAAGGCCGGGACCCAGATTACATGGCGCAGAGGTAGGGGCGCAGGACGCCGGTGGGACAGTGGGTCAGCAGCGAGTCTTACAATCTGGGTCCCGGCCTTCGCCGGGATGAGCGGTGCGGTACGGGTTACGGCCGGGCCGTCACCTTGTGCGTCAGGTCGGGGCGGGGGCGTTCCAGCGGGGGCTCGGACAGGGAGCCGACGTGGATGAAGCCGGCGATGCTCTCGCCGTCCTCGACGCCGAACAGGGCGACGGCGGCGGGGTCATAGGAATACCAGTCGGTGATCCAGCTGGCGCAATAGCCCAGCGCATTGGCCGCGTGTTCCAGGTTCATGCAGACGGCGCCGGCGGACAGTTGCTGCTCCCAGACCGGCACCTTGTGGCCCTGAACAGGGGTGGAGACGACCATCAGGGTCAGCGGCGGATTGGCCAGCTTGGCCAGGGCGGCGATCTCCTTGCCGGTGCGGTTCTGGGTTTCGCCCAGCGTAGTCAGGGCCTGGGACAGTTCGGCGCGGCTGCGCGGGCCAAGGATGACGAAGCGCCAGGGGAAGAGCTTGCCGTGGTCGGGCGTGCGGGCGCCCAGCAGAAGCATCTGCTCGATCTCGGCGTCGGAGGGGCCGGGCAGGCTCAGCGACTGGGCCGGGGCCGAGCGGCGCACGGCCAGGCGCGACAGCAGCTCTTCCGAACGGACGGGCAGGGGCAGGGCGGCGGAAAGGTCTGACTGGCTCATAGGGGATAGCTAGGATTTTCCGGCGTCGGGCGCCATAGCTGGGGCCATGAGCCGCATACCCGACATCAAGCCGCGCTGGGCCGAGAGCCTGCCCGATACGCCGCCGTGGCGCAGTCTGGGCGACAGCGTCCTGATCGACACGCCGTGGATGCGGGTGACGCGCCATCCGGCGATCGCGCCGACGGGGGCGGAGGCCGACTATATGGTCGTGCGGCCGAAGAATGTGGGCACGGGCGTGCTGCCGCTGCATGACGACGGGACGGTCAGTCTGGTCGGGCAGCACCGCTTCGCCCTGATGCGCTATTCGTGGGAGATGCCCGAGGGCGGAGCGCCGGAGGGCGAAGATCCGTTCGAGGCCGTGAAGCGCGAACTGGCCGAAGAGGCGGGGCTGACGGCGGCGCACTGGCGCGCGGCGCTGGATGTGGACCTGTCGAACTCCATCACCGACGAGAGGGCGATGGCCTGGGTGGCCTGGGGGCTGGAGGCGACGGACAAGGCGCCGGACGAGACGGAGGTCTTCCTGTCGGCGCGGGTGCCGTTCCGGGAACTGATGGCCGAAGTGCTGCGCGGGGCGGTGCGCGACGGGCTGACGGTGGCGACGGTCTGGCGCGCCTACCATATGGCGCGGGAGGGCGAACTGCCTGCCGCGCTGGCGAAGGCCATGCTGGAGGCGTAGGATCGTCGCCGAAACCGAAGGAAGCCTGATGGCCAAGCTGGAAATCGTGCCGAAGCAGCCGGACCTGTGGGCGCAGTTGCGCGCCGCAGCCGAGGACGCTGCGCGCGAGGAGCCGCGTCTGGCGTCGCAGCTGAACGCCGTGGTCCTGGCGCATGACGACTTCGCCCGGGCGCTGAGCTTCCAGATTGCGCGCAAGCTGGGCGATGCGGAGCTGGCCGCCATGACGGTGCGCGAGGTGGCGCTGTCGGCCTTCATCGCCGATCCGGGCATTGTCGCCGCCGCCGAGGCGGATCTGAAGGCGGTGCAGGAACGTGATCCGGCGATCCGGTCGCTGTTGCAGCCCTTCATGTATTTCAAGGGGTTCCAGGCGCTGCAGGCGTGGCGCGTGGCGCACTGGCTGTGGGAGCAGGACCGAGACACCCTGGCGTTTCACTTCCAGAGCCGGATTTCAGAGCTGTTCCAGCTGGACATCCACCCGGCGGCGCGCATCGGGGCGGGGGTCTTCATCGACCACGGCACGGGCATCGTCATCGGCGAGACGGCGGTGGTCGGCGACGAGGTGTCCATGCTGCACGCTGTGACTCTGGGCGGCACGGGGGCCGAGCGCGGCGACCGCCACCCGAAGATCGGGCGCGGCGTCCTGCTGGGCGCCGGGGCCAAGGTGCTGGGCAATATCGAGGTCGGGGACTACGCCAAGGTGGCGTCCGGATCGGTGGTGCTGAAGCCGGTTCCGGCGGGCTGCACCGTGGCGGGCGTGCCTGCGCGGCTGGTCAACTGCCCGACCGACGCCACGCCCGCACGGACGATGGACCATACGCTGGCCGACATCGTCTATGACTTCGTGATCTGAGATGCGTCTCTTGCTGTCTGCGGCTCTGTTGATGGCGGGGAGCCCAGTCATGGCGCAGGACGATTATAAAGTTGTCGCGGCCCAAGCGCGTGAAGTGGATTTTGATCGTAAACGGCCTTTTGCAGGTCTCAACGAGATCGGCGCCTTGAGCCAAGAGTGGTCGGTCAACGCCTTCTACGCTGTCTTTCAGGGCGAGCACCCCAAACAGACGACATTTTGGGTTGTGCGTCGGGTCACGGGGGATCGGAGCGGAGCAAAGGCCGTGCGCTGGGCAGATTCACGGACTTGTCCTGTAGTAGAGGCGGTGCTGCTGGCCATGGAAGAGGTGCCCCCGGTTCGGCCTGACGCCATCGGCTTGGGCGTGGAGGCTCCGAATTTAGGGATCGTCTTTGATGGAACGTGGCACACCTTTTGGAACAGCAGCGCGCGCGCAGGCGACAACAACGCAGCCGTCAGATTTGAAATGCAGGGAAATGTGAATACCCCCTTTGCCCAATGGTGGTCTGAGGCCACGTCAATGCTGGCGCCTTGCTGGAGCGACGTCGCGCCCGAAGTCTGACGACGGTCCCGCCTGTGGACGCCTGACGCGCGGGCTTCCCAATCCGGGGCGGCTTCTCTAGGGTCCGCGGCCAACGACATGCGCCCCCTTCGGCGCCAAAGCGAGGCTGACCCCGTGACCGAGAACGATCTGAAGCGCGTCGAGACGCACCTGAAGCGCACCTTCAACCACGGCGGCATCAAGGTGAAGGCCCGCAAGGTCGCCGACTCCGCCGAAGTCTATGTCGACGACGAGTTCATCGGCGTGGTGTTCGAAGATGAAGACGAAGCCGGTTCCTTCATGTTCGAAATGGCGATCCTGGCCGAAGACCTGCCGGAATAAGCCGCCTGAACAGCGAGAATTGAAGAAGGCCGGAGAGGGCGTCCTCTCCGGCCTTCTTTGTCTTTGACGTTCCGGCGTTGAACGCCGCGAAACGCGGTCAGATCACCAGCCGAACAGGCGGGCGAAGAAGCCCTTCTTCTTGGGCGGGACCGGCGCCTCGACCGGCTTGACCGGTTCGGCCGGGGCGGCGGCGGGCGCAGCGGGTTGCACCGGCGGCGCGGCAGGCGTCGGCGCGGCGGCCACGACCGGTTCCGGCTTCGGCGCCGGCTTGGCCTCGGCTACCGGAGCGGGCGTTACGGGCGCGGGCGCCGCCGGGGCGACGGCCGCCTTGGGCGCGGCGGGTTTCTTGGGAGCAGCGGCCTTCTTGGGGGCGGCCGTCTTGGTCGCCGTGGCCTTGACTGCGGGTTTCTTGGCGGCCGGTGCCTTTGCCGCCGCCGTGGCCTTTACGGCGGTCGATTTGGTCGAAGCCGCCTTGGTCGTGGCCTTGACGGCGGGTTTGGCGGCCGCCTTGGGCGCGGCGGCCTTGGTCGACGCCGGGGCCGCAGCCTTTGCAGACGCCTTCGCCGGGGCCTTTGCGGCGGCGGGCGCCTTCACAGCCTTGGGCGCGGCCTTGGGTTTTGCGTCAGCTTTTGTCGCTGTTGCGCTCGACTTTGTCGCCGGTTTCGGCTTGGAAGCGGCGGAGGCCGCTTTCGCGGCAGGTTTCGTTTCAGACGGTGCTTTGGCCATAAACTCCCCGACCCCTCGTTGGACGCGGACGTGAGAACCAAGCCCGCACTGGCGATTCGTTATTATAACGGTGTTTAAGAAATGTCCGAATCCGCAGTTCAGGTGATCGCGCGCGGCGACCGCGCCCCGGCCGAGGCCGCCGCCGCCGCCATCGACGCCAACCCCCTGTTGGAGGGCGCCACCTACTCGATCCTGGAAGAGGATGAGGACCGCAATATCTGGCGCATCGACGCCTTTCCCACGACCGATGAAGAGGTTGACGGGCTGGTCGAAATCCTGCGCGCCACGCCGGGGCTGGAGGTGATCGTCGAGAAGCTGGCCGACGCTGACTGGCTGGCCATGAGCCTGTCGGGCCTGCCGCCGGTCGAGGCGGGACGCTTCTTCGTCTACGGCGCGCACGATCAGGGCAAGATCCCCGAGGGCCGGATCAATCTGAAGATCGACGCGGGCGCCGCCTTCGGCACCGGCCACCACGGCACGACGGTCGGCTGTCTGGAGGCGTTCGACAATCTGCTGAAGACCGAAAGCTTCGAGAAGGTGCTGGACGTGGGCTGCGGCACAGGGGTGCTGGCGATTGCAGCGGCGAAGACCGGTTCGCCCATCGCCGTCGGCACCGACATCGACGAACCCTCGGCCCGGATCGCCAATGAGAATGCGGTGACCAACGACGCGAAATGCGACTTCTATTTCGCCGATGGCCTGAGCGATGCACGCATTGCGCAGCACGCGCCCTATGATCTGGTGTTCGCCAATATTCTGGCCGCGCCGCTGGTGCATCTGGCGCCTGAGATCGGCGCGGCGCTGAAGACAGGCGGGGTCGCTATCCTGTCGGGCCTGCTGCGCACGCAGGAGGAGCGGGTGCTGGAGGCCTATCTGCCGTTGGGCTTCGTGGTGGAGCAGACGATCCATCATGATGCGTGGAGCGCGCTGCAGTTGCGCAAGAAGTAGGCGCAAGATTCTCCCTCCCCTTCATGGGGAGGGTGGCCGAGCCAAAGGCGAGGTCGGGTGGGGGTGCTTGGACTGTTCACGCGTTGCACCTGTGTCACCTGGCCCTCCCCACCCGGTCGCTGCGCGACCACCCTCCCCATGAAGGGGAGGGAGATGATACGGATGCTTTCATGCGCCAGACATTCGACGAAACCACCGATCCGTCCTTCGGGGCCAAGCACCTGCCTCTGCTCCGCGCCGAGATGGCCAGGCAGGGCCTCGACGGCCTGCTGGTCCCGCACGAGGACGAGCATCAGAATGAATACCTGCCCGACGCCAATGAGCGGCTGGCCTGGGTCAGCGGCTTCACCGGCTCGGCCGGGGCGGGCGTGGTGCTGAAGGACCGCGCGGCGATCTTCGTCGACGGCCGCTATACGGTGCAGGCCAAGGCCCAGACGGACGAGGCCCTGTTCGAGCGTCAACCGCTGAACAAACTGGCCGACTGGTTGGCGGCCGTGCCATCGGGCTCGGTGATCGGCTATGATCCGCGCCTGCACAGCCCCGATGCGCTGACCAGCCTGCGCGCGGCGGTTGAGAAGGCCGGGGCGACGCTGAAGCCGGTCGAGGCCAATCCGATCGATCTGGCCTGGGGCGACGCTCGCCCGGCCCAGCCGCAGGCGCCGGTGGTCCCGCATGAGGATCGCTATTCCGGCGAGGACGCCGCGTCCAAGCGCGCCCGCATCGGCAAGGCCATCGCCGACGCCGGGGCCGAGGCCGCCGTGCTGACGGCGCCGTCGTCGCTGGCCTGGCTGTTCAACATTCGCGGCGGCGATGTGATCCGCACGCCGCTGCCGCTGGGTCAGGCGGTGGTGAAGGCGGATGGGACGGCCCGCGTCTTCCTCGAACCGGCCAAGGTGACGAACGAACTGCCCGGCTGGCTGGGCGACGCCGTGACGCTGGAGGCGCCTGAGGCGCTGCCGGGCGCGCTCGACGCCCTGTCGGGGCGCAAGGTGATGATCGATCCGGCCGTGTCCTCGGCCTGGTATTTCGACCGGCTGGAGGCGGCGGGCGCCAGCATCGTGCGCGGCATGGACCCCTGCGCCCTGCCGCGCGCCCAGAAGAACGCCGTCGAGATCGAAGGCAGCCGTCAGGCGCACATCCGCGACGGCGCGGCTCTGACGCGCTTCCTGCACTGGGTCGATACGGTGGCGCAGAAGGATCTGCCGGACGAGCGGGCGGTGGTCGAGGCGCTGGAGGGCTTCCGCGAGGCTACGGGGATGCTGAAGGATCTGTCCTTCGACACCATCGCCGGGGTCGGGCCGAACGGCGCCCTGCCGCACTACAAGCCGGTCGGGGCCAAGATCCGGCCGATGGAGGCGGGCTCGCTGCTGCTGGTGGACGGCGGCGGTCAGTATCTGGACGGGACCACGGATGTGACCCGCACCATGGCGATCGGCGAGGGCACGGCGGATCAGCGCCGGATGTTCACCCTGGTCCTGAAGGGCCACATCGCCATGGCGGTGATCCGCTTCCCGGCCGGGACCAGCGGGCGTCAGCTGGACGCTATCGCGCGCCAGCCGCTGTGGAACGCGGGCTTCGACTTCGATCACGGCACCGGTCACGGCGTCGGGTCGTATCTGGGCGTTCACGAGGGACCGCAGCGCATCGCCGGATGGGGCACGGATCAGCCGCTGCTGACCGGCATGATCCTGTCGAACGAACCGGGCTATTACCGCGAGGGCGAGTGGGGCATCCGTATCGAGACGCTGCAGGTCGTCACGGCACCGGCGCAGGTCCCGGGCGGCGAGCGGCCGATGCACGGGTTCGAGCAGTTGACGCTGGCGCCGCTGGACCGCCGCCTGATCGACGTGGCCCTGCTGACGGCGGACGAGCGGGCTTACGTGGACGCCTATCACGCCGAGGTTCTGGCCAAGGTCGGGCCTCTGCTGGCCGACGGCGTGCAGAAGGACGAGGCGGCGCTGGCCTGGCTGAAGACGCAGACGGCGCCGCTGTAAAGGAGAAGCCCGGCCGATGATCGGCGCCATCGCCCTGCTGCTCGTCTGCCAGTTGGCGGGCGAGGTCATCCACCGGCTGACGGGCCTGCCCCTGCCGGGGTCGGTGATCGGCATGGTGCTGCTGCTGGCGTGGCTGGCCCTTGTTCCGAGGGAGCGGCTGACGCTGACGCAGGTGACGGGCTGGCTGACGGCGCATCTGTCGATCATGTTCGTGCCCGCCGCCGTCGGGGTGATGGAGGAGGGGGCGATCCTGTCGCGCCATGGCGTCGGCATCGTCGTGGCGGTGGCGGTCTCGACCCAGCTGACGCTGGCGGTGACGGCGCTGGTGTTCCGCGCCGTGGCGGGGCGGGCGGAGCCGGACGGCGAAGACGGGGGCGTGTCGTGAGCGGTCTGATCGCGACGCCCCTGCTGTGGCTGGCGGTGACGCTGGTGGTGTTCGAGGCGGCAGACATCCTGTCGCGGCGCAGCGGGCGCCATCCGCTGTGCCATCCGGTGCTGCTGGCGACGCCGGTGCTGATCGGGGTGCTGCTGGTGACGAAGACGCCCTATGCGACCTACGCCGAGGCGACGCAGGTGCTGGGCTTCCTGCTGGGACCGGCGGTGGTGGGGCTGGCCGTGCCGATCTGGGCGCAGCGGGCGACGATCTGGCGGCTGGCGAAACCGCTGGCCTGCGCCCTGCTGGCGGGGGCCGTGACGGCCATCGTCAGCGCGGTGGGCATCGTCTGGCTGTTCGGGGCGCCGGCTGAGATCATGGCCTCCATCGCGCCGCGCGCCACGACGACGCCGGTGGGGATGGCGGTGGCCTCTCAACTGGGGGGCATACCGGCGCTGGCGGCGGTGATCGTGCTGATGTCAGGGGTGTTCGGGGCGATGACGGCGACGCCGCTGCTGAACCTGCTGAAGATCAGGGACTGGCGGGCGAGGGGCTTTGCGGTCGGGGTGTCGGCGCACGGTTTCGGGGCGGCGCGGGCGTTTCAGGTGGACCCGACGGCGGGCGCCTTCGCTAGCCTGGGCATGGCGCTGAATGCGGTGGCGACGGCGACCATCCTGTCCATTGTGGCCAGTCTGATCTGAACCATCCGCTCATCCCGGCGGACGCCCGGACACAGTAAGAACCCCGCGCTCCGCACTTGACCAATGTGCTTGAAGCCAAAGCACTGGGTCCCGGCGTCCGCCGGGATGAGCGGGAGTGAAAGGGTGCGAGCGCCACTCACGCCAATCAAGCTTACTGGACGCGGGTCCAGGTCTGGGTCTTGCACAGGGGGGCGACGATGCAACCGCGCAGGCGCAGGGTGTTGTCGTTGGTCAGGGTGATGGTGCCGCGATAGGTGCCGCCGTCCTCAGGATTGTAGACCGAGCCGCCGCGCCATTCGGTCGGGCCGCCGGTAAAGCCGGACAGCATCTGCATGCCGCGCAGAGGACGGTTGCGCAGGGATTCATCCTTGTTGCGCTGGTCCTTCACGTCCGGATTGGCGCGGATGTGGCTGGAGGTGACGAGCGTGCCGCACAGGGCCTGACCGCAGCGTTCGATGCGGACCTGACCGCCGTTGGTCGGGGTCTGCCACAGACCCGTCGGGTCGCTGGCGAGGGCGGGGGTGGCGAGGGCGGCGGCGGCGACGGCGAGCGCCGTACCGCCGTTGGTCGGGGTCTGCCACAGACCCGTCGGGTCGCTGGCGAGGGCGGGGGTGGCGAGGGCGGCGGCGGCGACGGCGAGCGCCGTCAGGACGGAGGTCTTCATCGGCGTTTTCCTTATGATGGACCGTTTGAACGATCCTGGAGCGAAGGTCGATCCGCGTTTGGGCGCGAAACAAGGCCGAAATTGTGAACTTCACTCAATGATTACATGACGTTAGGGAAGGTTTTGTGCGCCGGCTGCGCCTAAGGCGATGGATTCGGGCGGGTTTCTTCTTTCCCAGAAAGTGGGAAGGAAGCGCGGGATCAGCCGCCGCGCGCGCGGCGGGGGCGGGTTCCGGCGTTGGAGCAGGGGGTGTAGCCGTCGCGCCAGATGCGGCCGGGCGTCAGGCGGCTGGCGTCGGCCAGGGCGCGGCAGTCGGCGGCCTGATGCACCTGCGCCGCCGCCAGAGCCACGGAGGCGCAGGCGAAGGCGTCCTCGGCCGCGTCGTGGTGGCGGAAGGCGACGCCCAGTTCGGCGCAGACGTTGTTCAGCTTGTGCGAGGGGAACTCGGGCCAGCTGATCTGGGCCAGCTTGACGGTGCAGAGGTAGTCGAATTCGGGATAGGTCAGGCCATAGTGGTCGCAGGTGTTGCGGATGACGCTGACGTCGAAGGCGGCGTTGTGGGCCAGCACGGTGCGGCCTTCGAGACGGGGGGCGATGGCGGCCAGGACGGCGGGGAATTCCTCGGCGTCCTCGACCTGTTCGGGGCCGATGCCGTGGAAGGCGATGTTGAAGCTGGCGAAACGCATCCCCGGCGGGCGGATGTAGTGATGCTCGACGGACTCGATAACGCCGTCGTTGATCCAGGCCAGGCCGATGGAGCAGGGGCTGGCCCGCTGCTCATTGGCGGTTTCGAAGTCGATGGCGACGGCGTGCATTACGAGATCATATTTCAGGCGATGAGGGTCAGCCACTCGTCCTCGGTCAGGACGGCGACGCCGTGTTTTTCGGCGTCCTTCAGCTTGGATCCGGCGCCGGGCCCGGCGACGACGTAGTCGGTTTTCTTGGAGACAGAGCCGCTGACCTTGGCACCGAGGCTTTCGGCGCGGGCCTTGGCTTCGTCGCGGGTGAAGCGTTCCAGCGAGCCGGTGAAGACGACGGTCTTGCCCGCCACGGGGCTGTCGGTCGTGGGGGCGGCCACGTCCTCGACGCGCTCAAGTTCGGCCAGCAGGGCGTCGACGACCTGAAGGTTGTGCGGCTCGTGGAAGAAGTGGGCCAGAGCCTCGGCGGCGACCGGGCCGACGCCGGAGACGCCCGCGATCTGGTTCAGCATGTCGGAGGGGCCTTCGTTGCGCGCGATAGCGGCCCAGCGCGTCAGGTCGGACCAACCGTTAGAGATTTCCGCCAGCGAGCGGCGCGCGGGCGCGGCCATGCCGGGGAAGGCGAGGGCGATCTTCTGATCCATCGGCGCCTCGGGCCACGGATCGTCGGCAGCGGGGCGGGCGTCGGCCATCAGGCCCAGAACGCGGGTGGAGATGGCGTGGGTCGCGGCCAGCGATTTCCAGTCGTCGCTGGCGAGGCCGTTTGCGGCGGCCATGCAGGCGTCGCGGAAGGCGGTCCAGCTGCCGAAGGCGCGCGACAGCACCAGAGAGGTCTGCTCGCCGATCTCGCGCACGCCCAGACCGAAGATCAGGCGGTCGAGGGAGATGACGCGGCGCGCGTCGATCCCGGCGATCAGGTTGCCGACGCTGGTCTCGCCATAGCCGTCCTCGGCCCGCAGCAGGGCCAGCTTCTCCTCATCGCGGGCGAGGCGGAAGATGTCGGCGGGCTCCTTGATCCAGCCGCGCGTGTGGAAGGCGATCAACTGCTTTTCGCCAAGCCCTTCAATGTCGAAGGCGCGGCGGCTGACGAAATGCTTGAGGCGCTCGACGATCTGGGCGTCGCAGATCAGGCCGCCGGTGCAGCGGCGCTTGACCTCATCCCCCTCGCGCACGGCTTCGGAGCCGCAGACGGGGCAGGCGGTGGGGAAGATGTAGGGCTGGGCGTCGTCGGGGCGCAGGGTTTCGACCACGCCGACGATCTGGGGGATGACGTCGCCGGCGCGTTGCAGGACGACGGTGTCGCCGATGCGGACGTCTTTGCGGGCGATCTCGTCCTCGTTGTGCAGGGTGGCGTTGCGGACCACGACGCCGCCGACGGTGACGGGGTGCAGGCGCGCGACGGGCGTCAGGGAGCCGGTGCGGCCGACCTGGATGTCGATGCCTTCCAGCACGGTCGTAGCCTGCTGCGCCGGGAACTTGTGGGCGATAGCCCATCTTGGGCTTCTGGCGATGAAGCCGAGGCGTTGCTGCCAATCCAGACGGTCGACCTTATAGACCACGCCGTCGATGTCGTAGCCGAGGCGGCTGCGGTCGGCCTCCAGCGTCTGATAGACGCCGATCAGGCCGTCGGCGCCCTCGACCCGGGCGGAGCGGTCGTTGACCTGAAAGCCCCAGCTGCGGAAGGCCTCCAGCGCGCCATGTTGCGTTTCCGCGAACGGGGCGGAGGTCTCGCCCCAGGCGTAGGCGAAGAAGGTCAGGGGGCGCAGGGCCGTGATCTTCGGGTCTTTCTGGCGAAGCGACCCGGCGGCGAAGTTGCGCGGGTTGGCGTAGGTGCGGCGCCCTTCCGCCTCTGCCGCCGCGTTGAAGACGTCGAAGGCGGCGTTGGGGGCGTAGACCTCGCCCCGGATCTCGATGACGTCGGGCCAGCCGGAGCCGCTCAGCGTCTGGGGGATGCTGTCCAGCGTGCGCAGATTGGCGGTCACGTCCTCGCCCGTCTTGCCGTCGCCGCGCGTGGCCCCCTGAACCAGCACGCCCTTTTCGTAGCGCAGGCTGGCCGAGAGGCCGTCGATCTTGGGCTCGGCGACGAAGGCGATGGGTTCGTCGCCCGGCAGCTTCAGGAAGCGGGCGATGCGGGCGACGAAGTCGCGCACCTCTGCGTCGTTGAAGGCGTTGTCCAGCGACAGCATGGGCACGCCGTGGCGGACCTCTGCGAACTGGGTGGAGACGGGGGCGCCGACGCGCTGGGACGGGGAAACGGGGCTGGACAGGGCCGGGAAGCGGGTCTCGATGTCGAGGGCGCGGCGCTTCAGTTCGTCATAGTCGGCGTCGGAAATCTCGGGCGCGGCGTCGGCGTAGTAGAGGGCGTCATGGCGCGACAGTTCGGCCGACAGGCGCTCCAGCTCTTCGCGCGCCTGGGCTTCGGTCAAGGTTTCGACGGGCGTGAGAAGGTCGGACATGAGAATCGCAGGAAGTCGGCAAAGGCGGAACGGTTCCTTATCATCCCCCGACTTTGATGGCAGACGCGGCATGACAGAAACGTAATCTGACGCGGCGGCCGGGGGCCGCTAGCGTCGCGCCTCAAAGAATCCTGCCGGAGCCGTCCATGCGTCCTGTCCTCGCCAGCCTGTCCGTGATCGCCGCCGCTCTGACGCTGGGCGCCTGTGAGACGACGCCCGCGCCTGTGGTCGAGACGCCTGCCGTCGAGGCGGCGCCATCGGGCGACTACGCTCAGTTGATGGACGACCTGCGCATCCTGTCGGCCGACGACATGCAGGGGCGCGACACCGGGTCCGAGGGCGGGGCCAAGGCGCGCGACTATATCGTGGCGCGGCTGGAGGCGCTGGGCGTTCAGCCGTCGCCGATGGGCCGACTGCAGCCGTGGGAGGCGCTGGGCCGCACGCGCGAGGGGACGAAGACCTATAACGGGACCAACATCATCGGCATGATCCCCGGCACGCGCGTCGCCGACAAATACATCGTGGTGACGGCCCACTATGACCATGTCGGCGTCAATGAGGGCCAGATCTACAACGGCGCGGACGACAACGCCTCGGGCGTGGCGACGATGCTGGAGCTGGCCAGACGGCTGAAGGCCAGCCCGCCCGAGCACAGCGTCCTGATCGTGGCCGTGGACGGCGAGGAGCGGGGGCTGCTGGGCGCCAAGCACTTTGTCGAAGCCCCGCCGGTGCCGCTGCACGCGATCTCGATGAACCTGAACTTCGACATGACGGCGCGGGCCGACAGCGACGGCAAGCTGTGGGTGACGGGGACGTATCAGCATCCCTATTTCCGCCCGGTGCTGGATCAGGTTCCGGCGCGCCGGAACGTCGCCTTCGCCTTCGGCAAGGACACGCCGGAGGACAAGGGCGCCGACAACTGGGTCGAGGCGTCGGACCATGCCGCCTTCCACCGCGCAGGGCTGCCGTTCCTGTATTTCGGGGTGAACTATCACCCGGACTATCACCGCCCCAGCGACACCTTCGACAAGGTCAATCCGGCGGTGTTCCAGGACGCGACCGAACTGGCCATCGGCGGGTTCCGCGTGCTGGATCGCTGGCTGGATCAGTAACCGCCGTCATCCCGGCCGCAGCGGAGCGAAGAGCCGGGACCGCCAAAGGCGTAGTCGTTCGGCGTGGGCGCCTCTTGCGGTCCCGGATAGCCCTGCGGGCTTCCGGGATGACGGAGTGGGGAAGCCGCGGCGAGAAGGGCGATCATTTTAAGCCTTGAAAGCGCCGTCAGGGCGGCGTTCTGTCGCAGGACATCAGTCGAGGAAACACAGATGTCGGCGACGCAAGGATTTGACCTTCAACGGGTGCAGAAGCTGCGCAAGGCGGCGTTGCTCGCTGGCTTGATCGGCGTGGTCGGACTGGCCTTCATCAGCCGGTCGATCGGCGGCGAGACCATGCTGCACGAAGGGCTGGAGGCGTTCGGTCTGGGCCTGATCGTCATCTGCATCGTCGGGCGGGCGTGGTGCTCGCTGTATATCGGCGGGCGCAAGAAGGCCGAGATCGTGGACCGCGGTCCCTATTCGATCAGCCGTAACCCGCTGTATGTGTTCAGCTTCATGGGGGCGTTCGGCGTGGGCGCGCAGACGGGCAGCGTGACGCTGGCGACGGTCTTCCTGTTGCTGACGGTTGCGGTCTTCTACGCCACGGTGAAGCGCGAAGAAGCGTGGCTGGCGGGCGCATTCGGTCAGACCTATGCGGACTATTGTGCGCGGACGCCGCGTTTCGGGCCGGACTTTTCCAAATGGCGCGACGCCGACAGTCTGGAGGTGCGGCCGCAGTTCTTTCTGACGACGTTGCGCGACGGGCTGGTCTTCCTGCTGGCCGTGCCGCTGTTCGAGTCGGTCGAGCATCTGCAGGACATGGGCTGGTTGTCCGCTCTGATTCAGCTGCCGTGAGGGCGGTTCCGGTTCTGCTGGCGGCGGCGCTGGCGCTGATGCTGGCCGCCTGCGAGCGTGGCGCTGCGCCCGATAAAGCGGCGCAGGCGTCGGCCTTCACCCATGATCTGCCTGAGGATGTGTCGGGCTACTATATCCCCACGACGGCGGTGCAGGTCGGCGACTGGCGGCTGCATCACCTGTTCATGGGGCAGGTTCCCGACTTCATGAGCTGGCGCGACGGGGCGCGGACGGCGGGCTATGCGCCGATCATGCTGGAGTTCGCGGCGGGGGATGAGGCACGGCGCACGCGGCTGATTCCGACGGCCTATGACGTGACCGAGGACCATGTGCGCTTTGAGGCGCGGTCGCGCGATCTGGGCGCGGTGTCGTTCGAGGGAAGGCTGGACCCGGATGCGCTGGCGAAGGCGCGGCGCAACCTGGGCGATCAGGGCGTGGTCCTGAAAGGCAGGCTGAAGGTCGGGGGCCGGACCTTTGACGGGGTGTCTATGCGGTGGTGGGCGGGGGACTGATCCCCCGCCGCTGAAACTTCGTCCTTAGGCGACGGTCGCCTTGACGATCTTGCCCGGAGCGCGGGGCGGTTCGCCCTTCGGCAGGGCGTCGACGTGATCCATGCCTTCGATCACTTCGCCCCAGACGGTGTACTGGCCGTCCAGGAAGCGGGCGTCGTCGAAGCAGATGAAGAACTGCGAGTTGGCGCTGTCCGGGTTGGCGGTGCGGGCCATGGAGCAGACGCCGCGGACGTGCGGCTCCTTCGAGAACTCCTGCTTCAGGTTCGGCTTCTTCGAGCCCGAGGTGCCGGTGCCCGTCGGGTCGCCGCCCTGGGCCATGAAGCCCGGAATCACGCGGTGGAAGACCACGCCGTCGTAGAAGCCTTCCTTGGCCAGATCGGTGATCTGCTTGACGTGGTTCGGCGCCAGGTCGTCGCGCAGCTTGATGACGACGTTGCGGTCTTCGCCGTCGCCGGTGTCCAGGGTGAAGGTCAGGGTTTGGTCGGCCATCGTGCGCTCCTTGAGGTTATGCGAGCCGGAATTGTGCGCGGGTCATAGCGGCTGAACGCCGTCAGGGCTATGTGGGAAGCATGAGTGAAGACGAAAAGCCCGCCGACAAGCCGCAGGAACGCCGCCGCATGGTGCGTCTGCCTACGGGCGGCACGGCCTCGGGCCGCAAGGTCGGCCAGAAGATCAAGACGGCCGACAAGAAGACCCTGTCCAGTCAGGCGTGGATCAAGCGTCAGCTGTCGGACGAATGGTCCGACCGCGCGCGGGCCGAGGGCTGGCGCAGCCGCGCGGCCTTCAAGCTGATGGAGATCGACGACAAGTTCCGCCTGATCAGGCGCGGCTCGCGGGTCATCGACCTGGGCGCGGCGCCGGGCGGCTGGGTGCAGGTGGCGCTGGATCGCGGCGCGGCGGCGGTGGCGGGCGTGGACCTGCTGATGATCGAGCCGATTCCGGGCGCGACGCTGATTCAGGCGGACTTCACCGATCCGGGCGTGGATCAGCAGATGCTGGACGCCATCGGCGGGCCGCCGGATCTGGTGCTGTCGGACATGGCGCACAACACCATTGGCCATCGCCAGACGGACCACCTGAAGATCATCGCCCTGATCGAGATCGCGGCCGACTTCGCCATCCGGACCCTGCGTCCGGGCGGGAATTTCGTGTCGAAGAACTTTCAGGGCGGCGACGCGGGCGGGGTGCTGACGCGCCTGCGTGAAGAGTTCGAGACGGTGAAATACGTGAAGCCCGAATCGAGCCGTAAGGGCAGCGCCGAGGTGTTTCTGGTGGCGCTGAACAAGCGGTAGGGGCGCTGGCTCTCTGTCTTCCTTCCCACCAAAATAACTGCCGTCATCCTCGGGCTTGACCCGAGGATCCAGCCTTCAGTCTGCGTGACGTGGGCAAGGATGAGCGCGCTGCCGCTCTGGATCCTCGGGTCAAGCCCGAGGATGACGGCGTGTTTGTAGAGCGTGGCGCCGGGCGCAGGTCAGGCCGACGCGCTTTCGGCCTCTGCAGCCGCGCGACGGGCGGCTTTTTTCGCCTCGATCCGCGTCCAGATGCGGTCGTGCAGGGTGAAGAACACCGTCTGCACCAGTGGCTCGATCGTGCCGATGGCCAGGGCGATGCGGATGTCGCGCGTCAGGGCGAAGGCCACCAGAACCGCCACGGTGAAATGCATCAGGCCATAGGTGACGGTCTTCAGCGCCACCTGCTTCAGGTTGCGGGGCAGGGCGTGGCTGTGGCCGTGTCCGCCATGATGGTTGTGGGCGCGATTCTGCTCATGCGCGTCCATGACCTCCAGACGGGCGGTGAAGGCCTCGGCCGTCTCCTCGACGCCGGACAGCATCTTGCGGCGCTCGACCCGGTGCCAGACGCGGTCGTGGATCGAATAGGCGATGGTCTGGAAGATCGGCTCGACCACCCCGACCGCCAGCGCCACCCGCCAGTCGCGCGTCAGGGCGAAGGCCACCAGGATCGCCACGATCAGGTGCATGACTCCATAGCTCGCGATCTTGAGGGCGAGCTGTCGCGCTGTGGTGATCAAGATGCGAACCATTCGCGGTAAATGCGGCCTCTGCCCGTCCGTTTCAAGGCAATTTCTCTTATATGGACGATAGCGCGGGCTTGGGGTTGCGGTTCCCTGCCAACGGGGGCTATACGCGGCCCGCAAAATGGAGGCTCCAAATGGAGATACGCGAAGGCCTAACCTTCGATGACGTTTTGCTCGAACCCGGTCCGTCCGAGGTCATGCCGGCTGATGTCGATGTCTCGACCCAGCTGACACGCGAAATCAAACTGAACATCCCGCTGCTGTCGTCCGCCATGGACACGGTGACGGAAAGCCGCCTGGCCATCGCTATGGCGCAGGCGGGCGGCATGGGCGTGCTGCACCGGAACATGACCATCGAGGAGCAGGCCGAAGAGGTCCGCGCCGTCAAACGCTATGAAAGCGGCATGGTGGTGAACCCGGTCACGGTCGCCCCCGACACGACGCTGGGCGAAGTCCTCCAGATCGTCGAGCGCAAGAAGATCACCGGCTTCCCCGTGGTCGATCCCAAGACCGGCAAGCTGGTCGGCATGTTGACCAACCGTGACATGCGTTTCGAGACGGACCTGAACCTCAAGGCCGCCGATCTGATGACGACCGGCGAGCTGATCACCCTGCGCGAAGGTTCGGCCGGGCGCGAGGCGGCGCGCGAGCTGCTGCGCACCCGCAAGATCGAGCGGGTCATCGTGGTGGACGACGCCTATCGCGCCGTCGGCCTGATCACCATGAAGGACATCCAGAAGGCCCAGGCCTTCCCCAACGCCTGCAAGGACGAGCAGGGCCGCCTGCGCGTCGGCGCCGCCTCGACCGTCGGCGACGCCGGGTTCGAGCGCGCCATGGCGCTGGCCGATGCGGGCGCGGACGTGGTGGTGATCGACACCGCCCACGGCCACTCGGCCTCGGTCGCCCAGGTGGTCGAGCGCATCAAGCGCGAGAACAACCGCGTCCAGATCATCGCCGGCAACGTCGCCACCTATGACGCCACGCGCGCCCTGATCGACGCGGGCGCCGATGCGGTGAAGGTCGGCATCGGGCCGGGCAGCATTTGCACCACCCGCATCGTCGCGGGCGTAGGCGTGCCGCAACTGACGGCCATCGTCGACGCCGCCCGCGCGGCGGAAGGCACGGGCGCCTCGGTCATCGCCGACGGCGGCATCAAGTTCTCGGGCGATCTGGCCAAGGCCATCGCGGCGGGCGCCAATGTCGCCATGATGGGCTCGATGTTCGCAGGGACCGACGAAAGCCCCGGCGAGGTCTTCCTGTACCAGGGCCGGTCCTACAAGTCGTATCGCGGCATGGGCTCGGTGGGCGCCATGGCCCGCGGCTCGGCCGACCGCTACTTCCAGAAGGAAGTTTCGTCCGAGAAGCTGGTCCCCGAAGGCATCGAGGGTCAGACCGCCTACAAGGGCCCGATCGCCCCGGTGGTGCACCAACTGGTCGGGGGCCTGCGCGCCTCGATGGGCTATGTCGGCGGCGCCTCCATCCCGGACTTCCAGGAACGCGCGCGTTTTGTCCGCATCACCAATGCGGGCCTTCGTGAAAGCCACGTCCACGACGTGATGATCACGCGCGAGGCGCCCAACTATCGTCAGGGCTGACCTGATCCGCTCCCGGCCCCGGCCGGGAGCGGTTTTGTTTTGAGTGCATAATCCGCCGCTCATCCCGGCGAAGGCCGGGACCCAGATTGTAGGGTGCAAGGTCATGTGTTCGGACACTGAGCCCGTCAGGCGGCGCGTTTGCATCTGGATCCCGGCCTTCGCCGGGATGAGCGAGTATTGGACTGGAAAAGGGAGACCGGCGTGACGACTGAACTCACCTGGCTGGCGGCGACGCTGGTGCTGGCCCTGGTGCAGGTCTTCCTGCCCGCCTTCGCCCGGACGCGCGAGTTCGGCCTGTCGTGGAACGCCGGGGCGCGGGACGAAACGCCCGAAGCCAAAAGCCCCATCGTCGGCCGTCTGGAGCGGGCGCAGTCCAATCTGTTCGAGACCCTGCCGCTGTTCATCGGCGCCGTGCTGATCGCCCAGGTCGCCGATCGGACCGGCGCGCTGACGGCGTGGGGCGCAGGCCTCTACTTCTGGGCGCGCGTCGCCTATATCCCGCTGTACGCCCTGGGCGTTCCCTATATCCGGTCGCTGGTTTGGCTGGTCTCGCTCGCGGGACTGGCGCTGTGCCTTCTGGCCCTTTTCATCCGAGTCTGATTTGACCCCAGCCGCCCGTCTGGCCGCCGCCGCCGCCATCATCGACAGCATTTCCCAAGGCCGCCAGCCCGCTGATGCCGTGCTCAAGGCCTGGAGCCAGCAGAACCGCTATGCCGGTTCGGGCGACCGCCGCGCCATCGCCGAGCGCGTGTATCAGGTGCTGCGCGCGCGGGGCCGCCTGTCGGCCTTCATGGGCGGGCGTCAGGACGGACGCGCCCTGATCGTCGGCGCCCTGTCGCTGCTGGACGGCGCGACGCTGGAAGAAATCGAAGGCCTCTATAACGGCGAAGGCTATGGCCCGCGCCCGCTGTCCAAGCACGAGCGCGGCCGCGTCATGGCTGGCGAAGACGCGGTCGATCTGGCCGAGGTCGCCCTGCCAGACTTCGTGACAGCGGACTTGAAGGCCGTTCACGGCGACCGTTGGCGTAAAGAGGTCGAAGCCTTGGGCGGCCGCGCGCCGGTCGATCTGCGCGTCAACAGCCTGCGCGCCACGATTGAAGAGGTCGAGACCGAGCTGCGCGACGCCGGTCTGTCGCCCCAGCGCACGGAGCTGTCGGGCTGGGGCCTCCGTCTGGACGCCGAGCCTGCGCCGAACGTGCAGCCGCTGGACGGCTTCCAGAACGGTCATTTCGAGATTCAGGACGAGGCCAGCCAGGTCGTCGGCTGGCTGTCCGGCGCCTTCCCCGGCGCGACGGTGGTGGATTACTGCGCGGGCGGCGGCGGCAAGACGCTGGGTCTGGTGCAGGCCATGCAGGGGCAGGGGGCGCTGATCGCCTGCGACGTCTCGGCCAAGCGTCTGGACAATGTGAAGCCGCGACTGGCGCGCGCGGGCGTCGAGGCCGACCTGCGCCTGCTGGGCACGAACGGCGGCGGGGTCGAGGATCTGAACGGCCAGGCCGATGTGGTGCTGGTCGATGCGCCGTGCTCGGGCTCGGGCGCCTGGCGGCGTCGGCCGGAGGACAGCTGGCGCCTGACGGCTGAGGAAGTCGCGCGCCTACACGCGCTGCAACTGCGGATATTGGGGCAGGCGACGAAGCTGGTGCGGCCGGGCGGGCGTCTGGCCTATGTCACCTGCTCGGTGCTGGGCGCCGAGAACGAGGCGACCGCCGCCGCCTTCGAGGCCGCGCATCCGAGCTTCAAGCCGGTCCCCGTCGCCGACGCGGCGCACAGCGCGGACCTGACCGGGGCGGGGCGCGAGCGCCTGACCGCGCTGGCGCAAGGGAATCGCCTGCGCCTGTCGCCCGCCGCGACCGGCACGGACGGCTTCTTCATCGCCCTTTATGAGCGCGTTTCATGAGGCTGGAGCGCTACGGCGCCGTCACCGTCCTGCCGGTGATGGCGGCGCCTGCCGAGTATGGCGAACACCTGCGCGCCCGCATCGACCCGTTGATGACCGGCATCGGGCCGGTCGAGGGGGCGGTGGCGCTGACGGCGGCGCTGTCGCGGCTGGAGGCTAGGGGAGAGACGCCGGACCTGATTCTGTCGCTGGGGTCGTGCGGGTCGCGTGTGCTGGATCACGCGGCGGTCTATCAGGCGTCGTCGGTGGCCTATCGCGACATGGACGCCAGCGCTCTGGGGTTCGAGAAGGGGGTGACGCCGCTGCTGGACATGCCCGCCGTCCTGCCGCTGCCGTGCCCCATCCCTGACGTGCCGAGCGCGCCCCTGTCGACCGGCGGGAACGTCGTCTCGGGCGCCGCCTATGACGCCATCGACGCCGAGATGGTGGACATGGAGACGTGGGCGCTGGTCCGCGCGGCCCAGACCTTCGGCCTGCCGCTGGTCGCGCTGCGCGGGGTGTCGGACGGCAAGGCCGAGCTGACGGGCCTGCACGACTGGACCTCGACCCTGCATCTGGTGGACGAGAACCTGGCCCGGGCCGTGGACGGCCTGATCGCGGTGCTGACGAACTCAGGCCTCTCCGCCCTTGAAATTCCGGCCCTTCAGGGCCAAACCCTCGCCCAATCGCTCGCCCCGGATTCGACCTCATGACCCAGCCGACCCAACACCAGAAGGTGCTCATCGTCGATTTCGGCAGTCAGGTGACGCAGCTGATCGCGCGCCGCCTGCGCGAGGCCGGCGTCTATTGTGAAATCCATCCGTTCAACAAGGCTGGCGAAGCCCTGAAGGCGATGCAGCCGCAGGCCATCATCCTGTCGGGCGGCCCGAACTCGACGACCGATGCCGACAGCCCGCGCGTCGACCGCGCCGTCTTCGACTATGGCGCGCCGATCCTGGGCATCTGCTACGGCGAGCAGCTGATCTGCGCCGAGCTGGGCGGCAAGGTCGAGAGCGGCCACCACGCCGAGTTCGGTCGCGCCGAGATCGTCATCACCAAGGACAGCCCCCTGTTCGCGGGCATCGGCGCCATCGACCACCGCGAGCCGGTCTGGATGAGCCACGGCGACCGCGTGACGGCCCTGCCGGAAGGCTTCCACGTCATCGCCACCTCGGAAGGCGCGCCCTTCGCCGCCATCGCCGATGAGACGCGCAAGATCTACGGCGTGCAGTTTCACCCGGAGGTGGTCCACACCCCGCGCGGCGCCCAGCTGCTGAAGAACTTCACCCACGGCGTGGCGGGCCTGACCGGCGACTGGACCATGGCCGCCTATCGGGACGAGCAGATCGCCAAGATCCGCGAACAGGTCGGCGACGCCAAGGTCATCTGCGGCCTGTCGGGCGGGGTCGACTCATCGGTCGCCGCTGTGCTGATCCACGAAGCCATCGGCGACCAGCTGACCTGCGTCTTCGTCGACACCGGCCTGATGCGCAAGGGCGAGGCCGATCAGGTCACGACCCTGTTCCGCGAGCACTATAACATCCCGCTGGTGCACGTTGATGCGTCTAAGGATTTCCTCGGCGAACTGGCCGGGATTTCCGACCCGGAAACCAAGCGCAAGACCATCGGCCGCGTCTTCATCGAGGTGTTCGACCGCGAGGCCAACAAGATCGAAGGCGCCGCCTTCCTGGCTCAGGGCACCCTCTACCCCGACGTGATCGAGAGCGTGTCCCCGACGGGCGGCCCCTCGCACGTCATCAAGAGCCACCACAATGTCGGCGGCCTGCCGGACTTCATGAAGCTGAAGCTGGTCGAGCCCCTGCGCGAACTGTTCAAGGACGAGGTCCGCGCGCTCGGCCGCGAACTGGGTCTGACGGACGCCTTCGTCGGCCGCCATCCGTTCCCCGGACCGGGCCTGGCCATCCGCATCCCCGGCGAGATCACGCCGGAGGCGGTCGCCACGCTTCAGGATGCGGACGCCATCTATCTGGACGAAATCCGCAAGGCGGGCCTGTACGACGACATCTGGCAGGCCTTCGCCGTGCTGCTGCCGGTCAAGACGGTCGGCGTCCAGGGCGACGCCCGCACCTATGAAAAGGTGCTGGCCCTGCGCGCCGTCACCTCGACCGACGGCATGACGGCTGACTTCTACCAGTTCCCCTGGGACGTCCTGGCCAAGACCGCCACGCGCATCATCAACGAAGTCCGCGGCGTCAACCGCGTCGTCTACGACGTGACCTCGAAGCCGCCGGGCACCATTGAGTGGGAATAATTCAGCCCCTTCGGAGTCTTTCGACGTCGCTTTCGAAAATGCCGATAAGTCACTGACGTAAAAGTGAATTTTGACGAGACCCTTCGAAGCCCTTCGGAGGGTCTCTTTTTTGTGATGACGGCTTTCCTGACGGTCTCACGCCCGTTGCCTCACCCGCCCCTGATTCATACCGTCACCCCATCCAGGGCGTCCTGACGGTCTTTTTCTCGAAGCAAGTTTTTGAATTGTTAGAGAAAAATGGCCGCGGAGGACCCCGAAAACGCCTGACGGTCTTTTGGAAGGGGAAATGGCATGCTTACCGACGCAGAACTTAGGAATACGCGAGGAAAATCAAAGGCGTATAAAAAGACCGACAGGGACGGTCTTTACGTGCTCGTAACACCGTCAGGAGGCATCGCCTTCAAGTACGACTACCGGTTCAACGGGCGGCGCGAGACAGTCACCTTCGGATCCTACGGGCTGACCGGCCTGTCGCTCGCCAGGGCCCGGGAGAAGCTCATCGAAGCCAAGCGGATGATCGCCGAAGGCGTGTCGCCGGCTCTGGAGAAGCAGCGCGCCAAGAGGCGGCTCCGGGAAGCCTGCGACTTCGCTCATGTGGCGCAGAAGTGGATGGACGAGGCGCCCATGGCGGACAGCACGCGCAACATGCGGCGGTCCATCTTCAACCGGGAGGTCCTGCCGCAATGGCGCAACCGGCTGCTTGGCGAGATCACGCCGGATGATCTGCGCGCCCACTGCAAGTCCATCGTGGAGCGGGGCGCTCCGGCGACGGCCATCCATGTGCGAGACATCGTCAAGCAGATCTACGCCTGGGCTATTCTCCATGGCGAGAAGATCGATAATCCAGCCGACGGGGTGGCGCCGGCAGCGATCGCGCGCTTTCGTCCCCGTGACCGGTCGCTGTCGCCGTCCGAGATCCGGATCATGCTCGGGCTGCTGGCGGAGGTGGCCACCCTGCCGACGATCCGCCTGGGACTGAAGTTCATCCTGTTGAGCATGGTCCGCAAGAGCGAGTTGCAGGACGGGACCTGGGACGAGGTGGATTTTGAGAATGCGGTCTGGTCGATCCCGAAGGAGCGGATGAAGCGGTCGCGCCCCCACAACGTTTATCTGTCGACCCAGATGCTCGACATCCTGGTGGCCCTGAAGACCTGTTCGGGAAACTCCCGCTACATCCTGCCGTCGCGCTACGACGCCGACGCGCCCATGTCCCGGGCGACCTTCAACCGGGTCACCATGGCCATCGCTGAGCGCGCCCGGGAGCAGGACCTGCCGCTGGAGCCCTTCACTGTCCATGACCTGCGCAGAACGGCCTCGACCCTGTTGCACGAGATGGGCTTCAACTCGGACTGGATCGAGAAATGCCTCGCGCACGAGGAGCGATCATCGCGGAGCGTCTACAACAAGGCGGAGTTCGAGGCGCAGCGCCGGCACATGGCGCAGCAGTGGTCCAACGCCGTCGACGCCTGGGAAGCAGGGCGGTCATGGACCCCCGTGCTCTCTATCCCTGAAACGGCAGGATTCCGTTTCGATCCGCGTCCCTGACGGGCCGGGATATGCGTTTGCGGACATCGGGCGGCGGCGCGGGGCGGATCGGCCGTCGCCGCCGCAAAGCGAGCCAGGCTTCGACCTCGGCCAGATCCCAGACGACGCAGCGCGGCGTGAGGAGGAAGCGTTTAGGGAACTCGCCCCTCTGTTCCATTTCCCAGATGGTGCTGTCCGCTAGGGGCACCATCTGAAGCAGCTGCGCCTTTCTGATCGACCGCGTCAGCGGAGGGTCGGACCGGTTCATCGTCGCTCTCCTAAAAAGCCTATGGGAATCGAAGGCGAAGGCAGACGAAACGACCAGCCGTCAGGTTTGCGTCCGACAGGCTGCGGGTCGACGCATCGACGCAGGACTTCGATGTGAGCGGATCCGAACGCTGCAAACTCGCGATCCTTGATCGACGATCTGTTCCAGGCTTTGCGCTGGCTAAGGTCGCGCTTAGGAATGCGGGAATGAAGATCCAAATCTCCTTGGCCCTTAGCGCCGCTATTTTCCTGTCCGCCTGCGCTGGCATGCCTTCGCCGCCGCCGGCGGGTTCGCTCAAGGTGGCGACCTGGAACATCGAGCACCTAGCTGAGAAGGACGGGGAAGGGTGCCGACCCCGCACTGAGGCGGACTACGCCCTCCTGCGCCGACATGCGGATGCGCTGAACGCCGATGTGATCGCCTTCCAGGAAGTCCAGAGCGAGGCGGCTGCGCGAAGGGTCTTCGATCCGGCCAAGTACGACATCGCCTTTTCTTCGTGCTCGTCGAGCGGGGCGGGCGGCGATGGCGCGGCAAGCCGGGTCTCAACATCCAGAACCAGTCGGTCGGCTTCGCCGTCCGCAAGGGCGTGGCCTGGCGCCGGAATGAGGACCTTTCGGCGCTAGCGCTCGGCAATCCCAATCTGCGCTGGGGCGTGGACATCACGGTCTGGCGCGACCGCCCGCTTCGTCTCCTGGCTGTCCACCTGAAGTCCGGCTGCAACTCCGGACGCGCGGCTTCCGATCCCGATTGCCCCGTCCTGTTCGGCCAGGCCCCTGTCCTGGAAGGCTGGATCGACAGCCGGGCGCGGGCCGGCGAGGCGTTCGTCGTTCTCGGGGATTGGAACCGGTGGATCGCCAGCCGAAACGACGCCTTCTACTCCGAAATCAATGATGGCGACCCGGCTGCGGCGGCGCTTGTCCAGACGGCGGGCGGCCGTCCGGCCGGGTGCAAGGCCCGATATCGCGAGTTCATCGACCATATCGTCGCCGGACGTGAAGCGGCCGCCCGGATCGAGCCGGATTCCTTTGAGGAATACGTCTACGACGCGCCGGAAGATGACCACCCGTCGGACCATTGCCCCGTCTCGGTGAGAATCCGGGCCTGACCTGCAGACGCCGCCGAACTCGCCGATAGCGGCGCCTGTGGCGCCGCATATCTAAGGGCTCCGCCCTCGCGCGGGCCAGGATGCGCGGCTGCGCCGCCGGACCGGCCGGTCTCCCCGACCTTCCGCGCCGGCACAGGTTCATAGCCTTCAGATTTCCAGGCTTGTGCAGGTCGGGCGATCCCCCTCCGGCCGTTCCGTCCTGGCCCTTGCTACCCCGGTCTCGCCGACGGGCAGAGTTTCAGGCGCGCCTTCCGCGTGCCTGCAACCCTTGCCCAGAGGAGGCAGACATGACTGCTCATTCCATCCAGACTTTCGCTCTGGCGGCGGCTGACGCCGCCGCCCCGGACCTCTGTGATACGGCGGTTCCGGAACCGCTTCACGGCGCGGAGATCGTGGTCCCGCTGAACCGGCTGAAGGCCTCGCCCCGGAACGCCCGAAAGGTGAAGCACTCTCAGGAGGCTATCGAGGCGCTGGCGGCGTCCATAAGGGTCAAGGGGGTATTGCAGCCGCCTGTGGTCGAGATCGAACGCGGTCAGGACGGCGTTGCGACGGGCAACTACCGCGTCACCATCGGCGAGGGGCGGCGGACGGCGTTGCGGCTGCTCGCCAGACGCAAGGCGATCAAGCGCACCCATCCGGTGAAGGTGACGGTCGACACCCTGAATGACGCCCATGAAATCAGCCTCGACGAGAACATCACGCGTGAGGCCATGCACCCCGCCGACCAGTTCGAGGCCTTCCGGAAGCTGGCCGAGGAGAAGGGCTACGGTCCGGAAGAGATCGGCGCCCGGTTCGGGGTGTCGGCCCATGTGGTGCGGCAAAGGCTGCGGCTCGGCGCGGCGGCGCCGGAACTGATGGCGGCCTATCGGGACGGGACCCTGACGCTGGACCAACTCATGGCCTTCTGCGTCAGCGCCGATCAGGACCGGCAGCGGCAGGTTTTCGATCAGATGGGCGAGTACAGGCCGGTCTATGCGATCCGGCGGGCCATGACCGAGGCCAAGGTCCCGGTGGATGATCGCCGCGTCCGCTTCGTGGGGCTGAGCGCCTATGAGGCCGAAGGCGGCGCCGTCCTGCGTGATCTCTTCACCGAGGACGGCGAGGGTTGGCTGGAAGACCCGGCCCTTCTGGATCATCTGGTGGCCGAGAAGCTGACCGGTCTGGCCGAGGAGGCGCGACAGCGCGAGGGCTGGAAATGGGCCGAGGTCGGCTCTGATTATGCCGAGGCTTCGGCCCTGGGCCGGGTCTATCCGGTCGAGGTGGTTCGGTCGGAGACGAATGCCGCCGAGATCGCGGCCCTGTCGGAGGAATATGATCGGCTCGTCTCGGGTACGGACGCCGGGGAGGGCCTGTCGCCGGAGGTGGATGCGCGACTGGAAGAGATCGACAGAGCGCTTCAGGCTTTCGGTCCGGACTTCGATTACGCGCCAGAGGCGAGGGCGCGAGCCGGGGTCATGGTGCTATTGGGTTATGACGGTCTGGCCCGCTTCGAGCGGGGTCTGGTCAGGTCTGAGGACGCGGCGAACGCGCGATCCGCCGATCCGGAGGCCTCTGAAAGCTGGACGGCGTCGGAGCAGGACGGAGAAGACGCCGAAGCAGCGGCGCCCGTTCGGGCGTCGGTGCCGGAGGACGGCCCCGCGCCCCTGTCCGACCGTTTGATCGTCGACCTGACGGCACACCGCACCATGGGGCTTCGCGATGCGATTCAGGCGGACGCCAAGGTGGCCCTGACGGTGGTGGTTCATGCGCTGGCCCTGCAGGTCTTCTATCCGGCGTGGGGCGTCTGGACGCCGCTGCAGCTTCGGCTGAGCGTTACAGGGCTCGAAAGACTGGCACCGGGCGTCAGCGACGGTCCGGCCGGTCGTCGCGTGGCGGATCGGCTGGAGGCCTGGGGCGTGCGTCTGCCCGAAGAGGCGAGCGATCTGTGGGCGGTCCTGGCGTCCATGAGCCGCGCCGATCTGCTGGACCTGATGGCATGTTGCGCGGGTGTCGGCCTCTACGCCGTGCGCGACCCCCACGACCGCAGACCGGACGCCCTGACCCATGCCGAAGCCTTGGCGGCCGTGACCAGTCTGGACATGACCGGGACATGGTCGGCGACCGCTGCGAGCTACTTCTCGCGGGTGTCCAAGGCGCGTATTTTGGAAGCCGTAAAGGAGGCGACGAACGCCGAGGAAGCCGCCCGTATCGCCGGGTTCAAAAAGGGCGACATGGCCGAGGCCGCTGAGCGGCTGGTGGAAGACAAGGGGTGGCTTCCATCTCTGCTGCGGACGGTGTCGGCGGTTGATACGACCGCGCACGAGCGGGAAGGGGAGGCGGTAGAGCCGTCATCTGACGACGCCTACTGCTTCGCCGCCGAATAGAGGGCGAAAAACTGGAAATCGCGCCGCGCGCCTCTTGGGGCGCGCGGTTTTTCAATTGTCGTTCGCTGCGTCCGGTCGAAGCATGACCGCCGCCACGGCGAAGGCTCCCAGCGCGACGCCTGCGAAGATGGCCAGTATGGCGAAGGACTGAGGAGACGTGTTCGACAGGCCGAACGCCATGCCGAGCAGGGCCGTCAGGACGCCGAGGCAGAAAAACACCACTGGCCTCAGATTTGAGCGCGAACGGAGGGCGCGCATCAGGCAGGCGACCGTCCTGTCTAGCTAGGTCATGTGCATCTATTCGGCCAGACGCCGGAGCTCTTCGATCCGCGCCTCACAGGCCCCGCGTACGACCTCTCTTAGGAGGTCGATGCGTTCGGTGAGGAAGGCCAGCTCTTCATCGGTGATGCGGTAGTGGCGTGAGTAACGGGCTTTGACGTAGGCGGCGCGGAGGAGTTCGAAGCAGCGCTTCTGGAACTTGGTCTCGTGGGGCCAAACCTCACGGAGGCGAGGTTCCAGGGGCTCTGTCATGTTGCGGAGGCGGATAAGGTTGTGGCTCTTGGGCGAGTAGAAGGTCAGGACCTGCAGGAGGCCCTGATAGATCGTCTCCGTGACCTGATGAAGCAGGAACGCAGCGTGCTTGTGATCGCCATTTGTTATGGCGAATGCCGCTAGACGAGCGAAGCCAGCCTCGCTTTCCTGCCATTCCTCGAAGTACTCGGTGGCCTCCTCCAATGCGGTGGACGGCGGCAAGGGCTGCGGCTCGGAGAAGGTCACGTCGGGCGTGTCTTTCAGGACCACGCCGTCGCGGGCGATGTCGATGAAGAAGCCGCGCCCATGCTCCAGCTTCCAGTTCACGTCGTCCAGGCTATGGACGATCAGGCTGACGGGGGTGCGCATGGCGCCCGCAGAGAGTTCGGCCAGAAGGCGCTTCTCCACGTCCTCCCAGAACTCGAAGTCTGTCAGGTCCTCGTGGTCCACGACGACCAGCAGGTCGAAGTCCGAGAAGTAGCGCCCGACCGGATCATGAACCCAGTCGCCGCGCGCATAGCTGCCGAAGAGAATGATCTTGAGAATGCGGCCGTTCTTCAGGCGGTCGGCCCGGCGCGTGGAAATGGCCTTAGCGAAGCCGTCTTGGATGATCCCGACGGCGGCATCGAGTTCACGCTGTTTCGCGAGCGGCAATTTCCTCAGCGGACGTTTCATGCCCGGAGTCTCCGAAATGCGGAGCCGACAAGCAAGAGTCGAAACGCCCCAATCCCACGCAACTAGGCTGATGCGCTTATAATCGCTACGCTAGCACCTGCGGGCGCCGGTTCCATAGGGTGCCGTCTGTTCGCCGTAGGGCCGGTTCGCCGGAAACCGTCGCGGCGTCGCCTGAAAGTCCCGGGCCTCCACGCAGAGGTTCCAACGCCCGCACCTTTTTCTTTCCGGTTTTGACTCATTACGGCGGTTGGCGACGTCCGCTTTCCTGCATTTACCGACTCGCTGAAACAGACGTCGTGCGCTGGTCTGGGGCGCTGCTTTCATTAGAGGGAAGCCTATAGGGATCCCCTGTGGGGCGGGTGTGATCCCTGACGTTAGAGAAGGCCGGATGACAATCATGTCAGGCTGGCTGAGGCTGTGCAGCGGTTTTACAATCAAGATTCTGGCGCCCCGATCAGGCAGAACCGTATCTTCAGACAGGAAAGCTAATGGCAGGCATCAGCCGCCAGCCCGGACGCAGGCCCGCAGCCCATTCAATGAAAACGATATCACCAAGAAGCCTGATGTCTGTCTGCCTGCCGCTAGCGGGCGGAATATCCAGCTCATGACTGTTCGCAAGCCGCACCCGGAAGCCGCCCCGTGGGAGGCGTGCAATAACGTGAGCGGCCATGGCGATGGGCGCGTAAGCCCGAGGAGCTTGCCGCATCGCCGTGATGTCGGCGCTAGTCATTCGCTTGTCCTTCGGAGTCGGCCGTAGCCTCGACGGCGCCGATCGGAACGGCCACCCCGTCGACCACGAGGGTCGCCTTCACTCCGGCTTGAATATCTTCGAGCGCGATGGCGAGCGCGGTTTCGAAGGCGGCGCTTCGGTCCATGTAGTCGCCGATATGCCGCCGCGCGCGGCTGACTTCCCATACCCCGCTGCGGGGTTTGACGACGACCGGGATTTCATGGGTTGCGATGGGCGGTTCTGTCCGAGAGGTCGGCGGGGCCGAAGAAGGAGGGCGAGAGGGTAGGCCGCCACGCTGTTCATTGAGCTTCAGAACCTGCCGGACGAAGGCTTCGGCGTAATCCTCAGCATCGGTATGGTCATGCTGATGGGAGTTTCGGCCTTTGGGCCAGAAGGCCGTTGTGAGGCGATCTGCAAGCGAAGGGTCGGCTTGCGCCAGCTCCGCCAGGAGAAATTGGAGGATGCGCTCGTGGGCGAGGACGCGACGCTCCAGATCGGTTTCTTGGGGTGGCATTGGGGAATGGGGAGAGATCAAGTCTCCCGCTCGGTTCAGCTGCCTGTCTGGAAAAGGCGTGCAGGCGGCCATCAAGACAAATAGGAACGCCGCGCATAAAGCCAGCGCCACAGCAGAGATTCAATAAGCGTTATCCGCGCCCGCCAAATCATATTCCGCAGATAGCGGGTTGCGGCCTCATTTGCCGGGGCTTGGCCTGTTAGGCTTGCCAGACACATGAGAGGTAAGAGCGATGAAAGAGTCCAAGGGAAAGCCGAAGAAGGTTAAACCTAAGACCAATGTTTCCAATCCAAGCGTGAAGAACCTGGTCGATAAGGCATTCGTCGGATCGAAACAGCCAAAATAATTCCAGGCCCGCTGGTCAACGGCGGGCCTTCATTATGAGGCTGTCGCGCGAATATTATTGTGCTGACCTTGCGCCGACGATGATCCGCTCCCATATCCAATCTGTCGATCTTCTTGCGTAACGCTGCTGCCCTTTTCTGCGCGACGCACAGAGGTTCAAAAGCCGATCCCATCCAGACCCGACAGGCTTCAGAGGTTTCTCTGCCGCCAACGCTATATGGAGGTCTGAAAATGGCTACCGGCACAGTAAAATGGTATAATTCGATCAAGGGTTACGGCTTTATCGCGCCCGACGACGGAGGCAAGGACGTCTTCGTGCACGCTTCCGCGATAGAAGCGTCCGAGTTTTCTTCTCTTAACGAGGGGCAGAAGCTCGACTTCGAGGTCGAACTGGACGTTCGCAGCGGTAAGGAATCCGCAGCCCGCCTTGCGGTGGCGGCCTAGGGGCGACATCGTTTCCTTTCGTGATGACAGGATTTCGTTCGACGGCGTCGTGACCGGCCTGCTTCCTCTGGGAGCGCGCCGGGTCAGGTTGGAGAACGGCCATGTCATTACGGTCCTTCCCAGCCTTAATCGACCGCTCAGGACCAGCGTTCTGGGGGACGAGGTCAGAGTTGAGATCGGCTTCAACCAGTTGAAAGGGTGGCGCTTGACGCGTCGCCCCGATTCCCCGGTCGAAGGGCGCGCCTGTGTCGCCTCTGGCTGAGAAAATCCCTCTGATGAGCGATGCGGATTTGACGGCTTTGCGCGTCAATGCGCAGCGACTGGTTCAGCATGGGCTGCCGCCGCAGATCGCGGCGGCGGCCGACATCCTTCCGCTGATCGACGCCGAGGCCGCCAGGCGAGCCGCTCTTCCCAGGCCGCCTGCGGTCAAGCCCGCCCGCGCGGCCCGGAAAAGGACGACCGCGCCAGCGTCGGGGCATCAGACGGCCTTGCCGTCGCATTCGAAAGACTCCCGGTGATCGAAGAAAATTTCGTGCGACTGTACGCCTATGATTTTGTCCAGATGGCCGTGCGATCGGGTCTGGGCCAGGATGTCGATGCGGCATTGCAACGACGACTGGTCGAAGCTCGAATGCATGCCGTCGTTATGGATAACCACAAAAGCAAGGGGCATCTCGCCGCCTTGATCAACCGGGTTCGAGATGAGGCGAGCCGGGTCGACAGCCGCGCGGTGCGCCATGGGGAGGATCCAGCGCTGGCGGCCCATCAACGGTTCCGTTTCCTCTCGGGCGTCGCTGAAGCTTTGGACGCCCCTCCGCCAATGCGTGCGCCAGATCGGCTCTCCGCCCGGCGGGCGGCGGACGACGCCAAGCCCAGCAACTTCAAGGCGCGGGCCGATACGCACCATGTCGATTGAAGGCCGGGCGCCGAGGCTGGCGGTGCTGATCGACGCGGAGAACGCCTCTCCGAAAATCGCTGAAGCCCTGTTCACCGAGATCGCCGCTTTAGGCGAAGCCTCGGCGCGCCGCATCTACGGCGATTTCGCCAGCCCTCAGATTTCCGGCTGGACGAAGGTGTTGGCGCGGTTCGCCATTCAGCCCCAGCAGAATTTCGCCAACACCAAGGGCAAGAATTCCGGGGACATCGCGCTGGTCATCGACGCCATGGACCTCCTGCATTCCGGCCGGTTCGACGGCTTTTGCCTGGTCTCGTCCGACGCCGATTTCACCCGTCTCGCCTCACGCATTCGCGAAGAGGGCGTCGACGTCTATGGCTTCGGAGAGCAGAAGACTCCCGAGAGCTTCCGACAGGCCTGCACTCGCTTCATCTACACCGAGAACCTAAGCCTTCCCGGTGAAGGGGATATCGATCCATCGAAACCCGTGCGCCGCTCTAGCGAGAGCAAGCGGCGACCGGCGGAAGCCGCGCGGCTGATCGCTACCGTGATCGCCGATATGGACGAGGGTGGAGACGGGTGGGTCGCCGTGGGCGGTCTCGGCAACCGGCTCCGCAACGCCTATCCGGATTTCGACCAGCGGACATACGGATACGCCAAACTGTCCGATCTCATCCGCGGGACGGGACGGTTTGAGGTGCAGACCAGCAGCAGCGGCGTCATGCGCATACGTGACCTAGCCTGACAGGAGCGGCGGATGCGCAGCGATATGTTTGCGATTGATGTCCGCGTTCTCGAACCGAAAGCCGATGTCGCCATCAGCGGCCACGCCTAGGCGTCCTGTAATCGGCGGATGATGAGGGCGCCTGCCTTGCTCCGGAGATGACCGGAAGCTCTGGGCTCAAGCGCCGCAGATAAAAACGAGCATTGTTCGGTAAGCGCGCCAATTGATGGAGGCGCGGGGTCAGTTCCGTGCAAGGGTCGCTGATGGAGCCCTTAGGATAAGAAGATCAGACGCTAGATGCGCTTTGGCGTGGCCTCTACGGCCAACCGCTACCCGTCAGGGGCGCAACCGAGGCGGCTCTCAAGATCATTTTGGAAACCATGAGGCCGCCATGTCTGCCAAATCCCGTCGCGGACCCTCCATCTGGAGGCTGTCGCCCTTTGAGATCACCCTCGTCTTTCTGAGCGTATCCTGCTTTGGAGGGGCCGCCTGGACCGTTCATCTATTCTAGAAAGTCGTTGGCGAGCCCCCCGAACGGTCTCGGGAGCAACCTGCGCTAGATGAACGGCGTTTAGACTCCCCTCACAGGGGAGTTGTTCTCGTGCACAGGAAGCCGGTGATTGAGAGGGCCCTCGAACTTGCAGAAAGCGGGAGCTTTCGCATTCCGAGCGACGTTCGAAAGGCCCTCGTCAGAGAGGGTTATACCCAATCCGAAATCTACGGACTGGAGGGAAAGGCGACCTGGCGACAACTACGCGAGAAATGCGCGGAGCATTGGCGCCGGAAGGGCGATAATCCCCCTTTGTCGGCCGAGAGCGCGGATAGGCGGAACAACGCCCAGATTGGATAGTTAGGACGACCAGCGCCTCGTCCGGCGGGTGCTGGAGGGCCGTTCTTGCGCAAACGAAGGCCTTCTGTTCCCCGATGGTGGCATCTGGCGGCGTGGGAAGCGGCGCTCCTGGTCATGACGCTGTTGTTCGTCGGCTTGATAGGAATTCTCTACGCAGGCTGGATGCATTGAGCCGGTCTCGCGCGGCGGTTGTGTCGGAACTGATAGGACGCCTAGGTGGTTTAAAGCCGCGCATTCCTTTGAGGTGATGCCGGCGGTCCGGCGCGCAACCACGCACCCCCTGCGACGCACCGGACCGCTACTTACGCCTCTGGCGCAAACTAGCGTTCAGCACCGCCATGTGGTCCGTCCCAACGCCGTGGCCACCGGCGTCATCGCCAATTGAGAGCAAGCCCGTACCGACGTCGCCGACCAGCCAGCGATCGTGGATGATTCCGCATTTAACGGCGAGGCGACGCCGAGCTGGAGACGTCTATCGCCGCGAAGTACTTCGCTATCACCAAGACGTGCTGCTGGAGAATGCTGAGTGCACGCCTAAAGCGGGCGATGAGATTTCGACCCTGAGCGGGCGGTCGCCGTATCGCTCGCGCCAGGCGGCGATCGCTTCGGGGGTCGGTTGGACGAAGGAATGGCCGTCGCCCAATCCATGCGCCAGGGCCGCCCAGGCCGGAAGCATGTCGATGTCGTCGCGGGCGCCTTCGGCGCGACGGCGCATATCCTCGGCCAGGGCGTCCCAGTCGACCTGCTGGCTGCGATAGGCGATGGGGCGAACGACGCGACGGCGTCTTTGATTCGCGTCTCGGCGTCAAAACGTTCGGAAGCCTGCTGCGTCAGCGAGAGCGGCGAGAAGGGGAAGGAGCTTGACGGACCAAAATCAGTGTTCAGGCCTGGTTAGTCAGCAGATCCGTCACGCGGCCAGTTAATCTCGATCATGCGGGCGGATTATTAGTCGGCAAGGGGCTGGGCATCCGCCAGCGCATTTTGGAGGGCGGCGTTCGTCACGAGAATGGCCGCAATCTGACTCAAGCTTCACTTGAGGTGAGGAGGGGCCTCTCTCTAGGCTGCGGTCATGATCCCTATCAAGCATAGTCTTACCGTCGGCGCATTGGCCTCATTGGTCCTCTTGTCTCCCGTGACGGTCTCTGCCGCAGAGCGGCCTGATTTCGCGCCTCTTGAAGCGCAACTCGTCAAGGCGTGCGAGGCCGGTGAATTTTCCGGGGTGCTCGCTGTGGCGCGGCGCGGCGAGATGCTGTTCCAGCATGCCTGTGGCCAAGCCGATCCCGTCAACGGCGTCGCCAACACGCCCGAAACCCGGTTCAAGATCTTTTCGACCAGCAAGTATCTGACGGCCATCGCCATCCTGCGCATGTGTGAAAACGGCGAGATGGATCTCGACGCGCCGATCGGTCGCTATCTCGCCGATGCGCCTTCGAACTGGGCCGGCGTCACCGTGCGGAACCTGCTGAACCATACCTCGGGTCTGCCGGACCTGACGGAGGCCATGCTGGCGCGTTTCAGCGTCGATCACCCGACGGCGATGAAGGCGGTTTTGACGGATCTCCCGGAGGACGCGACCCATCCTCTGGAAGGACCTGGCGAGAACTTCCGGTATAATAATTTCGGATTCGAGCTTCTCGCGCATACAGCGGCTGCGACCCGTGGGGCGCCCTTCGGCCACATCCTCGAAGAGCTAGTCCTCAAACCGGCAGGTATGACGACCGCTAGCGTCGAGGTGCCAAATATGGTCGCTGGTCATCCGGTGGCGGTGCAGGAAGAAGGTTTGGCCATCGGATATAACGGCGCGCCCGGCGCTCTTACCCAGGCCCAGAATTGGGCCTTTATTCAACTTGGCGCGGGGGCGGTTCGCGCCAGCCTTGCAGACATGCTTGCGCTCGACCGCGCCTTGGAGGAAGGCCGATTGCTGAAGCCGGAAAGCCTGGCCGAGATGCGTGCGGCGCCGGTCGTGAGCCGGGACGGCAAGGCTGTGGTCGGCCCCAAGGGGTATGGGTTGGGCGTGGTAGTTTCCTCGGCGGCTGGTCAGACCATGGTCGGGCACAGCGGCGGCACTAACGGCTATATCGCCGACTTCGAGCAACTGCCGGATCAGGACGCCGTGCTTGTCATTCTTACCAATCGGGGATTTACCCGTCTCCAGCCTCTTCGTGAGCAGGTCGGGCGGGCTTTCACGGCAGTTCCTACGGGCGCGACCGCTTAAGAAATCCGATTTGGCCAGCACGCCTATCGAAGGCATTTCTCATCGTCGAGGGAATAGGCGCGCTGCGGCGCTCACCAAAATCCCTCTGCGGTCGGTGCCCCCATCATCGGGTGGCGCCGGAACGGTAGTGGTGTTCATGAACACACCATAAGCGTGAAGCAGCAAAGGTCCGCAATGGGCGAAGCGGGCCTAGGCACACTGCCGGAAACCGGACAAACGCGCGAGGATCAGAAGGTCGCCTTTCGGACGGGGCTGCAATGGCCGCTTCTGGCGCATCCACGACGTCATTCAATGGCTTAGTCTGCTCCAAAGAGGAGTTGATTTTCCTCGTACATGGCGCGCCGCGGTAGCATTACCGAAGCCAACCTTCATGCCCCTAAAAAGCTTTGGGTGATGACGGTGGCTTAAGCGTGGGCGATGCGGCCCCAATCGACACTATAGCCCGCGCCCTGAAGTTCTCGCGCCAGGGGCACCTTCCAGCCGCCGGCAGCGTCGAGCACTTGATAAACCACACCATGATAATCGGAGGGGACTTCAAGTTCGCCGGCCTTTAACGCGCAGACTTTGTCGCGTCCGAGGCGGCCGATGAAGTATCCGAGCTCAAGAATGACGTTTTGGCGTGCGCGTGGAGCCAAGTCCGCTTTGGAGACGCCGCCTATATCGTCCGGGGTGAGTAGGACGACAGCGAAACCTACGTCGCCATGGTGCTCGATCTTCTCGATAATCGTCCGGCCACCATTGTGCTGCTGGTGCAGGATGACTGGTTCGAAGCCCATCTGCTGAATAAAGCGAGCAACAGTTTCTCTGGCTGTTTCGGAATGCCCATGAACGATGAACACCTTCGTAGGCACCGCCTGGGTCAGTTTAGGCAGCGTGACAGAAACGGCCTCGGGCAAATGAGCCAAATCCTCGCTCAAGCCCTCGATGGCCTGAGAAAGAAGCGTGACCGCTCGATTAACCTTCCCGCCAATAGCCGTTCTGACCTCAGAGATGGGCGTCTTCGGCTGAGGCGGGCCGCCAATCACGAATATACCGACATACTCACTGTAGGTAAGCTCCGATGCCGCCGCGTAGCGCTCACGGTCAGCAGTTCCGCTTCCAAATGCCCGATCTAGAGTTTGGTCGATGGCTGCTTCTAGCGCAACGAGACTGTCCGGTCGCCACTCGTTGATTGAAGGCAGATCGACGGCGCGCAACTCCGCAATCCGCTTGTTCAACCTTGCTATGGCTGCTCGGATTTCATCGGCGGAGAGCGTTTTAACAGGTGCATAAGCGGAAGAGGGTGTTCTTGAGCGGGCCATCGTCGATCGCAATTGGGTTCAATATTCTTTGTTTGTTCTAGTGCCCTGCCGGTTACTACACCAGCGGAAGAATGAATTTCAGGTCTCAGCAAAACCGACAGGCGCAGGGAAGATCGAGGTGATTGAGGCAAGCTAGGTTGTCCAAGCGCGTATCACGACATCCGATTTGAATGTCGCATGTCGTCTCCTATCCGCGCGACTGTAGCTGTGACGCCATTTCGCGCGCGTGGCCGACGCCTGACCACGCCCCATACGATCCAACGACGTATAGTCTCTGCTTTGCCCTGGAGACGGCGACGTTGAGGATATTCGGGGTTCCGGCCGCCCAAGAACGAGCTCCGTTTTGTGAGGCTTTTGGCGCACCAAGGACCAGAATGACGGCTTCAGCCTCTCGGCCTTGAACCGTGTGAATAGTGCCGACCCTGTCCTTCAGCCATGCGCCCGCATCAACGCCGAACTTTGCGAACAAGCCTCGCTCGGTCCTCAGGCGGGTGCGCAGTTCCTGAGCGACAATACGGAAGGGGGTGATGATGAAGACGTCTGGATTTCGGACGCCGGCCTCGGCGATTTCGCGCAGCAAGGCCACGACGCGTTCGCCTTCGTCCGGGCTCCATTTCGAATCTGCGTCACCATCGACGTTGAGCCACTGGGAGGTTCCAAGAATGTCACCGATAGCGCTCTTTCTGGGACCGGGCGCGTGGACCATCTGCCCGTCGTAGGCGATGTGGTTGGATATCCCGAACATCGGCTCCTGGCAGCGTCTATGAACCAAGAGGGGGATGCCCACCTGGCGCGGACCTCGATCCGATTTGAATGCTGCTTGGAACGGCGAAACACGATCAGCCAAGGTCTGGCTGGAAGCTTCGGGCGCAGTCCAGGCCTTCCTGTCGATTTTGAAGAAGTTGGCGATCTCGATATTGAGTCGCTCGGGCAGGGCCACCACCGGCGGAATCTGAAGCGGATCTCCGACGATGACGGAGCGCCTGGCGCGCATGACGGCGCCGACGGCGGCTTGCGGGAGGGCCTGGCCGGCCTCATCAATCAGCAACCAGCCGATGCTCTCGGGCGGCAAATCGCCCAGCATCTTTTCAACCGAAGCAAAGGTCGTAGACAGCACGGGCGTGACCATGAAGAGGGTCGACCAGAGATCGCCGAGGAGCGCGCACTTTGCCGGGTCTTGCGGGGGGCCGTCCTTGAAGACGTCCATGAGGATCGACAGGTTATGCAGAACCTTCTGCGCAGAAACGTCGATGAAGGCCTTGTGAACGTCCATGGCTGCGATGAACAAGTCTTCGCGCTTGGCTTGAAGGCCGTCAGGCAGCCAGGGAGAGGCTAGGTTTGAAGCTTCGTGACCAGCGGCGAAGAACGTCTCGTCAATGATGCGCTTACCGAGAGCTGGACGATAGACGTCGAGTTGTGCGCTGAGCTGGAAAACCTTGTTCTGCGGTTCGATGAGCGCTCGATCTGCGCGAGCGATTTCCAGAGTCAGCTCGTCCACTCGGCGAATGCCGTCGGCGAGTGTGGTCTCTGCCTGCTGGCGTTTGATATCCGCAATCCTGGCCGCTTCAGCCAGCGGCAGGTTTTCCCGTGTCCATGCCTGCCTCGCCTCCCGGCGGAATAGCCAGGCGATAAAGCCCGGGCGGCCCTTGCGGTGGCGTTTGACGGCGTCATGAGCCTGATTGGCCTCAAGGTTGCCCTCCGGGGCTGGGCCAGCGCGCGGCGGGGGTCCTTGCTGGCGCCACCGCATGCTCAACCGCGACCTGGTCGTTCAAGAGATCAAAGGATCGTTCCGGACGTTCGACGCCCAGGTACTGGTGCAGCCCGCGGGGGGCGGTCTGTTTGCTGCAATGCGATGCGGCAAGGGCCAGGTCGCCCATGTAGAATGAGTTCAGCAACGAGGCTTCGGGCGGGTTCTTGGACTTATAGTAATGGAAGACCCGTACGGCGAACGTCGGCGCTTCCGCCAAGCGGTTCGGAAGGTCGAACACCTTCAACAGGTGGGCGTAGGCACGGCTGATCGTTGTGCGGTCAAGCGGTAGCCTTGCGCCCGCCTCGTCAGTTCGACGAAGAATATCATCGAGCGCTTGAATCACCTTGGGTTCGATGCTGGGCCAGCCGCCCAAGGCCTCGAGCTTCTGCTTGAGAGCCAGGGGGAGGGCCCAGGCGAAGCTCGAGACGGCGATGCCCTTGTCCTCAACCAGCAGGCCGTTGCGATCCACGAGAATGGCGGCGATCGCCGCTTTTTCTCTCGTCCGGGTACGGAGCTCATCATCGGCGCCAAACGCTTTGACGAGATCGGCCGTCGCGGGTCCCATCGGGATCGCGCCAAGGATGATCTGGTAATAGAGTTGGTAGTTCTTGCGGGAGCTTTCGCCGCGTTCCCAAGGAAGGTCGCCCTTGCCTAGCTCGGCGACGCTTCCATGCTGCCCGACTGCGAGATTGTTCGGTCGCTGGTAGGTTTGAGGTGAAAGCGCCTCGAGCGCCGTCCAGGCGGCGAGAATACCGCCGGGCGTGTTTGGTTCTGTCGTTCGTTCCGCGATGAAGACTTCGCCTGGATCGGCTGTCGCAAAGCTCGCCGTGGCCGTGGAGCGCACCGTTTCAGAGGCGTTGGCGGTAGCGCGGCGCGGAGCCGGTTTGAGCGCGACGGGGTGGATCTTTGCTTCGGTCGATTTCGGTTTCGCCGTCTTCGACATCGTGGCAGGCCCCTTGTTTAGGAGGTCCCGAGTACGGTTGCGTAGTTCGGCGGCCCGCTTCGTCTCGCGAAAGCTCAGTTCATGCTCGAGGCGGCCCATCACCGTCGAGTCTTGCTTCGCCTGAGCGAACAGGTCCTCGAGCTGAACGATACTATACTGGATGTAGGGACGCTTAGAAGGCAAGGAAAACACCTGTCGTGATCAGGGTATTGGTGGGATTGGAACCTATCACTGCCCCGTTTGGGGCGTGCCGCTTCGCGACGCTCGAGGCTAGGGCGGCGTAGTGAAACTGCACGTATCGTGTGAAGAAAGCGGTGTCGGCTGCGGTGAGTGCGGCCCAGTCGAATGGACGCCGAAGCGGCGCTGCCGCCGCCGTTTGCGGGGTCGGGGGACGTTCATGGTCAATCCACCGCCACGAGCAGCTCGATGCGGTTTTGATAAAGCGTCGAAAGGGCGGCTGGATCTGCGAGGCTGTTTCGCGCCGAGAGGAATGCACGCTGGGAAGATCGCAGGGCCTGGCGGTCCCGGCTCAGAGCCGAGGCGCGGGTGTTGGCCATGGCCAGCATCCGATCCTGGATCGCCAGCGCCGGCAGGGCGCAGACGCTTTGCTCGCCTGCCGTGCTCCGCACTCAAAGGAGGGGCCGGCGGCGTTCAGAGGTTCGATATAGACGGGCGCGGCGTAGCCGTTCTTGCCCAGAAACCATTGAAGAGCTTCGGGATAGGTCGCAAAGGTCAGTTCGGCTTCGGGCGGGCAGGCGTCCTGGGTGCGAATCCGGCAGGCCTTGGGAAGGTCCCAGTCCGAGGCCTGATCATAGGCGCCGAGCATGAGGGTCCAGGCTGCATCCAGTTGGCCGAGCCGGGCCGCCGTCGCGACGAAGGCGGCGCAGGCGCCGTTCGAACCCGCCAGGCAGTCCGGTCGAACCTCTTCCAGATAGGCGGCGTAGGTCGGGCGGAAGGCGCGTTCGGCCGAAAGGGTTGTGATCTTGCCCTGATGGACCTGCTTGATGACGGGCGGCGCGGCGCTCTCGGCATAGGAAGCGAAGGCGTAGAGGAAGGCCTGGTCGACGAAGACCATCTCCTTGCGGCCGTCATTGTCGAGGTCCTTGGGCGTCGCCGGGACGTCTCCGTCCCATGACCCCAGTTCCGTGCGGTTCCAGCGGCCGTCTCGACGCTCGAAAACCGTCACCTCGGTGCAGCAGTGGGCGCCGCCGCTGTAGTCGGCGACGATCAGCTGACGCGTGGGATCTGCGGCGTCCATCTGCACGACCATGAAGGTCAGGTTCGCCCAACTCGATCCCGAGGTCTGGTGATCCAGGGCTGCGCCGTCAGGCGCGATAATCTTGAGCTGCGCCGCCGGGAATCCTTCGCTGTCGACTGTAGGCGAGACGGTCAGGCTGTAGCCGCCGACGCGGTAGGTCCGAGCGAGGTCCTCGCCCTTCCATACGATCCACTGCCCTTCCACGTCCGTGTCGGGAAGGGGAGCGACGGTCTCGGTCGCGGGTGCAGGCGGCGAGGAGAGAGAGCGGGTGCGGGTGTTCTCCCCTCCGGCGAGCACGGCGACGACGACGCCCAGCACGACCAGACCGAGAATCCAAGGCCAGGACGGACGTTTGTCTCCGTCCGAATGCGAGGCGGGGTGCGGGGAGGACGGCCTCTGACCTAGGTCCACGAGATACGAACCTCGATCGCCTGGCCGACGAAGACAGCGTACGCGCCGTCGACCCGCATGCGGTAGAGGGCGGCGGCGCGGACGGCGGACTGGCCGTAACGGCGGCCCGGCAGGGTTTCCGACTCGGCGAAGCAGGCGAAGAGGGTTCCGTCTTCCGCCACCATGCAACGTATGACGGCGCTGCCGAGCGGCTGGCGCGGGGCGCCGGAGGGGCGCAGACGATCCAGATCAGCGGCGGTCGGTTGGTCGAGCCACACGGGCTCGGCAGGCACGGGCTCGACGGCTGCTGGAGCCTGAGGGGCCAAGGGGGCGATCGCGACGGGGGCGGGGGCCGCGCCGAGAGAAGGCGTGGCTACGGTGACACCCAGGCCGTCGAGGGTCGCCAGATCGAGATAGCCGGACTGGGGCAGACCATTGGCGGCCTGGTATTGCCTCAGCGCGGTCCGTGTCTTGTCGCCGAGAAGACCATCCAGCCCGCCCGGATCATAGCCGCGAACCGTCAGGGCTGTCTGGACCCGACGCACCACCTGACGGATTTCGGACTGGCTGAAGGCGCGGCCATTGATGCGGTCGCTCGGCGTAGAGGCTCCGCTCGACACGAAGGGCGTCGTGGTCGGCGTCGAATAGGTCGTAGCCGGAGGGCTGTAGAGAGGGGCGACGGCGCGTGGCGTCGTGGTGCGCGGGGCGGGAGTACGCGGCGGGGTGTAGACCGGCGGCGTGTAGCGGGGCGCTCGATAGCCGCCGCTGCCGGAATAATGGGAGCGGTGCGAGCTATGGCTGCGGTGGCTGCGATGGCTGCCGTGGCCGGCCAGCTGCAGCAGGCGCTTGGCCTGGGCCGGGTCGCGCCAGTAGGTCACGTCGCGTTGGGCCTCGGGTTTGTCGGCCACGGCCTTGGCGTCGGACTGCGGAGCCGCGATCGCCGGTTGCTGGGCGACGAAAGGACTTGCGACACCCAGGAGAAGGGTCAGGCGGTCACGCCAGTTCATGGTGCGTCTCCGGAGAACGAATAGGTGCGATGGCGCGGCTCCGCCATGTCGGCCCGGCCGAGGCGAAGAAGCCGGCGCAGTCGGCGGCCGCCGTGCAACCCTTGCACTCGGGCGCGAAGTTGTTCTTCCAGTCCGAGATGGACTGTCGCGCGAATGAACGAAGCGGCGGCGGCAGGATGCAGAGCGGCAGATTGTAGAGGGAGGTGGACAGGCCGCGATTGGCGAGATGGAAGACCGCCTCGCGCAGCGGCGCGACATAGTCGACCGGATCGATCCAGAGGCGGTCGCGGTTGCTCTTGGCGAAGCCCATGGGCTCAAGCCCCATGAGGGCGACGTGTTCGACGAAGGGCAGGCGGCGGTAGAGGAAGGAGGCGAGCTGGGGCAAGCGGTCTACGGTCAGGCGGTGCAGCACCACGCGGATTTCGACCCGGGCGCCAAGCCGGCCCAGCTCGAAGAGACCCTGCAGCGTCTCATCGAAAGCGCCGGACGCATCGACGACGAGATCGTGATCGGCGGCGACGTCGCCGTAAACCGGCACGGCCCAGACGACCTTGTCGGGGTGTCGCTGAACCAGGCTCTCGGCCAGAGCGCGCGAAGCGAACAAGCGGCCATTGGTCAGAATATGGAGACCGGTGTCCGGCAGGTGCAGCGCGCAGGCGTCGATCAGGCGGCCGAGATCCTCGCCCAGCAGGGTGGGCTCGCCGCCGCTCACGCCGAGCTGAACCTCGTCGCGGTCGATCAGCGGGATCAATCTGAGAAGTTCGTCGGTCCGCCAACTGTCGTCCTCGTCGCGTGGCGGCTGCGAACACATCAGGCAGCGGCTGTTGCAGCGCTCGGTGGCGAAGAGGGTGTTGGCGCCGGATCCGCGCCGATAGAGGACGGATATCTGGGTGGAATCCGGTCTGAGCCGCACCACGTCGCCGGGCTGGAGGACATGCGCATTGCGCAGACCGGAAATGGAAATGGCGGCGTCGGGGAAGGTCTCCGCGCCCACGGAGCCTGCAAAGGCGTCGCCCTGCGCCTCCCACAGCAGGATGTCAGCAGGCGCGAGGTGGGAGGCCAGCGCCTCCTCCGGCGTAAGCACCTTCAGGATCTCGACGTCCCGGACGCCGTGGATCCGGGCGTGGGTGTGAAGCGGAAGGCTCATCGATCGACATGCCCTGGCGCGAGGATGTCGCTGCGCGGCTTGCCCATGGCCCAGGCCAGGAAGGTGGTCAGGGTGGAGGCGTCGGCGTCCGTCAGCCTGTTGAAGAGCAGGGTGAACAGGCTCTTATGCTTGAAGCAGAACGCGCTGGTCGCGCGATCCCCGATCGGATCGCCATGGGCGGCGGCGTGATAGACGGGGTCGGCCCCGCAGAAGGGCACGAAGGCGCACTCGCTGCATCCTGGCAGGGTTTCCGCGACCGAGCCGGTCGCAAGCCAGCGCATGGCAGGCGAAGACATCAGCGTATCGAGCGTGTCCGTCACCCGACCCATGGCGAAGCGGTCGTCGCCGGTGCGCGCGGCCATACGGGCTTCGTCCGCCGGATAGACCCGTCCGTCGTAGTCATAGACGAGGACGCCCAGACCTGCGCCGGCAGGGGACCTCAGGTCCATATAGCCCGAATGGAAGGGCGTCAGCATGTGGCGCAGGAGGATGGCCGTATAGGTCTCCTCGAACGGCTCGCCCGATGCGTTGAGTTCGAGGATGTAGTCGAGCGCCGCCTCATAGAAGGAGATGAATTCGCTCATCTCATAGCCGATGGCGCGTCGGGTCTTCAGCGCGAAGCCGTAGGGGCTGATGGGGCGCAGGAAAATCGAGGCGAAGCCGAGGTCGCGATAGTGATCGACCAACCGCTTCGGGTCGGACAGGGCGCGCCGCGTGAGGGTGGGGAGGGCGCTGACGGCCTCGTCGCCCAGGATGGCCCGGGCCCGCGCCAGGGCGTGTAGCGTGCGGGCCCAACTGTCGCGGCCCGGATTGGGTCGGTTGGCGTCGTGCCAATCCGCAGGGCCGTCGATCGACGTCGAGAGACGGATCTCATGGTCGCGGCAATAGGCGAGGTCGTCGTCGGACAGATGGTGCAGGGTCGAGACCATGGCGAAGCTGAGCTTTCGGCCATGGATCTCATTGAGCGCTTCGGCCCGCTCTACGATAGCGCGAACCAGGTCGAAGCGGAGTGCGGGTTCGCCGCCCTGGAACTCGATGGTGAGCGCGGGCGCGGGCGCTTCGAAGACCCGGTCGAGAGCCGCATGGGCGTCTTCGAGGCTCATGTCGAAACCGGCCGCGTCCACCGCCGCGCGCGACACCTTGCAATATTGGCAGCTGTGATCGCAGCGCAGCGTCACCACGAAGATGTGGAGGGAAGGCCCGTCCAGGGCGAAAGATTTTCGCGTGGCGTAGACGGCGCTTTCCAGATCGCTCCAATGCACGCGCGGCGTGTCATGAAGCAGGGCGCGCGCCTCGAGGTCTGCGTGGCGCGGGTGTCCGAGAAGGATGGCGTCGGCCGTCAGGGCCTTGTGCTCGGCAGCCGACAACACCGCGTAGTCGCCGAGATCATTGGTGACCAGCACCCGACGCCCTTCAGCGTCTAGTTGTATTGAGCGTCGCATAGAGCCCCTCCCGCCCCAGGTGGTCATGCCGCCGATCCGATGGATTTGCAACGAGCGATCGGCGTTCGTTATGGGGCGGTGCGTTTTTCCGCCCGGCTTCTCCACAGAATTAGAACAAAGCAGGAACATTTAATTTGTCCCAAACAGTTTCGGCCGCCTAGAACGGCGAGGGGTCGGTCGGCCGCTTCTGGAGCTGCACCATGCAAATGAACTTGGAAGGAAGGGCGCTGTCGGTTGCGGAACCGACGCGCGAGGACTTTGTACTCGGCCGGCTGATGGCGGTCTGGCAGCACGGAGAGGCCGCGCGGGCTGATCCCGTCCTGCTGAACATGCAGGTTCGTATTGCGGCTGAGCTGGCGCGGATCTCTCCCGACGCGGCGGCGAAGGGCAGGGCGCTCTTCGAACGCCTGACTTCGGACGGCCGCGCCTGAGGCATTGGGTTTCAGTGCCTGGGAGGACCGTCCGCTCGCCTGTCATCTGGCGATGCCGGGTTCGGAGCCGGAGATACGGCTGCAGAAGGCCGCCGATGTCAGCTCAATGGAGTCTTTGGGATGAGAACGCCGCGACGCGCCCGTCCGAATGATCACGACCTAGCCCGGCTGAGGGAGGCCCGGGATATTCTCGAAAGCCTGATGATTCAGCTGCGTCCCGCCACGCCCGAGCATCGCTCCGTGGTGAACGCCTTCGACGCCGTGCGGACTGCGGCGATCGACTGGACGGGCAATCCTGAGATCTGGAGCGGACCGGACTCGGCAGGGCGCCAGGGCCTGCCGGACGCCTTCATCAAACGTCCGGAACATCCGAAGTGGCCGCGCTAGGGGCCCGCTTCTCAACCGGGGTTCTGCGTGCGAGGCTGAACCCATGTGCAACAACTACGCGCTGACCAGGGGGCAGACGGCGATCCGCGAGGCGGCCAGGGCCATGCGCGACCTGACCGGCAACCTGGCACCCATGCCCGGGATTTTCCCGGACTATCCGGCGCCCATTGTCCGGACCGGCGCCGACGGGGTGCGGGAACTCGCGCTGGCGCGCTGGGGCATGCCGTCGTCACCCCAGGTCATCTTTGAGGCCGCGGGCCGGCGCGCGGACAGGATGCGGGCCAGAGGCGGCAGCGTCGATTTCGACGCCTTGCTGAAGATGGAGCCAGACAAGGGTTTGACTAACATCCGCAACACGGACAGCCGGCACTGGGCGCCGCATCTGGAGCCGGCCAAGCGATGCCTGATCCCCTTCACCAGTTTCAGCGAGTTCAATCGCGAGGCGGGTGGCGACATCTGGTTCGCTCTGGGAGAAGATCGCCCTCTGGCCTTCTTCGCCGGCCTCTGGACGCCGGACTGGACGGGCGTGCGAAAGATCAGCACAGGCCTCGAGACCATTGACCTGTTCGGCTTCCTGACCTGCAGGCCCAACGCCGAGGTGGAGGCTGTTCACCCCAAGGCCATGCCGGTGATCCTGACGGAACCGTCGGAGATCGAGTGCTGGATGTCGGCGTCCTGGGAGGAGGCACGGGCCTTACAGCGGCCTTTGGCTGATGGAGCGCTTCGCATTGTGGCGCGGGGAGTAAAACTTGATGACGCCTGAGGACGAGAGAGCGCTGGCGCTTAAGCTGTCGCGCGACGCCCTGTATCTGCATGAGCGATCACGGCAGGCTGGCTGGATCGGCGCTTCTATCTGGCTGCGTTTCAGGGCTCTGATGTGCGAGGAGACGGCGGCCCGGCTGCGTCGCCGCGCGGGCTGATCCGAACAGGCTTCGGAGTTTTGCGGTTAGTCTGCTGACCCCCAGATCGCCGCAGGCCTTGAGGATCAGGAGGGCTTGCGCATCCTCTATGCGCCTCGACTTCCGTTTGTACCGGCGTTTCCAAGCACCGGGCCGATCAGCATGCCGTCCTGAGCCCATCGCGGTCTGGCCCGGCCTTTTCAGGCGCCCGGCACGACGTTGTTGAGGTGGCTGCCGTAGGGTGGGTTGGGCGTCGACGCCCTCCCTGGTCTCTGGCCGCCGCAAGTCGTTGGCGGATCGTGTGGATCTGTTCGTGCGGCCTTGCCTGAACGAAGAGGCGCCTCGGAGGACAGGCGTTCTCCTGCAGACGCGCCACGCGGCGCGGTCTCTCGAAGGGCGGATCTGACCGGAACCCGATCGGCTGGCGCAACCGTGCGTTCGACTTTCATCCCCAGCCTGACGGCCTTCCTCGCGAAACAGGAAAGTCTCCCTTGCGGTCCTTCGCTTCGCTGCGGGGGCTCGACTGCGTCCGCCCTGCGCGCCGCCCGGCCACCGGTCTCCCGATCGCCATCGAGGCCGCGGCAGGCGTGGCCCGACAGCAAGGAGAGACCACCATGGCTACCATCGGCACCTTCACAGCCCAGGGCGACGGCTACACGGGCTCGATCAAGACCCTCACGCTCAACGTCAAGGCGGCGGCCTTCCGGCCTAACGAAAAGAGCGACGACAAGGCGCCCGACTACCGCATCTTGGCTGGCCAGACCGAGTTCGGGGCCGCCTGGAAGAGGACGAGCCGGGAAAACCGCGACTACCTCTCGGTCAAGCTCGACGACCCCAGCTTCCCGGCTCCGATCTACGCCTCCCTGGTCGAGGCCGAGGACGGGCACAGCCTGATCTGGTCCCGCTGACCCAGCCGCGGCGGCGCTGAGGCAGCGCCGCCGCCCATCCCTTCATCGCCATTCGAGGAGGCCGCCATGACGCGCCCTAACGAACCCGCACGCTCCGATATTCACACCCGCATCACGAACCAGATCATCGCCCAACTGGAAGCCGGGGTCCGTCCCTGGACCCAGCCCTGGAAGGCCGGGGCCCCTGTCAGCCGTCCCCTCCGTCACGACGGCACGCCCTACAGCGGCGTCAACATCCTTCTCCTCTGGTCGGAGGCCGCCACGCGGGGATTCACGGCATCGACCTGGATGACTTTCCGTCAGGCGCTGGCGCTTGGAGGTCATGTCCGGAAGGGCGAGCGCGGCGTCATGGTCGTCTACGCCAACCAGATCATCCGGGAGGAAGCCGATGAGGCCGGCAAGCCCGTCGAGCAGCGCATTCCTTTCCTGAAGACCTACACGGTTTTCAACCTGGATCAGATCGACGGCCTGCCTGAGCCCTACGCGCCGCAGCCGCAGCCGACGATCAATCCCGAGGTTCGGATCGGCACGGTTGAGGCCTACTTCAGAGCTTGCGGAGCAGACATCCGGCACGGGGGCGGGAGCGCCTTCTACGCGCCTGGACCGGACTTCGTGCAGATGCCAGCCTTCGAAAGTTTTCAGGACGCTCAGAGTTACTACGCCACCCTTGGCCATGAGATGATCCATTGGACCCGCCATTCCAGCCGGCTGGATCGGAATCTCGGGCGTCAGCGTCACGGCGACGAAGGCTATGCCCGGGAGGAACTGGTCGCTGAGCTCGGCGCGGCCTTCCTCTGCGCCGACCTTGGCCTGACGCCTGAGTCTCGCGAGGACCATGCGGCCTATATCGCTTCCTGGCTTCAGGTGCTGCGCGACGACAGGCGGTTCATCGTATCGGCCGCTGCCCATGCGCAGCGGGCGGTCGCCTGGCTGCATGGGCTGCAGCCTGGATAGCTGAGGTCGGCCTCTACCGGTCAGCGCCCCGCATGGCTGCGGCGGCGCCGGCCGGAAAGATCGGCTGGACCGCTCTGCATTCCGTCAGGCTGAGGCGGCGGCTGGCGGCGCTAGTTGTCGGTAGGACCTATGGGATCATCCGTAGGCCTACGGGGCGAGCGGAGAGGGTGGGTAGGGCAGGATAGGCTTTGCGCCGGCAATGTCTGACAGAGCCCTTTCCCCATGGACCGTTTCACCGTTCGCCTTCCGCCCGATCTGGCCCGCCGCTTCGATGCGGCGGCGAGCGCGTGCGGCGGGCGGTCGAGGCTGTTGAGGCGTTTGATCGAGGCCTCCGCGGCGGATGGGGATCCGCGTTCCGGCCCGGCGCCAGCGGAGCCTCTGACCGGAAAACTGACCCTGAGGCTGGGCGCTGCTGATCTCGCCGCCGTGGAGGCCGAGGCGGCGAGGGCCGACCTGTCGCGCACCCAGTGGGTGGTCGCCCTCGTGCGTCGGCGGCTCCATGACCGGCCGCAGCTTTCGCCGCCGGAGGCCGCTGCCTTCATCGAGGTGCAGCGCGACCTGCGCCGGATCGGCGTGAACCTGAACCAGATCGCCCGGACCGTGAACGCGACGGTTCCGGGAGGGCGGGCCCCTGATGTTGAACTGGCTCGCGTCCTCGCCTTTGCAGAGGAGGTCAGAGGCGGCCTGTTGTGTCTGCGGCGGGCGTTCGAGGGCAACCTCGACTACTGGTCGGCCGGGTCATGACAGGCTTCCGGCCGCCATTCGGTTTCGAGGAGGCGCTACGGCCGCCGATCCAGCCGGCGCGGGCGCGGATCACGCGGCCCGTGCTTGGGCGTGGGGGATCGGGAGGCGGCAAGGGGGCGCGGGCGACGCTTGCACGTGTGGCGCGGCACGTGCCGGAGGCCATGGTCAAAATCACCGGCAAGACGCATGACGCCGGCCATCTCACCCGGCACCTCGACTATATCTCCCGCAACGGACGCCTGTCCCTGGAAGGCCCGGACGGCGAGCGGCTGAAGGGACGCGCCGAGGTGCGGACGCTGGCGGACGACTGGGCGGGAGAGCTATCGGCGGAGCCTATGCGGCGGCGAACGGCGGTCTCCATGTCGATCATCCTGAGCATGCCGGCGGGCACGGAGCCCTTCCGCGTCGAGGACGCGTCGCGGGCCTTCGCCGAGCGGGTGTTCGGCGAGCGCTTCTCTTACGTCTTCGTCCTGCACGACGAGGACAGGCATCCGCACGTCCACCTGACGGTGAGGATGTCAGGTCGTGAGGGCGCGCGGCTGAACCCCAGGAAGGCCGATCTCCAGAGGTGGCGGGAGGTCTTCGCTGAAACCCTGCGGGAGCGCGGCGTCGAAGCGGAGGCGACGCCGCGTCGGGCGCGGGGCGTGGTGCGCAAGGCGGAGCGGACCTCTGTTCGCAAGGCGCGAGAGCGGTTCGAAGCGGGAGCAGGGCCCCTGCCGAAGGTGCTGGCGGGCGCCTTGCGCGAGGCGGCCCGCGACGAGGGCGAAGGGGCGGTCTGGGAGCGTCAGGCGATCGAGCGCCAGCGCCTTATACGGCGCGCCTATGTGGCGGAGGCCCTGGCGCTTGCCCGCTCCAGTGATCCCGAGGAACGTGAACTCGGCCGCTTGGTCGAAGCCTTTGTCCGCAGTCTGCCGAAGCCTGAGACCCGGCGGATGCGTCTGCGCGACGAGATCGCAGCCGTCCGGGGCCGCGCCAGCGACGAAGCGACCAGGTCGCTCGATCCGGATCCTCGGGGCCGTTCGCGTTGAGACGATATCAGTCGGTTTTGGCCGTCTTCAGTTCAAGGCGGAGGGCGCGCTGGATGCGGACGGCGTCGGCTTCATAGACGCCGGCGTCATCGGCGTAGGCGCGCCAGGCCGAGACCGGGGCGCTGACTTCCTCGACCAGGGCGAGGGCCTTTCTCCGGCTGAAGCCGCAGTAGCCCCCGAAGGCGACGAGGTCCTCCAGGTCGAAGTCGTCGCGCTTGCCGTTCAGGCTCATCTGATGCTGCCGGGTCCAGGGGCCGGAGGGGTTGTAGGCATAGGCCACGTCATAGGCGGGGGAGAGCCGCCAGGCGCCGGTGCGGTCCATCAGGAAGGCGATGTTCTTGACGTGGTCGTCCTGGTTGCGGATCAGGATGTTGAAGACCGCGCGGCGGAACTGCTGCTCGATGTCGACGGCCGGCAGGCCGAGTCTGCGGATCGTCTCGACAGCCTGTTCATAGGCGTAGGCGCCGGCGGCGTTGAAATCGAAATGACGGATAGCCGCGAGGGACTGCATGTGCAGCTTGTCGCCCGTCGACGTTCGGTCGAAGCGCCGGGTCATGAAGTGGCTGCGGCCGCCCTCTTGGTGGAGGCGGCATTCGGACATGTCGACGCCGGCGTCGGCCGCCATGCGCGAGAAGGCGTATTCGATCAGGCCGAAGCCCTGGGGATCGGCCAGTTCCTTGTCGCGGTTGTTGCTCACCCCGTCGAACTTGATCAGCCAGTAGGTGAAGCCCGCGTCCGCCGGGAGCTGGCCGGAACGGAATTCGCCGGTGGCTTCATTCCAGGCGAGCACCGCCTTGGCGCGGGCCCCGCCGGCCGAGGTGCCGACGCGCAGGATCTCCTCCAGCGTGTCGCGGTCGTCCTCCCCCGACAGGACGCCGTGCAGGTCGGCGCGGGCGTCAAGGACCTGATTGGCGAGGTCGACGAGGGCGTCGATCTGGATCGGGCGCGATCGACGCTCGGTTTTGAGAATGGTCGGATGAAACTCTAGCGCGCCCATGCCGCGGGTGCCGATGTAGCAGAGGCGTTCCACGGGGTTGAAGCCGGCGGCGTCGCGGCCTTCGCGCGCGAGCCAGGCGTCGATCAGGGCGTTGCCGTACTTGTCGGGAAGGGAGTCCGCCAGGAGGCCGGGCAGGCCCTTGAAGGCGTCCCGCGGCAGTTCGGGAAAGGCGTAGGGCGCGGCGTTCAGCGGCATGGCGAGGGGCGCCAGCTCCACGCCGCTGCCGAGGAAGTCGGGCATGTACTGGAAGACGGCGTGCCCGCGGTCCTCGACCCAGCTGACGGCGCCGATGTCGGTGCCCCACAGGCGGATGACGGCGTCGGTCATGACTTGTCGCCCCAAGCCCAGCGGGAGGCGGGCGGGGGCGAGGCGGCGGGCGCGGCGCGCCGGCGTTCCCGGCCGGCCGGGCGCACCCGTTCGACCGGCCGGATATCCAGGACGGGCGTAAGAGCCTCGAGGCGGCCAGCGATCCCCAGGGCGTCCATCACGCGGACAAGATTGTCGAGGGAGATGTTTTTTCCGTCTTCCAGGCGACGCAGGGTGCTGAGCGAAAGCCCCGCCTCGGTCGCGAGCTGCGCCTGGGTGAGGTTCCGGCTGAGGCGTTCGGTCGCCAGTCCGCGACCCAGGCGTTCAGCCTGACGATGGATTTCCGCCTCGGCGATCGGCATGCAATCCTCCATATATGAACTTTTATCGCTCCTGGGATGTGGTAATGTCTATATATGAATGATTGTGAAGAGTCCATAGTGAGGCTCTGTTATCGCCTATATATGAGCTTTTAAGCTATTATGGCTTCTTAAGTGTTCATATTTGGATGTTTGTTGTCAGCGTTCCCGGTCTCGTCTGCGCGCCAGACCGGCCTCGCGGTCGAACCGCCGCCCGGCGTCGAGATGATGGATGACGCGGGCGACGGCGCGCTCCATCAGGCGAGCCCGGACGGCGGGGTCCTTGACGAGGGCGCGAACAGCTGTGGCGACCTGGGCCATCCGCGTCGGCGCCTGCGTCTCAGCCCGAAGGCGGTCTTCTTCCTTGCGGGCTGCCTTGCCGGGCGGGGTCTTTCGCTCCGCCGCCTGACGGTCGATCTCCCGGGGGCGGTAGCCCCGCACCTGGAGGTCGCGGACCTGGGCCTGGACCCAGACCTCGCGCCGGAAGGCCGGGTCGCCGCTGACGACGATCTCGCGCCAGCCGCGGTGGTCGGCGATCCGCAGCATGTCCCTGACCACGTCGGGATAGGGCTCGCGGGCGGTGAGGCGCCGGCCATGGTCATGGAAGAGCGCTTCTCCGCTCCGGTTATCCCGGTGGAAGCGTTCCGCCTTGCCTTTCCGGTCGTGCTCGACGAGGTACTTCGCCTCCAGCCCCTCCGGCAGGTCGCCCTTGCGGCGCGAGATCGGGGCCGCCTTCCGGGCTTGTGCGGCGGAAGGGAACAGCCCGTTCTCCGTGTCGCGGTCCGACGGCTGGGCGGATCTGTTTCTGACCATCAGTCTCTCCCTGTGGCGCGGTTTCGCGGCGCGGCCGCAAAGTCGATGAAGCCGTCCACCCAGGCTCCGACCTGGGCGGCGTCGGCGCCTCGGGGCGGAGGCGGGGGCGCGCCCTCGCGCTCAAGCGAGCGGACGAGCCCCTCGTAGCTCCATTCGTCACTGACGACCGGCTCCGAAGGGGACGGCGTGGGACTGGGGGTCGAACGAGGCGGGGGCGCCGTCGGTGGAGGGATGGGCGGCACGTCCGGAGGCGCGACGGGCCGGCGTTTCAGGGCGGGATGGGAGAAAAAACGCAGCTTGCGGCCGAGGATGGGCGGCAGACCGGCCTTGAGGACGATGAGGGCGTCGGCGTCCATCTGCATCAGTTCCTGGGGGAGCATCAGGGGGCGCTTCTGGTCGGATAGGGTGATCGAGCGCTTTCCGGCGCCCAGCATGGCGGGGCGGCTGCGGGACAGGGCGGCGTAGGTATAGGCGCCGAGCCGTTCGCTGAGATCCCGGGCCGTCTTCAGCTCCTTGGGGGCGAAGGCGACCTCGACGGCGCAGTTGGACATGATCTCCTCGGCCACGTCCGGGCCGTAGATGGCCCGGAGCTGGGCGGGGCTTTGCAGGACGGGCAGGAGACGCAGGCCGTAGCCGGCCACATAGGCGAAGGCGCGCGCGAGGACGCCGGCGTGGCCGAGGCGGGCGAACTCGTCGAGCAGGATCAGGACCTCCAGGGGCTCGGCTTCGCGATCCGGCAGGCGGCGGGTGTTCAGGTCCACCAACTGCTGGAAGAAGAGGCTGTAGAGCGGGGCGCAGCGCGCGACGTTGTCGGGCGAAACGCCGAGATAGATCGAGGTCGGGCGGGACCGCAGGGTCCTCAGGTCCAGGTCGGAAGAGGCTGTCGCGGCGTCCACCAGGGGATTCAGCCAGAGCGCCATCCGCGCCGTGATCGTCTGTTTGATGGAGGCGAAGGTGTTCTCGCCGGCCGTTGCTAAGTCGATAAGGGCCGCGACGCAGTATGCGGACAGAGGACGTTCGGAGGCCGCGCGGGCCTCGATCAGGGCGGGAAACCGTCGGCGCGGATCGCCGCCGGTGAGCTGACGGAAGATCTCGCCCAGGGTGAAGGGCAGGTCGGGCGTCTCGGCCACATAGGCGCCGACGCCGATGAAGCCGGCGCGCGCCGCCTCGTTCCAGAAGGGATCGGCGTGCTCCGGAGCCGGGAAGAGCATGGTCGCGATCTTCTGGAGCTCGTCTAGCGTCTCGACCGGATTGCGCCGGTTGATATGGCCCAGCGGATTATAGCGCGCGGTGCGCCCCTGCGGATCGAGCGGATCAAAACGCCAGACCGTCTGGCCGCAGCCAGCGCGATAGCCGGCGGTCGCGGCCCAGTTCTCCTGTTTGACGTCCAGGACCACGACCGAGCCCGGCCAGGTCAGGAGATTGGGAATGACCACGCCGACGCCCTTGCCGGTGCGGGTCGGGGCGTGGAGGAGGACGTGCTCGGGACCGTCGAAGACCAGGGGGCGGCCTTTCGCCTGGCCGATGACGATGCCCGATCGCGCTCGCAGCCCGGCCCGTGCGATCTCGGCGCCATTGGCCCAGCGCGCGGCGCCATGGAGGGGGCGGCGGCGTGAAAGGGCGGCCGCTGCGGCCATGACGATGAGCAGGAGGGCGCTGGAGCCGGCGCCGACGCCCAGCCACCGCGACAGTTCGGGATCATGGCGCGATCGCCAGACCCAGGCCGGAAGCCGCGCCCAGTCGAGGTCCGGCGCCAGTTGTCCCGTCCCGGCTAGGGCGATGATCAGGGTCAGCGTCGCGCCGACGCCAGCCAGGGCGAGGCCGGCGACGGCGAAAGCCGCCGCCCTAGCCGCGGACGAGGCGTTTGCGAGCGGGGTCATGCCAGACCTCTGTCATCCGGAAGCGGCCGTCGACCTTCTTCATCTGCACCACCACATCCACCATCAGGTGCAGCAGGCTGCGGATGTCCTCGCGCGGCAGGTCGCGACCACCTTCGGATTCGCGCACCAGCAGGGTGAGCTGCTCGAAGGCCAGTGCAGCCGAATCCGCATGGACGGTGGTGATCGAGCCGGGGTGTCCGGAGTTGACGGTGCGAAGGAAGAAGAAGGCGGCGGCGCCGTCACGCAGTTCCTGAAGCAGAATCCGGTCGGGACGCATGCGCAGGGCGCTCTCCAGCAGGGCCCTGGGTCCTGTCCTGGCCAGACCCTGGCCGTCCTTTGCGTAGAGGAGATGGACGGCGTTGCGATGAGGGACCGTCAGTTCGCGCGTGTCCTCGATCGTCAGCAGCCGCTCATGGAGCGGTATGAGCTCCACCAGCCCCTTGGCGAAGGTGGTCTTGCCCGAGCCGGTGGCGCCGGAGATGAGAATGTTGCGGCGTTCCTCCACCGCCAGCCGGAAGAAGCCGGGCCAGTCTCCAGCCTCGCGCAGCCGGGTCAGGGCGACGTCGGTATCGTCGATCTCGTGGCCGCTCACGGTTGTCGCCGTCGCGAACAGGCCTGCGGCTTCGAAGTCCTCAAGTCCCATCCGGCGGCTGGAAGGCTTGCGGATCGTCAGGGAGATCATACCGCCCGGGACGGCGGGGGGAAGAACGATCTGGCAGCGCTCGTTTCCCGGCAGGACGGTAGAGCAGATCGGGTGTTCGGCGTCGACGTCCTGTCGGGTGAAGGCCGCCGCCGCGACCGCAAGCGTGTGCAGCCAGGCTTCGGTCAGGGCCGGCGCCTTGTGCCAGCGCCAGCGGCCGGCGGCTTCGACCCCGATCTCGCCCGGGCGGTTGACCACCACCTCCGTAACCGCCTCCGGCTCCAGGAAGGGGCGCAGTGGGGCGAGATAGTGGTCGAGAACGGCGGTGTCTTCCATTAGCGCGGCCGAAGGCGATAGACATCGGCGAAGTTCAGGTCCTGGGCCACGAAGATGGAGACCTCGGACCCCTGCGCCTTGCGCAGGGTCGGCGGGATGGCGATCGAGTTCTGCAGGGCGATGGCGGCGGCGTCGGACGGGACCCGTGCGATGGTCTGGAAATCCTGTCCCCGGCCGGCTGCTGCATAGACGCCGTCATCGACGATCGACAACAGAAGGGCGCCGCCGAAGCGCTCCCAGAAACGGGTGTCGATTTCGCCGTCGAAGCCGGAGCGCCCCAGGGCGTCGGCCGCCGGCGAGGCCAGGGCCACCGCAACGCCTGTCGGGGTCACGGCCCGGGTCCACAGGACGAAGAGCCGGCGACGACCGGTTTCAAGTCCGCCGCGGTACTCGCCCAGAATACGCGTCCCGCGCTCCATCAGGACCACGGCCCCATTGTCCGAGTAGACGTCGCGGGACACCAGGCAGCTGACATAGCCCGGCGTGGCGCTGTCCATGGCGGTCTGCAGCACGCAGGGCAGGCTGGTCCCGGCGGTGATCAGGAGGTTGCGATCAGGGAGGCGGCCCGCCCGGGCCTCGCCGATCGGGCTGAGGCGGCGAAGCGCGTCAAGCGGGGAGGGGGTCTGCGGGCCGGTTGTCGGGACGGGTGGGGCGTGTTCGGGGGCGGGGGACGCCCGGCCGGAGCGGCTATAGGCCAGCAGCGGCGCCCGCCGGGCGCTCTGCGCCAGGGCGCGCCTTTGGTCCGCCGCCGAGGTCGCGGGGTCGGTCCTGTCGTGCGAAGGCGCGATCGCCGGCAGGAGTTCACCCTCGTCGGCCGGCGGCGTCGCATGGGGATTTCCGACGTCGCCGATGAGCGGCGGGGGCTCTGGGCGACGGGCGGGTTCGAAGGGCGCGCCCTGACGGGCCGGCTGGTCGACGGCCGTTGATTTCCGATCCCGGGCGTCGCCCCGGTCCCAGGTCGCGAAGAGGAAGACGCCGCAGCCGGCGGCCAGGGCGGCGAGCGTGATCATCCGTCCCTGGCGTCCTCCGAGGCGCCCCGCGATGGGGGATATGCCCCGATCCTGACCCGCCGGCGGGGTATCGGCGCGGTCGGCGGCGTCAGGCGGGGGCGTAGGATGGGCGGTCATGGCTGACCTCCCATGAGGGCGCGTTCGACCGATGGAGAGGCCGTGCCGCTGACCGTCGCGGCGCCGCGCGGGTTCCAGGTCTCATTGAAAATGCACAGGACCGAAGCCCCGCGACGCAGGCGCAGGCCGCGCGCTGTGCCATGGATGACGACGAACTCGCCGCGAACATCATAGGGGACGAGCCGTTCGCTTTCGTCCTCGCCCACTTCAAAAACGGCGGGAATGGCCTGGGCGCCCGGGAAGCGCAGGACGGTGAAACGGCCGTTGTCGCTGACCTCGCTCGGTTGAAGGCGGCTGTCGCCCTGAACCGAATAGGCGAGATTGCGCGGTCCCTGGAGCGCGCCCTGCTGCAGCTCAAGGCTGATCAGGCGTTCCTCCGCGAGGTCGGCGGCCCGGGCGACGCTGGCGGCGGCGCGGGCCCGATCGTCGTCGGGGTAGAGAAAACGGATCTGATAGGCGATCGAAGCCCGCCCGCCCGGCTCACGTGCGACCAGTTCGAAGGCGTAGTGGCGGGCCTGTCCGCCGCGATCGGTGACCACCAGGAGATTTGTGGCCGGTTGGCGTTCACGCGGCTTGAGGAAGAGAACCGAGCCTTCGGCGGCGACTTCCCAGGCCAGGCTGTCGCCTATGGCGGCGTGCCGGATGGTCTCCTCGGGCGAGAAGAGGATCTGGGTTGCGGTGCGGAAGGCCCCCGCCACGCGATAGACCTCGCCGGGCGCATAGACGACCTCGCGCATGCGGGCGTCGGGCGTCTCCCGGGCGAGGACGGGGTCTGCGAGCATCAGGGCGCCCACACTGACGGATAGGACGAGGGCTTTCATAGGATGACCTCCGGATCGGCGCGATAGGAGACGACCTGGAACCCCAGGGGATTGCGCAGCCGGTCCGCCTCCGTCATCGGCGCCCGGGTCCAGGTGAAGGCTATGGTGGCGATCCAGTCGCTTTCGACGACCTGCCGGGCATGCCGGACCGTGCGGCGGAAGCGCACATTGGCGACGTCGTCATTGATGAAGCCGATGGCGCGGATGACGACGACAGCCTCGCCGTCGGGGCCGTAGAGGTTCTGCGGGCTCTGGGGGTTGGAGCCGCGGTAGAGGTCGGACCAGCGCGCCTGTTCACCGGGCGCCGAGAGGACGGACACCAGGCGGAAGGCGTCCTCGGCCGCCGGGTCGAGATAGCCCTCCCGGGCGCGGACATACTGGGCGAGGAAGTATTTGCTGACGGCCTCGTCGTAGCGGACCGGACCCTGGTCCGCCGACAGGCCCCTGACCACGTCCACGGCCCCGGTCGCCTGATCGACGCGGATGACGAAGGGCTCGGTCGTCTTCAACGGCGTCAGGGCGATGACGGCCAGGCTCGAGGCGGCGGCGAGAAGCGTGGTCGCGCCCGCTGCGATCCAGGCGACGCGCCGCGAGCGCAGGGCGGAGGACAGGCGGTCCTGGTCCCAGCGCCGCGCCTGGGCGAAGTAGCGCTTCAGTTCGTCGGAAGAGACGCCGGTCATGCGCTGCCTCCGGTCTGCGCCGGTGCAGCCTTGGTGGGGGTGGCGGCCTGCGCCGCCGCCGTCGGGGCGGGCGACAGGACAGAGCCGTGGGGATTGGCGGGTCTTCTGGCGGTTCCGTCACAGGTGGGCAGGTCGAGGCGGTATGGAGAGGCGCAGCCGCTGAGGGTGAAGACAGCGAAAAGCAGAAGGCGAAGCGACATGTCAGGCTCCATTCGGTCGGATGGTCCCGCCGCTCCTGGGCGGCTGGCGGCTGGCTTCCTGAGGTCCGCGCGCGCCGCCGGAACGGCCCGATCCCAGGGCGGCGGCGTTTGCGAAATCGGCCAGACCCGCGCTGGCGCCGCCGGCGACGCCTGCGGCTATGGCCGGGGTCTGCAGGAAGAAGATCGCGCCAAGCAGGCACAGGGCGATGAAGATAAGTCCGCCGATCATCGGGTCGGCGCCCTGGATCGAGCCCCACTGGTCCCTCACAAGGGAGAGGACGAGCTGAAAGATGACGATCATCAGGGCGAAGAGGACGAGATAGTTCACCGCCTGGCTCAGCCAGCCGAAGAAGAAACGGCGGGTGGCGTCGAACAGGGCGGAGGCGATGAAAATCGGACCCAGGGTCACGAGCAGGGCCAGGGCCAGCTTGGCGACCAGGACCACGCCGAAGCCCAGAGCCGCGGCCAGGGCGCCGATGATGAAGACCGCCGCCGCGATGACATAGGCGCCGGAATTGAAGGGCGAGGCGTCGCGGGCGATGTCTTCGCCCAGCCAAGCCGCATAGGCCATGAACTGGTCGAAGGCCGCGCCGACGCTCGGCGCCTCGGCCCCGCTGACGGCGCGGGTCAGGACATTGGGCAGGCTGGTGAAGAGGGGCTCGGTGACGAAGCTGGAATAGGCGGTCGTGGTCGCCAGGGCGTAGATCAGGGCGAGCTTGATCGAGCGGACGGCGAAATCCATCACAGGCTCGCTGATGGCGCCGCGCAGGATGGCGAAGCCGTAGAGGACCACATAGAGGACGAGAGCGATCCTCAGAGGGCCCTCGACCTCGGCGATCACGGCGGCCAGGCGGCTGCCGAGGAATTCGTTCAGGCGGCCGTCGATGAAGTCATAGCTCGGCTCGAAGACGCGGAACTCCATGATCAGGGCTCCTGAAAGGTTCGGGAGTAGGCGGCCTGCCGGGCCGTCCTTGCGGCCTCGGCCTGTTCGCGCGCGCGCTGTTCCTCGAGCCGGGTTTCCGCGGCCTGGGTCAGGGCGAGACCCTGAAGGCGGAGCTGTTCGTTCTGGATCAGAGCCTGTTCGGCCGCGAGCCGGGACTCGAGATCCAGAACGGCGCGGGCGTTGGGGGCGGCGTCCAGGGCGCGGCGCAGGCTCTCCAGGCCCTCGAGTCTCTGATCGGAAGACCGGCTGACGGCCTCGCCGATGGCCAGATCCCGCGCCGTCCGGGCCCCCGAGCGTTCGAGGCTGTCGCGATAATAGCTCTCCGCGCTCCCTGAGGGCGGAGTGTAGAGGCGGGTCTCGCGGCGGATGGCTTCGGCGCGGTCCGCCAGGTCGCCGAGCGCCGTCAGCTCTCCCTCCGCCGCCGTCCGCAGAGCGCGAATATCCGGAAGGGGATTGCGAACCTCGGGCAGGCCGAGAGCGCTCGCCAGGGAATTGACATCCGAGATCGAGTTCAGGCTGTCGAACAGGGCCTGTCCCTGTTCGACCTGAGCCTGGAGCGCGCGTAGCTGTTGCAGGGCGGCGCGGGCGTCCTCGACCAGTCTGGCGTAGGCGGTCGGATCGTGAACGATGTGCTGGGCCTGCGCGGTCGGGGCCGCAGCCAGGAAGGCGGCGCAGATCAGCGACGCGAACGAACGGGCTTTCATGAGACTCTCCTTCGGGCATGGAAGAGGTCGCGCCATCGGGCGTAGTCGTCGCCCGTCTCGGCGCGGATCTGGTCGAGCAGGGCGACGGTTTCGGTCCGGCCCGACAGCACAGCCAGGGCGTCGTCCAAGCCGTCGAGGTTGAGTTCCACCACCACGCTGTCGTGGCCCTGCTTGACCAGGAAGCGATGGGAGGCCGGCGTCAGTTCGTCCCTGACCAACCGGAACTCGGCCTCGCTCAGGCCGAAGCCGTCGACATAGTCGCGGGCCTGGCCATGGGCGTTGGGCAGGAAGATCTTGGTCGCGCACTGTTCCAGAACGGCGTGGGCGATGGGCGAGCGCAGGATGTCGGCGGGCGACTGGGTTCCGAACACCATCAGGGCGTTCTGCTTGCGCCAGGTCTTCAGGCCGTCCTGCGCCAGATCGGTGAAGGCGGGGTCGCCGAGGACTTTCCAGAACTCGTCGATGTCCAGGACCAGGCGGCGGCCGTCCACCCGTTCGGCTATGCGGTGGAAGAGGTAGAGCATGGCCGGGGTCCGGACCTCGTCGTGATCCAGCACCCGGGTCATGTCGAAACCCACCAGCGGAGCCTCCAGGCTCAGCGCGTCCTCTTCATTGTCGAGCACCCAGCCCAGCGGGCCTCCGCGCTGCCAGCGTTCGAGACGGGCGCCGACGCCGCCCGCATCGCCCTGGCCCAACAGACTCCTCAGGGCCGCGATGGAACGCTGGCGGCGGGGGAGAGCCTCCAGGGCGGAGACGCCATGATCGATCGCCTGCGCCTGGGCGACCGTCAGGGTTTCGTCAGGGCGGGTGACCAGGGCGCGGACCAGCCGGCTCAGGAAGGCGCGGTTGCGGGGCGACGAAGGCAGGGCCATGAGCGGGGCGAAGCCGGTCGGTTCGCCGTCTGCCAGAGTCAGATAGGTCCCGCCGCTCGCGCGTACGAAGATCTCGGCGCCCCGGTCTTTGTCGATGAAGATCTGCTGGGCGCCGAACCGCTCCAACTGGGCCAGCATGAAGTTCTGGACGACCGTCTTGCCGGAGCCGGAAGGGCCGCAGATGAAGGTGTGGCCCAGGTCGCCGACATGGAAGTTGAAATAGAAGGGCGAACCGGCGGTCGTTCTCAGGACGGCCACGGCGGACCCCCAGTGGTTTCCGGACGCCCTGCCGACAGGATGGGAATGGAAGGGGGCAAGCGCCGCGAAATTGCGCGAGGTGATGGCGGCCGGCCGGGTGCGCCGGGCGAAGGCGCCGGGAAACTGGGACCAGAAGGCGGCTTCGAGGCCGAGGTCCTCGCGCGCCACGACCAGGCCGGAATCCGCCAGGATCGCGCGAGCCTTGGACAGGTGGTCGGCCAGAAGCGTGGGCGTGTCGCCGTAGACCAGGACAGAAGCCTGATGTTCGCCCATGACGAAGCGGTTGCTGGTCAGCTCGTCCAGGGCCTCTGACAGTCCGTCGATCTGGGATCCAGCGCGATCCCGGGCGGCGACCATCTGGTTCTGCTTGCGCTCCATCACGGCCCGGGCGGAGGCCTTGGAGAGGAAGGCGAAGGACTGGGTGACGACGAAGCTGAAGCGGGCGCTGAGCAGGGCGTCCCATAGCCCGGGGCGGGTGGTGGCCGGATACTCCTTGACGGCCAGGACGCCGGCGTAGCGGGCTGAGGCCACGTCCCTCAGCTCAAGAGTCTCCCGACCGAAGATGGCGCGGGTCGTATAGAGGGCGGCGCCGAGGTGGCCGTAGACGATCGGGGCGGGCGACGGGCGTCCGGTCAGGACCAGCCCCATGACCTCCATAGGCTCCGAGAACCACAGGCCGTTTTTCTCATAGAGGCCGAGGCGGCGTGGGGCGTAGCGGTCCAGATACTGGGCGAGGTCGCGCCCGGCCTCTTCGATCCGGCGCAACTGTATCAAGTCCGGCTCCGGGTCTTCGCGGCGCGCGGCGCGCAGGCGCCGCATCAGGGCGGCTGTCCGATTGGACGGCTCGCGGCCCGGATGCAGGACCAGGGTGACGAAGAGTTCGTTGACCCACAGAGGCTTGTCCGCCGCCTGGGCGTTCCAAGCGGCGCCGAGCTCGGCGGCGAAGGCGGAGCGATAGCCGGTGGAGGGCTCAACCTCGACGCGGCGGCGGATGAGGTGGTGCCAGACCGCGAACCGGTCGTCGGCGAGGTTGCGCCAGGTCTGGTTCAGTTTGAGGTGCCAGTCGTTGAGGTCGCGGGCGTCCGCGGTCTCGAAGCTCGCGCCCTGGATCTGGAACACCAGCATGAGGGCGCCGTTGTCGAGGGCCACGACGTGATCGTTGACGTGCCGCGCATAGGGCAGGTGCGATCGGGCGTCGCTGTCGCGACGGAGCCGGCTGTCGCTGATCCCGCCCTCAGCCACGGGTCAGCTCCGCGGCGCGGTAGCGACGGACCAGGGGCAGGGGCGAGGGCGAGCTTCCACCCCAGAGGGCGCTGTTTCTGGCCCGGCCCTTGGTGTCGATATAGACGAAGATCAGCCGGAAGGCGTTGTGGTCGGCCCTGCAGATGGCGCGAAACACCATGTGCAGGGCGGGTGCGACCAACAGGTAGAGCAGGCTGCCCCCGACGAGGAAGACGAGACCGGAGAGGATGACATTGACCCCCATGGCCTCCATGGGAACGCCCATGACCATGGCCGGCCGGGTGCAGGCCAGGAACAGGGGGTCTTCGATGAGGCGCTCTTCAGCCATGACCCCCTCCGCCGAACAGTAGGCCCGCGGCCAGGGCGAGGACCAGGCCGCTCCCGAGGCCGCCGACGATCTGGGCGCAGCGAAGGGGCGAGATCAGCCGTCGGCCGACCGCCAGGCCGAGAGCGAAGGCCGTCCCGGCCGCGCCGAGGGCGATAAGGGCGGCGCAGGAGCTCATCGACCGCCGCCCGTGATCAGATTGACGATCTCGGCTGCGCCGAAGACGACGATGATGCCGAGCACGACGATGGCGGCGCGGCGGAGATCGAACAGGCCGAACATCCAAAGTATGCCGACCACCACCACGGCGAGGACCGCCAGCAGCCGGGCGGTATTGCCGGTCAGCATGTCGACGACGTTCTGGAGCAAGCCCTCGATATTGGCTGAGGCGAAGGCGGGCTGGACCAGCAGCAGGCTGGAGGCTCCGGCGACGAGGGCGGCGGCGCAGAGGCGGCGCGTCTTGGAGGACTGTAGGATCATTTCTGACCTCCCGAGGCGTTTCCGGGTGAAACGAAGACCAGGCGTGCGCTCGCCTGCCCTCGTGCGAAGACATCCCAGTCGGCGACGGGCCTCTGCTCGACAGGGCTGTCCGCTGCGACGATGGGCGTCTGTGCGGAAGAGGGGCGCTGGCGCGGATCAAGGCCGAGGTTTCTGGCGGCTGCTTCGACCCGGGCGACATAGCCGTTGCGAAAGCCGCGTTGCGGATGGCCCGTATTGTATCGCGACAGGGCGACCCCCAGGCTCTGCTGCGGGGTCTCCTCGGCGCGCGGGCGGTAGCCGGCGTGCAGGACGCGGTCCGCGGCGGCGAGATTGCGACAGGGATCGAAGACAGTCTCCGGGCTCAGGCCGAGCCACGCCAGATTGTCGCTGTTGATCTGGGCTAGGCCGAGATCGAGATTGGCGCCGCGTTCGAGCAGGTCGCGCGCAATCCGGGCGGCGTCGGCGGCGTCCCGGGCGTGACGCGCCGGACGCGGGCCGCGATTGACGCCGATCGCCAGGTAGTCGAACCGGCTTTCAGTCCAGGCTAATGCGGCTAGGGTTTCCGGCGCGTTCTGCGGCGCACAGGCTTGGGCCAGGATGAGAATGGCGGCGAGATCGAGCAAGGCGCGGCTCCGGTTTGTGGAGCCTCATTCAACTTCCCCTCGGATAGAGCATCGACCCGCCGCTTCCCCGCCGCAAATCTACGGTGGGGCCGGGGCGGGACGGAGAGGTGGCGGCGAACCGCGCTACCGCCTGGATGCGAGTTCTCACGCCCAGCAGGCGGCAGGCGCCGGCCAGATGCTCGTCGACGGTGCGGGGGGACAGGCCGAGCTCCAAGGCGATGCGGCTCGAGGTCAGGCCTTCGGACGCCAGCGTCAGGCATTGGCGCTGACGGCGGGACAGGGCGTCCACGGCGGCGGCTAGGGATGGGGGCGGGCGCATGGGTCCAGCACAGATCGTGTCTCGCCCTGCGGCCAGCCCGCAACTTCCCGGCGTCGGATTTACGGCTTCCGACGGTCCGGCGGCTCGTCCTCTTCATTCAGGTCGGGCGGAATCAGCTTGTCGAGCCGTTGCTGAAGCCAGATCCGGGCGGCTTCGTCGCGACGGACCGCCTGCATCGCCAGTTCACGGAAGGCGCGGGTCACCGCATTGATGATGGTCCGTCCGTCCAGTTCGGCGATCCCATCGGCCATGTCGTCGTCCAGAGCGTGCATGGCGACCACCAGTATCTCCACCAGCTTATTGTCGGCCGCTCGCAGGGCGAACTCCGGCGAACCGAAAGCCATGGCGCAGAAGATGGCGTAGGGGTCGGAATCCGTGACGTGGGCGAAACGATGGATGCGTTCGTGATGCACCTTTCCCTTGCCGGCCTCGAACATTTCATAGGTCCTCAGTCGCATTCCCATGGCGTCCGCCACGTCTATGGTGCGCATCCGGCGGTGCATGCGGATCAGACGGAGCGCCGCTGAAAGCGTGGCGCTTTGGGACTGGCGTTTTTCCGGGCCCATCGACCGGCATCCTCCCCGCTGACGAGGCGTTCGGATCGCAATCCCGCACCCCTGCAGGTTGAAAAAATGGGCCAGCGCCGACTCAAATGAAAGTCTGGAAATAAACGGGCCCAAGAAACTTGCGGATGGTCGAAAATAACCTGCGGTTATTAGCGGCGTCCTCTCTCATGTCTTGGGCAGGACGGGAGAGCGGGAGATGAGACTGCATGATCCCTATCATATGGCCCTGTCGGCCCTTGCTGGTTTTGTCGGGGAGGGGCGTTTCGGCGCAGGCATGCCTCTGGTGGTCACGACCCTCGCCCGCGAGCTCGGCCTGAGCCCGACGCCGGTCCGTGAAGCCCTGGCGCGGCTGGCTGGGGAGGGGGTGATCGACCACTGGCCCGGACGGGGCTATTTCGCGCCGGGACTGGCGGCGAGCGATATCGTCGAACTCTATGATTATCACCGCCGCCTTGTTCTTTGGGCGATCGACGCGCCTGCGGCGGCGGGCAAGCAGGCCTGGGATCGGGAGGAAGGACCGCTCGTCGACCGCATAGAGCGGGTCTTCGCCGGTGCTGCAGGGCGGTCGGGAAACAGGGTGCTAATGCGCGCTCAGCGCCTGGCCGCGGCCTGTCTTCGTCCAGTTCGCGTGGTTGAGGCGAAGATTGCTCCGGTGACGGTCGACGAGGTCGAGCGTCTCGAGGAGCTGTCGAAGAATGAGGAAGCGGCCGGATTGAGAGAGGCGATCGTCGTGTATCACGAAGGCCGGATGGAGGCGATCGCCAGCATATCCGCCGCCATCCGACGGTCATTCGAAAGTATAGATCAAATATAGCTGTCAAATAGGCAAAGCTGGGCGCTCCTTCTTGGGGTCGGGGCGTTGGGCTCCGGCTGCAGGAGGTAATGTCATGTTGAAGACCCTGTCAGGCCTGATCCGCCTTGGATCGGCCGCCGTCCATACCCGCGCCGATACCGGCTCCCAGAAGGAAGAGCTCAATCCGGTCTTTCATTACGACGATATCGGCGCGCGCGCCGATGTGGTTCGTCTCGGCGCCGCCGGACGGGAAACGCGCGCGGATTGCCCGGATGGCCTACTCGAGCTGATCCCGGTCCAGCGCTGGGAAATGAGCGGCGCGAGCCGCTGAACGGCCGGGGGACGTCGCCCGTCGGGCGGCGTCCTTACGGTCGCCGGGAGCTGGACATGATCCCTGTGCTTGGAGCCGGCGTTTTCGCCGCTGCTGTGGACGATGCCTTGATCCTCCTCGACCTTGAGAAGGACGACTATCTCTGTCTTCCCGGTGCGGCCGACGCGGTGGCGACGGGTGAGGGCGGCGCTCTGAAGGTCGAGGATGCTCGCGTCGCCGGAATACTGGCTGCGGCGGGGCTTTTGGGAAGAGGGCCCGCCATAGCGGAGAAGCTCCTGCCTGAGAGGCCATCGATCTCCGTCATTCATGAATCAGCGGGACGTCGACCTACTTTGCCGATGTGGCGGGACGGAATTCTGGCCGCGCTCGCGGTGCGCAAGGCCCGCAGGCGGGGCGGAATAAAAGACTATCTGGCGCTGGCTTGCGGCTCGGAAGGCGACCGGTGTCCGGCCCGTGTCGCCGAGGCGGCCCGCGCCTTTTGGCGCATGACGCCCTGGCTGCCGATTGAGGGCGAATGCCTTGTCAGGTCGGCCCTTTTGATGGGATTTCTTCAGCGACGCGGCCTTGCGGCGGACTGGGTGTTCGGCGTCCGCCTCTGGCCCTTCACGGCCCACTGTTGGGTGCAGTTGGACGGCGTCTGTCTCAATGACGAGGTCGAACGCCTAACCTCCTACACGCCGATCTACTGCCGATGAGACCGGCGGATCGCGGCTATATGATCGTCCAGTGGGACCGCATCGGTCCGGCGGACATGTCGATCTTCGATTTCGGGCGTCGCGGCCTCGAGCGGGCAGGCTGGCGATCTGTGTCGCCGCTTGATGGATTGGAGGTCTTCGTGGGCCCCGGGCGGGCGCCTCGCGTGCGCCAAATCCATCACCGCTGCGTCCTGATCGGCGAGTACCGGCCCCATGGCCAAGCCTTGTCCGCCTTAGTCGGCGGCAGTCGTACGCCCGAAGGACTGGCGCGGGCGGCGGTCGACGGCGGATCGGGGCGCTATGTTTTGGTCTGGCACACGGATGCAGGTGAATTGGCGGTCCTGCGCGATCCCTCCGGGGCGTTGGATTGCATGGTCTGGAACCGAGGAGGGCTGAGGCTGGCGTCCGACCAGCCGCCGCCCGAGGCGGATATCCTCATGCCGGACAACCTTGCGATCGACTGGGAACGACTTGGAGAGATCATCGATCAGCCCGGGCTGGTGAGCGATCAGCCGCCGCTTTGCGGTCTGACCGCGGTTGCGCCGGGAGAGTTGGCTCTGGTGGCCCGTCGTGCTGTCCGAGAGGCGGTATGGACCCCGGCCGAGATATGGCGGAAGCGTCGTTCAGATCCTACGCCAAGGGCGCTGCGGTCGGTGGTGGACGCGGCGGTGGCGGCTGAGGCCGGGCGCCATGAACGGCTGGTGGGGGAGATGTCCGGCGGGCTGGATTCCGCCATCGTCTCAAGCAGTCTCGCCGCGTCGGGCGGGGCAGGACGCGCCCGTTTCATAAACTATTATGGGGACTGGCCCGAGGGCGACGAGCGGGCCTATGCCGAGGCCAACGCCCGGAAGAACCGGCTTTCGCTCGAGACGGCGAGGAAGCCTGTGGCGGCGATAACGCCCGAATTGCTGGCCCCCCTGGGATGGGGGCTTCGTCCGGCCCTGCATGGGGTGGATACAGCCTATGACCGGGATATGGCGGATCGGCTAAAGGCGGCGGATGCGACGGGACTTCTGACAGGGCAGGGCGGCGACGCCGTCTTTTTCCAGGCCCCAGACCCCAGGGTGGTCGTCGACCGCCGCCGCCGCAGGGGATGGCGAGGGTTCGAACCCGGCTATTGGGCTGAGGTCGGACGGTGGACGCGACATTCGGTGTGGACGGTCGCAAGGCTGGCGCTCCAGTCCTCCCTCAGTCCAGAAGTTGGGGGACGCCATCACCCCTGGCTGGAGGATTGCGACGACCTTCCGCCCGCCAAGCGCGGCCAGATCCTGCGTCTGATCAACTGCCAACTCTTCCATGGGGATTGCTTGCGCGCGCGAGCGGCGGACCTCGTCCATCCGCTGCTTGGCCAGCCCGTCATGGAGCATGTCCTTGGCGTGCCGTCGGATCTTTTGCTGGCAGAGGTCCAGGATCGTGGGTTGGCGCGACTGGCCTTCGCCGACCGCCTTCCTGACCTCATTATCCGGCGTCGAGACAAGGGGGATCTGAGCGCCTTCTACGGCCAGGTGGTCCGGTTGAGCCTGCCTTCTCTCCGGCCCTTTCTGCTGGAGGGGCGGCTTGTGGAGCAGCAACTTCTGGAGCGGGCCACCCTTGAGCAGGACCTGACGCCGGAACGCCTGATGTGGGCTCCCGGGGGCAATCGCCCCCTTCTGCTTGCGGTGCTGGAGGTCTGGGCACGACACTGGGATGAGCGGATCGGGCGGCGGATCAAAACCGAAACGCCATAGAGGTCGCGCAATAAGAATTCCGAATGGGACGACGGTTTGGACTTTACTCCATTTGCTAAGGCAGGCTTCTGATTTCGGCCGTTCTCGAACCCCGCGACCCTTGGCTTTCTTCTCGTCAACGTTTTCGGGGCTGCCGTTATTCGGATGGAGGACCGAGGTATCGAACCAGCCAGTCGAGGATCCTGGCGTGCAGGTCCCGGAGATTGCCCGGGCTGGCGTAAGTGTGTCCCTCGCCGAAATAGGTTAGGAGGCCTGCTTCCCGGTTGCGACGGTAGAGGGTGCTGAAGAGGGTGCTCATACGTTGGTTGTCGAGATCGGATTCGATCAGCAGCGCCGGCGTACGAATGGTTTCGGCCTGGTAGAGGGGGCTGGCCTCGACATAGGCTGCCGGCGTCGCCGCGAAGTCGCCGATCGACGCCTGTCCGGTCTCACCCCATCCCGCCATTTGTCCGACGGGAACGCCTTCCTCTGGCGCCACGCGGAAAAAGGGGGGAAGCTGCAGGGACAGGCTGAGGTCGGGATATCCATTGGAGGCGATGACCGCCTTGAAACGGTCGCTCTGGGCCACGGCGCTGAGAACGCCGTAACCCCCGAAGCTGTGACCGATCAGGGCGATCCGCGTGGGATCGACGAGTCCGAGGTCGCCGGCGGCGTCGACTGCAACCAGTATGCGGTCCGCGATCCTTGCAGCCGGCCTGTTTTCTCCGGGCGCGAGCGGAAGGCTGACGATGAGGACGGCGTAGCCCGCCCCCGCGATCACGGCCGGATTGTTCTGCAGTCGGGTTCCGCCGGGCAGGAGCGTCGACGGCGCAGAATGGGGTGCTGTCCCGGGATAGACCTCGACCACAACGGGCAGGTGGACTCCTGGGGCTGCGCCGGGCGGCAGGAGAAGCCAGCTTGTCAGGGGTTCGCCGGTCAGACCTGGGTGAGGTACGGGCACGACGCGTCCCCAGTCGATCGCCGACCAGCTCTCATTGAGAGCGACAAGAGGCTGGATTCCTTCAGCGGACCGGAGACGGAGCTCGCTCGCACCCCGCTTCATGTGACGGGTGACAAGAAAGTCGGCGTGCGGACTGGCCGCGAGGATCGCCTCCTCGGAGTCCAGGGGCGCCATGCAGGCGGGCGTTCCTGAGAGACGTGACAGGCAGCCGTGATCGACAAGAGTGCGCCGGCCCATATCCCGAGGCGAGGGATTCCATCGCGCTGGATTGGCCATATCCTGGGCTTGCCCCTGGTCGCGAAGCTGCCCGCGCGCCAGCAGGGGGCTATCCGGCGTGAAAGCATGGACCCCGTCTGTGCGCTGTATGGCGGCGCGCCCGTTGATCTCGACGATCCGCTCCGAAGGCTCCCTGACGGGAACCAGGTCGGGCGAGGCTGAACCCGGGCTCGCCCAGACCCGGGCGCCCGCGGCTGTCCGAGCCTGCACGATCGGCTGGCGACCGTTCCAACTGGCTAGCGGGATGGCGACGCCGTCCCATGTGCGCTCTATCCAGGGCGATAGCGGGCCGAGTTCCAGCGGCCTGGCGCGTCCGCTTGAGGACACTGTCCAGAATTGACCGTCGTCATCAAAATCGCCGCCAGGCGGGCGGCCAAAAACGAGGAAGGCGTCCGAAGCGGAGGACCAGGTCATGAGGTACATGGCCAAATCTTGCTCGGGCAGGGGGATCCGCACGACGCCGCTGTCGAGTTCTACGAGGCTTAACCGTCTCCGGCGGATAGGGTCTCCGACCCGGACGGGGCGATCCGAGCGGGGCTGAAGGTCCTCCGCGTCTTCCATAAGCGCAGCGTGACGGCCGTCAGGCGAGAGCCTGAGATCGAACCATTCCCCCCTGGCCAGTAGGCGCTGAGTACCGGCGAGGACGTCCAGGACGACGAGGGTGGAGGGTTCGGCCCGGGTCCGGGACTGGCGGGCCTGGCCGCTCGGGATGTAGACCGCGCTCGAGCCATGGCCGCTGGCGGCCGTGCGCCAGAGCTGCTCCACGCGTTTCTGAACCTTGAAACCGACCCGCATGGCGACGGGCGGATCGTGACGCGGTCGGGCGATGAAGGCGAGTTCGGTGGATGACCGCCAGGCGACGGACTGGCCGAACTGGGACATCTCCGGCGTGAAGGGGAACCATGTCGTTTCGCCGGTCGCCAAGGTGAGCACGCCGAGTTGCAGGTCGGCGGCCGTCACCCTGAACACCGCCATGCGCGCGCCGTCGGGCGAGAAGGGCCCCGACAGGTGGCCGGCCTCGTGGCCGGGCGCGGCAAGGCGGATCGGCGCCCTGTCCTGTGCGACGCGATGGACCTCCAGGTCGGTCAGCATGGCTTTGACCATGGTGGACAGATCATAGGATCCGGCCTGGTCGTAGGGGCGCTGATGTTCGATCGAGACCCAGGCGCCGTCGGGGCTGATCCGGGTCGCGCCGATGTCCTCGTGGGCGAGCAGGTCGTCGATCGAGAAGGGACGGGGCGTCTGGGCCGTGACCGGCCATGCCGCCGTGGTCGCCAAGGCGAGCGCGATAAGGGAGCGTCGCATCACCAGGCCTTCGTTAGTTGCAGGGAGACGAAGCGCCCCAGCACATTGGCGTTGGCGGCGTCGTAGGCCACGCCTTCCGGAGCGTCGTAGAAGGGCGGGTCGCGATCGAAGAGGTTCTGCACGGTGAAGGTGAGACCGGCGCCTGCGAGGAGGCCCCGTTCGGGCGTGAAGCGGACCGCGAGGTCGGCGGTGGTCCAAGAGCCGATGCGCTTGCCGGTCAGGTCGCGATAGGCATTGACGAAGTTGACTGAGGGGGAGAGGGACCAAGGGCCGCGCGACCAGGATGCCGATCCACGGCCGCGCAGGCCGACGGGAAAATTGGGCCGGTCGAGTTGGGAGACGCTCGGGGCGTTCGGCGTCGGCTTGGCGTCGAATCGTTCCAGCCAGGTCAGGTTGAGGCCGAAGTCGAAGGCGTTCGCTCCACGGGAGAGGCCGTAGTCGATGTTAAGGTCGGCGCCCTGAACGAGGACGCTCGTCGTATTGACGTAGCGAGCGTCCACGATGGCTCCGTAGGAGGAAGCGGGGAACTGGTCGCGCAGTGCGGTGGTCGGCAGGTCCAGGATGGCCTGGATCGCAGCGAGATCTTCGCTGTTCGCAGGGTCCAGCGTTTTGACGAAGGGGGCGAGGGAAGGATCGCTCAAAGCCGTGAGGATGCTTTCGCGGGCCGGCTGGCCGATCCGGTTCTGGAAGTCTGTCCTGAAACCATTCACGCCAACGCGTAGTCCGGGAAGGCGGTCGGGACGGATCTCGAAGCCGAGAGTCCAGGTGTTGGCCTCTTCAGGTTGAAGATCCGGATTCCCGCCGTAGAGAATCATGGACAGGATCTGCTGCGAGCCTCGCGGCAGGATCGAGGGACTGGCGCTTGGCGCGTCGTGGACCTCGCGCAGAGCCGGAGCCCTGAACGAGCGGCCGTAGTTGGCCTTGAGGCGCAGCGCATCGACAGGATCCCAGACGATCCCGATCTTGGGACTGGTCGTCTGACCGACGTCCGCATAGTCCTCGTACCGGGCCGCTAGGGAGAGCTCTAGCCGTTGGAAACCAGGACGGCGATTATCGACGCCGAAAACGGGGATGCGGACCTCGCCGAAGGCTGAGGCAACCTGTCTGTCCGTCTTGACCGCGGCGCCGATTGTGGGGACGAGGCCGCTGCTGAAGCCGGTGGCCTGCCGCCTGAAGGTCTCCTCGCGGATGGAAAGGCCCGTCGCCAGCCGCAGCGGGCCGCCCGGAAGCTTCAGGAGTACGCCGGATACCTGAAAATTAGCCGACGCGACGCCTGTCCGGCTGTAGGAGCGGGTATAGCCCGAACTGATGAAGTCGAGCACGGCCGGCGTATTCACCGCCCCATCGCCGAAGGGATTCAAGTATCCGTCGCGCGAGGGGCTGAAGGCCGTGCCCGGATCATCGGGGATCGCTCCGAGCGCTTCGCGTAGATGGGTGGACTGGAGCGCCCCCGAAGACCCGGTGCGGCTCTCTTCCGAAGCGTATGCGACATAGGCGTCGATCCGCCAGTCCGGAGAGAGATCGAAGGCTCCGCCCACGCTGGCGCCCAGGCTCTCGACCTCGCCGAAGATGCGTGGTGGAGCAATCTGGCCCTGGAAGGAATAGGCGATGTTGTGAGAGCGCGCGCCCGTCGGCGAGGCGAAATAGGGATTGGCGTCGGTCACCGTCAGCATGGTGCTGATAGGGAAGGAGTGGGTTTCGTAGCTGCGCTTGCCGTACCGGGCGTCGGCCGTGATCTCGAGCCGGTCGCCGAGACTTTGTCGCCAGAGGGCGTAGCCGCTGTGACGGGTCTGCCGCGGCAGGACGTTGATGCCGGCGCGCAGGTTTTCGAGATTGACCTGTCCGGGTAGGAAGTCGCCGGGCTGGAGGCCGACGCCCGTCTGTCCAGGCGGAACGCCCCAGGCCGGAACATAGCCGCCTGACAAAGGATCGAAGGCGACGATGTTTCCCGGGTTGCTGTAGAACTGGCGGCGATCGGAACCGCCGCGCCATCGGAGGTCGGAGTCGCTCGCCAGCCGTCTTTTGGTCCCTGAGAGGGCCTCGCGATCATTGTATTCATAAGTGATCAAGGCGTTGCCGCTGCTCCAGCGGCGGCCGAAGGTCTGGCCGAACTGGTATTCTCCGCTGGCCCCGTCGCTGGTGTTCCCGATACGGATCCGGCTTTCCGCACCATCGTAGTCGTCCCGCAGGATGATATTGACCACGCCGCCCACCGCGTCGGCGCCATAGAGCGCGGAGGCGCCGTCGAGAAGGACGTCGACCCGACTGATCGCGGCTGTCGGAATAGAGGAGACATCGGCGAAATCACCCTTGGCGCCCGTGCCCGCCATGCGACGCCCATTGATCAGCACGAGGGTGGCGTCGCTGCCGAGCCCGCGAAGATTGACGCCGTTGGCGTAGGTCGAGTTAGTGCCCGAACGATCGCCGCCATTGTTGAGGGCCGCCTCGTTGGCGGTCCCGCCGAAGTTCTGGGGCAGGGCGGCGAGAAGCTGGGCCACGGTAGCGCGACCCTCGCGGTCCATCCTGTCCCGATCGATGCTCACCACCGGTGAGGGGCCGTCGCCGACGCCGCGGATCAGGCTGCCCGTGACGACGACGTCGTCCACGGCCGTCAGTTCGTTTTCGGTGAACTCGGCGCGAGCGTTGGGGTCGAACAGAACATAGACGTTCGGGCGGGTTCTGCGGAAAGCCAGGCCGCTGTCGCGCAGCAGCTCGACTAGGCCGGCCTCGGCGGTGTAGTCGCCCCGCAGGCCAGGCGAGAGACGGCCGTCCACCAGGGCGGCGGGATAGAGGATCTGGAGGCGGCTCTGCTCGATGAAGACGCTCAGGGCCCGGCCGAGCGGCCCGGCGGGGGCGTCGTAGCGTCTCACGGCGTCCGCAGGCTGGCCCCATGCCGGCGCTGCGCAGACTAGAAGGGCGGTTGATAGTGCTGTCGTCGTCCCCAAACCGAAACGCATGGTCTTCCCCGTTTGCTCCTCCCGCGACGTGCGGGACGGACAGAGACGCCGGGAAGGCGCGGGTCCCCTAACTCGGCCTGAAGATTATTTTCTTCATGTCTTCGGACCTTCGAGAACGATGACGCCGTCGGACCTCTTGGAAGCCGTGACGCCGTAGAGGTCGGAAAGGGCGGCGATGAAGGCGTCGGTATCGCCCGTGTCGAAGGCGCCGCTGACCGGAATCCTTCCGATGCTGATGTCCTTCAGCTCGATCTTGTGGTTGCTGTACCGGCTGACCTCGGCGACAGCCTCGCGGATCGGCGTCGCGGCGAAGATCAGCCGGCCCGAGGTCCAGCTTGTTTCGCGGGCGGCGTCAACCGACCGGACCTGTGGGCTACGTCGGACGGTTACGACCTGCTGTCCCGGCGTCAGTGACCAGGCGGGCTTGGGCGTACTGTTGGTTCCTACGTCGACACGGCCCTCGATCAAGGTGATCTTTGCGCCCTGGCCGAGGCGGCGAACGTCGAAACGGGTGCCGACAGCGGTGACGGTGGTGTCGCCGGCGGTGACCACGAAGGGACGTGACGGATCGCCCTCCACGTCGAAAAAGGCCTGGCCGGTGACCAGGGTCACTGATCTGCGATCTGAGTCCAGACGCACAGCAATCCGGCTGGCCGTGTCGAGGATGACCTGGGAACCGTCCGTCAGGCGCAGGGTCCGCTGCTCGCCGACGCCTGTAGCGTAGCTTTGCGGTCGATTCAGCGCCCAGAGAGAGACCAGGCCGATAGCAGCGAGCGCCATGGCGCTCGCTGCTATCGGCTTCCAAAGGCGCGACACCAAATGGCGAGCCCGGGCCCTCGGCGGAGCCTGGCCGAGGGCTTCGGCGGTCAAGCCGGCGATCTCGGGATCATCGGCGAGAGATCGGCTCGTATCCCAAGCCTTTTCCACGCGTGCGTAGGCGCGTGCATTGGCCGGATCCTTCCGCCATTCGAAGAAGTCGTGGACGTCTGTCGTCGATACGCGCTTCTGGCCGAGACGGGCGAACCATGATGCGGCTTCCTGCCGTCGGACGTCCCGTTCCTTATCGATCGTCATCCCGGCTATCCGTCCAGTTGCTCTACGCAGTGCTGCAACGCCTTAGACATACGCCACTCCACCGCCTTGACGCTCAACCCGCGTGCAGCGGCGATCTCAGGATAGCTCATACCGGCAAAACGGCTCAGGACGAACACCTCACGGTAAAGGACCGGCATGGTCAGGACCGCCTGTTTCAACATCAGGGCTTCGATCTGGCCGGCCGCTTCGCCCGGATCGACGGCGTCCGCTAGAGGCTCGGAGCTTCCCCGCCTCTTGCGACGTCGGCTCTCGTCCCGAACCACGTTCATGGCGATCCGCAGAAGAAAGGCCCTGGGGTGCCGGATGAGACCCGCTGAATAGGGGGCGGCGCGAAGATAGGTCTCCTGGACCACATCCGCGGCTTGGTCCGGGTCGACGTGCGCCCGCAGCCTGCCATCGAGCCAGCGCGCATACTGGCGATAGAGAGCGTTCAGGCCCTCCAGCGCATCCGCCTTCAATTCCTTGACGTCGCTCACGTCGATCTCCCGCCTCTAGGGCGGGCCCGGAATCCCGTGGGTCTTGGTCAGCCGTGACCGTCCGGGCGCAGGACAAAGCCCGCGTCACGTACGACGACAGCTCACGCAGCAATCGCGCTTTCCAAATCTGAGTCCGCAAAGGGGATTCCAAGCCCCTGTCGGCGCACGGCCGACGCCGAAGCATGAATCAAACCGAATCCGGACGCAAGGCGAGGGGGTCGGGCGTTGGAATCCTCGCGGAACGAGGCCCGCTATCTGCCAACGGAGCGCCGCCTTGCCCCAAGGGCCCCCGGCTCAAGCTCCGCGCCTGTTTCGCGGCGCCCGACGCTCCAATCCTAGGTGGTCGCCAATCCGTATTCAACATGAGTAGGAAGGCCTGTTCCGCTGGGAAGTTGCGGTCAGCCCGCAACTCTTAGGCGTAGAGAATCGCCGTTCTCTTTGTGTACCGACGAATCCTGCAGCTTGTGGAGGGAGGGATGAACGCCAATCTGAACAGTCAGGCGGTCTGCGCGGGTGCGCCCGAACTGAGTCCGCGCGAGCGCGAATGTCTCTCCTGGGTCAGTCGCGGCAAGAGCTCCACCGATATCGGCGTCATACTCGGCTTGTCGGCTCGTACGGTTGATAGCTATCTCGAGAAGGCGGCGTCCAAATTGGGGGTGCGCACGCGGATCGAGGCGGTCGCCGTGGGGGTAAGGCGAGGGCTTATCGAAATTGAGTAGGGCAGGCGAGACCTATTTTCGATTCAGAGTGCTTGCCGACCTGGAGGGACTTAAGAGACTTCCCGCTCAAAAAGGACGAGTTTAGAACGGGTGGAGAACGATGAAGCGCATCCCGTCGATCACGGCCAAGCGTCGCGCATACTGAAGTCGAGGCGGCGCCGACCATATGGACCCGCTCTGCGGTTAGAGCTGGGAGCGCGGGCGCCCGTGAGAGGAGGCCGACGGAAGCAGCGTAGCGGGGCAATCTGTCGGCCTATTGTTTTTGGAGCCGTCCCATGAATACGGGGAAGCATATCTAGCTAGCCGCCTATGTGCCGCGCGTCTGTCGGAGCATCGGTCATGCTGAGCCCCCGCGGCCAGCGCCAAGCCTGGAAGGTCGGGCAGCATTGCACCCTATTCGCTTGAACTGAGGAGTACGGCCGCTGCGGGAGCCTAAAGCGTACCACAAGTGTTTCACAGCACATGACTTCGAAGCTGGACGCCGTGGAGGCGGAAAACAACGGCTATATCCGTGATCTTGGGCGAGCCTTCGGCGGCGCCCTGCTCTTCAGCCTGCCCCTGCTGATGACAATGGAGATGTGGGTGCTAGGCTTCGCAGCTGAACCAGAGCGACGTTTCGTCTTTCTGCTGTCGGCGCTCCCAGTGCTGTTCGGGCTAGCGCATTACGCCGGATTTTCGGCTCGCCGGGGCCTGCTCAACAATACGTTAGACACACTTGTGGCTCTGGCTGTGGGGTTCGTCACCGCCGCAGCGTTTCTGCTGGTGTTTAATGCGCTCGATCTGAGTTCTCTGACGTCGGCTGTGGGGCAGTTGTCCCTACAGGCGACGCCCGCCGCGCTCGGCGCCTTGGCGGCGCGACGCCAACTTTCGAGTGATCCCGAGGGAGGCGATGAGGATGAAGCTTCCTATCCAGGCGAACTGTTCCTCATGCTTGCTGGAGCCCTCTACTTTGCGATGAACCTGGCTCCGACCGAAGAGATGCGGCTGATCGCTTATATGACTACACCGCTGGGCGCGATGGGCATCCTCGTGCTATCAGTGATCTTGCTGCACCTGATCGTTTTCCACGCCGGCTTCGCCGGACAGGAAAAAGCAGAAACGTCAGCCCAGGCTTTCTTCGACTTCACCTTGCCGGGCTATGCCCTGAGCCTTCTGGCCAGCTTCGCCATGCTGTGGGTATTTGGCGGAACGGACGGCCACGGGCTCCAAGCACTCCTGACCAATGTCGTGATCCTCGCTTTTCCGGCGGCGATCGGGGCCGCAGCTGCACGACTGCTGGTGTAGTCATGACAGGCAGCGAAAAACAGAAAGCAGAGAAGAAGGGCGTGTCGCGCCTCCAGTGCGTCTGCGCCTTGGCTGGATTTCTCCTTACTCTCGGAGCCGCGACCGTTTTGGCTCAAGCGGCGTTTTCGGTTCCGTCGCCAGCGGCGCTGACGATCAGAAATGAAGTGGTCCGACCTTCCTCCGGCGGATGGGTGGTGGATGTTGTGGTCACCAATGAGGGCGAGCTGGCCGCCGCGGCCGTAGAAATCGAGGGCAGGGCAGGCAGCGAACGTTCCATCGTCTCACTCGACTATGTCCCGGGGCGGGGAGAGAAGAAGGCCAGTCTGGTCTTTTCGCTCACGGACAAACCTGATCCGACCTTACGCGTGCTGGGCTGGTCGGAGCCGTAGCCGCTTGCGGATACTTGCTAACGTCCAGCGTCCGCGTAATTCTGGTTCGTGAACATGAATTCCTCGTTCCCTTACGCCGTTGGTTTGACGAGCGGCTTTGGCGACTGAAGGAACAAGTCCTCGTCAGACGGACGCGCACGTCTGGCCCGCCGTAGAGGCTCTCAGCGGACGGGAGATGCAGCAAGAGGTCGCCCGAAGACCTTCTAAATCCAGAATGAGCAGCCGTCCCCTACCGAAACGAACCAGACCCAAAGTTTGGAGCTGGGCCGCCGCGGAATAGATGCTGGTGCGCTGGACGCCCAGCATCTGGCCAGACTGAGTTTGCGTGATGCGTAAGGGGATGCCGCGGGAGCCTTCGTGCAGCCGAAGAATCCATTTGGCTAATCGATCCACAACCGCGTGCGAGACGTTGCAACAGACCTCGGCCTCCAGCGCGCGTAAACGCTGCTGCGCCTGCAGCACGACCAGCCGGGTCAATCGACAGCGCCCGAGCGTATCAACAATCGAGACTGCTGGCGTGCTGAACAGGAGCGTTTCCATCAAGGGGATCGCCAGCGAGCAGGGCGAGGCAGGCCATAAGGCGCGGTCCCACCCTTGAACCGCACCTGCGGGTGCCAGCGAAACGCATATGCCATCGTCCTTGGGGAACAGGCCCACTGCTCCCCTCAGGACGAAATGCAGTTCGTCGTCCGAGAGCGCAGGGCCGAAGCTTCTGGCGAGTTCCAGTCGGCCAGCGTCATGGACGCGCTGTCGAGCTTCGAGCGGCAGCGCCTGAAATACTGGGTGATCCTGGACATCGACCTTGACGGCCGCTTTGGAAGCGAAGGCATGGCAAAGCGAGAACGAGGAAAGACGAGACATGGAAGTTCCTCCAGCTCGTGAGTTTGGCATGCTTGCTGCGAGCGCTCGTTCACATGGGTTAAGCCGAGGCCGGTGCAGGATGAGATTTGGCAAGGACCCTCAAACGGCTGCCAAGTCTGTCGGAAAGTTGGATTTTGCCCTTAGGCGCGGTTCCTGATGCAGTGGCCATTCGTGTGCTGAAAACACCCTACGGCACTTGCTGAACCATTCACGCAATCTTGCCTGCGCGCAGGGCGGTCTGAGGACGGCCTGATCGAGACGGCGGTAAGGGCTTCACCGCCATTGATATTCATTGCCTGCTTATTCGAGCTGTCGGTCCTCTGGGATGCATGACCAAGGCGAGAAAGGAGAAGGCTTATTTGCGAACATCTCGCGCAAGGAAGGGTTCGCGAAGCAACGGTTTCCGGTCGCGGGGATTATTCGTTCATGCGCGGCGAACTGAAGACCTATCAGGCCAGGCGGCGTTTTGAGCAGACGCCAGAACCCAAAGGCGCCCGGCGAACGGGCAGCAAGGGTGGGCTGCGCTTCGTGATCCAACGTCATGCGGCGACGAGGCTGCATTATGATTTCCGCATCGAGGCGGACGGTGTGCTCAAGTCATGGGCGGTGACCAAGGCGCCGTCGCGCGATCCGGCGGTCAAGCGTCTGGCGGTCGAGGTAGAGGATCATCCGCTGGATTATGGCGGCTTCGAAGGGACGATCCCGGCAGGCAACTACGGCGCGGGCACGGTGCAGTTGTGGGATGTCGGAACCTGGGAGCCGCAGGATCCGGACCTTGAGGCGGCCTGGGCGCGCGGCCAGATCAAGATGATCCTCCATGGCGACCGGCTGAAAGGCAAATGGGCGCTGATCCGGCTGAAGGCCGACCGGGGCAAACCTTCCAAACGCAACAACTGGCTGCTGTTGAAAGAGAAGGATGAGCACGCCGTTCCTGGTGAAGGCGACGCCCTGGCGCAGGTCGACGCCTCGGTGACGACCGGCCGCTCGCTGGCCCAGATCGCCGAGGGCGACGCGCAATGGACCTCTTCCCGTCCGAGCCGTCGCAAGGCGCCGCCGAAGCCCAGGGCGTCCAAGGTGGCGTCCAGAGCCGGGCGGCCGCCCGCCTTCGTTCCGATCCAGCTGTGCAAGGCGGTCGATCATCCGCCCTCGGCGGCGGGTTGGGCGCATGAGATCAAGTTCGACGGCTATCGGTTGCAGATCGGGGTCGGCGGCGGCCGGGCGGTGCTGCGGACCCGCAAGGGTCTAGACTGGACGGATCGGTTTCCCGAACTGGCTGAGGATGCGGCGGGCTGGCCCGATGCGGTCATCGATGGCGAACTGTGCGCCCTCGACGACGAACATATGCCGGATTTCAGCGCTCTTCAGGCGGCGATATCAGACGAAGATACGGGACGTTTGGTCTTCTTCGCCTTCGATCTGTTGTTCGAGGGGGCGGAGGATCTGCGCCCCTTGCCGCTGTCGCATCGCAAGGCCCGGCTGCAGGCCTACGTCGACCGGGTCAATGCCGTGGCGGGCGGTCGTCTTCGCTACGTCGAGCATTTCGCCTCGACGGGGCAGGCGGTGCTGGAGAGCGCCTGCCGGATGCATCTGGAAGGCGTCATTTCCAAGACGCTGGACGCGCCCTATCACGCGGGTCGGTCGTCAAGCTGGGTGAAATCCAAATGCCGTGGCCGCGACGAAGTCGTCATCGGCGGCTGGTCGTCGGGGGAAGGTCGCCGGTTTCGCTCCCTGCTGGTCGGGGTGCGCGAGAAGGGCGGGCTGAAATACCTCGGGCGCGTCGGGACGGGCTTCGGCGAGACGGCGACGCGGCTGCTCATGCCTGCATTGAAGTCCGAGGCGACGGACAGGAGCCCCTTCGCCGGCGCGGGCGCGCCCAAGGGCGGCAAGGACATTCACTGGGTGGCGCCTCGGTTGGTCGCCGAGATCGAACACGGCGGTTACACCGAGTCCGGCGCGCTGCGACAGGCGGCGTTCAAGGGACTGCGCGACGACAAGACCGCTAAGGACGTCACGAACGCGCCGCAGGCGCCTGTTGCGTCGCAGACGCTGCGAAAGAGCGGTAAGGTCACGGTGGCGGGCGTCGCCATCTCCAGCCCCGACAAGGTGTTGTGGCCGGGCGCCGACGGGCGGCCGCCGATCACCAAGGCCGATCTGGCGCGCTATTACGAAGCGGCGGCTGAGCGGCTTCTGGCCCATGTGGCGGACCGGCCCGTCTCCATCATCCGCGCCCCGGACGGCATAGAGGGCGAGACCTTTTTCCAGCGCCACGCCATGGCCGGGTCGAACCCGCGGCTCAAGCTGATCGACGTCAAGGCGCGCACCCCCTATGTCGCCGTCGTCGATGTCGGCGGTTTGGCCGCCGTCGCCCAATCCGGCGGGCTGGAGCTGCATCCCTGGGGCTGCAAGCCTGGGGATCCGGAGACGCCTGACCAGATCACCTTCGATCTGGACCCCGACGTGGGGCTGGGGTTCGACGATGTGATCGCCGCGTCCCATGTGGTGAAGGCCAGGCTGGAGGCGCTGGGGCTCAACCCCTTCGTCAAGACGACAGGCGGCAAGGGGCTTCATGTGGTCGTGCCCATCCGCGCCGACGGTCGTTCGCGTGTGACCTGGGACCAGAACAAGGCCTTCGCCAAGGCGGTGTCCGAGGCGATCAGGGACGAGGCGCCGGACCGTTTCACCACGACCCTGGCCAAGAAGGCGAGGGGCGGAAAAATCTTCATCGACTATCTGCGCAACGGCCGGATGGCGACCGCCGTGGCGCCCTGGTCGCCGCGTGCGCGTGCCGGGGCGGGGATCGCCTTTCCCCTGTCATGGGATCAGGTGAAGCCGGGGCTGAACCCTGCCGGGTTCAACCTGTGGGTCTGGCCCAAACTGCTTGAGCGGCCCGACGCCTGGGCGGATTTCCGCGCCGCCGCCGTCAGCCTGAGGCCCGCCCTGCGCAAGATGGGCGTGGACTGACGCTCAGGCGGTCTTCTTGCGCGCTGACGGCTTTGAGGCCGCCTTCTTCTTCGCCGTCGGTTTGCCAGCGCTGCCGCTAGAGCCCTTCAGGCTGTTCTTCAGCGCCGCCATCAGATCGATGACGTTGGTGTCGTCCGGCTCGGCCACGTCGACCAGGCCCTTGCCGCCCTTGGTCTTGGCCTTGATCATCTCGCGCAGGGCGTCGTCATAGCGATCCTTGAAGGCGGTCGGGTCGAAGTCGGCTTCCTTCTGGGCGATGATGCGGGCGGCGATCTCGACCATGTCGGCGTCAGCCTTCACCTTGGGGATGTCGTCGAAATAGTCATCGGCGTCGCGCACCTCGTCATGGGCGCGCAGAGTGTAGGCCAGCAGGCCCTTGCCGCGCACCTCCAGCGACAGCTGGCGTTCCTTGCCGCGCAGGACCAGCTGGCCCAGCGCCACCTTCCCCTGTTTCTGCATGGCGTCGCGGATGACGGCGAAAGCCTCGACGCCCGCGCCCTTTTCCGGGACGACGAAGAAGGGATCATCCCAGTAAAGGCGGTCGATGTCGGCCTCGTCCACGAATTTGTCGATGGAAATGGTCTTGGTGCTGTCCAGCCGCACCTTGTCGAAATCGGCGTCGTCGAACAGGACGTATTCATCCTTGGACACCTCATAGCCGCGCACCAGATCGCTGCGCTCGACCGGGCCCGTGTCCGGATCGGTCGGCACCATGCGGATACGGTTGTGCGTGTCGGGATTGATCAGGTGAAAGCGCACGTCGGCGGCGCTGGACGTCGCGGTGTAGAGCGCCACCGGACAGGTGACCAGCGACAGCTTCAGGTGTCCTTGCCATGTGGGGCGAGCGGCCATGTTCATTCTCCTCGTCCCAAGGAAATGCACGGCGAGCCGATCTGTTCGCCCCGAACAGCGGGGCCTGGCTAAACCTTCGCCGCCAGGCCGCAGATGAGGCATTCCAGACCGAAGTCGAAGGCGAGGGCTGGATCCTGACCTTCAAGATCCTGGATCGCGGTCTGTAGGAGGTCCGATACCGGATATGCAGGTATGGCGGGCGGCGTGGCGGGCCCATTTTGCGTTGACTGCTGTTCCAGCGCGGAGCCGACGACATAGTGGCTGATCGCGGCCAGGGCCCAGACTGCGCGCCCGGGGCTGAAGCCGGCAGAAGACAACATCCTGATCTGTGCTTCCGCGGCCTCTGAATGCGCGCCCCGCGGACGAGTGCCGGCGTGCAGACGGGCGCCGTCACGATAGGCCAGCAGCGCCTTGCGGAAGCTGTGAGCATTCGCCTTGAGGAAGGAGCGCCAGTCCTCATCCGGATACGGCATGGATCGATCATGCCTCTGCAACAGTATGGCTTCGGACAGGGCGTCGAGAAGGGCGCGCTTACTGGGAAAATGCCAATAGAGCGCGGGTTGCTGCACCTTGAGGCGATCGGCCAGCTTGCGCGTGCTCAGGCCGTCCATGCCGACCTCGTCCAATAGCTCCAAAGCCGCTTCAATCACCATGTGTCTGTCCAGCTTGGTCATGACGGGGTCTCCTTCATTCGCTTGACAATTTATCAGCGATAAAGTTCAAGTCCATCAACTTATCGATGATAAATAATTGCTGTTGCGAGACCTGCGATCATGAACAGATCCGCTGTCGTCGCCCTTGTCGTGGTTGCATTGGACGCCATGGGAATGGGCCTCATCATGCCGGTGCTGCCCGCGCTCCTGCGAGAGTTGGCGTCGGACAGGAACTTCGTCGCCCATCTTGGGGCGCTGTTGTCCCTTTACGCCTTGATGCAGGTGTTCTGCGCGCCCGTGCTGGGACGACTTTCGGATGTGTACGGCAGGCGCAGGATTCTGTTGTTCTCGCTTGCCGGGGCCGCAGTCGATTATGCGGTGATGGCGGCGGCGCCAATCTTGTGGGTTCTGTATGCTGGCCGGATGATTGCGGGCGTCACGGGCGCGACAGGCGCGGTGGCGGCTTCGACCATCGCCGATGTCACGCAGCCAGATCGCCGGGCCAAATGGTTCGGGTATATGGGGGCCTGTTACGGCGCGGGCATGATCGGCGGCCCGATGCTGGGAGGCCTACTGGGGGGATTGGGCGTTCATGCGCCTTTCTGGGGCGCCGCGATCCTGAATGCTCTGGGCTTCCTGCTGGCATACGCCGTCTTGCAGAAGGTGAAGCGTCCGCAGGCGCATTCGCCGCTGCGGGCCGCCTTTCAAATCCGCGTCGGGTTTCGCCCTGAAGAGGCGTTGCGCAAATCGGCTGCCCTGCTCCTCGTCTTCTTCCTCATCCAGTTGATTGGGCAGATCCCGGGCGCCTTATGGGTGCTTCACGGTGAAAGCCGTTTCCACTGGAACACGCTTGGCGTGGGCGTGTCGCTGGCGGTGTTTGGCGTTGCGCATACGCTTTTTCAGGCCTTAGCCACCGGGCCTCTTACGCGTCGGTTTGGGGAGCAGAGGACGCTTGTGTTCGGCATGATGGCGGATGGCGCGGGCTTTGTGCTCATGGCCTTGGCGACGCAGACCTGGATGGTCCTTCCCGTCATCACGCTGTTGGCCGCAGGGGGAGCCGCCATGCCGGCCCTCCAATCCATGCTCTCCAATCGCGTCCAAGCCGGCGGGCAGGGGGTGCTGCAGGGGCGATTGACCAGTTTGACCAACCTGACTTCGATCGTCGGGCCATTGGGCTTCACCGCCCTCTATGCCGCGACCGCAAAAACGTGGAGCGGGTGGCCCTGGATAAGCGGTGCGCTGCTCTATGCCGCCTGTCTGCTGCTGTTGGCGAAGGGCGGAAAGCAACAGGTGTCGGCAAGAAAGGCGGAACAGGCGCCGAACTGACCGGTTCCTTACTGAGGCGTTCAAGCCTCGCCTGAAGAACGACGGAACAGGTCAACCATGGCCGCAGGACTACAGTCAGCCATACCGGCAAACGCGGTACATCTCTGTGTCGATATGCAAAGGATGTTTGTTGAGGATACGCCGTGGCATTCTGCATGGGCCGGGCGTGTCCTGCCCGTTATCGTGCGCCTGTGCGAATTTCGAGCGGAACGGGTCTGCTTCACCCGCTTCGTGCCGCCCGGCAATCCGGAACAGAGCCGGGGCGCGTGGCGGAAATATTGGGAAACTTGGTCTTCGATGACGTTGGACCGCTTGGATGACAGGATGGTGGATTTGGCGGAACCGTTGCAGCGGTTCGTTCCGCCAGGCCGCGTCCTCGACAAACATGTGTATTCGCCGTGGATCGGCACGGATCTGGACGGCGCCCTGTTACGGGCCAGCGTAGATACCCTGATCGTGACCGGTGCTGAAACGGATGTCTGCGTGCTGGCCACTGTCCTGGGGGCCGCAGACCGCGGGTACCGGATCGTCATGGCGACCGACGCCCTAGCCAGCACCTTCGATCAGATGCACGACAATCTGATGGAGTTGTATCGCGACCGCTATAGCCATCAAATCGAAACGGCGGGCATGGAAGAAATCGTGGAGGCATGGAGCGTCTGACGCCAGTGCTGCCAATTCAGCGGTGATAGCGTGAAGCGGGGCAAAGGCGACGGCCAGATCATCCCTGCTTTTTGTTGGATGCGCCTGGCGACTTGAACCGCCCTCATGTTGCGCTTGATCGACCCGCAGAGGCGATGCCGCCCCGTGTGGGCCCGACATGAAAAAGGGAGCGACGTGGCCGCTCCCTTTTCCGTCTGAGCCGCTCTAGGCCGATGTCAGCCCAGTTCGCCCTGCAGTTGACGCGCACTTTGCAGGTGCGCTTCGATTTTGGGCAGAACGGTGCGGGCATGTCCCGCAAGGGCGGACGCGTCCTTGTTGTCGCCAAAGCCCCGGTGGAGGGTGATGGCTTCTTCATGTGCTGCGACCTGTTGATCGGCATAGACCTTGTCGAAATCGCCTGGTGCGGCAGAGCGGAGGTTGTCGATGAGACCCTTGCGGCGGTCGTCGAGTTCTGAGGGAACAGCCGTATCGGGCGCGTCGCTGCCCACGGCGGTTTTTAACCTCGACAAGGCATCGCTGTGATCGGTCCTGATCATTTCCGCCAGTTGCTTGACCTGGGGATTCTTTGAGCGCTCAAGCGCGATTTCGGCCGCCTGAATCTCGTAGAGGTCGCCGCGCGCAGCATTAGGAACATAGGCGCTCACCATATTGGCGCCCATGACCGCAGCCGAGGTTTGGCCAACCGGTTTTGAAACGGTGTCTTCGACCTTGTCGACGGCCTTTGAGCCCTTCTGCTGGTTGCAGGCCGCGACGGCGATGGCGACTGCTGTGATGATAAGGGCGGTTTTCTTCGATATCATGGGTGACTCCTTGGTCTGGATCTGGCCGCCATTCCGGGCGTGCCGGGAGCAAGTTCCTCCGCCTGGGTTTTGGGCGGAGGTGCATCGGCCTTCTGTAGGCCGTCGTCAGAGACTTCGCGGATCGACAGGATGGTTTCGTGGGGCCGCATCAGCGGTGCGGCCGCGTCGGCGGCCTGAACATCGGTGGGCGAGGCGACTTTCAGGCGTCGCTGGGGACCGCTGTCGCTGCCGACGAGAACTTCATAAAAACGCATGAACGCCTCCCGGGAGCGAGAAACGAGGTGGTTTCCGAACAGCTTCGGCCATGTCTTTTTCCTCCCTGTAAAGAGAGTCTAAGCGGTGGAGACTTCAAGGGTTCCAAACGCTTAAGCTGTCCTCAATGCATCCATTAGCCTGACCCGGGGCCGTTCGTTGGCGTTGCAGGCGCCGCTTGCGACGACGCCCAGGGCGGACGACTCTGCAAAACCGTCCAGGGGGAACATCTTGCATTCGGACGGCTTGGAAGAAGGTCCCCTTAGCCCTCGGGAGAGCTTCGACATGTCCGATCGCCTCATCATGCAGGACCCTCGAAACCAATATCCGCGACCGCCATTTCCACGCCAGCCTCAGTCTGCGCCGGGTCTGGCTGTGGAGATGAGGCCCCGCCCTGACCACGGGGAAGACACCTACCGTGGACACGGGCGTCTCAAGGGTCGCCGCGCTCTCATCACTGGGGCTGACTCCGGCATCGGTCGTGCGGTCGCTATCGCCTTCGCGCGCGAAGGAGCGGATGTCGCTATCGCCTACCTTCCATCAGAGGCCCGGGACGCCAGTGAGGTCATCGCTCTGATTGAAGCCGAAGGCGTCAGGGCGCTGGCGCTCCCGGGCGATGTGCGTGACGAGGCGTGGAACACCTTCATGGTCGACCGCGCCGTTGAGGCTTTCGGCGGGCTCGACATTCTCGTGGTCAATGCGGGGCGTCAGCAATTCCGGGAAGACGTGGCCGAGGTCACGACCGAGGATTTCGACGCTACGCTGAAGACCAATCTCTATGCCTTGCACTGGCTGTGTCAGGCTGCGGCGCCGCATCTTCCACCGGGCGCGGCGATCATCACCACGGCTTCGATACAGGCCTATGAGCCGTCGGACATCCTGCTGGATTACGCCACAACCAAGGGGGGAGTAGTCACTTACACCAAGGCTCTGGCCAAGCAGCTGATCGAGAAGGGCGTGCGGGTGAACGCCGTGGCGCCAGGCCCCTTCTGGACGGTCTTGCAGCCCAGCGGCGGGCAGCCGCAGGAAAAGGTCGCGCAATTCGGGGCTCACAGCGCCTTCGGTCGTCCGGGCCAGCCCGTTGAGATCGCGCCGGTCTATGTCCTGCTGGCGTCTCAGGAAGCCAGCTTTGTGACAGGCGAGGTCTGGGGCGTTACTGGCGGCGCGGGGATCGCATGAAGGAGTTTCGCCAGCTTCGCCCCAAAAGAGACCGCCTTCGGATCCGGCAACAGACCCGCGATTGTTCCTGCTTGATAAAGGTCGATCACGCCTGGATGGATATAGGAGGCCCGGCAAACCGCAGGCGTATTGCCCAAGAGGCCGGAGATTGTTTTCATACAGGCTGACACGTTGCGCCGGGCCTCGGCTTGCGAGGAAGGCGGAGTCATTTCACAAAACGCGCGCGCCGCAGACACGGTAGCGGCCCAGGTCCGGAAGTCTTTGGCGGAGTAATCTTCGCCCATGGCCTGTCGGATAAACGCATTCACATCATCCGAAGTGACATCGCATAACTGGCCCTCGGCATCGCGGTATTTGAAAAGATGCTGGCCCGGCAGGCCTTCCAGCCCGCGGAGAACGCGCGCAAGGCGGGGATTGTTGATCCTCACACGATGCTCCTTGCCGCTTTTGCCCCGGAAATGGAAAGCCAGGGTCGAGCCATCGACTTCAAGGTGTCGCTTGCGAAGCGTGGTCAGACCAAAGGTGCGATTCTGGCGGGCATAGGCGGCGTTGCCTATTCTGATCTGGGTTATTTCCAGAAGGCGGACGACTGTAGCAAGAACCCGGTCCTTGTGAGGGCCTCGCAGGGCCAGCGCTTTTTCCACCCGTTGGTGCAGACGCGGCAGGCGCAGGGCAAAGGCCGACATGCGCGCAAATTTCACCCTTGCCGCCTCGGCCGTCCATTGGGGATGGTAGCTGTATTGCTTGCGCCCGCGTGTATCCCGCCCTGTCGCCTGAAGATGGCCGGAAGAGCAGGCGCATATCCACACTTCCTCCCATGCGGGAGGGATCGCCAGGGCGCGGATACGGTGCAGGACGCCCTTGTCCCTGATGAGGCGTCCCTGGCTGTCGCGATAGCAAAAACCTCGACCGCATCTGCGCCGGGACAGGCCCGGTTGTTCGTCGGAGGACCATGTCAGTCCTTCAGGACCAGGCGTTTCGGGGGCTTCTGCCATCAGGGATGCTGCTTATGCGAGGGTCAGTCCCTGGATAACGCTCATTGCGGGAATCTGCGCCGTCAGGTCCTGCGAATGTGGGGCACGGGAGTTGGGCGGCCTGTCGGCGCCATCAAGGGCTGAACGGTTGCGCGGTGACATACTCAACGGGTCGCAGACGGACGGGAGGGAGGGACGCCTTGCGTCTGCATCACGATCCTGCCGCGGCGAGCAAAACGGCGGGCATCGTCATGCCGCTGAATGATTTGCCGCCCGGGCCTGGCTGACAGGCATAAGAAAACCCGTCTGCCACATTGGGACTCAGACGGGCCTAATGAGCCGAAGCTCGTATTCTAGATAGGGACGCGAGTTCGGATTACAAGACGTCAAGCTACGGGCTCAGCTGTGATCTAGGGGCGCTCTCTTCCTGGAGCGGCGCTTTCTTCGTTTGAGGGTCAAGCCTCGATTGCTCGCACGCGGCCTTCAAGCGTTGAATTTCAGATGGCGGCATCGGGGCGACCATCATGGCGCGGTAATTCATGCATGCCGCTGTTTCAGCAATGGACTGCCGCGGCTGATCTGGTTTGACGGCGCAGGCCCCAACAAGCGCCAGCATGGTGAAGCAGGCAAGGTGAGAAGCGTTGTGGTTCATCAGCATCCTCGAAATCGGCCAGCAGCTTAAGCCTCTTCGGCGCGGGCAGTTCCTCCCATAAGATTGCGAAATTAGGCTTGGCCGTGCCCGCCGGTGTAGGCTTTGAATATTACAGGCCGAATTATTTCGGGCGTCTGTGACTGGAAGAGATCGGTATCGCACGCCGCACACTCCCGCCTGAACGGCCAAGGAGACCGCTGTGCCCTATTTTTGCTTAATCGATCTATCTTGCTCTGATGTTCCGCATATGGAGTTTTTGGAGGCCGATGACCTCTCTGCAGCTCGAGCAGAAACTCGAGTTCTCATGCTGGAACATGCGACGGCCATTGCGGGCCGTGTGTTTGACGGTGAGGATCAAATTGCATCAACCGCTCGGGTGTGCCGCGCAGAGAGAGGAGCCGCAGCTGGACGCAAGTGACCGATCTGGTTGGCCGGCGAGAACTAGGTGAAGATCGACGGCCTCTGAGACGAGGTGATCGGCCTTCCTTAGAGCCTTTGGAGGGCTGCATTCTTTAGCTTGTTTCTTGCGCCAGATAGACGCGAACCGCCCGCACAGCCTCGATATCCAGTCCGTCGCATCTTCCACCGATCTCAATATTTGTGAGGGCCAGATCGAGGAGCAAAGCGGCTTCTCGGTGGGAGGTCGGGCTATGTTGAAGAAGCTTTTCTTCTAGAGCCTCGCGGGCGTCTTCTAATTGGTTTTCAATCTGAGGCGCCGATAGTTCTCGACAACCATTTTCAAAATCCAGTTCGGGCGTCATGTCTTCCCCCCTGTGAGGCGACAGTCGCAGACGATAGGCTGCGAAAGCTGTCGTCACAGGGAGGCTGTATATAAAAGCGAGTCCTGTCCAGTACCGGCGTTACGATTTTGTGTTTTGGTCGAACCCGGTGAAAAAGATGGATGCAGACACCTTCATTTCCCGTGCCATTTGCCAAAGCATTTCGGCGCTTGCGCGGTGGGTGCCTGCCTCAATACGTGCAACTTGATCGGTGCTGGAGCCAATCTTGGCTGCAAGGACGTCCACGCTGAGGTTCGCATTCTCACGTGCAGATTTTACGTTTGCGCCTATCTGCGCATTAATCGACAATGAATCCAAGGTTCTGTCTCCCAATCTTCTCGGAAGTCGCCAAGTTGTGCGCAATAGGATGCGGCACTATTTTTTATAATCCGAGAGATGGGCGGCTTATAGATCAGGAAATTAGGTTATCATCAATTCAGATTTTTGGATGAATTGTGAATTTTCGTCATTATTATGTTTTGATTGGCTATTTCGGTTAATATTTCTGGCCCTCTATTTGGATGTTGGGCTTGTTTCTGGGGTGGCGAGCTTTCATGTGCTCAAAAGCCGCCAGCACCTTTTCGACAGCGTTCGGCGCGATCCCGTTTAGTGTGGCGGTCTGGAGCGCGAGGATGTTGATCGGCGCCAAATCATGTTTCACGCCCTGGCTCTCGAGCCGACATACGATGCCAAAAGTAAGAATCTTCGTCGACTTCATGACCGCGGAATTGAAGTTGAACGCATAAGGGGTCTGAGGAGCATGTGATGCTCAGAGCCTCTTGGCGCTGAAGGCCTGCCTGGAAGAAAGTCGTTTTTCTGGCGGGCCGCCAATGAACGCTCCCTGGCGCTTAGTGGAAGTCCCGCGATCCTGGCAAGATGCGCACGTCGCGCGGATGTCGATGCGGCGGCTGACGCGGCGGTTGCGGATGGGCGATGATGTCGGCGCGGGCCAGTTGGATGTCGGTTTCGTGGTCTTCGGATAGGCGGGACAACTCAGAGCTGCGGTCGATGACGCGACGGGCGACGACGTGGACTACGCCCTCGGAGCTTTTCTCGACCACGCCATCGACTTGCATCAGGCGGGCGCCCATGACCTCGCGCCGGAACTGGTCCAGCATCCGCGCCCAGAGGACGACGTTGGTGATGCCGGTTTCGTCCTCCAGGGTGACGAAGACGGCGTTGCCCTTGCCCGGCCGCTGACGCACCAGCACCACGCCGGCGACTCGCACGACGGAGCCGCCGCGCTTCGCCTCGGTGGCGGCGCAGGTCAGCACGTGGTCAGCGGCGAAGACAGGACGCAGGATGGCCATGGGGTGGGCCTTCAGCGACAGGCGCGCGGTCTGATAGTCGGCGGCGACGTGCTCGCCCAGCGGCATCAGGGGCAGGTGGGCGTCGGGCTCGGTCCCCAGTTCGCGGGCGCCGCGTTCGCGCGCCTCGGCGGCGGCGAACAGGGGCAGGGGATCGTCGTCGGGCAGGCGTCGCACCGCCCACAGGGCCTCGCGCCGATCCTGTCCCAGGGAGCGGAAGGCGTCGGCGTCGGCCAGCTTGCGCATGGCGGCGGCGGGCAGTTCGGCGCGACGAGCCAGGGTTTCGACATCGACGAAGGGCGCCTCGGCCCGCGCCGTCGACAGGGCCTTGGCCCAATCCTCCTTGAAGCCGTCGATCTGGCGCAGGCCCAGACGCAGGATGGGCGCTTTCTCAGGCCCCTCCAGACTGTTGTCCCAGTCGCTGTGAGAGACATCGATGGGGCGCACCTCGACCCCGCCGACCTCCTGCGCCTCGCGCACGATCTGGGCGGGCGCGTAGAAGCCCATGGGCTGGCTGTTGAGCAGGGCGCAGGCGAAGGCCGCCGGATGGCGGTGCTTGATCCAGGAAGAGACATAGACCAGCCGGGCGAAACTGGCGGCGTGGCTCTCGGGAAAGCCATAGGAGCCGAAGCCCTTGATCTGCTCGAAGCAACGCCGTGCGAAGTCTGGATCATAGCCGCGCGCGATCATCCGCCCGACCATGCGGTCTTCATAGGTGTGCAGGGTGCCGTCGCCGCGGAACGTGCCCATGGCCTTGCGCAGGCCGTTAGCCTCGGCGTCTGAGAAACGGGCGGCGACCATGGCGACCTTCATCGCCTGTTCCTGGAACAGGGGGACGCCCAGGGTCCGGTGCAGCACCTGCTTCAGTTCGTCAGGCGGACCATAGAGGCGACCGGGCGGAGGGTAGAGAACCTCCTCAACGCCGTTGCGGCGGCGCAGATAAGGATGAACCATGTCCCCCTGGATCGGGCCGGGGCGGACGATGGCGACCTGGATCACCAGATCATAGAACTCTCGCGGCTTCAGCCTCGGCAGCATGTTGATCTGGGCGCGGCTCTCGACCTGGAAGACGCCGATGGACTGGCCCCGACACAGCATGTCGTAGACCTCGGACTCCTCCGGCGGGACGGAGGCGAGGTCGTGTTCGACGCCTGAATGGGCCTTCATCAGGTCGAACGCCTTACGGATGCAGGTCAGCATCCCCAGGGCCAGGACGTCGACCTTCATCAGGCCGAGGGCGTCGATGTCGTCCTTGTCCCATTCGATGAAGGTGCGGTCCGGCATGGCGGCGTTGCCGATGGGGACGGTCTCGTCCAGCCGCCCCTGGGTCAGGACGAAGCCGCCGACGTGCTGGGACAGGTGTCGCGGAAAGCCGAGCAGGCGTGTCGCCATGCGCACGGCGCGATCGACCATGGGATTGGCGGCGTCCAGCCCGGCCTGTTCGATCTGGCGGCCGCTGATCTCGGAGCCCCAGCTGCCCCACTGGGTCGAGGCCAGGCGCGCGGTGACGTCCTCGGTCAGGCCCAGGACCTTGCCAACCTCGCGAATGGCGCTGCGGGGGCGATAGCGGATGACGGTGGCGGCGATGCCGGCGCGATGGCGGCCATAGCGATCATAGACGTACTGGATGATCTCCTCGCGCCGCTCATGCTCGAAGTCGACGTCAATGTCGGGCGGCTCGTCGCGGTTGGAGGACAGGAAGCGCTCGAACAACAGGTCGTGACAGGCCGGATCGACGCTGGTGATCCCCAGGACGTAGCAGACGGCCGAGTTGGCGGCCGATCCGCGCCCCTGGCACAGGATGCCCTTGTCCTCGGCCGTGCGGACGATGTCGTGGATGGTCAGGAAATAGGGGGCCAGGCTGCGCTCGGCGATGAAGGCCAACTCCTTCTCAAGCAGGGCCGTGACCTTGGGCGGCGCGCCGTCCGGATAACGGACCAGGGTGCGGCGTTGCACCAGTTTCTCCAGCCAGCCATGAGGCGTTTCGCCCGGCGGTACGGGCTCCTCGGGGTATTCATACTTCAGATCGCTCAGATCGAAGGTCGCGCGTGACAGGAAGGCGGCCGTCTCGGCCACCGCCTCGGGCGCGTCTTTGAACAGGCGGGCCATTTCGTCCACGGGCTTCAGCCAGCGTTCGGCGTTGGCTTCCAGCCGGCGGCCGGCGGTCTCGATGGTCACGCCTTCGCGGATGCAGATCAGGACGTCCTGCAGGTCGCGGTCTTCGGGAGCGGCGTAGAGGACGTCGTTGAGCGCCAGCAGGGGAACCTCCACCCGCTCCGCCATGGCCTTGAGCCGGGCCAGCCGGCGCCGGTCGTCGCCGCGCCTGTGCAGGGCGGCGCCCAGCCAGACCGCGCCCGGCGCCGCCGCGTTCATGCGGGCCAGCACCTCTTCCAGCCCTGTCAGCCGATCGGGCGGGACGAGGATCAGCAGCAGGCCTTCCGGATCGGCCAGCAGGTCGCGCAGGCCGATCTCGCATTCGCCCTTTTTCGCGCGGCGATTGCCCAGGGTCAGCAGACGCGTCAGCCGACCCCAGCCCGCCCGCGTTTCGGGATAGGCGATGATGTCCGGCGTCGCGTCGTTGAAGACCAGCCGCGCGCCTGTCAGCAGGCGGAAGTCCGCCGCGCGCCGCTTTACCTCTTCGGACAGGGCCGGATCGTTCAGCGGATTCTCGATGAAGGCGATCTCGCCGGGGCTGCCGCCGTCGCGCATCCTGTCCGGCGGAGCCAAGCCTTCTGCCCGCAGTTCCTTCAGGGCGCTCCAGGCCCGCACCACGCCAGCCACGGTGTTGCGGTCGGCCAGCCCCAGTCCGGCGTGACCGCGCAGGATCGCCGTCAGCACCAGGTCCTTGGGATGCGAGGCGCCGCGCAGGAAGGAGAAGTTGCTGGCCGTCGCCAGTTCCGCGTAGTCGCCGCAAGGATCGGGCGCGCTCATGCGAACAGGCCGTGGATGAACCAGCGTGGCTCGGGCGTCTCGCCATAGAGGCCCTGGCGAAACAGCCAGAAGCGACGGCCGTCCCGGTCTTCGACCCGGTAGTAGTCGCGGGTGCGCTGGCCCGGGGCGCGCCACCATTCGCCGCTGATCCGCTCGGGCCCTTCGGCGCGGGTCACCTCGTGCAGGACGCGGCGCCAGCGGAACTTCAGAGGATAGCCGTCAGGGACCTCGGCCAGGGTTTCGACCGGTTGGGGCGGGTCGAACATCTGCAGCGGCCGCAAGGGCGGATCGTCGGGATCAAGGTCGGGCCAGGTCTCGTCGCCATGAGGGGCGGCGGCCGGGACCAGCCGCGCCGCGCGTTCGGGAATGTGCGAGGCGAAGGGTTCGAACCGCAGCACCGCCTCAGGTCCCAGACGCGCGGTCAACCGGTCCACCAGACGGCTGAAGGCTTCCTCGCCGGGCGTCTCGCGTTCCAGTCCCTGCTGGGGCGGCGCCAAAGCCTGGGTCCAGGGCACGGACATTCGCATCTGGTCGAAGCCGAAGCCGGGGTCCAGCGGGGCGGCCAGGGCCGCCATCCGCTCGCGGAACAGCCGCAGGATTGCAGCAGCGTCGCGGGTCGGACGGCCGGTGCGGACGACGATCCGGCGCGTCTCCCCGTCCACGCGATAGAAGCCGGCCTCGAAGGCGCGGCCGCCCAGGCCGGTCTGATCCAGCCGATCCATGGTCTCGACCAGCAGGTCGGACAGGACCCGCTCCACGTCCTCGGGCGCCGAGATCGGCTCGAAGAAGACGCGGTCGACGATCACGGGCGCGGGCGGACGATGCGGGGTGATGCGCATGTCCTCGTCGCCCAGAACCCGCGCCAGTCGGGTCGGGAAGTCAGCGCCGAAGCGGGCGGCCAGGGGCGCGCGAGGCCGGTCGTCCAGATCGCCCAGCCGCTTCAGGCCCAGACGGCGCAGAGCCTGCTCTTCCTTGTCCGAAAGCTCCAGGGCGGCGACCGGCAGGCGGCGCGCGGCGGGGCGGTCCTGCCCGGGCTCGAACCGGCCGCCGGGGCCGAAGCGGGCCAGGGCGCGAGCGACCTGGGGCGTGCCGGCCAGGGCGCACCGGATTTTGAATCCGGCGCGTTCGGCCCGTACCTGGACCTTGCGCATCAAGCCTGCCTCTCCGTTGAACAGGTGGGCGCAGCCGGTGACGTCCAGCATCAGACCGTGCGGCGGGTCCAGCGCGATCATGGGGGTGAAACGGCCGAAATCCTCCAGCACCCGCGTCAGCAGGGCGTCGTCAAGGTTGGGACGATGGGCGACGACGCGCAGGGCGGGCGTCCGAGCCCGCGCATCGGCCAGAGCCAGGCCGGGGGTCAGCCCCGCTCGCGCTGCGGCCGGATCGACGGCGGCCAGCCGCAGCGCGCCCTTGATCTTTTCGGCCAGGACGACGGGCGGCGCATCCTCAGGCGGCGCGTCGTCCCGCTGCTCCTGACGCCGCAGCCGGTCGCTGGGCAGCCAGGGGAACCAGACCGCCAGATAGCGGCGCGGGCGAGCGGAAGGTTCGCTGTTCACGATCCCACTCCATGATCCAGGTCCCGGTCGCCCCGCCACCGCGCCGCCGCAGCAGGGTCACGGAAAAAGACGGCCGCCCCGGCGCCTCGCCTTCCAGGGGGTCTGAAGCACAGGACGCCACCGACCAGCGGGTCTCGGCCGCGCTGGGACAGGGCAGGGCGCCTGCTCGCGCCAGGAACAGGGTCGCGCCGCCCGTCTCGGCCGCCAGGGCCAGTCGGCGGCTGGCCGTCAGGCTGAAGGCCTTGGCCTCGCCCCAGGCGCTCAACAACACCGCGCCCACGGCAGGACTGCGCAGGGCCTCTTCGCCGACGGCCAACAGGGTCTGCACGTCGCGCGTCCGCACCAGCAGCAGGTCGCGCGGCGACAGCCCCATCTCATGCAGGCCCGGACCGTGCGGCCGCCCTGCCTCCTGGACCATCATTTCATGCAGGCCCCAGACGATGGGACGTCCTCCCGCCGCCCGCAGCGCCATGCCCAGCCCGAAGGCGCTGACCGCCACCGCGTCGGCGGGCGCGGAGGCATAGAGATCGTGCAGCACGCCTGTGGCAAGCGGAGCGAAGGCGTCGTCGCTTCCCGCGCGCACGTTTGCGTCGACGCGACGACCGCCGACCCGATGCAGGGTTGCCAGCTGTATCTTCAGCGCTGTCAAAGCGTCAGGCTGCGAACAAATGTTCCTCATTTGTTCTATATGCGCTCGGCGCCCCGGGGGGAGTCAAGCGGGGCTTTCAGGAAGGCCTGCTGTCTTCATGCTCGGTCGCATGATCACATCGATAGTTAGGGGGAACCGCCTCTGAAGCGTCTCTCCACCGTCGTCCTAAAGACGATGTTTCCAGTGGAGTTTTTGTGCGCAGTTCAAAGCTTGTCGTGCCTTCGCCGATTGATGCGTCCGTTCCGAGAAAAAGAGGGCGTACGCCGCTCCCAATCGTCACTCATCCAACTGCCTTGTGGGAAGTTCATGATGACCCCCGGGACTTCCATGCCGCTCTGGATCTCCAGATCCGCCGACATGGCGAGAACTCTCATCGCCTGCACCGGGCCATCGTAGTCGCCGGCGGGCTGACGGACAGGACGACCCTCGCGGCCTGGCGCCGCGGGCTGAAGGTCCCGCAGACGCCTGCCAGCCTGAAGGTTCTCGATATCATCGAGCATCGCTATCGGCTGGAGCAGGGCTATCTGCACTCACGGCTGAGCAGATGTCGCGCCTTGAGGGGGCTTCTCCCTCCGGAGGTGCGACATGCGGAATCCCGGCGTCTGGCATGGCATTTGCCCGATGATTTCGATGAAAGACCTGCCACGGAGCAGGAAGAAATCCTGGCTTGGGTGCGGTCGACCATCCTGTCGGGCGGCACGGCTTACCATCGCTATCATTCAACCGTGTCAAAGCATCGGTTCGCGCTTCGATTCGATGGAAACGGTCCTGTGGAACTGGCGGCTCCGGGACACCTGCGGGCCGAGATGGATGCTCTCCTGCGGTTCAAATCAGCTACCCTGACGGACATCGGCTACCACCGCTCTGGTGTCTGGGGGCCCGAAACCGCCTCCCTGCGCGAGGAGCATCTGGCCCTCCTGTTTGGAGCCCTGGCGGCCATGCCGGACGATGAAGTCAGTGGGCTGGGCGTGCCGCGTGACCATCTGACCTTCGGGCTCCTGGTCCTGCCCTCCATCTGGGACTGGTACGTGCAGTGGCGCGAGCGTCGCCGTGGCTTTTTCACAGGCTGGGAGCGTGAGATGCTCCTGCTTGGCGCGGCATTCTCCCGCAATCAGACGGGGTGGGTGCGGCAAAGCCCATGGCTGGCCGAGCGGCTGTATCCTGTTCCTGGCATCGTGACGCAGCAGGACATCGACCGCGTCCGGCGGGACTGGGATGGAGCCTGTGAGCAAGTGCATCGTCATGTCTTGGCCCGTTCCAAGGAAATCGAGCGGGTCGCTAGGATCCATAGGGATCCGTTCGAGCCCATCCTGCCCATCCTTGAAGCGGCCAGCCCCGTCGGCGAGTACCGCAGGATCACGGAAGAGATTCTCAACCGCATGCCGGACGAGAAGCGCTATCCCCGTGCTGCTGCAGAGGCGGTCCGGTCGTTCCTGATGCTGCGGCTAGGGCTGCACCTTGGGGTCAGGCAAAAGAACCTTCGCCAGCTCCTCGTATGCCGCAGAGGGAGTCCGGTCACGCCTGAAAGGGAGCTCGAGAGCAGGCGTTGCGGAGAGTTGCGATGGAGCGAGAGGGAGGGAGGATGGGAGGTTTTCATTCCCTGTGTCGCCTTCAAGAACTCAGGCTCAGCCTACTTCTCTAAGCGCCCGTTCCGGCTTCTGCTGCCGGACCTTGGCGGATTGTATGGCTGGATCGACGCCTATATCGGGCGGCATCGATCTGCATTGCTGAACGGCTCTCGGGACCCCGGCACCTTTTTCGTCAAGACCGTGAAGGTCTCGAGCCGTGATGCATCCTATAACCAGAACACCTTCTATGACGCCTGGCGTCAGGTGATCCAGCGCTACGGGATCTTCAATCCCTATACGGGGAAAGGCGCCATTCAAGGGCTGCTTCCTCACGGGCCGCACAGCGTGCGGGACGTTCTTGCGACCCACGTACTGAAGCAGACGGGTTCCTATGAACAGGCCAGCTACGCGATTCAGGACACGCCAGCGACGGTCGCCGACCACTACGGCCGCTTCCTTCCGCAGGACAAGGCGGCGCTGGCGGCCCAGGTTCTGAATCGGGTCTGGGAAGAGGCTGCCTGACCTCATAGCGACGCATAAATTGAAGGCGTTCATGTGCGCGAACATGAGTGTTCCTATTTTGTTCAAGTCTTGCTAGGCGTTGTCCATGGACGTCGTCGACCCCCGTAAGATCATCCACGTGGACATGGACGCCTTCTTCTCCTCGGTGGAACAGAGGGATGATCCCGCCCTGCGCGGGCGTCCCGTCGCCGTAGGCCACGCCGCTTCGCGCGGCGTGGTCGCCGCAGCCAGCTATGAGGCGCGTCGCTTCGGGGTGCGCTCGGCCATGCCCTCGAGCACGGCCTTGCGGAAGTGCCCGGAGCTGATCTTCGCGCCGCCGCGGTTCGAGGTCTATCGCGCCGTCTCAGCGCAGATCCACACCATTTTCGCCGACTATACGAGCCTGATCGAACCCTTGTCCCTGGACGAGGCCTATCTCGATGTCACCGCCAATATTCGGGGGCTGCCGACGGCGTCTGTGACGGCCGAGGAGATTCGCGCGCGCATTCTTGAGGAGACCGGCCTGACAGCGTCGGCCGGGATCTCCTACAACAAGTTCCTGGCCAAGCTGGCCTCTGACCAGCGCAAGCCCAATGGTCAGTTCGTGGTCCCGCCGGGGAGAGGGGAGGCCTTCGTCGAGGGCTTGCCAGTCAAGTGTTTCCATGGCGTCGGGCCGGTGACCGCGGAGAAGATGAACCGCCTGGGCATCGAAACGGGCGCGGACCTGAAGCGTCAGTCCCTGGCCTTCATGCAGCATCACTTCGGCAAGTCCGGCGCTTGGTATCATGGCGTGGCCCGGGGAGAGGATCATCGCCCGGTCAATCCGGATCGCGAGCGCAAGTCGAGCGGCTCGGAAACCACTTTCGCCAGCGACCTGGTCGATCCGGCGGCGATCGAAGCCGGGCTGGATGAGATGGCGGACGATGTCTGGGCATGGTGCGAAAAGGCCGGGTCGCTTGGCCGGACCGTGACGGTGAAGGTCAAGTGGGCGGACTTCCAGCAATCGACCCGGAGCCGGTCCTTCAATGAGCCAGTCGCCTCGAAGGAACGGCTGCGCGAGATCGCCCGGCTTCTGGTGCGATCCCTCTATCCGCCGACAAAGGGCGTGCGGCTTGTCGGCGTGACCCTGTCCAATCTGGAGAAGGCATCGGCGGGAATGCCTTCAAGGGCTTTTCCGGGCGAACTGGCGCTGTGACATCCATCCTTCAGGCGGACCTGTTCGGGCACGCGCCCCAGCCTGCCTTGCCTTCGGGCTTCGACTATTGGCCGGGGGTCCTGACCGGGGCGGAGCAGGCGGAGGTGGTCAAGCAATTGCAGGGGCTGGATTTCAGGCCTTATGAGCACATGGGCTACCAAGGCTTCCGACAGATCGCCGCTTTCGGACGCCGCTATGATCATGAACGACGTCGACTGGCGATGGCGGAGCGCTGGCCGGATTTCCTTAAGGCGCTCCTGAGGCGGCTGACTAGACAGCTCGACCTTGGCGAAGAGGCTTTCGTCCAGGCTCTGGTCAATGAGTACGCCCCCGGAGCCGGTATCGGCTGGCACCGCGACAGGCCGGTCTACGGGGAGATCCTCGGCGTCTCCTTTCTCGCGCCCTGCGTCATGCGCCTGCGCCGGAAGGACGGGCCGGGATGGCGTCGGTCAGCTGCGCCGCTGGCGTGTGGATCGGCCTATCGGCTGTCAGGCGAGGCGCGGAGAGACTGGGAGCATTCGATCTCGCCGATGACGGCCCTGCGCTATTCCATCACCTTCAGGACACTGGCCTGAGCGGAGAGGCTAGCTCGCCAGGATGTCGGCGGCTTCGGGATAACGCTGCGCCAGACGAGAAGCCCAGTCCGCAGACATCGGGCGAGCCTGCCGGGCTTCCCGGGGCCGAGCCAAGACGAGGGCGGCGGCTTCCCTGTGAGCGGGCCAGTCTATTAGGAGCTGCATGGCGGCCGCGAAGTCCGGGTGGCTGGACGCATGGGCGAAGGCCCGATCCAGGGCCTCGACGTCGTCGAAGTCAGGCAGGCGCGAGACGTAGTCCCGAAGGACCGGCGCCGACAGGTCGCGTTCGAACAGGCTCCAGCGCAGGTCTTGGGCCTCCTGACTGCCGCCTTCCGCCTCGAGGACGTCGATGGAGGCGGCTTCCCAGGTCGGGGTCAGGCGGGGGGAGCCGTCCTTCGGGTTGTGACCAAAGGTCCAGCGGCGGTTGAGGGAGGAGGGGCTCAGGGCGGCCTCGAGCGCGGCACGGGCTTCCGCGACGCGTCCGGCTATCAGGAGACGGCGGGCGATTTCTGCGGCGATGTCGGGCGATCCCGCCTGTTCGGGGGTGACAAGCGACAGCCAGAGGTCGAGGTCTTCCGCCCTGTCCGCCAGGCGGCGCAGCAGGTTGCGGCCTGCCGGGGTCTTTCTGGCTGATGCGTCCAGGCTGTCGAGCAGCCGGCGCGCCGTGCGCGGGCCCAGGGTCTCGCCGGCGGCAGAGATCCAGCGAGCGTAATCCTGCGGATGCCGGCGCAGGGCGTCGACTAGGTCGCGCAAGGCCGAGTCGTCGGCGGTCTCGGCGATGGTGAAGAGATCGGGCGCGGCAGCCTCGAAGACGACCAGTAGTTCGCCCTTGGTGTCTTTCACACGGACGGCCAGTCCGGAATAGAGGTCGAACCAGCGGATGAGGACGGCGAGCGCCTGGTCGGGAGCCTCGTGCGCCAGACGATCGATGATCATCTTGCGGTGGGTGTTCAGGTCGTCGAGAAGGTCGCCGCGCCGGCGCCAGGAGACACGGGTGCGCGCTGCGGCGAGCGCGGTGATACGCTTGTCGATCTCCAGGGCCAAGATCTCGGGGCTGATCTCGGCGGCGAGCTCGAGGCGAAGGCGGCGCTTGAGATTGGCATTTCCCGCGCCCGCCTCGATCAGCAGGTCCGCCAGACGCGGCGCGCCGAGGTGGATCAGGCTGGCTGCTGATAGCCGGGTCGAAATCCGAGTTTGTCGCGCCATGAGGTCCTTGGGACAGGAAGAGTGTTCGCTACCCGGTCGTCTATAGCATGCTCGTCCCGACTCCGGCCCAGGGCTGGCGGGAGGCGCCGTTCGTCTGGCCGTGTAAAAGGCGGCGCAGGGATGAGGGCGCTTTTGGCAGACCAACGCCACGGTAACGGCCAGCGGCACGTCACTCTCCTGGACGGGCTGGACCGTTAGGTATCTGCGCGGCTTCAGAACTCAAGCCGCCGGGGCATCAAACAACCAGAGGGTGCTAACGTCGTTGGTGCTGCTGCGTGCGCTGGCGCGGCGTGAGATCGGCCTGTTCGAGCACGGGTTGGCCGAACTGACGGCCACGCCACATCACCGGACCTGTCTGATGAGGCGGCCGATGGTCTCTGATAATCAGGCAGGGAGCCGCCCAGCTTGTTTCAGGCCTTCCGCGCCGCGGTGCTCCGCCGAGAGCTGGAAGCGCTGGGACAGAAATGCAGCTGAGCTGAGAGACCCCCGCTGGGCCTTCGACGTCATCTAACATGCTCAGGGCTGTCGGCTGCAGTCCGCGTTTCGCCGCTGTTCGGCCTGGGTCTTGATGTGAAGGCCTGCATTCCAAGATCTGGCTCACCAGGAACTTCAGGTTGTCCGCTGCATTCTGACATTCGGAGACGCTTCCGGGGCGATTGCAGAGAGTAGTCCTCTGAAGCCTCTCTGTTACATGCAGGGAGAGATACGGACATGGCCCGACAGACCAAGGGCGCGGGAAAGCGCGTTCATACGGGCGGCGCCGACTATCGCGGCGCTGCAGGCGAGCTTCACCAGACAGCGGCCGGCGCGACGGAGACGCTGACCACGGCCCAGGGCGCTCCGGTGGCCGATAATCAGAACACCCTACGGCACGGGGCGCGAGGTCCGGCCCTGATGGAAGACTTCCACTTCCGTGAGAAGATCTTTCATTTCGACCATGAGCGTATCCCCGAACGGGTGGTTCACGCGCGCGGCTACGGCGCCCACGGCTATTTCGAGCTGACCAAATCCCTGTCGGACGTCACGCGCGCGGACGTATTCCAGCGGGTGGGCGAACGCACCCCGGCTTTCGTACGCTTCTCTACCGTCGCGGGCGCCAAGGGATCATTCGATCTGGCCCGTGACGTGCGCGGCTTCGCGGTCAAGATCTACACCCAGGAAGGCAACTGGGACCTTGTCGGCAACAACATCCCCGTCTTTTTCATTCAGGACGCCATCAAGTTTCCCGATTTGGTCCATTCGGTGAAGCCGGCGCCGGATCGGGCGTTCCCCCAGGCCCAGTCGGCGCACGATAATTTCTGGGACTTCATCTCCCTGACGCCGGAGAGCTTCCACATGATCATGTGGACCATGTCGGACAGGGCAATCCCACGCTCTTTCCGCTTTATGGAGGGCTTTGGCGTTCACACGTTCCGCTTTCTGGATGAGGATGATCGCTCCACCTTCGTGAAGTTCCACTGGAAGCCCAAGCTGGGACTGCAATCGGTAGTCTGGAACGAGGCGGTGAAGATCAACGGCGCCGATCCCGACTTCCACCGCCGCGACCTGTGGGACGCCATCTCCCAGGGAGACTTCCCGGAATGGGAACTGGGCGTCCAGCTATTCGACGAGGACTTCGCCGAAAAGTTCGCCTTCGATGTGCTGGATCCGACCAAGATCATTCCTGAGGAAGAGGTTCCGGTTCAGATCGTTGGCCGTCTGGTGCTGGACCGGGTCGTCGAAAACTTCTTCGCCGAGACCGAGCAGGTCGCATTTATGACCCAGAACGTCCCCCCAGGCATCGATTTCTCCAACGACCCGCTGCTGCAGGGCCGCAACTTCTCGTACCTAGACACGCAACTGAAGCGGCTGGGCAGCCCGAACTTCACGCACATCCCGATAAACGCCCCCAAATGCCCGATGGCCCATTTCCAGCAGGACGGGCACATGGCCATGCGCAACCCTCGAGGCCGCGCCAACTATGAACCGAACAGTTGGGGCGCCGAGGGCGGCCCGCGCGAGGACCCCGTGCGCGGCTTCCGCAGCTTCGCCGGTTCCGACGAGGGGCCCAAAGTCAGACTGCGGCCCGAAAGCTTCGCCGATCACTACAGCCAGGCGCGACAGTTTTACATCAGCCAGACGCCGATCGAGCAGAAGCATATCGGCGACGCCCTGGTGTTCGAGCTGTCAAAGTGCGAGCGCGAGGATATCCGCACCCGGGTGGTGTCGCACCTGATCCACATCGACAGGGATCTGGCGAAGACGGTCGCCGACGGCCTAGGTCTGGACATGCCTAAGCCTGCCAAGCCCGCCGCCGAGGGGGTGGATGGTCTGCCGGCCTCGGACGCCCTGAGCATCCTGAAAAACAGTCCTGACAGCTTCCAGGGCCGCAAGCTGGGCGTTCTGGTGACCGATGGTGCGGACGCGGGTCTCTTCAACGCCCTCGTGGCGGCGGTCGAAAAAGAGAAGGCCGTATACGAGGTGATCGCGCCCAAGATCGGCGGCGTCACCCTGTCGGACGGAACCCATGTGCCGGCGCAGCAGAAGATCGATGGCGGTCCCTCGGTGCTTTACGACGCGGTGGCCGTGGTCGCTCCGGACGACGGGGCGGCTCTGCTTGCCATGGATGCGGCGGCCAAGGATTTCGTCACCGACGCTTTTGCTCACTGCAAATTCATCGGCTACTCGCCCGAGGCGGCGGTCCTGTTCGACAAGACCGGTCTGGCCGAAGATCTGGACGAGGCCTGTGTGGAGCTGAAGTCCAAGGGCGACGCGGCCGGGTTCATCGCTGCGTGCCGCGCCCTGCGCCACTGGTCCCGCGAAGCCGACGTCGACCTTGACGCCAAGGCGTGAGTCCATGTCTGCCAGCCAAGCGCCGCGTTATGCCATCGCCATTCCCGCGCGCAACGAAGAACGGCGCATCGTCAGCTGTCTGGCGGCATGCGCCCAGACGATGGCGCGCCAGCCGGGTTCGGGCGTCATCGTCCTGCTGGTCAACAACAGCGACGACCGCACGGCGGCGCGAGCCCGCGCCTGGGCCGCCGCTTCCGGCGTGGCGACTAAGGTGGTGGAAACCTGCTTTCCATCGGAGTGCGCCCACGCCGGCATGGCCCGGCGCATGGTTCTGGATGTGGCTCAGGATGCGGCGGGCAGTGGAGGCTTTCTCCTGACCACGGACGCCGACAGCCGCCCGGAGCCGGACTGGGTGAGGGCCTGCATCAAGCCGCTGGCGTCGGGCCGGGCGGCGATGGTCTGCGGAACCATCAGCCTGAATCCACGCGAATACGCCCGCTTGCCGCGGGACATCGTCCAGCGAGGAGAGACGGAGGCGCGCTATCGGTCCCTGGCGCGCGAACTGACTAGCCTGCTGGACCCCGATCCGCTGAACCCTTGGCCGTTCCACGGCGAACAGTCAGGCGCCAGCCTGGCCATGACGGCGGCGGCCTATGGACGTGTCGGGGGCGCGCCTCTGACGCCCTGCGGGGAGGACCGGGCCCTGGTGAAGCGGTTCATGGATCACGACCTGCCGGTGCTCTATTCGGACGCCGCGCGGGTCGTCACCTCCTGTCGTCTGAAGGGGCGCGCGTCGGGCGGGATGGCCGACACCATCGCCGCCCGTATCGCCGGCGAAGTCCATCTCTGCGACGAGGCGGTTGAACCCGCCGAGACCGTCTGGTTTCGCGCCGCCCTCAAGGCGCGGTTGCGGGGCGCGCTGTCCGGCCCGGCCAAGCAGGCCGTCCTCATGGGCGAAGCCGGAATGTCGCCCGACCAGATTGAGGCGGCGCCGGTCTTCACAGGTCTCGGCGCGCTCTGGGCCTGCATTGAGGCGGTTGGCCCCCGGCTGGCGCGGCGCCGGATGACGTGGGACGAGATGGCGGCTGAACTGCCGCGGCTGGAAGCGCTGCGGGACCAGGCGCTCGCGGGGAGCGGAGCCGAGGATCTGCGCGCATGAGCCTGGCCCTGGACCTTTCCGATGCGTCGCCGGACCGGCGCGAGGGCGGGCTTGCGGACCTGATGACGATGATCGCCGCTCGCGCCGCTGAAGCCGAGATCGAGCCCGGCGGGGTGGGCCCTGAGATCACCGCCATGGCGCGGGCCGGACTGCTGTCGGCCTGCCTGCCGCGCCCCACGGGCGGCTCCGGTTTGGCTCAGGACGCTGATCAGGCGGAGGTGCTGTTCGATGTCCTTCGGCGGCTGGGCCGGGCCAATCTGTCGGCCGCCCGTCTGTTCGAGGGACATGTCAATGCGATCCGGCTGGTGGGCCTGTACGGTGGCGCAGCAATCCAGACCCAGGTGTACGATGCGGTGCGGGTCGGCGGCCTGCTGGGCGTCTGGGGTGCGGACGGCGCCAGGCCCCTGACCTACGTTCGCGCCGGAGGGCGATGGATTCTGCACGGCGAAAAGCTGTTTGCTTCGGGGCTTGGCCAGGTCCGCTACGCCGTGGCGACGGTGCGAGAAAAGGGCGCCGGCGCGGGACCCGCCGAGCTGGTTCTGGTTGACGTGTCCGATCCGGCTCGCCAGGAGCTCGAGCAGTGGACGGCCAGCGGCATGCGGGCCACCGCATCCGGCCGCTTCCGCTTCGATGGCCTGGAGGTGGACGCCGAACACCGGCTGGGCGCGCCGGGCGACTATCAGCGCGAGCCGCATTTCGAGGGCGGCGTGTGGCGCTACTGCGCCGCCCATCTGGGCGGGGCCGAGGCGCTGGTCGACCTGTGGCGGGGGGCGTTGTCCTCTCGCGGGCGGCTGGACGAGCCCCTGCAGCTGACGCGGCTGGGCCGCGCCGCCGCCCTGTGCCGGGCCATGTACGCCTGCATCCACGCCGCCGCGGTGCGGGTGGAGACGTGCGATCCGGACGACCAACACGCCGTGCCTCTGGCCGTCGCCGATGTCCTGCTGGCGCGCCAGTTCACCGAGGAGGCCTGTGTCGAGGTGCTGGTCCTTGCCGAAAAGAGCCTGGGCACGATGGCGTATGGCATCGGGTCCCCCATCGAGCGGGTGCGACGCGACATGTCCCTGTTCATCCGGCAGGCTGCCCCGGACGCCAAGCTGATCCGCGCCGTCCAATCGCTGGATGCCCGCTGGAGCGACGCATGGTGACGCCTCTGGCCGATGGGGTCCTGTTGCGCTTGGCCCGAGCCGCGCCCTCGGTTGGGCTGGCGGCACTGACGGGATCAGGCGCCGTGCTGGTGCTGAGCCCGCATCCCGATGACGAGACCCTGGGCTGCGGGACGGCGATCGCGGCGGCGGCCGACGCGGGCGTTCGGGTCGTAGTGGTCGTGCTGACCGACGGGGCCGGATCGCACCCGGGCTCAACGGCCTATCCTCCGAAACGGCTGGCGGCGTTGCGGCGCGCCGAGGTGGCCGAGGCGGTGGAGCGGCTGACACGTGGAACGGGCCGGGTGCTGACCCTGGACCATCCAGATCAGGGGCGATTGAGCGCCGCCCGGCGGCGGGTTTACTGCGACCGGCTTGTGCGCCTGATTGATGAGGAGGGCGTCAGCGCCCTTTGGACCACATGGGACGGCGATCCCCACGTGGACCACCGCCGGGCGGCGAGGCTCGCGGCCGAGGCGGCCGCCCGGCGGCCGGCAGTCACGCTTTGGCGTTTTCCGGTCTGGGGCCGGTTCGTTCAGTGCGGGCTGCGCCGCGGGGAACGGCTCTACAGCTTCCAGTCCGGTCCTTATGCGAAGCGCAAACGTGACGCGCTGGCGGCGCACAGATCGCAGATGACCGGACTTATCGCGGACGATCCGGACGGTTTTGTCATGGACGCCGCCACCCAGCGTCATTTCCTGGAGACGAGGGAGATGTTCATCTCAAACGAGGCACATGTCTGAGCGCCGCGACCGGTTCGACGCCCTCTATGCCGGGAACATCGACCCGTGGAATTTCACCACCTCCGCCTATGAGCGCGACAAGTATCAGGCCACCCTGGCCGCCCTGCCGCGCGCCCGCTACCAGAGCGCCTTGGAGGTGGGTTGTTCCATCGGAGAACTGACCCGGCTTTTGTCCGACCGATGCGACCGCTTGCTGGCGGTGGATGTGTCGGAGGTGGCGCTGGCCGAAGCGCGCCGCCGCAACGCGGACCGATCGACCATCGCCTATGTGAGGGGCGAACTTCCGCAGGACTGGCCGGAAGGAGAGTTCGATCTGATCGTCGTGTCGGAAGTTCTCTATTTTCTCACGCGCCGTGAGATCGTGGAGTTGGCGGGCAGGGTAGGTCGCGCTCTCACGCCCGGTGGGGATTGCGTTGTCGTCAACTACGCCGGTCTGATCGAGGATGGTCTTCAGGGGGAAGCGGCCGCGGGCATCTTCGCCGACCAGTGTCGTGCGCTGGGTTGTTCCGCGATGCGGCTCCCCACACCGAAGCAATATCGTCTGGATCTAATCAGAAAGGACGCTTGAACAACGCCCACCAGTTCGGGCGTAGTCCCGCCGCTCGCAATGCTATGGTTCGTGTGGTTGTTTGAGTGAGAGAGGATTTAAGTCTGAGATTGCTGGGCTATGGCCTTCGCGACGTTGTCAATACATCTCAAAATATGTCGACATCACGCGATTTTTATACAGATGTATTTTATCGTTATTTTCAATACACTAGTATTTCGTCGGCTTTATGATCGGCGTAATCTGGCAGATTATGAATAAAGTTATTCTAAAACAATTATTTATGGTAACTTTAAGTAATGAGTGGGAATAATTGAGGCTGTCGCTTTTGGAGCGTGGTCTGGTTTCAAAAGCCCTTCGGAATTTTCCGGAGGGCTTTTTTGTGTGCTGGACGCATGATGCAGACCGTCCGTTCGGGGATCTTTTGGCGCAGGACTGTCGTCCAAGCTTGGCTGGACTGTAGCCCGGATGTGAGGCGAGCATCATAAATTTGGCCTAGACGCCGGTCCGTCGCAGACGGGGGCCGACAGGGATGAAATTCAGTATTTCACAGTGGGCGGGCGTGCCTTTGGCGGTGGCGGCTCTGGTCATCGGGGCTGGAATTTTCGGCTTTGGCGGCGCCGCTGATGCGGATGCCGGGACAGTCGAGACAGCGCAGGTTCAGGGCATGGAGGCCCTGATGCGCCTGCCGCTGAGCCAGAACGGCGGGACGTGGGATTCCGGCCATGTGCAGGGGATCGCCGTCGATGTCGAAGGCGGCTTCATCTATTATTCCTTCACCAACCTGCTGGCCAAATATGACCTTGAGGGTCGGCTGGTGGGGACGCTGGTCGGGTGGACCGGCCATCTGGGCGATCTGACGTTCAATCCGGCCGACGGCAGGCTGTACGGCTCGCTGGAGTATAAGGCGGATGAGGCCTTCTACATCGCAGTGATCGACGTCGCGGGCCTTGATCGGGTCGGGGTCGAGGCCAACCGCAGCGACCTGTTCAAGACGGTCCATCTGGCCGAAGTCTGGCATGACTATGCCGCCGATATGGACGGCGACGGGCGGTTTGACGGCGATACGGCGGACACGCGCGATCATCGCTATGGCGCGTCCGGCATCGACGGCGTGGCGTTCGGCCCACGCTTCGGACGCAGGGACGGACCGGTGCTGCTGACCGTGGCCTATGGCGTCTATGGCGATGTGACGCGGACCGACAACGACCATCAGGTTCTGCTGCAATACGATATCGCCGACTGGGACCGTTACGCCCGCCCGCTGTCAGAGGCCGCGCCGCACCGCGAAGGCCCCGCCGCCCTCGACGGCAAGTATTTCGTTCGCACCGGCAATACGACCTACGGCGTGCAGAACCTCGCCTATGGCGCCGAGACGGGACGCTGGTTCATGGGCGTCTATCAGGGCCGCAAGCCCGAGTTTCCCAACTATCTGCTGTTCGCCGTCGATGCGCAGGCCCAGCCCGCGCGCGGCGATCTGATCGGCGTGCCCGCCGCGTCTGGCGGGGGATGGGAACAGGGTCTGCTGTTGCCGCTGGCGTCGGATGGTCTGGAAGACCCGGCCACGGGTCTGCGCGGCTGGCGCTGGAAGGCGGATGTCGGGTTTCAGCCGCTGGGACGCAGCCTCTTCTATGTGGCGGCGAACTCCGGCGGCAAGGGCGCCCAGACGGCCGACATCACCCTGATGCGCTGGACCGGCGACGCACAGGCGCCGTTCGCTCCTGTCGACGCTGAAGAGCGCCTGCAACTGATCTCCGCTCGCTGAGCCGCGCCTGACGGCTGCGTCGGTTCCATCGGGCTGCTGTCACGGCGGCCTGCGACCCCTCGCTTTTTCCTCTCCTCCCCAGTTGTTCGAGTAGATTTCCATGAAGATCCGTTCCCGCCATCTCGCCAGCGCCAGCCCGCGAGCCCTGTTGCTGTATCCGCTGATGGCTGCGGCCTTTGCAGCCGTCGCGCCGCAGGCCGCAGCAGCGCAGACCGCAGGCGAGGCGGCGGTTCAGTCGCCCGCGGCGTCCGGCGCCCTGCGCGGCCGAGTGTTCGACACCGCCAGCGGCGAATATCTCCGCAACGCCGAGGTGCGGATCGAGGGGACCAGCCTGGTCGCCTATTCGGGCGACGGCGGCGTCTTCCGCCTGAGCGGCGTGCCGAGCGGCGAGGTCGTGGTGGTGGTGCGCTACGCCGGTCTGCAGGAAGCGCGCGTGGTCGCCAGCGTCAGCGCGGGCCAGACGGCGGTCGTCGATGTCGAACTGCAGGCGCCGTCCTATGGCGTGGCCAATGACGTCGCCTCTGTCTCGGATGTCGTGGTGACGGCTGCGCGCGGCGGTGAGGCCAAGGCGCTGATGGAGCGTCGGGTGGCGATGAACGCCAAGAACGTGGTCCCGGCCGACAACTTCGGCGCCCTGACCATGGGCGACGTGGGCGAGTTCATGAAGTCCATGCCGGGCCTGTCGATCGACTACACCGAGGTCGACGCCACGGCGGTGCGGATCGGCGGCCTGCCGCCCAAATATTCGACCTTCACCATGGACGGGGCCCGCATGGCCACGGCCACCTCGAACAACAACTCGGGCCGTCAGAACTCTTTCGAGCAGATGTCGATCACCGGCATCGAGACGATCGAGCTGAACCACACCCTGCTGGCCAGCATGGATGCGGACTCGCCGGGCGGCAGCATCAACCTGCGCAGCAAATACGCCTTCCAACTGCCTGAGCGTCAGCTGCGCTTCCAGCTGGGCGGGGTGGCGACCTCGGACTCGGCCCTGTCGCGCCACTACATGCCCGACGACAAGAAGCACGCCAGCCTCTACCCTTCGGCCCAGTTCTCCTACGCCGACGTCTTCATGGACGGCCGTCTGGGCGTTGCCTTCAGCGCCAGCCACAACGCCAACTATGTGCAGCAGGATCGCATCCAGACCGACTGGTCCTATCTGGCCGACGGTCGGGTGCTGCCCTATCAGGTCATGTGGCGTCCGGGGCCCAAGCTGACCAGCCGCACGGCCGCGAACCTGTCTGTCGACTACAAGATCACCGAAGACCTGATCTTCTCGCTGCGCAGCAACTACTCCTTCTATGACGTGGAGTATTTCAATCAGTACACCTATCTGACCTTCGGCACGGCGACCCAGTCCTATGCTGCGCCGGGGTCGACCGGCACGCACATCGTGGTCAATCCGGACGGTAAGAACACCCGTCTGCACACCGGCTATTCGCACCGCTACGCCGGGACGCCGACCTATCTGATCGCACCCAAGCTGGAATATAAGGGCGAGACCTGGGAAGCGGCGCTGCGCGCCAGCTATTCCTCGGCGGAGTTCAACTTCCGCGACACCAGCAAGGGCTTCTTCCAGCGCACCGACAACCACCTGACGGGGATCGGTTTCGAGATGGAGCGCGACTCCACGGACTCCAACGCCTGGTATCTGCGCCAGACGGCGGGCCGTTCGTGGAGCGACCCGATGAACTTCAACCGCGACATCTCCATCGGCAACAACATCCGCACGGCGGAGTCGGACGCCATCAACGACATGTATTCGTTGAACCTGGACGTGAAGAAGCGGCTGAGCCTGGGCGACGTCCACTTCACCCTGATGGGCGGGCTGGGCGCGCGCAGCAACGACTGGCGCACGGACGAGGGTTCGTTCCAACAGTTCAAATACGTCGGCTCCACCGGCGACCTGACCCAGACGTCGGCCGAGGCGGTCATCCCATGGACCCAGAAGTATCGCTTCGAGATGATCGGCTTCGACGCGGGCAATATGAACGCACAGGGCTGGCGGGCCGACAGCCACTACGGGATGTACGACATCTATCGCGAGCACCCTGAGTATTTCGTGGCGGATGAGGTCGGCAACCTGAAGCGCCGCCTCGACAACAACAAACGCGTCAAGGAAGACATCACCTCGGCCTATTTCGAGGCTCAGGCCGATGCCGGTCGCGCCCGTTTCGATCTGGGCCTGCGCTATGAGAAGACCGAGACGGCCTCGCGCGTGGCGATGATCCGCCCGCTGAAGGAAGTCACCGACGCGGGCTATTCGGTGAACACGATCGAAGGTCTGCTCTATCAGTACAACGATGGGACCTATCAGGACCGTAAGGGCGACTACGACGACTGGTTCTGGAGCGGCGGGGTCAAGTACGACTTCACCGACAAGCTGGTCGGCCAGCTGTCCTTCAGCCAGGCGATCCTGCGTCCCGACTACGGCAATCTGGGCGGGGTGGTGTCGGTCAACGACGACACCATGATCGTGACCGTGCCGAACCCGGCGCTGCGTCCCGAGCATTCGACGAAGTATTACGCCAGCCTGCAATATTATCTGGCGCCGGCGGGCATCATCGGCCTGTCGGCCTATCAACTGGACATGGACGACATGCAGGTCACCGGCATGACGGTGAACCCTGAAGACGTCGGCTTCGATCCGGCCGAATACGCGGGCTACACCTTCCGCAGCGCCCAGAACCTGGACGGGACCAGCACCAATCGCGGCGTGGTGCTGGAATATAACCAGCAGCTGACCTTCCTACCGGGCGCGTGGCGCGGGCTGGGCCTGCACGGCTCTGTCACCTATCTGGACCCGGATGGCGAGCGTCAGGGCACGCCGAAGCAGGCGGCCAACTGGGGCGTCCGCTACAACATCGGCCGTTTCGACTTCCAGCTGAACGGCAACTGGCAGTCGAAATACCGGATCAGCGGCCTGAACAACACATCGACCACGCCGAACAACGGCATCCTGTATCATTCGCCGCGCGAGCTGTGGAACGTCAGCGTCAACTACAAGATCAACGACCGCTTTGATCTGATGCTGGCGGGCCGCAACATCTTCAATGCGCCGGACATCATCTACTCCAACGAGCGCGACCGGGTGCAGCAGTACACGGTCTACGGCTCGATGTGGAACATCGGCGTCAAGGGCGTCTTCTGATCCGCCTGCGCGTCTGAAGACCGGGCGGCCGCATCGTCCTGCGACGGTGCGGCCGCCACGGATTGTATTTCCAGGGGATAATCGATGGCTTTGAGGCTTGACCGGCGGCGGCTGGTGATGGGCGGCGGACTGGGGCTGGCGGCTCTGGCCCTGCCGGGCGGGGCGGCGCTGGCGCAACAACTGCTGGCCGCGTCCGGGTTCACGCATGGGGTGGCCAGCGGCGAACCGGGGCCGGATTCCATGCTGTTGTGGAGCCGCTATGCGCCTTCGGGCGGCGGCGATGAAGTGCGGCTGGACGCCGAGATCGCCCTTGATCCGGACTTCCGTCAGGTGGCGGCCCGCGGGGTGGTGCGCACCGGCGCTTATCGCGACTGGACCGCCAAGATCACCCTGGACGGGCTGACCCCCGGCACGACCTATTGGTATCGCTTCATCGGCCCGGATGGATCGATGTCGCAGACGGGCAGGGCGCGAACCCTGCCGGTGGGCCGGACCGAGCGGTTTCGCATCGGCCTGTTCTCCTGCTCCAATCTGCCGATGGGGTGGTTCAACGCCTATGCCCATGCGGCGGCGCGCGATGACGTCGACCTGTGGCTGCACGTCGGCGACTATGTCTATGAATACGGCATTGGCTCCTACGCCGTGGACGACCGCATCGCCGAGCGCGCCGTTCTGCCGGCCCACGACCATGAGATGGTGGCGCTGGCCGACTACCGCCTTCGCTTCGCCTGCTACCGCGCTGATCCCGACCTGCAGGCCCTGCATGCGGCGGCGCCGATGGTCTGCGTCTGGGACGACCACGAGTCCGCCAACGATAGCTGGGAGGGCGGCGCCCAGAACCATCAGCCCGCAACCGAAGGCGACTGGAGCACGCGCCGCGCCGCCGCCGTTCAGGCCTATCTGGAATGGATGCCGATTTCCGAGGAACCGTGGAAATCCTATCCGGTCGGCGATCTGGCGACCCTCTACCGCACGGAATCACGCCTGACCGGACGCACGCGTCAGGCCGACATCGGCGCCGCCTATCGCGAGGGGACCGAAGCCGCCCTGACCGCCTTCCGGGACGGCGTATGGCAGGACGCCTCCGCCTCCATGCTCGGCTCGACGCAGGAGGCGTGGCTCGCGCGCGAACTGCGGATCAACGCGCGGAACACCAGCTGGCAGGTCGTGGGCATGGGCACCATCATGGGCCGCACCGTCATGCCGCAGGACGCCGTCAGCTGGTTGCGCCCGGACCTGAACGAAGGCGCCGTCCGCTCCTTCACCGACGCTGCGCGCGCGGGCCGGGTCGGTCTGCCCATGTGGATGGATCGCTGGGACGGCTATCCGGCGGCGCGCTCACGCTTTCTGAAGGCGGCGCAGGCGGCGGACGCGGATCTGGTCATGCTGTCCGGCGACAGCCATAACGCCTGGGCCTACTCCCTGTCCGAGGACGGCCGCCCGGCCGGGGTCGAGTTCGCCGGTCAGGCGGTGACCTCCAACGGCATCGAGAAACAGCTGGGCGTCGCGCCTTCGGTCGCGGCCCGTTCCTTCATCGCCGCCAACCCCGAGATGGCGTGGGCTCAGCCCAGCGGGCGCGGCTACATGATGATCGACATCACGCCAGAGCGCGTCAGCGGCGAGTGGGTCTTCATGGACACGATCAAGGCGCGCAGCACCGCCGTGGCGGGTTTCCATCGCATGACTGTGCAGAAGGGGCGCAGGCGGTTCGCGGCATGATCAGCCCGGCTGAAACAGACCGTGGAGATAGTTTCTCTGACGCGTGAATAAGGAAAACTGCGTTGCGCCGATATGACCTGATCTTATGTGGTTCCAGCTGTTTCAGGGGATGATGCGCTGCGAGGCGGCATATCCGGATCGGCTGTTTATCGCCCCTGTCGGTTCTGTAGCAGGGGACACCATGACGAAAACACGAGACACGCATTCCTTCGCACAGGCGGATCAGGACTGGGCGGATCTGCTGTCGCCGGGACGGCGCAATCTGCTGGTCGGCTCAGGCCTGGCCGCGGCGGCTGGACTGGTCGGCGGCGCCGGGACGGCGCAGGCTCAGAATGCAACCGGAAGAGGCGCTGCGGCTGCACCCTTGCGGGCGGCTGCGCCTGCTCATTCGGGGCGCAGCCCGTGGGGCTACGAAACCTATAAAGAGCCTGCCGCACAGCCGGTCAGCCTGCGTCCGGGCGAGCAGACCCTGCCGGCGTTGCCGCGCGCCTATACGGACATCAAGAGCTATCACGCCCACATCTATTTCGACGAAGACACCTATGAGAAGGCGGCCCTGCTAAGGAAGTGGGCGATCGAGCGGTTCCCTGTCGAACTGGGCAACTGGAACCTGGAGCCGCGCGGCCCGCACGTCACGCCGTCCTTCTATTTCGGCTTCAGCAATGAGCTGTTGCCGACCCTGGTGCCGTGGCTGCAACTGAACAGTCTGGGGCTGACGATCCTGCTGCACCCGAACACGAACGATCCGCGCGCCGATCACCTGTACTATGCGCTGTGGGTCAACCGGGCGCAGCCGGTGAACGCCTATGGCATGGCCTCGAACGTCAGCGACGACGAGGTGGAGGTCATCTTCCCAAACGTGACGCCCACGGTCCCGCTGGAAAAGGCCTGATAACAGCCAGGGCGGCCCCGCGTCTCAGGCGGCGGGGTCGTCCGGGGCGGCGACGCCCAGCATCCGCAGGCAGTTGTCGGCCACGGCGGCGGCGAAGGCGGTGCAGTCGGGCGTGCGGGCGGCGATGACGTCGTCCGTCGCCCCGTGGACGCCCGAATATATCAACAGCGCCAGCACCCGCGGCTGGTCCGCCGTCCAGGCGCCCGCGCGCCGTCCGCCCTCTATGATGCCCAGCAGCTGATCCAGGATGGCGTTGCGGTTCCTGTTGGCGCGGTCGTGGTGGTGATGGTGGCTGGGATAGACGATGTCGTGCAGGCGATAGGTCTCGACATAGGTCTGGACGTTGACGTGAACCCAGCGACGCAGGCGCGCCTCCCATGCGTCAGGCGGGCAGGCGTCCACCGCCTGCTGCAACCGGTCCATGAACATGGCCGTATAGCGCGCGCCAAGCGCCTCCAGCATTTCGGCCTTGGACGGGAAGTAGTGGTAGAAGGTGCCCTTGGCGACGCGGGCTTCCTGAACGATCTCGCTGATCGTGGTCGCCTCGACTCCCTTGGCCAGAAACAGCTTTTCAGCCGCCGCCATCAGCTCTTCCAGACGGACTTCCGCCGGCTTGGTGCGCGGCGCCCGGGGGGGCGAGCTGTTCGGCTGTACAGGTGATTGGGCAGGGGGCTGAGCCGTTTTCTGGGTCATCGGGCCTTTCCTGTCCTGTCGGGCGGCGGGGGCGAAGGGGGAGGGAACTCTCTAGGCCAGATCGAGGGCGCGGCTCCAATTTAATCCATTGACCGACGGTCGGTCGATATCTATTTCGAGCCCTACAGGCAGGCCCTGCGTCCTGTCAAACGGAGCGCTCATGGATATTCATCGCCGCCGCGCCGCCGCCTGCGCCGCCTTTCTGGGCACGTTTCTGGCGACGCTGGACATCAGCATCGTCAACGTCGCCCTGCCGACCATTCAGGGGGCGCTGAAGACCGACATCGCGGGGCTGCAATGGGTGGTGAACGCCTATGCCGTCGGTCTGTCGGCCTTCATGCTGTCGGCAGGACCGGCGGCGGACCGCTATGGGCACAGGCGATGCTGGCTGGCGGGGGCGGCGCTGTTCACGGCGGCCTCGGCGTTGTGCGGGCTGGCGCCGACCTTGCCTGTGCTGCTGGCGGGGCGGGCGTTACAGGGCGTATCCGCCGCCTTCCTGATCGCGGGGGCGATGCCGATCCTGACCCATCTGTTTTCCGATCCGAAAGAGCGCGCCCATGTCATCGGCGGATGGTCGGCGTTCACGGCGCTGGCGCTGATCATGGGGCCGTTGCTGGGCGGTCTGTTGCTGAGCCGGTTCGGCTGGCAGAGCATCTTCCTGATCAATCTGCCGCTGGGCGCGGCGGCGGTCGCGCTGGGGATGTGGGGCATGTCCGAGCGCAAATATCCGGATCATGCGGCGATGGACCCGATCGGCCAGATATTGAGCATCCTGTCGCTGGGCGCGCTGGCCTACGGCATGATTGACGCCGGGGAGCGCGGCTTTGCGGCGGCCGCGCCGCTGATCGGACTGGCGACCGCGGGCTTCATCGTTTTTGCGGTGGTCGAGACGCGAGCCCGTCGCCCGCTTGTGCCGGTCGCCCTGTTCCGGCGCCGGTCCTTCGCCATCGTCAACGGCGCCTCGTTCATTCTGGGGTTCGCCTATTACAGCAGCCTGTTCTTCGCCTCGATCTATCTGCAACAGATTCAGGGTTGGTCGCCTGCCGAAACCGGTTGGCGGATGATGCCCCAGTTCGTCGCCACGGGCCTGTTCTCTGTCCTGTTCGGGCGGTTCAGCGCGGTGGTTCCGGTGCGTTGGCTGATGATCGTCGGCTATGGTCTGATCGCCGTGTCGATGACCGGCATGGTCATGCTGGAGGCCGGGACTTCATACGCCCTGGTGGCGCTGTTGTTCAGCTTGCTGGGCATGGGGGCCGGACTGGCGGTGCCGGGCACGGGCATCGTCGTCATGGGGATGGCGCCGCCCGAACTGGCGGGCTCGGTCTCGGCGACGATGAACGCCCTGCGTCAGGCCGGGATGACGATCGGCATCGCCCTGCTGGGCGCGCTGATGAGCAGCCGCGCGACCGACGTCCTGTCGAACGCCGTCGAGGGGCAGGGCGCGCCTGATGCGCAGGCCGTCGCGCATCAGGCCGTCATGCAGCATGTCCTTTCGGACAGCGTTCCAGATCTGGCGCGCTTCTATACCGCTGCGATGGAGAGCGGCTTCCATCGGGCCATGCTGTGCGCCGGACTGGCCAGCGCCCTGGCCATGATCGGTCTGGTCGCGCTTGAGGCCTCAGGGCTGAAAGACCGGAATTGAAGAGGCCGGACGCGGCCGAAGCCTAGTAGGTGAAGGTCAGGTCCACGCCCCACATCCGGGGCTCGGTGATGTTGACGAAGGGCGTGCCCATGGTGGTGGCGGTGATGTTGTTGACGCTGGTCACATACTGGTTGTCGAACAGGTTGTTGACGTAGACGCCGAACTGATACCGCTCGTCGGGCGTGCGCCAGTAGAGGCGCGCATCGGTCCGGTTCTGTGCTTCGGACGGATCGAACCACGGGGTTTTCAGGCACGAGCCCTGACCGGTGGAGGTGGTGTTGCAGCGCCCCTTGCCGCGATAGGCGTGGATCACCTGCATGTCGAAAGAGCCCACGCCGCCGATGGAGCGGCGCCAGGATGCACCGACTGCTCCGGACCACAGTGGCTCGCCGGTCGCCTGTCCGGCCAGATCGCCGTCGTCAGTCATTTTCCGCTTGTAGGTGGCGTCGATATACTGGGCGTTGGCGAACAGGTTCAGCCCTTCCAGCGGGTTGACGTCCAGTTGCATGTCCAGTCCCCAGGCCTTGTCGTCGCTGGTTTCGACCAGATACTGCGGCACGGTCGAACCGGCATGGGTGACAAGGCGGATCGATTGCTTGCCGTCGTAGTCATAGCGGAAGGCCGAGACGTTGAAGCGCGCGCCGGGACCGATGTTGCTCTTCAGGCCGATCTCGAAATTCTGGACGTCTTCATTGTCGAAGCGCGAGGCGACCTCGACGCTGTTGAAGCCGCCCGCCTTATAGCCCTTGGCGTAGGAGAAGAAGACCATGGCGTCGTCGGTCAGATGGTAGTCGGCGACGAAGCGGGGGCTGAGGTCCGACCATGAATCCTTCAGTTCGCACGTTACGCCTTCCTGAACGGTGACGCCGTTGTCGCAGGCGACGCCGGCCAGACCGGACAGGTCGAAGACAAAGTCTGAATGAAGGTAGCCCAGCGCCGGCCCCATGTAGGCGTCCAGCACATAGTTGACGGTCGGATCGTTGAGCACGGCGTCCAGCCCCGGCGCGAACCGGCGGTCGTTCAGCCATTTGAACGTTTTCTCATCGCGGGTGTAACGCAGGCCGAACGTCAGGTTCAGACGGTCGCTGGCGGACCAGATGACGTCGGCGAACAGGGCGGCGGCGCTGAAATCGCCCTCATTGATCATATCCTCCTGCCAGCTGTGTCCCAGCGTACTGGCCGGAACGCCAGCCATGTCCAGGATCATGTCGGCCATGGAGAACAGCGGGGCGCCCGCTGCATTGGTCAGGATGGTGTTGATGCTGTCGGTGGTGGCGTAGGTGTCGCTGCGCTGTTTGGCGTTTTCGGAGTAATAGCTGGCGCCTGCGATCCAGTTCAGGGCGCCCCTTTCTCCGGCGAGGCGGAATTCCTGATACCAGGAACGGTTCTTTTCGCGGTTGTTGGTGTCGAAATACAGCTCGGGGCGGTTGGTGCCGTCTTCGTCCTCGCGGTTCTCGGTCTTGAAGGCGCGGGCCGAGGTCAGTGAGGTGAAGTCGATGTCGCCGAAGGCATGGGTGATGGTCAGCACGGCCTCGTCCAGACGGCGCGTTTCATGGTTGTCGATGACGTCGTTGCGGATGCCGGCTTTGAACGGATCGAGGTAGGTCGCCGGGTCGGGCGGAAAGGCCGGCAGGCCGGGCGACGCAGGCAGGGGGGCGACCCCGATCGCCGGACGGGCGTCCTGGTCGATCTCGTCATGGGTCCAGCTCAGGATCATCTGTGTGCGGGGACCAAGATCCCAGCGCAGGGCGGCGCGGGCCGCCCAGTTGTCCTCGCGGGCGTAGTCCTGCCCCGTGACCTCATCGATCAGCCAGCCGTCGCGCCGGTTGACCACCGCATTGACCCGCAGGGCCATGGCGTCGTTGATCGGCAGATTGACCAGGCCCTCAAGACGGCGCTTGTCGTATTCGCCCAGCCGGACGCCCACGCGCGCCTCAAAGTCGTCGCCGGGCTTGTTGGTCGTGATGGAGACGGCGCCGGCGGCGCTGTTGCGCCCGAACAGGGTGCCCTGAGGCCCTTTCAGCACCTCTATGCGGGCGACGTCGCTGAGCGCCAGCAGGCCCGCGCCCGATCGCGCGGCGTAGACGCCGTCGACATAGACGCCGACCGCAGGATCAGTGCCGACTCCGAAGTCCGAGGTCGATACGCCGCGGATGCTGTAGCTGGCCTGGGTCGGGCTGGTGCTCGACACAGTCAGGCCGGGAACAAAGGCCGAAATGTCGCCCATGTCGTCAGCGGCCAGGGATTCCAGCGCCTTGCCTGTGACGACGCTGACGGTGATCGGCACCTCCTGAAGGGCCTGTTCACGACGTTGAGCGGTGACGATCACATCGTCCAGCGCCGTCGCTTCCTGTGCGCGGGCCAATGCGGGCGTGGCAAGGGCGGCCAAGGCCACGCTGCCGGCGAGCGACGCTTTCAGACAGCAGTCCAGTTTGAACATGACGGCCCTCCCAGACCCCCGTTATGCAAATTTACGAAACAGAATAATATTCCGTTTGGCAAGAGCCTGTGTGGCTGTGCAGCTTACAGGGGCGTGGAGACGTGTTAGACGCCCTACAGGTTGAATGAAGAGGAATGACGTCCGTGGCCCCGCGCGTGCTGCAAGAGACCACCCCCGCGCTGGAGCGCAGAACGGCCCCGATGCAGCAACGGGCGCGCGACCGGATTGATCGTGTGTTGACGGCGACGGAAGCCCTGCTGGCGTCACGCCCCGTGGACGCCATCACGACCAGCTCCATCGCGGCGGAAGCGGGCGTGCCGGTCAGTTCGATCTATCGCTACTTTCCGAATGTATTCTCCATTTACAAAGAGTTGTTCGAAACTCTTGTGGCGCAACTTCATGGTCGCATCGCAGAGATCATGGAGGATCCGCAGTTTATGACCTGGCGTGAGCGCCATCTGGAAGTGATGCTGGCCCTGCGTAAAACGCTGAATGAAGATCCAGCCTATCGACCGCTGTTTCACCTGATGCTGACGACGCGCGAACTGCGGGTAGTCAAGGAACAGGCTAATGCGCAGATCGCGGCCTATCTGGCTGCGCGCTGGGAACAGGGCCTGGACGGCTTTCGAGGGGAGACGCCGCTGGCGGTAGCGCGGATGGCCACGGAAATCTTCACCTCTTTCGAGACTTTGACCAGCGGCGACGCCCGGTCCGAGTGGACGGAGCGCATGTTCGCAGAGGCTTCTATCGCGATGGAGCGATATCTTTCGGCCTATCTTAACGACGATACGCGGGCTTAAAGGCTCCGCTTCACATCAGGCGGCGCAGAAGGGCCAGGTCGCGCCTGCTGAACGGCGGATAGCGGATGCTGGCGTCCAGAGCGAAGTTGCGCTTGAGAACTGCGCGCTGGTGACTGAACGCCTCGAAGCTGTAGCGCCCGTGATAGGCGCCCATGCCGCTGGCGCCGACGCCGCCGAAGGGCAGGTTCGGATTGGTCATGAAGACCACGGTGTCGTTGATCGTCACCGATCCTGAGCGAGTGGCGGCGATGATGCGATCAGCCGTCGCCTGTTTCCGGGTGAAGGCATAGAGAGCCAGCGCCGGCGATCGGGCGTTGATGGCGGCCAGGGGCGCATCCAGAGTCTGATAGGGCAGAACCGGCAGGATTGGCCCAAAGATCTCTTCGCTCAGTACGGCGGCGTCAGCGGGCAGATCGGTCAGGATGGTGGGCGCCACATAGCAGGCGTCGATGTCGGCCTGACCGCCCGTGACGGCGCGGCCGTCGCCCAGCAGGGTCTGCAGGCGCGCGGCGTGGCGCGGGTTGATGATGCGGCCTAAGTCCGCGCTCTGTCGCGGATCGTCGCCGAACATGTCGGCGACCGCGCGTTTCAGCTCTTCCAGCAGGCGGGCTTCGACGGAGGCAGAGACATAGACGTGGTCCGGCGCCACGCAGATCTGTCCGGCATTGAGGAAGCGTCCCCAGACGATCCTTCTCGCGGCGACCTTCAGATCAGCCGTCTCGTCGACGATGCAGGGGTTCTGGCCGCCCAATTCCAGAACGACCGGCGTCAGGCGCCTGGCCGCCGCCGCCATGACGATCCGGCCGACCTTTTCGCCGCCAGTATAGAAGATCAGGTCGAAATGCTGGTCCAGCAGGGCGGTAGAGACGTCGGCGTCGCCTTCGATCACCGCAAAGGCGCGCGGATCAAGATAACGCTCGACCAGTTGTTTCAGCAGGGCCGATGAGCGCGGCGCCAGCTCTGAGGGCTTGATAACGGCGCAGTTGCCTGCCGCGATCGCTCCGACCAGAGGGGCCAGAACCAGCTGGAAGGGATAGTTCCAGGCGCCGATGATCAGCGCGACCCCATAGGGTGCGGCATGGACGAAGCTCCTGCCGGGCTGAGCGGCCAGCGGCGTCGCCACGCGCTGTGGCCGCGTCCAGCGGCGAAGGTGTTTGCGGGCGTAGGCCGCATCCTTTGCGACCAGGTCGATCTCGGCGGTGCAGGATTCTGCGAAAGGTTTGCCCAGGTCGTCTTTCAGGGCGGCGGCGATGTCGGCTTCATTCTCGATCATCATCCGCTGGACGGCGCTCAACTGGTCCCGTCGCCAGGACATGTCACGGGTCAGGCCGCCCTCGAAAGTCGTGCGAAGGGCGTTTACAGCCGTCGGGACGCCGGCAGCGGTTCCGATGTTCCGGTCCTTCACGGTCGATGCGGGCGCGGCGGTCGTCACTGACAGTTTCCTTCCATGGCGTCGATCCAGAAGCGGATCAGGGCGACGCCTTCATCGTGGCGGGTCGAGCGGCCGATCTCGGGCATCATGACCGCCGGATGGGTCGAGGCCATGCGGTAGGGCACGATGGAGTCCTCAGCCTTGCCCGGCACGATGTCGTAACGCAGGTTGCCGGTTCCGGCTCCGGCGGCGACCGGCGGTTTGCACAGCCCGGCTGATCCCGTCAGCGGGGCCGAGGCGTTCAGATAAAGGCCAGAAGTCGCGGCCGCCCCGACCGGGTTGTGGCAATGGCCGCAGTTGACGTCGAGATAGGCGCGGGCGCGCGCTTCGGTCGATGCGCTGGCGTCGGTCCATGAGGGCTGAAGCGGAACCTGCTCCGGCGCGACCAGTCCCTTCAGATAGCCCATGGCGGCCAGATGGATCAGCTGGTTCTCCGAACGGTCCGAATAGGCGAAGTCACGATTGAGCAGCCGCGCCTTGGGACCGATCGGCTGGATGACGCGGGTGGCGACATTAGTCGCATGGCAGGCCGAACACTGGGTCGCATTGGGCACGATGTAGGAAAAGGCTTCTTCCGAACCATCTTCCCGCGCCAGCGTCAGCGGTACCACGGCGCCGATCCGGTGCAGGACTGCTTCTGTCTGGGCGTCGTTCCACAGATAGGTCAGGGCGGTCCAGCCGTCATCGCGACGGATCAGCAGCCGCGTCTCGATCATGCGCACCTGCTTCAGGTTCAGGCCCTCGCCGTCGTGGATCGTCGCCTGATCCGCTTGTTGCAGCACGCGTCCGCCGCGACCCTTCTGATAGAAGAAGGTCTTGGTGATGACAGTTCCGATGGGGAAGGACAGCACGTCGTTCGCGTCATAGTCGGCCGCCGCGCCGGGCGGCATCCAGATCGTCCGCAGCTTCTGCGCATGGTCGGTGAACAGCGGCGTCGTCAGGTCATAGGGCGTGACGCGCGCGCCCAGAACCAGGGCGCCGTCCGATATCTGGACCATGCCCCAGTCCCGGAGGGATTTCGGGTTCTCCGTCGCGAAGAAGGTCGGGTCGGCCATGGGTTCGGCCTGGGGTTTGGTGCAGCCTGCCGCTCCGCTCAGGAGCAGCAGGCCAAGGGCGAACAGACGAAGCGGTTTCATGGGCCGTGTCAGGCTTCCGGCAGGACGACGGGCTTGAGCCGGGGCAGGGTGCAGCGGTGCGGCGTGATGTCCGTGCTGGGGTTGGCGTATTTGTTCGGCCCGTCCATGTTGAGGACGCCGGCGTCCCCGTTGTCGATGCACAGGCGAAGTTCGGCCGGAAGCTGACCGTTCACCAGCTTCTTCGGATTGACGTAGCCGTCCCACAGGATGTCGGGGAACCGGCCGGTCGGGCCGAATTTGGCGATGCGCAGGGCCTGGAATTCCAGGCCGTCGGGCGCATTGCCGCCGCCGCTGAAGCGGTTGTCCTTGATCAGGATGGCTTCGGGATAGGGGTCGAAGTCCTCGCTCATGGCGCTGTCGGAATAGCCTGCCGAGAACAGGGCCGAGATGATGATGTTGGCCGTCTTGTTGTCGGCGATGTCGTTGTCGAAAATCTCGACCTGATCGTTGGAGTTGACGATCACGCCCGTGCCTGCCGGGACGCTGGCGACCGGGGTGCCGGCATGGCCGAAGTTGCGCGTGTTGTTGGCGACGGCGCGGTTGTTGTAGACGCGGGTCCGGTACCCCGCCTGCTGCAACTGGGGCATGTTGAAGACCAGAATGCCGCCGGTGTTGTTGGTGGCGACGTTTTCATAGACGTCGGCGTCGATGCAGTTCTCGATCTCGATGCCGGCGACGTTGAACTCGGCCCGGTTGCGGCGGACCACGACATTCTGGGACTGGCCGACATAGATCCCGGCGTCCGAGGCGCCGATGGCGACGCTGTCTTCGATCAGGACGTTCTTGGTCTGAACCGGGTAGATGCCATAGGCGCCGTTCTCGGTCTTGGGTCCTTGAGTCCATTCGGTGCGGATTTTCCGCACGATGATGTTCTCGCCCTTGTTGATCTTGATGCCGTCGCCCTTGGTGTCTTCGATCGCCAGGTTTTCGATGGTGAAGTTGCTGGCGGTGACGAGCAGGCCCTGAGCGCCGGCGGCCTGATTGCGGAAATTCAGGATGGTCTTGTCCATGCCCTGGCCGCGAATGGTCACGCCGTCGACCACCAGGCTCAGTTCCGTGTCGATGGCGAAGACGCCAGCCGGAATCTCGATCACCGAGCCGGGCTTGGCGTCCATCAACAGCTCCATCAGCTCATTCTGATAGGTGGTGTTCGCCTTCGACAGGTCCGTACCCTTGTCGGCGGGTGTCTTTGACCCGCAGGCGCTCAGCGATAGCGCGATTGCGACCCATAGCCATGTGTGCGTTTTCATGATGTCCCCCTCCAGAACGCTCGTGAAAGTCAGCCTGACGGCACGTTTTCATAACGGTGGTGTTTGGGCAAGATGAAAATGAAACAGTTTCTGTTTTTGGGTTGGGGCATCCCTGATGCACAGACAAGGCGGATGCTCGCATCCCTGTGACTATCATTCTGCATCCTGTCGTCGCACAACGGCGCAGAGGGGAGGGACGCTGTGATCCTTGGCGTCACTCTGGCTTGGCTAAACGCAACGGTAGGGCCTGAATGATGTCGTCCATGAGCAATGCAAGGCGTCTCAGGAACATCATAGGCGGATCTACCGGCAATCTGGTCGAGTGGTTCGACTGGTATGCCTATGCGGCCTTTGCCCTCTATTTCGCGCCGGTCTTCTTTCCCAGTGATGACAGCACCGCCCAGCTTTTGGGCGCGGCGGCCGTTTTCGCGGTCGGTTTCCTGATGCGGCCCATCGGCGCCTGGATCATGGGCGTCTATGCCGACCGTCGGGGGCGGAAGGCGGGGCTGACTCTTTCCGTCACCTTGATGTGCGCCGGATCGTTGCTGATCGGCTGTACGCCCGGTTTTGACCAGATCGGCATCGCCGCGCCGGCGCTGCTGCTGATCGCGCGATTGTTGCAGGGGATCAGTGTGGGCGGAGAGTATGGCTCGTCGGCGACCTATCTGTCTGAAATGGCGACGGCGAAGAACCGCGGCTTCTGGTCCAGCTTCCAGTATGTGACGTTGATATCCGGTCAGCTTCTGGCGCTGTTGCTGCTGATTGTCCTGCAATCAGTGATGTCGGAACAGGCGCTGGGCGCCTGGGGGTGGCGTATTCCCTTCTTCGTCGGTGCGGGCCTGGCCGTGGTGGTGTTCTGGTTGCGCCGTGGACTGGACGAAACGAACGCCTTCAAGGCCGAGGACACGCGCGCTGCGCCCAAGTCCAGCGCCACGCTGCTGATCCTCAAGCATCCAAAGGAGGCGCTGCTGGTCATGGGGCTGACGGCGGGCGGCACGCTCGCCTTCTATACTTACACCACCTATCTGCAGAAATTTCTGGTCAACACTTCGGGCTTTTCTAAGGACGCGGCCACCCAGATCAGCGCGGCGGCGCTGTTGGTTTTCATGCTGTTGCAGCCGGTCGTAGGCGCCTTGTCGGACCGGGTCGGGCGTCGCCCTGTGATGATCGCGTTCGGCGTTCTGGGCGTGCTGTTCACCGTCCCCATCATGACCGCACTGGCCACGGTAGACAGCGCGCCTGCCGCCTTTGCGCTGGCCTTGGCCGCGCTTATCATCGTGTCCGGCTATACGGCCATCAATGCGGTGGTGAAGGCCGAGTTGTTCCCTGCGCATGTTCGCGCTTTAGGTGTTGCTCTCCCTTACGCTATCGCCAATGCCGTGTTCGGGGGCACGGCGGAATACGCGGCCCTGTGGTTCAAGTCCCAGAACAACGAGAGCGCTTACTTCTGGTATGTGACAGTCATGATCGGCCTCTCGCTGATCGTGGTCGTCTTCATGCGGGATACCAAGCATAAGAGCATGATCGGCCACGAGTGAAAGACGAAACGCTCTTGCGAAACGGGATTCAATTCTGTTAACGGCGAGGCAGTCCAACTGATCAAGGGAAGGAGGGCGTGATGATGAATAAGACCATGCGCCTTCGCGGCGTCCCATGCCCCGGCGGTCGTAGCGACCGCTGACCTTCCTGCCGGCTCTGGCTCAGAGCCGTTCCGATCATTGCCGAACCAAGGGCTGCGCGTTGTCGCAGCGAACTTTCATGACAGATCAAGATGAGGCGGATGCGCCCCTGCGCGCCGCCGTGCTGGGCCGGGTGCTGGCCTTTACCTTCCGCCTGTGGCGCAGGACTCCTGCGCTGGCCGTCGCCTGTGGCGGCGCCATGTTGCTGGCGACCCTGACAGAGGTTTTCACGCCGCTCTTTGCCGGGCGGATCATCGACGCGGTCGGACGTGGCGATGCGCAGGCCGCCTGGATGGCGTTCGGCGTCATCACCCTGCTGGGCGCGGCGATGGTGGTGTTGCGGCATCTGGGCTGGTGGGCCGTCATTCCCCTGACACTGAACATGATGCGCGATGTGACCCAGGAAGGGTTCGCTCGCGTGCAGAGGCTGTCGACCGACTGGCACGCCAACGCCTTTTCCGGCTCTACGGTCCGGCGCATCACGCGCGGCATGTGGGCGCTGGATACGTTGAACGATGTCCTGTTGCTGGCTCTGCTGCCGTCGATGACCGTGCTGGCGGGGACGGTGATCCTGCTGACGCTGCACTGGCCCGTGCTGGGGCTGGTGATGGGCGTGGGAGCGACGGCCTATATCGCCCTGACGGTGGTTCTGGCCACGCGTGTTCTGGCGCCCATCGCGCGGCTGTCGAACCAGTGGGACACAAAGGTCGGCGGCGTTCTGGCCGACGCCATCGGCGCCAACGCCGTGGTCAAGGCCTTTGGCGGAGAAGCGCGCGAGGAGGCCTTCCTCGCCCGCGCGCTGACCAAGTGGGGCAAGCGGACGCGGCGCACATGGTCCGCCTTTACCTGGATGGGGACGGGGCAGGTGGCCTTGCTGTGGCTGATCCGTCTGGCAGTGACGGGCGTGGCCCTGTGGCTGTGGATGCGGGGACAGGCCAGCGCGGGCGACATCGCCTATGTGATCACCAGCTATCTGGTGCTGAACGGCTATCTGCGCGAGATCGGGATGCACATCCATCAGCTCCAGCGCTCGGTCAACGAGATGGAGGAACTGGTCCAGTTGCATGACGAGCCGCTGGGCGTGGCCGATCGCGCCGATGCGCAGCCGATCCGCATCACCGACGGCGCCATCCGGTTCGAGGACGTGACCTTCCGCTATGCGGGGCAGGACGCCGCGCTGTTCGACGGGCTGGATGTGACTGTGCCAGCGGGCCAGCGCGTGGGTCTGGTCGGGCGGTCCGGCTCGGGCAAGACCAGCTTCATCAAGCTTATCCAGCGGCTGTATGACGTGAACGGCGGCCGCGTCCTGATCGACGGTCAGGACATCAGCCTGACGACGCAGGCCTCATTGCGTCGACAGATCGCCATCGTCCCGCAGGAGCCGATCCTGTTCCACCGCTCGATCGCCGAGAACATCGGCTATGGCCGCCCCGGCGCCACGCAGGCGCAGATCGAAGAGGCGGCCCGTCTGGCCAATGCACATGACTTCATCGTGCGTCTGCCCAAGGGCTATCACACCCTGGTCGGCGAGCGCGGGGTCAAGCTGTCCGGCGGCGAGCGCCAGCGGGTGGCGATCGCCCGCGCCTTTGTCGCGGATGCGCCGATCCTGATCCTGGACGAGGCAACCTCCAGCCTCGACTCCGAGAGCGAGGCCGCCATTCAGGAGGCGATGGAGCGACTGCTGGTCGGGCGCACGGCCCTGGTCATCGCGCACAGGTTGTCGACGGTGCGGGCGCTGGACCGGATTCTGGTGTTTGCGGGCGGACGGATCGTCGAGGACGGCTCCCACGACCAACTGCTACGGGCGCCCGAAGGCCGCTATCGACGGCTGTTCGAGCGACAGTCGGGCGCCAGCCCCGAAATCCGCGAGGATTAATACAGGGCGGTGAAACTGGCCGCCCTGTATGGGGCGCCGCCGGTCAGTTGATGACCAGGGCGTAGCCTTGCTGCTGGTGGTGGATGACGGTCATCAGGGCGGCGACGTCGACCTGGACGGCGGGATTGAGGTCGGCGGGGGTCAGGCCGTTGGCGACCATCGACTGGCCGCACAGGCGTAGCTGCACGCCTGCGGCGGCCAGGTTGCGGATCAGTTCGCTGTTCGGATTGACGTCGCCCTTGCCGCGGGCGGCCCAGGCGGCGTCGGTCAGGGTCGACAGGGTGGAGCCGCCGTGCATCACCACCACGATCTTGCGATGCTGCTGGTCGACGCCGCCCGCGTCCAGAATGTTGACCAGACGGGCCACGCGCTCCAGCACCTTCAGCGGCTTGTCGTCCGGTCCGCCCTGCGTCAGATCCATGATGACGCGGTATTCGCGATCGGCGATGGGCTGTTCGCCCGCGCTCGGCAGGGCGGTGAAGCCGCCATAGCCGCCCGATACGGCCTGGGCCGCCGCCGGAGACGCCGCAGCGGCGGCGAGAAACAGGGCGGCGAAGGTGGCGGCGATGGCGGTCTTCATGGCGTATCCGGGTCTGAAAGCGGCGAAAAGGTCGGTGCAGGCGGGGCCTGCGGGGGCGCGTCCGATAGGCGTTCAGTCCGTCAGTATACGCTTTTGAGTCAAGTCGCGGACGCGGGCCAGGACGGCGGCGGGTGATAAATCGCCGTTCCCGGATGTCTATTCGTTGAACGTAAGCATCAGGTTCATCTTGGGGTTGCGTATCCGTCGCGGGGCTGACGCCGACGCCCACTAGGCATCCTGCACTCAAGCTAGGGGATGCAGTGATGAAGTCCGTTGTAAACAAGCCGGTGCTGATGGCCGGGGCCGCGATGTTGAGCCTGTTGGCCGCCGGCGCCGCGCAGGCAAAGACTGAGGCTCTGGCCGTAGATCAGACGCCCGAAGCGGCCTCGGCCGTCGACGACATCGTCGTGACCGCCCAGCTGCGCGCGCAGGATCCGATCGAGGTGCCGTTCGCCCTGACGGCCTACAGCGGCGCTTTCCTTGAAAGCCTGGGCGTGCAGGAGTTCGACCAGCTGTCGGCCTTCGTGCCGGGCTTTCTGGTGCAGAACCAGTCGCCGAACAATCCGGGCTTTGTGATGCGCGGGATCACCTCGGACTCGGGCGCCGCCACGGCCGAGCCGCGGGTGTCCGTCTATCAGGACGGGGTGTCGATCTCGAAGTCGCGCGGCTCCTATGTCGAGCTGTTCGACATGGAGCGGATCGAGGTGGCCAAGGGGCCGCAGTCGACCCTGTATGGTCGCGGCGCCCTGATCGGCGCGGTCAATCTGGTGCAGAACCGCGCCCGCCTCGGCCGGTTCGACGCCGCCGCCCGTATCGAGGCGGGGGACATGGATTACCGTTCGGTCGAGGGCTTTGTGAACGCTCCGCTGGGCGAGACGGGCGCCCTGCGTCTGGCCACGCGGATGAAGACGCGCGACGGCACGGTCGAGAACCTGCTGGGCGGCGAAAACTACAACTCCATCGAGACGAAGGCCGTGCGTCTGTCGGGCGCCTGGGCGCCGACGGAGAACCTGTCGTTTGACCTGATCGCCAACTATCAGGTGGATGACGCCTCGGCGACCTCGTTCAAGTCCATCGCCTATAACCCGGCCGATCCGAACACCGGCGCGGTGCTGGGCGGACGTGATCCGTGGGAGGGCGCGGCCCTGACGCCGGGCGCCGACTTCGACGGCGGGGTCGGGCTGGGGCTGGACCGGGAAGTGTGGGGCGTGACGGGGCTGGCCAAATGGCGGCTGTCGCCGTCGCTGACGCTGAACTCGACCACGGCCTACCGCACCTTCGACTCGACCGAGGTGTTCGATCCGGACGGCCTGTCGCTGCCGCTGCTGACGGCGGCCGAGCACGCCCACGGCAAGCAGTGGAGCCAGGAACTGCGCCTGAACTACGACAACGGCGGGCGCGTCAGCGGCTTCGTCGGCGCCGGGTGGTTCCGCGAGGAAGGCTTCCAGCGGATGCCGACCCAGTTCGATGAGCGTCTGGCTCTGGTGCAACTGGCCGGGCTGCTGGACGGAAACCCGACGGGCGTGGGCCACAACACCCTGCCGATGGCGGCCTATCCGACGCTGGCGCGGCTGGCGCTGGCGCAGATGCTGACGCCGCTGGGCGGGGGCGCCCTGGCCGGGCCGATCGCCGATAATCTGAAGTCGGCCCATATCGAGACCTCGACCAACTTCGGCGAGCTGACGTCGTGGGACGTGTTCGGCGATGTGACCGTGCAGGTCACGGATCGACTGGAGATCGCGGGCGGCCTGCGCTGGACCACGGATGACAAGACGACGGGTTATTCCGCCGCCGTGCTGAACGGACGCTCGACGCTGGGCGGTCTGTTGGCCGTGGCGCAGGGCGCCGTGCCGCCTGCGCAGGTTCCGACCCTGTTGGGCGCGCTGGCCAATCCGCTTTACGGCCAGCTGCCCGCGACGATGGTTCCCCTGTTCGGCATCACCAGCCAGCCGACGGCGGGCAACGGGAACCGCATCGATGCGGATCACAAGGACGACGGCTTCACCTGGCGCCTGAACGCCCGTTACGCCCTGTCGGACGACGCCAGCCTGTACGCCAACTATGCGCGCGGCCGTCGCCCGGAGGTGCTGGAAGTGCGCGGCCCCTCGGCCCCGCTGGGCGCGCCCCAGTTCGAGGTGGTCCCGGCTGAAACCGTCGACAGCTTCGAGGTCGGCTATAAGACGGCGCTGATGGATCGGCGCCTGCGTCTGGACGCGGCGGTCTTCTACTACGCCTATGACAACTTCCAGACGACGCAGCAGGAAGGCGTCCGCTTCGTCACCATCAATGCGGGCGAGGCCAGCGCCTATGGCTTTGAAGGTCAGGCGGCCTTCGCCGTGGCGCCGACGTTCGATCTGTTCGCCACCTATGGCTACAACCACTCGCGCTTCGACAGCGGGGCGCGCAAGGGCAACAGCTTCCGCCTGTCGCCGGATCATATGGCCTCGATCGGGGCGACGTGGCGCCTGCCGGTCGAAAGCGGGACGTTCGAGGTCCAGCCGACCTATACGTGGCAGTCCAAGGTCTTCTTCGACGACGACAACGACCGTCCGGACCTTCAGACCGGCAACTTCGTGCCCGACCTGATCCAGGACGAATATCAGGACGGCTATGGCCTGCTGAACCTGCGGGTGCGCTACGCCCCGTCGAACGGGAATTGGGGCCTCGAGGCCTTCGGCGACAACATCCTGGACGAGAAATACATCAAGGACGCGGGCAATACCGGCGATGCGCTGGGCCTGCCGTCCTTCATCGCCGGACGCGGGGCCAGCTATGGCGTCGCCTTCACCCTGCGCTACTGAGGGCCGCGAAGATGAGCATGAACCGTCGCGGCCTTCTGGGCCTGTTCGGAGCGGGAGCGGCGGCCGGTTGCGCCACGCTTCCGTCGGGCGAAGACGTCGCCGTCGCCTTTGCGCACGGCGTCGCCTCGGGTGATCCGGCGACGGATCGGGTCATTCTGTGGACGCGGGTGACGCCCGAGGTCGGACAGGCCGGGCCGGTGACGGTCGTCTGGCGCGTGCTGGAAGGCGAGGGCGGCCGCGTCGCCGCCACGGGCCGCATCACGACCGGGCCGGAGCGCGACTATACGGTCAAGGTCGATGCGGCGGGCCTGCGTCCCGGACGCGACTATCGCTATGACTTCGCCGTGGGCGAGGCGCGCTCGCCCATCGGTCGGACGCGTACGCTGGCGGCCAATGGCGTGGAGCCGGTCAATCTGGCGGTGGTGTCGTGCCAGTTGCACCCCGGCGGCCTGTTCAACGCCTATGAGGCCATCGCCGCCCTGCCGTCCGTGGACGCCGTGGTCCATCTGGGCGACTACATCTACGAATACGGAGCGGAAGACGACGCCTATGGCATGGCGACAGGGGCCAAGCTGGGCCGCGTGCCGCAGCCGCCGCATGAGATCGTCACCCTGGCCGACTATCGGCTGCGTCACGCCCAGTACAAGACCGACGTCGATCTGCAGGCCGCCCACGCCCGTGCGCCCTTCATCTGCGTCTGGGACGACCATGAGACGGCCAATGATTCCTGGATGCACGGCGCCGAGAACCATCAGCCCGAGACGGAAGGCGACTTCGCCGTGCGCAAGGCGGCGGCGCTGAAGGCCTATTATGAGTGGATGCCGATCCGCGAGGCGGCGCCGGGCGCCCTGCAGGAGGCGATCCACCGCAGCTTCCACTTCGGCGATCTGGCCAGTCTGATGATGGTCGAGACGCGGCTGACCGGCCGCACCGAGCAACTGGACTATGCGAAGGATCTGACGGCCAAGGAGGGGCCGGCCGGCGAGCCTGTGCTGGATCTGGACGCCTTCCGGGCCAGGCTGAACGATCCGTCGCGCGATCTGATGGGGCCGCAACAGCGTGACTGGCTGAAGCGTGAACTGGCGGCCTCCAAGGCCAAGGGGCGTCCGTGGCAGGTGCTGGGCAATCAGGTGGTGGTGGCGCGCGTCGCCGGGCCTGACGTATCGCGCACCTTGACCGAGGCGCAGATTCAGGGAATGATGAGCCAGATTCCAGAGGCTTATCGCGAACAGTTCGAGCAGGCTCTGTTCCTGTTCAGCATGGGGCTGCCGTTCAATCTGGATGCGTGGGACGGCTATCCGGCCGGGCGCGAGCGGCTGTATGGCGCCTTCGCCGAGGCGGGGGTTCAGCCCATCGTCCTGTCCGGCGACAGCCATGCCTTCTGGGTCAATGAGCTGAAGGACGCGGGCGGCGCGCGCCGGGCGATCGAGTTCGGGACCAGCGCCGTGTCCAGCCCCTCGATCGGCGACGCCATCGGCGGCTTCCCGCTGGGGGCCGCGCTGATGCAGGCCAATGAAGAGGTCGTCTTCTGCGACCAGTCGGCCAAGGGCTTCATCGTCCTGACCCTGACGGCGGAACGGGCCGAGGCGGCGCTGATGCAGGTGTCGACCATCTTCGCCAAACCGTTCGAGGTCACGGCGCTGAAACGTTACACGGTGGCGCGCAACGGCGCCCTGGGCGAGGCGACGGACACTGTCCGCGGCTAAGGCCTTCAAACGGATGGAAGATCGGGGACGGGCGGCGCAGGCGGCCCGTCCCTTTTTTCATGCCGGGCGCGGGCGAAGCGATCACAAACACCGAATTGCGAGTGATAACGTCTCGCAATTTCTAAATGGAGTGGTATGAATCGCTTCGTCTACTAGATTTAGTGGCTGAGGGAGCCTTTGTCATGTCCATCACCGTCTACAGCAAGCCCGCCTGCGTTCAGTGCGACGCCACGACACGGGCGCTGGATCGGCAGGGCCTGGCCTATCAGGTGGTCGATCTGACGCAGGATCAGGCGGCCTATGATCAGGTCACGGCGATGGGTTATCGGCAGGCGCCGGTGGTGGTGGCGGGCGACGACCACTGGGCCGGTTTCCGCCCCGACAAGATCGGCGCCCTGGCGGCCTGAACCGGTCCCTCAAGCAGCGCGCTCAGTGCGGGGAGCGTTAGGGAACCCACCTCCCTCAAGCAGCGAGCCGCCGTGCGGCGAGCGATAGGGAATAACCATGCCTCTGGTCGTCTATTATTCCAGCGTGTCGGAGAATACGCGGCGCTTCGTGGACAAGCTGGCGCTGGATAATCTGCGCATCCCGCTGCGGGCGTCGGAGGGACCGCTGGAGGTGCGTCGGCCCTATGTGCTGATCGTGCCGACCTATTGCGGCGACGACGGGCGGGGCGGGGTGCCCAAGCCGGTGATCCGGTTTCTGAACGACCCGCTGAACCGTCAGGGCATCCGGGGCGTCATCGCCGCGGGCAACACCAACTTCGGACATCACTTCTGCAAGTCCGGCTCGATCGTCTCGGCCAAGTGCGGCGTTCCCTATCTGGATCGCTTCGAGCTGATGGGGACGGCCGAGGACGTAGACCGCATCAGATCAGGATTGGAACGCTTTTGGTCACGACCACAGTAGAACGCCCGGCGGCGACCACCGCTGGCGCCCCCGATGCGACGGCGGGCATGGATTATCACGCGCTGAACGCCATGCTGAACCTGTATGGCGCCAATGGCGAGATCCAGTTCGACAAGGACAGGCTGGCGGCGCGCCAGTATTTCCTGCAGCACGTCAATCAGAACACCGTCTTCTTCCATTCGCTGAAGGAGCGCCTCGATTATCTGGTCGAGCATGGATATTATGAGAAGTCGGTGCTGGATCAGTACGGCTTCGCCTTCATCGAGGGCCTGTTCAACCGCGCCTATGGCAAGAAGTTCCGCTTCCCGACCTTCCTCGGCGCGTTCAAATACTACACCTCCTACACGCTGAAGACCTTCGACGGTAAGCGGTATCTGGAGCGGTATGAGGACCGGGTCTGCATGGTCGCTCTGGCGCTGGGGCGCGGGGACGAGGCGCTGGCGACGGCGCTGGTGGATGAGATCATCGCAGGGCGGTTCCAGCCCGCGACGCCGACCTTCCTCAATGCGGGCAAGCAGCAGCGGGGCGAACTGGTGTCCTGTTTCCTGCTGCGGATCGAGGACAATATGGAGTCGATCGGCCGGGCGATAAACTCGGCCCTGCAACTGTCCAAGCGCGGCGGCGGCGTGGCCTTCGCCCTGACCAACATTCGCGAGGCGGGCGCCCCGATCAAGCAGATCGAGGGGCAGTCGTCGGGCGTCATCCCGATCATGAAGCTGCTGGAAGACGCCTTTTCCTACGCCAACCAGCTGGGCGCGCGGCAGGGGGCGGGGGCGGTCTATCTGAACGCGCACCACCCGGACATCCTGCGCTTCCTCGACACCAAGCGCGAGAATGCGGACGAGAAGATCCGCATCAAGACCCTGTCGCTGGGCGTGGTGATCCCGGACATCACCTTCGAACTGGCCCGCAACAACGAGGATATGTATCTGTTCTCGCCCTATGACGTGGAGCGCGTCTATGGCGTGCCCTTCTCGGAGATTTCAGTCTCTGAGAAGTATCGCGAGATGGCCGACGACGGCCGCATCCGCAAGCGCAAGATCAAGGCGCGGGACTTCTTCCAGATCCTGGCCGAAATCCAGTTCGAGTCCGGTTATCCCTACATCCTGTTCGAGGACACGGCGAACCGCGCCAATCCGATCGACGGCCGGATCATCATGAGCAATCTGTGCTCGGAAATCCTGCAGGTCAGCGAGGCCAGCACCTATAAGTCCGACCTGAATTACGACCATGTGGGCAAGGATATTTCCTGCAATCTGGGGTCGCTGAACATCGCGGCGGCGATGGACTCGCCCGATCTGGGCGCGACGGTCGAGACGGCGATCCGCGCCCTGACCGCCGTGGCCGACATGAGCGATATCGACGCCGTGCCCTCCATCGCGCGCGGCAACCGCGAGAGTCGGGCCATCGGTCTGGGTCAGATGAACCTGCACGGCTATCTGGCGCGCGAACGCATCTTCTACGGCTCGGAAGAAGGCGTCGATTTCACCAATATCTATTTCTATGCCGTGACCTATCACGCCCTGCGCGCCTCGAACCGGCTGGCCCAGGAGAACGGCGCATCCTTCGCCGGGTTCGAGCAGTCGAAATACGCATCGGGCGAGTATTTCGACAAATACACCGAACAGCCATGGGCGCCCGCCACCGAACGCGTGCGTCAGCTGTTCGCCGATGCGGGCGTGGCGATCCCGACGCAGGACGACTGGCGCGCGCTGAAGGCCGATGTGCAGCAGCACGGCCTCTATAACCGAAACCTGCAGGCCGTGCCGCCGACGGGGTCGATCAGCTACATCAACCACTCGACGTCCTCGATCCACCCGATCGTGTCGAAGATCGAGATCAGGAAAGAGGGCAAGATCGGCCGCGTCTATTATCCGGCCGCCTTCCTGACCAACGACAATCAGGAATACTATCAGGACGCCTATGAGATCGGGCCCGAGAAGATCATCGACACCTATGCGGCGGCGACCCAGCACGTCGATCAGGGCCTGTCGCTGACGCTGTTCTTCCGCGACACGGCCACGACCCGCGACATCAACCGCGCCCAGATCTACGCGTGGAAGAAGGGCATCAAGACCATCTACTACATCCGCCTGCGCCAGATGGCCCTGAGCGGGACCGAGGTCGAGGGCTGCGTGAGTTGTTCTCTGTGAGTGGTTCGCGCGCCTGAAGGGCGCGCGGACGACGGTCATCCCCTGAACGTTCGGCGCGACGGCTCGCGGTCTGAGGGGATGATCTTTTAGGTTTTTAGGGAGGTGGCAGCCTCCCGTGATGTTCGGGAAGTGCTGAAATGAACGCCCCCTTCAAACCCGTCTCGCGCGTGCAGGCGATCAACTGGAACCGTTTGCAGGACGAGAAGGACCTTGAGGTCTGGAACCGGCTGACCGGCAATTTCTGGCTGCCGGAAAAGGTGCCGCTGTCGAACGACATTCCGTCGTGGGCGGGGCTGACGCCGGACGAGCAGAAGCTGACGATCCGGGTCTTCACCGGTTTGACCCTGCTGGACACCATCCAGAACACGGTGGGGGCGCCCGCCCTGATGCCCGACGCCCTGACGCCGCACGAAGAGGCGGTGTTGAGCAACATCAGCTTCATGGAGGCGGTCCACGCGCGGTCCTATTCCTCGATCTTCTCGACCCTGTGTTCGACGCGCGACGTCGACGACGCCTATCGCTGGAGCGAGGAGAACGAACACCTGCAACGCAAGGCGGAGCTGATCCTGAAACACTATGTCGCCGACGATCCGCTGAAGCGGAAGGTGGCCAGCGTCTTCCTGGAAAGCTTCCTGTTCTATTCGGGCTTCTATCTGCCGATGTACTGGTCCAGCCGGGCGCGGCTGACGAACACCGCCGACCTGATCCGCCTGATCATCCGCGACGAGGCGGTCCACGGCTATTACATCGGCTACAAGTTCCAGAAGCAGCTGGAGACGCGCACCGAGGCCGAGAAGCAGTCGATCAAGGACTTCGCCTTCGAGCTTCTGTTCGAACTGTATGACAATGAGGCCAAATACACCGAGGCCCTGTATGACGGTCTGGGTCTGACCGAGGACGTCAAGAAGTTCCTGCACTACAACGCCAACAAGTCGCTGATGAACCTGGGCTATGAAGCGCTGTTCCCGGCGACGGTCACGGACGTGAACCCGGCCATCCTGTCGGCCCTGTCGCCCAATGCGGACGAGAACCACGACTTCTTCTCTGGCTCCGGCTCGTCCTATGTCATCGGCAAGGCGGTCGCGACCGAGGACGAAGACTGGGAATTCTGAGCGGGCAGGGGGTCAATCGTCCTCTGCGGTTTCGGCGCTGACTTCTGTGCCGATCTGGGCGCCCATGTCGGCGATGTAGCGGGCCGGGGGCTTGCCCATGGCGGTCTTGAACATGGTGATGAAGGCGCTGGCGGACTCATAACCCAGATCATGGGCGACGCTCTGCACCGAGGCGCCGGACGACAGCCTCTGCAGCGCCAGCACGATCTGAAGCTGCTGACGCCAGCGGCTGAAGTTCATGCCGGTTTCGCGGCTGACCAGACGGGTCAGGGTGCGCTCGCTCATGGCGACGCGGCGCGCCCAGTCGGCCACCGTGGTCCGGTCGCCGGGGTTTTCGATCAGAGCCTCGGCGATGCGGCGCAGGGCGGGGGCGTCGGGGATCGGCAGGTGCAGGGCGGCGATCTCGGTGTGGCGCAGTTCTTCCAGAATGACCTGGGCGATGCGGTGCAGATGCCCGCCCGGCGCATAGTCGGGCGTGGGCTGGCGGGCGAGATGACGGATCATCTCGATCACCATCGGACTGAGCGACAGGGTGCAGCAACGGTCGGGCAGGCCGGGCACGTCCGGCTCGACGAAGACCATGCAGACGCGGCCGTTGGCGGTGACGCGGTTGCTGTGCGGCGTGCCGCCCGGCGCCCAGACGCCGCCGCCCAGAGGCGCGATCCACAGGCCGTCCCCGGTCCGGCACATCACCCCGCCCTGAAGCGCCACGACCAGCTGGCCCTTGCGGTGAATATGCAGCGGCAGCTCCGCCTCATTGGCCGATCCGCCCAGGCTGACGGCGATGGCCTCCTGGGGAAAGACATCCGGGTCGAAGTCCTGAAAGCAGGCGTGCAGGGTGGTCATGTCCGGGGATCGCTCGTTGTGACCGATTATAAAAACTCTTTGCCTGAATAGCGGAAGTCAGTCGACTGAGCCAGCGCTAGGGTGAATGGGCCTTCCTCCCCCAAGGCCTTTTTCAGCGTCTCTCCCCAAGGCGGTTTCATGACCTCTCGCTCACACCTGCATCCCTTGTGGATCGTCGCTGGCGTCATGCTGGTGGCGACCACGCTTCGCGCGACCTTCACCGGCGCAGGCCCCCTGCTGGACGATATCGGACAGGCGTTCGGGCAGGGCGCCGGGCAGACCGGCTTTCTGATCACCCTGCCGCTGCTGGCCTTCTTCGTCGTGTCGCCGTTCGCGGCGCGGCTGGCCCGCGCGATCGGGCTGGAGCGGGCGCTGTTTCTGGCGCTGATCGCCATGGTGGCCGGCATCGCCGTCCGCTCGGCCGGGCCGTTGTGGGCCCTTTATGGCGGCTCGGTCGTGCTGGGGGCGGGCATCGCCATCGGCAACACCCTGTTGCCCAGCCTGCTGAAGCGTGACTTTCCCGATCAGATCACCCGGCTGACCACCCTTTACGCCATCAGCATGGGGGTGGCGTCGGCGGCCGCCTCGGCCCTGATGGCGCCGCTGGCGCAGGCCACGGACTGGCGTCTGGCCCTGCTGTCGCTGATCGTCCTGCCCGCTGCGGCGGCTCTGGTGTGGATCCCGCAGCTGCGTCGCCACTCGGCGCCGACGGCGGCCACGGCGGAGCTGGAGACTTCGGCCTCGGTGTGGCGGTCCGGGCTGGCGTGGCAGGTCACCCTGTTCTTCGGCCTGAACTCCTTTGTCTATTACGCCGTGGCGGCGTGGCTGCCGTCGATCCTGACGGCCAGCGGAACCTCGGCCGAGGCGGCGGGGGCCGTGCATGGGGTGATGCAACTGGCGACGGCCGCGCCGGGACTGGTGCTGGTTCCGCTGGTCCGCCGTCTGAAGGATCAGCGCGGCCTGGCCGCGGCCTTTTCCCTGTTGAGCCTGATCGCGCTGGCGGGGCTGTATCTAGCGCCGGGGCTGGCGGTGGTGTGGGCGGCGCTGGTCGGCATCGGTTCCGGCGGGGGCTTCATTCTGGCCCTGTCCTTCATCGGCCTGCGCACCGGGTCGGCCCACCAGACGGCGCAACTGTCGGGCATGACGCAGTCGGTCGGCTATCTGCTGTCGGCCTGTGGTCCGGTGGCCATCGGCGCCCTGCATGATGTGGCGGGCGGGTGGCCGCCTGCGCTGGCCATGTGCGGCGTCCTGTGCGTGGTGATGGCGGTCATGGGGCTGGGCGCCGGGCGCAACCGCCAGATTACTCAGGCCTGACGCGGCATCGACGGCGGGGCCACAACAGGGCCTCGCCGTCTCCACAAATCCTCCATCCCTTGTCGACGGATGTTGCACTGACCTGTCGGAAACAGGCTCACGAGTTGGACGGAGATTTTACGTGAGCCTTAATGTGCAGGAACTTCTGGAGCAGGAAGCACGATACTGCTCCTTCGGCGATACGGTTCACTATGTTGATCCGCCGAAAATCTTCACCGGCTGCGACGGCAGCTATATGTTCGACAATGACGGCACCGCCTTCCTGGACCTCCAGATGTGGTATTCGGCCGTCAACTTCGGCTATAAAAACAAGCGTCTGGAAGAGACTCTGATCCGTCAGATCCAGGAGCTGCCGCAGGTCGCCAGCCAGTATCTGCACCCGACCAAGATCGAACTGGCCAAGTTCATCGCCGAGGACGCGCAGAAGAAATGGGGCCATCAGGGCCGCGTCCATTTCAACGTCGGCGGCGCCCAGGCGGTCGATGACTCGCTGAAGGTCGTGCGCAACGCCAGCAACGGCAAGACGCTGATGTTCGCGTTCGAGGGCGGCTATCACGGCCGCACGCTGGGCGCGTCCAGCATCACCTCCAGCTATCGCTATCGCCGCCGCTTCGGCCACTTCGGCGACCGGGCCCAGTTCATTCCCTTCCCCTATCCGTTCCGCCGCCCGCGCGGCATGACGGCCGAGGAATACGCCGACGTCATCGTCCGTGACTTCGCCCGCAAGTTCGAGAACGAGTACCACGCCGTCTGGGACCCCAAGACGAACCAGTGCGAATATGCGGCCTTCTACGTCGAGCCGATCCAGGGGACGGGCGGCTATGTGGTGCCGCCGGCCAACTTCTTCACCGGGCTGAAGTCGGTGCTGGACCAGCACGGCATCCTGATGGTGGTCGATGAGATCCAGATGGGCTTCTGGCGCACGGGCACCCTGTGGTCGGTCGAGAACTTCGGCGTGACGCCGGATGTGCTGATCTTCGGCAAGGCGCTGACCAACGGTCTGAACCCGCTGTCCGGCATCTGGGCGCGCGAGGAACTGATCAACCCCACGACCTTCCCGCCGGGCTCGACCCACTCGACGTTTGCGGCCAATCCGCTGGGCACCTCGGTCGGTCTGGAAGTGCTGAAGATGACGCACGAGATCGACTTCGGCCGTCAAGTGAAGGAGGCGGGCGCCTATTTCCTGGACGGGCTGCGCGACCTGCAGACGCGCCACAAGGAGATCGGCGACGTCGACGGTCTGGGTCTGGCGCTGCGGGCCGAGATCTGCACCGAGGACGGCTTCACCCCGAACCGCGAACTGCTGGACAAGATGGTGGACATCGGTCTGGCCGGCGATCTGGAATATCAGGGCGAGAAGCGCGGCCTGGTTCTGGACGTGGGCGGCTACTACAAGAACGTCATCACCTTCGCGCCGTCGCTGATGATCTCGCGTTCCGAGATTGATGAGGCCATGGTGCTGCTGGAACAACTGCTGAACCGCGCCAAGGCGGCGTGAGGGGCGCGCCGATGCGCTGGCGCAATGTGCTGGAGCCGCAGACCCTGATCGACCGGTGGACGGCCTGTCCGCCGGAAGGGTTTTCGGTCGTCAGCGATGCGCCGGCGCCGGCGTTCGTGGCGCCGTTCGACCTGCTGACCACGGCGGACGCCGATTTCGTCGAGCGGCTGTCGCAATGGCCGGGGTTCCGCACATGGCGGCGGTTCCTTCGCCTGCGCACCACCTTCATCGGCACGACGGTGACGGAATATGCGCCCGTGCCGGATACCGGTGGGGCCGATGCGCAGGCGGCGGCGACGCTGGCCGCCTCCCTGCGCGAGCGTCTGGGGCGCGGCGCCGCCCTGACGATACTGAAGGACCTGCCGCAGGATTCGCCCCTGCTGTCGGCGCAGGACAACGCCTTCGCCGATGAACTGGCGCGGGCGTGCGAGGCGCGGGACTTCATCCCCCTGACCGGGCAGGCGCTGGCCTATGTGCCGATCGATTTCAGCGATGTCGGCGACTATATCGCCCGCCTGAACCGCAAGGACGCCAAATACGTCCGCAAGAAACTGCGCGCGCGCGCAGGTCTGACGGTGACTGTCGTGCGCACCGGCGACGCCTGTTTCGACGAGGCGACGGTCCGCCGCTATTACGCGATGTATGAACAGGTCTACGCCCAGAGCGAGATCCACTTCGACCGGCTGACCTATGACTTCTTCGCCGGCGTCCTGACCGATCCGGCGCAGAAGGGCGTGGTGTTCGAATACCGCAATCAGGATGGCGAGTTCATCGGCTGGAACCTGTGCTTTGAGCATCAGGGGATGCTGATCGATAAATATATCGGCTTCATCTATCCGCAGGCGCGCGAGGCGAACCTGTATTTCGTCAGCTGGTTCGTGAATCTGGAATACGCGATGGAGCGGGGTCTGACGCACTATGTCGCCGGCTGGACGGACCCTGAGGTCAAGGCCCTGCTGGGCGCCAGCTTCACCTTCACGCGGCATCTGGTCTTCATCCGCAACCCCCTGCTGAGGGCGCTGGGCCGTCGCGTGGCCGGGTCGTTCGAGAGCGACAAAACGTGGAGTGAGAAGGCGGGGAGCGAGAAGCCGGGGAGCGAAAAGCCATGACGCGCCCGCCTCTGGTGCTGGATCTGGACGGGTCGGTGCTGACCCTGCCGGGCGAAATCCGCCCGACCTTGCCGCAGGAGTGGCGCGAGACGCTGCGTTTCGGCTGTGGGACGGGGGCGTTCCGGCGGGCAGGCGCCGCCCTGTCGTCGCGGGCGCCCTCGTATAAGGCGCATGGGCCGGTGCTGATGGGCAGCGGCGATTTTCACCATCTGAGCTGGCCCCTGATCGAGCGCTGTCTGGATCAGGCCGAGGCGCCGGTGCGGGTGGTGGTGCTGGATAACCATCCCGACAGCATGGTCTTTCCGTGGGGCGTTCACTGTGGGTCGTGGATCGGCCGCATGGCGATGGATCCGCGCGTGGCCGAGGTTCACGTGGTGGGCGTCACGTCCGAAGATCTGGGCGCCGCCCATGCGTGGGAGCATGACCTGCGCGCGGTGAAGGCGGGCAAGGCGACCTATTGGAGCGTGGGGGTCGATGTGGACTGGGCGCGCCGTCGCGGCTTCGGGGAGCGGTTCCGTTCCTTCGGCGATACGGGCGCGCTGACGGCGGCCCTGTGCGGCTATCTGAAGGATGATCCGGCGCCGACCTATCTGAGTATCGACAAGGATGTCTTCGCCCCTGACGTGGTCCGCACCAACTGGGATCAGGGTCAGATGACGGCGGCGCAGGGGCTGGATATCGTGGCGGCGCTGAACGGCCATCTGGTCGGCGCCGACATCACCGGCGAAGTGTCGCTGCACCGCTATCGCTCATGGTGGAAGCGCTGGCTGAGCCGGATGGACGGCCAGACGGTCGAGCCGTCGGCTGAGGTCGTGGCCCGATGGCAGCAGGACAATCATCCTTTCAACCTGCAGCTGGTCGCGGCTCTGCAGGCGGCGTGGCGCGTCTAGGCGCGTCGCACAGCATTTTTCGGGGAGGCGCACGTCATGCTAGATGGATTGATGCTGAAGCTGGTGAAGCGGGTCTTCACCCCCCTGATCCAGCGCGGCGATCTGGAGATCGTCATGCCGGACGGCGCCGTGCTGAGGCTGGGCGACGGCGGGACGCCGAGCGTGCGGGTGCGCTTCACGGATCGCCGGGCGATCCTGAACCTGCTGCGCGACCCGGACCTGAACATGGGCGAGATGTTCATGCAGCAGCGGCTGAGGGTCGAGCGCGGCACGGTGTATGACTTTCTGGAGCTGGTGCTGCGCGACGATCGCGATGTGCCGGTCGGCGCCACGGTGCGGGCGCTGGACGCCGTGCGGTCGGCGCTGCGGCCCATCCTGCAGAGCAACAAGCGGAAGAAATCGCGTCGCAACGTGGCCCATCACTATGATCTGGACGACCGGCTCTATCGGCTGTTTCTGGACGAGGACCGTCAGTATTCCTGCGCCTATTTCGAGCGGGGCGACGAGACGCTGGAAGAGGCCCAGCTGGCCAAGAAGCGCCACATCGCGGCCAAGCTGCTGATCGAACCGGGCCACCGGGTGCTGGACATCGGCTGCGGCTGGGGCGGCATGGCCCTGTATCTGGCCGAGGTGGCGGGCGCCGGTCAGGCGGTGGGCGTGACCCTGTCGACCGAGCAACTGACGGCGGCGACGGCGCGGGCGGAAAACTCGCCGCGGGGCGCCAATATCGAGTTCCGGCTTCAGGACTATCGCGACGTGCCGGGGCCGTTCGACCGCATCGTCTCGGTGGGGATGTTCGAGCACGTCGGCATCGTCAACTTCGACGCCTTCTTCAGCCAGTGCCGCGACCTGCTGACCGAAGACGGCGTCATGCTGCTGCACTTCATCGGCAACAGCGATGTGCCGGACTTCAACAACCCGTGGCTGGAGCGGTACATCTTCCCCGGCGGCCATCTGGCGTCCATGTCCGAGTTCACGCCCGCGATCGAGCGTTCGGGGCTGATCGTTACCGATATCGAGGTGGTGCGCCTGCACTACGCCCAGACGCTGAGGCTGTGGCGCGAGCGGTTCATGGCGCGGCGCGAAGAGGCCAGGGCGCTGTATGACGAGCGGTTCTGCCTGATGTGGGAGTTCTACCTGGCCATGTCCGAGACGGCCTTCCGCTATCAGGAGATCGCCGTGTTTCAGGTCCAGCTGGCGCGTCGGCAGGAGGCGGTTCCCCTGACGCGCAACTACATCGTCGAGCGCGAGGCCGAACTGAAGCGCAAGGAACAGGCGCGCGCCTAGAGCCGCCCCTCGACCGCGCGGCGGATGATGTCGCAGACTCGCGCGAAGTCGGCATCGCCCAGCCACGGACTGTTGCTGACGGCCAGCAGCCGCCCGGCCCAGTCGCGGGCGTTGGGAAGGGCGTCTGGCGCGCAAGGTGGGACGACCGAGGCATAGCGCCGATAGTCCGGCAGGGCGCGCAGGAAGGGCGGGCTGAGGCCCAGCCCCTGTGCCCAGCCGTGGGCCAGAACGGCGTCGCGCGTCGCCTGATCGGGCAGGCGCAGCATCAGGATCGGCCAGACGCCGCGCGCGCCAGGGGCGCTGTCCTCGACGACTTCGACGCCATGCAGTTGTTTCAGAATTTCCAGCCGCGACAGGGCCTGCGCTTCGGTGCCGGCCAGAAAGGCGGGAAGACGTTTCAGCGCCTCGGCGCCGACCTGTTTGCGCCAGCGGCCGGTGCGGTGAAGGGGGATGGCGGCGGGAAAGTCGTCGCCCGCGGCCGCGCTCCAGTCGCCGCGCGACAGCGCCTGACGCAGGGGCGCGCCATAGCTCCATCGCAGGGCGCCGGGCCGATAGAGCAGGGCGTATCCGACCAGTTCGGCGATGCGCCGCGCCTCCATCGTCAGACTGTCGGGGATCAGGCGGCGGCGAGTCTCCAGCAGGGCCTGACGCAGGCCCTCTTCGCGCGCGATCAGGGCGCCGCCTTCATAGATGCTGAGCCCCTTGCCGACGGCCAGACTGTAGAAGCCGATGTCGCCCTGAAGGCCGACCGGCGCATCGCCGAGGCGTGCGCCCAGCGCCTGAGCCGCGTCCTCGATCACCCAAGCGCCGACGCGGCGGGCGGCGGCGACAGCGGGGCCGATATCGCTGACCCGCCCGCCCAGATGGGTGGGGACGACGGCAAGCGTGCGGGGGCCGCACAGGGCTCCCAGCGCCTGTGGCGCCATGTCCAGAGCATCGGGGCTGAGGTCGGCCAGCCTCAGCTTCAGATCACAGGCGGCGACGGCCTGGGCGATCAGGGGGCAGGTGTAGGCGGGGACCACCACCTCGTCCCGGTCGGGGGCGAGGGCGGACAGCGTCCGCAGGGCGATGATGAAGGCGGCCGTGCCCGAACATTCGATCTGGACCGGCGGCGTGCCCAGAAAGGCCGCCAGATCATTCTCCAGACACGGGGCGCGGCCGGGGAACAGGTCGCGGATCTGCAGCGGCAGGCCCGCCGTCGGCGGAGCGAAGTCAGCCATGCGGCTCAGGCTCCGCCTCGCGGCTGAGACGGCCTTCGCCCACGGCCAGACATACGATGCCGCCGAGGATCAGCAGCATCCCCAGAAGCTGGGGCCAGCCGATGACTTCGCGGAACAGCACCGCCGACAGGGCCAGCACCGATACGATCTCGAGGTGGGAGGCGGCGAAGGCCGGGCCGACCGGCGCGCGCTGCAACAGCGTCATCCAGGTGAAGAAGGCGCCGACATAGCCCGCCATGGCGCCATAGATCCACGGCTGGCCGAACACCCGCGCCAGCCATGACGGCGAGAACTCCAGCGGCAGGGCGCTGTTCCCCGCCTGTTTGAAACAGATCTGGGCCAGGGTGTCGAACGCCATCAGCGTCAGGAAGCCGATGATGTAGAAGGCTTTTTGAGAGGATTTCATCCTTGCAGCCCCACCACGGCCACGCCAAGCGAGATCAGCGTCACGCCGATGATCCGCAAGGGGGTCAGCTTCTCACGGAACAGCACCCGCCCCAGCAACAGGATAGCGACGATGTTGATCGACCCCAGCAGCACTCCGTCGGACAGCGGCACCAGCGACAGGAAGGCCAGCCAGACCAGAAACTCGGCGATATAGCTGCCGACGCCGATCCAGATCCACGGCTTCGTCGCCATATAGCGCCAGCGCGCCAGCCCTTCGCCCGCGCGCGGGTCGGAGGCGGCGGCCTTGAACGCCAGTTGCCCGGTGCAGTCGACGATGATGTTGGCGGTCCACAGGCCGACGACCAACATATTCACGCGGCGGCCTCCGTCGCCGTCTGGTGCTGACGGGCGATGCGGTCGGCGAAATCGGTGACGCAGGCGATGACGCGGCGGCGCTCCCGGTCGATGGTGACCATGTGATAGCTGTCGTCCAGCACGACCAGTTCGACCGGCGCCTTGTGGACGCGATCCTTGATGTCCTGGGCGTTGGACAGGGCGGCGACGTCGTCGTGGCGGGCGTGAATCGCCAGACAGGGAACCTCGATCAGCGGCAGGCGGCGGCGGACGTGGCGCGCCAGGGCCTGAAGCTCGCCGATGGACCACCACGGATTGCCCGGCAGACCGGCCTGCGAACTGTCGCCGGACTGCATCTGGGCCACGATGCGGGCGCGGATCGCCTCGTCCTTGATGCCGTAGGGCGGCATTTCGAAGAAGACGCGTTTCGCCCCGATCCCCAGCGCCCGGCACAGCGGCAGCAGGAAGGAGAAGCGGGTGTAGAAGGGCATGCTCCAGCCGTCGTGGCGGAAGGTAGTGGACAGGGCGATGACGCCCGCCAGCTTTGGCGTCTTTTCCTCGGCCAGACCCAGCGCCAGCAGGGCGCCCATCGACAGGCCGACGGCGATGATCCGGTCGGTGCAGGCGGCCAGATGGCGCGCGCCCTCGCGGGTGCTGTTCATCCAGTCGCGCCAGCCGGTCGCCAGCAGATCGTCCACGTCGCCGCAATGCCCGGCCAGTTGCAGGGCGTAGACGGTGAAGCCCTGCTTCTGCAGGCCGCGCGCGATCAGGCGCATCTCATTGGGCGTGCCGGTCAGCCCGTGGATCAGCAGGACGCCCACGCGCCCATTGTCGCCCTGACCGGGCAGAAGATAGGCGTGGTCCTTCATCGGCGAGGCGATCGGCAGGGTCATACGGCATCCTGAAACGAAGGACGGCTCAGGATTTCCGGCAACAGGGCCAGGGCGTCGGTGAAGTCGTCGATGGGGGCGTAGGGTATGGCGTTGGCGCGGCAATGGTCGATCAGGCGGCTTTTCGCCAGCACGAAGTCCGCCTTGCCCGAGACGCAGAAGTCCGAGGTGCTGTCGCCGATATAGAGGATGCGGTCGGCCGAACGTCGGGCCTCG
>NZ_JBDJMK010000007.1:0-229540 GCF_039673845.1 Brevundimonas diminuta | reverse complement strand
GGGTTTATTTACTTTGGTGGCCGCCTACCGGGTCTCCAGCTGTTCCTTGGCTAAAACCCCGCCGGCGGCCCCCCTTCGGGCGCGCCGCCGTTTCTCTTTGCGGCCGGGGCTGAAAGGCCGAAAAGAAAGCGTTTGGCGTCAGGCCAGAACCATCACCGCCACGCGGCGGTTCTGGGCGCGGCCCTCGCGGGTGTTGTTCGGGGCCACCGGCTTGTCGGCGCCGTAGGAAATGGTCGCCATGCGGTTCAGGGCGATGCCCTGATCGCTCAGGAAGCGGCGGACGGCTTCGGCGCGTTCCTGGCCCACGCGCTCATTGATCTGTTTGGTGCCGGTCGCGTCGGTGTGGCCCTGGATTTCCAGATAGACGTTGGCGTTTTCGGCGCGCAGACGCTGGACCAGTTCGGCCAGACGCTGTTCGGCTTCCGGCGACAGTTCGGTGTGGTTGACCGGGAACTTCACCGAGTCGTCCGACAGAACGACTTCATACAGGAACTTGCCCTGCGCCAGCTTGTGGGCGGCGTTGGCGCGGGCCAGCGCTTCGCCGGCGGTGCCTTCGACCTGGGTCAGATGCGCATCGACGCCGTCGACGCGCTGATCGACGACCTGCAGGTTGTCGCGGACGAATTGGTGGCTGGCGCAGCCGCTGACGGCGAGGCCCAGCACGGCTACGGCGCCGATCAGCGCTGTCCTGGATGCCAAGTTGATCAAATCAAGTCTCCTTCATGCCCGGCCCATCCTCCGGGTGATGCTACGCGCCGTACCAATCTCGGTTTCACAACGGCGGAGCTAAAGACGCGCGAAGAAGTGAAAAGGTTCAGCTTGACTGTAAAAAAAGTTCAATAATCGACGTTCCTATTTCTCAGGACGGGCGTTGTAGATGAAATCGGGGCGCCTTTTTCCTGACGCGCTCCGATGGTGAGCTTTAATTTCCCGCAACCGGAGAGTGTTTGTTGCAAGCTTTGCTGTTGAGCGGTCTGCGTGGCGATGAAAGAGGGGCCCTGTGAGCGCGGCCCGCCGTCGCAGGCGCCGCGCGGCGCTTCCGGTTTTGACCAGCGTTCTTGCACACGGCGCGATCCTGGCCCTGATCTGGGCGACGCCGCGTGAACAGCCGCCTGCAGCGCCCGAGGTTCCCTATGTCGAGGTGAGTCTGGTCCAGCCGCCGCCTCCGCCCCCTCCGCCGCCCGAACCGGCCGCGGGGCAGGCGCCGGCCGGCGGGTCGGAGGCCGGGTCCGCTGCGCCAGCGGCTGCTCCTGAACCGACGCCTGAGCCCGCCGCGGCGCCGGTTCCCGCCAAGCCGGCTCCGCAGCCGACGCCCCAACCGGTTCGCAAACCTGAACCGACCCCGCCGCCCGCGCCGGTCAAGACGCCGCAACCGGAGCGGCGGACGCCGCCTGCGCCGCCGACGCCGCGCCCGGCCAGACCGACGCCCAATCCGCCGACGGTGACGCCGCTGACGGTTGCGGCGCCCGAACAGGCGGTGTCCTTCATCCTGCTGGGCGACGGCGCCCTGAGCGGCGCGCTGACCGCCGGTTCGGGCGGCGGAGCCGGAGCCGGAGCGGGTCAGGGTGCAGGCTCGGGTCTGGGTCAGGGCAGCGGTTCGGGCGCGGGAACGGGGTCCGGCGCCGGGTCGGGGTCTGGCGTCGGCTCAGGCTCCGGTCAGGGCTGCGACATGGTGCGGCGGATACAGGACGCCCTGCGCAACGACGCCCGCATCACCGCCACGATTGATCAGGCCTATCGCACCTCGGGCGCCTCGGGCCGGGCGATCCTGATGTGGAACGGCGACTGGCTGCAAAGCCCGGGCGAGGCGGGCAAGGGGCTGGCGGGCGTGCGTCAGGCCATCGCCGTCACGGTCGGCTTCTCTCCGCGCGAGTGCAAGGCGGAGCGGGTGAACGGCTATGTGCTGCTGACGCTCAGCGACCGGCCGGGGGCGCCGCGCGTGGCCCTGGGCGGCGGCGCATGGCGCTGGTCGGACCTGCTGTCGCTCTAGCCGCCGAGGCTAATAGCTCCCACGCCCAGCGGACCGTACAGCCAGGTCAGCCAGGCGCCGATGGCCAGGAAGACCCCGAACGGCAGCCGGTCCGTCGCGGCCACCGGACGGCGCAGCGCCAGTCGGGCCGCCACCAGACTTAAGCCCGTGACCGAGGCCCACAACAGCACGCTGGGCAGGCCGATCCAGCTGACCCAGGCCCCGATCGCGCCCAGCAGAATGGGATCGCCGCCGCCCAGACCATCGCGGCCGCGCACCCGCTTATAAAGGAAGGCCAGCAGCCACAGGCCGAGGAAACCGGCCGCCGCCCCGATCAGCGGCGTCTTCATCGGGCCGATCAGCGACCATTGCATGCCGCTGTGGATATTGGCGGGGTCCAGCGCCACGGCGGCGAACAGACCGCTGAGCAGCAGCGGCAGGGTCAGTTTGTCCGGCAGCCAGAAATGCTCGGCGTCGACCACGGCGATCAACAGCAGCTGCCACCCCAGCACGGCCGTCGCCAGCGCCTGCGCCGGGTCGGGGAAGCACAGGGCCGCCCAGACGCCGATGGCGGCGGACCCCAGCTCGATCAGCGGATAGCGCATGGGAATGGCGGCGCCGCAGTCGCTGCATTTCCCACGCGACAGCGCCCAGCTGAGGACCGGAATCATGCGCCATGGTTTCAGCGGGCGGTCGCAGCCGCCGCACCGCGACCGGCTGACGACGATGTCCTCGCCGCGCGGCAGGCGCAGGCTGACAAGGCCCAGAAAACTGCCGACGATCAGCCCCAGACCGCCCATCAAAAGCGCCAGCATGCGCCATCCCCCTTCATCCGTATCCGGTTTTCGGCCCCTAGTGCGTCTATCGGTCTGACGGATGCAACCGAATTGCCCGTCGGAGCGCGTGTGTCGCGGCCGTGCGACACTCTCAGGCTGTTTCGCGCGAGGCGTGTTTACGGGCTGGACGCAGGGCGGTGGGAATGGATATTCGGGTTTTGTGACTGAAGCTTCGCCGATCGACAAATTGACCCCGCGTGAACAGGAAATCCTCCTGCTTGCGGCTGAACGCCTGGGCGATAAGGAAATCGCCCTGCGGTTGAACCTGTCGCCGCGCACCGTCCAGAACCACCTGCATCGTGCCTATGAAAAGCTGGGCGTTTCGGATCGGCTTCAGGCCGCGCGAGTGCTGAGTAATTGCTACTCAGGGCGCCCGGCGCCCCTGTTCCCGACGGCTACTGCCGGGGCAGAGAGGGGTGTCGTCGAGCGTGCGGTCGCGCGCCTTGGGGACGGGAAGACGCCTGCTCCGCGCCGCCTTGAGGCGGGACATGCATCTGTTCGGGCGACGGTTCAGGCATGGCCGGCTCCGCGTAAGCTGGGGGGCTCGGTCCTGTGGCTGATCCTGCTCTGGGCGCTGGCCTGGGTCATGATCGCCGTGATCGGCGCCAGTCTGATCAATCCCGTTCTTGAGGTGATCGAACGCCTGCGATGACGTCGTCGTCCGCGGAGCCGCCCATGATCCATCACCGTTAGAAGACTGTCCCGCAGGCCGGAGATTCATGCTCGCCAAACAGCTTATCCTCATCGCCTTCACCTTCAGCGCCTTTGCGATCCTGATCTGGCGCGGACGGATGTGGGACCGCGCAGCGGTGGCGACGATGGTGGTCGTGACGGCGGCGTCGTTCGCCAGTCAGGGGCTGGTCTGGCGCGGCGCCTATGTCGGCATCATGGCGGCGGATGTGATCGGCTTTCTGCTCCTGTGGCTGATCGCCGAGCGCGCCGGTCGCTGGTGGATCATCCTTATGGCGGGATTTCAACTGATCGGGACGGTCGCGCATTTCGCGCCCTTCCTGTCGCATCAACCGCTGGCCTGGGCGCTCATCTCCCTGATGTGGGGGGTGTGGTTCCTGATCGGCCTGTCTGCATTTTTCGGCGTTTGGGAGATCGAGGTCGACCGGCGCAGCGCCCTTGGGGGGCATGATGGCTCGAAAATGGTCGATGGAGGCGGCGCAGGCGCTGCTGACGGAATGGAGCAACCGCACGGTTGAGATGTCGGTGCGCAAGGGCGGCCTGACGGCCGATCTGGACGCGGTCGAGGCCTGGCTGATGGACCAGCGGCCCGAAACCCTGGCCGAGGCCGAGCGCCTGCTGGACCTGATCGTTTCGCATCAGGCGGGCGGCGGTCGCGGGCTGGAGGCCCTGTGCCGGGTTGGCGGGGCGGTCCGCAAGGATGTGGATTCGCACCACAGCCGTATCGAACACAGTTTTGCGCCGCGCGCCTCCGGGCCGCTGGCGGGGCGTGCCTGAAAGTCATCACAGGATGATCCCCAGGCGGGGTTTCTCCGCTCCGGCTTGACTGTTACATCCGTTGACAGTCCGCGACGAAGCCTTGCGCCGTCGCTCCGCAAAGCGGTTTTTCCTCCCATGAATTTCGCTGTTCGCGCCGCGTCTCTCGCGTCCGCCTCTGTGTCCGTGCTCGCTTTCGCCGCCCCTGTTCTGGCGGACGCCCCCGTTGACGCCGGCCCGGTCCAGGTGTCCGAGATCGTGGTCACGGCCGAGCGCCGCGAGGCGCCTCTGGCGGCCACGCCGCTGTCGCTGACGGTGGCGAGCCAGCCCCTGCTGGACGGCGTCGGCGTGCGCGACATCAAGGATCTGCAGATTCTGACGCCCGGCCTGATCGTGGCCTCGACCTCCAACCAGACCTTCACCACCGCCCGCATTCGCGGCGTCGGCACTGTGGGCGACAATCCGGGCGTGGAAAGCTCGGTCGGCGTCATGATCGACGGCGTCTATCGCCCCCGCAACGGCGCGGCCCTGGGCGATCTGGGCGAGGTCGAGCGCGTTGAAGTGCTCAAGGGGCCGCAGGCGACCCTGTTCGGCAAGAACACTTCGGCGGGCGTCATCAACGTCGTCACCGCCGCACCGTCGTTCGACGCGCGCATGGCGGGCGAGGCGACCTTCGGCGACTATGGCACGCACGGCGGTTCCGTCTCCCTGACCGGCCCCATCGTGGACGAGGTTCTGGCCGGGCGGCTGTATGTCGCCGCGCGCCGTCGCGACGGCCTCTATGACGTGAAGACCGGGGAGGGGCCGCGCACCTCGACCGACGATCAGACCGAGAATTACGACACCGTGCGCGGTCAGTTGCTGTGGCGCGCCACGCCGAACCTGACGGCCCGCCTGACCGCCGACTGGACCGAGCGGGACGAGCGCTGCTGCGTCGGCGTGCAACTGGTCAGTGGCGATACGGCGCCCCTGCTGGCGACCTTCGCGCCCGACGGCGGCGTGGCGGCGACGCCGAAACCCTGGGACCGCGTGGCCTGGTCCAACCGCGACACCAACACCCGCATCCGCGACAAGGGACTGGCCCTGCACCTGAACGCTGATCTGGGCTGGGCGACGCTGGAGAGCACCTCGGCGGTGCGCGACTGGCGCGGCGTCATCAGTCAGGACTGGGACTTCACCTCGGCCGATCTGGCCTATCGCCCGGACGACGGCAGCTGGTCGAACCGCTTCCGCACCCTGACGCAGGAGTTCCGCCTGTCGGGCCAGAACGGAAAGCTGGACTGGTCGGCGGGCGCCTTCTTCGCTGATGAGAAGCTGACCCGGCGCGACAGCCTGTTCTACGGCGCCGATTACGAAGCCTACGTCAGTCGTCTGCTGTCGCGTTCGGCGTCGAACCCGCTGGGCGATCCGGCCTTTGTGTCGGGCCTGACCGGCCTGCCCGTCGGCCAGAGCTTCGTCGAGGGCGAGGGCCAACTGGACCGCTATTGGCAGACGGCCCGCAGCGCCGCCCTGTTCGGCCAGCTCTCCTACGCCGTGACCGACCGCCTGACCCTGACCGGGGGCCTGCGCCGGACCCATGAGAAGAAGGAGATGACGGCCGCCTATCACAACACCGACGACGGGCGGGCGTGCGCGGCGGCGCTGGCCAACGGGATCAGCAATGTCATGCTGTGTCTGCCGTGGTCGAACCCGGCCTTCAACGGCCTGAGCCAGTCGGAGACGGTCAAGGACGAGGCCTGGACCGGCATGGCCCGCGCCGAGTTAAAGGCGACGGAGGGCGTGCGCCTCTACGCCTCATGGTCGCGGGGCCGCAAGAACGGCGGCTTCAACCTGGATCGCGGGCAGACCAATCTGGTCCCCGACGCCTCGCGCGCCTTCCCGGCCGAGAGCGCCGACGCCTTCGAGGCGGGAGTGAAGAGCGTGATGCTGGACCGGCGCCTGCTGGTTTCGGCCGCCGCCTTCCGCCAGACCTATGACGATTTCCAGCTGAACACCTTCCTGGGCACGACCTTCCTGGTCCGCTCCATCCCCGAGGTGCGGGCCAAGGGTGTCGAGGCGGACTTCATGTTCCTGCCGTTCGAGGGCCTGTCGTTGCAGGGCGGCCTGACCTACGCCCAGACGGAATACGGCGACGACGCCGTGCCGGGCCTGCCGCTGCTGGCGGGCAAGCGGATGAATTTCGCGCCGTTATGGAGCGGGTCGCTGGCCGGAAGCTATGAGCGGCCGGTGGCGGCGGGGCTGACCGGGCGGGTGACGCTGGCGGCCAAATATTCGTCGGAATACAATACCGGCTCGGACCTTGATCCGGCCAAGAGCCAGCCGGGCTTCTGGCTGGTCGACGGCCGCGTTGCGCTGGCGCGCGACGACGCCTGGAGCGTCGAACTGTGGGGCCGCAACCTGTTCGATCAGGACTACCGCCAGGTGGCCTTCGGCGCGCCGTTCCAGACGGGGACCCTGGGCGCCTTCCTGGGCGCGCCGCGCATGGTGGGCGTGACTCTGCGCGTTATACGCTGATAACGGGCGCTGATGACGGGCGGGAGCAGGCGAGGGCCGCCTGCTCCCCTTCGACTGATGCAAAATGGCCGCCATCGCAGGGGGTTTTTGCGCCTGCGAAAGCGCCTGTTCGCGGCAAGGCTTGACTTGAAACCCGCCTGTCCCAGATAGGCGGGATCAGAGGACGACCTCTCCCGTTATTGGGCATGACGCCGGGACGACCCGGCACGCCATGCATGGGAGCACGTCATGGCCTGGATTTTCCTTCTTTTCGCCGGTCTGTTCGAGATCGTCTGGGCCTTCCTGATGAAGGCGTCCGAGGGCTTCACCAAGCCGTGGCCGACCATCGGCACCATCGGCTTCATGATCGTCAGCTTCGGCCTGCTGTCGATCGCGATGAAGACCCTGCCGCTGGGCACCGCCTATGTGATCTGGACCGGCATCGGCGCCGTCGGCGCCTTTGTCGTCGGCATCGCCGTGCTGGGCGAGCCGGTCACGCCGATGCGGGTGCTGGGCGCCGTGCTGATCGTCAGCGGACTGGTTGTGCTGAAGCTCGCCTCCAGCCATTAATCACGGCGACAGCCTCGGAGCTTCGCCATGGAACTGATCATCGGACCGCGCCTCTTCTCCACCTGGTCGTTGCGGCCGTGGCTGGTGTTGAGGCGGGCAGGCGCCGTCTTCACGGCGCGCGAGGTCTGGTATCGCTCCGAGGCGGAAAAGGCCGAACTGCGCCGCCTGTCGCCCTCGGGCTTCGTGCCGCTGCTGAAGGTCGAGGGCGAAACCCTGTGGGACAGTCTGGCCATCAGCGAATGGGCGGCTGAACGCTATCCCGAGGCGAAGCTGTGGCCGGTCGATCCGGTCGTGCGCGCCCTGGCCCGCGCGGCAGCGGCCGAGATGCACGCGGGCTTTGCCGCCTTACGCGACCTGTGCGGCATGGGGCCGGATCATCCGATCGCGGGCGGGGCGCGCAGCACGGCGCCGTCTGATCCGGGGCTGGACCGCGATCTGGCGCGTGTGGTTGTGCTGTGGTCGCAGATGCGCGGGCGCTTCGGCGCGGACGGGCCGTGGCTGTTCGGCGACTGGTCGATCGCCGACGCCTTCTTCACGCCCGTGGCGGCGCGGGTGCGCCACTATCAGATCGACCTGTCGGCCCACGGCGACGACGGCACGGCTGCGGCCTATGTCGCCGCCCTGCTGGACCAGCCGCATTTCCACGAGTGGGAGGCGGAGGCGCTGAGATCCCGTGCCGGTTAACCGCCCTTAACCGCGCTTGAAAACGGCGGTTTAAGAGCGTCGTTCTATGGCTGCTGAACCATCAGACGGGGATGCAGGGGCGAGGCCATGCGGACGATCAGCCGGAACACCAATTGGGCGCGTACGGCGCGGGCCTATGCGCTGGCGGCGGTGGTTCTGGCCCTGATCTGGACCTCGCTGGCCAGCGTCCTGATCTGACGCCCTAGCGGGTGTTTGCGGGCGCCGCCTCGGCGACCTGAAGGGGCTGTGCAGGCGGGGCGTAATCCAGATGGATCGGCACGGCCCGCGCCCCTGACGCCAGCGCGTCCAGCGTCTTCAGCGGCCCGCCCATCATGCGCTGATAGATCCAGTAGGCCGCTACGACCTTTTCGACGTATTCGCGCGCCTGCGGCACGTCGATCGTCTCGATCAGCAGCAGGGGGTCGGCGTCGGCGCCCAGTTTGCGGATCGCCGCCAGCATCGGTCCCGGCCCGGCGTTGTAGGAGGCCACCGCCTTCAGCAGGTCGCCCTGGAAGGACTCGATCTGGAACAGGCGGTTCACATAGTCCTGCCCCAGCTTCATGTTCACCGCCGGGTCCAGCAGGCGCTGGGGCGTGCGGACATAGCCCTGATCGCCGGTCATATAGGCGGCGGTGGTCGGCATCACCTGCATCAGCCCATAGGCCCCGGCGCCGGAGCGGGCGTTGGCGTTGAAGTCCGTCTCCTTGCGCGCGATGGCGTAGACGAGGGCCTTTTCGATGGTGAAGCCGCCCAGCGGCTGCAGGTCCGGCATCGGATAGCGGACGGCGTCGATGCGGCTGGCCTCGGACTGGGCGGCGCGGCCGGGGGCGACCAGACGGTAGAGGCCCGCCCACATCTGGCGCGCGGCGTTGTCGCCGCTGGCCGAGCGCAGGCCGTTGCGGGCGGCCAGTTCGGCGTCGCTGCGGCGGCCGACTTCATACAGGGCCACGGTGCGGCGGGCGTCCTCGTCCGACTGGATGAAGGCGTTCAGCGCCCCGGCGTCGACGCCCAGCGGTTCATGCGACAGGGAGGCGCGCTGCACCGTCGCCTCATAGGGGCGGGGGCCGAGGTTCTCGATCACCGGTTCTTCGCCCAGCTGGCGCAGGGCGATCTGGCCATAGAAGGTCGCGGGCCAGCGCGCGGCCTGACGCAGATAATCGGCGACGCGCTCCTGACGGCCCGACTGGCCCGCCGCCCGCGCGGCCCAATAGGCGCCGCCCGCGCGCACCCACGGATCCTCGGTCGGGTCCTGGGCCACATGGTCGAAGGCGTTGAAGGCGTCGGAATGCTGTTCCATCCGCCAGGCGGCCAGGCCCGCCGTCCACCAGTCGCCGATCTGCTGGCCCATCGTATAGGCGCCGGACAGGTCGTCGTTGTTCAGGGCCACGCGCGCGGCCTTGGCCGGGTCGTTGACGCCGCCGTCGCCGGGGCTGGTCAGGCTGGCCCAGGTGCGGCTGAGCAGGCCGCCGGGACGTTTGGGCTCGGGCGCGCCGTCCGGGATGCGGCGCATGGCCAGCGTATAGACCCGGTCGGCCATCGGCAGGTCGGAATAGCTCTCCAGCCAGGCGGCCAGTTCGTCATAGTTGGCGACGTGGCTGGGGTGGAACAGGCGCTCGAACTCGACCTGACCCAGCAGGACGCGGTCCTTGGCCTGACGCGCCGAGGCGCGGGCCAGCTCCAGGTCGCCGCGCCGCAGGGCGTCGAAGGCGGTGGTGTAGCTGAGGCGGTCCTCGCTGCTCAGCGCCGTGGGCGAGGACTCGCCGGAGGCGGCGCCGGTGGCGGCGCCGGTGGCGGCGTAAGGGCGGGAACTGTCGACATCTTCAGCCTGAGCAGCGGTCGCAGCCATGGCGCACAGGGCCATGGCGAACAGGGACGCGCGACGCGCCCGGCGGACAGAATACATGACGCGGCGGCCCCCTTCGTCGGCGTCGGCCCCGAATTGACCCGGGATTCTGCGACGCTCTGCGGACTGGTCTCCAAGGGTTCAGGATGCCTGAATCAGGCGCCCGGCTCAACCGCCTCGGCCTGAAGTCGTGCGGACAAATCCAGAATATCCTTCCAGACCAGACCCTTGGCCTGCGGCTGACGCAGCAAAAAGGCGGGGTGAAGGGTCGCCATGGCGGGGGCGGCGATTCCGCCTTCGGACAGTCGCCATTCACGCCACTGGCCGCGCGTGCGCATGATTCCGTCGTCGGTCTTCAGCACAGCCTTGGTCGCCGCCGCCCCGACCAGCAGCACCGCGCGCGGCTTCAGCAGCGCCATCGCGCGCTCAAGGAAGGGGGCGCAGGCGGCCTGTTCCTGCGGTGTCGGGGTGCGGTTGCCGGGCGTCTTCCAGAAGACGGTGTTGGTGATGAAGGCCTCGTCCAGTAGGCCCGCCGCCGTCAGGATGCGGTCTAGCAGCTGTCCCGCCTGACCGACGAAGGGCTGGCCGCGCGCGTCTTCCTCGGCGCCGGGGCCTTCGCCGATGACCATCAGCGATCCCTGCGGATTGCCGCGCGCAAAGACGGCCTGACGCGCGCCCATGCCGCGCAGGGGGCAACCCTCGAAGGCGGCGATGGCTTCGGCCAGTTCGTCCAGAGTGGCCGCATCCGCCGCCACACGGCGGGCCTCGGCGGCGGCCTCATCGGCGGACGGCGCCGCGCCGGGCGGGCGCAGCGGCGTGACTGTGGCGGGGCCCTTGGACGGAACCGGGGCGACGAAAATGGTGCGGTCGACAGGCTCCTCGCCGAAGCAGGCATCGACGCCTGCATCGCTCCAGAAGGCGAACAGCGCCTCTGCGGCAGCCATATCGGGGGAAAGAGCGTTCATGAAACCACAGGCAATAAGCCTTGACCGCCCCCGCGTCACCTCACGATAAGGCGGATAACCACGATGATAACAAGGATTCTGGGGACATGGCCGAGGAAATGATCGAAGGCGGCGCCAAGAACGCATGGCAGGAAGCCGTCATCGACAATCTGCCGCCGCTTGAAGCCCTGTCGGGCGTCGAGCGCGAGGTCATGGAATATGACGTCGTCATCGTCGGCGGCGGCCCCGCCGGCCTGTCCGCCGCCATCCGCCTGAAACAGCGGGCCGAGAAGGACGGAAAAGAGATTTCCGTCGCCGTGCTCGAGAAGTCGGCCGAGATCGGCGGCCACGTCCTGTCCGGCGCCGTCATCGACCCGAAGGCGCTGAACGAGCTGTTCCCCGACTGGAAGGAACGCGGCGCCCCGCTGGAGACGCCCGTCACCAAGGACAAGTTCCTGGTGCTGGGTCCGCAGGGTCAGGCGTCCTTGCCGATGTTCGCCCTGCCGCCCTTCATGCACAACGACGGCTGCTACATCGCCTCTCTGGGCAATGTCGCGCGCTGGCTGGCTGAGCAGGCGGAAGGCTTGGGCGTCGAAGTCTATCCCGGCATGGCCGCCAGCCATGTGGTCTGGGAGGAAGAGACGGGCCGGGTGAAGGGCGTCGTCGCGGGCGTCTTCGGCATCGACCGCGAGGGCAAGCCGACCGGCGACTTCCAGCCGGGCATCGAACTGCACGGCAAATACGTCTTCATCGCCGAGGGCGTGCGCGGCTCGCTGGCCAAGACCATCATGGCCCGCCACAACCTGTGCGACGCCGCCGATCCGCAGAAGTTCGGCATCGGCCTGAAGGAGCTGTGGCAGATTCCGGCCGAGAAGCACCAGCCGGGTCTGGTCCAGCACACGACCGCCTGGCCGCTGGACGACAAGACGGGGGGCGGATCCTTCCTGTACCACTTCGGCGATCGCTATGTGTCCGTCGGCTTCGTCGTCCACCTGAACTACAGGAACCCCTTCCTGTCGCCGTTCGACGAGTTCCAGCAGTTCAAGCACCACCCGGCCATCGCCGAGCATCTGGAGGGCGGCACGCGCGTCTCCTACGGCGCCCGCGCCATCACCGAGGGCGGCTTCCAGTCGGTGCCGAAGCTGGCCTTCCCCGGCGGCGCCCTGATCGGCTGTTCGGCGGGCTTTGTGAACGTGCCGCGCATCAAGGGCAGCCATAACGCCATGAAGACCGGCATGCTGGCCGCTGACGCCGCCTATGACGCCGTCATGGAAGGCCGCGAGGGCGACGTGCTGAGCGCCTATCAGGCGGCATACCTGCGCTCATGGGTCTATAAGGAGCTGAAGGTCGTCCGCAACGCCAAGCCGCTGCTGTCCAAGCTGGGCACGATGATGGGCGGGGCGGTCGGCATGTTCGACCTGTGGGTCAACCACCTGACGGGCGGCTTCTCCTTCTTCGGCACCATGCGCCACGGCAAGACCGACGCGGCCTCGACCGAGCCCGCGTCGCAGCACAAGCCGATCGCCTATCCCAAGCCGGACGGGAAGCTGTCGTTCGACAAGCTGTCGAGCGTCTTCATCTCCAACACCAACCACGCCGAGGAACAGCCCGCGCACCTGAAGCTGCTGGACCCGTCCGTGCCGATCAAGGTCAACCTGCCCAAGTATGGCGAGCCCGCGCGGCTGTACTGCCCGGCCGGGGTGTATGAGGTCGTCTATGCGGACGAGGCGAACCGCGCCGATCCGCGCTTCGTCATCAACGCCCAGAACTGCGTCCACTGCAAAACCTGCGATATCAAGGACCCGTCGCAGAACATCGTCTGGACCACGCCCGAAGGCGGCGGCGGCCCGAACTATCCGAATATGTAAGTCAGCGATTCTCCCTCCCCTTCATGGGGAGGGTGGCAGAGGCCGTCAGGCCGAGGCCGGGTGGGGGCGGCGAGGCTGTTCAAGCGCTGAGGCCAGGATTCTGTCGAGGCCAGGATCGCCTGGCCCTCCCCACCCGCTCGTCGCTTCGCGCCGACCACCCTCCCCATGAAGGGGAGGGAGAGGCATTGCACTGCTTTTCCTGCACATCATCTTGCGGGCGAAGGGGAAAGCGTGAAGGGTCCGGCCATGCGTTTCGTCTCTTCCCGCCCTGTCCTTTTCCTCGCGGCTTCGGCCCTCGCGCTGGCGCTGGCCGCGCCGTCCTCGGCGCAGGACGCGCTGCCGTCCGTTCAGGTCGATGAGCCTGCCCCGGAGGCGGCCCAGGACACGGACAACTCCGCCGACGAACCTAACGGCGACCCCCTGCCGCACATCATCATCGCCGATGAGCCCGAGACGCCTGAAGAGCCGCCCGTCGTTCCCATTCCCGCCGAATGGGCGCCGATCCCGCTGGATGCGAAGAACAACAGCGCCTACGGCCTGTATCTGGCGGCGCGCAACGCCCTGACCAGCGGCGAGAGCGCCACGGGCGCCGCCTATCTGGCGCGCGTCTACGCCCTGACGCCCGAACAGCCGCGCGTGCGCGAACAGGCCTTCACCGCAGCCTTGCTGGCGGGCGATCTGAACGAGGCGGCCCGCATGGCGCCGACCGACCCGGAGGTCTCGCCGGTCATCGTGCAGGCCGGGCGGCTGGTCGAGGCGGTTCAGACCTATGCGCGGGGCGATGCGCGCGGCGCCGACGCCCGGCTGAAGGCCGAGCCGGTGGGCGAGCCGCATGATCGCGCGGGCTTCTATGTGCAGGGCTGGATTGCGGCGGCCGCGCGCGACTGGGACCGGGCGCTGGCCATGCCGCCCGCCGATTTTGACCCGGTCAGCAGTCTGGTGGCGCGCGCCAACCGCGCCCGCTTGCTGGAACAGCGCCGCCGCTATGACGACGCCGACGCCGAATGGCGCGATCTGACCAGCCACGCCCTCGCCGGCGCCCTGTTCCGCCAGCCCTATGGCGAGTTCCTGGAACGGCGCGGCCGTCGCGACGACGCCATGGTTCAGTATGACGCCGCCGTCACCGCCGGAACGGCCGACCGCCGGGTGATGCAGGGGCGCGAGCGCGTGCTGGCCAAGGGGCACCCGCCCGCCCTGCCGAACATGCGCGAGGGCGCGGCACAGGCCCTGCGCACCGCCGCCGACCAGATGACGGCCCAGCGCGCGCATGAGTTCGCCGCCGTCTATCTGCGGCTGGCCCAGAACCTGTCGCCCAGCGACAATACGCAGCTGCTGATCGGCCAGACCCTGATTCAGGGCGGCATCGAACCGGCGGGCCGCGCGGCGCTGGCCGAGGTCAGCGAGACTTCGCCCGGCCTCTACGCCGCCGCCCGCATCCAGATGGCCATGAGCCTGAGCAAGGCGAAACGCGATGAAGAGGCCCTGATCGAACTGCGCCGCGCCGCCGCCGTGCAGCCTGATGAAAGCGCCGTCGCCTATATGCTGGCCGGTCAACTGATGCAGATGGAGCGGCATCAGGAGGCATTGGACCTGCTGAACGGCCCGCTGCTGAACACAGAAGATCAGGGCTATGAGATTCATTTCCTGCGCGGCGCCGCCTATGAATCGCTTGAGCGCGACGACGAGGCCGAGGCCGAACTGTGGGCCGCCCTGCAGATGAAGCCGGACAATCCGACCCTGCTGAACTACCTCGGCTATCTGTGGGTCGACCGGGGCAGCCGGGTGGAGGAGGGCGCCGCCATGATCGCCCGCGCCCACGCCGCCGAGCCCAAGGACGGCAATATTCAGGACTCGCTGGGCTGGGCCCAGTTCCGTCAGGGCCAGTATGAGGCGGCGGTGGTCAACCTTGAGGGCGCCGTCGACAAACAGCCCGCCAATCCCGAGATCAACGACCATCTGGGCGACGCCTATTGGGCCGTGGGCCGTCAGCGCGAGGCGGGCTTCCAGTGGAACCGCGTCCTGACGCTGGAGGTCGACGACAAGCGCCGGGCCGAGGTCGAGGGCAAGCTGCGCGATCGTCTGGGACAGGATCCGACGGGGGATCATGGTCTGGGCTCGGCGGGCGGCGCGGCCGACTGACGCCATGTCTGAGCATGACGCCCTGACGGGGCTGGCGCCCGCCAAGATCAACCTGTTGCTGCACGTCGGGCCGGTGCGCGCCGACGGCTATCATCCGCTGGTCAGCCTGACCGCCTTCGCCGACGTCGGCGACCGGGTGACGGTGCGCCGCGCCGAAGCTCTGTCGCTGGAGATCGAGGGGCCGTTCGGCGCCGCGTTGCACGCCGAAGACGACAATCTGATCCTCAAGGCCCTGCGGGCCGTGGGCGAGGCGGTCGGGATCGGTCCGCCGCCCGTGGCCGTGACGCTGGACAAGCGCCTGCCCATCGCTTCGGGACTGGGCGGCGGCTCGGCGGATGCGGGCGCGGCGCTGCGGCTGGCCGCGCGCCTGCTGGGCCTTGATCTGGCGCAGGCTGAGCTGGAGCGGCTGTCGCTGGCGGCGGGGGCGGACGGCCCCATGTGCCTGCGCGCGCGTCCGGCCTGGGCGTCCGGCGTCGGCGAGACGCTGGAGGATGAGCCGCGTCTGCCGACCCTGCACGGCGTCCTGCTGAACCCCGGCCTGCCGTCGCCGACAGGGGCGGTCTATCGCGCCTATGACGCCGCGCCTGCGCCGCAGGCGGATCGCCCGACGACGCCGGGTGACTGGTCCGTCGGCGCGGTCGTCGACTGGCTGGCGGCGCAGCGGAATGATCTGGAGGCGCCCGCCCTGTCGGTCACGCCGGGGATAGAGGGCGCGCTGGCCGCCATGCGCGCGGCGCCGGGCTGTCGCCTGACGCGGATGTCGGGGTCGGGGGCCACGGTCTTCGGCCTGTTCGACGACCGTGCGGCGGCGATTGAGGCGGCCTTTGCGCTGGACGGGCCGGGCTGGTGGTCGCGGCCGGTGGTGCTGGGCGCGCCCGATATCGAACCGCGTGCGGTAATTTAACCGGATTTACAGCCCCTGCGGTCAAGCTGACGGCCATGACCCAGCTCTCGTCCGAACAGACCGCCGCCTTTGAACGCGCCCTGTCGCGCCTGTCGCCCGCCGACCGCGCCCGCGTCGAGGCTCTCAAGGATCAGGCCGCCCGCGCCGCCGCCGAGGTCGCCCCGCACTGGGATTTCGAACTCGCCGCCCGCACCGTCGACGGCCTGCTGGGCGACGGCGCCAACGACGACCAGAGACGCGGCCTGATCGCCGCCTGGGCGCTGGAGTTGCCGGGGCGCATCGTCTCTGAGCGCCTGCCGCAGGCCGTGCTGGCGGGCTATCCGACCTATATCGACCGACTGGCGACCTATCTGAATAGCGGAGCCGATCCCTACGACCCCGACTATTGGGCCAAGGACGTGCGCGTGTCTCTGGCCCTCAGCGTGCCGGGCAGCAACACCCAGATGCTGGACCTGTCCTCGCCCGTCGGGCCGGGGCTGGTGGTGCGGCACATGCTGGGCGGGCGCGGTCCCGGTCCGCTGATCGGCTGGGTCCAGGCGGGCGGCTGGCGTCCGTGGCTGGAGACGCACACCGAGGCGCGCGACCTGTCGGACTTCAACGAGGCGGGCTGGGAGCGCAACTGGGCCGCCGCCGCCGCACTGTTGCAGACGCGACCGGAACTGGCGGGCGTCATCGGTTCAAGCTGGTTCTTCGACCCGCCGCTGGAGACGATCAGCCCGCGCCTGACCTATCTGCGCACCACGCCGATGAACAACGGCGCCTTCATGATCCATCAGGGCGGCGGCGACATCCACGACGAACGCGCCTCGGCTTCTTCGCCCACCCGCCGCGCCATGATCGAAAAGGGCGAATACGCCGCCTGCTCCTGGCTGCTGTGCTGGCCGCGCAAGCCGCTGATCCGCTGGGCGAGAAGTAAAGGTTTTCTGTAATTGTGCCTATGGCGTGCGGATATATAAATAACAGTGAGTTTTTATTTCTGAATAAAAACTCACTGTCCAAAAAATGAATCCAAGTTCAGATTTAAAATTGAGTATTTTGATACAATTGTATCTGTATCTGTGACTTGAATATAAGCTTAGCTATTGTGGTTTGATGCAGTTTTAAAGAATTATCTTCGTTCAATGATTGACAGTAAATCAATTCTTTCGTCTCCATTGTGGCGGGAGGATGGTGAGGCGGCCGTCAGATGACGGACGGTTCGATGCGCTCTCTCGACCTGTCCATTTCATTTGATGCGGGGTTTCATGATTAACGCGTTCAAGGCCAGCCTGCTTGTCGCGGCGGCGGGGTCCGCCATGATGTGGGGCAGCGATGCCGCCGCCCAGTCCAGCGCCACGCCTCCGACGGGCGGCTATTATATGGCGGATGGCGGGCGCACGACGGATTATCAGGCGGCGCTGGCGTCGTGGCGCGAAGACGCGCAGTTCTCGGTGGACTATTCCAAGGCGTATCTGGGTCTTGAACACGCCTATGCGATGGGCCTGACCGGCAAAGGTCTGACGATCGGCGTCAATGACGCCGGCGTTTACATGGATCACCCGCTGTTCGGCGGCGAAGGCAAGATCAAGGGCCTTCATACGGTGGTGTCGGCGGATTACGGCAATGACGGCCGCATCAACCCGCGTCGCGGCTGGGAAGGCCATGGCACGCACGTTGCCGGCACCATCGGCGGCGGTCGCATTGACGGCGAAGCCATGTTCGGCAACGCCTTCGGCGCCAGCATCTATTCGGCCACGACCAATTTCGCCGCCGGCGATTTCCTGTGGTTCCGTGATGTCTACATCAACAAGGCTACGGTCAGTACGCCACAGACGAACATCGTCGATCTGGCCGCTACAGGTCAGGTTCGAATCATCAACAACAGCTGGGGTTCAGGAACGGATGTTCCTTATGATGCGCCGGCGGCCTTGGTGAAGGCTCTGCTGAGCGAGGAGTACGGCGACTTCTACAAGCCTGTCCTGGATAATGACGTCCTGGTCGTTTTTTCGGCAGGCAATGGCTATGGCGTTCATGCCAGCATTGATGCGTTGGTCCCGATGTCTGATCCCGCCTACCGCGGAAATTGGCTCTCGGTGGCCAATTACACGGGTGATCTGACTCCCAGCCCATCGACGAGCTTCTGCGGTCAGTCCGCGACGTGGTGCGTCGCGGGGCCGGGCCATCAAATTGTATCGGCCGTGCCGGGCTTTGAATTCGATTTTGACGCCATCGTGGCTCAGTACCGACCTGTGGACTATCGTCCGCTGTATGCGGCGACGACGGTCGCAGCGTTGCAGGGGGCGGCGGTCAACCGTTTTCTCGACGCCCTGAACACCTATCTGGACGCCAAGTCCACGGCCGAGGACGCCGGTCTTCCGTTCGACGAAACCGCTGCGCGTCGTCGCGTGGCGGAGGAGGCTGTGGCCATCACCCTGATCGCGGGCGGCCGTCTCGGCGACCCGGACGGCTTCACCGCGCAACTGGGCAGTCTGCTGACCTCGACCAACAATATGGCGATCCTGACGCCGGACTTTTCGTCTGACGTGCTGACGCAGGCCAACACCCTGCTGATGCAGAAGCTGGAAAGCCTGGTCACTTATACGGGGCCGGACTACGCCGCCTATACGGGCACATCGATGGCGGCCCCGAACGTGTCGGGCTTTGCGGCCCTGCTGATGGAGCAGTTCCCGGAATACAATACGCCGCTGATCGCCGACATCCTGGTGTCCAGTTCGCTGGATCTGGACGCGCCGGGCGTGGATCTGAAGTCCGGCTGGGGCGCGCCGCAGATGGAGGTCGCGCTCAAAGGGCCGACGGCCCTGCGCGCCGTCCGTGACGTGGACGTCCGCGTCGGCACGGTCGATGTGTGGAGCAATGACATCGGCGACGCCCGCGATCGCTATTCCGCGGAAGTTCTGGCGGAATATCCCGACGATATCGGCGGCATCGTCAAGAAGGGCGGCGGCGAACTGATCCTGACGGGCGTCAATGACTATACCGGCGCGACCCGCGTCGAGGGCGGCCTGCTGACCGTCAACGGCAGCTTGCTCAACTCGACCTCGACGGTGGCTGAACTGGGCATGCTGGGCGGTCTGGGCCGTCTGGCCGACGTGATCGTCGACAAGGGCGGCGTCCTGGCGCCGGGCGACAAGGACAATCCGTTCGGCACGCTGACCATCGCCGACAATCTGGTCTTCAAGGACGGTTCCTATCTGTGGATCCGCTCCAGCCTGAACGGCGCCGAGCATTCGCGCGTGGCGGTGGAGGGCAAGACGACGCTGGAAGGCGGCAAGGTCATCCTGAAGGCCGACCAGGGCGAATGGAATCTGCGCACCCGGATGAACATCCTGCAGTCCGAGGGCGGCGTCACCGGCGCCTTCGCAGGGGCCGAAAGCGATCTGGCCTTCCTGAAGCCGATCCTGACCTACAGCGACAAGGCTGTTCAACTGACACTGGCGCGCAATGACGTGACCATCGCCTCGGTCGGGGTGACGCCGAACCAGAAGTCGGTCGGTGCGGCGCTGGACGTCATGACCGGCGAGGCCATGGTCAATCCGCCGGCAGGCCGCAACACCTCTCTGGAAGACGCCATCCTGGACGGCAGCGTCGACAACGTCCGCGGCGCCCTGAACAGCCTGACGGGCGAGGTTCATGCCACCCTGGCAGGCGTGGCGTCGGGCGACTCGCGCTTTATCCGTGACGCCATGCTGACGCGCGGTCGCAACGGCACGATCGAGCCGAACGACGGCCGTGGCGTCGCCGTCTGGGCGGCAGGCGTGTTCGGCAGCGGGCGTCAGGACAATGGCGATCTCGCCGGATTCCGCAGCGAAACCAGCGGCTATATGGCCGGTGTCGAAAAGACTTTCGACGGGCGCGCCCACATCGGCGTCGCGGTTGGCGAAAGCGAGTCGGAAATCCGCGCCAGCCGCCTGTCTTCCACCGGCGAGGTCAAGAACCGGCATATCGGCCTCTACGGCGCCGCCAGCCTCGGCGATTTCGACTTCCGTCTGGGCGGGGCATGGATGGATTCGCGCGTCCGCACCGACCGGACGGCTTCGCTGAACCGCTTCAACGAGCATCTGACCGGCCGTTATGACGGCGAGGCCTGGCAGGCCTATGGCGAGGTGTCATGGCGCAAGGCGGTGGCGGGTTCGACGGTTCTGGAGCCCTACCTGAACTACACCCGCATCGAATATGACGCCGATGTTGTGGAATTGGGGGGCGACGCCGCCCTGTCGGGCGAGGCGTCGCAGACGTCGGACCTGCTGACGGCGGGCCTGCGTAGCGAAACTCGTCTGGCCGGTGGAAACGGCCGTCCGGCGCTGTCGGCGGTCGGTCATCTGGCCTGGAGCGAGGATCTGAGCGGCGACGGTCCGATCTTCAATGCGGCCTTTGCCGACGGCCCGGTGTTCCGCATCGAAGGTGCGGATCTGAACTCCGGCTCGCTGCTGGCGGGCCTTGGCTTCAACATTGAGGCGAACCGGTCGACCAATGTCGAGGTCGGCTATTCGGGCGTCTTCAACGACGATTACAAGGACCACCGTCTGACCGGCCGCATCAGCTTCCGGTTCTGATCGGGCGGCGCCGGGGCTTCGGTCCCGGTCATCCCGACGGACAGACGCCGTCGCCCTCACCGGGCGGTGGCGTTTTATTTGGACGCCGGTATGAGCGGAGTTTAGAGGCCGCCGCTCACGCGCTCCCACGCCTCGCCGACCGGCAGGATGTCCAGTCCGGCCGCCTTGGCCAGACGGATCAGGCGGTCCAGATCCTCGGGGGTGCAGCCGTAGGGGGTAGGGGCGCTCTCGACATCATGGCCATAGGCGATCAGCCAGCCGGGCGCCTCGGCCGCGCGGGCGATCAGAGCCTCCAGATCGTAGTGGGGCAGGCGCCGCGACTCCAGGCCGATGGCCTGAAGGTTGGTCCGGTCGGCGCGTCTGGCATTGACCCCGTCGCGCACGCCGCGTCCCAGCAGGAAGCGCTCGTCGATCACCGCCTTGGCGCCCAGGGCTACGTCGCCGAAGGGCCAGGCAAAGGTGGTCATGACGTGGCCGTTCAGCCGATCGCTGACCCATTCGGCGTTCTTCGCCAACTGGTCCGTCAGTTCGGCGGGGCTCAGGCGCAGGGCGCTGACGTGGTCGAAGGTGTGACAGCCGACCTCATGCCCCGCTTCATGCGCGGCCTGCAGGTGTTCGACCTCGAACTGGGCCTTGCCGATGTTCTCGCCGCCGCACAGACCGCCCGCGACGTAATAGGTCGCCCTGATCCCGTGCTCGGCCAGGATCGGCCCCGCCTCGGTCCAGGCGCTGGCGGGGAAGTCGTCGAAGCTGAGGCTGAGAATCCCCCGCGCAGGCGCCACCGTCACCGGTCTGACGCCCATATAGCGCGCCGCCCGGCGGCGCATCTGATCGATCCGTTGCTGCATCATGGGCGCCTTCTAGCGCAGATGCGCTTGCAGAAGGATGAAGGATTGCATCGCCTCGCCTTGCTGGCGAAGCGTGGCGGCCCTATGGTCCGCGCCTCCCGAAATCGGACCGAAATGTCGACCGTGGCCGCTGCTGAACCTCTATCGTTTCAGGACCTGATCCTGACCCTGCACCACTATTGGAGCGAGCAGGGCTGCGCCATTCTGCAGCCCTATGACATCGAGGTCGGCGCCGGCACCCTGCACCCGGCCACCGTGCTGCGGGCGCTGGGCAAGAAGCCGTGGAAGGCCGCCTACGTCCAGCCGTCGCGCCGTCCCGGCGACGGCCGTTATGGCGAGAACCCCAACCGGCTGCAGCACTATTACCAGTATCAGGTCATCCTGAAGCCGAACCCCGACAACCTGCAGGAGCTGTATCTCAACTCCCTGCGCGCCATCGGCATCGACCCCAGCCTGCACGACATCCGCTTCGTCGAGGACGACTGGGAGAACCCCACCGTCGGCGCCTGGGGCCTGGGCTGGGAGGTGTGGTGCGACGGCATGGAGGTGACGCAGTTCACCTATTTCCAGGGCGTTGGCGGCATCGAGGTCGACGTGGTCTCGGGCGAGCTGACCTACGGGCTGGAGCGTCTGGCCATGTATGTTCAGGGCGTCGACAACGTCTATGATCTGAAGTTCAACAAGGAGGGCCTGACCTATGGCGAGGTCTTCCTCGAGAACGAGCGCCAGCAGTCGGAAGCCAACTTCCACGGCTATGACGTCGCCGCGCTGAAGCGCCGCTTCGAGGACATGGAGCGCGAGGCCGCGCACTTCCTTGAGATGAAGGGGCCGCAAGGGCAGCCGCTGGTTCTGGCCGCCTATGACCAGGTGCTGAAGGCCTCGCACCTGTTCAACCTGATGGACGCCCGCGGCGCCATCGCCGTCGCCGAACGCCAGAGCTACATCGGCCGCATCCGCGACCTGTGCAAAGCCTGCGCCCTCGCTCAAGTCGAACACGAACGGGCGACCGCCTGATGTCCCAGCTTCTCCTCGAAATCTTCTCCGAAGAAATCCCCGCCCGCATGCAACAGAGCGCCGCGCGCGATCTGGAGCGCATGGCGTCCGAGCGCCTGAAGGCCGCGGGCCTGACTTGGGACGCGCTGACGACCTACGCCGGGCCGCGCCGACTGACGCTGGTGATCGACGGCCTGCCCGCCGCCACGCCCGACCGCAATGAAGAGCTGAAGGGCCCAAAGACCTCGGCCCCCGCGCAGGCGCTGGAAGGCTTCCTGCGCAAGACTGGCCTGACGCAGGATCAGCTGGTCGAGCGCGACGGCGTCTGGTTCGCCGAAATCAGCAGCAAGGGCCGCGCGACCACCGAGGTCGTGGCCGAGAGCGTCGACGACATCATCCGCCACTTCCCCTGGCCCAAGTCGATGCGCTGGGGCACGGGAACCCTGCGCTGGGTGCGGCCGATCAAGCGCATTCTGGCCCTGTACGACGGGGCGGTGATCCCGTTCGAGGTCGACGGCATCCCCTCGGGCGACGTGACCGAGGGCCACCGCTTCATGGGCGCGGGCCAGCCGTTCGCGGTCAAGGACTTCGCCGACTATCGCGCCAAGCTGGAGCGCAACTTCGTCCTGCTGGACGCCGCCGACCGCAAGCTGCGCATCCTCGAAGGCGCCAAGGCCGTGTGCGCGGCCAAGGGGCTGGCCCTGGTCGATGACGATGGGCTGCTGGACGAGGTGTCGGGCCTGGCCGAATGGCCGACGCCGATCCTGGGCGACATGGACCCGCAGTTCCTGGCCCTGCCGCCGGAAGTGGTCCAGCTGTCGATGAAGGTGCACCAGAAGTATTTCGCCGTGCGCGAACCGGGCAAGGATGGTCTCGCCCCTCACTTCGTCGTCGTCGCCAACGTCGAGGCGACTGACGGGGGGCAGGCTCTGGCGGCGGGCAACGCCAAGGTGCTGTCGGCCCGTCTCAGCGATGCCGAGTTTTTCTGGACCGAGGACCAGAAGGTCGGCTTCGACGCCTGGAACGCCAAGCTGAAGGACATCACTTTCCACGCCAAGCTGGGCACGCTGGCCGAGCGGGTGGACCGCATCGCCGCGCTGGCGCGCGAGATCGCCCCGCTGGTCGGCGCCGATCCGGCGCAGGCTGAACAGGCCGCGCGCCTGTCCAAGGCCGATCTGGCCTCGGGCATGGTGGGCGAGTTCCCGGAACTGCAGGGGATCATGGGCGGCTACTACGCCCGTCTGGCCGGTCAGCCCGACGCCGTGGCCGACGCCATCCGCGACCACTACAAGCCGCAGGGACCGGGCGACACCGTCCCGACCGCCCCGGTCACGGTCGCCGTCGCCATGGCCGAAAAGCTGGACACCCTGGTCGGCTTCTTCGCCATCGACGAAAAGCCCACGGGCTCGAAGGATCCCTATGCGCTGCGTCGCGCCGCGCTGGGTGTCATCCGGCTGGTGCTGGAGAACGCGGTGCGGATGCCGTTGCAGGGCATGGTGTTCGTCGCTGGCGAATATCTGTCAGGCATGCGCAACCTTGAGAAGCTGCCGAACTATGATCGCGCTTCTGTGGTTCGTAAGGCGGTTCTGCACAAGGAAGAGGTCGAAGCGGATCGCATCCGTATCGCGGCCATGCTTGAGGGGGCCGATGATGCCGACTGGCGACATGGCGCGCTGGATTATCAGGCTGGCCTTACACAGCTTGGCTGGGATGTTCTCGCCTTCTTCGCCGACCGCCTGACCGTCCTGCTACGCGACAAGGGCCAGCGTCACGACCTCGTGGCGGCCGTCTTTGCGCTGGGCGACGACGATCTGGTGCGGATCGTGCGTCGGGTGGAGGCGCTGGCCGCCTTCCTGGCGACGGACGACGGGGCGAACCTGCTGGCGGGCTACAAGCGCGCCGCCCAGTTGCTCAAGGCCGAAGAGAAGAAGGGGCCGCTGCCCGAGGGGGCCGTCGCCACAGGCCTGCCGAACCAGCCCGCGGAAGAGGTCGCGCTGGCCTCGGCGGCAACGGCGGCGGCTGCGGCCGTGGACGCCGCGCTGGAGGCCGAGGATTTCGCCGCCGCCATGACGGCGCTGGCGCTCTTGCGCGGCCCGGTGGACGCCTTCTTCACCGCCGTCATGGTCAACTCCGACGTGGCCGAAGAGCGCGAAAACCGTCTGAAACTGCTGGTTCAGGTGCGCGGCGTCATGAACCGGGTCGCCGACTTCGGCCAGATCGCGGGCTGACGCGCTAGCACACGACAATTACCCTTCTCCCCTTGTGGGAGAAGGTGGGCGCCGAAGGCGCTCGGATGAGGGGTTGCGGGACGTCAGGTCGCGCGGCCCCTTTTTTTGTGTCGAGGAGACACCCCTCATCCGGCCCTGACGGGCCACCTTCTCCCACAAGGGGAGAAGGGCTTTACTGCGCGAACGCTCCGGTCAGCACGCCGAACAGCGGATTGGGCTGGCCCTTGTCGTCGAACAACAGGGGGCTGTCCTGTCCGTCGTCGTTCTTGCCGCGACGCAGCCAGGAGTCGCTGTCGCGCACGCCCCAGACGGTGAAGGCGAACCGCTGGGCGGGGGGCAGGCTCATGAAGGCCCCGGCCAGTTCCGCCACGCGCGCCGTCTGCTGCTCGCGTCGCTGGGCGCGGGAGCGCAGGTCGGGCGCCCGTCCGCCGCGTTTCAGCGAGGCGTCCAGTTCGGAGACATGGATGGGCAGGCCGAACTGGCGGGCCTCGTTCATGAAGGCGGCGATCTGGCCGCCCGGAATTTCGATGTCGAGGTGGGACTGGATGCCGATGCCCTGAACCGGGGCGCCCGCCTTCAGCAGCCGCTCGACCAGACGCAGGAAGGCCGCGCCCTTCTTCGGCGTATTCTCGAGGTTGTAGTCGTTCAGGAACAGGGTCGCTTCGGGCGCGGCGATGCGGGCCTGTTCGAAGGCGCGGATGATATAGGCGTCGATGCCGCCCAGACCCCGGCTCCAGACGCAGTCGCGATAGCCGCTGCCGTCGTCCTCGACCGGTTCGTTGACCACGTCCCAGCCGACGATCTGGCTGCGCCAGCGCCCGGCGACCTCGGCGATATAGCGGTCGTGTTCGGCGATGAAGCGCGCCCGGTCGTCGACCAGGGCGGTGAACCACGGATGATCCTGCGCATACCAGATCAGGGCGTGGCCGAAGAGGCGGATGCCCAGATCGCGCGCGAAATAGGCGATGCGGTCCGGCGCGTCGAAGCGCAGGGAGCCGTCCTTCTGGAGGATGTATTCCATCTTCATCTCCCACTCGGGCGTGAGTTGGGAAAAGTGGGTGGAGACGAGGCGGAACCAGTCCTGATCCGACAGCTGGCCCGACATGGCGACCGTGCCGACGGGGAAGGGGGCGACGGATTTCAGCGGGCGGACAGGGCCGGTCTGTGGCGGAACGGGCGCCTCGCCCGCGCCGCATGACGCAAGCGCGAGGGTCGAGGCCAGCAGGGCGCGACGGTCGATCATGCGTTTTTTCCTCCCCATTTCATGGGGAGGTGGCGCGGACGCGATAGCGGACGTGACGGAGGGGGCGTCTCGGCGGCGAGTGTCGGCGTCGCCCCCTCCACCACTTCGTGGTCCCCCTCCCCACGACGTGGGGAGGAAAGCAGAGTGATGGCTGTTTCAGCCACGGCGGCGCAGGCCCATTTCGTCATAGGCGGCGGCCTCGCGCTTGGCGGCGGCCGTCAGCTTGTTCAGCCGGGTGGTTTCGGCAACGTGCTCGAACTTCTTCAGTTCCTCGAAGGCGCCGGTCAGGGCGTCGCGGGCGCCGTCTTCCTCGAGCGCGATGGCGGCGACTTCGGCCTCGGCGTCGGCGCGGCGCTGCTTCCAGCCGTTGAGATAGGCCTGAAGCATCATGGCCGCCGCGCCGTCATGACGGGCGGCCTCGCGCTCGGCCTCGGCCTCGGCGTCGAGGATGGCGAGGCGCATCTCGGCCTCGGCCTTGCGGGTGGTGATTTCGGCCAGACGCTTCTGCAGCGTCTCGACCTCATAGTTGGAGATGCGGATCAGGGATTGGGCCCAGGTCGTCATGCGTCGTCACCCGTGATCATTGGTCCACCATGCCCTGGTTCAGGATGGTTTCAAGTCTGTCGAAACTGTCGGCCAGGCGCGTCACATCGTCCTTGTCCTGGGTCAAAAAGCCTTCCAGGGCGGGATTCAGGGCGATGGCGCGGTCGACGATGGGGTCGGCTCCGGTGCGATAGGCGCCGATGCGGATCAGTTCTTCCATGTTGAAATAGGCGCTCAGGCACTGGCGCGCGCGGCGGTTCAGTTCACGCTCGGGCGGGGACTGGTTGCCGGGCATGGTGCGGCTGACGGACTTCAGCACGTCGATGGCGGGGAAGCGGCCGCGCTCGGCGATCTTGCGGTCCATGACGATGTGGCCGTCCAGGATGCCGCGCACGGCGTCGGCGATCGGCTCGTCGTGGTCGCCCCCGTCCACGAGCACGGTGAACAGGGCGGTGATCGGTCCTGCTTCGGTCCCGTCCGGCCGGATCGGCCCCGGCCCGGCGCGCTCCAGCAGCTTGGGCAGTTCGGTGAAGACGGTGGGGGTATAGCCCTTGGTCGTCGGCGGTTCGCCCGCCGCCAGGCCGATCTCGCGCTGGGCCATGGCGAAGCGGGTCACGCTGTCCATCAGGCACAGCACCTCCAGCCCCTGATCGCGGAAGAACTCGGCCACAGCCATGGTCATGTATGCCGCCTGACGCCGTTTCAGCGCCGGCTCGTCACTGGTGGCGACCACGACGACGGCGCGTTTCAGCCCCTCTTCGCCCAGCGTCTCCTCGATGAACTCGCGGACCTCGCGGCCCCGTTCGCCGATCAGGCCGACGACGACGACATCGCACGTCGCCTGACGCGCCAGCATGGACAGCAGCACCGACTTGCCCACGCCGGAACCGGCGAAAATGCCCAGACGCTGGCCCCGGCTGGTGGTGGTGAAGACGTCCATCGCCCGCACGCCCAGATCCAGCCGCTCGCCCACCCGGCCGCGCGAATGGGCGGGCGGCGGCGGGGCGCGCAAGGGGTAGGGAACGAGGCCCGGCGTCAGCGGCCCCGCGCCGTCGATCGGCTCGCCGAAGGAATCGATGATCCGGCCCAGCCACGCCGTCGTCGGGCGCACGCTGGCGGCGGCGTTGATGATGCGGATGTCGGCGCCCGGCGCCACGCCCTCGACCGGGCCGAAGGGCATCAGCAGGGCCTTGGCCTCGCGAAAGCCGACGACCTCGGCGGGCAGGGGCGGCTGGCCGCGCCGTTCGATCTCGGCGCGGGCGCCGACGGCCAGACGGGACAGGCCGCCGCGTGATTCAATCAGCAGGCCGCTGACGCCCGCCACCTTGCCGGTGACGACCAGCGGGTCGATCGCTTCGACGGCGGCGACGAGATTGCGCAAAGAAGGCCCCCGGGCCGCGGAAGGCGCAGCCGTTCGTCTTTTTCATAGCTGATCATGGTTAATGAGCCATGAAACTGAGCTTATTTTCACAACCATGGATTGCAGGTAACGAAGATGAAACCTTTGGCGTGCCGTAGTTATCCACAGACTTATCTAGCCCATCGCCGTTATTCTCAGAGGGATCGGTTCGGATGTTCAGTGGAAGTCGTCGGCAAAAGCAGGCTGCGGATCTTGAGCGGCTGGCGGAACTGGATCGCCGGATGGCGGCGATCGGACGGTCACAGGCGGTGATCGAATTCGACCTGGACGGCACGATCCGGGATGCGAACGACAATCTGCTCCAGACCATGGGCTATGGCATGGATGAAATTCGGGGTCAGCACCACCGGATGTTCATGGACCCGGCCGAGGCGTCGACGGCCGACTACGCCGCCTTCTGGCGCGAGTTGAACGAGGGGCGCTTCGTCGCCCGCAAGTTCCGCCGCATGGCCAAGGGCGGGCGCGAGGTCTGGCTGGAGGCGTCCTACAATCCCGTGCTGGATGAAAACGGACGGCCGCTGAAGGTGGTCAAACTGGCTGTCGACATCACCGAGGCGGAGCAGGCGTCGCAGCGCGCCGAACGCGAACGTCTGGCGGCCGAGGCGGCGCAGGCCAAGCTGGTCGGGGCGCTGGCGGAACAGTTGTCGCGCCTGTCGGACGGCGACCTGCGCGCCGCCATCGAGCAAGAGATGGAAGGCGCCCATCAGACGGTGAAGGCCGACTTCAACGGCGCCGTGACCAGTCTGCGCACGGCTATGGAGCAGGTGCTGGCGGCGGTGACCACCTTGCGCGGCGGCTCTGACGAGATCAGTCAGGCGTCGGACGACCTGTCGCGGCGCACCGAGCAGCAGGCGGCCAGTCTGGAAGAGACGGCGGCGGCGCTGGACCAGATCACCGCCACCGTCCAGCGCAGCGCCGAGGGCGCCCGTCAGGCGGCGTCGGTCGCCTCAAAGGCCCATGCCGAGGCGGACCGTTCGGGCGAGGTCATGCGTCAGGCGGTCGCCGCCATGGACGGCATCAGCCGCCGCTCGTCCGAGATCAGCGACATCGTCGGCGTGATCGATGAAATCGCCTTCCAGACCAATCTGCTGGCCCTGAACGCCGGGGTCGAGGCGGCGCGGGCGGGCGACAGCGGGCGCGGCTTCGCCGTCGTCGCCTCCGAGGTGCGGGCGCTGGCCCAGCGCTCGGCCGAGGCGGCCAAGGAGATCAAGGCCCTGATCTCGGCCTCCGGCGCCGAGGTGGCGCAGGGCGTCGAACTGGTCGCCGAAACTGGCCGCGCGCTGGGCGCTATCGCCGGACAGGTCGATGAAATGGACGCCCTGGTCGCTGAAATCGCGGCCTCGGCCCAGGAACAGGCGTCTGGGCTGGGACAGGTCAATCAGGCGGTGAACCAGATGGATCAGGTCACTCAGCAGAACGCAGCCATGGTCGAGCAGACCACGGCGGCGGCCGCCAATCTGAAGACCGAGGCCGAACATCTGGCTGAACTGGTCGGCCGGTTCCGCACGGGCGCCGATACGGGCCCCGATAGGGGCGTGGTGCGCGAACTGAAGCCGCGCGGCGGTCCGCCTCCGGCGCTGGAGGCTCAGCGCGCGCGCCTGCTGGCCGTGGCCAACGGCCCCCCGACCGAGGAATGGGCCGAGTTCTGACCTTCAGGCCAGCAGCCTGATCGCCGCGCGCATCAACAGGGCCAGCAGGGCGCCGAAGATCAGACAGGCGATCAGGTTGGGGACCGGCCTTTGCAGCCGGGACAGCAGGAACTTCATCGAAAAGGCGTCTGCGTCAGGCGGGCGCGGCCGGGTCCTGCAGCGGCTGTTCGTCGGACGGCGAGGTCAGGACGGCGCCGACCGAGGCGGCGATGATGGCGCCGATGGCCAGCCACTGCTGGGTGCTGAGATGCTCGCCCAGCACGAACAGGCCCGCCAGGGCGCCGATGGCCGGATCGCCGCTGACCGCCACGCCGAAGGTGCGCTTGGGGATGTGACGCAGGGCGATCATGTCCAGCGTATAGGGCAGGGCGCTGGACACCATCGCCACCACAAGGCCGAGCGCCAGAATTTTGGGGTCCAGCAGGCTCATGCCCGCGCCCGCTGCGCCGAACGGCACCACGGTCATGGCGGCGAAGGTCATGCCGACCGCGACGGTCGAACCGCTGGGCAGGTGGCTGACCCGCTTGCCGAAGACGATATAGCCCGCCCAGAACACCGCCGCCGCCGCCGCATAGGCGCAGCCGACCGGGTCCAGCCCTGACACATTGCCGTCCAGCGGCAGCAGCAGGCCCAGTCCCAGCACCGCCAGTCCGATCCAGACGAAGTGGATCAGGCGGCGTGAGTTGAACAGGGCGACCGACAGCGGCCCCATGAACTCGATCGCCAGCGCCACGCCCAGCGGAATGGTGTTCAGCGCCATGTAGAAGCTGAGGTTCATCAGCCCCATCACGCCGCCATAGATGGCCAGGGCGCGTAAATCGTTGCCGGTGAAGGCGGTCCGCCACGGCCGGAACACGGCCAGCAGCACCATCGCCGACAGCCCGACGCGCAGGGCCGCCGTGCCCGCTGGTCCGACCATCGGATACAGGGTCTTGGCGAAGGAGGTGCCGGCCGACAGCGACACCATCCCGCCGACCATGGCGAGATAGGGCAGGGCCGCGGTCAGGCGGGGATGACGAAGGGCGACGGCGAGGGAGGACATGGCCGGGAACCTAGTCAAAAACGCCCTGCGTTTCCCGCCGATTTCGCCTGCCGTGATGCAAGAAACGGGCGTATAATGGCCCGCCATGCAAGAAACCGTCGATCTCGATTCCTTTGACCGTCGCCTGCTGGATCTGGTCCGGCGCGACAATCTTCAGCCGGCGCGGGTGCTGGCGGAAAAGGTCGGCCTGTCGGAATCGGCGGTGTCGCGGCGGCTGCGGCGGCTGCGCGACGAGGGGGTCATCATCGCCGATGTCGCCGTGGTCGATCCGGCCCGTCTGGCGCGCGCCCTGACCATGCACGTCCTGGTCGAGATGGAGCGCGAGGGCACCGCCGTTCTGGACGCCCTGATCGACAAGCTGACCGCCCGGCCCGAGGTTCAGGCCGCCTGGTATGTGACCGGCGACACCGATCTGATCCTCTATGTCGTGGTGCCGACGATGGAGGCCTATGAGGGCTTCACGCGCGAGATGCTGAACGACGACGCCCGCGTCCGCGCCTTCAAGACCCTGATCTCCATCCGCGAGGTCCTGCCGTTCGACCCGGCGCGACGCGCGCTGGTGCGATGAGGTTTTCTAAACCCTGATTCAGAATTCCTGCGCCGGTCGGGTTTGTCCGCGACGTATAAGACCTATCTGTTGAGCCGACACCGCACGGAGACCTCCCATGTCCGACGCTTCCAAAGCCGCCTATGACGCCAGCCGCCACAAGAAGGCGGGGCGGGGCCGGGTCTATGACAGCATCGTCGACACCATCGGCGACACTCCTCTGGTGCGGCTGCCCAATCTGACGGCGGCGCTGAAGCCCAAGGCCACGGTGCTGGCCAAGCTGGAGTTCTTCAACCCGATCGCCTCGGTCAAGGACCGGATCGGCGTGGCCATGGTCGAGGCGCTGGAGCAGTTGGGCAGGATCAAGCCGGGCGCGACCCTGATCGAGCCGACCAGCGGCAACACCGGCATCGCCCTGGCCTTCGTGGCGGCGTCCAAGGGCTATAAGCTGATCCTGGTCATGCCCGAGAGCATGTCGATCGAGCGTCGCAAGATGCTGGCCCTGCTGGGCGCGCGGCTGGAGCTGACGCCCGCTGAAAAGGGCATGAAGGGCGCCATCGCCCGCGCCGAGGAACTGCTGGCGGAAATCCCCGGCTCGGTCAGCCCGGCCCAGTTCGAGAACCTGGCCAACCCCGCCATCCATGAGGTCACGACGGCCGAGGAGATCTGGAACGACACGGCGGGCGCTGTGGACGTGGTGGTGTCCGGCGTCGGCACCGGCGGCACCATCACCGGCGTCGGCCATGCGCTGAAGGCGAAGAAGCCCTCGGTGAAGATGATCGCGGTCGAGCCGACCGCCTCGCCCGTGCTGTCGGGCGGCGCGCCCGGCCCGCACAAGATTCAGGGCATCGGCGCGGGCTTCGTCCCCGCCGTGGTCGACCGCGGCGTCATCGACGGGGTCGAACAGGTGTCCAACGAAGACGCCTTCGACATGGCTCGCCGCGCCGCGCGCGAGGAAGGCATCCCCGTCGGCATCAGTTCGGGCGCGGCCCTGACGGCGGCCTTCCGCCTGGCGGCTCAGGATGAGTATGCGGGCCAGACCATCGTGGCTATCATTCCCAGCTTCGCCGAACGCTATCTGTCCACCGCCCTGTTCGAGGGGCTGTAGGGCCGCGAACCGCCGGTCGGTCTGCACCAGCGGTTAACCGCTGCGGTTTAGGCTGTCGCCATGGGCGATACGCAGTCTGGTCAGCAGGAAGAACATCCATCCGGCGGACGGACGGCGCGGCGTGTGCTGCTGCGTCGTCTGGCGGATGTCGTCAGCCTGCCCGCCAGCCGGATCAACGCCTTTGAGCGTTCGGTGGTCGGCGACCTGCTGGTCGATGTGCTGCGGCCTGCGCCGCTGGAAGACCGGCGCAAGGTCGCCGTCCGCCTGGCGCCTCTGGGCGACCTGCCGGATATGCTGAAGCGGCTGTTGCTGCGCGATGAACCCTCCGTCGCTGCGCCTCTGTTGCAGGAGTGCGCGGCCCTGTCCGATGCAGACCTGATCGGCTGCGCGCGCGACGCCGGGCCCGAGCATCGCCTGATGATGGCGGGACGCCGCGACCTGTCGGAAGCCGTGACGGACGCCCTGTTGAGCCGCGAGGAAGAGGCGGTGATCGGGCTGTTGCTGGCCAATCCGTCGGCGCAACTGACGCAGGCCGGCCTCGAAAGCGTGGTCGCGCTCAGCCGCGAGCGTCCTGAACTGTGCGCGGCCCTGTTGAAGCGCCCCGAGTTACGACCTTCGGCCGCCTACATCATGTTCTGGTGGTGCGGACCGGATGAGCGGCGCACCATCCTGCAACGCTTCGCCGTGTCGCGCGAAGTGATGCAGACCAGCGTCGAAGACGTCTTCGCCATGGCGGCCGCCGAGGGCTGGCAGGACCCCGTTTCACGCAAGGCGCTGCAGTTCATCGAGCGAAGACAGAGAAACCGCGCGGCCATAGAGAAAAGCCCGTTCGCTGATCTGGAGGGGGCCGTAGAGGCGGCCGGGCGCAGCGGCCTGTCGCGCGATCTGGTGTCTGAAATCGGCTATCTGTCCGGCATCAAGCCGCTGACCGCCGCCAAGATTATGGGCGATCCGGCCGGAGAGGCTGTCGCTATACTGTGCAAGGCGACGGGATTGGGCCGCCGTGATCTTCAGACGCTGTGGCGATCCATGCGGCGGCCGGAAACAACGCCTGACGGCGCGGCCCACCCGGACTGGAGCCGGGTTTTACTGGTCTATGAAATGCTGGCGGTCGATCGCGCCCAGACGGTTCTGCGTTACTGGAACTGGTCGCTGTCTTCGGCCCTGACCCCGGCTTTGATGCAGGCGATCCGCGACGGCGACAGCCAGATGATCGACGAATACTCGGCGTCTGAGCGTGCCGCAGCACTGGCGCTTGCAGATAACTTTGGTCGATAAGGGAATCTCGCCTTTTATGTGCTGCATTCATGCGCAAGTTTCGCGTTAAGCGTGATTAATCTGCGTTGCATTGCTTTCAACTGCAAACATACGTATGAAACCGGACGGCGGCGGGTCAAATCAGATCAGTCGATTGAATTTCGTACACGCAAAAGGCTGATACAGATGGAAGAAAAACCCGAACTGCTCGAGATGACCGCCGACATCGTGTCGGCCTATGTCAGCAACAACACCGTTTCGGCCGACGCCGTGCCGGGACTGATTGCACAAATTCACGCTGCACTCTCGGGCGTTTCGCTCGCTCCGGTTGAGCCTGAGCCCGAGCCCCAGGAACCGGCCGTCCCGGTTCGCAAGTCCATTACGCCTGACTTCCTGATCTGCCTGGAAGACGGCCGCAAGTTCAAGTCGCTGAAGCGTCACCTGCGCACCAAATACAACATGAGCCCCGAGGAATACCGCGCCAAGTGGGGTCTGCCGAAAGACTATCCCATGGTCGCCCCGAATTACGCCAAGGCGCGTTCGGAACTGGCCAAGCAGATGGGTCTGGGCCAAGGCGGCCGTAAGCCTGCCCGCACCCCGCGCAAGTAATCCTTCGGGAATACCGCATCTGAAACGCCCGCCCCTCGATCGAGGGGCGGGCGTTTTATTTGGGCGAAACTGAAACGGGTCGACAGATCGCCGCCTGATCGTCCTGCATGCACATGCGGGCGATCTGGACAGCCTGCGCTGTCGTGCGCGCGACTACAGGCGCAGCGGCGCCTTCACAGACGACGGCGGCCAGTTCATCCGCATCCCCGCCCGGCGCGATCGGCATGGGCGGGCTGTCGTCCGGCGTCGCAGGGCCTTCGCCGCCGTCCGCACGCAGCGATGCAAAGTCCAGCCGCTCGGCCATGCGCCCGGCGCAGTCGAAACGCCACCAGGTCCAGCCGCCAGTATAGGCGACATCGCCGATGACCATGTCGTCTTCGCTGATCTGAAGCGCCCGTATGCGGATGCTGTCCTGATCGGCGGTGATCGAAGCCCTGTCAGCAAAGACGGCGAACCGCCCGACGCCGGTCGGGACCAACTCCATCTGCATCTCTTCCTGCGCTGGAACAGAGGCGAGAAGGGCGGCCAGTATGAGGACGAGGGTCATGATGACCTCCTTTACATGGCGAGACGGGCGCGGTCGGTTAACCTTGTCCGCATACCCGCCGTTGAAACGGCTGCGCTAGAGCCGTTCAGATGTATCACGCGCCTTCAGTTACCCATCCGTCCGGCGACACGCCCGACCCGCGCGCCATCGCGCGGATCACCCTGCTGGGCGAGCCGGTGGATCTGGTCACGCCGGATCAGGTGTTGCGCCATGTCGAGGCCTGCGCCGAGGCGAAGACCCGCAGCGTCATCGCCAACCACAATCTGCACAGCCTCTATCTGATCCGCCGCACGCCGGGGATGCGGCGCGTTTACGAGGTCGCCGACCTGATCGAACTGGACTCCACGCCCCTGATCCATTTCGCGCGCCGGTTGGGCTATCCGGCGGGGCCGCAGCACCGCTGCACCTATCTGGACTGGCGCGACGACTTCTGGGCGCTGGCGAACCGCAAGGGCTGGCGCGTCCTCTACATCGGCGGCGCCGACGGCGTGGCGGAAGAGGCGGCGCGAAGACTGTCGGCCCGCTATCCGGCTACGACGATCCGGGGGCTCAGCGGCTATTTCGACGCGACGCCGGGGTCTGCGGGCAATGCGGCGGTTCTGGCGGCGATCCGGGATTTTGCGCCGGACGTGCTGTTCGTCGGCATGGGCATGCCGCGTCAGGAGCTGTGGATCACCGACAATCTGGAAGCCTTGCCTGCGGCGCCGATCCTGCCGGTGGGCGCCGCCTTTGATTATGAGGCCGGGGTGCAGAAGGCGGCGCCGCGCTGGATGGGGCGGCTGGGCGTCGAATGGCTGTTCCGCCTGTTCGCGGACCCGAAGCGGCTGTTTGCCCGCTACTGCGTCGAGCCGTGGTTCCTGATCGGACCGGCGCTGGCCGATCTGCGCGCGGCGAGGAAACGCAGAGGCCGATTTTTCCTCCCCACACAGTGGGGAGGGGGACCGCGAAGCGGTGGAGGGGGCGACGCAACATCGACCGATGAGACGCCCCCTCCGTCTCGTCGGCTACGCCGCCGATCCACCTCCCCATGAAATGGGGAGGAAAGGCGCTGCGCCTTACGCCGTCACGATCTCTTCGGCCTGTTGCAGGTCGACGCTGACCAACTGGCTCATGCCGCGCTCGGGCATGGTGACGCCGTACAGGCGGTCCATCCGGCTCATGGTCACCGGGTTGTGGGTGATGACGATGAAGCGGGTGTCGGTTCGCGACCGCATCTCGTGCAGCATCCGGCAGAAGCGGTCGACGTTGGCGTCGTCCAGCGGGGCGTCCACCTCGTCCAGCACGCAGACCGGCGCCGGATTGGCCAGGAAGACGCCGAAAATCAGCGCCGCCGCCGTCAGGGCCTGCTCGCCGCCGCTCATCAGGCTCATCACCGACAGCCGCTTGCCGGGCGGGCAGGCGTAGATCTCCAGCCCCGCCTCCAGAGGGTCGTCGCTCTCGACCAGCTTCAGCTCGGCCTGACCGCCGCCGAACAGGGCCTCGAACAGGGTCTTGAAATTGGTGTTGATGACGTCGAAGGCGGCGATCAGCCGCTCGCGCCCCTCGGCGTTCAGTTCGTCGATGCCGTCGCGCAGCTTGGCGATCGCCTGCGTCAGGTCGATGCGCTCGGTCTTCATGGCGCTGAGCCGGTCGCCGTATTCGGCCGCCTCTTCCTCGGCGCGCAGGTTGACGGCGCCCAGCGCCTCGCGCTCGCGCTCAAGGCCGTAGAGCAGGCTCTCGGCCCCCGCCGCGTCCGGCGGGCGGGCGATGGCGTCGTCGGTCAGCTTCCGGCCCAGTTCCTCGGGCGACATCTGGGCCGTCTCGCGGATGTTGGCGGCGCTTTCGGCCAGCTTCTCGGCGGCGGCCTCGGCGCGGGCGGACAGGCCCGCCCGGCTCTCGCGGGCCTGAGACGCAGCCGTTTCGGCGGCGCGCGCGACGCGGTCGGCTTCCTGCGCGCCCGCCTCGGCGACGGCCACGGCGTCGGTCGCCGCCTGCTTGCGCTTCTCGGCCTCGGCCAGAGAGTCCATCAGGGTGTTGCGCTGCTCGGCGAAACCGGCGGGCGCGGCCTCGGCCTTCGTCAGGGCGATTTGCGCCTTCTCCGCATCGCGCTCCAACGTCTTGAGGCGGGCGGCGCTGTCGCCGGATCGCGTGACCCAGCCCTCGCGGGCGCGGGTCAGACTGCCCAGCCGCTGTTCGCGCATGGCGCGGTCGCGGGCCTCCTCGTCGCGGGTCGAGCGGGCGGCCTGCGCCGCCAGCCGCGCGCGTTCGGCCCCGCCGCGCGCCTCAGTCAGTTCCTGCCGCAGACCGACGACCACGTCAGAGGACGATTCCACCGAACTGGCTTCGGCGAAGGCGGCCTCGGCCTCCTGAACCTCGCCGTCCAGCCGGGCCACGCTTTCGTCCAGCGACTGGGCGCGGGCCTCCTTGCGGGCCTGATCGCGCATCAGGGATTCCAGCCGGTCGCGGGCCGAGACGACCTGTTTGTCCAGCGTGAAGGGGCGCAGGCGCGCGGTCTTCACCGCTTCCTCGGCGGCGCGGAAGGCTTCGCCCGCCGCCTTCAGCGCGCCTTGCGCCGTCTCCAGCGCGGGCTTGCCGAGGTCGATCTCGGCTTCCAGTTCCGACAGGCGGGTGCGCTGGGCCAGACGCACGGCGGCGGGGCGGGGCGCCTCGGCGCGGCTGACGAAGCCGTCCCAGCGATAGAGGTCGCCCTCGACCGTCGTCAGGCGCGCGCCGCGCGGCAGGGCCCGGGCCAGGTCGGCGATCCGTTCGCGCGGAGCCACGCCGCAGAAGGCCAGACGCGCCGCCAGCTGATCGGGCGCCGTCACATGGGCGGACAGGGGCGCGACGCCCTGCGGCCAGTCGGGCGGCGCCGCGTCGGCGCCCGCCCAGTGCGCCGGGGCGCGGGCGTCCAGCGCGGCGTCCAGATCATCGCCCAGCGCCGCCGCCAGCGCGGCCTCATAGCCCTTGGCGGCCGACACCCTGTCCAGCGCCGGGGGATGCTCGCGCTTGCCCGTGACCAGCAGTTGCGCCAGCCCGCGCGCCTCGGTCTGCAGACGGCCCAGCCGGTCCTCGGCGGCGCGGGCGGCGGTGCGCGCCTCCTGCTCGGCGCGGGCGATGTCGCTGCGTTTGGCCTCGGCGGCCTCCACCGCCTCGCGTGCGGCGGTCAGTTCGGTCTGAGCGGTTTCCAGCGCCGCCTTGGCCGTCTCGATCTCGGGCGTCTCCAGCGGGCCGAGGGCCTCGCGTTCGCGGCGGGCCTGTTCGTGCTGGCCCTTCACGCGCGCCAGCCGGGCCTCGGCGTCGCGCTTCCGCGCGCTTTCGGCGTTGGCGCGGGCCTCGACGGCGGCCAGCGTTCCGGCCAGTCGTTCGACCTCGGCGTCGGCGGCCTTGCGGGCGTCCTCGGCCTCCAGCAGGGCGCGTTCCAGTTCGGGGCCGCGCTCGGGAGCGGCGGCGATCTCGGCCTTCAGCTTCTCCAGCTCGCGGTCCAGCCGTTCCAGTTCGCGTCCGGCGTCGGCGGCCATGCTGTCCTCGCGCGCGCGGTCGGCCTCGATGCGGGCGACCTCGGCCTTCAGCCGGTTGACCTCGGCGCGGGCGGCCTGTTCGGCCATGTCCAGCCGGTCGCGCTCGATGATGGCCCGGTTCAGCAGGGCGGTGGCGACCGCGTCTTCCTCGCGCGCAGGCTTCAGCCCTTCCTGAGCGTTCAGGGCCGCTGTCTGGGCCGCCGCCGCCGCCGTGGTCGTTTCGGCGACCAGCCGGTCAGCCTCGCGCAGTTCGGCCGCCGCCGTTTCAGCCGCCGCCTTGGCGTCGGTCCAGCGGACGTAGAGCAGGGCCGCCTGAAGCGCGCGGATCTCGGCCGAGATCTTCTTGTACTTCTCCGCCTGACGCGCCTCGCGCTTCAGCTTGTTCAGCGTCGACTCCAGCTCCTTGCCGATGTCGTCCAGCCGGTCGAGGTTGGTCTCCGCCGCCCGCAGCCGCAGCTCCGCCTCATGGCGCCGGGTGTGCAGGCCCGCCACGCCCCCGGCTTCTTCGAGAATGCGGCGGCGGTTCTGGGGCTTGGCGGCGATCAGTTCGCTGATCTGGCCCTGCCGCACCAGGGCCGGACTGTTGGCGCCGGTCGAGGCGTCGGCGAACAGCAGTTGAACGTCGCGCGCCCGCACCTCCTTGCCGTTGATGCGATAGGTCGAGCCGCGCCCGCGCTCGATCCGGCGCGAGACTTCCAGCATGGGGCTGTCGGTAAAGGGCTGGGGCGCGCGCTTCTGGGCGTTGTCGATGGTCAGCTGGACTTCGGCGTGGTTGCGCGGCGGGCGGCCTGCCGCGCCGGCGAAGATCACGTCCTCCATGCCCTGACCGCGCATGGCCTTGGCCGAATTGGCGCCCATGACCCAGCGCAGGCTTTCCAGCACGTTCGACTTGCCGCAGCCGTTCGGCCCGACGATGCCGGTCAGCCCGGCCTCGATCTGCACCTCGGCCGGGTCGACGAAGGATTTGAAGCCGACGAGCCGGAGGCGCTGGAACTGCATCGCGTCCCGATCAGCGCGTCCGGATCAGCGGGTCGATGGCCGCTGACAGAGACGCCAGCGAGGGATCGGCCACCCGCTTGCCGTTGACGAAGAAGGAGGGCGTGCCCGTCACCCCCGCCGCCACGGCGCCGTCGACCTCGGCCTGAAGGGCGCGGGTGGTCGCCGGGTCTTTCAGGCAGGCCTCGATCTGTTCCTGAGTGCGGCCGCTGACGGCGATGGCGGCGGCGAACCAGTCGGTTCCGTCGCCCTTTTCAAAGGCGGCGGCCTGACCGCTCATCAGGCTGTGGGCCACGTCGAAGAAACGGCCCGGCGCGGCGCAGCGGCCGATCCCGGCGGCGACGGCGGCGATCTGGGCCGGAGGCGTCGGCATGTCGCGGAACACCAGCCGCACCTTGCCCGTGTCGATATAGCGGGTCTTGAACTGCGGCAGGATGTCGTTGGTCCACGCGGCGCAGTGGTTGCAGGTGAAGGAGGCGTATTCGATCACCGTCACCGGCGCATCGGCGCGGCCCAGCACGCGGTCCGTCGCCGTGACGGCCGGAACCGGGGCGGGGGCGGCTTCTCGCGCCTGGGCGACGCCGCCCGTCAGCATGGCCGCGCCCAATGCGGCCGTCAGGATCAGGCGGCGTCCCGTCATCTTACTTCGCCAGCTCGGCGTCGATGGCCTCGGACAGGCCGGACAGGGAGCTGTCGGCGACCTTGACGCCGTTGACCATGAAGTAGGGGGTGCCCGTCACGCCCGCGCTGATGCCGGCCTGAATGCGCTTCTCCATCGCGTCGATGGCGGACTTGTCGCGAATGCAGTCGTTGATCTGCTGCTCGCTCAGACCCGCGGCCTGACCGGCGCGGAACAGGGTGGTGCGCGGCTGGACGCCCGCCATCCATTCCTTCTGGCTGGCCATGATGTCGGCCACGACGTCGAAATACTTGTCCGGTCCGGCGCAGCGCGCGATCAGGAAGCCCGCGACGGCGATGTCCTGCGGCGGGGTCGGGAACTCGCGGAAGACGTAGCGGACCTTCTTGTTGTCGACGTATTTGGTCTTGAACTCGGGCCAGACTTCCTCATTCCACACGGCGCAGTGACCGCAGGTGACGGACGCGTATTCGACTACCGTGACCTTGGCGCCGTCAGCCGCGCCCAGCGCCATGTCGCCCTCGGCGGCGCCGCCCGTCTTGCCGCCCGAACACCCGGCCAGCACGGCCATCGAGGCCAGGGCGGCGGCGGACAGGGCCGCGCGGCGGCTCATGGCGGCGTATTTGAAGGTCGGGGCCATCGGATGGTCCTTGTCAGAAATGAGATTCAGAAACGTCGCGCGATTCGTGCGCGCAGGCGAAATCGTCCTGAATGTCGAGAACGCCGATGGCGCGGGTTTGTCAACGCCCCTCGTCGCGCGGCGGCTGCGACAGCACGGCGCGGCCCAGCTTGTTCAGCGCCGCCTTCAGCCCGTCCGGCGCCGCCTCGACCGAGGCGTTCAGCGCCGCTTCCGTCGCGGCGGGCAGGGGCGGCAGGACGGCGCGGCCGCGCGGACGCGGCTTGGCGCCCGAGGCGGGCAGGGGCTTCACCGGCCCCTGGGCGATGCGCAGTTTCTCGACCGCGCCCGCGCCCAGAAACAGGTTCACCCGCTGGATGATGTCGGCCGACTGATGCTGGACCAGCAGGGCGGCGGGCCCTGCAACGCGCAGCTCCAGCGTCCCGCCTGCGTTGCCGCGCCCCTTGGTCAGCTTCTGCGGGCGGGTGACGCGGGCCAGCCGCTCGCCCACGATCTCGACCCAGCGCGGCTCCAGCGCCGAGGCGCCGCGCCCGAACTGGGCGTCCAGCTTCTTGATCAGCGGCGCCAGCGACCGGCCTGCAGGCGGCGGCGGGCGCAGGGCCGGGCGCGTGCGCCTCTGCGCCAGAATCTGACGCGCTTCAGCTTCGGTAGGCAGGGTGCGGCGCATTTCGTCTATATAGCCTGATCCATGCCCGACGTCCCCTCTCTCCGCGCCGCCCTGCTCGACTGGTATGACGCCCATGCGCGCAGCCTGCCGTGGCGCGCGCCGCCGGGGGCGAGGGTCAGGACTGATCCCTATCGCGTCTGGCTGTCCGAAGTGATGCTGCAGCAGACCACCGTGCCGCACGCCGCCCCCTATTTCGAGCGGTTCACCAGCCGCTGGCCGACCGTGAATGATCTGGCCGCAACGCCCGATGATGAGCTGATGGCCGCATGGGCGGGGCTGGGATACTACGCCCGGGCGCGCAATCTGCTGGCCTGCGCCCGCGCTGTGGCGGCCGATCATGGCGGCGTCTTTCCGCAGACTGAAGTCGAGCTGCTGGCCCTGCCGGGGGTGGGCGCCTATACCGCCGCCGCCGTGGCCGCCATCGCCTTCGACCAGCCTGCAAACGTCGTGGACGGCAATGTCGAGCGGGTGATGAGCCGCCTGTTCGCGCTCGAGACGCCCTTGCCCGCCGCCCGGCAGGAACTGCGACGGCTGGCGGCCCTGTTCGTGGACGATCACAGGCCGGGGGACTGGGCGCAGGCGCTGATGGATCTGGGGTCCGGGGTCTGTCGGCCGAAGTCGCCGCTGTGCGAGCGGTGTCCGCTGACCTTCGGCTGCGAGGGGCTGAAGACGGGCGCGCCCGAACGCTATCCCCTGAAGACGAAGAAGGCCGAGCGGCCGCATCGACGCGGCCATGCCTGGGTGCTGACCGACGGCGCGGGGCGCGTCGCCCTGGTGCGGCGCCCGGACAGGGGGCTGCTGGGCGGGATGATGGGCTTGCCGACCTCGGACTGGAGCGCGGCGCCTGAGGCTGCGCCGCCGCTGGCTGCGGACTGGCGCGCGGCCGGGTCGGTCGAGCACGTCTTCACCCACTTCAGCCTGACGCTGGAGGTGCATCGGGCGACGGGGCAGGGCGGCGACTTCGTCTGGACGCCGTCGGCTGAGGCGGCGAAGGCCCTGCCGACGGTGTTCAGAAAGGCGCTGGAACGCGCCCTCGCCTGATTATTCTTACTGCATCCCGGCGCGGATTTCGGCGCGCAGGGCGTCGATGGGGCGCAGGCCCGTGTCCGTCTTGAAGCGCCAATAGGTCCAGCCGTTGCACGCCGGGGCGTTCTCCAGCAGGGCGCCCAGCTTGTGGATCGAGCCGGTCAGGGCGCCGGACACCAGCGAACCGTCGGCCCGCACCCGCGCCTCGCGCTCGCCCTTGGGGCAATACAGCTTGTCGCCCGGCGCCAGCAGTCCGGCTTCGACCAGGGCGCCGAACGGCACCTTGGGCTCGGCCTTGCGGGAGCCGGTGACGACCAGATCTTCCGGCGCGGCGGGGATGACCGCCTTGATGCGCTTCTCGGCCAGTTTGGCGTAGGTCTCGTCGCGCTCGATGCCGATGAAGTGGCGACCCAGACGCTTGGCCGCGGCCCCCGTGGTGCCGGTGCCGAAGAAGGGGTCCAGCACCACGTCGCCGACGCGGCTGGCCGACAGCAGCACGCGGTGCAGCAGGGCCTCGGGCTTCTGGGTCGGATGGGCCTTGTTTCCGTCGTCGTCCTTCAGCCGCTCGTGGCCGGTGCACAGGGCCAGCGTCCAGTCCGAGCGCATCTGGGTGTCTTCGTTGAAGGCCTTCAGCGCGTCGTAGTTGAAGGTGTAGCGCTTCTGTTCGCGCGACTTGGCGGCCCAGATCAGCGTCTCATGGGCGTTGGTGAAGCGCGTGCCCTTGAAGTTCGGCATCGGGTTGGACTTGCGCCAGATGATGTCGTTCAGCACCCAGAAGCCCAGATCCTGCATCGCCGCGCCCAGGCGGAAGATGTTGTGATAGCTGCCGATGACCCACAGGCTGCCCTCGTCTTTCAGCACGCGGCGGCACTCGCCCAGCCAGGCGCGGGTGAAGGCGTCATAGGCGGCGAAGCTGTCGAACTTGTCCCAGTCGTCGTCGACCGCGTCGACCTTGGAGTTGTCGGGACGCAGCAGGTCGCCGCCCAGTTGCAGGTTATAGGGCGGGTCGGCGAAAACCATGTCCACCGACTTGTCAGGCAGGCCCTTCAGCACCTCGATGCAGTCGCCACGCAGGATGACGTCGGTCTTCAACTCGGACATGGAAAAGCGGCCCCCAGACGGATCAGGCGCTTATGGTGAATCCTTACGGTTAAGGCGGAGTAACCAAGATTCACGCGGCGGCGATTGTGTTGATTGCGCCGGGGCGGGGCAGGGGCCATAATCCGCGTATGGAAATGGCGGTCAGACCCTTCTGATAGCGTCCGTGCGGGCCTGACGCCCCCGAGCGGCGCGCCCTGAGCGACCCGGTTTCGCCCGGCGCATCAAGGCTGCGCGCTTCATAGCCTTCAGTAAAAATTCCAAGGCCGCCCGGCGCTGACCGGCTGCGGCCGCGCACATAGAGATTTCCATGACTCAGGTTTTCGAAAGCCCGTTCAAGGGCCGACTGCTGTCCGATCTGGTGACCAATCCCAACATCATCGTCGGGCGCTACAGCTATTATTCCGGCTGGTACCACGGCCACGGCTTTGACGACTGCGCCCGCTATCTGATGACCGAGCCGGGCGTGGACCGGCTGATCATCGGCGACTTCTGCTCGATCGGCAGCGGGGCCGCCTTCATCATGGCGGGCAATCAGGGGCACCGGAACGACTGGGCCAGCTCCTTCCCCTTCTTCTACATGCCGGAGGTCACGCATTTCGCCGGGGCGGTCGACGCCTTTCAGAAGGCGGGCGACACCGTCATCGGCCACGATGTCTGGATCGGCAGCGAGGCCATCATCATGCCGGGCGTGAAGGTCGGCGACGGCGCCGTGATCGGCACGCGGGCGCTGGTGACGCGCGATGTCGAGCCCTACGCCATCATCGGCGGCAATCCGGCCCGGGTCATCCGCAAGCGGTTCGACGACGACAGCATCGCCATGCTGCTGGAGATGAAGTGGTGGGACTGGGACGACGCGCGTCTGGGCGAGGCCATGCCCCTGCTGTGCAGCGGCGACATCGCGGCCCTGCACGCCTTCTGGCGCGAGCGGGCGGAGGTCCAGGCGGTATAAAGCCGCCCGCCTTGGCGAAGGCATGGTGCAAATCGCATCCTGTTTGAGCTATGGGGCGAAGATGATCCGTCGTCTTCGCCCCGTTCCGTTCGCCCTCGGGCCTGTCCACTTCGTCGGCATCGGCGGCATCGGCATGAGCGGCATCGCCGAGATCATGCTGAAGATCGGCTATCAGGTGCAGGGCTCTGACGCCAAGACCAGCGCCAACACCGAGCGGCTGGAAAAGCTGGGCGCCCGCATCTACATCGGCCACGACGCCGCCCATGTGACCGAGGGCGTCTCGGCGGTGGTCTATTCCACGGCGGTCAAGCCGACGAACCCCGAACTGATCGTGGCGCGCGAACGCCGCATTCCTCTGGTGCGCCGCGCCGAGATGCTGGCCGAGCTGATGCGCCTGCAATTCTCGATCGGCGTCGGCGGCACCCATGGCAAGACGACGACGACCTCGATGGTCGCGGCCCTGCTGGACGCCGGTTCGCTGGACCCGACGGTGGTCAACGGCGGCATCATCAACGCCTATGGCACCAACGCCAAGGTCGGCGGCGGCGACTGGATGGTGGTCGAGGCGGATGAGAGCGACGGCTCCTTCCTGCGCCTGAAATGCACCGTGGCGATCATCACCAACATCGACCCGGAGCATCTGGACCACTACGGCGACTTCGATGCGGTGAAGAAGGCCTTCTGCGACTTCATCAAGGACATTCCCTTCTACGGCTTCGGCGTGGTCTGTCTGGATCACCCCGAGGTGCAGAAGCTGGCGGCCCAGATCGATAACCGCCGCCTGGTCACCTACGGCCTCAATCCGCAGGCCATGGTCCGCGCCGACAATGTGCGGATGGACCCGGACGGCTCGCGCTTCGATGTAGTGATCCAGCGTCAGGGCATGGATGCTCTGGAAGAGCCCGCGCGCATCGAGAACCTGCACCTGCCGATGGCGGGCTGGCACAACGTCTCCAACGCCCTGGCCGCCATCGCCGTGGCGCGCGAGATCGGCGTGGACGACGACGCCATCCGCGCCGGTCTGGCCGGGTTCGGCGGGGTCAAGCGCCGCTTCACCACCACGGGCGTGGCCCACGGGGTGCGGGTCATCGACGACTATGGCCACCACCCGGTCGAGATCGCCGCCGTGCTGAAGGCCGCGCGTCAGGTGGTCCACAACGCCGACAATCCCGGCCGCGTCATCGCCGTGGTCCAGCCGCACCGCTACACCCGCCTGCGTGATCTGATGCAGGATTTCTCCACCTGCTTCTCGGACGCGGACAGCGTTCTGGTCGCCGATGTCTATCCGGCGGGCGAACAGCCGATCGACGGCGTCGACAAGCACGCTCTGGTCGAGGGCGTCCGCCGCTACGGCCACCGCCACGTCGCCGCGCTGGAGAACGCCGCCGCCCTGCCGCGCGTCATCCGCGAAGAGGCGAAGCCGGGCGATCTGGTCGTCCTGCTGGGCGCGGGCGACATCACCAGCTGGGCCTACGCCCTGCCGGCTCAGCTGGAGGCGCTGGGCTGAATTTCACGCTCCCGCTCATCCCGGCGGCGCACGCCGGGATCCAGTGAGAGCTTCACGACGAAGCCTTGCCGCCCTACATCGGATTGAACGTCAAAACGGCTGGATGCAGCCAAAGCACTGGGTCCCGGCGTCCGCCGGGATGAGCGGATTTATCGGATGGCCTGGACTGACAATCTCCCCGCCGTGCGCGGCAAGCTGCTGCTGAACGAGCCGCTGGGGCCCTACACCTGGTTCCGCGTGGGCGGCGCGGCGGACGCCCTGTTCATACCGGCGGACGCCGATGATCTGGCCGACTTCCTCAAGGTCCTGCCTGAAGATGTGCCGGTGACGGCGATCGGCGTCGGCTCCAACCTGATCGTGCGCGACGGCGGGGTCGAGGGCGTGGTGATCCGTCTGGCGGGCCGCGCCTGGGGCCAGGTGACGGCCGACGGCGTCACGGTCACGGCGGGCGCAGGCGCGCTGGACAGCATGGTGGCGCGCGCCTCGGCCAAGGCGGGCATCGCCGGGCTGGAGTTCTATGCGGGCATCCCCGGCTCGATCGGCGGCGCCCTGACGATGAACGCGGGCTGCTACGGCTCGGAGACCAAGGACGTACTGGTGTCCGCCTGGGGCCTGAACCGCAGGGGCGAGCGGGTCGAACTGGCGCTGGCTGACTTCGGCTATACCTACCGCCATTCAAACGCCCCGGCTGACATCATCTGGATCGAGGCGACCTATCGCGGCACGCCCGACGCGCCCGAGGCCGTCGCCGCCCGCATCAGCGAGATCACCGAGCGCCGTGAGAAGACCCAACCGATCCGCGAGAAGACCGGCGGCTCGACCTTCAAGAACCCGGACGGCCATTCCTCGTGGAAGCTGGTCGATGACGCGGGCTGGCGCGGCAAGCTGCACGCGGTCACCGGCGGGGGCGCGAAGTTCAGCGAACTGCACTCCAACTTCATGATCAATCCGGGCGAGGCGACGGCGGCCGACATCGAGGGGCTGGGTGAAGCGGTTCGCGCGGATGTGCTGGAAAAAACCGGCGTGCAGCTGAACTGGGAAATTAAGCGGATCGGGCGGAAATAACCCTCTCCCGGCGGGAGAGGGCTTGAGCGCACGAGAGCGCAGCGATCGTTCTTGCGCGACCCGAAGGGCGGCGCGTAGCAGCCAAAGGGTGAGGGGCTTGTCCTGTCAGTCGGCGTAAGCCGTCGCGCGACGGCCTTTGGCCGACTTCACCCGCGGACCCTCACCCTTTCGCCTTCGCCAATCGCTTCGCTCCTGGAGGCTCAAGCCCTCTCCCATCAGGAGAGGGGGCAGCGGGCCGCCTGGCCGAAGCCGGGTGGGGCGGCAGGGCCATTCAAGCGCCGAGTCCCGTATCGCCCGGCCCTCCCCACCCGGTCTTCGCTTCGCTGCGACCACCCTCCCCATGAAGGGGAGGGAGAAGGTCTTGCGAATTTCCTTCCACGACCCCGGATCGTTTCCAACCGGTTAACCGTATTCAGGGCATAGGGACGGGCTAGTCTTCGGATGTGGTCATGCGTGCGCCCCTGAACACCCTCCATGTCGCTGTCCTGATGGGCGGCCTGTCTTCGGAACGCGAGGTCTCCCTGTCCTCGGGGCGCGGCTGCGCGGATGCGCTTGAGGGGCAGGTGGCCAGGGTCACCCGCGTCGACGCCGGGCGCGACCTCGCTCAGGTGTTGACGGCGCTGAAGCCCGACGTGGTCTTCAACGCCCTGCACGGCAAATGGGGCGAGGACGGCTGCGTTCAGGGTGTCCTTGAGACGCTGAAGATTCCTTACACCCACTCCGGCGTGCTGGCTTCGGCGCTGGCGATGGACAAGGACAAGTCCAAGGCCGTGCTGCAGGCGGCGGGCGTCATCGTGCCCGGCGGCGGCCTGTTCGACCGGCACGAGGTCGCCCGCCGCCACGTCATCGACCCGCCCTATGTGGTCAAGCCGAACGCCGAGGGTTCGTCGGTCGGCGTCTATGTGGTGCGCGAGGGCGCCAACCGCCCCGTGGTCGAGGTCGGCGCCGACGACTGGACCTATGGCGATCAGGTCATGGTCGAGCCCTTCATCCCCGGCAAGGAACTGGCGGTCAGCGTGATCGGCGAGGCGACCGGCCCGCGCGCCCTGACCATCACCGACATCACCCCGACCAAGGGCTTCTATGACTACGAAGCCAAATATGCGCCCGGCGGATCGCGCCATGTCCTGCCCGCCGAACTGCCGCCGCACGTTTTTGACAAGGCTTTACGTCAGTCAGAGCTGGCCCACGCGGCCATGGGGTGTCGGGGCGTCTCCCGCGCCGACTTCCGTTATGACGATGTTAACGACGTTCTCGTTCTGTTGGAGGTGAACACCCAGCCCGGCATGACCCCGACCTCGCTCGTCCCCGAGCAGGCGGCCTTCGTCGGTATGGATTATCGCGAACTGGTTCGTTGGATGGTGGAGGACGCCTCATGCCCGCGGTAGTGCGCGGCGGTCGGCGACAGTCTTCGGGCAAGGGCGGCGCGCGCGGCGCTCCGTCCGGCCGCGCGGCCGAGATCGGCCGTCTGGACATGTCGCCGCGCGTCGTGGCGGCGACCCTTGTGGTCGGCGTCGGCATACTGGCGGCCGTACTGGCCACCGGCGCACGCGCCGAGCGCATCTCGACCGCCGTTTCCGAACGCTTTGACGCCATGACGACCGGCATGGGCCTGAAGGTGCGTCAGGTCCACGTCACCGGCGCCTCGCCCGAGGCCGCCGCCGCCGTGCGCGCCGCCGTCGGCGTCCATGCCGATCAGCCCATCGTCAGCCTGGATCTGGCCGCCGTGCGCGAGCGGGTGCAGTCGGTCGGCTGGGTCAAGGAGGCGCGCGTGGTGCGCCTGCTGCCCGACACCCTGATCGTCGACGTCAAGGAACACGACCGCCTCGCCGTCTGGCAGGTGGGCGGCAAGGCCCACGTCATCGACGCGCAGGGGCTGGTGATCAACGGCGCCGACGCGGGCCGCTATCCGCGCCTGCCGCTTGTGGTGGGCAAGGGCGCCGATCAGGCCGCCTCCGACGTTCTGCCCCTGCTGGCCCAGCGCCCGCGCCTGATGGCGAAAATCGACGCCCTTGTCCGCGTGGACGAGCGCCGCTGGGACCTGCGCCTCAAGGATGGCGCCCTGATCCAGCTGCCCGCCGTGGATCAGGAATCCGCCCTTATCCGCCTCGACGCTCTGGACCAGCGCGAACGCCTGCTGGACCTGGGCTTCGCCCGCATCGACCTTCGCACGCCGGAAGAAGTGGCCGTTCGCCCTTCCGAAGGCGCGGCCTGACACCCTGAAGCCTTAGGACACGACCCATGGTTGGACGCAGCCGAGACATCAAGCCGGAACAGGGCAGGGGCGCGCCGCGCGCGCCGGTCGTGGCCGCGCTCGATCTCGGCCAGTCCAAGGTCGCCTGCTTCATCATGAAGCCCGACGGCGTGCGCCACGCCGACCGCACCATCCGCGTCGCCGGGGCGGGTCACGTTCAGTCGCGGGGCGTCAAGGGCGGGGCCATCGTCAACATGGACGAGACGGCCCAGGCTATCGGCCACGCGGTCGAACGCGCTGAGCGCGCGGCGGGCGCCCCTGTCTCGGGCGTCGTCGTCACCACGGCCATCGGTCAGATGGCCAGCCACCGGGTGCAGGCGCGCGTCTCGCTGGGCTCACACCCCATCAGCGACGCCGATCTGGCGCGCGCCATCGGCATGGCCCTGGCCCAGATCCGCCTGCCGAACCGGCGCCCGATCCACGTCCTGCCCATCGCCTGGTCGGTCGACGGGGCGCGTGGCGTCCACGACCCGCGCTCGATGCGCGGCGGCTCGCTGGGGCTGGACCTGCTGGTCGTCTCCATGTCCGAGGGCTCGTTCAACGCCCTCAGCCACTGCCTCGAACTGGCGCATCTGGATCTTCAGGGCGTGGCCGCCGCGCCCGTCGTCTCATCCCTCGCCGCGCTGGAAGAGGATGAGATGGAGCTGGGCGCCCTGTGCATCGACATGGGCGGCGGCTCGACCTCGGCGGCGGTCTGGGGCGGGCGTTCCCTGCTGCACATCGAAAGCCTGAACGTCGGCGGCGACCATGTGACCGCCGACATCGCGCGCGGCCTGTCGACCTCGCGCGTCGGCGCCGAGCGGTTGAAAACCCTGCACGGTTCCGCCATGGCGTCGGCCAATGAAGACCGCGAAATGCTGGAAGCTCCGCCGCGCGGCGAGGACGCCTCGGCCGGTCCGGTCATCGTCCCGCGCGCCATGCTCAAGACCGTCATCGCCCCGCGCGTGGAAGAGACGCTGGAGCTGCTGCGCGACCGCCTGAAGCACGCCGGGCTGGGGCTCGAACCCGGCGCGGGCCTCGTCCTGACCGGCGGCGCCAGCCAGCTGAACGGCGTGCGCGAACTGGCCGTGCGCGTCTTTGACCGCCCTGTGCGCCTGGGCCGCCCGCAACGCGCGCCCCACCTGGCCGACGCCGCCGCCGGCCCGGCCTTCTGCTCGGCCGCCGGCGTCCTGCTCCGCGCCGCCTACGGCCCGCGCGAGGCCGTCTCGGCCCGCAAGCTGATGTCCCGCCAGATCACGGCTGCGGATGCGCCCAAGGTCCACCGCGGCGGCATGGTGGCGCGCGCGGCCGGGTGGCTGCGAGATAATCTGTAATAATTTCAACGTTTCGTATGCAAGGCCTGCATCGGGTTTCATCCGTCCTAACGTCCCGTTAACCATCCTGTCGGCATTTTCTGCCCAGTGTCTGCGCGTGTGTGCGCGAGTGGCGGGGAGCGGCGATGAACGGCGCGGAAGTTCTGGATGTGGGGCGCGACGCCCTGTGGCTGACGATCCAGCTGTGCCTGCCGGCCCTGATCGTGGCGCTGGTGGTCGGGGTGGCCATCGGCCTGTTTCAGGCCCTGACCCAGATTCAGGAGCAGACCCTGGTCTATGCGCCCAAGATCGTCGCCGTCTTTGTTTCCCTGTTGCTGTTCCTGCCGCTGATGGGCGCCCTGCTGGGCGGCTTCATGCGCGAGATCGCCGCCCGTATCGCGGGCATGTAGGTCAGGAAACCGGGGCAGGGACATGGAGCCTTACGCCACGGCGGAACAGGTCTGGGCCGGGGGGCTGATCTTCGCGCGCGTCGGGGCGATCCTGATGCTGCTGCCCGGCTTCGGCGAATCCTATGTGCCGCCAAGGGTGCGCCTGTCGCTGGCGCTGGTGCTGTCGCTGGCGCTGTGGCCCATCGTGGGGGCCAGTCTGCCGGGCCTGCCCGCGACGCTGGGCGCCACGGTCGGCTGGGTGATCCGGGAGGTTCTGACCGGTCTGGCCATCGGCGCCATTCTGCGCAGCTTCATGACCGCCATGACCACGGCGGGCGAGATCGTCTCCATGCAGACGACGCTGGGTTTCTCGCAGACGGCCAACCCGATGCAGGCCCAGCCGGGCACGACCCTGTCGGCCTTTCTGATGCTGCTGGGGGTGACGCTGGTGTTCGCGACCAACACCCATCACCTTTTCATCGGCGGCATGGTCGGATCGTATGAGGCCATCGCCCCGGCAAAGCCGCTGATCGTGTCCGACTTCACGACCATGGCGGTGAAGACCCTGAGCCAGAGTTTCATGCTGGGGGTGCAACTGGCGGCGCCGGTGCTGGTGTTCGCCCTGATCTTCAATCTGGCCTCGGGGTTGGTGGCGCGGGTCATGCCCAGCTTTCAGGTCTATTTCGCCGCCGCGCCGCTCAGCGTCATTCTGGGCCTGTCGGTCTTCACCCTGAGCCTGGGCGTGCTGGGGACCGTCTTCATAGACCGCTACCGCTCGGTGGCGGCCTTCTTCACGGGAGGCGCCGTTGGCTGACGGTCCCGATCCCGAGTCGAAAACAGAAGACGCCACCCCACGAAAACTTGAGGATGCGCGCAAAAAGGGCGATGTCGCCAAATCGCCGGACGTGGCGGCGGCGCTGTCTCTGGCCGGGGCGGCGGGGGTGCTGCTGGCGGGCGGCGGCTGGTTCTCGACCCGGATCGCCGAGGGGCTGACGCCCTTTCTGGCCCAGCCGCACGCCATGATCGGCGGGTTGCAGGCGGGCGCGGGCGTCGAGATCGGGATGCAGGCGGTCTGGGCCGCGGCGCCGTTTCTGGCGGCCCTGATGTTCGCGGTCGTTCTGGGCGGGGTCGGCGGTAATCTGGCGCAGTCGGGCCTCATCTTCACCACCGAGAAGATCAAGCCGAAATGGTCCAAGGTGAACCCGCTGGAGGGCTTCAAACGCATCTTCGGCCCGGACGGCGTGGCGCAGTTCCTGAAGACCTTCATCAAGCTGGTCGCCATCGGCTGCGTCTGTTTCTGGGTGTTGAAGCCGCACGCGCGCGAGCTTGAGAATCTGGCCGCCATGAGCCCGGCCTCCATCCTGCCGTTCGCGCGCGATCTGGCGCTGGCGCTGATGATGTCGGCGCTGGTGTTTCTGGGGCTGACGGCCGGGGGCGACTATCTGTGGCAGCGGATGCGCTTCGCCAAGCGGATGCGGATGACCAAGGAAGAGCTGAAGGAAGACTTCAAACAGTCCGAAGGCGACCCCCACGTAAAGGCCAAGCTGCGCCAGATCCGTATGCAGCGCGGCCGCCAGCGGATGATGCAGGCGGTGCCGGACGCCACCGTCATCATCACCAACCCGACCCACTATTCGGTCGCCCTGCGTTATGAGCCGGATCAGGGCGACGGGGCGCCGGTCTGTGTCGCCAAGGGCGTCGATGCGCTGGCCCTGCGCATCCGCGAGGTGGCGAAGGAGCACGAGGTGCCCATCGTCGAGAACGTGCCGCTGGCCCGCGCCCTCTATGCGGCGGTCGAGGTCGACGACATCATTCCACGCGAACATTTCGAGGCGGCGGCCAAGGTTATCGGCTTCGTCATGCAGCAGAGGAAGCGGCGGTGAGGGGCCAAGGCGCCGTTTCTCCCTCCCCTTTATGGGGAGGGTGGCTGAGGCCGTCAGGCCGAAGCCGGATGGGGGCGTCTTGGCTGGTCAGGCGCGGCATCCGGCATCATCTCGTCCTCCCCACCCGGTCGCTGCGCGACCACCCTCCCCGGGACGGGGAGGGAGAGACGTCGCGCCACCTGCGCGTTAGGGCGCATGAAAGAGCTTCGGTATGCTGACGAACCCTGATTCGAGCGGGCGAGACTCCATGACCATTCCCCGACCGCCCGGGCGCCCGATGGAGCGTCTGACGCAAGACCGGCCGCAGGCGCGCGCTGCAGCCCCTGCCGCCCGCCGCCCGCGCTTCGACCCGTGGCTGGTCGTGATGGCGGTCGGCTTTGCGCTGGCGATCGCGGCCATCGCCTATCCGGCGTTCCGGGCCAGCGCCTTCACCACGCCGGGGCTGATCCTGATTTTCGCAGCGGGTGCGACGGCGCTGATCTGGCTGTCGGCGTTCGGCCGGTCAGAGCGGCGCCCGCCTTCAGGCGATACGGCGGTCGAGATGCTGGACGCCATGGCCGAGCCCGCCGCACTGGTGCAGCCGTCGGGGCAGGTGCTGGCCTATAACGCCGCCTGGGCCGAGGAGAACGGGACCGTCACCTCCCTGCCCAGAGCCGGCAAGGGCGGCGGCAAGTCCGCTCAGGCCCTCTACATGGCCTTTGCGCAGGCGCGCGGGGGCCATCAGGGCCGCGCCATCGTCCAGATCGGCGCGCGCGAGATCGAGGTGCTGATCGGTCAGGCGGGGCAGGGGCGTTTTCTCGTCCGCGCTGCGCCGGAGGCTGTCCTGCCGCTGGCGCCGTCCGCACCCGCCGCGCCCCAGCCCGCCGCCCCGACCGGCGAGGCGCGCGCCATGGCCGCAGGCGCGCCCTTCGGCTCGGCCGTGATCGGCGGCGAAGACCTGTTCGCGGGCCGGGTCGAGGAGCCGAACGCGGCCCTGGCCCTACTGACTGGCCCGGCGGCCTCGGGCGACGCGGCCTTCGGCCATCTGTTCGACCCGGCGGGCGTGGCCGAGGCCAGAACCAAGCTGGAGGCCGGATCGTCCGGCCCGATCGAGTTGATCGCCCGCGCCCACCCGGATCGCCAGCTGCACCTCTATGTCGCGCTGGAAGGCGACAAGCGCCGCGTCTGGCTGTTCGACGTGGCGGCGCAGAAATCGATGGAGCTGCAACTGTCGCAGGCCCAGAAGATGCAGGCCGTGGGCCAGCTGGCGGGCGGGGTGGCGCACGACTTCAACAACCTGCTGACGGCGATCCAGCTGCAGCTGTCGGGCCTGCTGGAGCGGCACCCGGTCGGCGATCCCTCCTATGAGGGGCTGAACGAGATTCGCCAGACGGCCATCCGCGCCGCCGATCTGGTGCGTAAGCTGCTGGCTTTCTCGCGCAAGTCGACGGTGCGGCGCGAGCGGCTGGACCTGGGCGAGCTGGTCGGCGAGTTCGCGGTGCTGCTGCGCCGTCTGCTGCGCGAGGACGTGCGGCTGGAGACAGACTACGGCCGCGACCTGCCCCTGGTGCTGGCCGATAAGAGCCAGCTGGAGACGGCGGTGATGAACCTGGCCGTCAACGCCCGCGACGCCATGCGCGGCGTGGTCGAGCCGGGCGCGGGCGTCGTCACCATCCGCACCCGCCGCCTGACGGGGGCCGAGGCCCGCGACATGGGCTGGCATGAGGCGACGGACGAGGTCGCCCTGATCGAGGTGTCGGACACCGGCCCCGGCGTGCCGACCGCCCTGCTGGACAAGATCTTCGAGCCCTTCTTCACCACCAAGGCGGTAAACGAGGGGACGGGCATGGGCTTGGCCACCGTCTACGGCATCGCCCAGCAGGCGGGCGGCCACATCACCGTCGCCAATCTGGAAAACGCGGGCGCCGCCTTCCGCATCTTCCTGCCCGCCGCCTCAGCTGAAGAACTGGTCGAGGCTCCCGTGGTCGAGAAGGCCGTCAAGGCGCCGCGCGACCTGTCGGGTGCGGGCCGCATCCTGTTCGTGGAAGACGAGGCCGCTGTGCGCGGCATCGCGGCCCGCCTGTTGCGCCAGCGCGGCTATGAGGTGATCGAGGCCGAAGACGGCGAGGAGGCCCTGATCCTGGCCGAGGAATGGGCGGGCCAGATCGACATGCTGATCTCGGACGTCATCATGCCGGGACTGGACGGGCCGTCGCTGCTGAGGAAGGCCCGGCCCTTCCTTGGGGATGCCCCGGTCATGTTCATCTCGGGCTATGCCGAGAGCGATTTCTCGGACCTGTTGCAGGACGAGGTCGGGGTGTCCTTCCTGCCCAAGCCGCTGGACATCAAGACTCTGGCCGAACGGGTGAAGCAGGAACTGCAGGGGGTTTACCGCGCCCCCCCCCCCCCTCCCGGTCCGGGGGTGGGGGGTCGCCCCGCGCCGGGGGGGGGAGGGCTTGGTGATCCTGGCCTCGGCGTTTGAATAGCCTTGCCGCCCCCACCCGGCTTCGCCTTGCAGGCTCAGCCACCCTCCCCGGGACGGGGAGGGAGAGGCCGGGCGCCTGATTTCAGATACGTAAATCGACGTGGCCGTCGTTCCAGCGGCGTTCGCGGGCGGCGTCGTGCAGGGCGTCGGCCAGTTCAAGCATATGACGACGCTCCAGCCGGGGAACGATCTCCAGCAGGCGAAGGCGCAGCATCTCGACCTCGTCGTCGGTCATCCGCGGCGGTCGGTCATGCTCAGGCATCACGGTCTCCACGCGGTTCAGGCCAATGGAAGGCAACGGATGGACCCTGTTTCCGTTCCGATTCACCGGAAAACGGCAAAAACTGAACAAAGGGGCCGTTCAAGGCTTGGGTATGGCGCGCGCGGCCCTAGATAGGGTCCAGAGGAATCACACGCCGTAACGAGGAGTCTCCCATGGCCTTCACCCTGCCCCCGCTGCCCTACGCCTATGACGCGCTGGAGCCGGCCATCGACAAGGAGACGATGACCTTCCACCACGACAAGCACCATCAGACTTATGTCGACAACCTGAACAAGTTCGTCGACGCCACGCCCGCCGCGCAGGGCAAGTCGATGGAAGAGCTGTTCGCCGAAATGTCGAAGCTGCCCAAGTCTATCCGCAACAACGGCGGCGGCGTGTGGAACCACAGCCTGTTCTGGGAACTGCTGGCCCCGGTCGGCACGGGCGGCGAGCCCTCGGCTGAACTGGCCGCCAAGATCGACGCCGAACTGGGCGGCATGGACAAGTTCAAGGCCGACTTCGACGCCGCCGGCGCCGGTCAGTTCGGCTCGGGCTGGGCCTGGCTGATCCTGCAGGGCGGCAAGCTGAAGGTCGTCTCGACCCCGAACCAGGACAACCCGCTGATGGACGACGCGCCCGAGAAGGGGGCCGTCCTTCTGGCCGCCGACGTGTGGGAACACGCCTATTACCTCAAGTACCAGAACCGCCGGGTCGACTACCTCAAGGCCTTCTGGACCGTGGTGAACTGGAACAAGGTCAACGAACTGTACGAAGCCGCCAAGGGCTGATGCAGCAGACGCCCCGCCGGAAACGGCGGGGCGTTTTTCATTCCGGGCCGCGCCCGCAGGAGATGATGATGACTCCCTCTCTGAAACTGGCCGCCTTGGGGCTGGTCCTGAGCCTCCTGATCGGCGCGGGCGCCTGTCAGCAGCAGCCCCAGAAGCAGTCGAAGGCGGGCGAGCAGGCGCAGGCGACGACCGCCGCCGTCGCGACCTCGCCGGACGTGTATCCCTTCACCGTCGGCGATCTGAAGCTGGCGGCCCTGCGCGACGGCGAGATCGTCGTGCCGGTGGCGCAGACCCCGTGGGTCGAGGCAGGGGCCAAGGCTGAAGACATCGTCGCCCTGCTGACGGCGGCCGGGGCGCCGACGGACGCGGTCCACCTGCCGGTCCAGCCGCTGCTGGTGCGCGACGGCGAGCGGGTGGTGCTGATCGACACGGGCGCGGGCGGCCAGATGGGCACGCAGAACCTGCTGGTCGCGTCTCTGCGCGCCGCCGGAGTCGAGCCGGATCAGGTGACGGACATCCTGATCTCGCACAGCCACGGCGACCATGTGGGCGGTCTGGTCGACGCCACCGGCGCGCTGGTCTTCCCCAAGGCGGTCATCCGCATGAGCGCGCCGGAATGGAACGCGGCCAAGGCGGGCGCCACGGGCGATGAAGCCGCCCTGGTTCAGGCCATCACGCCGCGCGTCGAGGTCTTCCAGCCCGGCGCACAGGTCACGCCCTCGATCCGCGCTGTGCCGTTGAAGGGCCATACGCCGGGCCATACGGGTTATGAGATCGCATCGGGTCAGCAGCGGCTGCTGTATTTCGGCGACGCCCTGCACAGTTCGGTCATCTCGGTTCCCCGGCCGGATCTGACTCTGGTTTGGGACAATGATCGCGCGGCAGGCGTCGCAACGCGCCGAACCCTGCTGGATCAGGGCGCGCAGGGCGGGCTGCGCTACTATGGCGTCCACTTCCCCTTCCCGGGGCTGGGCAAGATCGAGCGCCGCGGCGAGGCCTATGTCTGGACGCCCGAGGCGCCGCCCGCAGGCTGAAACGCCCGCGCCGCTTGACTCAGGAAGGGCGCGGCCGCATAAGCGCGCCCTTCTCGCACCGGGTTCGTCCCGAGGCGCGATGTCCATTACGGACGATGCGTGAACCGCCGTTGAGATCGCCGCTCCAATCGGGGAGCAGCCGGGCCGCATCATGATGAAGAGTGACATATGTCCAAGCGCCACAGCGCCAAGTACAAACTCGACCGGGCCATGGGTGAAAACCTGTGGGGTCGCGCCAAGTCTCCTGTCAACAAGCGCTCCTACGGCCCCGGCCAGCATGGTCAGCGCCGCAAGTCCAAGGTCTCTGACTTTGGTCTGCAGCTGAAGGCCAAGCAGAAGCTGAAGGGCTACTACGGCAACATCACCGAGAAGCAATTCGCGGCGACCTACGCCGAAGCCGCCCGCCGCAAGGGCAACACCTCGGAAAACCTGATCGGTCTGCTGGAATCGCGTCTGGACGCCATCGTCTACCGCGCCAAGTTCGTGCCGACCGTCTGGGCCGCCCGTCAGTTCGTCTCGCACGGCCACGTCACCGTCAACGGCAAGAAGGTCGACATCGCCTCTTACCGCGTGAAGGTCGGCGACGTCGTCGAGGTCAAGGAAAAGTCGCGCAACATGGCCCTGGTGCTGGAAGCCCAGCAGTCGGCCGAGCGTGACCTGCCTGACTATCTGGAACTGGGCGACCGTGGTTTCTCGGTCCGTTACGGCCGCGTGCCGGAACTGTCCGACGTGCCCTATCCGGTGAAGATGGAGCCGAACCTGGTCGTCGAATACTACTCCTCGTAAGAGCGACGATCCCGCCCGATCCGTCGGGCTGCGGTTCAGGACAAGGGAGGCTCCGGTTCGCCGGGGCCTCCTTTTTCTTTGGGGGCGAGTTCAGCCTTTGAGGTTTGGCCGCTTCATGAACTCCGCTCATCCTGGCGGACGCCGGGATGAGCGGTAGGGAAGGGGCGCTGCTGACCCTCATGAGAATCCGCTCTTTTCTTTGGCCGCGTGCAAACCTGCGGTTGTTCCCTTTTTGGCCAAACCGGGCCACAATGCGTCAATTGTCAGGCTGAAATCGCGGGAGGCCAGAGATAAAACGTCGGATCGCCCTCTGCGCCGTGACGATTTTCGTCGTCAGCCTGTCCGGCTGCGCCCGCGCGCCGGGCGCCCTTGTGCGCACCGAGGGGATGCCCGGCCAGCTTGAGCCGATCCACGCCGTCGCCTTCACCCGCGATCTGGCCGTGTTCCGCGTCAGCTCCAACGGCTGCACCGACAAGGCCGATGTGAAGCCTTTCATCACCCGGCTGAAGGATTCCGCGGTCATCACCCTGCGCCGTCTGGGCGAGGACCGCTGCGCCCGTCCGGTCAAGGGCGGGGTGCAGATGGAGTGGACCTTCCAGGAGCTGGGCCTGCCGCCGGGGGTCACGGTGGTGGTCAACAATCCCTATCAGATGGATGGGGAAAACGCGGCGGTCGGCCACTAGGGCGCAGACGTTCCGGCCGCCGTATCGCAACGGCCCCGATTCTTCAGATTCCATTATTCATATCGGGACAGGCAGGGTTAACGCCTGGGCTTCTAGGACGGCGCGTAACCTTTCTTCACGGCGTATTCCATGCGTGTCCTGACCTGTCTGACCGACGAGCACCATCTGGGGCTTGTCGCCCTGGCGGCCCTGATCTGCCTTCTGGGCAGTTTCATCACCACGGGGCTGTTGCGACGGGTGAGGGAGAACGGCGGGCTGTCGCGCCTGTCCTGGCTGTTTCTGGGCGCGGTGGCGGGCGGGGCGACCATCTGGTGCACCCATTTCGTCGCCATGATCGCCTATCGGCCGGGCGTCGAGACGGCCTATGCGCCGATGCTGACGGGCGTGTCGCTGGCCGTCGCCATTCTGGGCGTCGGTCTGGCGCTGGCGATCGCATCCGTCGGCCGTCGTTTCGCGGTCGAGGCGGGCGGCGCCCTGTTCGGGGCCGCCGTGGCCGCCATGCATTTCGTCGGCATGGCCGCCCTGTCGGTCGAGGGGCTGGTCCACTGGTCGGCGCCCTATCTGGCGGCGTCGGTCATCGGGTCGGTGGCGTTCGGCGCCCTGGCCTTCCGTCTGGCCTCGGACGAAGAGCGTTTCGCGCGGCTGAAGGGCGGGGCGGCCATGGTGCTGGGCATCGTCTGCCTGCACTTCACGGCCATGGCGGCGATGACGGTCATCCCGCTGGCGCCGCTGGACGGCATGCTGACCGGCGAGGACGCCCGCAGCGTGCTGGCGCTGGGCGTCGCCGGGGTCGGCCTGCTGGTGCTGGGGGCGGGCGCCGCCAGCCATGCGCTGGACCGCGAGGCCCTGGCCCTGAACCGCGAGCGTCAGCAGTATCTGATCGAAACCGGCGTCGACGGCATGGCGATCGAACGCGACGGCGTCATCGTCGCGGCCAATCAGGTGCTGGCCGATCTGGTCGGCGCCGGGCGCGGCGCTCTGGTTGGTGCGGGTCTGGATCAGTGGGTGCAGGACGCCCACCGTCTGGACGACGGCGCTGTGACCCAGACCATATTGACGGCTGGTGACGAGGAGATCCCGGTCGAGCTGTCGGCGCGGCGCGACCATACGGCCAACGGGCGCACCATGATCTACGCCGTGCGCGACCTGCGCGCGCGCATGGCGCAGGAGCGCCGCATCGCCCATCTGGCGCGCAACGACAGCCTGACCGGCCTGCCCAACCGCGCCTCCTTCCTCGAACGGCTGACCCGCCAGCAGCAGACGGCGGCCGAGGGCGAGACTCTGGCCCTGTTCGCCCTGGATCTGGACCGGTTCAAGGAGGTCAACGACCTGTACGGCCACGCGGTCGGCGACCAGCTTCTGTGCGTCATCGCCGAACGGATGAAGGCGATCCTGCATGAGGGCGAGTTCGTCGCCCGTCAGGGCGGGGACGAGTTCCTGGCCCTGGCCCCGGTCGCCAGCCGTGACGAGGCGCACGCCGTGGCCGAGCGTCTGCGCCAGGCCGTCATCGGGACGGTGACGGTGGACCACGCCGACCTGTCGTGCGGCGCCAGCATCGGCGTCTCCCTGTGGCCCGAGGACGCGCAGGACGTCTCGACCCTGATCAACAATGCGGACCTGGCCATGTATCGGGCCAAGGCGTCGCTGACGCAGGACATCTGCTTCTATGAGGCGGACATGGATCAGGCCGTCCGCGCCCGTCGCCGCGTCACCCAGGCCCTGCGCGAGGCGCTGGAGAACGAACGTTTCGAGCTTTATTATCAGGTGCAGGCCTCGGTCGAGACGGGCCGGGCGACGGGCTATGAAGTCCTGCTGCGCTGGAAGAACGACGCGGGCGTCTACATCTCGCCGGCCGACTTCATCCCGGTGGCCGAGGAGACGGGGCTGATCCTGCCGATCGGCGAATGGGTGCTGCGTCAGGCCTGCCGTCAGGCCGCCGCCTGGGCCGAGCCGCACCGCATCGCCGTCAACCTGTCGCCGGTGCAGCTGAGCCACGTCGACCTGCCGCGTCTGGTGCATCAGATCCTGCTGGAGACGGGGCTGTCGCCCTCGCGGCTGGAGCTGGAGATCACCGAGACGGCCATGATCACCGACATGGCGCGCACCACCCATGTCCTGCGTCAGCTGAAGACGCTGGGCGTGACCATCGCCATGGACGATTTCGGCACGGGCTATTCGTCGCTGTCGACGCTGAAGGCCTTCCCCTTCGACAAGATCAAGCTGGACCGCTCCTTCATGCAGGAACTGGACGGCGCCGCGCCCCAGTCGCGGGCCATCATCCGCGCGGTGCTGACCATCGGCGAAAGCCTGTCGATCCCGGTGCTGGCCGAGGGCGTCGAAACCCCGGAGCAGCTGGCCTTCCTGCGCGCCCAGGGCTGCAATGAGGTGCAGGGCTATCTGCTGGGCCGCCCCCAGCCCGAGGCGGACGCCCTGACCAACGGCGTGGCGCGTCTGGGCGACGCCGCACAGGCCGCCTGAGCGACACCTTGCCGATTATTCACATGACCCGGCGGGTCCGTGCTGGCAGGTTCGCCGCAATTCAAGACCAAGAGGACGCCTCATGCGCCGCATCATCATCGCCCTGGCCATTGCGGCCGTCGCCGCGCCGGTCCTGTCGGGCTGCATCATCATCTCGACCGAAAAGCCGACCACGCGGGTGATCCATTCGACGCCGGCGGACGACGCCTGATGCGGATCGTTCCTGTTCTGGCCGCCGTCGTCGCCCTGCTGCCGCTGCTGGGCGGCTGCATCATCTATTCGAACGAGGGCGGCGAGAAGGTTTCGGTCAACGTCTCCGACCGCGCCTCGGCCCGTCCCGAGGCGCTGGAAGCCGTGCGCAAGGTCGACTTCGACGGCCAGCGCCTGAGCGTGGTGGTCGGCTCCAACGGCTGCACCGAGGCGTCCAGCTTCGAGGTCCGCATCAAGGACGACGAACCGGCGGAACTCAGCCTGATCCGCCGCGCGCCCGACCTGTGCAAGGCGCTGGTCCCCGACGGCAAGACCGTCAGCTGGACCTACGACGAACTGGGCCTGAAGTCTGGCCAGAGCGTCCGCGTGATCAACCCGGTCAGCCTGTAATCGAACCACCCCTTTCCTCCCCACGGTGTGGGGAGGGGGACCGCGAAGCGGTGGAGGGGGCGGCGCTACGTTTGCGCATGACGCGCTGCGTTCCTGATCGCATTCAGCGCACCCTCCATGTCATCACGAACGTCGCAGGCGGGAAGACGCAGCACTGAAACGCCGCGCGCCGTCAGCCAGCACGTCCGACGCTCATCATGACGCGCTTGATCGTCCAGCCCGTGAATGAGGCCGTCGACCTCCACCGCCAGTTTCAGTTCGGCGCAATAGAAGTCGAGAATGAAGGGGCCGATGGGATGCTGTCGCCGGAACCTCAGGCCTTCGAGGCTGCGCCCCTTTAGCTGAGCCCACAGTTGCGCCTCAGGCGGCGTCAGGGCGCGGCGCATCTTTCTTGCGCGCTCATAACTCAGGCCGTCCGGCATGGCGTCGCCCCCTCCACCGCTTCGCGGTCCCCCTCCCCATTGCTGCGCAACAGGGAGGAAAGGGCAAGGCTGATGCGCTTAAGCCGTGAACGGTCCCAGCATGTCCGCCGGGATGCGGGCGGGGCGCAGGGTCTTTGCGTCGACCAGGCACCACTCCGACAGCCCCTGCGCGCACAGACGGCCTTCGGCGTCCTCGATGCGGACATAGCGGTTGAAGCGCGGGCCCTGCGGGTCGCCGACCCATGTGCGGGCCAAGACGCCGGTCGCGCCCGGCTCGATGGCGCGTAAGTAGTCGATCTCGTGTCTCAGGGCGATCCACGACCATTTCGCGCGCGTCTCGTCGTCGAAGCGCGCGTTCCAGTGGGCCGTGCCCACGTCCTGCAGCCAGCCGACATAGACGACGTTGTTGACGTGGTTGTTCTCGTCGATGTGCTCCGGCCGCACGTCCAGGGGCACGACGAAGACCTCGCGGTCCTCACGCGGTTGGAGCTGCGGCCGGGCCATCTGGCTTACGCCTCGCCGAGGGCGACGCCCTTTTCGGACATCAGGGCGGCCAGTTCGCCGGACTGGAACATCTCGCGCACGATGTCCGAGCCGCCGACGAATTCGCCCTTCACATAAAGCTGGGGAATGGTCGGCCAGTCGGTGAAGGCCTTGATGCCTTCGCGCAGGGCTTCGTCCTGCAGCACGTCGACGCCGACGAAGGCCGCGCCCACATGGTCCAGAATCTGGACCGTCACCGAAGAGAAGCCGCAGCGCGGCGAATCCGGCGTGCCCTTCATGAAGAGCACCACGTCATGCTCGGCCACCGTCTGGGCGATGAAGGCGTGGACGGGATCGGCGGCGGTTTGTTCGGTCACTGTGTCGGAACCCTTCTGCGAAGCCCGTGAGCTAGGCGCCCAATGGGGCCGGGTCAAGGCCGTGCGGCGTCCGGTCCCGCCGGGCTCAGGCGGTTTGCGGGCGCGGGATCAGCCGTTCGGCCCGTTCGGCCAGCCGGGCGGCGCCGTGTTCGCGCGCCGTCTGGGCGGCCTCGGCCAGCATCAGACCGACGGCGCGGGGCGTCTCGCCGGTCCAGCGGGCGCGGGCCAGGGCGATGCGCGCCAGACCGATCTGCTCGGCCGCCCAGTCCAGCGGCGTGGCGGCGACCGAGGGCCGCGTCAGGCGCCGACGCAGCGCCGTCTCGATCTCCAGCAGGGCGTCCAGATCGCCGATGGAGGCGGCGTGGGCGGCTTCCTGCGCCACGCGCTGCTCATGGGCCAGGGCGCCCAGAATCAGACCGCCGCCCTCGGTCACGGCCTCGGCCTGGGCCAGGGCCAGCGGGGGCAGGGTCTCGCGCTCGGCGCGCATCACCTGAATGGCGGCCCAGTCCAGCGGGCTGTGGTCGGGGGTGAACAGCTGGGCGGCGGCGTCGAACAGGGTCCGGGCCTGATCCTGCGCCGGATCGTCGGCGGCTACGGCGGCCAGGGCGGCCATGCCGGACGCGCACAGGGCCAGGGCGCGCGCGCGGCTTAAGGGGCGCTGTTCAGGCGGGGCGGCCTCGACCAGGGCGCGCAGGTCGTGGCCCGCCTGATCCAGCAGGCGCGGGTCGCGGGCGATCAGCCCGGTCTCCAGCGCCAGGGCGGCGCGTTCCAGCCGCAGGTCATCCTCGGCCGCGCGGCCGCCTTTCAGCCGCGCTACGGCGGCGTCCAGCAGTCCGGCCGCCTCGGTCAGTTCGGGCAGGACGCCGGACAACAGCGCCTGACGCGCACGCAGCCGCGCGTGCAGGGCGGCCATGGCCGAGGCCGTGTCGGCGCGGCGCGGCGCAGGCAGTCCGCTCAACAAATCTAGCGCGGCGTTCAGCCGTTCGGGATCGCCGCGCAGGTCGAACGCCATCATCCCGGTTTGAGCCAGATCGAGGGCGGCGCGCACGGCCTGATCGTCGTTCGCTGCGGCCCCGGCGGCGTCGCGCCCGGCGGCCTCGGCGCGCTCCAGACTGGCGGCGGCGCCGCAGCGGCGGGCGTGTTCGCGCCACAGGGCGGCGGCGCGCAGGGCGGCGTCATGGGGGCGGGCGCAGGAGACGCGGCCTGCATCGGTCGCCTGCTGGCGGGCCTCCGTCTCGACCAGACGGGCGCTGATCAGCTCCAGCCAGCCGAGATCGTCGCTGTCGCGCGCCTTCTCGAACAGCCGTCTCAGATCTCTGCCGAATTCGAACATGCTGCTCTCATCGTCCCGCTTCGGGATCACGAAGGCGATCCGGGGGTGAGACAAGCAAACGCAGCGCCGCAAAAGCGGTTCAGCTTAACCATATAGTCAGATTTTTCGCGCCCGCCGGTCGGGCGGCGGCCTCAGCCCAGCTTGGGCGCCGCGCGGCGACAGCGCTGCAGGCTGCTGCGGGCCTCGGTTTCGCCTGCGGACAGGCGGCGCACGGACTGCAGGCGGGCGCGGGTCTGGTCCTGTTCGGCCACGGCCGGATTGCGTCCGGCCGTCGTCGCGGCCTGCATGGCGGCCAGCGACCAATAGAGGGCGGCGTCATAGAGTTCGCGGCCATAGCGGCTTTCGCCGCCTTCCAGTTCGGATGCGGCCTGCGTCAGGCCGGCGCACAGCACCGCCTCATTATAGGAGACGAGCCGTGGAGGCTGAGCCGGCGCCGGCGCCTCGGACTGGCTTTGCGCCAGCGCCATAGCGGCAGTGATGGCGATGAACAGCATCTGAACTCCACACAGAACCGCAAACGCACGAGCCTGTGTCATGACATCGCGAAAAAGCGATTTGCGACCCATACAGAACCACGTCCGCGCGATGGATGAAAGCGCTGTTCAGCTGGGCTTCAGCTTGGATCCGGGACGTTTTGCATCGCCCGGCCCTGATCGATCAGCCAGTTCAGGAACAGGCGCCGGTTCCGCGACATTTCGCCTGCGCCGGGAATCGCCGCCACCGCGCCTTCATCCCGCACGAAGCCGAAGGGCGCCAGCAGCCGCCCTTGCGTCACCGCCTCGGCCGTCAGCGCCCACGGCAGGACCGCCGCGCCCCAGCCGGACAGGGCGCCGTCCAGCGCGAAATGCAGGTGGGCGACCACGCGGCCGGGCGCCTCGGGCAGGTCATGGCCGCTCATTTCGGCCCAGTCACTCCACGCCGTGACATGGGTGCGGGCCGTCAGACGCGGCGCCGCCAGCACGGCGTCCCGGACATCCTGCGCGGCCGAAGATGCAGCCAGCGATGCGGCCAGATCGGGCGCGATCACCGGCCCTATGGCGTTGGGCATGACAGGAACGGCGCCCAGGGCTTCGATCCGCGGCGTATCCAGCAGCCGCAGCAGCAGGTCGGCGCCGCGACGGCTGACGGCGTGCGACGCCAGTTCGACCAGATGGACCCGGATCTGCGGATGCAGGCGGCTGAAATCGGCCAGCCGCGGGATCAGCCACTTCACCGCCAGACTGGCGTTGACGGCGATGTGCAGGTCGCTGCCGGTCCCGCGCGCCTCGCCCACGGCGGCGGCGATCCGGTCGAAGGCGGCCGTCAGTCCGGGCAGCAGGCGCCGCCCCGCATCGGTCAGGGACAGGGCGTGGCGCGGACCCTCGAACAGCCGCAGGCCCAGCTGCGCCTCCAGCGCCTTGACCTGACGGCTGACGGCGCTGTGGGTCACGTTCAGCTCGGCCGCCGCGCGGGTGGCGCTGCCGGTGCGCGCCATGGCCTCGAACGCGCGCAGGGCGTTCAGCGAGGGCAGCGGTCCCGTGCCTGTGAGGTTTTCGAACATACGATGTTCGATAGGTCGATTTCTTCGCCCAGGCAAATCCGGCGAAACGGCGCGCCATGTCGCAAGCCGCCGTTTCCCGTCTGATCGTTCCGGTGCTGGGTCTGGGGATGATCGTCTCCTTCGCCTCCAGCTATTATCTGATGGGGGTGCTGGCCGAGCCGCTGGCGGCGGGGGCGGGCACGACGCCGGGCGCCGTGTTCACGGCCCTGTCGGGCGCCTTTCTGATCTCGGCGGCGCTCAGTCCCTTCGGCGGGCGATGGATCGACCGGCGGGGCGGGCGCGAGGTGCTATCGGCCTCCGCCGTCATCTTCGCCATGGCCCTGATCGTGCTGGGGCTGGCGCGCGATCCGGTCGTCATGATCGCCGGCGTCCTGATGCTGGGCGCGGGCATGGGGGTCGGGCTCTACGGCCCGGCCTACGCCGTTCTGGTGGTACTGCACGGCGATGCGGCGAAGAAGCCGATCACCGCCGTCTCCCTGCTGGGCGCGTTCGGCGGGGCGGTGGGCTGGCCGCTGACGCTGCTGATGATCGACATGCTCGGCTGGCGCGGCGCCTGTTTCGTCTGGGCGGGCGCGCATCTGCTGCTGTGCCTGCCGCTGTATCGGGCGGTGCTGCCGGACGGCCGGGCCGGAGGACGTGCGCCTGCGGCCGGGCGCGTGCGCTGGGATGCGACCATGATCCGGCTGGCCGTCCTGTTCGCCGGGGCATGGTGGGTGGCGACGGCCATGGGCGCCCACCTGCCGCGCCTGCTGACGCGGCTGGGCCTGAGCGCGGCCGAGGCGGCGCTGGCGGCGGGGCTGATGGCGGGGGCGGCCATCGTCGTGCGCCTGATCGCCCTGATGGCGCCGGGCCGGGGTTCGCCCGTCGCGACGGTGCAGGGGGCCAGCCTGCTGCACCCGGCCGGGGCGCTGATCGCCTTCATCGGCGGCAAGGGAGCGGCGGGGGCCGTGGCGCTGGGACAGGGGGCGGGCAACGGCCTGCTGGCCGTGGCGTCGGGCGTGCTGCCGCTGCATCTGTTCGGCCGCGAGAACTATGGCGCGCGACAGGCTCTGGTTCTGACCCCCGCCCGTTTCGCCCAGGCGGCGGCCCCGGCGCTGTACGGCATGGCGCTGGACCGGTCGGCGGGGCTGGCCCTGCTGATCTCCAGCGGGGTCTGCATGGTCATGTTCGCCATGACGTTCGGCCTGAAGCGCGCGGTCTAGAGGACGGCGCGGGCGGTGGGGTCCGGCGCGGCTCTGCGCGGCGGGCTGCGGTCCAGCCCGCTCCATGCGGCGGCCAGCCGGTCGACGGCCAGATCCAGCTCGGCCTCTTCGCGGCTGAAGGGCAGGCGGATGAAGCGGTCGAAGGCGCCGTTGACGCCAAAGCGCGTGCCCGGCGCGATCCGCACCCCATGATCGGGCGCGGCGATGGCCAGCCGCACCCCGTCCGGCCGGGGCAGCTCGACCCACAGCGACAGGCCGCCTTCGGGGCGACGCGTGCGCCATTCGGGCAGGCGTTCGGCCAACTGCGTCCTCAAGCGGGCCTCGCGCCGGGCCAGCGCCTGACGTCGCGCGTCCAGCGGCCCCGGCGGTCCGGCCAGAAGCACGGCGGCGGCCAGCTGCTCCAGCACCGGCACGCCCAGATCCAGCGACGGGCGGCGCCGCACCACGGCGTCGACCACATCGGCGTGGGCGCGTATCCAGCCGACGCGCAGTCCGCCCCAATAGGGCTTGCTGGTCGAACCCAGCCTGACGACGTGCGGCCCATGATCGACCGGCGGGGGCGGCGGACGGTCGAACCACAGTTCGCGCAGGGCGTCGTCCAGCACCAGCAGGGCGCCCGCGCGGGCCGCGGCGGCGGCGATGGCGGCCTCGTCCTCAGCCGACAGCACATGGCCGGTCGGATTGTGATGCGCCCCGGTCAGGAAGATCAGCCGGGGCTGGATGCGGGCGATGGCGGCCAGCATCCCGTCGATGTCCCATCCGTGCGGCGTCATGGCGACGGGGCTGGGTTGAAGGCCCGCCTGCAGCAGGGCGTCCAGCGCATGGGGATAGGCCGGATGCTCGATGATGACCCGGTCGCCGGGGCGCGTCACCGCCCGCAGCAGCAGGGCCAGTCCGCTGAGGGCGCCGCCGCTGACGACGATCTGATCGGGCGTCGTCGGCGCCCCCTCGGCCGTATGGCGATCGGCCACGGCGCGGCGCAGCACCTCAAGCCCCATCGGCTCATAGCCATGTCCCGGCAGATGGGCGGGCAGGGCCTCGACCGCGCGGGCATAGGCGGCGTGGACCTGTTCATCGGCGGCGATAGCGGCCGAGGCCATGTCGATCACGCCGGGCGCATCGTCCATCTGCATCGGCCCGTCCAGCCGCCGCACCGGCCGCGACGCCGGGCTGGCGGGCAGGGCGGTGAAACTGCCCGATCCGGTGCGGCTGACGATGAAGCCGTCCGCCCTCAACCGGTCCAGGGCGGTGCTGACGGTGATGCGGCTGACGCCCAGCGTTTCGGCCAGCCGCCGCTCGCCCGGCAGGCGGGCGTGCAGCGACAGTCGCCCGTCCAGGATCATCAGCTTCAACGCCTCGGACAGCAGGCGATAGGCCGGCTCGCCTTCCGGTTCGCGCCAGCCGTTCAACAGCCGTGAAAGCGAGGCCGGATGGATCAGCAGGTCGCGCATAGGGCCATCGTGATGAAAGCGGCCCTGTAAAACAAGGCCGGTTGTGCGATCAACGGCGCATGTTCATGCGTCGTTTCATCCAGCTTCAACTGGGCCTGTGCCTCTATGGCGTGGCCGCCGCCGCCATGGTGCGCTCCAACCTCGGGCTGGACCCGTGGAACGTCTTTCATCAGGGCCTGTCGCTGAAGACGGGCATGAGCCTGGGGACCGCCTCCATCCTGATGGGGGTGCTGGTGATGCTGACGTGGATCCCGCTGCGCCAGAAGCCGGGGCTGGGCACCTTGTGCAACATCTTCGTCATCGGCCTGTCGATGGATGCGGCCCTGGCCGTCATGCCCGAGATCACGGGCCTGCCGCTGCGGCTGGCCTTCATGGCGCTGGGCGTGCTGCTGACGGGCATGGGCGGGGCGGCCTACATCGGCGCAGGCATGGGCACGGGACCGCGCGACGGCCTGATGATCGGCCTGAACCAGCGGTTCGGCTGGTCGATCCGCGTGTCGCGCATGCTGATCGAGATCAGCGTCCTGGCCGGGGGCTGGCTGCTGGGCGGCTCGGTCGGCCTGGGCACCGTGGCCTTCGCCGTCGCCATCGGCCCGCTGGTCCAGTTCTTCCTGCCGTGGTTCCAGGCGCTGGGCCGCGGCGAACGGCGAGCGGCGCGGGTCTGACGACGCGAGCGATCAGTCGGGGACCTCGTCCCTGTCTGCGCCTGCTTCGTGCGGACTATTGGCGACGACGGCGAGGAGTTCCGCCGCCTCTTCGACTTCGCCTCCTTTGGTCATGGCTTCGGCGGCTTCGAGGCGCAGGCGCATGACCTGGGGCGCGAAAGCGACCGCTAATCGCCAGGTCTCCAGATCATTGGCGTTGGGATAGTCGACGGCGTCGCGACGTGAGCGCGCCAGGGCGGCGAAGATGCGGTAGTCGGTCGGATCAGCATCAAGCGCCCGCGCCAGATAGCCTCGGGCCTCACGGACCAGGCGGGCGCGCTCCGCCGGATCCTGTTTTTCATCGGATGCTTTAAGGCGGGCGTCGGCCAGCAGCCTCAGCGCTTCGGCGTCTTCGGGGGCGACCGTCAAGGCGCTGTTCAGCGCTGCCTCGCCGGCTGTTGTGTCGCCCCATTGAAGCTCCGCCCGGCCCAGGGTGACCAGGGCCAGACGGTCCTGCGGATAGCGGGCCGCGTCCGCCCGCGTGCGCTCCAGCAAGGCGGCGGCGTCTTCGGGCGACTGGGGATAGCGGCTGCGTAGGCTGTAGAGCAGCATACGATCCGCACTGGGCGGCAGGGTTTCTATCTGCACAGAGGGTTGAGTATCCGTCATGGAGAAGCGGACGTATTTCATCTCGCCGCGCAGATAGGCGCGCAGGGCGGCGGTCAGGCTCTCGGGCGTGTGGCCGAGGCGGTTCTGCAAGGCCTCTACTGGTGCAACCCCGCGCCCGACGTCAGCCAGATAGGCGTCCAGACCCTGCCGGCGCTCCGCATCGGCTAACAGATAGTGGGTCAGCAGCCAGGATTGGGCATAGAAGACCCCACGCTGTTCGCGTTGGCTGAAGTCGCGGGGCCGTTTGGACAGCAAATCCTCGATCGCAAGCCATCGCGACTGGTTCAGCGTGTAGATCCGCCCCGGATTGAAGCCGCCCAGTTCGACACGCTGCGGGTCATTCACCTGGGCCGTCATGAAGAACTCGGCGAAGCCTTCGACGAACCATCCCGGATAGAATCCGGGGAAATTCTGGTACATGAAGTGGTGGGCGTATTCGTGGAACAGCAGGTCATCGCCGCTGCGCCGGTTCAAGGCGGCGTAGACGTCGATTTCGGAAGCTGAATAGAAGCCCGCGGCCTTGCCTTCAGCGACCGCCGGAAACACTTCGGCCAGATCGCGGCGGGTATGCAGTAGATACACGGGCAGTTTGCGTACGCCCTCTAGCGCCGGGCGGTTGAACTGGCGTCGCAGTACGGCGTCGAAACGCTCCAGCTTTTCGGCATGGGGGCGCAGGTCAGCTTCTGAACCCTCGCCATAGACGATGAAGTTGGCCGTTTCCGCCCGGCGCCACTCAGCCTGGGCCGATGGCGCGGTCAGGGTCAGGCCCGCGCTAAGAAGAATGGCCGACAAGACTTTGACGTGATGGCGACCTGCGGTGTTCTGGCGCTGAAACGACATGAGAACCCCTCTGTGTTTTCATAGCTTATGCGTGGTTCATGACAGTCGCAAAACGAAGGAGGGCCGCAGAGGCGTTTCAGCGTCCGAACCTCGCCAGACCGCGCGGCGAGAGCGTGAAAGGAAGGCGCCTTCATGAACGAAGGAGGCCGCCATGCCCGCACTGTCCGACAAAGTCGCCGTCATCACCGGGGCCAGTTCCGGCATCGGGGCCGCCGCTGCCCGCCTGTTCGCGCGAGAGGGCGCGGCGGTGGTGGTCACCGCCCGGCGTGAGGCGGAGCTGGCGGCTCTTGTCGCGGCCATTGAGGCTGAGGGCGGACGCGCCGTTGCCGTGTCTGGCGATATTCGCGACGAGAGGCTGGCCGAGCGGCTGGTGCAGACGGCGGTCGAGCGGTTCGGCGGGCTGGACATCGCCTTCAACAATGCGGGGGCCATCGGCGCCAATGAGCCGACGCATGAGATCGCGTCGGACCGCTGGCGCGAGACGCTGGAGGTCAATCTGACGGCCGCCTTTCTGGGCGCCAGACATCAGATCCCGGCCTTGCTGGCGCGTGGCGGCGGGTCGCTGATCTTCACCTCGACTTTCGTCGGTCACGCCATCGGAATGCCCGGCATGGCGGCCTATGCAGCGGCCAAGGCGGGCTTGGTGGGCCTGTCGCGGGTCATCGCGGCCGAGTATGGGGCGAAGGGAATCCGCAGCAACTGCCTGCTGCCCGGCGGCACGGACACCGAGGCCGGGCGCGAGTTCGCCCACACGCCCGAGATCATCGCTTTCGTCGAGGGGATGCACGCCCTGAAGCGGATGGCGAGCCCCGATGAGATCGCCCGCGCCGCCCTGTTTCTGGCGTCGGACGCCTCCAGCTTCATGACCGGGACGGCCATGCTGGTCGACGGCGGGGTGTCGATCAGCAAGACCTGAGGCGCAAGGGTTTTCGCCTCGTCATCCTCGGGCTTGACCCGAGGATCGAGTTGTCCGCCTGCGCGACATTCGAAAGGCTGAGCGCCTCCGCTGGGTCCTCGGGTCAAGCCCGAGGATGACGGCAGGTGAGGCAGATCGGGCGATCAGCCCCGTTCGCGGGTCTTGCTGAAGGCGACCTTGGGGAAGCGTTCGGAGACATAGCCTGTCTCCCACGCCGACTTGGCCAGGAAGACCGGGTTCTGGTCGATGTCGGTCGCCATCTGGGGCCGGTATTTGCCGGCGAAGTCTTCAAGGTCGGCCTTGGCCCCCGACACCCAGCGCGCCTCGGCGTAAGGCGACGGCTCGAAGATGACGTCCAGGCCGTATTCCTCGCCCAGGCGGTCGGCCATGACCTCGAACTGCAGTTGGCCGACGGCGCCGACGATGAAGTCCGCGCCCAGTTCCGGGCGGAACAGCTGGGTCACGCCTTCCTCGGCCAGACCGACCAGCGCCTTCTGCAGGTGCTTGGCCTTCAGCGGATCCTTGACGCGGACGCGCTGAAGGATTTCCGGCGCGAAGTTGGGCAGGCCCGCAAAGCGCACCAGACCGCTCTCCGACAGGCTGTCGCCGACGCGCAGCACGCCGTGGTTTGGAATGCCGATGACGTCGCCCGCATAGGCATCTTCGGCCAGTTCGCGGTCCGAGGCGAAGAACATGATGGGGGCGTTCACTGACAGCTGTTTGCCGGTGTTCTGGACCTTCAGCTTCATGCCGCGCTTGAAGCTGCCCGAGGCCATGCGGAACATGGCGATGCGGTCGCGGTGGTTGGGGTCCATGTTGGCCTGAACCTTGAAGACGAAGCCGGTGACTTCGTCCTTGCTCGGCTCGACCGTGATGTCTTCGGGCGCGGGGGCGTTGCGGGTTTCGGGCGGCGCCTCCTTGCGGGCGCTCATCGTCTTGGGCGGCGGCGCCCATTCGCCGATGGCTTTCAGCAACTCCTCGATGCCGAAGTGGCGCAGGGCCGAGCCCCACAGCACGGGCGTCATGTGGCCTTCCAGAAACGCCTGATGGTCGAACGGCTTATAGCCCGCCTCGACCAGTTCCAGCGCATCGACCATGTCGGCCTGCTCGGTCCCCTGGAAGAAGTCGGCGGCCTGATCGAAGGGCAGGGGGGCGGGGTGTTCGCCGTCGTTGTCGGCGGTCTTGCGCGTATAGGGCTGGAACCGGCCCTGACCGCCGACCTCGGCCAGACCGCGCAGGCGGTTGCCGCTCTCGGCCGGCCACCAGATCGGCGCGGGGTCCAGCTGCAGGCGGGACGCGATCTCGTCCAGCAGGGCCATCGGGTCCTGCGCCTCGCGGTCCAGCTTGTTGATGAAGGTGATGATCGGGATGTCGCGCAGGCGGCAGACCTCGAACAGCTTCAGCGTCTGCGGCTCGATGCCCTTGGCGGCGTCCAGCACCATGATGGCGCAGTCGGCGGCGGTCAGGGTGCGATAGGTGTCTTCCGAGAAGTCTTCGTGCCCCGGCGTGTCCAGCAGGTTGAACATCTTGCCGTCGTGCTCGAACGTCATGACCGAGGCGGTGACCGAAATGCCCCGTTCCTTCTCGATCTTCATCCAGTCCGAACGGGCGCGGCGGTTTTCCCCGCGCGCCTTGACCGCGCCAGCCGCGCGCACAGCGCCGCCCGCCAGCAGGATGTGCTCGGTCAGGGTCGTCTTACCGGCGTCCGGGTGGGCGATGATGGCGAAGGTCCTGCGGCGCAGGGCCTCGTCGGCGAGAGTCAGTTTGGACATGGAGCTTCCTTCAGGACGCGCGACCTAGCGCGCCACGGCCCGATTGTCGACGTTCACGATGCCGTGAGAGACCCCTCGCCAGGAAGGGTTATTCGAGTCATGGTGGATTTCGGAAGACAGCGATCCATGAGTTCGCTGCGCCACAGGGAAGGAAACGTCATGGCTCTGGTTCACCCGGACAAGGCCGCGCCGGTTCAGCACAGCGGCAAGATTCATCCGCTGGTCTGCTTTCTGGCCGGGTTCGCATTGATCGTCATCGCAGCCGCCGTGGTCCACACGGTGTTCGGCATCATCCTCTAGGCCGAGGCGACGCCGCGACGATCAGGCCGCAAGGCGGCTCCACACAGCCTTGTCCGCCGCGACGGCGTTCAGGGCGCCGCGACGTGCGCGCTGTTGCAGATGGCGCAGCACGACCTCGGGCAGGGCGCAGAAGCGCGGCCCGACCAGTTCGGGCGCGCAACCCGCCTGCGGCGCGGCGAACAGGGCGGCGTTGACGCCCTCGGCCCTGTGCGCGATCAGCCAGGCCAGACGACGCGCGCGGGCCGGATCGGTGCGGTGCAGCAGGGGCTCTTCGGCGAACAGTTCGCAGCCCATCTCCAGCACATAGTCGAAGGACAGGTTCTCGAACCGGCGCACGTCATGGCTCGGGGCCGGGCAGGCCTCGTCCAGATCGAAGACGACGTCGTTCAAGAGAAACAGCATCCAGCCACGCCCGTTTGCCGGGCCGTTCTGACCCTATGCGACGGGTTTTAGAGCGCCTGCGCTTGCGGTCCGGTTCACGAACGCGGTGAACGGCGCGGTTACCATTCTTTAGGTCGCCCTAACGCGCTTCGCGCTGCTTGAGGGCTTTTTTAAAGCGGCCCTATCGGCAGGCGAACCCTCTCCCGGCGGGAGAGGGCTTGAGCGCACGACGGCGCAGCCGTCGTCCTTGCGCGAAAGGGTGAGGGGCTTGTCCTGTCCGTCGGCGCAAGCCGTCGCGTCGACGATCAGCCACGGCCTGCGGCGACTTCACCCGCGAACCCTCACCCTTTCGGCTGGCGGATCGCCTTCGGCTCTCCGACGGCATTGGGTAGCAAACTCACCTAAATAAATTTCTGAATCAAAACGACTTTCTGTACATTCTGTTCTGCAGGTGACGCCTATCAGGAAGCGTCAAGCCGCCACGCATCTGATCCGGGAGCGTGCCGTAGGACAGGAGATATGCCGACAAACCAAGACCTGGTGCCTCTAGACGCCGCCAACCCGCTCGCGCTTCATGCGCTCATTCGCAAATACGCAGAGATCGCAACCCAAGCCGATCAAGTCCGATCAGCTCTACAGAGATTGACGAGTGACCTGACCCACATCGAAGGGGCTATTCGACTTCTCGACTCTTCTGTCGACATCAGCGCGATCCGACTCAATCGTGCGGCATCCAGACGCTCGCAGAAGGGCGGGGTAACCAGCATCCTGTTGGATGTGCTTCGGGAGGCAGATGAGCCGCTGCCGCCTAGGACGATCACCACACGCATCATGAGACGGCGCGGAATATGCACCGAAGACGCGGTGCAATTTGACGCCACGCTGAAACGCGTCCGCGCCAGCCTGAGGAAACAAAGAATTCAAGGCGTGCTCCATCCCGTCGGAAAGGATGGGCTCGTTCAACTATGGGATATTGTTCAATGACCTATCCGTACCCCTACCCCATGGTTCTGACCAAAGGAGACAATCATCTGGAAATCACACGGGACCCTGCCGATAGCGCCAGCTTCGTCGGGCTCCATAATGGTCGCCCTGTCGTTCGCGGCAGCGAAACGGCGCTCGTGTTGCGTGCGTTGATCGGTTGCAACTGATCTCAACGGCAACGCGGCTTATTCGATCACGGGCATGCCCTTGAAGATCGCGGGCGACGGAGGTGGCCCGTCGGTCCAGTGCCAGGTCTCGCGGGTGCGCATCAGCTCCTGCGTGACCTGGGCGGGGACGGCCGGGATGTCGACCGGCGTGGGGGCGTAGGTCCCCGACGGCGCCAGGTTCAGTCGGAACCGATGAGGGAAGCCGCCGAAGCGCACTTCGATCACCATGTCGCGGACCATGCCCTCGGGGATGACGATCTGTTCCGCCAGGATGGCGCCGCCGTGGGCTGTGCCGGGGTCGATAGTCGTCGTCTCCAGCATGGTTCGGCCCAGGGTGGAGATGGTCTGGCGAAGGCGTCGTTGGATGTGGTCGTGCGACGCCTGTAACTGCCCTGAGGCGCTGCGGTAGGCGATGTCGTGGCGGCGCGGGTGATCCTCCATCTCCTGGAGAGTGAGGAAATACTCCACCGCCGCGTTGGCCCAGGCGAGGTTCATCTCCCGTTGGGCGGACATACGGGCGGTGTGGCGCAGATAGTCGAAGTCCTGAACGCTGTAGGGCTGCCCATCCAGATAGAGGCGCACGTCCTCTGAGCCGATGTTGATGGGATAGCCGGAGGTGTTGAAGGCGGCGATCGAGAAGTAGAATTTCTGGGTGTCGTTGTAACGGACCGGCAGCAGCATGATCGCCCCTGACGGCCCGTTTGACACCATCAGGGCGTTGCCGCGCGAGAAGCGCACGCCCACGCCGTGATCGGCGGTGGGGATCATCCGCACCTCCGTCGGCGGCGTGGTGGCAGCGCAGCCGGTCAGCAGGGCGCCGGCGCTTGCCAGGATAAGCAGCCTTTTCATCGGCGTTTCGCTCCTACGGCGCCCAGGATGCCGATGAGCAAACCGATGATCGCGCCTATCGGTCCTGCAACGAAAAAGCCGACCGCGCCGAACATCAGACCCGCCAGACACCCCATAATCGCCCCTCGTGAAGAATAGGACATAGATGTCCTAGAGAGGTTACCGCTCCGCTAACACCATCGCGCCGATGGAATGGGAGCAGATCGTCGGCGCAAATATCAGGCGCCTCCGCAAGGAACGCGGCCTAAGCCAGGAGGCGTTGGCAGGAGAAGCGGGATTGGCGATGCGTCATCTGGGGCGCATTGAACGCGGCGAGGGTAATCCGACGGTGGCGATTTTGGGCAAGTTGGCTGAAGTGTTGGACGTCCTTCCGACGGATTTTTATGCCGTCGGCCAATAGGGCCGCTCCTGACTCATGTCGGACTTTGGGAGCGTCCGCTGATGGCATCCAACTACGAATCTGAGGATCGGACGTTCGTATCGTTTCGAGCGCGACGCAAGTCGGGTCGGTTCGACTCCGACCGCCCGCACCAACACCGTCGATGCCCGTGACGCCTATGTGGCCATCAGCCGAGCGCGGTCCCATACTGCCCTCTAAACCGATAGCCGCGCCAAGCTCGCCGAGGCCCTTGGCCTGCGCAACGGGGCATAGGTCGGGGCCATCGACGGAATGATGGACAAGGACATGGGGTGGACGGATAACCAGAGTTTCATCGATACAAGACCGACCTTATGCCTCATGGTTAAGCAGGCTTCCGCTGGGCTTATTCTGCCAAATCTCCAATTGGATGTTTGCCCGCTTTGCTCTGAGCATCTGCGACCTTCACTACAAATCTACTCACGTCTCTAGGAGTCTTAATTGAAGCGAAATCAAAACCTGAAAAATCAATCCCTTCCACACTCAAAGACAACCTAGACAACATCACGTCAACAAGCTCATCACGAACGATTTCTGGGTCCATTGCGAAAATCTTGTATAGATCATCGTCAACTTCTGGCCTGAAATCATCAACGAATGCCCGTTCTTGAAGAATTTTCCAGAGCGCAATGGCAATCTCCGGATGACGATCACTGTCTTCTAGGTCACGTGCGAAGCCATTCACGTTTGCGCTCAATCGCTCTTTCCTAAGCCGGTCCTGCATCCGCGATCTGAACGGTGCTAAAAAGCGATATATACCAAACTTACTCATCTCCGCTCACCGTGCAGTATCCGATCGCAAGGGCATCAGCGGCAAGCAGCGCGTAACCAACTACCGGAACAGCTCTACCAGCAAATCTCGCGGCGCTCAGCGTCGATGAAACTCTTAGGCCATTTCCTATTCCAGGAAAGCCGGTCAGCGTTGGGAGCGCTCGTGGAAGCGGCGTTTTTCCGAAAATTGAACTCGCAGCCCGGCCAGCCCAAGATGTGCCTGGCGTTGCGCCACCTAACTTTCCTCGTGTATCGATGATATTCGCCCCCGCCGCTGCGGCACCAACTCCTGCCCCTGCTGTTAGGAATCCCAATCCATAATGAGAGGCAGCACAATCAAGAGCCTTTTTGCTATACTTCTGCGCAGTAGTGACAATGTCGTCGCCCTCTTTTTGTGGCGACGAAGGTCCTCTCTCTATAAGCGGCTGGGGTAGCCTACGCTCGCCATAGTTCGGCATGCTTCCCGATGTGCCGACATGACAAGAAAAGGACACGTCGCCAGGGCGCCAATCTCCGTTGACGTCGGTATAGGACCGGCCAACAAACGATGTGCATACACGACTGGAGGGCATGAAACCCAGCGGATCGATCAGATTGATCGGATCAGCTCCGACATAGGCGTAAAGGTTTGTGCCCGCTTGATACCCGATAGGATCACTCTGCAGAAACCGTCCCAGCTCGGGCTGATAGGCTCTGGCCTTGTAGTGGTAGGCACCGAAATCCGGCATCCAGAGCTGACCGGTGTACTGAAGCCGGCCCAGGTTAGTCGGGGCGGGGTTGCCGTAGTCGTCGTAGGTGTTGATCACGGTACTCGTCCCAGTCGCGCCCTCGGAAAGGTTGACCAGGGAGCCGCGCTCGTCCGCCGCCCAGTACTGTGCCGGGACCGAACCCGTCGTGGTGAAGTTGGCTACGATCTCATCCACGCCGGGGCCGCGCACGAAACGGTTCTGCAACGCGGTGGACCCCACGGGGGCAAAGCCTACGGTTTCAGCTCCGTCGTAGAGGAAGCGCCCACCATTCGTGCCGACATAGTCATATAGCCGCCCCAGGGCGTCGTAGCTCAGTGTCGAGGTCCCGCCGTTGGCGCCCGTCAGCCGGTTGGTCGCGTCATAGGTGAAGGCCCGCGTCGCGTCGTGGGTGATGTTGCCGTTGGCGTCATAGCCGACGCTCGCGCCGCCCACGCTCGTCACCTGGTTGCGGCCGTTGTTGGCGTAGGCCGTCGACCCCGCCGTCGGGCTGTAGACGTAGGCGGCGTTCGATGTGGTTTTGGTGACGATCTGCCCTGCAGGATTATAACTGTAGCCAAAGCTCACGTCGGCGGCCGTCCCGCCGACATCGTGGCTCAGGCTGGTCAGGCGCCCCATCCCGTCATAGCCGTAGGCTGAGGTCACGCCGTTGCCGCGCGTGATTCCCGTGCGACGGCCCAGATTGTCATAGCCGAAGCCGATGATCTGGGTCGTCCCGCCCTGCAGGATGGCGGTCATCTCGCCGGTCAGATTCCAACTGTTGGTGACGAAAAAAGCGTCCGGCCACGTCTGGCGCGTGCGTCGTCCCGCCAGGTCGTACTGATAGGACATGCTTCCCAGAGGCCCTGTCTCCGAGGTCAGCCGACCCAGCGCATCCCAGGTCTGAGTTGTAGTCTGGCCAGGGATCGACGCTGAGGTCAGCCGTCCCAGATTGTCGTAAGCGTAGGTGACGCTTGGCGTGCCCGACGGGGCGTTCAGCGCCGTCTGGCGGTTCAGGGCGTCGTAGGTCGCGCTGAAGGTCTGATTGGCCCGGGTGCGCATGGTGACGATATTCGAGGCGGCGTCGTAGCCGTACTCCTCGTAATCCGTCGTCGATGAGCCGGCGCTCGAGGGATTGGGGTAGCGCAGCTTCTTCAGCCGATTGTGTCCGTCATACTCAAAGGTCGAAACGTTGTTCTTGCCGTCAATCAAGGTCAGAGGCTGGCCATTGCTGGTGTAGGTGGCCCGTTCGACGATGGCGGACTCTGAGGCGTAACCGGCGGTCACCGACGTCAGTTGGCTCGCAGAATCATAACCGTATTTAGTAATGCCATCGGCACCGTAGATGCCGACTGACGCCGCCGCGCAGGCAGAAATCGGCGGCGCGGCGAAGGTCAATGGATTCATCCGCGTGGTAACGCAATCCGTCCGGCCTGCTGCATCATAGTTGACCTGTGTCAGAGCGTAAGTCGTCCCTCCGGCCAGGGCGCGCTGATGCGTTGGGCGGCCTTGAGCATCGTAGGTCATCGCCTGCTGCTGCAAGCTGACGAAGGCGGCCCAGTTCGGGTCGGTCAGACCCGTCACGGTGCCCTGCTCAGCCAAAATCACCTGGCCGCGAAGATTGTAGGTGTTGCGGACAGCCCTTCGCAGTAGCGGACCGCCGCCGTCGGGGTCCGGGCTAATGATGCCGACTAATTGGCGCGCGTTGTCGTAACGATAGGTTGTCGTATCCGACGTGCCGGCCAGCGGCCCGTCAACCGAGGCGACATCTCCATCAGGCGTATAGGCGATGCCCGTCGTCGCGCTGAGGAGACCATTGCCGGATGCCTGGGTGACCGTCGCCGGCAGAAGGTGTTTGGTCGTCGCCAGCGGGCCGTAGGTCAGGGTCGTCCTGATCTCATCGGCCGTGCCGATGCAGGAGGCCGTCGTCGCGCAAACGGAGACTTCCGTCGGCAGGATCGGTCCGCTTGGCATGGTCGTATAGGCGATGCGGGTCTGGGGACGTCCAGCACCAGGGGTCGGCGCAGGCTGGGTGATAGAAATCGGCTGGCCGTGTGGGCCGTAAAGATAGTCGGTTACGCCGCCGCGTGCATCCGTCGTGGCCGTGGGCAGATTGCAGGTGGCAGGATTCGCGCAGGTCGCTGGGAAGCTGGATGAGACATATATGTCGGCCAGGCCCGAACCGGGCTTCGCAACGGCTCGCGTCTCGGTGACGTTGCCGCGCGCGTCATAGGTATAGGCGACGTAGTCGCCTTCGGGGCGGGTCACTCGCGTGGTCCGTCCCTGACCATCATACAGGTACGACGTCGTCCGCAGCAAAGAATCGCGCCAGGACGTTAGACGATTGGTCGACAGGTTGGACGTCGCGACCGATTGATTGAACAATGGATCGGTGACGGTCGTGACCCGGGTCGATCCCGATCCGGAATAGCCGTAGCCCCAGGAACCCACGCCATCTGACACCGAACTCACGCGTCCGCTTCCGTCGTAGCCAACGGTCAAGGTCGGACTCGAGGCACCTGGGGCCTGAATGGTCGACACACGATTGCCCGAAAAGGTGTAGGTGGTCGTCCGACCTGACTGGTCAGTCACCGTTTGGGTGCTTCCCGTGACGCCATAGTCGGCGCTGGGCCAGGTCCGCGAGAATGTGCAACTGAAAGCGGTCGGAGAACAGCCGTCCACCGAAGTGTTGAAGCCGGTGACCTTAATTATGCGATAGAAGCTAGGAAGGGTCGACAGCGAACTGGGGTTGTTGTGGGCGTACTGAAGTTGCAGTTGATAACCGAAGTTGCTCGACACCGATTGAACCCTTGTGGCGGGCACGCGGGGGTCGTTGGGGTTGCCCGTGTTCACGATGACCGTGACGTAGTTGTAGGTCAGGGTCTCGCCGTTGGGGCGAACGACAGACACGAGACGCCCTGAGTTCGCGTCTGTGGGGCTAACATAATCATTGATGGCAGGCCGAAACACATAGGCGACGCCATCGGCGGTCGTGTACGTCAGCCCGCTCAAACTGTTTGGCGTCAGTGTCGAACCGACATTGTTAGTCGGGGTGTAGATACCGCCCGACAGGGTAAAGCGCTCTGAGGCACCGCCGAGGCTGACCTCCACAATGCCGCCGGTGTTGGAGATGGTCCCCGTGATGCTGTCGCGCCATCCAGGGCCGACATAAGCACGCGAGTAGGCCATGCCGCCGGCGCCCGGCTGACCGATCACCACATCGGTGCTGGTCAGATTGAATGCGCCCGAGATCAGGTCGACGCCGCGCTCGTCTAGCGTGAAGTGGTTGGGCGGCGGAGCGTGGAGTTGGTCTTGGGCCCAGGCGGGCGTCGATAAGGCCAAGAGCATCGCGCTCCATCCCGCCGTATGAAGCAGACGAGCATGCGCATACGGACGGCCGCCGGAGCGGTTCATAACGGTTCTCATGACGTCCTCCGACTCAATGGCAGCAGGTGTTGGTCGCCCATACGGGCGTGGCACCGGAATAGATGACGAGGTTGCCGTCGTTCTGGACCCGCAGGAGGGCTCCGGGATAGCCGCCCGTGCCGCTCGACCAGACGAGTTCATTGGCTGGCCCTCGAATGGCGAGATTGCCATCCGACTGCATGGTCAGGATCGTCGTTTGACCGGTAGTCGTGCTGGTCGCCCACAACGCGCCTGAAGGTCCGTATAAAACTAAGTTCCCATCGGTGTGCTGTACGACCAGCCGAAAACGGCCGTCGAGCGACCAGAGCGACTGCGAGGGCAGAATGGACTCGTTCGACCGCAGTTCGTTCGGCGTGACGTGAGCGACGGCCGTCTCAATGTTTCGCGACGATCGGTTGTCGGCGTCGTCCAATCCATAACGGGAGCGATAGCCGCCGTTCGCCGGCGCGCGGGTCACGGCCTGAACCCGACCATGGACGTCGTAGAAATATGCCTCTGTCTGCTGCGCCTGAACCAACGAGGGCGCGGCGAGCAAAGTGAAGACGGCGGCGACTACGGAACGCTTGAACATTCGGGCCCCTCCAGTTTCATGAATCATGGTTCTCTGGATTGAAAGTCTCGTCAAGGTGGTATCGTAGTTACGATGATGCTTTCGGGTTGTAGTTGACATGGCTGGCCTCCTTGACGACCAGCCTGGACTAAGAAGAACCTGGGGCGAGCCACATGGAACCTACGGCGCACCAATCTCAAGAATTTGCCGGGATTGGCGCGTCACATTGTGATGGCTAGGGCGAATCTACTGGCAAAAAGCAGCGCCCGGCGACGCCAGGCTAGAGCCTATACGCATGCTGGATCACTGCGCGGCGCTAGTCTGAACGATGTATACGGCAGTGCGCTTTAATACCGTTACTGGGTCGATTGATCGATGTCGCACTAACCTCCGGTCAGCACTGAACATTTACGGTGAAGCTTGTAGCTGGGGGGTGTCTATCGTTGCACCTCTCGTCGCTTACTTCGACTAAACCCGGCTATCGCTTTCTGTGCCTGCCCCCGGCCAGCGAGTGAGAAGTTGGAGAAGGCACTGCCGGTCTCATCCGCCATCACGTCGAAGGTCAGCGAAGCATTCGTAAAACTCCTCGCGGCGATCGCGCCGGACGCCTTCCGGCGCACTCCGGAGGTCAGCTCGCAGCGCCACGCTTGCACAATAGTTCTCGGCATTATCCGTCGCGGCGCGTCCGAGCCAGCCAAGGCGCGCTAAACTGCGATATTGAACGACTGAACCTGCCTCAATGCGGCCGTTGGGAACGGCTGCTTTCGTTAGTTGCAGGTAGCAGACTGGAGGCACTTCCAACGATGTCGAACAGGGTCTCCCCGCCGTCGTCGAGATGCAAATTACCGCACGGAACTTGCCAGGAGATGTTCGGGCGAAGACCTCAATTTCGTTTAAAAGCTAGAACACGCCCGTTGATGAGCTCGTAAATCTGTCAACCATGAAGTTGAAGCCCGGCTCGCCTCAAGCGGCCTCGATGCGAGGCGCTATCTCGTGACGCGCGCGCAGACAAGATCGCTTTCAGCGACACCAGTTTCTGATCGCTCGCGCGCATGCCGTCCCTTCAGGGCGTGAGCGTACGAAGGAATTCTTCGACCTGCGCGTCGAGGGCCTCGTAGGGCTCGCCCTCGGCTTCACGGACTTGCAGCATCTCGATCAGTTCCTGATCGGTGACGAAAACGATCATCTTCTGCTGATCGATCCAAGCGCGGCGCCGCTGGGCGAGGGCTGAGTCGGACGGGGGCGCGCGCGACACTAGGATTCCGAACTGCCGCTTGGCCCCTGCCCACAGATATTGCGCAATGGACTCGACCTGCTTCTGTCCGATCGGGTCGACGAAATTCTTGAACTCGCCGACGACGAACCGCGTCGCGAACTCCGCGCGCACCTGCGACCAAGGTGGATTGCTGCTCCGGATGGGGAAGATAGCGTCCATGATATCGAGACCGTCGTCGGTGCGGTTCTGACGGTCGGGAGGCCCGAGATCAGGTTTGAAGATATCGGTGAGAATATCTGCACACCAGACTTCGAACGCCCGCCAGTCGTCGCGTCCGGCGGCGATAGCAGCGATGCGCCGGGTGTAGGCGAAGGATTCGGGAGTCGGAGCCTGTTCGGACGGCAACATCGCCAGTGCCCGAAGCGCGTTCTGGGCCGCCGCACTGTCGCGGATCGCTAGCATGATCTCTGGGTGGGCAGCCAACCGGGTCCGGACGTCATCGCCTGTCCAGACCTCGAGCTCGGGATGGGCTTCGATCTCCTGCAAGGCCTGGGCGGAAATCGTCCCGGAGACGACGATCAATCCCCTCGCTGCCGGAAACTGAATGCGGTAACGCTCGATATCGGACGCGATCTCCCGGACAACCGCGCGAGGGACAGGTTGGCGGTAGTGTTTCACCTCGACATAGACCCGCTCATCTGAGGGACTGGCCAGTTCGAAATCCGGCCCCCGGGTCCCGCGCTCGGCCCGGCGGACCATCTGGAAACCGGTCCGGGCCAGAAGGGCACCGACGACGCCCTCGAACTCCTGGGGCGATAGGAGGGACAGGTCGTTCGTCGCGCCGTCGCGTTCCTGAGAAATGGCGTTGTCCTCCGCTGGGGCCGATAGGGCGGTAAGGTGAGGCCCGCGAGGCAGCTCCAGATCAACCTACGATCCGATGCCATTGAAGCATGTCCGGGCAAAAAGGAAGGCCCCCACTAAGCTCGCGCGATCCTAGCAAAGAATCGAAATTTGCAACTTTACAGAGCGATGGTGGCAGAGCGCTCACTGTTTCTTGGCCTAGCTTTTCCACTCCGATTGCCTCCGCCGAATGTCTGATTTCAGAAGCGGACGCGATGTTGGCTCCTGGCACCATGTCGAGACTTATGATTTACTCAGAATCCACGCGACCCAACACGAAAACGCAATGTCACGACACCTTCCCGGTAAAATTTCCCGCCTAATCGGCGATTTTGCCACCATCTGCGACCTAGTCGGCCTTATTGAGCATGAACTCGAAAAGAGGATCCTTGCTCGCCACGGCTTAGCGAAGCTGGACGCCTTGCTTCAGCTGTTGCCCAGGCTGAAGAACGAAATCCGGCTTGCCCAGTTCGATGGGCAAAGCGGGCCGGTTGCTGAACTGACCAGACTGATTGCACGTCTGCGCCGGGACTACGTCGGCAGCGATATGGAGACTGGGCGTGATGCGGTCACGTCCCATGCATTGAAGCTCGATCTTGAAAGGATCTGCGACACCTGGAAATCGATGGGAGCGACGACGTATGGCGTCCTCCGTGAGGACCTGGCAGAGATCGATGCTGAGTTGAAGCGGCTTTGCAGCACGTATGTGGCTGCACCCACGGGCTTGGTCGACCCAATCTGGCCGCGAGCCTGGGCCCAAACAAACTTACTTGGCCCCGCAGATCAGCCCCGTTTAGCGACGATTTATCCCGGCTTGGCGACCGCTGGAATCGTTAGCCCATTGCCAGCCGGTCACCCGGCCCAAGACGCAGTGATCAGGGCCGTCGGCGTGGCTACGTTCATTCGCCAAGTACGACTCATTTGGGAGGTGGTCGCGCCGGGTTCTATTGTAGACCGACTTCTCTCTGAGATCGCGTTGAACGACCTCTTGGCGCTTTGGGAGTTGCTCTTCAGCCCCAACGTCCGAAACGAGCATGGCGAGGCTGACCAACCCCTGTTGGCGCATTGGAGGGCGGGCGGCTGGAAGGGCGCAGACTGTCTAGAGGCACTTGAGGCTCATCCCCATCCGGAATTGGAGAGGTGGCGAGAGCACAGGAACAAGTTTTCGGCCCACGTCGATCCCGACGAGGATATTTGGAAGGGTGACCTAGGTCATTGGCCGATGAAGCCGCAGGATGTTTTCAACGAGGCGCTACGCGTAGTCGAAGCAGCACGACAGTGTGCGCAGATGGACGTGAGGTCCCACTTTCTGTTCATCCCGCCGTCGAAGCTCGGCGATGATGTCACTGGTCTAGCCGGCCAAGAGGGACGCCATTGGGCGGAGGCGTAAGCCAGAAGCGGGTTATAGGAGCGGACCTTTCCGTCGGCACGGGAGCCTTCGCCCTTATGGGGATTGAGGTGTGAGCCTAAAAGATCAGCCGCGGCCGTGCGACTGGCCTACCTTAGTCGACTGCGCTCGTCGCTTGTCCGCCTCCGTAAGGGGGTCCGGCCTCCGGCGGGATACTGACGGCTGCAATTGGCACCTTCGAGACATCAGCCCACTAGCAGGACGCTCGCACAATAGTTCTCGGCATCATCCGTCGCGGCGCACCAATAGCGACCGACCTTGAGTCTCGCACACTTTACCGTTCAACTTGTCGTAGAGGGCCCGAACCTCCAACATCGGGAAATCCAGGAGGGTTAGGCGATGGATTGGAAACCGCATTGTTACAGGGCCGGCTCGCACCTCGAGGCCGTCGACGATCTACCTGCGGGTGAAGATCTTGAGAAGTTCATTGAGCGGTCCCGACGCTATATCGAACCTTGGTTGTCGGCCCCTACCGGGCGCCGCTCACCGCCAAGGGGCGCTGGCCGATCATGGGCAGCACGCCCGACAATCCGATCCATTTCATTCTCGAGCTGCTCTGGACCCGCTTCTCCTACGCTCATCCCGTCGCGAGCCTGTTTGGCGACGACTTGGAACTCGAGGGCATCTCCGATTTCCTGGAGGCGGTCCCCACGGCGTCGTCGAGCCAGCCTGGTGGGCTGGGGGTGGACCTACCACTTCAGGAACCTCACCAAGGCGCAGCTGGCCAACGGCCCGTCCACGCAGCCTTGGATGCCCGCGGTCCTGGAGGAGGGGCAGTTCCTTGTGGTGAGCGCCTTGTGCCGTGGCGACCTTTCCTTGAGCGACCAGTATCTCATCCAAGCGGCCGACACTGACGGCCAGTCCCTCGACGCCTTCGTTCGGGGTCTTGTCGACACAAGGCTGGTGGCATTGAGAGGAGACGCGCTGACGCTAATCACCACCGAGTGCGGGTGCGTGCTTCTGCCGGACGGCAGGCGCATCGCCGGGGAAAACAACACCGGTCGACTTACCCGCTGGCTCGACAAGTTCATGGCCGAGCGCGCAGAGGAGGCTGGGGCTGCGGAGTGAATAAATGCGCAGAAGACCTCCCATTCGGCGGCGGCCATTAAGGCGGTAGCGGCCTGCATCAAGGCCTGGGCGTTGAAGGGCACGTTGTCGTCGGACAGGATGATGAAGAGGGCCCTCCTATAGGCTCAACCTAGCGCCCCCGATTTGATGCTAACGCTGCAGTCCGAGCGACCGGCCGACGGGAACTGCGGCTTGGCTGTAGAAGCTCTGTAGGTCAGCTGTTCGGCCGCGGGCCAATGTCCGCACCTTGGCGCTGAGGAGATGCTGAGAGCGTAGACTGGCAACTGACACAGGGAGGCGACCTTAATGGAGGTTGGCCATGCGCCAGTCTGACCTGTTCATTCAACCCAAGCGGCCGTGGAATGCCGGCCGTCTCATTGGTCCCAAGGCACCGTTGAAACCGAAGCACGTCTGGGCAATTCGACAGCAGTTGAAGGTCGCCAGGAGAGTGCGTGACCTTGCGATGTTCAACTGCGCCCTGGACTCTAAGCTGCGGGCCTGTGACATAGTTCGGCTCCGGGTTAGCGATGTGGCGCCCAGCGGCGTGCTTCGCCAGCGCTCGATTGTCATCCAGCAGAAGACCGGAAGGCCTGTTCCTTTCGAGATCACGGAGTCTGCGCGCGACGCCGTCGCCGCTTGGCTGTCGATCCGCGGACAGCGAGACGATGACTGGCTGTTTCCGAGCCGCAGCCGACCAGGTCAGCACATTGGCACCCGTCAGTACGCGCGGCTCGTTGATCGTTGGGTTCAGATGATCGACCTGGAACCGCAGGGGTATGGGACCCACAGTCTCAGGCGGACGAAGGTTTCGCTCGTTTACAAGAAGACCGGCAATCTCCGGGCCTGTCAGCTCTTGCTCGGCCATAGGAAGCTGGAGAGCACCGTCAGATACCTCGGCATCGAGGTGGATGATGCCTTGGAGATGTCAGAACAGATCGATCTGTGACTCTCGACCGGGTCCGATAGCGGGCCCGGTCATTGTCGCCTAAGGGTGGAAAGCGGGCCTAATCGGTGTCAACTTTCGGGAATGCGCAACGCTCTGATTGTCATCTTTCTGGTTGCGCTGGCGAGTTGTTCTGAACCATCGCCTGCGCCAGATCTTGAAGCAGCACCCAGCCGGACCGACACCTCCTTTGATGTGGCTTACCAAGTCACGGAAGGCGGTCTTCAGGGCATGTACCTCTTCGCTGATCCAGCGTCGGGTGAAACATGGTCTGAGTACAGAGACGATCGAGAAGCCGTCGCGAAGGGCGGGTTCGGCGACCCTCTTACACTATGCAGTCGAGGCTCGATCAGTTGCTATCGGACAGGGAGTGGACAACCGCTATTGTCGTCACTGCCGCCGCCCGATTTTTTGAACGGCGAGTTCCGCTATTCCGCCCGTCCCAAGACGTATTGGACGTGGCCGTGCAACGAGATTAGCGCCACTTCCGAACGAGGCACGACGACAAGCGTGGTCTGCCCGATTGTGGGCTTGGTGGAGTTTTCCATTCCCACAAACAGCGGCCCTAGTTCGGTTGAGCGTTTTGAACTGAGAAGTTTTAACGGCCTCTTCGCTCAACGCTGAAGGTTCGCAACGGGTCGGAAGCGGACGTCGCCTGCTCAGTTAGTTGCGATGAAATCACCGCTCTGGATTGCGCGATTTTGTTCATCCCCACGGAGATGAACGTCTTCGAAGTTGACCGGAATGCCTGCGCAGATGACTAAATCTTCGTTGTCGCAAACATGAAAATGCAAGTGGGGCTCAGTGGACTGACCAGAGGAGCCAAGGGCGCCGAGAACGTCACCGGCTTTGACCACGTCCCCGACCTTAACGGCGAGACTGCCGGGCTGTAGATGCGCGTAGAACGAAAACTCTGAGCCGCCATGGTCTATGACGACATAGTTTCCGGCCATCCCGTCGCGGGCTGAGGAAGCGAGCGCAGCCTGCCCGGCGGCGTGCCGGACGCTGTAATCCTCGATGCTTTCATCATCGCGTCGCATCGTCTGAGAATGCTCGGGACGTCCGTCGACTGCACGAACCACTTTGCCATCAGCGGCAGCCAAAACGGGCTCTCCATAGGCGTAGTAGTCTTCGAAGTCGGCGCCGCCCGCATTATGGGTGGAGCCGCTAGGCCCAACCCGTACCAGATCAAGCGCGAATTCTTGGAATGGCAACGATCTATGGCCGGTATGGAAACTCGCACCCCATTCGACGTACCATTCGCCTTTCAATGGGAAGGAATACCGGGCGCGGGCAAACCCGCTACGTATCGGGATCGTCGCGCTTACCAACACGTCCTTACCTTCGGAGAGAGCGTAAACGTCGACTCGCAAGGCGTCACGCTCTCTATCGTAAGCGAAGATTTGATTGGCGACGATCAGGCCCTGATTTTGTGCCAGGCGGGGGCCGCTCAGGGAGACCCCCTCTGGAATTATTGTCTCGCCGCAGAACAGGAATGGTGCGGAGGACATGGCCTCCTGAAGCGGCGGTCCGTTACCGCCCCATCGCTTAATCTGCCGCCTGTCCAGGATGCGCGTGTCGATGACCTGACCTTCGTCCAATAAGGACAGGTCAACCCGTTGGATGTCTACGTCATGCGGGCTGCGGTTCACGATAGTGAAGGCCTGGAGCAGAAGGCCCTGCTGACGGCCGTCGGCATCAAGGGGATAGGGGCGCACCTGCGCCTTCGGGCAGAATTGGATCGCGATATCGGACTGACCGACATCCGGATGCCCAGCGAGCAGAACGGCGAAAATCAACGCTTTCATCAAGGCCTCCGAACGTCGCCGTCTATCGATACCGTAAATCTACCCAAAGTTGGTTTGTATCGTAGGCCTCCTGCCTGAAACCGGACCTTGGCCAAGCATCCCGACAGCAGGCGGCCTCGGCTTCAGCTAGAGCGGGAAACGGGCATTTCCCCTGAGATCGCGGAGGTAGATTTAGAATTCTCCTAATCGCGGAAACCAGTCAGCCACGGCAGCCTTTTGAACCCCATGCGAACCAACCCACCATTGGACCGGGTATGGCCAATCATTCTTGTGCCACGGCGTTTGCTCCCGCTTGTCACAAGGCACAAACTGCCGCCGGAAATCAGGTCGTGAGGGATCGATAAGGATCCCAGCGTAGCCTAAGATTCCGATCAGAATCCTGCGCTCCGCGCTGTTCGATGGCAGGACTTTTGCCAGCGCCTTGTCCAGGTCACTCAGTCGCGCAGCGGCTGTCATGGACGCCGCTACCTCGATGATCGATTTGAGGATGGCGAAATCCCTCGGCTCAGGCGACGGGCGTGAGGTCTTTCGAAGCGTGTCGAGATCGAAAGCAATGTAAGTGGGCTGGGTGTGGCGGATTCCGCCCCATTTGATGCGCTCGAAACTCAGGATGTTAAGGTCGAGATCGGTTTTGTCATGGTCATACTCTCCGCAGTAAGCACAGCTCGGACTATTCTGCGCGGACATCCTGTGCTCTCGCAAATGGCGGACTACCGCATAGCTTCCAAGGCCGGAGCGTAGATCCAGACGCCTTGATCCAAGGCTCGCGACGAAGGCGTCGGCAACCTCCGCCTGGCTCAGCGTGCTAGCCGCCTTCAGGGATGTGTGAATGGCTTGTTCGTGGGACAGCCGGACAGGATCAAACATCAGACCTTGTGATCTGGCATAGGTGAAATCATCGGGCGCAACGGCCGGATCTCGTCGCCAACCGCTCGGCGACCAGTACGTATTCAGCAGAATGCTCGAAGCGCGCTTGTCCAAATCCATCCCCGCTTTTCCCGCGCGGTCCGGCGGGACACAAGGTCCTTAACGGGTCGATCGACGACCTTATCGCCAGTCTGAGGAGCAGGCACTAATCGCGGTCACTGAATGTCGCCTTTCGGGACGGTCTGCAATGACCGCTCGTGGCGCATTGACGTCAGGCGGTTTGCAGCCAGTCGGCCGCCCCAGCGCGAACCGCCTTGGTCAGGTCTTCGATCAGGCGTGTGGTGATGCGTAGGTGCTGCCAGAAAAGTGGTACGTCGACGATGATGCCGGGGGCAAGATCGACCAGACGGCCTGACGCGATCAACGGAGCGGCAAGGCGTTCCGGCGTCAGGGACCAGGCGACGCCAGCCAGAGTGAAATCCAGAAACCCCTGGGTGGACGGCACCCAGTGGGTCGACCCTTCGACCGGACTTCCAACGACCTTTTCAGTCCACTGGAGTTGCAGCCTATCACGGGGGCTGAAGCGGAGCACCGGCGCCTCCGTCAGCCGCGCCGTCGTCACGCCGCTCGGGAAATAGCGATCGCGATAGTCCGGCGTCGCGGCGGCCAAGTAGCGAAGCGACCCCAGCGGCAGGGTGCGGCATCCTGCGACGGCCTTTCCCGCTGTGGTCACGGCGGCGATCACCTCGCCTGCGCGCAGGCGCTCTGCGGTGTCGGCCTCGTCGTCGAGCACCAGGGACAGGGTGTTCGGCTGGGCGGCGGCGAAGCGGGCGGCCGCGCCAGGGAACCAGGTGCCGAGGCTGTCGGCGTTGAGGGCGATCTTCAAGGTCGGGCGCGCGCCGCCGAACGCGGCGGCCCAGACGGGATCGCCCGCCATCATGTCGTGCTCCAGAAGAGCCACCTGATCGAAGTGGGCTGCCAGCCGCGCCCCTGCCTCGGTCGGTCGGCACGGCGTCGCGCGAATGACCAAGGGCAGACCTAACCGCTCCTCCAATCCTTTCACGCGCTGGGACACGGCCGAGGGCGTGACCGACAGGGCTTCGGCGGCCGCATCGAAGGAGCCGGTGCGGATGACGGCGGCAAGGGCCGCGAGGGCGGGATAGTCTAACATTAGGATAGCTAATCTAGCATAAGTAGGATTAGTTCGGCTACGATCCCGCGCCATGCGATCAGCACCCCATGATCGTTTCCATTCTTCCGTCCCTGGCGAAGGGTTTCGCACTGTCGGCCAGCCTGATCGTCTCCATCGGCGCCCAGAACATGTTCGTGCTGCGGCAGGGGCTGCGGCGCGAATATGTCCTGCCGGTCGTCCTGTTCTGCGCCGTGGCGGATTCCGTTCTCGTCATCGCCGGCGTGAATGGTCTAGGCCGGTTGCTGGCGGCGGTTCCCGGTCTATCGGCGGCGTTGAGCCTCGTCGGCGCCGCCTTCCTGACCTGGTACGCCGTAGGGGCCTTTCGGCGGGCAATGCGCTCGGAGGCTCTGGTCGTTCAGGACGGCGCAGGTCTGTCGCTCGGGGCGGCGCTGGCGGCCACCGCCGCCTTCACCCTGCTGAACCCGCATGTCTATATCGACACCGTCATGTTGATGGGGGCCGTCGGGTCCAGCCTGCCCGAGAGCCAGCGCCTGTTTTTCATCATCGGCGCCTCGACCTTCGCCGCTGTCTGGTTCGCGTCCATCGGCTTTGGCGCGCGCTTTCTGGCGCCGCTCTTCGCACGCCCGCTCGCCTGGCGCGTGCTGGATGTCGTCACGGGCCTGATGATGACCGTCATCGCCGTGGTCCTGGTGCGCGGCGTCTTCGCCTGACGCCATTTCAGAACATCGAGGTCACCATGAATCCGCCCGTCATCACCCCGGAAATCTACGCCCTGCGCCCGGACTTCGCGGCGCTCAGCATCCTTGTCACTTGTGCGCGCAATGGGCCGAGCGATCCGTATGGCGCAGAACAGTTGCAGCTAGCGTGTGAGGCGCAGGAGCCTGAGTGGGCTGAGGCGCATCTGGACGCCTGGCGGGACGCCTACCGCGCCTTCGGCGCCAAGCCGCAGCGGTCGCCATGCTCGGTTGAGGCCTTGCGTAAGCGGGCGCAGCGGGATGGGACCCTGCCGCCGGTGAACGCCGTCGTCGATCTCTACAATGCGATCAGCCTTCGGTACGCCCTTCCGATCGGCGGCGAGGATGCGGACGCCTACGCCGGGACGCCCAGGCTGGTCGTCGCCCAGGGCGGCGAGGCCTTCGACACGGCCCAGAACGGCGAACCGAAGACCGAGATGATTGATCCCGGCGAGGTCATCTGGCGCGATGATCACGGTGCGACCTGCCGGCGATGGAACTGGCGGCAGGGGGTACGGACGCGGATCACCGACGACAGCACCGCCATGTGGTTCATCCTTGAGCGCCTGGACCCCATGCCGATACCCGCCCTGCTGCAGGCGGGCGACGACCTGATCGCTGGGTTGAAGCGTCTCAGTCCGTCGCTGCAGGCGAGCAGTTTTCTCCTTCAACGCGCAGACTGACCGACCGTCCGTCACAGACTGAAGCCAAGCCTGATTTGAGTCGACCGCTGCGTCGGGCCTCACTGGGGCGATATTCTGGAGCAGAAGCATGGCGCTGTTTTCGGGCCTTTCAGCCTTTCCCATCACCCCGATGACGCCCGAAGGCGAGGTCATTGCGCCTGACCTGCAGCGGTTGGCCCGGCGCATCGAGGTGGGCGGCGCCGAGCCTGTCCGTCGGCTACAGCGGCGACTGGGGCTGCAAGGCAGCGCTGCTGGCGGGCGCCGACTGCTGGTACAGCGTGGCTGGCGGGCTGTTTCCTGAACAAGCCGCCGCGCTCGCGGCGGCGGCTGTCAGAGGCGATCGCGAGGAAGCGGACCGATGCGACGCCGCCTTCGCCGGCATGTGGAACCTGTTCCGCGCCCACGGCAGTCTTCGACTGATATACGCGGTAGCGAACATGCTGGGGCTGACCGAGACCCAGCCGCCGAAGCCGCTTTTGGGGCCCGATGCGATGCTGAAGGCCAGTCTCCTGAAGGCGTTGCCGCGCTAGGACTACAGGGAGCATCCAATATCCGCCTTCGGCCAGGGCTCTATCCGTTCGGCGTTCAATCAAATCGCACCAATTCGATCAGGCCTTTTCGTCCTTCCAGTTGTCATCAACAGGGGCGGCTGCTTAGCAGGGTGTTGCCGCGCCTCAGGACGCCGCCTGTCTGGCTTCGCGAAGGTCGATCCGGGCGCGGCGGCCGTGCTTGTCCATCAGGTGCAGGAGGTTGGCCCCGTTCAGCAGGGTGAGAGGCTTGCCGTTGGCGAACTGATAGGCGTCGGGCCCATAGTCCGCGGTCGTGACTAGAATCCCCTTGGAGGCGCCTTCGTTCATGACCGTGCCATAGAGATCGCGCACCGCCGCGACGCCGACCGTGCGGGTATAGCGTTTGGCCTGGATAACGATCTTGCCGCCGCTGATGGGGTCGGGATCGAAGGCGACGGCGTCCACGCCGCCGTCGCTGCTGGAGCGCGTGACCTTGACCTCGCCGCCGCGCGAGCGGAATTCCTCCTCGAAGAGTTCGCGGACCAGATGCTCGAAGTCCTCCCACGACATGCTGGCGAGGTTCGTGCCTTCATCAAGGGTCTGCGCGACGTCCCGGCCCTCGATGAAGCGACGGTCTTCGCGGTCCATCTCCATGACAGGCGGCACGGCGGTCAGCGAGGCCAGGCTGGCCGCGGATACGCCCTTGAGGCTCTTGAAGCAGGCCTTGGGATCGACACGGGCGAGATCGATCGCCTCGAGGCTGGCGCGATCGACCAGGACCGACAGCAGGCAGGCGCGGGCTTCCTGACCGGTGCGGGGGTCGACGTACTCGACCTGGCCGTTGAAGAGGATGCGATCGATATTGTGGTCGACGTCCGCTTCGAACAGCTCGTGCAGCGTGCGCAGGCAGATCTGATAGGCGACGCTTTCGAAATTGCCCTTGCGATCGCGTTCGGAGATCAGGGTCTCCTTCATTTCTCCGGTGGCCTTGACGAACCGCACGTTTTTCACGCCCGGCAGGGCGTCCGGCGCGGGCAGATCGTAGCTGACGAGCAGCAGGCGATCCTCAGGCCGGTACTGGACTTCGTAGGACTTCTCGAAAAGACCGTCGTAGTCGGAGGCCTCCAGAACGAGGCTGGCGTGTTCGACCACCGCTTCGGGGTCGCCCGCTGACACCGACATGCGCAGGGCGTCGACCTTGGCGTTGGCTTCGGCCTGTTCGGCGAGGAAGGCGTTGTTGGCGACCTCGTGCTCGTCCCAGAAGTCCTTCTCGGCCTTCTGCCAGTGACCGACCTCGGCGGCGTGGCGGGCGCGGCCGAGCGCTTCCTGGGCCTCCCAGGCGGCCACAGCTTCGCGATGCTTGCCGGCTGCCTCTTCGCGGATGCGCTCTGCCTTGCCGATCAAACGGCTCCAGAAAGAGATGGTCGGCGCCGTGAAGGTCGGGGCGGGGAAAGGGGTGAAGACGGGCTTGGCCTGCGGGAAGCGCAGAGGCATGGGATAGGCGCTACGGTCCTTCAGCGCCTCCCAGTCGACAGCGTCATTGACCGAGAGAGTGTGGGCCAGGATGAGGCCCAGGCTGTCGAGCCGCTGAAGGGCGTCCGCCGTCATCTCGTCCGCCGACTCCTTGCCGGACTGCAGCAGGGCCTTGATCTGATGCTGCTCCCACTTCTCGTCCCAGGCGGCGAGGAGGGCGTCGACCTTGCTCTGGAGAATGAACCTCTCCGGCGCGCTGAGCTCCCGATGCAGGTTCATCTTCGAATGGCGCAGGTCGATGTAGTAGCGAAGGATCCGCGTGCCGGCGGCGTTCCAGCGCGCGGTGAGGGGACCGGCGACGAGATTATCGAGGTTGGATGATCTAAGAACGAGGTCCGCCACAAATCCCCCTGGAAGAACGCGAATCAATGAAAGCCGTGCGTTGGGACATGTACCCCTCGCCTACTCAGGCGCAACCCTGGATATTCCACGTCAGGAGGGGCGCGTACGCAGGGTGCCGCGTCCGCGATCTGCACTTCGCCATCGAACAGGTGCGCGATCTGCTGGCCTTGGCGGACCGCCGCGATCAGTCGTGCGCCACAGTGGACGAACTGACGCGCGCGCATCTGACCGAGGTCGAGCGCAAGATCGCCGACCTAGAGGGCCCGCGTCGTGGAACCGACAACCTGCTGTCGCGATGCTGGCAGGGCACAATCTCGACCTGTCTGATCATCGAGGCCCTGGGGCCAGCGCAGGCCGAATAGATGTTGGCTTTCAGGAGAGGCTGCGAAGCAGGACCGGAAAGGTCCTCCATCGTGAGATGATCAAGCGCTACGGCTTTATCTTTGATGAAACAGCTCAGAGGGCGGCTGAACCACATAGCTGACGTCAGGCCGGAACGCGATTAGATCGAGGCCTATGGCTTTGGTGGCCTGAAGCGCAAAAACAAAAGAGAAGGACCCGCGACTGATCTTGTTTCGGATGCTGGCTTCGCTCTCATCTACACCCAGAGCGGCTAGGCGATCGGACAGTTCTGCGTACGTCAAATTCTGTCGCTTCAATTCCGCTTTCAACATGCCCTTGGCGAGATCGCGCCATTGAGCGTCGGTCAATGGAGTGTTGGACGAGGGCGTCAGCGTCTGAACCGGCATGTCGGTAGCCTAGTCAATCCTCATCATCTGACAAGACAAACCACCTCTAAACGCATCGAAAATGCGACTTTTGCGCCACATGTCAGAGGTTGATATCGCATATATGCGATAAAAGTCTTGACCGGCACCATCATCGAGAAGCTACAAAATCGCACATATGCGACTTTTGTAGCGGGAAGGTGATTGTCTCAGGCGGTGTCGGAGATTGGCCAGGCGAAAGCCTTGACGCCGTTCAACGCGCCGCGCGACCCCGTGGCGGCGCGAGAACTGTTCGTGCGGATGCGCTTTTCCGATACGAATGGCCGTCCCGCGTGCCCCAAATGCAGCTGCGATGCAGTATATACGTTCAAGACCCGCGATCTCTATAAGTGCAAGAGGTGCAGTCACCAGTTCTCACCGACGTCTGGAACGTTCTGGGCGTACAGAAAACTTCCGTACGATAAAATCATCTTCATGATTGCGCGCTTTTGTGAAGAGGCAGACGGTCTCAGCGCGACAAGTATGGCCGACTGCATGGGAGTACATTACAAGACAGTTTTCACATGGTTTCACAAGTTCCGTGATGCGATTTCTAAGTTTGCCCAGTCACGTATCCTGACGGGCGAGGTCGAGATCGACGGTGGAGAATTCGGTGGCTTCATCCGTCCGAAGAACCTGAAAAAGGAACGGGAAGACCATCGGAAATTTCCCTACCGGGCTGCTGATAGAACGATGCACGCCGTTGTCTGTAAGTCCCGTGACGGCCCTATCCTGACTTGGGTGGCAAAACACGAAAGCCATCCGCGCACCCAAATCGAAAAAGTGCTTGCGAACGACGCCGTCTTGTTCACTGACAAGGCAGCCAGCTGGAATCGATTTCGCGGGAAATGGAAGCTGTTCCAAGTGAACCATTCCGTCTCCTACGCGACACCGGAGGCCTGCACGAATGGCGCTGAAAGCCTGATCCGAACGATCCGGTCCGCCGAGAACAATTACCGTCATATCACCCAGAACTACTTCGATTTTTACACGGCCGAGGCCGGATGGCGCGTCGAGTTTGGCCGGGCGAAGGGGAAGAAGAAACAGCGTGCGGGCAGTCTGATGTCGGCTATGAGCCGACCTGGGCGGTCAGAGTTGGCTGGCTACTTTCAGGGACGAAAGCGACTGTGCTCCTATGTCACCAAAGAAGGTGACATTGCAGGATGGCGCCCTCCTACGCGCGAGGAGCGGGACAACGCCAGGCTGGCAAATGGAAAGCAGGTTCACAGCGGGCCTCTGCGCTCGTCTCGCAATAGCAAGAACTGGCAAGACGACTTCCACTTCATCGATGCAGCCACTTTTATCGAGACGCCTGCGACCGTTCCGGATCGACCCGGAGTGTACGTGGTCCTGTTGAAGGACACAGAACGGATGCTCAGCCAAATTGGCTTCATAGAGAGCCCTGGGCGCCCTCTTTGGACGCGCGGCGGCTGCCAACATGTTTATACGGGTGAGACCTACGGCCTTCGAACTCGTCTGACCGAGCACATGACCGGCAGTTCAGAAGGCACCAGTTTGCGACAATCGCTGCTCGCATTGCACTTCGCCAAGGCCTGGGGCAGCGCGGACTTTGTTGTGACTGACGATCGTGGGCGGACCGAGGATAGCCTTTCTGAGTGGCTGAAGCGCGAGGTCGTGATCGGCTATAAACAAAGCGCCTACGTGCGCGACTATGAGGCTGACATTCTCAGTTGGACCGCCAGTCCGTTGAATATCGCGCGGCGCGTCGCCACTCCCTCGGCTACCGAACTGAAGGCGTTGCGTGAACGACTTCGGAACGAGGTGATCGCGCGCTGGGAGCCTCTGCCGACGCGTACGTTGAAGCGAGTGCGCCACTAATCTATGTGCGCGATGAACTGATCCGGTTTGCCGGGAATCCGACGGACGAAGGGCTGGTATGTCTTCTTGATCTGGTTGTTGACGGCCGTGTGATACTTTTGACGGAGATCGACGGTATCGAGAACGAAACCGTTCTTGTCCGCTATCAGGTCCACAATTTCGGCGATGGTAAGCGGTCCAGATGCCTCTCTTAAGATATCCATCGCCGCGCCGCCGATACCCTCAGGCGGCAAGCCGGTGTTGGCTGCACGCGGCCTAATCGGCTTCACCGTCGTGTCATCCCACTCCGGCTCGAACATGCGGATCACGTAGGCGATGTGAGGCAAGCCTTCGTGGATTTGTTGCCGCCTAGCCTCTCTCTGAGGCGCCTCGGCTAGAAACCGGTCCCTATCCGGCTTGAGGCGCGTTTCATACTTCGGTGGCTTCTCAATACGCTGCAGTTCACCCAGCAGCTTCGCGTACTCGCTGATCAGCGCTTTCTTCAGCCATTGTTCCTTCATGGTGCTCGTCGCTAGGCCCGATGAAGGGTCCGCTCAAGCTGAAAATGGCTGTGTCAAAACTTCAGACCGCCCCATAGATGCGACCTCCAAGACGGTGCCCTTATCTGTTTTGGGCTTTAGGTGTGTTTGCTACCCAATGCCGCTCTCCGAGCCTCAAGCCCTCTCCCATCGGGAGAGGGTTGAACGATCAGCCCTGTGTTTTTTCGGTCAGGAAATGCCGTCCCTGCCGGTCCTCGATCTCGATGATCCAGAGGTCGGGGTCGTAGCGGCGCTGGCGGTCCAGATAGGCGTCCAGTTCGCTCTCGAACTCGCTGGCGACGGGCTGGATCCATAAGGGCTCGCCGTCCTGGCCGGTCGCCTCGGTCCACAGGCGGGCGGTGCGGGCAGCGGTGTCATAGGCCTTGACGATGACGGCCCCGGCGCGGGCGTCGCCCTTCTTCACCACCACGGCGTTGGCGCCCTCAAGCTCGGCGCGGCGGATCAGGGCGCCGACCCAGACGTCAGTGGAAAGAAGCAATTGGTTCACCCTGTTTGGACACGGACCCGGAACCGGCGGCGGCTAGGGTGGAGCCATGAAGATAGCGCCGTCGCCCCGCATAGTCAGCAGAACGCTGGCCGCGATCGTCGCCCTGACCCTCGCGGCGGGGACGGCGACCGCTGCTGGCGACGTCTATTATGAGCGCGCCTTCGTGCGGGCGGCGCAGGACAAGTGCCGCCTGTTCGAGCCGCGCCTGACCCAGGCGCTGGAGGCGGCGACCCTTCAGGCGCGCGGCGCGGCCCTGCGCGCCGGACGCCCGGCGACCGAACTGGCCGCCACGGCCGCGCGGGCCACGGCGCGGGCCGAGGCCACTCCCTGCAACGACGCCGAGCTGAATCAGGTCAAGACGCGGGTGCGCCACGCCTTCGCCGGCTGGTCGCGGGCGGCGCGGATCAACTTCCCCGGCGACAAGGCCGACTGGAGCGCCGACCGTTTCGAGAGCGCCCGCGACGGCTGGCGCCTGTTTCAGGACGGGGCGACCGGCGCCTCGCCCGTGCGGTTCGGCCTGACTGGCCGGGCGCCGCAGGACGCGCATCCGGCGGCGGTCGTCTCCTTCGTCGGCAAGCCCCGACCCTATGCCGCGCGCATCGTCATGCGCGATGCGGCGCGCTCGCCCCGGCCGTGGCTGGCGGGGGACGGCCTGCCGCCCGAGGCTGCGCGCCGGGCCGTCTTCGCCGCCGGGTCCGATCTGGCGCCGCGCGACCTTCTGGCGTCCGGGGCGCGGGCGGGCGAGGTCTGGCGCTTTCCCGACAGCGCGGCCGAGGCTCTGGCGGCGCTGGACCCGCGCGAGCCCTTTCTGATCGAGTTCCTGTTCCGCGACGACAGCGTGGCGACCGCCCGGTTCGAGGCGGGCGACTTCGCCGCCGCCCGCGCCTTTCTGGCGATGGGGCCGGTCTAGGGCTCCAGCCGACGCGGGGTAGAGGGGCCGTAATCCTCGTCGCCGTAGATCATGACGGGGACGGGCGCGCGTCCGGCGCGGGGCCACAGGGCCTCGATCCAGTCGGCGGCCGTATCGACGATGGCGTCCTGAACGCTGAAGCCGGGATCGCGTCCGAACATGGGCAGGTCGGGCTCGAAGCCTTCCTCGCCGTGGATGACCTCGAACAGGGTGCGGTGCGGCTCGATCGCCTTGTTCAGAACGTAGAGGTCGGGACCGTCCAGACTGACGTGGACGCTGAAGGCGCCTTCGCCGTCCTGATCGGGAAAGACGACGACGTGGATTTCGCGCGCCGCCTCGGGCAGGGCGGTCAGCAGGGCGCCGATACGCTCCAGCGCCGGGCCGTCGTGGGCGTCGAGCGTGGCGCGCAGGGCGGTGCGATAGGCGGTTTCGTCCATGAGCATCCTCGTTGGGCCGGAGGCGTCTTTCCTATGCCGGGCGCGGCGCCGCCGTCCAGTTTGGCGGTTGCGGCAGGGGCGGGCGGCGTGTTCCAGTGCCGGCTGTTTCGCCACAGTATCCCAGCGCCTCGCCCATGTTTGATCCCACCCTGTTCGCCGCCTTTCTGGTCGCCATCACCCTGCTGACCATCACGCCGGGGGTGGACACCGCCATGGTGCTGAGATCGGCGGCGGCCGAGGGCGGGCGTTCGGCCGTCTTCGCCGGGGCGGGCATCCTGCTGGGCTGTCTGGTCTGGGGCGCGGCGGTGTCGCTGGGATTCGGGGCGCTGCTGCGGGTGTCGGAGCTGGCCTATACGGTGGTGAAGTGGGCGGGGGCGGCCTATCTGGTCTGGCTGGGCGCGCAGATGCTGTTCAAGCCGCGCAGGAGCCTGGGCGAGGCGGGCGCCGCCTTGCCGCCCAGCGGTCCGGTCGCCTTTCGGCGCGGCCTGCTGACCAATCTGCTGAACCCCAAGGTCGGCGTCTTCTACGTGACCTTCCTGCCCCAGTTCGTGCCGCACGGGGCCAACGTCGCGGCCTTCACCTTCTTTCTGGTCGGGGTGCATGTGGCGCTGACCATCGTCTGGTTCGCAGGGCTGATTCTGGCGACGGCGCCGCTGGGCCGGTTCCTGCGCCGTCCGGCCGTGGTGCGGACGATGGACCGGGTGGTGGGCGTGGTCTTCATCGGCTTCGGGCTGAAGCTGGCCGCCTCGAAGGTCTGAGGCGTCAGGCGTCCAGCGTCTCAAGCGGCAGGCGCACCGTCGCCGCTGTGCCGACGCCCGGGGTGCTGTCCAGCGTCAGCGTCCCGCCGTGCAGTCCGGCCAGGGCGCGGACCAGCGCCAGCCCCAGCCCCGACCCCTGCGCCCGCTGTTCGGCGTCGCCCGCCTGCTCATAGGGGCGGCCCAGACGGGCCAGATCCTCGGCCGGGATGCCGACGCCGGTGTCGGCCACCGTCACCTCCAGCGCGTCGTCGGCCGCCTGCACCGAGACGGTGACGGTTCCGCCGGACGGGGTGAACTTCACCGCATTGGCCAGCAGGTTCAGCGTCATCTGCTTAAGCGCGCGGCGGTCGGCGCGGACGCTCAGGGCCTCGGGCGGCAGGACGGCGGCCAGTTCGACGCCCTTGTCGTCGGCCTGAATGCGCACCAGCGCCAGCGCCGCCAGCACCGGCTCGCGCGCGTCGAAACGCTCCAGCGACAGTTGATAGCGGTCGGCCTCGATGCGGCTGACGTCCAGCACGTCGTTGATCAGGTCCAGCAGATGCCCGCCCGCCTCATGGATCGAGCGGGCGTAGTCGGCGTAGCGCGGCGGGACGGGGCCGAACAGCTCCTGCCGCATGGCGTCCGAGAAGCCGATGACGGCGTTCAGGGGCGTGCGCAGCTCATGGCTCATATGGGCCAGAAAACGGGTCTTGCCGGCGCTCTGGGCCTCGGCCTCGGCGCGGGCGGCGTCCAGTTCGGCCTCGCGCGCGTGTTGCAGGGTGGCGTCCAGCGCCTGAACGATCAGGCGCGACCCGTCGGCCGTCCCGGGGCCGTCCAGCCTGCGCGCGACCAGCAGGATGCGCCGGTCCAGCGCCAGACGCGGGGTGAAGCGGACCTGCGCCTCGGCGCCGTTGCGGGCGCGCGTCAGGGCGGTCAGGACGGCGGCGTGGTCGGCCTCGTCCACCGCCGCCAGCAGGCCTTCGCCGAACAGAAGGTCGACGGGCAGGGCGGCGGGCGCCGCGCCATAGGCGGCCCGGGCGCGATAGCCGGGCGCCGCGCCGTCTGCATCCAGCAGCAGCGTCAGGCCGGGCTGTCCGGCCAGCAAAGTCTCTATGCCTGCGACATCGACCTGCGCCGCGTTCAGCCGCCGCGCCGCGCGCCGCGCGCCCAGCATCAGGGCGAGACAGGCCGCCGCTGCACTGGCCAGCATGGAGACGCCGGCGGTCAGGGGCGCGGATGCGGGCGGGCCCAGCAGCCAGCCGGACAACAGGCCCGCCGCCGCCGCGCCGACGACGGCGACGGCCGAAACCTGCACCCGGCGCCGTCCGCCCAGCGCCAGACCGGCGGCCAGCGGCGCAAAGATGAAGCCGGGCAGGGGGCCGCCCGCGCCGCCGCTGAGCGTCGCCGCCGTCAGGGCCGACAGCGCCCACATCACCATCAGGGCCGAGCGCGCCTCATCGTCGTCGCGCCGCAGCAGCGCCAGTCCCGCCAGCCCCGGCGCCGCCATGACCGCCAGCGCCAGCAACAGGCCGCCGCCCGCGCTGAAGGCGGCCGTCAGGGCGGTCGCGCCGACCGCCGCCGCCCAGGCCGCGTGCCATGCGGCCACGGCGGCGCCGTCCCCGGCGTCGTGGGCCTCGGGGCGGCGGATGGGGTCAAGCAGGGCGGCGCGAGGCTTCAAGGCTGCCTGTTCGGCAAGGGGTGGATCGGAGACTTCAATCTAGGCTGCGTCGCCCGTCCGCCCTAGACCGCTCGCCTGTGAGGGGAGTGCGGGGGGCGTGTGGGGCGAGCGTGGGGCCTTGCGCGGCGGCGGTTGTGATCGCGGCTGCGGGGGCCTATGTCGCCCGCCATGACCGCAGCGCACGCCATCCCCGACCGCTCCATCGACGAGACACTGGCCGAACTGGTCGAGGAATTCGACCTGCTGGGCGACTGGGAAGGCCGGATCGAATACGTCATCGATCTGGGCAAGGACCTGCCGCCCCTGCCGGAACCGGCGCGGATCGAGGCGAACAAGGTGCCGGGCTGCGCCGCTCAGGTGTGGCTGTCCCTGCGGCCCGAGGGCGGGCGGCTGTTCTTCGACGCCGACAGCGACAGCGCCCTGTCGAAGGGCAATATCGCCCTGTTGCTGCGGCTCTATTCGGGGCGTCTGCCGGATGAGATTCTGGCGTTCGACGCCAAGGCCGCTCTGGATCGGCTGGGCCTGCCCTCGGCCCTGACGCGCCAGCGCGCCAACGGTTTGAACAGCATGGTCGGCCGCATCCGCGAGGCCGCCGCGCTGGCCGCAGGCTGACGCGAGAAAAGAACGGCACGCCTCTCCCTCCCCGTCCCGGGGAGGGTGGCTGAGCCTGAAAGGCGAGGCCGGGTGGGGGCGGCCAGGCTATTCACGCACCGTTGCGCGGACTGCAAGGCTGGATCCTCGGGTCAAGCCCTCCCCACCCGGTCGCTATCGCGACCACCCTCCCCGGGACGGGGAGGGAGAGGCGCTGCGTTCGGCCTATTCCTGCGGGCCCAGGAAGGGGAAGGCCCGCGCGTTGGTGAATTTGGCGGTGGCGTCGCCGGCGTGGGTGTTGATCTGGTTTTCGCCCAGCTCCAGCCGCTTGACCGGGGCGCGCGCCGAGAAGTCGATCTTCTTCAGGTCCACCCAGAAGGTGTTCGGCGTCAGGGCCGACTCGAAGAAGTACAGCTTGCGCTTGTGATCCACGACCGTCCGCCAGCGGGTCGAGGAGATGTTCGGCTGGTCCGGGGTCGAAATGCCGAACGGCACCGAGACGTTGCGGATCACGCTGAACACGCTGGCCACGGCCATGTTCTGATCTTCGAACTTGGGAATGGCGTTGGCGTAGAAGGAGGCCCGCGCATAGCGGTCGGCCGCCCGGTTGGTGCCCGGCAGCATGACCGTGCCGCCGATGCCCTGCCAATAGGTGTTCAGCGCCAGCTGCTGGTCGAAGGTCGGCGAGTTGGTCATCACCTGATAGTCGCGGCTGTGGTGCACGACCAGCTTGCCGTCGATGTATTCGAAGATGGCGCTGTCGCCGCTGCTGTCCGACAGGGACAGGTGCAGGGTGGTCAGGCGTTCCTGACCCGGGACATTGTCGCTGACCAGAACGAAGGGCTCGTCGCGCAGACCTTCGACGGCCTCGGCCACGGTGGCGTAGTTGTCCAGCGCGTACTGCGCCCAGGCGGCGATGCTGAGGGCGGGCTTGTTCGGGTCATAGGTCGGGTATTGCGACTCGACCAGCCACAGGACGTTGGCGACCAGACCCATTTCGTTCACGCCGTCGACGGTCGAGATGTCATAGCCGCTGGCGATGACGCTGCCGTATTTGGACGTCCAGGTCAGGGAGTTGGGACCGCCGGACCCGTCCCGCGCCATGCCGCGCGGAAAGATCCAGAGGTTGGTCATGATCTCGTCCTTCCAGTCCATCGACCGGGCCGTGATCACCGCGCCGTCGTGGCCGTGGTAGACAAGGCGCGTGCACGCCTCGGCCGCCGGAACGGCCATCATGAAGGCGGCGGCCAGGGCGGCGACGCCCTTCTTCATTCCGTTACGCATGTCGTCTCCTTGGGATGGGGGGATCGTCAGGAAAGGGATCAGTAGGTCAGCGACAGGCCCAGCACCGGGCCGTGGCGCGTCACCTTCCAGTCGAAGCGCTGGCCAGTGAAGTCGTCCTGCTCATAGTTCTGGTGCAGCAGGCGATAACCGGCGTTGATCGAGACGGCGCCCCCCGCCAGCGGCGTGCGGTATGATGCCAGCGCCTGCCACGACAGGCTGTGGCGATCGTCGTCGCCCAGACCCCCGGCCTCGGCCTGGGCGCGCAGGGTCCAGTGTTCGGAGACATCGCCCTCGACCCGCAGGCCCAGCAGCAGGTCGGTCCATTCGGCGCCCTTCTGCGTGGCGCCCAGCGGCGTGTTCAGATCGGCGCGCAGCTTGCTCCAGCGGGCGCCGACCAGCGGCTCGACGCGGAAGCTGCGGGCGTCGCCGAAGGCGGTGCTGCCGCCCAGCGGATCGTCCACCATGCGATAGAGGACGCCCGCCGAAACCGTGGTCGAACGGGTGCCCAGCTCGGCCGGGACGCCCATCAGGGACACGCCCTCATTGGTTCGGGAATACTGATAGTCGACGAAACCGGCCCAGCGGCCGCGACGCACCTCGATGTCGCCCATGACGACGCTTTCCAGCTGGTCGAAGGCGTCCGAGGCGGACACGTCCACCGGCGCCTTGTGGCCCGCCATGGTGATGTTGCCGTCCAGCGAGGTCGCCCAGACATAGGGGCTGACCGTGACGCTCCACTTGTCGTCGGCGCTGGTCTGGGCGGTCGCGGCGCCGGCGAAGGCGGCGATCAGGGCGGCGGGCGCCAGAGCAGAAAGAAGCGAGGCGGGGCGGAGGAACGTCATGCAGATATACTCTCGTCGGCCTTGGAGGGTCGTCTTTGACATAGGTCAGCCATACTTAAGTAATCGTGGATCAGAAACCTGACGGCGCGCTTTTTCGGCCGGGGCGCAACCGTCCGGCCGCCCCCTCACATCAGGCCATAGTGTTCGGCCAGCGCCTGAAGTCCCTGTTTCAAGAGGGTCTTGCCCTGTCGGCGGCGTAGGCACAGCGCCTGTTCGGCCAGTTGCAGCGAGGTGCCGTGGATGCAGACCTGTTCGACCATGGCGCGCAGGCGCGGACCACAGGCGTCCAGCGCCGCCTTGACCCGCGCAGAGGCCGACAGGGCGCGGTCGCCCGGCTCGACCCGCGCCGCGCCGCCGCCTGAGTCCGTGCGCGGCAGGGCGTCCCAGCGCATGGTCAGCGACGGACCGGCGGCCGCGATCTCGGCCTCGGCGCGCAGGCGCTCGCCCGCCGCGACCTCGGCCGGGGTCAGCCACGGGCGGCCCGACTGGTCCTTGCGCCGGGCCAGCCACAGAACCGGGCTCTCGCCCAGATTGGCGCGGCGGGTGGTCAGGCGGCCGTCGGCCTCCATCACCGCGCGCTCGCCGTCGATGACGCCGGGGCGGCCGGGCGGGAGCGCAGAGGGAGCATGGTCGTTGGCCGCGCGGGGCAGCCAGCCGCCGCCCTGACGCCGCTTCAGCCCGGGCTGTTCGATCACGGCGCGGAAGACGGCCTCGTCCAGCGTCAGCACCACCCGGCTGCGCCGGTCGCCGCCGAGGCGCAAGGTGTAGGCGCCGCCCGCCTGATCCAGCCAGGCGCCGGGTCGTTGCAGCAGACTGCGCGCACGTTCCAGCTGGCGGCTCATCGGCGGGCTCCGGTCTCGGGCGCCAGATCGACCAGCGGCAGTTCCATCACCGCCCGCAGCGACCCCTCCAGCCCGTCCATCAGCACGTCGTAGTCGGGCCGGTCGCGCTCATCCTCGGCCCAGCGGCAGGCGGCGCCCGCCGTCGCCCGGTTCAGGCCGAAGGCGTGGGCCACCCGCTCCAGCGGCCAGCCATAGGAGACGTGCGCCACATACATGGCCGACCAGCGCGCCCGACAGGCCCGCGGCCGCACCCGCTCGCGCCGGGTCATTTCGGCGATGGGCACGCCCAGCGCCAGGGCCGCCAGCGCCAGGGCGGCGTCCGCCCGGATGCGGTCGCCCTCCGTCACCGGCACGCGATAGGGTTCCATGATATGCGCTTCCTCCCGTTAATCCTGTGGATGTCGCCATCATGACGTTGTTCGGCGACCGGGTTAGGAATGTTGTCCTATCAAACGTCAGAAACGGTCGCTTCCCCAGGCCGGGACCGGCATTGATCCGGCCACATATGCACGGCGCCTGTGGAAGACGCGTCAGGGGTCAACAGGGGAATGAGAGGGCGCCGCCGCAGAAATTAACGAATCCTTGACTCGGGACTCTGGACGGCGATTCGCAAATCAGCTTAGGCGTTCCATATCGGGATGCGTTAACCCTTCTTAAGGTTTTGGCCCGTTAACGTTGGAACAAGGTTACCCGGCCGTTTTTCAAACGCGGCCATCCCAAGCTTTGCCTGGAGGGGCATGAATGCGCGTCCTGTTGATCGAAGATGACCACGCGACGGCCCAAAGCATCGAACTGATGCTCAAGTCGGAAGGCTTCAACGTCTATACGACCGATCTGGGTGAGGAAGGCATCGATCTGGGCAAGATCTATGACTACGACCTCATTCTGCTGGACCTGAACCTGCCGGACATGAGCGGGCTTGAGGTTCTGCGCCAGCTGCGCAACGGCAAGATCAACACCCCGGTGATGATCCTCTCGGGCAGCCATGAGATCGACACCAAGGTCAAGACCTTCGGCGGCGGCGCCGACGACTATCTGACCAAGCCCTTCCACAAGGACGAGCTGATCGCGCGCACCCACGCCGTGGTCCGTCGCTCCAAGGGCCACGCCCAGGCCATCATCCACACCGGCGAGATCGCGGTGAACCTGGACGCCAAGACGGTCGAGGTGAACGGCCACCGCGTGCATCTGACCGGCAAGGAATATCAGATGCTGGAGCTGCTCTCCCTGCGTAAGGGCACGACCCTGACCAAGGAAATGTTCCTGAACCACCTGTACGGCGGCATGGACGAGCCGGAACTGAAGATCATCGACGTCTTCATCTGCAAGCTGCGCAAGAAGCTGGCGACGGCCGCCGGCGGCAAGCACTACATCGAAACCGTCTGGGGCCGCGGCTATGTCTTGCGCGACCCCGCCGAGGGCGCGATCACCGTCGCCGCCTGAAAAGATCCGTCCTGAGCCTCCACTCAGGGCTGTCGGAAAAAACGCCCGTCGGGAAACCGGCGGGCGTTTTTCTTTGGCCAGACTGGCCGTGTGCGCGGGCGCGCCCCCTTCAACCGCTCCTCCCGGCGGACGCCGGGATCCAGTGCTTTGGCTTCAGGCTCCGGGCTCCACTGTCAGGCCTCAGCTTGGCTTACTCACTGGGTCCCGGCGTCCGCCGGGATGAGCGGAGATGAAAAGGGCAAGACCCGCATCTGATTAAGGAGCGGGCATTTTCCTTCGCCCGCTCCGGGGTTTGGGCGGCGGTTGGGCGGGCAGGGGGCGCAAATCGATACATCCTCTCACGGATTGTTACGCCTGCGGCCTCGCCTTCGCAGGTGCAGCGCGCTAGTGAAAGCCCGCATCGGGCGGGACTCAGCAGGCCCCGCGCGCTTCCACATTCATGCGGGCGTCAAAGCCTGCAGACAGACCACGGTTCAGGAACTGCGAAATGACCAAGTGGGTGTATGGCTTCGGCGGCGGGTCCGCTGACGGCGACGCGTCGATGAAGAACCTTCTCGGCGGCAAGGGCGCGAACCTGGCCGAGATGTCGTCCCTCGGCCTGCCGGTGCCCCCCGGCTTCACCATCACCACCGAGGTCTGCACCTGGTATTACGCCAATCAGGAAACCTATCCGACCGACCTGACCGATCAGGTCAAGGCGGCCCTTGCCCACGTCGAGGGCGTGGTGGGCAAGACCTTCGGCGACGCGGCCAACCCCCTGCTGGTGTCGGTGCGCTCGGGCGCCCGCGCCTCCATGCCGGGCATGATGGACACCGTCCTGAACCTGGGCCTGAACGACCAGACGGTCGAGGGGCTGGCCAAGCTGTCGGGCGACCGCCGCTTCGCCTTCGATTCCTATCGCCGCTTCATCACCATGTATTCCAACGTGGTGCTGGGTCTGGGCCACGACTATTTTGAAGAGGTGCTGGACGACCATAAGGATCGTCTGGGCGTCTCGGTCGACACCGAACTGACCGCCGAGAACTGGGAGAAGGTGGTCGCGGACTATAAGGCTCTGGTCGAGCGTGAACTGGGCCAGCCCTTCCCGCAGGACCCGCAGGCCCAGCTGTGGGGCGCGGTCGGCGCCGTGTTCGAAAGCTGGATGAACGACCGGGCGAAATTCTATCGCCGCATGCACGACATTCCCGAAAGCTGGGGTACGGCCGTCAACGTCCAGTCGATGGTGTTCGGCAATATGGGCGAGACGAGCGCCACGGGCGTCGCCTTCACCCGCAACCCCTCGACCGGCGAGAACAAGCTGTACGGCGAGTTCCTGATCAACGCTCAGGGCGAGGACGTGGTGGCGGGCATCCGCACGCCGCAGTCCCTGACCAAGGCGGGCCGCGAGGAGATGGGCGAGACGGCGCCTTCGATGGAAGAGGCCATGCCCGAGGTTTTCACCCAGTTCGTCGACGTGGTGGGGCGGCTGGAAAGCCACTACCGCGACATGCAGGACATCGAGTTCACGGTCGAGCAGGGCCGTCTGTGGATGCTGCAGACCCGCAACGGCAAGCGCACGGCCAAGTCGGCGCTGAAGATCGCCGTGGATCTGGCCTCTGAAGGCGTTATCTCTCAGGACGAGGCGGTCAGCCGCGTCGAACCGGCGGCGCTGGACCAACTGCTGCACCCGACGCTGGACCCCAAGGCGGCGCGCACTGTCGTCGCGGCGGGCCTGCCCGCCTCGCCGGGCGCGGCGACCGGCAAGATCGTCTTCGACGCCGATGAGGCCGAGCGTCTGGGTCAGAATGGCGACGCCGTCATCCTGGTCCGCGACGAGACCAGCCCCGAGGACATCCACGGCATGCACGCGGCGCGCGGCATCGTCACGGCGCGCGGCGGCATGACCAGCCACGCGGCGGTGGTGGCGCGCGGCATGGGGCGCCCCTGCGTCTCGGGCGCGGGCGAAATCTCGATCGACGAGAAGGCCGGAACCTTCACCGCGCGCGGCCGTACCTTCAAGGCGGGCGAGGTCATCACCATCGACGGCGGCAAGGGCGAGGTGCTGGACGGCGCCGTGGCCATGATCGAGCCGGAACTGACGGGCGACTTCCAGACCCTGATGGGCTGGGCCGACGGCATCCGCCGCCTGAAGGTCCGCGCCAACGCTGAAACCCCGTTGGACGCCAAGACCGCGCGCGGCTTCGGGGCCGAGGGCATCGGCCTGTCGCGCACCGAGCACATGTTCTTCGACGACGCTCGCATCGCCGCCGTGCGCGAGATGATCCTGGCCGACGACGAGGCGGGCCGCCGCGTGGCCCTGGCCAAGATCGCCCCGTTCCAGAAGGCCGACTTCGTCGAGCTGTTTACCATCATGAGCGGCCTGCCGGTGACGGTCCGCCTGCTGGATCCGCCGCTGCACGAGTTCATCCCGCACACCGACACCGACATCGACGCCCTGGCGACGACGCAGGGGCTGGACGCGGCCAAGCTGAAGCGCCGCGCCCGCGAACTGCACGAAACCAACCCGATGCTGGGCCACCGGGGCTGCCGTCTGGGCGTGGCCTATCCGGAAATCTATGAGATGCAGGTCCGCGCCATCCTTGAGGCGGCGCTGCAGGTCAAGGCCGCCACCGGCGTCGCCCCGATCCCGGAGATCATGCACCCGCTGGTCGCCCTTGGGCTGGAGATGAAGTATCTGCGCGAACTGACCGACCGCACGGCCAAAGCCGTCTTTGCGGACGCCGGGGACAGCGTGGAATATCTGGTCGGCACCATGGTCGAACTGCCGCGCGCCGCCCTGCGCGCCGCCGATCTGGCCGAACACGCCGAGTTCTTCAGCTTCGGCACCAACGACCTGACCCAAACGACCTTCGGCATCAGCCGCGACGATTCCGGCCACTTCCTGCAGGCCTATCTGGACAAGGGCATCTTCGAGAACGACCCCTTCGTCCGTCTGGACCAGAGCGGCGTGGGCGACCTGATCCGCATCGCCGAGGAACGCGGCCGCGGCGCCAAGCCGGGCATGAAGATGGGCATCTGCGGCGAGCACGGCGGCGACCCCTCGTCGATCGCCTTCTGCGAAGAGGTCGGGCTGGATTACGTCTCCTGCTCGCCCTACCGCGTGCCGATCGCGCGCCTCGCGGCGGCGCAGGCGGCGCTGGCCGCCCGCTCCGGCGAAGAACGCGAAAAAGACCGCTGAGGCTCAACCTTTCCCTCCCCGTCCCGGGGAGGGTGGTTACGAAGCAACCGGGTGGGGAGGGCCAGGTGATCGGCCCTCGGCGCTTGATCAGCCTTGCCGCCCCCACCCGACTTCGCCCTGTCGGGCTCAGCCACCCTCCCCGGGACGGGGAGGGTGAGGCGGGCGCGCTTCTTTCCTGCCCTTCGCCGTCCCTCACGAAATGACGGCCAAGAAATCATCCGCCTTTTTCATGTCATGGAATAGTCATTCTTGACGGAACGCGGTGTGTGCTTCCGCTCGCACAGTCATTGAAAGCTTCATCAAGCACAGGGAACGCCGCTTCGCGCCCATGCTTTGTTTCTCCGCAAGGTGGTCAGGCCTGTCCTGTTCATCGCAACAAGGAGTGAGTGAAGCTCATGCGTAAAGTTATTCTCGCCGCCGCCGCCCTTTCTGCTTTCGCCCTGCCGGCTGCGGCGCAGGTGATGCAGCCGGGCGGCCCGACCTATTACGGCACGCTCGGTTATTCGCAGCTGGACCATTCCGATGGCGACCTGGGCGCGATCACCGGCCGTCTGGGCGCCAGGTTCAATCCCTACCTCGGCGTCGAGGGCGAAGGCTCGATCGGCGTTCGCGATGACAAATTCACCATCGCCGGGGCCAAGGGCAAGATCGAGCACGACTATGATCTGGCCGCCTATGTGGTCGGCACGGTGCCGGTGACGCCGAACTTCGAACTGTTCGCGCGCGGCGGTTACGGCACCACCCGCATGAAGGCTGAACTGGCCGGCGTCGAGCGCAAGGCTGACGGCGAAAGCTGGAACTATGGCGCGGGCGCCAACTATTTCTTCGACGCCCAGAACGGCCTGCGCGGCGACTGGACCCGCCGTGAGTTCCGCGACGATGCAGGCAAGGTCGACGTCTATTCGGTGAACTACGTCCGCCGCTTCTGATCCGGAAACGGACGAAAGCCTGTCAGGGCGCGCTCCTGTGGGGCGCGCCCTTCTTTACTGAGGCGTTCATGTAACAGTGTGTGTGGATTTTCCGCAACATTCATGATGGTTCCGCATCTGACCTATGGAACGCACAGGCAGTCGTCGCCATTTATCCCTGTGTCAGATGGGGCATGTGACCAAAGAAGTCACATCATCCAAGGAGTTTGAAATAATGCGTAACGTTCTTCTCGCCGCCGCCGCTATGTCTGTTCTGGCTGCACCGGCCTTTGCTCAATCGAATCCTGAATCGCGTGGCTATGGCTCGCTGGGCTATACTCATATGGAGGGCGACGCCGCCCAGACCGGCGCCGTCAGCGGCCGCCTTGGCGTCAACCTGAACCGCTATTTCGCGCTGGAAACCGAAGTCGGTGTCGGCGTGAAGAACAAGGACATCACCGTCGGCGGCGTCGACGGCAAGATCAAGCATGAGTGGGACGCCGCCGGTTACGTCGTCGGCAAATACCCGGTCGGCGACAAGCTGGAGCTGTTCGCTCGCGGCGGCTACGGCCACACCGAGCTGAAGCAGGACCTGGTCAACGCCAACACCAAGGTCGGCGGCGACAGCTGGAACTATGGCGTCGGCGCCAACTACTACCTGGACGGCGTCAACGGCGTGCGCGCCGACTGGACCCGCCGCGACTTCCGCGACGATCGCGGCGAAGCTGACGCCTACTCGCTCAGCTACATCCGCCGCTTCTAAGGCGTCGCGACCTCAGGGTCTGGCGCCCTGAAACGACGAAGGCCCGCTCTGGCGACAGAGCGGGCCTTTTCGTTGGCTGTCCTGCCGTCAGGGCTGGATCAGGCCGGTTCCGCCTTCAGCGCCCAGCGCATCGAGCCTTCGCCGAAGGGGCGGAAGAAGAAGTCGCGATAACGCTCGAACACCTCGATGACGCGGGTCTTCAGGTCCTGCGTCACGGACTCGCCGCGCTGGCGTTTCAGGGCGGCGACGCAGTCGACCACGATATCCTGATGGGCCGCGCCGCCCATGCGTTGCAGCACCGTGGCCACGTCGTGCGCCAGCGGATCTTTCAGCTTTTCAGCCCAGGGCGATGTGAAGTCTGTCTGAATCATGCGGGCATATCCTCCCCCTGGTTCCCGACAAGGCGATACGATTTGCAAAAAAACGCGAACAGTGCAAGGGGGTCCCGGAACAAAGGTATGCATTAACCTTTTTCAGGCGCGTTTGCGGACAAAAACCGTTCCCGCTGAATAACCTGCACCGAAACTGCAGATCAGACCAGCCTCTCCGGGCGCGAACCCGTCATGGTGCAGGTGGAAGGCGATGATCGAGCCGGCCGAGGACGTGTTGGCGTAATCGTCCAGGATGATGACGTTCTCTTCGGGCGCCGGTTCGCGGTCCAGCACCTTGCGCGCGATCAGGGTGTTCATGTTGATGTTGGCCTGGTGCAGCCACAGCCGCTTCAGCCCGTGGGTGTCCAGCTTCAGCTCGGCGGCGTGGTCCAGGATCATGGTCGAGACCATCGGCACCACCTCCTTGAACACCTTGCGGCCATGCTGGACGAACATCTTGTCGGTCAGGCCGTCCGACGACACCGGCTCATGCCCGTCGGTAGGCAGGGCGGCGCGGTTCAGGAAGCCGAAATTGTTGCGGATGTTGTTGGAGAAGCTGGTCTGCAGCTTCGTGCCCAGAATATCCCAGCCGCCGGGCCCGGCCTGATCCTCGGCCTCGATGATGACGGCGGTGGCGACGTCGCCGAAGATGAAGTGGCTGTCGCGATCCTTGAAGTTCAGGTGCGCCGAGCAGATTTCCGGGTTCACCATCAGCACGGCCTTGACCGAGCCGGAGGCCACGAAGTCCGCCGCCGTCTTGATGCCGAAGGTGGCCGAGCTGCACGCCACGTTCATGTCGAAGGCGAAGCCCTCGATCCCCAGCGCCTGCTGCACCTCGATGGCCATGGCGGGGTAGGGGCGCTGCATGTTCGACGCGGCGCAGATGACGGCGCCGATCTCGCTGACCGGCTTGCCCCAGGCCCGGATGGCGTCCTCGGCGGCTTTCACCGCCATTTCGGCCAGGATGGACAGTTCGTCGTCGCCGCGCGCCGCCAGGTGCGGCAGCATCCGCTCGGGGTCGAGAATGCCCGACTTGTCCATGACATAGCGCGCCTTGATGCCCGAGGCCTTTTCGATGAAGGCTTCGGACGAGGGCGTCTTGGCCTCGACCTCTCCGGCGGCGATGGCCGCGGCGTTGGCGGCGTTCCAGCTCTCCGCCCAGGCGTTGTAGGCGCCGACCAGCTCCTCGTTCGAGATCGACTGTTCCGGCGTGAACAGGCTGGTGGCGGAGATGACGGCTTTTTGCACTGTATAGTTCCCTAACGCTCGGCGCGCGGCGCCTCGCTGCATGAGGGAACAGGGAGTCCCCGGCGCTCGACAAGCCTTATGTCAGCGCCTCGCGGCGAAGTTCGGGCGCCTCGCGAGCCGGACTCGGTCCGTAGCGATGACGAACGCCCTCAATAGGCCGGGGGAAGGCTGCGGTCGAGACTGGCCTTTATGCCGCGCCACCACCGATTGATGCGGCCGCGCGGCGGGGCGGGCAGGGGATGGTCGCGCGCGGCGATCAGGGCCTCGACCAGATCCTCGGCCTCGCACGGCCAGCCATCCGGCGTGACATAGACCGGATAGCCGATCAGGGCGGCGTGGATCAGGCTTTGCAGACTGGCGCGACGGGTGCGGCGATCAAACGCCAGCCGGTCGTCGGTCAGGCCCCATCCGGCATAGAAGGGACGGCCATAGACGCTGACCGGCTTGCCCCGCATCAGGGCCTCGAATCCGGTCAGGGAAGTCAGGGTCGCCAGCCGGTCGCAGGCGTTCAGGCAGTCCACGATGTCCAGATCGTCGGCCGAGGCGTCGACCTCCTCCATCGCCGCATGGTCCAGCAGGCCGGGCCGGTTGCCCGCCGTCACGTCCGGGTGGTTGCGATAGATGAGGAAGGCATCCGGATGATCCGCCCGCGCCGCCTTCACCAGGCCGGAGTTGGTGCGCAAGTCTGGCCCGCAGCCCATCAGGATCGAGCGGTCGTTCTCCACCTGACCGACGACCAGCAGGATCGGCCTGTCGGTCTGCCAGTGCGCCGGGACGCCCGCCCCCTTCAGATTGTATTTCGACAGGCCCGCCTCGACCACGCGGGCGCGCAGGGCTTCCGCCCGCGCGGCCTGATCCGGCGAAGGCTCGCCCGCCTCGATCAGGCTTTCCAGACGGCTGGGCCGGGTCGGATCGTAGTAGACGCCCTGATCGTCCAGCGCGACCGACAGGGCGCCGAAGAAGTCGGACCCCAGCCCGCGCGAGCGGATGAAGCCGTCCTCCATGCGCACGACCGGCCCCTCGAAGGCGTCGGCGGCGGCGCGGATCTGCGGCGTCTCCTTGCCGGCCCACCAGATCAGTCTGCCGCCCGTAGCCCGTGCATGGGCGACGGCGGCGGATGAGCGCCAGAAGTAGCGGACGCGGCCCTTGGGCGAGTTCAGCAGGCGGCGCACCGGCGGCCGCTTGGCCGGGGCGAAGCCGACGGCGGCCCAGTCGCCCGCCAGCCGGTCGGCGCGGTCGCGCAGGGCGATCAGCCGTTCCAGCGCCTGTTCCGCCTCGCATCGCTGGCCGGTGACGGGATCGACATAGCGGGTGTAGGCGATCAGCGCCGCCGCCGCGACCTGCTCCAGATCACGCAGGGCGCCGCGCCGGCCGGTCTGGACGGCGTCCGTCGTCAGCCCCCAGCCCGAATAGAAGGGGGCGCCGAAGCAACGTACCGGCAGGCCGCGCAGCAGGGCCTCGAACCCCAGCGCCGAGGTCACGACATAGACCGCATCCACCGCCGCCAGCAGATCGGCGGGCCGCACGTCGGTGTCGATCAGGGTGACGCCCTGAAGCTGGTCCGCCGGGATGCAGCCCTGCTTGCGCCCTGCGGCCACGGCGGGGTGGCGTTTGACGATCAGCTGGGCGTCCGGCTCGTCGCGCCGGGCGGTGGCCAGCATGTCGGAGAAGCTCTGCTCGCTGGCCAGTCCATAGCCGATGGAGGCGTCGCCCAAGGTCTGGTCCACGATCAGCACCCGGCGGCCGGGCTTCAGCAGGGCGGCGTCGAGCGGCCCGCCCATATTGGTCTTGGACACGCCGGAGGCGACGATGCGGTCGATCAGACCGCGCGCGCGGGCCTTCATGGCGGCGTCGCACCAGTCTGGGGCGGTCTGGATCAGTTGCTCCAGCCGACTGGGCCGGGTGGCGTCGTAATAGACGCCCAGATCATCGACGATCAGGCTCAGGCTGGTCGCCCCGCTCTCGCCGATCCCGACCGAGCGCAGGAAGCCGTCCTCCAGCGCGATGTAGGGTTTGCCGTGCTTGGCCGCCCAGCGTCGCCCGGCTTCCGCCGTCGGCTTCATGCCCCAGCCGAGGACGGCCTCGATCGACGATCCCGGCAGGGCGGACAGGTCGTAATCGGGCAGGAAGGCGGACAGGAACGGCACCTTCAGCACCCCCGGCGCACAGACCCAGGCGCGGATTTTCGACAGGGGCGGAAGCGGTGCGGTCATGAGGGTTGTCTAAGGTCTGCGGTGACAAGGCGCCACCCCCACGACCGCTCATCCCGGCGGAGGCCGGGACCCAGTGCTTTGGCTTCAAACGCACAGGTTTGATCCAGCGCCCCCTTATGGCTGGATGCGGAGCGCGTTGCTCTCACTGGGTCCCGGCCTCCGCCGGGATGAGCGGATAGTGAGGTCGGCCAGAAGCGTTTCGGCTGCGTGCAGATGCAGCCGCTCCACCATCTCGCCCTCGACGCGGATGACGCCCAGACTGGCAGCTTCGGGCGCGGCGAAGGCGGCCACGACCTTGCGCGCCCATTCGATCTCGGCGGGAGACGGGCCGAAGGCGGCGTTGGCTCCCTCGATTTGCGAGGGATGGATCAGGCTTTTGCCGTCGAAGCCGTACAGCCGCCCCTGCGCGCACTCGGCGGCGAAACCGGCCTCGTCCTTGATGCGGTTGAACACGCCGTCGATGGCGCTCAAACTGTTGGCGCGGGCATGGGCCACGACGGCCGCCAGCCACGGTTTCAGCGGTTCGCGATCCGGCGCGGGGCCGGTCTTCAGATCCTTGGCCAGATCGTTGACGCCCAGCATCAGGCCGCTCAGCGCGCCGTCCGCCCCGGCGATGTCGCCAAGCTCCACCAAGGCGCGCGGCGTCTCGATCATGGCCCACAGATCGACGCCGGGGCGCAGCGCCGCCGACAGGGCTTGGACCATGGCCGCGCTCTCGACCTTGGGCGCGACGATCAGGTCGACGGGGGCGCTCTTCAGGGCCTTCAGGTCGTCGGCGCCCCACGGCGTGTCCAGACCGTTGATCCGCACGCCGAGACGCGGGCCGAAGCCGCCCTCATGCGCCGCCGCGACGGCGGCTGCGCGGGCCTCGGCCTTCATTTCGGGCGCGACGGCGTCTTCCAGATCAAGCACCGCCACGTCGCAGGGCAGGGTGCGGGCCTTCTCGACGGCTCGCGCGTTCGAGGCGGGCAGGTAGAGGACGCTGCGCGCGCGCATCAGACCTTGCCCGTGACGGGGATCAGGGCGCCGGTCACCGCCCGCGCCTCGGGCGAGGCCAGGAACAGGATGACGGCGGCCAGATCGGCGGGCGCGACCCATTTCGACGGATCGGCGTCCGGCATGTCGGCGCGGTTGGCCGCCGTGTCGATGATGGAGGGCAGGACGGCGTTGACTGTCACCGAAGTCGACTTCAGTTCCTCGGCCAGGGCCTCGGTCAGGCGGTGGACCCCGGCCTTGGACGCGGCGTAGGCGCCCATGCCGTGCCCGGCCTTGATCGCCCCATTGGCGCCGATGTTGACGATGCGGCCTTCGCTTGAAGCTTTCAGATGGGGCAGGGCGGCGCGGCTGGCGTTCAGCGTCGTCTTGACGTTGAGGGCGTGCATCCGGTCGAATTCGTCGCCGTCGCCTTCGACGGGGCTCCACACGAAGCCGCCCGCGATGTTCAGCAGGGCGTCCAGACGGCCGAAATGGGCGGCCACGGCCTCGATTGCGGCCTTGGCCTGAGCAGGGTCGGTCAGGTCGACGCCGTTGATCTCGAAGACATGGGGGTTCGGCTGGAGCGGCGGAGTGCGGCCGATGACGGCGACCGACAGGCCGCGCACCTGCGCCGCCTCGACGACCGCCCGGCCAAGGGCGCCGTATCCGCCGGTGATCGCGACGACTCTCTGGCTCATGCTTCCTGCTCCTGTCGGTTCGGCGCGGACCATAGCGGGGCGTGCGGCCCAATCAATCGGAGATCAGGCAATCGGGGATCAGGCGTCCCACAGTCGCGCGGCGCCGCGCACGCCCGAGGAATCGCCCCACTTCGCCGGGACGATCCGCCCGTCCCAGTGGTCGGAGAAGACATGGCGGGCCACGACGGCGGGCAGGCGGTCGTAAAGCTCGCCCACGTTCGACATCCCGCCGCCCAGCACGAAGACCTCCGGGTCGGCCAGATTGATCACCATGGCCAGTCCGCGCCCAAGCCGGTCGATGTAGCGGTCCAACGCGGCGGCGGACTGCGCGTCGCCCGCGCGGGCGGTGTCCACGATGGCCTGCGCCTTCCACGCCCGGCCGGTCGCGGCTTCATGATCGCGCTGGAAGCCGGTGCCGGAAATCCATGTCTCCAGACAGCCGTTCAGACCGCACCAGCAGGCGGGGCCGGGCGCTTCCTCCGCCGAGGGCCAGGGCAGGGAGATGTGGCCGACCTCGGCGGCGACGGCGTGCGCCCCCTCTACGAGCGTGCCGTCGATGACCAGTCCGCCGCCGCAGCCGGTGCCCAGGATGACGCCGAACAGGCTCGCCGCGCCCGCGCCTGCGCCGTCGGCGGCCTCGGACAGGGCCAGACAGTTGGCGTCATTGGCCAGCCGCACCGGGCGGTTCAGCGCAGCCTGCAGATCCTCGGCTAGAGGGCGGTCGTTCAGATAGGTGGAGTTGGCGTTGCGGATCAGGCCGGTGCGCGGCGAGGGCGAGCCGGGAATGGCCAGACCGACCGATTGCGCGGTGCCGACCTCGGCCTCGACCCGCCAGATCAGGTCGGCGACGAGGTTGATGGCGGCGTCATAGGTTCCGGGGTTGGGCTGACGAATGCGCGCGGCGAAGGCCCCGGACGCATCCAGCGCCGCCGCCTCGATCTTGGTGCCGCCGAAGTCGATTCCGATCCGCATGAAGGGGAGGTAGCACGGGTGCAGGCAGGCGTCGTGTCGGAACCCTCTCCCGATGGGAGAGGGCTTGAGCCTCCAAGAGCCGGAGGCGATTGGCGAAGGCGAAAGGGTGAGGGTTCACGGGTGAAGTCGGCCGTAGGCCGTAGCTGGCCATCGATGCGACGGCTTACGCCGACTGATGGGACAAGCCCCTCACCCTTTCGCGCAAGAACGATCGCTGCGCTCTCGTGCGCTCAAGCCCTCTCCCGCCGGGAGAGGGGAAGGGCTTCACCCTGCGCCGAACACCCTGCTCATCAGCCGTTCCAGCGCCGCCGCGTCCACGGCGTCGAAGGCGGCCTTTTCGGTCGCGTCCACGTCCAGCACCGCGATCAACTCGCCTGCCGCGTCCAGCACCGGGACCACGATCTCGCTGGCCGAGCGGCTGTCGCAGGCGATGTGGCCGGGGAAGGCGTGGACGTCTTCAACCACCTGAGTCTGGCGCGTCTTCGCCGCCGCGCCGCAGACGCCGCGCCCGAACGGAATGCGCAGACAGCCCAGCGTGCCCTGATACGGGCCGACGACCAGTTCATCGCCCTTGTCCGCATCCACGACGTAGAAGCCGGTCCAGAAGAAGGCGGGGAAGGCGTCCGCCAGCATCGAGGCGACGGTGGCCATGCGCGCCGTCAGGTTCGGCTCGCCGTCCAGCACGGCCAGAATCTCGGCCTCGACCTCGACATAGCGTTCGGCCTTGTCGGCGGGGCGGTCGTCACGGGCGACATAGGACATCAGGCGAAGCTCAACGCAGTCTCAAGGAACAGTATAGTCGCCGCAGTCAGGCAGGGGCGCGTCGGGAACATAGGCGCTCAATGCCGGATCGAAAGTGAAGACGCGCTGCACGCTGCATTCGGCGTCGATCGCCTTGACCAGATCCTTCGGCTTCAGCGGCGGGTTGGCCAGCGAGTCCTCATTGCGCGACACCCGGCCGGGGAAGGTGGTCGCGGTCGAGGCATAGGTCAGGCGCGGCGGAAAGGCGTCGCCGTCAGTCTTCAGTTCGGCCTCGAACTCATATTCATCGTGGCAGGCGCCGGCGCGCTGTTTCATGTCTTCTTCGCCGAAGCAGGCGCGGATCATCAGCGAACCGGACAGGGGGACGCTCAGGATTTCCTGCGGCGTCTGGCCGGGGATGAAGCGGACCAACGTCCGATGGGACGACATGCCGCCGCCCCCCGAATACATGGCCTGAAGCTCCATGTCGGCGCCGAGGATGATCTCGTCGCTTCCGGCGCGGCGCAGGATGGCGCCGGGCTTCCAGAAGCCTTCGGAGACTTCGCTTTCAATGCTGCGGGACGCCACGGGCGCCCGGCCGCTGGGCAGGCCGTCATACAGGCGCAGCACCAACTGTTCGTCGGTTTCACTCGCCTCGATCAGGGCGCACCAGCGGCGATCGGCGGTGCAGGCGGGGATGGCCTCGCCCTGAGCCGCCGCCGGAACCGGCTCCAGCGTCTCGAAGTCGGGCGAGGGGGCGGCGACGGCCAGAAGGGCGGCGAGCAGCAGGGCGGGCATGGAGCGTCCTTGAACAGCGGCGTTCGTATGTGGTGGGCGTGGAGGGACTCGAACCCCCAACCAGACCGTTATGAGCGGTCGGCTCTAACCATTGAGCTACACGCCCCCGGGCGGCTGATCACGCGCCGCGAAGCACTACAGAAGCCTGTGCCTAGCAGGCGTCGCCGCTGCTGCAAAGCCGCCTTGCGCCTGTCACGCTTTTCACGCGGATGAACGGAACCTGCACGGGGGTATTTTGCGTTTGTTCAGCTTGAAACGGCTAAGTTCGGTCGTGGCTGGCGAACGCGCCTGCTGGAATGAATTCGACGGAGACCTCCCCATGACCCGCACCGCACGCGCCCTGATGTTGGGCACGGCCCTGATGACCTTGGCGGCGCCGGCCGTCGCATCTGCTCAATCCCAGCCCGGCGGCGCTTCTCCGATGCAGGTGCACGCCATGGCCCAACAACCCGCCTTGAACCTGTCGGCTTATGGCGAGGTCAAGGTCGCGCCGGATCAGGCGACAATCAACTTCGGCGTGGTGACCGACGCCGCGACGGCGCAGGAGGCCATGGCTCAGAACGCCCAGCAGATGACCCGCGTCATCGCCGCCCTGCGCCGCGCCGGGATCGCCGAGCGCGACATCCAGACCTCGGGTCTGAACCTGTCGGCGCAATACGACTATCAGCAGAACGAATCGCCCAAGCTGCGCGGCTATCAGGCCTCGAACCGCGTCACCGTGGTCATCAACGATCTGACCAAGGTCGGCACGACCGCCGACGCCGTGGTCGGCGCGGGCGTCAACCAGATCGACGGCATCAGCTTCGGCCTGAAGGACGCCAAGGCGGCTGAGGATCAGGCCCGCGTGCTGGCCGTGCGCGCCCTGCAGGACAAGGCGCGTCTGTACGCTCAAGCGATGGGCGTGCAGTTGGGGCAGGTGCGCTCTCTGACCGAGGGCGGCGGCTATGTGCCTGATGTGCGTCCGCCGATGATGTACGCCCGCGCCGCCTCGATGGACGCCGGCGCCTCGACCCCGGTTTCGGCAGGGGAGCTGTCGGTGCGTATCGACATCAGCGGGACGTACGATATCGGGCGGTGATTAAAGCGATCCTCTCCCGATGGGAGAGGGATTGAGCGCACGGCGGCGGAGCCGTCGTTCTGGCGCGAAAGGGTGAGGGGCTTGTCCTGTCAGTCGGCGTGAGCCGTCGCATTGATGGTCAGCCACGACCTTCGGTCGACTTCAACCGCGAACCCTCACCCTTTCGCCTTAGCCAATCGCCTTCGGCTCCTGGAGGCTCAAGCCCTCTCCCACCGGGAGAGGGTTTTTTGATTTGGTTCATTACCGTCCGTTCATTTGACGCGGCGGGCGGGGGCTTTATCCTCGCGCTCGGCCGCCTCTGGCCGCGATCCTGGACGCACGCCTTCCCATGAAGCAGTTCTTCCTCACCATGCTGGGCGTTTTCGCCGGGCTTGTGGCCTTCTTCGTCGTGTTGCCGGTGGTGGCGCTGATCTTCTTCGCCATGGCGGCCGGCGCGTCCAAGCCTTCGACCCCCGCCCATACGGTGCTGGAGCTGGACCTGCGCAGCGGGCTGACGGACCAGACGCCGACCAACCCCTTTGCGGCCTTCGGCAGCCCCAGCCTTTCGGTGATTCAGGTCGTGGACGTGCTGGCTCAGGCGGCGGCCGACGACAACGTCAAGGTTCTGCTGGTGCGCGCGCCCGAAGCCGGCATGACGCCCGCCTCGGCTGATGAAGTGCGTCAGGCGATCGCCCGCTTCCGCGCTTCGGGCAAGACGGTGATCGCGCACAGCCAGGGCTTCATGCCCGTGGGCGCGGTGATGTCCAGCTATATGGTCGCCTCCAGCGCCGATCAGCTGTGGCTGCAGAACACGGCCAACTTCCAGGCCGTGGGTCTGGCGGCGGACAGCGTCTTCCTGGGCCGCGCCTTCCAGAAGTATGGCGTCAAGGCCGACTTCGAACAGCGCTATGAATACAAGAACGCCGTCAACGAATATACGCAGAGCGACTTCACCGCCCCGCACCGCGAGGCCATGCTGGCCTGGATGGGTTCGATCCACGACAGCGCCATCGCCAACATCGCCCGCGACCGCAAGACCACGCCCGAGGCCCTGAAGACCGTCATCGAAGCCGGTCCCTATTCGGCCGATCAGGCCCTGTCGCTGAAGCTGGTCGACAAGATCGGTCAGGTCGAGGAAGCCGAAAACGCCGCCAAGGAAAAGGCGGGCAAGGACGCCAAGATCGTCAAGTTCGGCGAATACGCCTCGATGAAGGGGACGCGCACGACCTCGGGCTCGGGCTCGGCCAAGTCGGCCATCGCCATCGTCGGCGGCGAGGGCGCCATCATGACCGGTCGCGGCGCCAATGACTCGCCCTTCGGCGGCGGCGCCATGATCCGTTCAGACGACACGGCGCGCGCCATCTACGCCGCCATCGAGGACAAGGACGTCAAGGCCATCGTCTTCCGCGTCTCGTCGCCGGGCGGCTCGCCGGAGGCATCCGAGCAAGTGCTGGCCGCCGTGCGCGCGGCCAAGGCGGCGGGCAAGCCGGTGGTTGTGTCGATGGGCGCCTATGCCGCGTCGGGCGGCTACTGGATCAGTTCGGAGGCCGACTGGATCGTGGCCCAGCCCTCGACCCTGACCGGCTCGATCGGCGTCTTCGGCGGCAAGTTCGTGCTGGCTGATGCGCTGGGCCGTTTCGGCGTCGACATGCGCGGCCTGTCGGTCGGCGGCGACTACGCTGACGCCTTCTCGCCGGTGCAAGGCTTCGATCAGGGCCAGCGCGCGGCCTTCGCCGCCTCGATGGACCGCATCTACGAAGAGTTCGTCGCCCGCGTCGCCAAGGGCCGCAAGCTGCCGGTCGAGCGCGTGCGCGAGATCGCCAAGGGCCGCGTCTGGACCGGCGCCCAGGCCCACGGCCTGGGTCTGGTCGATCAGCTGGGCGGTCTGGAAGAGGCCGTGGCCAAGGCGCGCCAGCTGGCCAAGATCCCGTCGTCCGACGTGGTCCGCTTCAAGCGCTTCCCGCAGCCGCAGACGCCGTGGGAAGCGCTGGCGACCGCCTTCGGCGCCTCGGGACAGGCGGCCGAGGCCATGGTCAAGGTCGGTCAGGTGATGGGCGATCCGGCCGCGCAGGCCATGCTGAACCGGGTCGAGACGGACCGGATGCGCAGCGGTGGGGCGGTGGTTCTGGCGGACCAGCCCGCCTTCTGAGGCGCGTCCCGATCAGCAAAAGTGACTGGTGCGTGATGTCGCAGTCCATTGACCGTTCATGTTGATGGGCCGACATTGTCGCTTCAGGCGTTCATCAGGACGCTGAGAGAGGCTTTGAGTTCATGATCAACTCCGACCCGATGGGCCAGCTGGGTTTCAACGCGCGCCGTCGGCCCGGTTCCGGCCTGTTGGCGCCCTTCGTCTGGGTGGCGGGCCTGATCGCCACGGCGCTGGCCGTGACCGTGGGCGCCCTGCTGGCGGTCTTCACCGCCGCCGCCGTGGCCATGATCGCCCTGGTGGCCGGCGTGCTGGTCTTCTTCGCCGGTTTCGCCCTGCGCGCCCGCCGCGCCATGACCGCCCGTCGCCGTCGCGATGACGGCGTGATCGACGCCCGCAAGGTCGGCGACACCTGGGTGGCCTACGGCTGGGAAAAAGAGGGGCGCTGATCGGCCCCTCATGACCGCCTTCACCGACGCGCCTTCTCCGAACTTCGACGCCCGGCGCGGCCCGCCGGACATGCTGGTGCTGCACTATACCGGCATGGAGACGGCCGAGGCGGCGATCGCGCGCCTGCGCGACCCCGAGGCCAAGGTTTCCGCCCACTATGTCGTGGACGAGGACGGCACCGTCCTGCGTCTGGTGCCGGAAGAACGCCGGGCCTGGCACGCCGGACGCGGCGCCTGGCAGGGCGAGACGGACGTCAACGCCGCCTCCATTGGCATCGAGATCGTCAATCCGGGCCATGAGTTCGGCTATCGCCTGTTCCCCGAGCCGCAGATCGAGGCGGTGATCGCCCTGGTCGGCGACATCCGCACCCGCTGGTCCATCCCCGACGCCCGCATCATCGGCCACTCCGACATGGCGCCCGAGCGCAAGCAGGATCCGGGCGAGCTGTTCCCCTGGAAGCGTCTGGCCGAGGCCGGGCACGGCCTGTGGTTCGACCCGGCGCCGGAACGCATCGGCGCCCTGGGCGCGTCCCTGTCGCCGGGAGACGAGGGGCTGGGCGTCATCGTCCTGCGCTCGGGCCTGCATCGGCTGGGCTATGGGCTGCAGCCGGGCGGCGCCTATGACGACGAGACGCGCCTGACGGTCGAGGCTTTCCAGCGCCACTGGCGGCCGGATCGCGTCGACGGCGTGGCCGACGGCGAGACGCGCGCGCGTCTGGTGGGGCTGCTGCAACTGGCCTCGGTCGAGAGCGTCACCGGCGTTCTGGATTGACGCGGCGCCCTATCGCGCGCATCTAGCGCTCGCCAGACGGCCGGGCGGTCGCGGCGGGGGCTTGCTCCTGTCGAGGAAAGTCCGGGCTCCACGGTGAAAAGGCGGCGGGTAACGCCCGCCCGGGGCGACCCGAGGGACAGCGCCACAGAAAGCAAACCGCCTGGGCTTCGGCTCAGGGAAGGGTGAAAGGGTGGGGTAAGAGCCCACCGCGTCGGCGGCAACGTCGACGGCATGGCAAGCCCCGCCTGGAGCAAGACCAAATAGGGACATCGCGCGGGGCTTGCCCCGCAGGGTTCACCGCCCCAGATGTCCGGGTAGGTCGCGAGAGCCGTCCAGCAATGGGCGGCCCAGAGGAATGATCGTCGCCGCTTTCGAGCGGAACAGAACCCGGCTTACAGGCCGTCTGGTGTTTATTTCAGGGGCGACTGACCCTCTCCCGGCGGGAGAGGGTTTGAGCTTCGGAGAGCCGAAGGCGATCCGCCAAGCGAAAGGGTGAGGGGCTTGTCCTGTCAGTCGGCGTAAGCCGTTGCGTTGACGCTTAGCCACGGCCTTCGGCCGACTTCACCCGCGAACCCTCACCCTTTCGCCTGTTCCAATCGCTTCGCTCTTGGAGGCTCAAGCCCTCTCCCATCGGGAGAGGGCGGCCTGTTAACCATTCCGTTGAAATCAAGGCGTTAGAACCCGTCCACAGGCTGTGAATACTCATTTTGTTCTGTGTATGTTCCCATTTTACAGTCGTGGCGACGACTTCGGAACCGCAAATTAGGTTAAAGGGCGTCAACTAATCCCATTGAGGCCCATTCTGTACCATGCTATCCCAATAGCTCATGAGTAGGGGCTGAAGGCCCGACGCGTGGGCTTTTTTCAACGGATTTCAGGGACGGGCCGCAGGGTTCGATAGGGCAGGGCGTGTTTCTCTCGACCTACGAGAAGCAGCTGGACGGCAAGCGCCGTCTCCTGATCCCTCAGGAATTCCGCACGGCTGAGAACGGCGCCGAGCATGGCGTCTTCTGCTTTCCCTCCATCGAAGCCGATTGTCTGGAAGCGGGCGGCGACAAGCTGTTCGCCGAATATCGCGCGGTGATCGAAAGCCTGCCGTTCGGCGATCCGTATCGCTCGGCGCTGGAGGCCTCGATCTTCGGCGAGCAGAAGCCGCTGGCCTATGACTCGGGCGGGCGCATCACCCTGCCGGAACATCTGTGCGCCGAGGTCGACCTGTCGGACACGGTCGTCATCTATGGCGTCGGCGAGCGCTTCCAGATCTGGAATAAGGACAAGTGGGCCGCGCACCGCGCCGAGCAGCGCCGCATGGCGCGCGAGGGCCTGAAGCAGTTCGGCGAGATGCGGCGTCAGGCCCAAGGTCAGGCTATGGCCGCCAAGAACGGAGGGGCGGCATGACCTCTCCGCACGCGCCCGTCCTGCTGGCCGAGGTGATCGAGGCGCTGGCGCCCAAGGCGGGCGATGTGATCATCGACGCCACCTTCGGGGCGGGCGGCTATACGCGCGCCATCTTGGAGCGTGGGGCGGATGTGGTGGCGCTGGACCGCGACCCGACGGTGCAGCCGTTTGCGGACGCCGTGGCGCGCGACTTTCCCGAGCAGTTCCAGCTGATCCGCACGCCCTTTTCGGGTCTGGCGGAGGCGTTCGAGGAGAGCGGCAAGGCGAAGCTGGACGGCGCCGTCTTCGACATCGGCGTCTCGTCGATGCAGCTGGATCAGGCCGAGCGCGGCTTCTCCTTCATGCGCGACGGGCCGCTGGACATGCGGATGTCGGATGAGGGCGCGACCGCCGCCGACATCGTCAACACCTGGGATCACGGGCCGCTGGCCCATATCTTCAAGCTGTATGGCGACGAGCGCCAGTCGGGCCGGGTCGCCACCGCCATCCTGCGTCGCCGGGTCGAGCGGCCATTCACCCGCACGCTGGATCTGGCCGAGGTGGTGGAGAAGGCTCTGGGCGGGCGTCGCGGCGCCGCCATCCATCCGGCCACGCGAGTGTTTCAGGCCCTGCGCATCGCCGTCAACGATGAGCTGGGCGAGCTGGAGCGCGGGTTGGAGGCGGCCGAGGCGACGCTGGCTCCGGGCGGGCGGCTGGTCGTCGTCACCTTCCATTCGCTGGAAGACCGCATGGTCAAGGCCTTCCTGACCGAGCGCACGGGCAATGCGCCGGGCGGATCGCGCCATGCGCCGGTCGCGGTCGAGACGCGCAGGCCCAGCTTCGACCTGTTGTTCAAGGGCGCGCGCGAGGCGGGCGAGGCCGAACTGGCCGCCAACCCCCGCGCCCGCTCGGCCAAGATCCGCGCGGCGGTTCGGACCGACGCCTCGGCCTGGGGCGCGATGAAGGGGAGGGCCGCATGATCGCCATGCCCGCCCCGATCAAGCGCCTGTTCGAGTGGAAGGTGCGCGGCGTGCGCTGCGTCGAGATCATCGGCGTGGCCTGCGTTCTGGCGCTGGTCTTCTCGGTCTACATCGCCAAGGCGGCCGCCGCCCGCGAGAGCGCTGAGATCAGCCGCATCGAGCGCGACATCCGTGAAAACCGCGAGCGGGTCCGCCTGCTGCGCGCCGAGGTCACGCGGCTGGAGCAGCCTGCGCGGCTGGAGGCCCTGTCGCGCGAGATCGGCCTGGGGCCGGTCGATGTGAAGAAGCAGGCGGGCGAGACGACCCTGCCTGAAATCGCGCCCGCGCTTGCTGAGAAACCCGCCGTAAAACCGGCTGTGGAGGCGGCGCCATGAGCGTGCATGACCATCACGGCATGGGCGGCTATCGCGGTCGTCCGCAGGCGACCTTCGGCGGCGCCGTTTCGGCCTGGGGGCGCTGGGTCGCCTCTCTGGTGTGGAATCTGGAGCATTCGTTCGAGCGCGCCCGCGCCGACGCCCGCCCGGAAGAAGACACCCGCGTCCGCATCTTCCTGATCATGGCGGCCTTCTGCGTGGTGTTCGCCGGGCTGACGCTGGGGGCGGCGCACGCGGCCCTGCTGACGCCGCGCGGCGGGGCGGGGGCGGGCTTCAACCCCGGCGCCCTGACGCGCGCCGATCTGGTGGATCGCAACGGCCAGCTGCTGGCGACCAACATCACCCACTACGGTCTCTATATCGACCCGCGCGAGGTCTGGGACATTCCGGCGGCCAAGGCCCAGCTGCGCCGCGCCCTGCCGCGCATCTCGGCCAAGCGGCTGGACAAGGTCATGAGCGGCGAGCGCCGTCTGATCGTGCTGAACGGCCTGACGCCGACCGAGCGCCGGGCGGTTCATGGGCTGGCTCTGGGCGGGGTGACGTTCGAGCCGGAGGACCGCCGCGTCTATCCGCTGGGCAGCTCGGCCGTGCATCTGATCGGGCGTTCGGACACGGGCGGCGAGGGCGTTGCGGGCGCCGAACTGGCCTTCAATCAGGAAATTCGCGCGGCGGGCGTGGCGGGCGAGGACTTCCCCCTGTCGATCGACCTGCGGGTTCAAGGCGTGGTCGAGAACGAGCTGGCCATCGCCGCCGAGGAGCACAAGGTCAAGGGCGCCGTCGCCGTCGTCGCCGATGTGCAGACGGGCGAGATTCTGGCGATGGCCTCATGGCCGACCTATGACGCCAACCGTCGCAACGCCGCGCCGGAAGAGGCCACGCTGAACCGCGTCGTCTCGGCCCACTATGAGATGGGTTCGGTGTTCAAGAGCTTCACCGTCGCCGCCGGCATCGACACCGGCCGGGCCGACATGAACACCCTGTTCGACGCCTCTCAGGCGCTGCAGATCGGCAAGCGCCGCATCACCGACTTCCACGCCACCAACAAGGTGCTGACGCTGGAGGAGGTCTATCTGCATTCGTCCAACATCGGCACCTCGCGACTGGCGGTCGAGATGGGCGGCGATGTGATGCGCGACTATTTCCGCCGTCTGGGCCTGCTGGACGCCGCCCCGATCGAGCTGAAGGAATCGGCCGCCCCGCCCAAGGTGCGCAAGTGGGACGACAGCACCCTGGCGTCGCTGTCCTTCGGCTATGGCGTCATGGTCACGCCGATCCAGTATGTGGCGGCCTATGGCGCGCTGAGCAACGGGGGGCGCTATGTGGCGCCGACCCTGCGCAAGGGCGGGCGTCCGAACGCCCAGACGCATCAGGTCGTCTCGCCCGAAACATCGGCCGTCATGCTGGACCTGATGCGCCGCAACGTGACGCGCGGTTCGGGCCGGTTCGCCGATGCGCCGGGCCTGCGCATGGGCGGCAAGACGGGCTCGGCCAACAAGCTGGTCAACGGCCGCTATAATCCGGCGGTGGCCGTCGGCTCCTTCGCCGGGGTCTTCCCGGCCGACGGGCCGGTGGACGCCAAGCGCTATACCGTCTTCGTCCTGATGGACGAGCCGGGCGTCTATCCGCGCACCGGCGGCTATGTCGCCGCGCCCGCCGTGGGCCGGATCGCCAACCGCATCGCGGGCTTCCTGGGCGTCGAGCGCAAGGCCGACCGCTGGTCCACCGCGCTGGGCGAAAAGATCCCCGAGTTTCAGGACGTGGAGGGCGACGGTCGATGAGCCTTCCCGCCGCCCACCTGCGTCTTTCCGAACTGCTGCGCCGCGACGTGGCCTCGGATCCCGAGATCACCGCTGTCACCGCCGACAGCCGTCAGGTGGTGCCCGGCGCCCTGTTCGTCGCCCTGCCGGGGACGCAGGCCGACGGACGCGCCTTCATTCCGCAAGCCCTGGCCAAGGGCGCGGCGGCTGTTCTGGCGCCGTCGGATACGCCAGAGGGCGCGGCGCCGGTTCTGGTCGGATCGGGCGATGTGCACCGGGCCTACGCCATCGCCGCGCGCGCCTTCTACGGCGCCCAGCCGCGCACCTGCGTCGCGATCACCGGCACCAACGGCAAGACCTCGGTCGCCAACTTCTGCCGCCAGATCTGGGCGGGGATGGGCCTGAAGTCGGCCAGCATGGGCACGCTGGGCGTCGTCGGCCAGAAGGGCGACAGGACCTACGCCCTGACCGGCCCCGGCCTGACCAGCCCCGACGCCGCCGAGGCCGCGCGCCTGCTGGCCGAACTGGCGCGCAAGGAAGTCACCCATCTGGCGCTGGAGGCCTCGTCCCACGGCATCGACCAGCGGCGTCTGGACGGGGTGGCGATCAGGGCGGCGGGCTTCACCAATCTGACGCAGGACCACCTCGACTATCACGGCACGATGGACGAGTACCGCGCCGCCAAGATGCGCCTGTTCGAGGCCCTGCTGCCGCGCGGGCGCACGGCGGTTCTGAACGCGGATTCCGACGCCTATTCGGCCTTCGCCTCGGCCTCGATCATGGCGGGACTGGGCGTGATGGGCGTGGGCGAGCGCGGCCGCGACCTGACCCTGCTGGCGCGCCGCGCGACGCCGGAGGGCCAGCGCCTGAGCATCGACGTGCGTGGCCGGGTGCATGACGTCCTGCTGCCGCTGGCCGGGGCGTTTCAGGCGTCGAACGCCTTGGTGGCGGCGGGCCTGTGCATCGCGGGCGGCGAAGACCCCGACCGCGTGATCCCGGCGCTGGAGCTGATTCAGGGCGCGCAGGGCCGTCTGCAACGCATCCCCGGCGGCGCGCGCGGGGGCGAGGTCTATGTCGACTACGCCCACACGCCGGACGGGCTGGAGACGGTGCTGAACGCCCTTCGCCCGCACGCGACGGGCAAGCTGATCGTCGTCTTCGGCGCGGGCGGCGACCGCGACCGGGCCAAGCGCCCCCTGATGGGCGAGATCGCCGGACGTCTGGCCGACGTGGCCATTGTCACCGACGACAATCCGCGTTCCGAAGACGCCGCCGCCATCCGGACTCAGGTCCGTGCAGGCTGCCCCGACGCGCTGGAGATCGGCGACCGCCGCGAGGCCATCCGCCACGCCGTCTCCCTGATGCGTGAAGGAGATGTGGTCGTGATCGCCGGAAAAGGGCATGAACAGGGTCAGATCGTCGGCGGGGTCGTGCATCCCTTCGACGACGCCGCCGAAGCGACCGAAGCCCTGAAAGACCATGCCTGACGCACACACGCCGCTCTGGACCGCCGAAGCCATCGCCTCGGCGACCGGAGGACGGCTTCATGGACCCGACGCCACTGTCTCGGGCCTGACCTACAACAGCCGCGAGATTGCGCCGGGCGATCTGTTCCTGGCCCTGCACGGCGCGCGAGACGGGCATGAGTTCGCCGCAGCCGCCTTTGCGGCGGGCGCGACCGTGGCGCTGGTCGACCGGCCGGTCGAGGGCGGGTCTTATGTGCTGGTTCCTGACACCCTGAAGGGGCTGGAGGCGCTGGGCGTCGCCGCGCGCGACCGCGCCCGACTGCGCGGCGCCGTCACCGGCAGCGTCGGCAAAACCAGCGTGACACAGGCGATCAAGGCGGGCCTCGATCTGGCCGGATCAAGCCACGCCTCGATCAAGAGCTACAACAACCACATCGGCGTGCCGCTGACGCTGGCGCGTATGCCGCAGGGCACGGACCGCGCCGTGTTCGAGATCGGCATGAACCATCCGGGCGAGATCGGGCCGCTGTCGCAGTTCGTGCGCCCGCACGCCGCCTGCGTCACCACGGTCGGGCCAGTGCATATCGAAGCCTTCGCCGACGGCGAGGCGGGCGTGGCGCGCGAGAAGGCCGCCATCTTCGAGGGGCTGGCGCCGGGCGGGATCGCCGTGGTCAACGCCGCCGACGCCCATGCCGACATCGTGCGTCAGGGGGCGGAAAAGGCCGGGGCCGTGGTGCGGACCTTCGGCCATGATGCGGGCTGCGACGCGCGCCTGCTGGATTTCGTGGCTGATAGCGAGGGCGCGACCGTCACGGCCGAACTGGACGGACGGCGCATCGAATATCGCCTCGCTCAATCGGGCGTGCACTGGGGGCTGAACAGCCTGTGCGTCATCCTGATGCTGCAGGCGCTGGAGGTGTCGCTGGACACGGCGTTGCAGGCGCTGGCGGGGTTCCAGCCGCTGGCCGGGCGCGGGCAGGAGCGGACGGTGGCCGTCCCCGGCGGGGCCTTCACCCTGATCGACGAGAGCTACAACGCCAATCCGCTGTCGATGAAGGCGGGCTTCGTCAGTCTGGGCGCGCGGTCGGTGGGGCCGGGCGGGCGCCGGGTCGTCGTCCTGACCGACATGCTGGAGCTGGGCGAGCACAGCCGCGCCCTGCATGAGGGGCTGGCCCCCGCCATCATCGCCGCCGGTCTGGACGTGGTGCATACGGCCGGGCCGCAGATGCGCCTGCTGCATGACGCCCTGCCGCAGTCGCTGCGCGGCGAGTGGCGCGAGACCGCCGCCGAACTGGCGACTGAGGCCGCCGCGCTGGTGCAGCCGGGCGACGTGGTCATGGTCAAGGGCTCGAACGGGTCGAAGGCGTCGCTGGTTGCGGCGGCTCTGGGCGCATTGCATGACGCGGCGCGCGGAACGATAGAGAAATGAGGAGAAACCCCCTCAAGCAGGACCGCGCCGCGCGCGGTCCGATAGGGGACTAAAAAGCCATGTTCTACCTGCTCTATCTCTATTATGCGGACGTCGCTCAGGATTATCCGCTGCTGCACCTGATCCAGTATCAGACGGTGCGCGTGGCGCTGGCGATGGCGACCTCGATGATCGTTGCGGTGGCGATGGGCAGCCGCTTCATCAACTGGATCCGCGCCAAGCAGGGCCGGGGCCAGCCGATCCGCGACGACGGCCCGGTGTCGCACCTGTCCAAGGTCGGCACCCCGACTATGGGCGGGCTGATGATCCTGGCGGGCATCGGCGTGGCCGTGCTGCTGTGGGGCGACCTGACCAACCCCTATATCTGGATCGTCTCGGGCGTGACGGCGGCGTTCGGGGTGCTGGGCTTCATCGACGACTACGCCAAGGTGACGAAGCAGACCTCGGCCGGGTTGACGTCCAAGCAGAAGCTGTTGGCCCAGACGGTCGTGGCCGTGATCGCCGGCGTGCTGACCGTGCTGTGGATGACCCGTTCGCCGACCTCGCCGGGGCTGGAGACGTCGATCGCCTTTCCGTTCCTGAAGGCGGTGCTGCTGAACGTCGGCTGGTTCTATGTGGCGTTCGCGGCCTTCACCATCATCGGTTTCTCGAACGCGGTGAACCTGACGGATGGGCTGGACGGACTGGCCATCGTGCCGGTGATGATGGCGGCGGGCGCCTTCGGCATCATCGCCTATCTGGTCGGCAACTTCGTCTTCGCCGAGTATCTGCAGGTCCACCATGTGCCCGGATCGGGCGAGCTGGCCATCTTCTGCGCCGCCATCATCGGCGGGGGGATGGGCTTCCTGTGGTATAACGCGCCTCCGGCCAAGATCTTCATGGGCGACACCGGCTCGCTGGCGCTGGGCGGGGCGCTGGGCTCGATGGCCGTGGCGACCAAGCACGAACTGGTGCTGGGCATTGTCGGCGGCCTGTTCGTTGTCGAGGCGGCCTCGGTCATGATCCAGGTCGGTTACTTCAAACTGACGGGCAAGCGCATCTTCCTGATGGCGCCGATCCACCACCATTTCGAGAAGATGGGCTGGCCGGAGTCGACCGTGGTGATCCGCTTCTGGATCGTTGCCGCCATGCTGGCGCTGGCCGGTCTGGCCACGCTGAAGCTGCGATGAAAGCGGCCGCCCTTTCCGCATCATCCTCGCTGCTGTGGCGAGGATCCTGGCCCTTGACGTTCGGCGTCGGGGCGGTGCGGTTGGCGTCGGCGTGTCTGGATCCTCGGGTCAAGCCCGAGGATGACGGAGGGTGGGAATGATCCCCGTTCCCGGCTTCGAGGGGCGTCGCGTTGCGGTCTTCGGCCTGGGGCGGTCGGGGATTACGGCGGCGCGCGCGCTTCAGGCGGGCGGGGCGGTCCCTGTGCTGTGGGACGACGGCGTATCGGGCCGGATGCAGGCCGAGGCGGAAGGCTTTGTCGTTGAGGATCTGACCCGCGCCGACTGGTCCGGGTTCGCGGCTCTGGTGCTGTCGCCGGGCGCGCCGCTGACCCATCCGAAACCGCACTGGACCGTCGAGCGCGCCCATGAGGCGGGCGTGCCGGTCATCGGCGATGTGGAGCTGTTTGCGCGGGCGCTGGCCGCCCTGTCGCCGGGCGAGCGGCCGCGCGTGGTCGCCATCACCGGCACCAACGGCAAGTCGACGACGACGGCCCTGATCGGCTGGGTGCTGAAGCAGGCGGGCCTGACGGTCCATATCGGCGGCAATATCGGCATCGGGGTGCTGGCCCTGCCGGAGCCGACGGCGGATGCGGTCTATGTGATCGAGGTGTCGTCCTATCAGCTGGACCTGACGACGGGGTTTGCGCCGGACGTGGCGATCCTGACCAATGTGTCGCCGGACCATCTGGACCGCCACGGCGGCATGGAGGGCTATGTCGCCGCCAAGCGCCGGATTTTTCAGGCGCAGGATGGTGAGGCGCTGGCGCTGATCGGCGTGGACGAGGAATGGGGTCGGAAGGCTGCGGCGGACCTGCGGGCGCAGGGACGGCGGGTGGAGACGGTCGTATCTCTTCCTTCTCCCCTTGTGGGAGAAGGTGGACCGCGCAGCGAGACGGATGAGGGGTTGCGCCCCGTGTCCGGCGACGCGGCTGTGGCTTCGGTCGGAGAGACCCCTCATCCGAGCCCTTCGGGCCCACCTTCTCCCACAAGGGGAGAAGGGTATGGGGCGGCGGCTGGCGTGTTGACGGCGGGCGGCGAAGTGCTGGCTGATCTGACCGCCGCGCGGTCCTTGCCCGGTCGGCACAACGCGCAGAACGCGGCCTTCGCCTACGCCACGGCGCGGGCTCTGGGGGTGACGCATGAGGCGGCGGTTGAGGGGCTGCTGACCTTCCCCGGTCTGTCGCACCGGATGGAGGCCGTCGGGCGGCTGGGCGCCGTGCGCTTCATCAATGACTCCAAGGCGACCAACGCCGATGCGGCGCGGCAGGCGCTGGCGTCCTATCCGGCCGTCTTCTGGATCGCGGGGGGCAGGGCCAAGGACGGCGGGATCGACGCTCTGCGCGACCTCTTCCCGCGTGTGGCGCGGGCCTATCTGATCGGGGAGGCGGCGGACGCCTTCGCCGTCACTCTGGCCGATACGCCGCACGTCGTGGCCGGGACGATGGAGCGGGCCGTCGAACTGGCCGCCGCCGACGCGGCCAAGGCCGGGGGCGAGCAGGTGGTGCTGCTGTCGCCCGCCTGCGCCAGCTTTGACCAGTTCCCTGATTTCGAGGTCCGGGGCGAGGCGTTCCGCGCCGCCGTTCTGGGACTGGGCGCACGGGCGGAGCCTGCCGCATGACCCACAACAGCTATAGCCATCCCTTTTCGCGCAATGACCAGAGCATGGTGGCGCGCTGGTTCTGGACGGTGGATCGCGGCCTGCTGGGCGCGGCGCTGACGCTGATGGCGCTGGGGGTGGCGCTGAGTTTCGCCTCAAGCCCGGCGGCCATTCTGGCCGATGAATCGATCCGTGATCCCTTCCACTATTCGTGGCGGATGATGGTGTTCTCGACCATGGGCGTCAGCCTGATGCTGGGGGCGTCTCTGTTGTCGCCGCGCGGAGTCAGGCGCATCGCGGTGCTGGCGCTGGCCTGCGCCATCGTGGTCATGGCGGCCCTGCCCTTCATCGGCGACACGGTGAAGGGGGCGGCGCGCTGGATCAATCTGGGGCCGTTCAGCCTGCAGCCGTCCGAGTTCGCCAAGCCCGGCCTGATCGTCTTCTCCGCCTGGATGTTCGCCGAGGCCCAGAAGGGCGAGGGCGTGCCCGGCGTCAGCATCGCCTTCGGCATGTGGGCGCTGACGGTCGGCCTGCTGCTGATCCAGCCGGACATCGGCCAGACCCTGTTGATCACCACCACCTTCATGGCCGTCTTCTTTATGGCCGGGGTGCCGCTGAAGTGGGTGGCGGCGCTGGCGGCGGTGGGCGCGGGCGGGGTGGTGTCGCTGTATTTCATGTTCGGCCACATGCGCGACCGCCTGAGCCGCTTCCTGTCGCCCGAGACGACCGACACCCACCAGATCGACCGCGCATCCGAGGCGATCCGCGCCGGGGGGCTGGTCGGGCGCGGCATCGGCGAGGGGGTGATGAAGCGCCACGTTCCCGACCTGCACACCGACTTCATCTATTCGGTCGGCGCCGAAGAGTTCGGACTGGTGCTGTCGCTGACCATGATCGGGCTTTACGCCTTCATCGTCATCCGCGGGATGCGCAAGGCGATGAAGCTGAACGATTCCTTTGAACAGACGGCGGCGGCGGGGCTGTTCATGCTGATCGGCCTGCAGGCCTGCATCAATGTGGCGGTGAACCTGAACCTGATCCCGACCAAGGGGATGACGCTGCCCTTCATCAGCTATGGCGGGTCGTCCATGATGGCCATGGGGCTGACGATGGGCTTTGCGCTGGCCCTGACCCGGCGCCGTCCGGGCGCCTATGAACTGGGGTCGAACGTCAACCCGCGTCGCCGCCTGCTGCCGTAAGAGAGCGCTATCCATGACCAAGGTCTGCGTCGTCGCCGCCGGGGGCACCGGCGGCCATATGTTCCCCGCAGAGGCGCTGGCCCGCGAGATGGCGGCGCGCGGCTGGCGCGTGGTGCTGGCTACCGACAAACGCGGCGAACAATACGCCCACGCCTTTCCGGCCGAAGAGCGTCTGGCGCTGGACGCCGCGACCGGCTCCGGCCCCATCGGCCTGATGAAGGCCGGGCTGGCGATCATGAAGGGCGTCGGTCAGGCCAAGGCGGCGTTCCAGCGCACGGGCGCGGACGTGGTGGTGGGTTTCGGCGGCTATCCGTCGGCGCCAGCCCTGTTGGCGGCGGTGACGACGCGGCGTCCAACCGTGATTCATGAGCAGAACGCCGTGCTGGGCCGCACCAACCGCTATCTGGCGCCCAGCGTGGGCGTGATCGCGGCGGCCTTTCCGACGCTGGGCCGGGCGCCGGACAAGGTGAAAAGCCGCGTCCAGCTGGTCGGCAATCCAGTGCGGCCGGACATCCGCGCCCTCTTCGACCGGGCCTATGCCGCGCCGACGGACGGCGGGCCGATCCATGTGCTGGTGACGGGCGGCAGTCAGGGCGCCCGCATCCTGTCCGAGACGACGCCGCGCGCGCTGGCGGCCCTGCCCGAGGCCATCCGCAACCGTCTGAAGGTGCAGCAACAGTCGCGGCCCGAGACGCTGGAGACCGCGCGCCAGATCTATCTGGACGCCGGGATCGAGGCCGAGGTCGCCCCCTTCTTCCGTGACATGGCCGACCGGCTGTCGAAGGCGCATCTGGTGATCGGACGGGCGGGAGCTTCAACCTGTTCGGAGTTGGCGGTGGCGTCTCTGCCGTCGGTGCTGATACCGCTGAAGATCGCGATGGACGACCATCAGACGCTGAACGCGCGGGCGCTGGCCGAGGCAGGCGCGGCGAAGGTGATCGCCGAGGATGATCTGACGGCGGACGGGCTGACGGCGGCGCTGGAGGGGATTCTGGCGGACCCGGCGACGCTGGCGGCGATGTCGGAGGGCGCGCGGTCGGTGGCTATTCCCGATGCGGCGCAACGACTGGCCGATCTGGTGGAAGCGGCGGCCGCCTGAACCCTCTCCCGGTGGGAGAGGGAAGCGGGTGACGTTGGGCGCGGCTGGGTCTAGGTTCTGGCCATGCCACAGTTCGTGCTCGACCTGACCAACACCGTGTTTGCGCTCTGGCGCCAGTTCCACTGGCTGCCGAAATGGGCGGTGATCACCATCATCATGGTCGCCTTTGTCTTCATCGGCTGGGCGGCCAACCATGTCGTGTTCGCCCTGTTGCGGCTGGCGGTGCGCAACCGCGACGCCTTCTGGAAGGGAATGCTGAAGCGCGCCCGGCTGAAGGTGCATCTGGCGGTGATGATCATCGCCCTGGCGCTGGCGGTCACGGTGTCGCCCCTGGCGCCCGAGCCGTCGCTGTTCATCCGCCGGACCCTGTTGTTCTGCTTCATCCTAGTGTCCGGCTGGATGCTGGCCGGGGCCGTGGATATGGGCGCCATCGTCCATATGAAGAAGTTCAACATGGAGGCGGAGGACAACCTCTACGCCCGCAAGCACGTCACCCAGACGCGCATCCTGCAGCGGGTCGCCGCCATACTGATCGGACTGGTGACGCTGGGGCTGGCGCTGCTGACCATTCCGGGGGTCAAGCAGTGGGGGCTGTCGCTGCTGGCCTCGGCGGGCGTGGTCGGCATCGTCGCCGGTCTGGCGCTGCAACCCTTCCTGACCAATCTGATCGCGGGCATCCAGATCGCCACCTCACAGCCGATCCGGCTGGACGACGCCGTCATCGTCGAGGGCGAGTGGGGACGGGTCGAAGAGATCACCTCGACCTATGTGGTGGTCAAGCTGTGGGACTGGCGGCGCATGGTGCTGCCGCTGACCTATTTCATCCAGAAGCCGTTCCAGAACTGGACGCGCGACGATACGCGCCTGATCGGGGTGGCCTTCCTCTATGTGGACTATGAGGCGCCGATCGACCGGCTGAGGATCAAGCTGGAGCAGATCGCCCACGCCTCGCCGCACTGGGACGGGGATGTGGTGGCGCTGCAGGTGACGGACATCACCGAACGGGTGGCGCAGGTGCGCTGCATGACCAGCGCGCGCAACGCCTCGGTCGCCTTCGATCTGAGGGCCGAGGTGCGTGAGAAGATGCTGGCCTTCATGCGCGACGAATGCCCCGAGGCCCTGCCGCGCGACCGGGTGGATTTCGATCGGGAGCGCAGGCTGCCTGCGCCGCCGCGCAAGCACTGAGGGGTCAGGCCGCGGCCTGCATCCCCTTGCGCGCGCGCCAGAAGCGCAGGGTCCGCATGGCCGCCTCGCGCGTCAGTTCGTTGTACATCCCCGCATAGGCGCGGGCCTTGCCCATGGCGTTGTCGTCGGTGTTCAACAGGACGACGGCGTAGGTCAGGAACAGGGCGCGATCCAGATCGGCCGCCTTGCAGACCACGGCCAGGGCGTCCAGTTCGCGCCGTTCGATGATCTTGCGGGCGCTGTGGAAATCCACGTCCGCCAGCTGCGACAGGGCGATCAGGAAGGCCGTCTGGCCGCCCGAGCGCAGGAAGCGGGCCAGCACCTGCGGCGTCAGCTGGTTGGCGGCGCGCAGTTCCTCGACATAGGCCAGGCTCTCGGCGTAGTCGGCGGGCAGGGCGCCGTCGTCGGCGGCGACGCGGGCGCGCCCGGCGGCCAGGGCGTGTTCCAGCAGGGCCGGATCAAGCCGGGCGTTCTGCTCCAGAATGCGCTGGCGCAGGCGGGCCTCGACGTCGAAATAGAGGTCGTTCAGCAGGTCGGGCGGCAGGCTGGCGCGCTCGACCGTGACCTCGTGCAGGGCGGGGTTGATGCGGGCGCGCTCGACGGCGGTCTCGCTGGCGGCGCGCGACAGGGCGGCGCCCTGATTGCCCAGAAGCACGCCCAGGGTTTCGTCGTCGCCGCGCTCGACGATGGCGTCGGACACGGCCTCGGACACGGCGACGCGGCGGCTGACGGCGCGCATATGGCCCTGACCGCGCGAGCGGATGACGTGGATCAGATCGTCCTCGGTCAGCACCGGTGAGGCGCTGAGGACCGGGGCGGCGACCGTCTCGGCCTCGTCGTTGGCGAGGCGGCGGATCAGCTGGTGCGGGGCGTCGGAGGCATGGGCGAAGCGCTGGGCCAGTTCGGCGCGCACCGCCGTCTCCATCGCGTCGGTCAGGTCGGACAGAACGGCGCCGTAGAGGGCGTCCTCGGCCTCGGTGCGGTGGGGCGTCCCGAAGAAGCGGTCGGTCAGTTCTCGCAGCAGGGCCCGGCGCTTGGGGCTGGAGTCCTCCTGCGCCAGGGCGATCAGGTCGGGCAGGCGCGACCCGGTTTCAGCCGCAGCGGGCGCGGAGGCGGAGAGGACGCTGTCGCTCATGGCAGCAGGGGATCGTCAGCCATCGGCGCGGCGCGCAGGCGGCCCTGGGCGTCGCGCATCAGGGCGGGCGGCTCGGGCGGCTGGGCCAGGTCGTCGGAGGTCGGGGTGTCGTTCAGCTCCACCGGCATGGCGTCCAGATAGTTGGGCGCGGGCAGGGGCGTGGCGTCCGGCTGGCGGCCCGCCTGACGGTGGACGGAGTAGTAGCGGGCGCTGCCCTGAGCCGGGACGGCGACAGGGGCCGGGGCGGGCTGGCTCGCCGCTGCCGCAGGAGCCGGTTGAGGGGCGGACTTGGGATCGGGACGTGCAGCGTCCGTGGCGGCTGGTTGCGGCGCCGGGGCGGCTGCGGGCGGCTGCGGCGTGTTTCTCTGCAACTGGAAGATGGGCGCGTCGCGGCGCGGGGCCATGGGGTCGTAGGCCGGATCGGCCGGAGCCGGTTGAGCGGGCGTTTGCGCCGTGGGCTCAACCGCCGGGGCGGGCTGAGGCGCAGGCTGACGGACGGGCTCGGGCGTCGGTTGAGGCGCGGCGGGCTGGACGGCCGTGGGCGCGGGCTGCATCGGCCGTTGCGGCTCGGGCATGGGAGGCGGCGTCTGGGCGGGCGTCAGCTCACGCCGGGCGGGCGCGGGAGGCGCGGCCTGGGGCGCGGCGGGCTGGACGGTCGTGGGCGCAGGCTGCATCGCGCGCTGCGGCTCGGGCATGGGCGGGGGCGTCTGGGCAGGCGTCAGCTCGCGCCGGGCGGGCGCGGGAGCGACGGCTTGAGGCGCGGGGGGCTGGCGAACGACCGGCTGGGAAATCGTGGGCTGGGGGTAGGGGGCGCGCTCCTGCGGCGTGGCGGGGTAGGCCTCGTGCTGGGGAGCGGGATAGGGCGCAGGCGCCGTGACGGACGGCTGGGGGGCCGGTCGGGCGGCGTCGGGGACGTAGGGCTGATGGTTCCACGGACCGGGCGGCTGAGGCGGCGGCGCGACCGGCTCGACATAGGGGCGCCAGCGGGCGTCCGGGTGGCTGGTCACCGGGCGGAACTCAGGCGGGGGCGCGGATTGGGACGAGGTTTGGGGACCGTCTTCGCGCCACGGATAGCCGCCGTGAGGAATGACCGGTGGGCGCCATGCCGTCGCTGCGCCGCCTGCATGCGGGGCGTAGGATCGGGCCGGGGCGGCCTGACCGGACCAGGGGCCGGGCGCCGGTCTGGCGGCCTGGCTGTTGGTCTGATGGGCGATCTGGGGGGCAGGCTGCGCCCATGCGACCGTCGCCGCGCCGAGCGCGGGCAGAAGGGCGGCGGTGGTCAGGGGGCGGAGCAACGGCGCCTCGTTCAGGGTGAAGACGTTGAAGTCCGCATACTATGGGATGCGGATTAAGCCTCACCTAACGCCGGGCGGGCTTAACCCCGCGCGGGCAGATACTGGTTGGTGAAGGTCTCGCGCCAGTCGGGGGCGGCGGGATAGGCGCCCTGCGTCTGTTCGGCGAAGGCCTGCCAGCGCTCGGGCGTCATGGCGCCCAGGCCGTAAAGGGCCGCGTCGCCGCCGTCGACCATGGCCTCGGCGCGCAGGGCGGCGCGCACCGTGTCCAGCAGGCGCTGGGACAGGTCGGGATTGGCGCGGCGGATCAGGGCGTCGCCCTTGGTCCCGTCGCCGTGGACATAGTCGCGCCAGCCCTCGACCGAGGCGGCGATGAAGTCGCGCAGGGCCTGGGCGTTGTCGCGGGCGAAGGCGTTGGGCGCCAGCACCAGGCCGGAATAGGAGGGGTAGCCGTCGGCGGCCGGAGAGATGATGACCGGCTCGAACCCGGTCTGACGGGCGACAAGGCCGGGGTCGCCGTCGGTCAGGCGGCCGACAAGAACCGCCTGATCGTCCTTGCCGAAGGCCTCGAGGTTGTCGGCCATGGCGCCGGTCTGGGCCTGATCGGGCGTCAGGTCGAAGCGGGCGCGCAGCCATGCCCAGAAGCCGCCGTGGTCGGCCGGGTCCATCAGGATGCGACGCCCGCGCAGGACGGTCAGATCCTCCAGCTGCTGGTCCGGGTGGGCCATCAGGACGACGGGGTCTTTCTGCAGGAAGGCGGCGACGGCCTTGACCGGCGCCCGCTCGGCCGCGAGGCGCAGGGACAGGAAGCTGTCGCGGCCGACGGCCAGCTCGACCGCGCTGGCGGCCAGCAGGGCCGGGATGTCGGCGCCGGACGGGCCGGACAGGATCTCGACGTTCAGGCCGCGCCGCTCATAGGCGCCGATGGCCACGGCCTGATAGAAGCCGCCGTGCAGCGCCCCGGCCGCGCCGCCCGCCGCCACGCGCAGCCGCACCCGGCCGGAGGCGTCGGTCGGCGCCGACGACCGGCCGCAGCCCGCCAGCACAGGCAGGGCGGCCAGGCCGACAGCGCCGGCCATCAGGCCGCGACGGGAGGGACGCAGGGTGTTCATCGCCTTCAGGTAGTAGGGGGGCGAACGGGGGTTGGGAAGGCCGCGCGCCGCGCCGGACGCCGAAAATGCGCCGGGGAGGCCGCCAGGGCGCACTGTGGCGCGGCGATGAAGCGGTCCTGAAATTGGAGCGAGGGGGCGAGACCCTGAACGAACCGTCGCCGGTCTGATCGCGGGTCGCGTCCCCTCGCCAAGTCCGGGTTGGACCTGACCGTTATCGGGTCGGAAGTCGGCCTGTGCGTCGGCGGGCGAACCCGGCGTCGTTCGGCGAAGCTTCCATCGGCTTCTGGTCTTCGGCGTTCCGCAGGGCGAGCCCCGCGCCGTCCGTCGATCCCGGCCCGGTTCTCCGTGATCCCTGCACCGAGGCGCTAAAGGATCGGGAGCCTTGGCCCTGCTTCGGTGTTTCCGCATGCTCCGAAGAGATTTGGAACCCTGGGTCAGGAAGCCGGACCGGTTCGCTTGATTTCCGGGTCTCCCCGGATTTCCGCGCCGCCGTGTCCCTTCGGCCTGTTGACGTTCCCGCGAAATCCGTTATTGGGCAACAGCCCAAATCGCGGCGTCTGTGCGGAACTGTCCCGGACGCGGTGGGTAATCCTGTGGACATCTGTGGACGGAACGAATTCGCCAAGGCGGATCAGCCCCTTGTCTTGTCCACAGCAAAAAGGGGCCGCCGTCAGGCAGCCCCCTAAAGGCGTCCGCCGCCCGCCCGGATGGGCGAACGGCGGGGCGATCATCAGCGAGCGCGGATGAAGTTGCGGATGTCGTTCGACAGCTTCTTCAGGTCGTCCTCGCGCACGTACATCATGTGGCCGGCGTGGTAGTAGTGCCACTCGATGCGGCCGTCGGTCGGGAAGCCCGGACGGTTCAGCGAGTATTCGGCGCCCATGAACGGCGTGGCGAAGTCATAGTAGCCCTGACCCACCCAGACGCGCAGGCCGCTGTTCTCACGCAGGGCGCGGCCGATGTAGGGGGCCACGTTCAGGTATTCTGCTCCGCCGCGACCGGCGGTCGGCAGGTTCCAGTCCCAGCCGCGGGTGCCGCCGATCGAGGAGTAGACCACGTCCGGCGAATACTTCAGGCCTTCGCGCGCCCAGGCGTTCATGGCGGCGGTATAGGCGCCGTCGATGCCGTAGAAGCTGGGGTCGTTGTCCGGACGGTCGCCGGCGTTGTCGTAGTCGACGCCGGTGTAGCGGGTGTCCAGACGGCCGATGGTCAGACCGCGATCCCGCAGCAGCTCCTTGTAGAAGCGGCTGGGGGACAGGCGCAGGTTGGCGTTGCTCAGATAGGCCTGCGACACGCCGGTGTAGCGCGACAGCTGCTGCAGGATGGTCGCACGCTCCTGGGCGGGCAGGGCGTTGCCCTTCAGCAGGGCAGTGGCGTAGGGGCCGATGGCCCAGGCGCGGGCCTCGTCGACGAACTCTTCGACCGTGGCGGGCTTGTTGGGGACCTTGTCGTGATACCAGGCGGTGGCGGCCATCGACGGCAGGTTGGTGACGAAGCCCATCTCATTGCCCTGGGCGTCGGCGGCCAGGCTGAAGTCCAGGATCGACGAGATCAGCAGGATGCCGTTGACCGAAACGTCGGTGTAGGAACCTTCCAGTTCGTTGATCACCGCCGCCGAACGGGTCGTGCCGTAGCTTTCGCCGCCGATGAACTTGGGCGCGTTCCAGCGCTCATGCGTGTTCAGCCACAGGCGGATGAATTCGGCGATGGACTTGGCGTCCTTGGTCACGCCCCAGTAGTCGGCCGGGTCCTTGTCGCCCAGGGCGCGGCTGAAGCCGGTGCCGATCGGGTCGATGAAGACGATGTCGGTGACGTCCAGCAGGGAGTCGACGTTGTCGATGATCGGATAGGGCGGGGCGCCGTCGTCCTTGGCGTCCGGCAGGACCACGCGCTTGGGCCCGAAGGCGCCCATGTGCAGCCACAGAGAGCCCGAGCCGGGGCCGCCGTTCCACAGGAAGGTGACGGGACGGTTCGGATCCTTCGGACCTTCCTTGATGTAGCTGTAGGAGACCATGGCCGCGAGCGGCTTGCCGTCCTTGTCCTTCAGATAGGTCTCGCCGGCGATGGCGCGATAGGCGATGCGCTGGCCGCCGAAGACGCCGGTGTGGCGCGTCTCGGACATGACGGGCGGCGGAATCTCGGCGCGGTCGGCGGCGGCCGGGCGCGGCGCGTCCGCACCGCGGGCCTGGGCTATGGCCATGGCCGGCGAGGCCAGGGCAAGCGCCGACACAGCGGCGACGAGCAGTTTCTTCATTCGAAAACCCCCATTTGGTCTACGCGGCTCATCCCTCGAGAGCCGGGCGCGCGAACAACGCGATCCTGCGCGGATCAGGCGGCAAGCCGCGCCGAATGTAAACCGTAGAATTGCAGCAAAACGCGGGGAGATCGGATGAAGTTGCGGCATCTGGCCGAAGAGTCTTCGTGGACAATTTCGGCGCCAAAAAGCAGTTTTACCCTTTGACAGGGCTGGCGAGGGAGGGCTGTCAGGCCGAAAGCGCCGCCTTCTTTTCTTCCAGCTCAAGCCAGTCGAGTTCGGCGGCTTCGAGGTCGGCGCGGGCTTTTTCGGCGGCCTTCATGGCGCGATCGAAGGCGGCCGGGTCGCGCGAATAGAGGTCGGGGTCGGCCAGGATGGCGTCCTGTCGGGCGATTTCGACGGGCAGGGTCTCCATCAGCTTTTCGACCTCTTCCAGACGGCGGGCGTCCTTGTAGGAGAGCTTGGCCTGTTTCTTGGGGGCGCGGTCGGAAGGCTCCGCCTTCTCGACCCGGCGCGTCCCTGACGGCGCGCTGTCGGCGTGGGTCGGGGGCGGGGCGAGGAAGCCGGGGTTCTGGCGCAGGAAGTCCTGCCAGCCGCCGGGGGTCTCGACCACGTCGCCGCGACCGTTCAGGGCGATGGTCGAGGTGGCCAGACGGTCGACGAAATCGCGGTCGTGCGACACCAGGATCAGGGTGCCGTCGTAGGATTCCAGCAGCTCCTCCAGCTTCTCCAGCGTGTCCATGTCGAGGTCGTTGGTCGGCTCGTCGAGGATCAGCAGATTGGCGGGCTGGGCCAGGGCGCGCGCCAGCAGCAGGCGGTTGCGCTCGCCGCCCGACAGGGTGGAGATGGGCTGCTTCAGCTGGGCCTCCTGGAACAGGAAGTCCTTGGCGTAGGCGGCGACGTGCATGGAGCGGCCGCGCACCAGAATGCTGTCGCCGCCGCCCGGCGTCAGGGCGTCCCACAGGGTCATGTCCGACTTCAGCCCCTCGCGCGACTGGTCGAGGTAGAGGGGTTCGAGGTTGGCGCCCATGCGGACAGTTCCCTCGTCCGGGGCCAGTTCGCCCAGCAGCACCTTGACCAGGGTGGTCTTGCCCGCGCCGTTGGGGCCGACGATGGCCAGCCGGTCGCCGCGGATGATGCGGGTGGACAGGTTGCGGAAGATGGTGCGGTCGCCGAACGCCTTGCTGACGCCCTTGATGTCGGCGACCAGCTTGCCCGAGACGGCGCCGGAATCGACGCCGAGGTTCAGTTCGCGCGGCAGATCCTTGACCCGTTCGGCCCGGTCCAGACGCATCTGCTGCAGGGCGCGGGCGCGGCCCTCGTTGCGGGTGCGCTGGGCGGTGATGGAGCGGTAGAAGGTGTAGGTCTCGGCCTCGATGCGCTTGGTCAGACGGCGCAGGGACTCTGCCTCCTCCTCCATGACCTTGGCGGCCCAGTTGTCGAATTCGACGAAGCCCTTGTTGAGGGTGCGGACCCTGCGGCCTTCCAGCCAGTGCACGGTGTCGGTGACGCGGTTCAGGAAGGCGCGGTCGTGGCTGACGACCAGCAGGGCGAAACGGGCCTGGATCAGCTCGTTCTCCAGCAGTTCGATGGCCAGGATGTCGAGGTGGTTGGTCGGCTCGTCCAGCAGCAGCAGGTCCGGCTCTTCGGCGAAGGCTTTGGCGAGGGCGGCGCGGCGGATCTCGCCGCCCGACAGGCCTTGCGTCGACTTGTTCGGGTTGAGGCCGAAGGTCTCCAGCCAGCTTTCGGCGGTCCAGCGCTCGGCCTCGCCCGAGGCGGCGTAGTCGGCCAGGGTCTCGCCGGTGATGACCGGCTCCTGCGGGACATAGGCGAAGCGGGTGCCGGCCTGGACCGAGCGGTCGCCCGAGTCCGGCTCGATCAGACCCATGACCACCTTCATCAGGGTGGATTTGCCCGCCCCGTTGCGGCCGACCAGGGCGGCGCGGCTGCGCGGCTCCATCGCCATGTCGACGCCGTCGAACAGCGGGCGTTGACCGTCCTGGAGGCGGACGTCCTTGAGGGCGACGAGAGGGGGGCGAGCGGCCATAGACAACCAGTCCAAAAGGAGAGGCGACGCCTATAGCGCGTCGAGGGGGGCGAGGGCCAATCTTTCGGGATTTACATGAAACCGTCCGGACGGTATGTCGCGCGGCATGGACGCTCAATTGGCAAGACGCACGCCCGAAGACACCCGCCGCCAGATCATCGACATGGCCATAGAGATCGCCGCCGAACAGGGGGCGATGGCGATGACGCTGGACGCCGTGGTGGCGCGGCTGCCCTTCAGCAAGGGCGCCCTGCTGCACCATTTCCCCAGCAAACAGGCGTTGCTGGAGGGGGTGATCGATCATCTGGCGCTTGAGATGACGTCGGAGGTCCGGGCCGAGGCGGCGCGCGACCCCAATCCCTATGGCCGCAATGCGCGGGCCTATCTGCGGGCGATCGTCAATGAGCCGGCGACCGAGCGGGACGTCAGCATCGGCCGCGCGGCCCTGGCCGCCTGCGCCATAGAGCCGAGCCTGATCCCGCGCTGGCGCACCGCGATCCGCAGCCTGACGACCGAAGATCCGGAAGACCCGATGGGTAGGGATGACGCGCTGATGCTGAGGCTGATTGCTGACGGTCTGTGGATGAGCGACCTGTTCGGCACGCATGAGGTGTCGCCGGAGCAACGCAAGGCCTTGCTGTCGCTGCTGACGCCGGGCGTGCTGTTGACGGATTCCTATGCGGAGGCGGGCGTTTGAACCCGACGACATGGCTGGCGCTGCTGGGCGCGATCGGCTTTGAGGTGATGGGCACCACCCTGTTGCAGCAGTCGCAGCAGTTCACCAAGCCGTTGCCGACGGCAGGGCTGGCGGTCTGTTACGGCATCGCCTTCTATCTGTTGACGCTGGCGTTGAAGCAGATGCCGGTGGGACTGGCCTATGCCATCTGGAGCGGGCTGGGGGTGGTGCTGATCTCGGTGATCGGCCTGTTCCTGTTCAAGCAGAAGCTGGATGCGCCCGCGATCATCGGCCTGGTGCTGATTGTCGGCGGGGTGGTGGTCATCAACCTGTTCTCCAAGAGCGTGACGCACTGAGGGAGTGAGACGCGGAGGGGGCGCCTGAATGGCCTGGCCGCCCCCACCCGGCTTCGGCTTCGGCTCAGCCACCCTCCCCGGGACGGGGAGGGAGAAAGCGGGGCGTTGGTTTTGGGGCAAGGCCTGCGTCGTTTCTGAGAAGGGCGACAGATGCGCCGCGGAGGCGTATAGGGCGCGGCCATGAATTCCGCGCCCGCCAAGCCGTTCTGGGAAACCAAGACGCTCGCCGAGATGTCTCCGGCCGAGTGGGAGAGCCTGTGCGACGGCTGCGGTCTGTGCTGCGTCATCCGCTTCGAGGATGAGGACACGGGCCAGATCATCCCGACGCATGTCCATTGCAAGCTGTTCGACACCGACGCCTGCACCTGCGTCGACTACGCCAACCGGCAGGCCGAGGTGCCGGACTGCGTGCAGTTGACGCCGGACAATATCGAACAGCTGAAGTGGATGCCGCTGTCGTGCGCCTATCGGCGGCTGGACGAGGGGCGGACGCTGGCCTGGTGGCACCCGCTGGTCTCGGGCGACCGGGAGACGGTGCATGAGGCGGGGGTGTCCGTGCGACGTCAGACGGTGTGTGAAACGGCGCTGAGGGAGCCGGAGGACGCGCTGGATTTCGAAGCGCCGGAATGGATGGGCGAACGCGGAACCGAACCGCCGACGCTGCGGCCGCGCTAACGGAAAATTTCGGGGTCCGGCGCGATTTAAAAGAACGACGGAGCGGGGGAACGCCAGTTGTCATTCACCAAGAGCATCGAGGTTCTGGAAGGCTCGGGGGGCCCGTTCCAGCGTCTGGTTGATTTCGCCGCGACGCTGTTCGATTGCCGGGCGGCGGTGGTGACGCTGTTGACCGAGCAGGAAGCCATCATCCGCTCCAACGCCGAGCTGTGCGTCCAGCGGGTTCCGCTGCATGAGAGTCTGGCGCCGATCCTGACGGCGATGGGGCCGGGGGCGACGCTGGTGGCGACCGACCCGGCGGGCGATCCGCGGCTGAAGACCCATCCGCTGGTGCGCAAGACGCCGCACCTGAAGTTCGTCGTCGGGGCGACCCTGTGCCATCCGCCGGGACGGCCGGTCGGCGCCTTCTGCATTCTGGATGACCGGGAACGGCCCGAGCCGACCGCGACCCAGATGAAGCAGCTGGCCAGTCTGGCGGGCATGGCCGAGGACATCATCGCCGGCCTGGACGCCGCCCGCGCCCGCGACGAGCGGCTGGAGACGCTGCATCTGGTCGAGCAGATGTCCGGCGTCGGCCACTGGCGGCTGGACCGGGCCAGCCGGGTGCTGGAGGCCTCGGACGAGGTCTATCGGATCTATGGGTTTTCGCCTGACGGCCTGAGCATGACGCTGGACGAGGCGCTGGACATGCACGCGCCCGAAGACGGCGAGCGGATGCGGGCGCTGATCGAAAACGGCATGGAGGACGGCAAGCCGTTCCACGCCCGGCTGAAGCTGATCCGGCCGGACGGCGAGGAGCGCAGCGTCGTCACCCACGTCAGCGCCGAGCGGGATGAACAGGGCCGGGTGCTGGCCTTGCTGGGCGTGCTGCAGGACGTCACCGATCAGGACAGGATGCTGGAGCGCGCCCGCCGCGACGAGAGCCGCTATCGCCTGCTGGCCGAGAACGTCAGCGACGTCATCACCCGCGTGAAGATGGACGGGTCGAGCAAATACATCTCGCCGGCGATCAAGCATCTGCTGGGCTGGACGCTGGAGGAGATGAGCGGCCAGTCGACGGACTATGTGCATCCGGAAGACAAGCATCTGGTGCTGAAGGCCATCGGCGAGGCGGTGAAGACCGGCACGCCGACGCGGCTGGAACACCGCGCCATGCACCGTCAGGGGCATACGGTGTGGGTGGAATGCACCTTCAAGGCGCTGAAGGACGAGCACGGCCATGTCGACGACGTGGTGGTGGTGATCCGCGACATGACCCGGCGCAAGCTGCTGGAGGCCGAGGTCATCGAGGCCAAGGAGCGGGCCGAGAAGGCGGTTCAGGCCAAGAGCGAATTCCTGGCCAATATGAGCCATGAGCTGCGCACGCCGCTGACCAGCGTCATCGGCTTTTCGGGGCTGCTGTACGGATCGGAGCATCTGCCGCCGGAAGAGCGGGTCTATGTCGAGCGGATCGCCACGGCGTCGGAGGCCCTGCTGGGCGTCATCAACGACATTCTGGACTATTCCAAGCTGGAAGCCGACGCGATCGAGATGGACCCCGAGCCGTTCGATACGCGGGCCCTGATCGATGGCGCGGCGGCCATCATCGAGAGCCAGTGCTCGCTGAAGCGGCTGGGCCTGCGGGTGGTGGTGGCGGCCGATACGCCGCAGCGCCTGACCGGCGACAAGGGGCGGCTGAGGCAGGTGATGCTGAACTTCCTGTCCAATGCGGTGAAGTTCACGGCGCGCGGCGGGGTCACGCTGACGCTGGGCGGGCGGTTCGATGCGGACGGCCTGTGGCGGATGCGGGTGGCGGTCAGCGACACCGGCATCGGCATTCCGCCTGAAAAGATCGAGGAGCTGTTCCACCGCTTCACCCAGGCCGACGCCTCGACCACGCGGGTCTATGGCGGGACGGGGCTGGGGCTGGCGATCTCGCGCCGTCTGGTCGAGCTGATGGGCGGCGAGGTCGGGGTGGAGAGCACGCCGGGGCAGGGCTCGACCTTCTGGTTCGAGGCGCCGCTGGCCGTGGCGGAGGCGCAGGACGGGGGCGACGGGCCGGAGCGCGAACGGGCGTCGCAGACGGGGCTGTGCGGCCGGGTGCTGCTGGCCGACGACGCGGCGGCCAACCGCGAACTGGTCAGCGCCATCCTGCGGAATCTGGGGCTGGAGGTCGAGGCTGTGGCTGACGGCGCCGAGGCGGTCCATGCCGTGCATTCGGGCGCCTATGATCTGGTGCTGATGGACGTCCACATGCCGGTGATGGACGGGCTGAGGGCGACGCGCGAAATCCGCCGGATGCAGGCGGGCGGCGGGCGCAGGACGCCGATCCTGGCGCTGACGGCCAATGTTCAGGCGGAACAGGTGGCGCGCTGTCTGGAGGCGGGGATGGACGGCCATCTGGCCAAGCCGATCCAGATCACCGAACTGGCCGCCGCCCTGACGCACTGGCTGGCGTGCGATGAAGCGCCAGCGATGGCGGGGTAGGAAAAGCCGGAGCGCGACGCCTCTCCCTCCCGTCCCGGGGAGGGTGGTCGCGATAGCGACCGGGTGGGGAGGGCGGGGTGATCCTGAACGCGGCGCCTGAATAGCCTGGCCGCCCCCACCCGGCCTCGCCCTGCGGGCTCAGCCGCCCTCCCCGGGACGGGAGGGAGAGAGGTTGGCGCGCGAGTATCGCGATGGGGGCGGGCAAACCCAGTAAATTTCCGACTTTGGAAGGTTCTGGAGGCTGTCTGTCAGCCTGAGGGCGCTGGTCCGCTATGGTTCGGTCATGGCGGGAAAAGGGGACGAGGCGGGGCGAGCGGCGGCGGTCGCGCAGTGGCTGGACGGGGCGCTGGGGCGGTTGATGCAACTGACCGACGAAGCGATCGCCGTGGTGGCTGCGGCGGAGCCTCCGGCCGATGTGGCCGAAGCCGAGAAGCGGGGGCGCGCCATCGGGGTGCTGGCTCGCACGGCCAGGGCTGTGGCGGCGCTGGCGGCCCCGCCTGCGCGCAAAACCCGCGACCCTGAAGAGGACGGAATGAGCGAAGACGATCGTGACATCACCGATGACGAAGAACGGACCGTGCGGGCAGAGCTGCAGTCTCGTCTCGATCATCTTCTCGGGGTCGCAGAGCGCAAGGGATTTGGCGCAGCAGCGGCTGGAACAGGCGCCGCGCGGGGAGCTGCTGCGGCTGCTGAGGGCGACGCCGAGGCTGAACGACGATCAGGTCTGGCCGTCTGACGCGGACTGGCGGACATGGGTGCTGCTGGGCGGGCGCGGGTCGGGCAAGACCTTTGCGGGCGGGTTCTGGATGAACGAACTGGCGCGGGGGAAGGACCGGACGTTTGCTCTGGTCGGCCCGGCGCTGCACGACGTGCGCGAGGTGATGGTCGAGGGACCATCGGGGCTGAAGGCGCAGGCGCCGGGCGACAACCGGCCGCGCTGGGAGGCGGGGCGGCGCAGGCTGGTCTGGCCCTCGGGCGCGGCGGCCTATGCGTTTTCGGCGGAAGATCCGGACAGTCTGCGCGGGCCGCAGTTTCATGCGGCCTGGGCGGATGAGTTCTGCGCCTGGAGGAATATCGAGGCGACCCTGTCGAACCTGAGGTTCGGGCTGCGGCTGGGAGCTGATCCCAAGCTGGCGATCACGACGACGCCGCGCCCGATTCCGGCGCTGAGGCGGTTGCTGGCCGAGCCGGGGGTGGTGAAGGCGCGGCTGGCGACGAAGGACAATGCGGACAATCTGGCGCCGGGGTTTCTGGGGCATCTGCAGGCGCTCTACGCCGGGACGCGGCTGGAGGCGCAGGAGATGGAGGGGCTGGTGGTCGAGGCCGACGGCGCCCTGTTCCGGGCCGAGGATCTGGCGCGGGCGCGGGGCGGGCGTCCGGCGCGGTTTGAGCGGGTGGTGGTGGCGGTGGACCCGCCGGCCAGCGCCCACGGCGACGCCTGCGGGATCGTGACGGCGGGGCGCAAAGACAGGACGGGCTATGTGCTGGCGGATCGCTCGGCGCGGGGACTGTCGCCTGCGGGCTGGGCGCGGCGCGTGGCCGAGACGGCGCGCGAGTTCGAGGCCGATCTGGTGCTGGCCGAGGCCAATCAGGGCGGGGAGATGGTGCGGACCCTGCTGGGGCAGGCGGACTGTCCGGCGCAGGTGAAGCTGGTCCACGCCAGCCGGTCGAAGAAGGCGCGGGCGGAGCCGGTGGCGGCGCTCTATGAGCAGGGGCGGGTGGTTCACTGCGGCGCGTTTCCGGCGCTGGAGGAAGAGATGATGGCGCTGGGGAGCGAGGCACCGGGGGGCAGGAGCCCGGATCGGGCGGATGCGCTGGTGTGGGCGCTGACGCATCTGCTGCTGGCCGGGAAGACGCAGCCGAGATTGCGGGCGTTGTGAGAATAGGCGCGGCGCCTCTCCCTCCCCGGCCCGGGGAGGGTGGTCGCGAAGCGACCGGGTGGGGAGGGCCAGGTGATTTCAGACTGGCTGATGTCAGACGGGGTCATTTCAGAGGGGGCGCTTGATTTGCCCTGCCGCCCCCACCCGGTTTCGCCCTGACGGGCTCAACCACCCTCCCCGGGACGGGGAGGGAGAATTCGGTGATGGAGATTTCAATGGATTGGCGACGACCGTTTGGTCGGCGGCGCATCGCTGCGCCTGAGATCAAGGATAGCCGCACCGGGCCGCTGATCGCCCTGACAGGAGCGGGCCGGGCGCGGTGGACGCCGCGCGATTACGCCCATCTGGCCGATGAGGGGTTCGGCAAGAACGCCGTCGCCTATCGCTGCGTGCGGATGATCGCGGAGGCGGCGGCCTCGACGCCGTTGATGGTGATGGTCGGGGGCGTGCGGAGCGCGGAGCATCCGCTGGCGCGGCTGATCGACAAGCCCAATCCCGAGCAGTCGTGCGGGGAGTTCATGGAGGGGCTGTACGGCGCGCTGCAGACGGCGGGTAACGCCTATGTCGAGGCGACCGGAGACGCCGATGGCGACGGCGCGCCTGACGAGCTGTGGGCGTTGCGGCCGGATCGGGTGAAGGTGGTGCCGGGCCGGGCGGGGTGGCCGGAAGCCTATGAGTATGCGGTCGGCGGGCGCGCGGTGCGGATCGCGCGGCATGGCGACGGCTGGTCGCCGGTCATGCATCTGAAACTGTTTCACCCGACGGACGATCATTACGGATTCTCGCCGCTGGAGGCGGCGGCCTTCGCCATCGACGTGCACAATGCGTCGGGGGCGTGGAACAAGGCGCTGCTGGACAATGCGGCGCGGCCGTCGGGGGCATTGGTCTATGGCGCCAAGGACGGGGAGCGGCTGACGGCGGATCAGTTCGAGGCGCTGAAGGCGGAGCTGGGCGAGGCCCATGCCGGGGCGCGCAACGCCGGACGGCCGCTGCTGCTGGAAGGCGGGCTGGACTGGAAGCCGATGAGCCTGACGCCGCACGACATGGACTTTATCGCCGGGAAACACGCGGCGGCGCGGGAGATCGCGCTGGCGTTCGGGGTGCCGCCGCAGCTGCTGGGGATTCCGGGGGATGCGACCTACGCCAACTATCGCGAGGCGAACGCGGCCTTCTGGCGCGGGACGGTGATCCCGCTGGTGAGAAAGGCGGCGGGGGCGATGACGGGGTGGCTGGGGAGCCGCTTCGTCGATTGCCGGATCGAGCCGGATCTGGATGCGGTTCCGGCCCTGCAGGTCGAGCGGGACGCGCTGTGGGCGCGGCTGGGTGCGGCGAGCTTCCTGACCGAGGATGAGCGGCGCCGGATGGCGGGAGTGGAAGCTTAGGCGCGACGCCTCTCCCTCCCCGTCTCGGGGAGGGTGGTCGCGATAGCGACCGGGTGGGGAGGGCGGGGTGATGTAGGCGCGGCGTTTGATTTGCCGTGTCGCCCCCACCCGGCTTCGCCCTGCGGGCTCAGCCACCCTCCCCGAGACGGGGAGGGAGAAAGGTGTGGGGATGATGGATTGGAAGAGGATGCCGGTCGCCCTGATCGCGGCGCTGCTGGTGCAGACCATCGGGGGGCTGGTGTGGGCTGGAGGGGCGGCGGCGCGGATCGCGACGCTGGAACAGAGGGTCGATGAGCAGCGGCTGGTCGCCGAGCGACTGGCGCGGCTGGAGGCGCAGGGCGAGGCCACGCGCGCGGCCGTCGAGCGGATCGAGCGGCGGCTGGAGGAGAAATGATGAAGCTACAGGCAGGCGTTTTCCCTCCCCGTCCCGGGGAGGGTGTCGGCGCAGCCGACGGGTGGGGAGGGCGTGGTGATGCAGGCGCGGCGATTGATCGACCTGGCCGCCCCCACCCGGCTTCGCCTGACGGCTCAGCCATCCTCCCCGGGACGGGGAGGGAGAAGGGGGGGCTGTTGATTTGCGGCTACGCCTCCCTGTGGGGCGTGGCGGATCTGAACGGGGATGTGACGGCGCGCGGGGTGTTTGCGGACAGTCTGGCCAAGACCGGCGCGGGCGGGGTGCGGATGCTGCATCAGCATGAGAGCCGCGCTGTCGTCGGCGTCTGGGACCGGATGGTCGAGGACGAGCGCGGCCTGTGGGTCGAGGGGCGGATCGAGGACTGGTCCGCCGAGGCGCGCTACGCCGCCGCCCTGACGCGGGCTGGGGCGTTGGACGGGCTGTCGATCGGTTTTCGGGCGATGAAGGCGCGGCGGGACGGGCGCCTGCGGGTTCTGAGCGCGGCGGAGCTGTGGGAGGTGTCGCTGGTGACGTTTCCGATGTTGCCGGGGGCGCGGTTCAGGCGCGTAAGGCCGGAAAAGGACGGCGGCCGGCATTGAGGCCTTCGGCGACATAATGGTCGTGCATGGCGCGCAGCCAATGCCAAGTCACGAGGAGGAAGCCGATCGCAGCGAAGATGGCGTAGGTGCTCCAGTAGCTGAGAGGCCAGGGTTGACCCAGCCCACGCGTCAGTAGGGCGACAGGATCGTCCAGCAGGGCCAGGGCGGCCAGGGCGACGCTGAACACCAGGCAAAACGGAATAATGAAGGGCGCCAGCCAGGCCGGAGGTTTGGCGCCGAGGCGGGCGATGGCCGCCTGAAGCATCGGGGGCAGTGTCGCGACAGGAGGGAGCGAGCCGATCGCCAGAACTTCGTGAAGCGGCTCGTATTCCGGCTCGTCGGAAACGTGGGTCTGTTGGAGGGGCGTCAGACGACGATGGCGTTTTCTTTGCACATGGCTCTGCAGCCGGCCGATCAGCAATGAGGCGGCGGGCGGAGCTAACAGGATCAGGGGCGCAAATGCGATTAAGCCTGATCGACTATCGCCATGCTTAGCTACGGCGCAGAGGGACAGCGGCAACAAAGGCAGCCAGGCCCAGACCAGTTTCAGAAGCCAGGACTGTCGGGCGGCGTTCAACAGCTGCGAGGTTGGGCTTGAGACGATGGACATCAGTCGGTCGTCTGCAATGACGAACGGTCGGCGGCCGGGCCGTGCAGGCCGGGCTCTTGCTGACGGTAGGCGCGTAGCAGGCCAGCGCAGGATTCGGGTGTCTGTCGAGCGGCGATAGCGCGGCCGCGGGCATGGGCCTGGCGCAGGGCGTTCAGTCGGTCCGGGGCGGCGTAGGGGGCGTGGCGCCGCAGATGGGCCTCGAAGGTCTGGTCGCCGTCCGGATCAAGGGCCTCGCAGGCGCCGAGGATCTCGAACAGGCGGGCGTCTAGGGAGACGTCGGCGGATAGGCGGGGCGGACCGGCGGGCGCCGTCTGGGGCGGACTTTGGGTCGAACTTTGAGGCGAATTCCGGGGCATGGTCGGGCGCTCAGGGGTTGAGCAGGCCACGAGGGCGATGGCCGCCACGGAGGCCAGCAGGGCGGCGCCTACGAGTTTCAACATCCATCCTCCATGTCCTCCGGTTCGACAGGCGGGAGGGTCGCACGCTTTTGAAGTGCGGCAAAGGATGGGACGATTCCGGGCCTTGGCCCGGTTTGACGGCGCGCCGCAGGACGGTCGCGCATTTTTTCTGGAGACATCATGAAAGAGATCAAGACCGTCTCGGGCCATCCCGAGGCGCGCGCCGCCATGCATGAGATGATGGCCGCGTTCGAGGCGTTCAAAGGGGCCAATGACGCCCGTCTGGACGAGATCGAGAAGAAGGCTTCGGCTGATGCGCTGCTGGAGGAGAAGGTGGCGCGCATCGATCAGGCGGTGGCCAGCGCGCAGGCGCGCATGGATCGTGTGCTTAGCGAGAGCCGTCGCCCGATGCTCAGTGCTTCTGGGCTGGGCGCCGAGCCGCCCGCTGTGGTTGCGGCGCCGGAGGCCAAGGCGGCGTGGGACGGCTATATGAAGTCGGGCGCCTCGCACGGGCTGGAGCTGAAGGCGGGGCTGTCGTCGGCGTCGAACTCGGCGGGCTATGTCGTGCCGCCGGAGACGGAACGCGCCATCGAGCGGCGCCTGATGGCCGGGTCGCCGATGCGCGAGATCGCCACGGTGCGCACGGTCGGCTCGGGCGTGTTCAGGAAGCCGGTGTCGACGGCGGGCGTGCAGGCGGGCTGGGTCGCCGAGACGGCGGCGAGGCCGGAGACGGACCCGGCGACGCTGGCGCTGCTGGAGTTCTCTTCGGCCGATCTCTACGCCTGTCCGGCGGCGACGCAATCCTTGCTGGACGACGCCCTGATCGACCTGGACGAATGGCTGGCGGCGGAGGTCGAGGACGCCTTCGCGGCGCAGGAGACGGCGGCTTTCGTCAGTGGCGACGGGGTCAACAAGCCGAAGGGCTTTCTGGCCTATGACACGGCGGATGAGGGGACGCAGACCTGGGGCCAGATCGGCGTCGTGGCCTCGGGCGCGGCGGGGGCCTTCGCCAGCGCCAGCCCGGTCGATAGGCTGATCGACCTGATCTATGCGCCCAAGGCCCAGTATCGCCCGAACGGGCGCTTTGTGATGAACCGGCGCACGGTCTCGGCGGTGCGCAAGTTCAAGGACGCGGACGGCAACTATGTCTGGTCGCCGGCGACGCGGCCGGGCGAGACGGCGTCCTTGCTGGGCTATCCGGTGACCGAGATCGAGACGATGCCGGACGTGGCGGCCAACAGTCTGTCGATCGCGTTCGGCGACTTTGCGCGCGGCTATCTGATTGTGGATCGCGCGGGGGTGCGGGTGTTGCGCGATCCCTATTCGGCCAAGCCCTATGTGCTGTTCTACACGACCAAGCGTGTCGGCGGCGGGGTGCAGAACTTTGATGCGATCAAGCTGATGAAGTTCGCGGCTTCGTAAGAGGCGCTGAAGCTGGGCCCTCTCCCGGCGGGAGAGGGCTTGAGCCTCGGAGAGCCGAAGGCGATCCGCAAGGCGAAAGGGTGAGGGGCTGACGGTTCAGTCGGCGTGAGCCGCTGCGCGACGGCTGACGCCCACGGCGGCCGGGAGCCCTCATCCGGCCCTTCGGGCCACCTTCTCCCATCGGGAGAAGGGACGCAGAAAACATTGGAGATTTGAATGAGCGCACCCGTGAGCCTCGCGGAGGCGAAGCTGTTCCTGCGCGTCGAGCATGAGGCGGAGGACGGGCTGATCCAGACGCTGATCGATGCCGCCCGCGCGCGGGTGGAGGGGGAGGTCGGCTTGAGCCTGACCTCGACCTCGCCGGCGCCGCTGAGGCTGGCGGTGATGATGCTGGTGATGCGCGCCTATGAGCGTGGCGACGGCGAGATGAGCGCGGCGCCGGTCGAGGGGTGGATCGCGCCCTATCGCGTGGTGCGGCTGTGAGCGCGGGCGCGATGAAGGTGGTCGCCAGCCTGGTGCGGCCGGTGGAGGCGCAGACGCCGTATGGCGGGCAGGTGGTCAGCTATGAGCCGGTCGGGTCGCTGTGGCTGGCGCTGGGGGCGCGAAGGCGGCGCGAGCGGACGGATGCGGGCGTGACGCGCGGCGTGGAGACGCTGAGCGCCACCGTGCGGGCCGATCCGCGGCTGGAGGAAGGGTTGGTCGTGCGCTTCGGCGGGGCCGACTGGGCCTTGGTCGGGATTGAGGCCGATCCGAAGGCGGCGGGCCGGGTGAGGCTGGATCTGGAGCGGGCGCGATGAAGGATCATGAAGGAGCGCTGGTGAAGGCGCTGATCGTGCATCTGGGCGGCGACGGGGCGCTGAAGGCGCTGTTGGGCGATCCGGTGCGGGTCTGGGATGAGGCGCCACAGGGGGCCGAGTTTCCGCATCTGCTGATCGGGCGGTGTGAAAGTCGGCCGCTGAACGCGGACGGCGGCGGGGTGGAGCAGCGGCTGACGTTGACCTGCGCCAGTCGGTTCAGGGGGCTGGAGGAGGCGCGGGCCGTGGCGGCGGCGGTGCGGGCGCGGCTCGCCGATGCGGTGCTGGAGGCGGACGGGGTGAAGGCGGTCAGCGTGGCGGTGACGTTCACGGACCTGTTCCGCAGCCCGGATCTGAAACGGGCGTGGGCGGTGATGCGGGTGCGGGCGGTGACGGAAGACGTCTGAACCCTCTCCCGGAGGGAGAGGGCTTGAGCCTCCGGGAGCGAAGCGATCGGCAAGGCGAAAGGGTGAGGGGCTGACGTTGCAGTCGGCGTCAGCCGTGACGCGGCGGCTTTCAGCCGACGGCGAACGCGAACCCTCATCCGGCCCTTCGGGCCACCTTCTCCCATCGGGAGAAGGAAACAGAGAAACGGGGAACATCATGACGGCGCAACGGGGCAAGGACATCCTGCTGAAGGTCGAGGGCGCGGGCGGCGCCTTCACGACCGTGGCGGGGCTGAGGGCCAGGACCATCTCGCTGAATGCGAAGACGGTGGACGCGACGGACGGCGACAGCGCCGGGCGGTGGCGCGAGCTGCTGGCGGGCGCGGGGGTGAAGTCGGCGGCGGTGTTGGGGCAGGGGATTTTCCGCGACGCGGCCTCGGACGCCCTGATCCGCGAGGCCTTCTTCGAGCAGGCGGCGAAGACGTGGCGGCTGATCGTGCCGGACTTCGGCGTGCTGGAGGGGCCGTTCCTGGTCGCGGCGCTGGAATATGCGGGCGAGCATGAAGGGGAGGCCAGTTTTGCGCTGAGCCTGGCCAGCGCGGGCGAGGTGACGTTCAGCGCGGTTTGAATGGCGTGCGGCGCCTTTCCCTCCCCGTCCCGGGGAGGGTGGTCGCGCAGCGACCGGGTGGGGAGGACGGGGTGATTGGGCGCGGGCGCTTGAATAGCCTTGCCGCCCCCACCCGGCTTCGCCTTTGCAGGCTCAGCCACCCTCCCCGGGACGGGGAGGGTGAGGGGGAATGATGTCGATCAATGGAGTGCGGGGCGAGGTCGCCGCGAGCTTGGCGGGGGCGGAGCGGAAGCTGTGCCTGACGCTGGGGGCGCTGGCCGAGATCGAGACGGGGCTAGGCGTGGCCGGGATGGCGGCGCTGGCCGAGCGGATGAAGGCGCTGTCGGCGCGGGATCTGATGGTGGTGCTGGCGGCGCTGTTGCGCGGCGGGGGCGAGGCGGTGCTGGCGGACGGGCTGGCGAGCGCGCCGGTCGATCCGCGCGAGGCGGCAGAGGCGGTGGCGAAGGCCTTTGCGGCGGCGGTCTGATGACGCCGCAGGACCGTCAATGGGCGGAGATGATGCAGGCGGCGGCGCGGATGGGCGTGGGGCCGGAGAGCTTCTGGCGGCTGTCGCTGAAGGAGTGGCGGATGCTGACGGCGGTGCCGGTTCAGGCGGCGCCGCTGGGACGGGGCGAACTGGAGCGGATGCAGGAGATGTGGCCGGATGACTGACAGTTTCAGGCCGGACGGGATCGACGCCGTGCCGGTGAAGGCGGCGGAGGCTGCGGCGGCGCTGGAGGCGCTGAAGGAGCCGGCGGAGCGGGCGGCGGCCTCGATCGAGGATGCCTTCGGGCGCGCGGGCACCAGCCTGACGCGGTCGCTGACGCGGGCGGCGGCGGACGGGGAGGTGACGCTGGCCGAACTGGCGCGGGCGGTGCTGAACGCGGTCAATGCAGCGGCGGGCGTGCGCGGCGGGGGGCTGACCGGCGCCATAGCGGCGGCGCTAGGAGGCTTCGGCGGGGCGCGGGCGGACGGCGGGCCGGTGATGGGCGGCGGCGCCTATCTGGTCGGAGAGCGCGGGCCAGAGGTGTTCCGTCCGTCGGGCGCGGGGACGATCGAGCCGATGGGCGGGGCGCCTGGGGTGACGGTGAACGTCACGGTGGACGGCGGGGCCGAAGGGTTGTTGCGCTCTGAGACGCAGATTGCGCGGATGCTGGTGCGGGCGACGGCGCTGGGCGCGCGGTGAAGTAGGGCGCTTTGTGTCGAGCGGTAGCGGCCAATCCGCTGAAGCAGCGAGGCGCAGCGCGCCGAGCGATAGCGGAAAAAAGAAAAGGGCGCTCCGAAGAGCGCCCTTTGGACTTATTCGCCCTTGGGATTGGGGCCGTATTTGTTGTCGCCTTTCTGGCTGTCGACGATGCCGACCCAGAGCAGGAAGGCCAGGCCCACAAGACCCATGACGGCGATGCCGCCCATCATGGAGCCCAGCATGGCCAGGACGGCCGCGGGGTCTTCGTTCTCGAAGGCTTGCGGGTTGGCGAGGACAGCGGTGCCGACGGCGCCGAAGATCATGATCGTGCCGACGATGACGCCGACCCAGGGGATGACGGCGAACCAGCCGCTCTTGCCCATGTCGTGCAGGCGTTTGACCGTGATGGCCACGTTCGGCCAGATCAGCGCAATCGACAGCAGGACGCCCAGGAACGGAATCCAGCCGGTGACGACGCTGGCCCCCAACAGGATCAGCCAGCTGATCCAGAAATGCTGGCGGCGCAGGCGGCCGTTGAAGGACAGCAGGGCGGTTTTGAAGTCATAGCCGTTGACGACGGTGGAGCCGCCTATGGCCGCAGCGGCGGCCTGGCCGAAGGCGGCGGCGGGATTGGCCGTCGCCAGCACCATGATCTGGGTTGCGCGCTCGCCCTCAGGGACGAAGTCGACGCGGGCGCCGGCGGCGATGACGGCGCCGGCCTGCACCTCTGACGACCCGAAGTCGTAGCGGAGGCTGTCGTCGCCGCTGATCAGGCCCGTGCCTGCAGCTTCATCGTAGCTGAGTATTTCACCGCGCACGCGGAATCTCCCTGGTTGATACGGCCCGAGGCCGTGATGGCGAAATCATGGCGGAGCTTGGCGCTTCAAACAACCCGAAGCGGCTGAGGAGACAAAGTTTTTCGCGAAACGTTCGCAATCTGTCCCGTGGCGGGACGCAATCCAAATAAAATAGCGAGGACGCATGGCCTTTCATGAGGTGCGCCTGCCTGCGCGGCTGGCGTTCGGCTCGACCGGCGGGGTTGAGCGCAGGACGGAGATCACGACGCTGGCGTCAGGGTTCGAGCGGCGCGCGACGCCGTGGGCGGATGGGCGCAGGCGCTATCTGATCGGGGCGGGGCTGCGGTCGCTGGACGACATGGCGGCGCTGACGGCGTTCTTCGAGGCGCGGCGCGGGCGACTGCACGGGTTCCGGTTTCGCGACTTCGCGGACTTCAGGAGCGGGGCGCCGGGGGCGGCCGTGACGCCGCTGGATCAGGCGATCGGGACGGGGGACGGGCAGGCGCGCGTCTTTCAGTTGAGCAAGGCCTATGGCGATCATCGGCGGGTCATCGCCAAGCCGGTCGAGGGATCGGTGCGGGTGGCGGTGGCGGGCGTGGAGACGGCGGCCTTCAACCTGGATGCGGTCACGGGACGGGTGACGCTGGCGACGGCGCCGCCCAAGGGCGCGGCGGTGACGGCGGGGTTCGCCTTCGACGTGCCGGTGCGGTTCGACGCGGACCGGATGGAGGTGACGCTGGAGAGCTTCGGCGCCGGGCGGATGGTCGCCATGCCTCTGATCGAAGTGCGGGTTTGAGCCATGCGCAATGTTCCGAACGAACTGGCCGCTCGCATCGAGAGCGGGGCGGCGACGCTGTGCCATGTCTGGCTGCTGAGGCGGGCGGACGGGCGGGCGATGGGCTTCACCGACCATGACCGCGATCTGGAGGTTGAGGGCGTGGCGTGCCGGGCGGCCAGCGGCTGGACCGGCGGGGCGGGCGACGGCGAGGTCGGGCTGTCGGCGGGTGCGCTGTCGGCGTCGGGCGGGTTGGATGATGCGGCGATCACCGAAGAGGACATAGCGGCGGGGCGGTATGACGCCGCCGAGGTCGAGCTGTGGCGCGTGGACTGGATGCGGCCGGACCTGAAGGTGCGGCTGTGGAGGGGAAGGCTGGCGCGGATACGGCGCGAGAACGGGCGGTTCGTCGCCGATCTGGACGGGCCGATGGCGGCGCTGGAGCGGGTGGTCGGGCGGACTTACGGCCGGGGTTGCGACGCGGTGCTGGGCGATGGTCGCTGCGGGCTGGATGCGGCGTTGGTGGCTGGGCGCAGTTGCGACAAGCGGTGGGCGACCTGCGTCGGGGTGTTCGGGAATGGGGTTAATTTTCAGGGCTTTCCGGACATTCCGGGCGAGGACTTCCTGACGGCGCGGCCTGTAGCGGGGCGCAATGACGGGCGGAGCCGCAGGCGATGAGGGGCGGGGCGCAGGAATTCTCCCTCCCCTTCATGGGGAGGGTGGCTGAGCCGAAGGCGAAGCCGGGTGGGGGCGGTGGGGCTGTTCAAGTGTTGAGCGCCGATCACCAAGCCCGCCCCACCCGGTCGCTGCGCGACCACCCTCCCCATGAAGGGGAGGGAGAAGGGGGGCGTTTTGATCGTCTGGTCCTCCCTACCCGGTCTTCGCTTCGCTGCGACCACCCTCCCCGGGACGGGGAGGGAGAGGCGTGGCGTGGGCGGGTTGTGGCGGCGGCGCGGGGGTGGCTGGGGACGCCGTATCGGCATCAGGCCAGCGTGAAGGGCGAGGGGGCGGACTGTCTGGGCCTGGTGCGCGGGGTGTGGCGCGAGGTGGTCGGCGAGGAGCCGGAGGCGCCGCCGCCCTATCGCCCCGACTGGGCCGAGGTCGGGGGCGAGGAGACGCTGTGGGCCGCGGCGCGGCGGCGGCTGGTGGAGATCGCGCCGGAGCAGGCGGGGCTGGGCGATGTGCTGCTGTTCCGCATGGCGGGGGGCTGTCCGGCCAAGCATTGCGCGGTCTTGAGTGCGGTCGAGGGGCCGGAGCGGCGGATGATCCACGCCTATTGGGGGCGGTCGGTGGTCGAGAGCTGGATGGGGGCGTGGTGGCGCAGACGCTTGGTCGCGGCGTTTCGCTGGCCGAATTTCTAAGAGGGAGCAGGCATGGCGCAGGTCGTTCTGGGCGGGATCGGGTCGGCGCTGGGCGGACCGATCGGGGGCTTTATCGGCGGGGTTCTGGGGCGGGCGACGGATAGCTGGCTGATCGCCGGGTTGTCGCCTGCGCGGCAGATGGGGCCGAGGCTGGAGGGGCTGAAGCTGCAGTCCTCGGCCGAGGGGGCGCCCATGGCCTGCGTCTTCGGAAGGGCGCGGGTGGTCGGGCAGGTGATCTGGGCCGCACGCTTTCTGGAGCGCAAGGAGAAGCGGTCGGGCGGCAAGGGCGGCCAGAAGACGGTCGATTACGCCTATTCGCTGAGCTTCGCCGTGGCCCTGTGCGAGGGCGCGATCGACGGGATCGGGCGGGTCTGGGCCGACGGGCAGCCGATGGATATGGCAGGCGTGACGATGCGGCTGCATCGCGGGACGGAGGATCAGACGCCCGACCCGCTGATCGAGGCGGTGGAGGGGCGGGCGCCCGCCTATCGCGGGACGGCCTATGTGGTGTTCGAGGATCTGCCGCTGGACGCCTATGGCGACCGGCCGCCGCAGCTGGCGTTTGAGGTGTTCCGGCGGCCGCAGGGGGCGGCGCCGCAGTTGGAGGACCGGCTGGAGGGTGTGTGCCTGATCCCCGGCGCGGGGGAGTTCTGTCTGGCGACCGAGCCGGTGATGCGGCGCGAGGGGCTGACGAAATCGGCGCCGGAGAATGTGCATCTGACGGCGGGGCAGACGGATCTGGAGGCCTCGCTGGATCAGCTGATGGCCCAGGCGCCGAGGCTGAAACGGGTCAGTCTGGTGGTCGGCTGGTTCGGGGATGATGAGCGGATGGGGCATTGCCGTGTCCGGCCGGGGGTGGAGCGGCGGGACAAGCCGACGCAGCCGCTGGTCTGGGGCGTGGCGGGGCTGACGCGCGCGGATGCGCATCTGATCAGCCAAGTCGATGACGGGCAGGGCGGCGAAGGCCCGGCCTATGGTGGGACGCCGTCGGACCAGAGCGTGCGTCAGGCGATCCGGGCGCTGAAGGCGCGCGGGCTGGAGGTGACGCTGTATCCCTTCGTCTTCATGGACTGTCCCGGCTATCCCTGGCGGGGACGGATCGCGGGAACGGACGGGGCGGGGGCGACGGCCGAGGTCGAGGCTCTGTTCGGGACGGCGGGCGGTTGGGGCTTGCGGCGGCTGGCGCTGCACTATGCCCGCATGGCGGCGGATGAGGGGGCGGACGGCCTGCTGATCGGCTCGGAGATGCGGGGACTGACCTGGACGCGGGATGCGGGCGGAGGTTTTCCGGCGGTGGCGCAGTTTCGGGCGCTGGCGGCCGAGTGCCGGGCGGTGGTCGGGGCGCGAGTCAAGCTGAGCTACGCCGCCGACTGGTCGGAGTATTTCGGCTGGCAGAGGGGTGGAGAGGTGAGGTTTCACCTTGATCCGCTGTGGGCGGACCCGAACATCGATTACGTGGGCATCGACTGGTATCCGCCGATGGGCGACTGGCGCGGGGGCGCAGGCGGGCGGGACGCGGATGACTTCAAGGGATCGTCGGACCCGGCCTATCTGGCGGCGCAGGTCGCGGGCGGCGAGGGGTATGACTGGTTTTATGCCAGCGCGGCGGATCGGGCGGCGCAGCGGCGCACGACGATCGAGGACGGCGCCCACGGCGAGGACTGGATCTGGCGTTACAAGGATCTGAAGGGCTGGTGGTCGAACTGGCATCATGAGCGCGTGGGCGGGGTCAGGCAGGCGGCGTCGACGGCCTGGGTTCCGGGAATGAAGCCGATCCGGCTGACCGAGTTCGGCTGTGCGGCGGTGGATCGCGGGGGCAATGCGCCGAACCTGTTTCAGGATCCGAAGAGCAGTGAGAACGCCCTGCCGCCGCACTCGACCGGGGCGCGCGACGACCGGATGCAGAGGCGGCTGATCGAGGCGGTGCTGGGGCACTACGCGCAGCCGGTGAACAACCCGATCTCCGGCGTCTATGGCGGGCCGATGCTGCAGGGTGCGGATGTCTGGTGCTGGGACGCGCGGCCTTATCCGGCGTTTCCGGCGCTGCATGAGGTGTGGGCGGATGCGGGCGCCTGGCGCACGGGGCACTGGCTGAACGGGCGGATGGGCGGCGATGCGCGCGGGCTGATCGAGGCGATCCTGAAGCGCGGCGGGCTGACCGAGACGGACTTTACGGTCGGGGCGGTGGATGGCGGGGTGACGGGCTATGTCATCGACCGGCCGATGGCGACGAAGGATGCGCTGGCGCCGCTGGTGCAGGCGCTGGGGGCGACGACGGCCGAGCGGGATGGTCGGGTGGCCGTGCTGGGCGAGACGGCGCGGGAGATGACGCTGCATCAGGCGGCGCTGGCCCTGCCCGACAAGGGCGGCGGCGCGGCGGCGGACCGGCGGCTGACGGCCCGGCCGGGGGCGGCGCGGCTGCGCTTCATCGATGAGGCGGCGGACTATCAACTGGGCGCGGTCACGGTGCGCGGGGACGGCGAGGGCGGCGGCGTGGACGCCGCCCTGCCCGCCGTGGTCGGCGCCGGATTCGCCACGGCGGCGGCGCGGCGCCTGCTGCAGGGCGAGGCGGCCGAGCGGCTGACGCTGAGGCTGGGGCCGCTGGAGGCGCTGAGGCTGGAGCCGGGCGATGTGACGGCGGTGGAGGGGCGTGCGGGCGACTGGCGCGTCGAGCGGCTGGACTGGGACGAGACGCCCAGCGCGGTGCTGGCGCCGGTGGTCGAAGTGTCTGTCGTGGATGCGCCGGAGGAGTGGCGCGGGGACGGCGGCGGGGCGGGAACGCCGGGGGCGCCGTTCTTGATGCTGTTGGACCTGCCGCCTCTGCCGGGCGAGGAAGCGGACGGGCGGCCGGTGGTCGTGGCGGCGGCGGAGCCGTGGACGCCGATGGCGCTGCATGGAGGCGCCTCGGTCGACAGTCTGACCCAGAGGGCGGTGGTGGAGACGCCCGCGACGGTGGGCACGCTGACGGCGCGCTTGCGGCCAGGCGTGGTCGGGCGCTGGGACGAGACGGGCGTGCTGAGCGTGCGGATCGAGGGGCAGGCGCCGCAGAGTCGGGCGGCGGAAGCGGTGCTGTCGGGCGCCAATCTGCTGGCGGTGCGCAGTGCGGACGGGTGGGAGCTGGTGCAGTTCCGCCGGGCCGAGCTGGTCGGTGACGGGGTCTGGCGGCTGAGCGGTCTGTTGCGCGGGCAGCAGGGGACGGAAAACGCGGCGGCGCGCGGGGCGGAAGCGGGGGCGCTGGTCGTCGTGCAGGAGCGCGGCATGCCGCGGGCCGAGGTTGATGCGGTCGAGCGCGGGCTGCCGCGGATCTGGCGAGCGGGGCCTGTGGGTTCGCCGCCGGGCGGGGCGGGGACCACGGAGGTCGGCTTCGTCTGGAGCAACCGGAACGCGGCGCCGTGGCGGCCGGCGCATCTGCGGGCTGTGGCGGATGGCGGCGGGTGGCGGCTGGGCTGGTTGCCGCGCGTGCGGCGGGGCGGCGACGGCTGGGAAAGCGAGCCGGTCGAGGTCGATCCGAGGCGGTTCCGGGTGCGGGTGCTGGACGGGGATGTCGAGCGCCGGGTCTGGGAGGTCGAGGGGCTGGAGGCCGTTTATGGGGCGGTTGAGGTTGAGGCGGACTTTCCCGGCGGCGTCGGGGCGGGCGCGCGCGTCGCCGTGGCTCAGTGGGGCGAGGGGTATGGCTGGGGGGCGGAGGCGGTGGCGGGGGTGTGACGCCCGCGTCCCTCTCCCGATGGGAGAGGGTTTGAGCGCACGAGCGCGAAGCGATCGTTCTGGCGCGAAAGGGTGAGGGTTCGCGGGTGAAGTCGGCGTAAGCCGTCGCACCACGGCTGACGCCGACTGACAGGACAAGCCCCTCACCCTTTCGCCTTAGCCAATCGCCTCCGGCTCTTGGAGGCTCAAGCCCTCTCCCGCCGGGAGAAGGACGCCGTGTCGCAAGGAAACCATACTGGCCCCTTTCGGCGGGCGGGCGCATGGCTTAACTGACGCTCTGGTCTTTGGTTTATGCGGAGTGGAGCGAAATTGGCTGGCGATCCCTATCAGGAACTGGGCGTTTCCAAGGGCGCGAGCGCGGACGAGATCAAGAAGGCGTTCCGCAGGCTGGCCAAGGAACTGCATCCCGACAAGAACCCCGGCGACAAGGCCGCCGAGGAACGGTTCAAGCGCATCACCGCCGCCTTCGACCTGTTGGGCGACGCCGAGAAGCGGGCGAAGTATGATCGCGGCGAGATCGACGCCGACGGGCGCGAGCAATTTCGCGGCTTCGGCGGCGGCGGGGCGCAGGGCGGACGGCCGGGCGGCGGCGGTTTTGGAGGCTTCGGTTTCGGCGGGCGCGGCGAGGGCGGTCCTGGCGGACGGGCCAGCTTTGACGACATAGATCTGGAAGAGATTTTCGGTGCTTTCGGCGGCGGCGGGGCGCGTAATGCCGGGCGCGGGTTCGGCGGGGGGCGCGGGCAGGACGTGCGCGCCACGCTGGATATCAGCCTTGAGGACGCCATCGCCGGCACGACGCGGCGCATCCAGTTCTCGGACGGGCGGATGCTGGATGTCGTTATTCCCAAGGGCGCGTCTGAAGGTCAGACGATCCGGCTGAAGGGGCAGGGGGCGCCGGGGCGCGGCGGTCAGGCGGGCGACGCCCTGATCGAACTGCGCATCCAGCCGCACCTGGTGTTCAAGCGCGACGGGGCGGACCTGACGATGGATCTGCCGGTGTCGGTTCCGGACGCCGTATTGGGCGGCAAGATTCAGGTGCCGACGCCCGAGGGCGCGGTGATGATGACCCTTCCCAAGGGCTCGAACTCGGGCAAGGTGCTGCGGCTGAAGGGGCGCGGCGCCTATGCGAACGGCAAGCGCGGCGACCTGCTGGCGAAGCTGGTGGTGACGCTGCCGGAGGCGCCGGACGACGAATTGGTCCGGTTTGCGACCGAATGGCGTGAACGCCGGCCCTATAAGCCGGGCCGTTGATGGCCTAAAGGCTTTAGCCTTCTTCTCCTCCCCGAGACTTCAGAGACTGACATGACGCCCAAGCCTGCCGCCAAGCCCGCTCGCCCCTGGTTCTCGGCCGGGCCGACGGCCAAGCGTCCGGGCTGGTCGCTGGCGGGGTTGCCGACGAACCTGATGGGGCGGGGCATCCGCGCGCCGGAGGTGGTCGAGCGGTTCGCGCATGGGCTGCGGTTGACGCGCGAGGTGTTGAGCCCGCCGGATGATTATGTGCTGCTGTATACGCCCGGCTCGGACACCGGGGCGGTCGAGGCGGCGCTGTGGTGCATGTTGGGCGAGCGGCCGGTGCAGGTGGTCGCCTATGAGAATTTCGGCCTGACGTGGCTGGCGGACGTCAAGGAGCATCTGGGGCTGGAGCCCGAGGCCCTGACGGCGCCGTGGGGCGAACTGCCGGATCTGTCGAAGGTCGATCCGAAGAAGGATGTGGTGTTTCCGTGGAACGGCACGACCTCGGGCGTGCGCGTGCCGGATGCGGACTGGATCGCCGATGACCGCGAGGGGCTGACGATCTGTGATGCGACCTCGGCGGCGTTCGCGATGGACCTGCCGTGGGACAAGCTGGATGTGACCACCTTCAGCTTTCAGAAGGCGCTGGGCGGCGAGGCGGGCATCGGCGTCATGGTGCTGTCGCCGCGCGCGGTGGCGCGGCTGGATACCTATCGGCCGGACCGGGCGGTGCCCAAGGTGCTGCGGATCGCCGACAAGAAGGGCTTTGACCGGACGCTGGCGGACGGGGTGGCGATGAACACCTTTTCCGTATTGAGCATCGAGGACTGGATCGATGCGCTGGACTGGGCGGTGAGCGTGGGCGGCCTGCCGGAACTGGTGCGGCGCACCGAGGCCAATCATGACGCCTTGGCCGCGTGGGTGGAGCGGACCGACTGGATCGACTTCCTGCCGGAACGGCCGGAGATCCGCTCGACGACCTCGGTGTGCCTGAAGTTCACCGACGCGCGCGTGGCGGCGCTGGATGAAGCGGGGCAGAAGGCTTTTGTGAAGCGGTTCAAGGCGCTGCTGGAAGGCGAGGGCGCCGTCTATGACATGGAGCCGCACCGCAATGCGCCGCCGGGCCTGCGCCTGTGGTGCGGGTGCACGGTCGAGACGGCGGACGTCGTGGCCGCGACGCCGTGGCTGGAATGGGCGTTCGCGACGGCGGTCGGGGAACTGGGGGCCTGAGGACAGGGCCTTTGGGACGGGGTCTTGAAGGCGGGGTGATGCGGCGATCGTGACGGCTGCCGCAATGTTGTGATGCGGATGAGGCGAAAGCGTCATGCGGGGCCGTTAATCAGGCGGCTCTGACATGAATGAGCCGGGAGCCGCCGCATGACCCTGTCCATGCTGGATATGTTCAGGAGCCGTATCGGCCGGACGGCGGGGGCGATCATGGCCCTGGGTCTGGCGGCGACGCCTGCGCTGGCCGAGGTGTTCACCGTGGCCGTGGCGCCCGACACCCAGAACTATTCCGACATCACCCTGGCGCAGCCGCGCGGCGAGGAGATTTTCGCCGGGCAGATGCGCTATCTGGTTGAGCAGAAGGCGCAGAAGAATCTGGTCTTCGTCAGCTTTGTCGGCGACATCGTCCAGCATGGCGACGGCCAGTTCCGCCAGAAGACGGGCGACGACGAATGGCAGGTCTTCGACACGCGCGCCGAGTGGGACATCGCCAACCGGGCCATCTCGATCCTGAGCGCGTCGGACATTCCGTTCGGCATGGTTCCGGGCAACCATGACTATGACAACTATGGCTGGTGGCGCGATGGGGCGTCAGGTCCGGGGGCCAAGCGGCCGCTGGCGGGCGGTCGGCTGTGGAATGTGTATTTCGGGGCCGGGTCGCGCCATTTCGCCGGCAGGAACTGGTACGGGGGCGCCTCGGCCAACGGGCTGAACAGCTATCAGCTGTTCGAGGGCGGAGGTAAGGCCTTCCTGCACCTGTCGCTGGAGATGGAGCCGACGCCGACGGCGCTGGACTGGGCGCAGGGCGTGATCGACGCGCACCCGGGCCGTCCCGTCATCGTCAGCACGCACGAATGGCTGAAGCCGGATCCGAACGGCGGGACGCCGCGCTCGAACGACTACAAGGCCTATTTCGATGGCGCCGACAACCTGCCGCCGGATGAGGTGTGGGACCGCTTCATTCGCAAGAATGCGATGATCTTCATGGTGCTGTCGGGCCATAACTGGACGCCGACGGTGGACGGCCTGTCGCACGGCGAGAGCCTGAGGACCGACCTGAACGATGCGGGCTATCCGGTCTATCAGGTGCTGCAGGACTATCAGGGCAACACCATCGGCGCCGACGGCAAGCCTGGCTCAGCCAATGGGGGCGCGGGGTGGCTGCGCTTCATGGCGTTCGACACCGACAAGCGGAAAATCCACTTCTATACCTATTCGCCGCTGCTGGACCGTTATGCCGGGCGCAACGGAGAGGCGACGTTCGGCGTGGCCCCGCACTATTCCGACTTCGAACTGGATTTTCCGCCCCAGCTTCTGAACTAAAGGCGCGCAGGAAGACCGCAGGCCAAGACAAGCGGCGATTCAGGGGTTATAGGCTCCCACCGCATTCTGGATTGCGGAGTATAGGTCTTGGCGAACGTCGCAGTGGTCGGCGCCCAGTGGGGCGACGAGGGCAAGGGCAAGATCGTGGACTGGCTGTCCAATCGCGCCGATATGGTGGTGCGGTTCCAGGGCGGCCACAACGCGGGCCACACCCTGGTCGTCGACGGCAAGGTCTATAAGCTGGCGCTGCTGCCGTCGGGCGTGGTGCAGGGCAAGCCTTCGATCATCGGCAACGGCGTGGTGGTCGATCCCTGGCATCTGGTCGGCGAGATCGAGAAGATCCAGGCTCAGGGCGTGGCGATCACGCCCGATATCCTGACCATTGCGGACAACGCCTGCCTGATCCTGCCGATCCATCCGGCGCTGGACGTGGCGCGCGAAGCCGCCGCCAGCGCGCCGGGCGCCCGGATCGGCACGACTGGACGCGGCATCGGTCCGGCCTATGAGGACAAGGTGGGACGCCGCGCCATCCGTGTCTGCGATCTGGCCAATGAAGACGATCTGAAGGTCAAGATCGACCGCCTGCGCTCGCACCACGATCCGCTGCGCGCGGGTCTGGGGCTGGAGCCGATCGACCCCGCGGCGCTGCTGGCGCAACTGCTGGAGATCGCGCCGAAAATCCTGCCCTACGTCAAACCGGCGTGGCGCGTGCTGGATGAGGCGCAGAAGGCGGGCAAGCGGGTTCTGTTCGAGGGGGCGCAGGGCGCTTTTCTGGACGTGGACCACGGCACCTATCCCTATGTCACCAGCTCCAACACCATCGCGGGTCAGGCGGCGGCGGGGTCGGGCGTGGGCCCGCGCGGCGTCGGCTATGTGCTGGGCATTGTGAAGGCCTATACGACCCGCGTGGGCGAGGGGCCGTTCGCCTGTGAACTGAACGACGAGGTCGGCGAGCATCTGGCCGTCGTCGGTCGCGAGGTCGGGGTGAACACCGGCCGGGCGCGCCGCTGCGGCTGGTTCGATGCGGTGCTGGTGCGTCAGTCGGTGGCGATCAACGGCATCGACGGCATCGCCCTGACCAAGCTGGACGTGCTGGACGGGCTGAAGACGCTGAAGATCTGCGTCGGCTATCGCATCAACGGCGAGGTGCTGGATTATCTGCCGTCCAGCCTGAAGGATCAGGCCTCGGCCGAGCCGGTGTTCGAGGAACTGGAAGGCTGGAACGAAAGCACTGCCGGGGTGCGGACCTTCAAGGACCTGAACGCCCATGCGCTGAAATATGTGCGGCGGATCGAGGAGTTGATCGGGGCGCCGGTGGCCCTGCTGTCGACCAGCCCCGAGCGCGACGACACCATCCTGATGCGCGATCCGTTTCAGGGATAGGGGCTGATCGGGGCGTTGCGCCGCGGCCGGCCGATATCGCAGGTTGCGGCAACGACGCTTTAACCGGTTAAGTATAGGCAGGGAGGCTCTGGAATGGAGCTTGCCCTGTGTTCGCCCTCGACGCCAAAACCATGCAGAGGATCGCGCCGGTGGTTCGGCGCGTGGTCATCGTCGATCCCAACCCGGCGGCGGCGCGCCTGCTGATGGACCTGCTGAAGGGGTTCGGGTCGCGCGAAGTCGCGGTCGAGGGCGATGAGAACCGGGTCGTGGACCTGGCGCGCGAGATGGAGCCCGGGCTGATCTGCGTTGAGCGGGCGGGGCCCAGGCTGGACGGCGAGGCGCTGGTGCGGCGCATCCGGCGCTCTAGCCTGTCATGCCGACGCGCGCCGATCATCATGGTGACGGCCGAGGCGACCGCCAGCGCCATCAAGGGCGCGCGGGATTCGGGCGTGCATGAGTTTCTGAGGAAGCCCTTCACCAGCGGCGATCTGCAACGGCGGATCGAGAATCTGGCGACCAAGCCGCGCGACTGGGTCGAGGCGGTGGGCTATGTCGGGCCGGACCGGCGACGCTTCAACTCGGACGACTACGCCGGGCCGCAGAAGCGCAAGGCGGACAAGCCGCGTTCGGGGACCGAGGCCGTGGTGGCGGTCAAGGATCAGGCGATGCGGATTCTGTTGTCGGCCCTGACACAGTTCGACAGCGATCCGATGCAGGCCGTGCGCGCCATCAGACAGCAGGCCGAAACGCTGAAGGCGCTGGCCATCAAGACCGGCGATGCGCCGCTGGCCATTGCGGCGGCGGGTCTGGATACGGTGCTGGCCGCCGGGGCGCCGACCAAGGCGGCGCTGACGGCGCCGGTTCAGGCGGTGCTGAAACTGGCGCCGCCCGAGACGCTGGCGCGGGCGGGGTAGGGGCGCGGCGACGCCCCTTCATGCGCCTCAGGCGTCGATGAGGTTTCGTTCTTCGGCGGCGGCGCGCATGGCCTTCTGCAGCTTTTCAAAGGCGCGGACCTCGATCTGGCGGACGCGCTCGCGGCTGACGCCGTATTGACCGGCGAGTTCTTCCAGCGTGACCGGGTCGTCCTTGAGGCGGCGCTCGGTCAGGATGTGCTTTTCGCGGTCGGTCAGCTCTTCCATGGCCTCCTGCAGCAGGCCCATGCGGATCGACTTTTCCTCGTTCTCGGCCAGCTCGGTTTCCTGACTGACGGCGTTGTCGTCGGCCAGCCAGTCCTGCCACTCGCTTTCGCCGTCCGCGCGCAGCGGGGCGTTCAGCGAGGCGTCGCCGCCGAGGCGACGGTTCATGTTGGTGACTTCTTCTTCCGACACGCCCAGCTTGGTGGCGATGGCGGCGAGGTGTTCGGGGTGCAGGTCGCCTTCCTCGAAGGCCGAGATCTGGCTCTTGGCCTTGCGCAGGTTGAAGAACAGCTTCTTCTGCGCCGCCGTGGTGCCCATCTTCACGAGGGACCATGAGCGCAGGATGTATTCCTGGATCGACGCGCGAATCCACCACATGGCGTAGGTCGCCAGGCGGAAGCCCTTGTCGGGATCGAATTTCTTGACGGCCTGCATCAGGCCGACGTTGCCCTCGGAGATCACCTCGCCGATCGGCAGGCCGTAGCCGCGATAACCCATGGCGATCTTGGCCACGAGGCGAAGGTGGGAGGTGACGAGACGGTGGGCGGCCTCTGGATCCTGGTGTTCGCTCCACCGCTTGGCGAGCATGAACTCCTCATCCTTGGTCAGCATCGGAAACTTGCGGATTTCCGTCAGATAACGGGACAGTCCCTGTTCAGGCGACATCACCGTCAGCGTGTTATTGGCCATATGGTCCCTCCGGATTCTCGAGCGGGCGCTGCGGTGCCGACCACGACGCGTGCATCATCACCTCACCCCTCAACTGGTCAGATGGGAATCCGTTGCCCGGAATGAAAGGGGCGGATCGCCGCATCCATGCGATTGATCGTCATCTAGCACAGATATTGTTGCTGATAAAGCCCGCGTTTGCAAACAAGTCGCATTAGCGTTACCTGACGCCCAGTTTAAAGCGTGAGGCAGGACATGGACCCCTATCGTCTTTTCGACCTGGTGCTGGCGCGGCGCCATGCCCTGACGCCGTCGCTGACGCGCTTCACCTTCGGCGGAGTGGACGCCGAGCATGTGACGACCTTTGCGCCGGATCAGCGGGTCAAACTGTTCTTCCCCACAGCCGACGGCCAGCCCGCCCTGATGCGCGAGCGGATGCAGGCCAAGGGCGGCGACTGGTACGACGACTATCGCGGGATGCCCGACGAAACGCGTCCGCCGGTGCGGACCTATACGATCCGCGCGCTGAGGCCCGAGGCGGGCGAGGTCGACATCGACTTCGTGATGCACGGCGATCACGGACCGGCCTCGCGCTGGGCGATGCGGGCGCGGGTGGGGGATCGGATTTCCATGGCGGCGCCGCACGCCCAGGTCGAAGGGCCGCGCGGCGGGTTCGAATGGAAGCCGCCGCATGATGTGCGTCAGGTGTTGGTGCTGGCCGATGAGACGGCGGTGCCTGCCGCCATGGGCATACTGGAGCAGATGTCCGGGTGGGAGAATCGTCCGCGCGTGCGCTTCATGGCCGAGGTGCCGCTGGACGAAGACCGGATGGAGACGCCGGACTGGGTCGAGAGCCGCTGGATCACGCGGACGTCCGGCTATGGCGAGGATCTGGTCGCCGCCGTGCGCGACATGGACCTGAAGACGATGGCGACGGCTGCGCCCGAAGAGGGCGAGGACGCGGTCGCGGCGGTCGATATCGACGCGGAAATCCTGTGGGACACGGACGTCGATCAGGACGCGGCGGTCTATGTCTGGGTCGCGGCCGAGACGAAGGCGGCGCGCGATATCCGCCTGCATCTGACGCGCGAACGCGGCCTGCCCAAGCGCAGCGTGGCCTGCATGGGCTACTGGCGCATCGGGCGCGAGGGCCTATAGGGCGGCCAGCCGTGCCTCGAGTTGCTGCATGTCCTGCGGCGGGGCGGTTTCAAAGCGCAGGGGCTGGCCCGTCGTCGGGTGGATGAAGCCCAGAATGGCGGCGTGCAGCGCCTGTCGCTGAAGGCCGACGGCCTCGATGGCGGCGCGCACGGCGGCGTTCGGCGCGCCTGAGCCATAGACCGGATCGCCCAGCAGCGGCGCGCCTTTTGAGGCCATGTGGACCCGGATCTGATGGGTGCGGCCGGTCTGCAGGGTGCAGGCGACGCGGGCGGCCAGCGGGGCGCCGGAGGTCTTGGCCGGGCGGCCGAAGGCGCGCTGGACCACATAGTCGGTGACGGCGGTGCGGCCGCCGTCCTTCAGCACGGCCATCTTCTTGCGATCGTGGGGCGAGCGGCCGATCAGGGTCTCGATCCGGGCCTTTTCCGGCGAGGGCGCGCCGCGCGTCAGGGCGATATAGGTGCGCTCGATATCATGGGCGGCGAACAGGGCGACGAGGCCCGCGTGGGCGCGGTCGGTCTTGGCGGCGACCATGACGCCCGAGGTGTCCTTGTCCAGGCGGTGGACGATGCCGGGGCGATCGGGATCGCCGACGGCCGACAGGGTCGCGCAATGGTGCAGCAGGGCGTTGACCAGGGTGCCGCTGACGACGCCGGGCGCCGGATGGACGGCCATGCCGGGCGCCTTGTCGATGACGATCAGGTCGTCGTCCTCGAACAGGATGGTCAGGGGCAGCGCCTCTGCCTGCGGGATCGTGGCCGGTTCAGGCGGGACGGCGACGGCATAGAGGCCTGCCTGCGCCTTGGCCGAGCCGCCAGAGACGACCTGTCCATCGCGCGTGACGGCGCCCTCGGCCAACAGGGTCTGAAGCCGGGCGCGCGACAGGGAAGGGAAGGCCTCGGCCAGAACCTTGTCCAGCCGCCCGCCGGACGCGTCGATGCGGGCGTTAAGCACCTTGGGCGCTTCGTCGTCTTCCATCAGCAGAGGTTCATGGGCCATAGAGTGAAATAGCACGGCTTGTGACGGGACGCGTCATTGGCCGCCGAATTCGCCTGAATGCCAGAAGAGGTCAAAGATGAAACTGCTGACCGCCGCCGCCATCGCCGTTTCGGGCGTCGCCCTGTTGTCGGGCTGCGCCACCATGAGCGAGGGCCAGTGCATGGTCGGCGACTGGGGCGGGCAGGGCTATCGCGACGGGGCCGAGGGCTATCCGTCCAGCCGCCTGCATGACCACGCCAAGGCCTGCGCCAAGCACGGCATCAGCCCGAACATGAACGCCTATATGGCGGCGCGCGAGGACGGGCTGAGGAACTATTGCACCTGGGAGAACGGCTTCCGGGCCGGGCGCGCGGGCGGAACCTATCACGGCGTCTGCTCGCCGGGTGAGGAGCGGGCCTTCCTGCCCGCCCACCGCGACGGGCGGCTGATGTATGAGGCCGAGCAGGGGATGTCTTCGGCCGAAAGCGCGCTGAACTCGGCGATCCGCCGCGTTGAAAGCCGCGAAGACAAGCTGGACGCCAAGCGGCGCGAACTGCATCAGTCGGGCCTGAACGACGAAGAACGCCGCCGCATCCGCAACCGCATCCGTGAGGTCGAGGGCGAGCTTCAGGACGCACGCCGCGACCTGCGCCGGGCCGAGGACAACCTGCGCTACGCCGAGGTCGAACTGCGGACGGTGCGCCGCGCCCTGGACGGCCGCTACGGCGTCTGGTGAACATGAAAACGCCCGCCTCCGGTCGACGGAGGCGGGCGTTTCAGTCTGATCGCGATGCGACCGGCGATCAGCCGATGCGCGGGTTCAGTTCGCCCGAGGCGTAACGCTTGGCCATCTGGGCGGTGGACAGCGGCTTGATCTTCGACGCCTGACCTTCACAGCCGAACTGCAGATAGCGCTCCTGGCACAGCTTGCGCATGGCTTCCTTGGCGGGCTTCAGATAGGCGCGGGGGTCGAACTCGCCCGGCTTTTCGGTCAGCAGCTTGCGGATGGCGCCGGTCATGGCCATGCGGTTGTCGGTGTCGATGTTCACCTTGCGCACGCCGTTTTTGATGCCGCGCTGGATTTCCTCGACCGGCACGCCCCAGGTCTGGGGCATCTGGCCGCCATAGGCGTTGATGATGTCCTGCAGGTCCTGCGGCACCGAAGACGAGCCGTGCATCACCAGGTGGGTGTTCGGCAGGCGGCGGTGGATTTCCTCGATCACGTTCATGGCCAAGACTTCGCCGTCCGGCTTGCGCGTGAACTTATAGGCGCCGTGCGAGGTGCCCATGGCGATGGCCAGGGCGTCGACCTGGGTGGCCTTGACGAAGTCGACGGCCTGATCCGGGTCGGTCAGCAGGGCTGAGTGGTCCAGCTTGCCCTCGAAGCCGTGGCCGTCTTCAGCCTCGCCCATGCCGGTCTCCAGCGAGCCCAGCACGCCCAGCTCGCCCTCGACCGAGACGCCGCAGCTGTGGGCCATCTCGGTGACGCGGCGCGTCACTTCGACGTTGTATTCGTAGGAGGCCGGGGTCTTGGCGTCTTCTTCCAGCGAGCCGTCCATCATTACCGAGGTGAAGCCGTACTGGATGGCGGTGGCGCAGGTCGCCGGGCCGTTGCCGTGGTCCTGGTGCATGCAGACCGGGATGTGCGGATACAGTTCAGCCAGGGCGTCGATCAGCTTGGCCAGGACGACGTCGTTGGCATAGGAGCGGGCGCCGCGCGAGGCCTGGATGATGACCGGCGCATTGACGGCGTCGGCGGCCTCCATGATGGCCAGGCCCTGCTCCATGTTGTTGATGTTGTAGGCGGGCAGGCCGTAGTCGTTCTCCGCCGCGTGGTCGAGCAGTTGTCGCAGCGTGATGCGCGCCATGGATAGTCTCCTGAACCAGATATGATTTTGTCGGTGGTCTTAGCCGGTCGGGGGCAGGAAGTCACGCCGCTGTGACGGGCTTCAGACAGGGTGGACTTTGGGCGCGCAGGCCCTAAGTGGTCCGACGCCTGCGGGGCGTCAGATCAAGGAGCGGCGATGAGCCAGAACGATGATGCGCCTGATGAAGACGGCGGCGGTTTCGACGTCGACGACTGGTCGCGGCTGACGCCTTTCAGCGGGGCCGTGGCGACGCTGGATGACGTTCAGGCGGGCAAGGCAGTCTTTGCCCTGGGCGACACCGAGGATGCGCGCGTCATCGACATGGAGCTGCCCCAGCCGGTCATCTGGTGGGAGGACGACGGCGAACAGGCGGCGGTCATCGTTCAGGCTGAGGCCCACGTCGGGCCCGACGGCGATCTGATGGAGGTGCTGGGTCTGATCCTGCCCGACGGCGGCGGGGCGGTGGCCCTGCTGGACGACGTCGATCTGGTGGACGACACCGATCCGACGTGGCGCGATCTGGTCGCGCGCGCCGTCGACCTTGACGGCGAAGACTAAAGCTTTGGACATCAAGGCGAGGGCCGCGAACAGCCCTCGCCTTGACGTTTTTTAGGCGGCGCGCAGGGCCTCGACGCCCGGCAGGACCTTGCCTTCCATCCATTCCAGGAAGGCGCCGCCCGCAGTGGAGACGAAGGTCATGTCGTCGGCCGTGCCCGCGTGGTTCAGGGCCGCGACCGTGTCGCCGCCGCCGGCCACGGCGACCAGCTTGCCGGCCTTGGCCAGTTCGGCGGCGTGTTTGGCGGCCTCGACCGTGGCCTTGTCGAAGGGCGGAACCTCGAACACGCCCAGCGGGCCGTTCCAGATCAGGGTCTTCGACAGGTCCATGGCGCGGTTCAGGCGGGCGACCGTTTCAGGCCCGGCGTCCAGGATCAGGTCGTCGGCGGCGATGCGATCCAGGGCGCGGACGCCCGCTTCGATGCCCGGCTTGACGCCCTTGGCCACCACCACATCGACCGGCAGCAGCAGTTCGCAGCCCTGACGGCGGGCTTCCTCGATGATTTCGCGGGCGGTGTCGGCCAGATCCTTCTCGCACAGCGAACCGCCGACATCGACGCCTTGCGCGAACAGGAAGGTGTTGGCCATGCCGCCGCCGATGGCCAGATAGTCCAGCTTGGCGACCAGGTTCTTCAGCAGGTCCAGCTTGGTCGAGACCTTTGCGCCGCCGACGATGCCGATGACCGGCTTCTGCGGCTTGCCCAGCGCGGCGTCCAGCGCCTCAAGTTCGCGCGCCATGGCGCAACCGGCATAGGCGGGCAGCAGGCGGGCCAGGCCTTCGGTCGAGGCGTGGGCGCGGTGCGCGGCCGAGAAGGCGTCGTTGACGTAGAGGTCGCCCAGTTCCGCCAGCTGCTGGGCGAAGGCCGGGTCGTTCTTTTCCTCGCCCTTGTGGAAGCGGACGTTTTCCAGCAGCAGCACGCCGCCCGCGTCCAGATCGGCCACGGCGGCTTTGGCCTCATCGCCCACGCAGTCGTCGGCGAAGCGCACGGGGCCGTGCAGCAGCAGCTCCAGCGGTTGAACGACGGGCTTCAGGCTCATCGACGGCACGCGCTCGCCCTTGGGGCGATCGAAGTGGGCCAGCAGCACCACCTTGGCGCCCGCCTCGCGCAGGCGGTGGATGGTCGGCAGGGCGGCCTTCAGGCGGGTGTCGTCGGTGACGTTCCCGTCCTCCATCGGCACGTTGAAGTCCACGCGGACCAGGGCGGCCTTGCCCGAAAGGTCGGAAACGTCGTCGAGGGTGCGGAAGGTCATCGGTGATCCGTCTTTTGATCTAGGGCGGCGGGCCCGTCGTCTTGAAACAAGGGGCTCTCAGCCGTTCGGCGAGAGCCCCTCATAGGTCAGCAGTCTGTCAGGCGCGAGGCCGGATCAGAGGAACTTCGCCATCACCAGGGCGGTGTCGGCCATGCGGGTCGCGAAGCCCCACTCGTTGTCGTACCAGGTCAGGACGCGGGCCAGCTTGCCGTCGACGACCTGGGTCTGGGGCAGGGCGGCGGTCGAGGAGGCGGCGACGTGGTTCAGGTCGATCGAGACCAGCGGGTCGGTGGTCGTGGCCAGGACGCCGCTCATCGGGCCGTTCGCAGCGGCCAGCAGGGCGGCGTTGATTTCCTCGACGGTGACTTCGCGACCGGCGACGACCTTCAGGTCGACGACCGAGACGTTCGGGGTCGGGACGCGGATCGACGAGCCGTCCAGTTTGCCCTTCAGTTCCGGCAGGACCAGGCCCAGGGCCTTGGCGGCGCCGGTCGAGGTCGGGATCATCGACAGGGCGGCGGCGCGGCCGCGGTACAGATCCTTGTGCATCGTATCCAGCGTCGGCTGGTCGCCGGTGTAGGCGTGGATGGTGGTCATATAGCCGCGCTCGATGCCGAACAGGTCGTGCAGCACCTTGGCCACCGGGGCCAGGGCGTTGGTCGTGCACGAGCCGTTGGAGACGACGATGTCGTCGGCCGTCAGGGTCTCATGGTTGACCTTGAACACGATGGTCTTGTCGGCGTTGTCGGCCGGGGCCGAGACCAGCACGCGCTTGGCGCCCGCCTTCAGGTGGGCCGAGGCCTTGTCCTTGGAGGTGAAGATGCCCGTGCATTCCAGGGCGATGTCCACCTTCAGCTCGGCGTGCGGCAGGTTGGCCGGGTCGCGCTCGGCCGTGACCTTGATCTTGCCCGTGCCGACGTCGATCCAGTCCTCGCCGGTCGTGACCGTGCCGGGGAAGCGGCCGTGCACCGAGTCATAGCGGAACAGGTGGGCGTTGGTCTCGACCGGGCCCAGGTCGTTGATCGCCACGACCTCGATGTCCTTGCGGCCGTGCTCGACGATCGAGCGGAGGACGAGGCGGCCGATGCGGCCGAAGCCGTTGATGGCGACGCGAACGGTCATGGGGCGGGGTCTCCAGATCAGGGGCGGATTATGATGGGCGCCTTAGTGGGACGGAGCGCGTCCAGTTGCAAGCCCGTCGCCGTCACAAGGTATGATCGGGTGTAACCGTCCGGGTGCGGTTCAGTCGCCTCAACAACAGCGGAAACCGCCGCCTTCGCCGAACCGCCGCGCCTCATGCAGGCGGAAGAAGGCGGTGCGGTCCAGCGGCGCCTGATCCGGATGGGTCGCCTTCGCATGGGCGACATAGGCGTCATAGTCCGGCTGGCCGATCATCAGCCCGGCGGTGCGGCGGGCGTCCTTGCCCCACCGCACCAGAGTGTCCCGACAGGCGCAGAACAGGTCCGCGCCGCCAGTCGTTGCGGTTGAGGGCTCAGGCACGGGCCGCATCCATGGCGTCGTCGCTCAGAGTCAGTTCATGCTCGGCGGGCGTCTCGACCACGGTGGGCCGGTCGGACTTCAGCGCCTTGAGGCAGGCGCCGACGCCATAGACCACGACCGTCAGCACCACGAACAGGAAGCCCGCCGTCAGCGCCGAGTTGACGTAGTCGTTGATGATGACCCGATGCATGTCGCCGATGGTCTTGGCCGGGGCCAGGATCTCTCCGGCGGCCATGGCGTCCTGATACTTCCGCGCGTGGGCCAGGAAGCCGATCTTCACGTCGGGGTGAAACAGCTTCTGCAACCCCGCCGTGACGGTGCAGATCAGCAGCCAGACCGCCGGAACCGCCGTGGCCCAGGCGAACCTCTGCCGCTTCATCTTGAACAGGACGACCGTGCCCAGGATCAGGGCGACCGCCGCCAGCATCTGGTTGGCGATGCCGAACAGGGGCCACAGGCTGTTGATCCCGCCCAGCGGATCGACCACGCCGGTATAGAGGAAATAGCCCCACAGCCCGACCGTCAGTGCTGTGGCCACGACGTTGCCGGTCCACGACTGGGTCTGGCGCATCTTGGGCACGGCCATGCCCAGCAGGTCCTGGATCATGAAGCGGCAGACGCGGGTGCCCGCATCGACCGTGGTCAGGATGAACAGGGCCTCGAACAGGATGGCGAAGTGATACCAGAAGGCCATCATGGCCTTGCCGCCGATGACGCCCGACAGGATGTGCGCCATGCCGACGGCCAGCGTCGGCGCCCCGCCCGCGCGCGACAGGATGGAGTGCTCGCCCACGTCCCTGGCCAACTGCTCCAGCTCGGCCGGGGTGATGTGGAAGCCCCACTGGGCCACGGCGGCGGCGGCGGATGCGGCGTCAGCGCCGATGACGGCGACCGGGCTGTTCATGGCGAAATAGACGGCCGGGTCCAGCACGGTGGCGGCGATCAGCGCCATGATCGCCACGAAGCTTTCGCACAGCATGGCGCCGTAGCCGATCAGCGGGATCTGGTTCTCGTTCTCCAGCAGCTTGGGCGTGGTGCCGGACGAGATCAGGGCGTGGAAGCCGGACACGGCCCCGCAGGCGATGGTGATGAACAGGAAGGGGAACAGGGCGCCCGAGAAGACCGGCCCGGTCCCGTCGATGAAGGGCGTGATGGCGGGCATCTGCACATGCGGCCGCACGATCACTATGCCGATGGCCAGGGCGACGATGGCGCCGATCTTCAGGAAGGTGGACAGGTAGTCGCGCGGGGCCAGCAGCAGCCACACCGGAATGACCGAGGCGATGAAGCCATAGGCCATCATGGCCAGCGCCAGCGTCGTGCCTGACAGGGTGAAGGCCGGGCCCCAGAAGGGATCGGCCGCGATATGGCCGCCGCCGATGATGGCCAGAACCAGCAGCACCACGCCGATGACCGACACCTCGCCCACGCGGCCGGGGCGCAGGAAGCGGGTGTACAGGCCCATGAAGACGGCGATGGGAATGGTGGCGGCGACGGTGAATGTGCCCCACGGGCTCTCGGCCAGCGCCTTGACCACCACCAGCGCCAGAACCGCCAGGATGATGACCATGATCATCAGCACCCCGACCTGGGCGATGACGCCGGGGACCGGCCCCATCTCGGTGCGGACCATGTCGCCCAGCGACCGGCCGTCGCGGCGGGTCGACATGAACAGGACGATCATGTCCTGCACCGCCCCCGCCACCACGGCGCCGACCAGAATCCACAGCACACCGGGCAGATAGCCCATCTGCGCCGCCAGCACTGGCCCGACCAGAGGCCCCGCGCCCGCAATGGCCGCGAAGTGGTGCCCGAACAGGACGTTGCGCGGCGTCGGCACATAGTCGAGGCCGTCGTTGTGCCTGACGGCGGGCGTTGGCCTGCGCGCGTTCAGCCCCAGCACCTTCCCGGCCAGATAGCGGGCGTAGAAGCGGTAGGCGATGGCGTAGACGCACAGCGCCGCGACCACGATCCACACCGCGCTGATGCTTTCGCCCTGATGCAGGGCGATGACGCCGAGGGCTACGGCCCCCAATATGGCGATGGCGCCGAAAATCAGCGCCGTCCTGAGCTTGCCCATGACGAAAGGTCCTCCGTGGCCGACTGCGTGCGGCCTTCCGCCTTTTTTGGACCTTAATCGCGCCCGGCGCCAATCGACAAAAGTCGAAGAAGCTTAGCGGGTATCCCGACCCTCTCCCGGCGGGAGAGGGCTTGAGCGCACGAGAGCGTCAGCGATCGTTCTTCGCGCGAAAGGGTGAGGGGCTTGTCCTGTCCGTCGGCGTAAGCCGTCGCGTCGACGATCAGCCACGGCCTTCGGCCGACTTCACCCGCGAACCCTCACCCTTTCGCCCAACCAATCGCTGCGCTCTTGGGGGCTCAAGCCCTCTCCCATCGGGAGAGGGAGAAGGATTAAGGAGCAGCTACCCGCACCTTGCCCGCGGCTTCGGTCGCGCGCGCACGCGCCTCGTCCGTGTCGGCGCCGCGGGCCAGGGCCACGCCCATGCGGCGGCGCTCGAAGGCTTCGGGCTTGCCGAACAGGCGCAGGTCGGCGGTCGGGACCGACAGGGCCTCGGCCACGCCCTCGAACACCACGCCCTCGGCCTCCATCCCGCCGTAGATGACGGCGCTGGCGCCCGGCTCGCGTAAGGAAACATCGATCGGCAGGCCCAGGATCGCGCGGGCGTGCAGGGCGAACTCGCTCATAACCTGCGTCGCCAGCGTCACCAGGCCGGTGTCGTGCGGGCGCGGCGACACCTCCGAGAACCAGACCTCGTCGCCCTTTACGAAAAGCTCGACGCCGAAGACGCCCAGACCGCCCAGCGCGTCGGTGACCTTGGCCGCGATGGCCTGCGCCGCTTTCAGCGCAGCCTCGCTCATGGCCTGCGGTTGCCAGCTTTCGACATAGTCGCCCTTCTGCTGGCGATGGCCGATGGGGGCGCAGAAATCCGTGCGCACCGCGCCGTCACGCAACGACCGGACCGTCAGCAGGGTGATCTCATAGTCGAAGTCGATGCGGCCCTCGACGATGACGACGCCGCCTGCGACCCGGCCGGACGCTTCGGCATAGGCCCAGGCGTCGGCGACGCCTTCGGGGCCTTCGACATAGGACTGGCCCTTGCCCGAGGAAGACATCACCGGCTTGACGAAGCAGGGGAAGCCCACGGCCTGCGCCCCCGCCGCCAGTTCCTCGGCCGAGGCGGCGAAAGCGTAGGGGCTGGTCGGCAGGCCCAGTTCCTCGGCGGCCAGGCGGCGGATGCCCTCGCGGTTCATGGTCAGCTGCGTCGCCCGCGCGGTGGGGATGACGCGGGCCAGACCCGCCGCTTCGATGCCCGCCAGCACGTCGGTGGCGATGGCCTCGATCTCGGGCACGATGATGTGCGGCGCCTCGGCCAGGATGACGCCGTTCAGCACCTGGGCGTCGGTCATGGGGATGACGTGGCTGCGGTGCGCCACCTGCATGGCGGGAGCGTTGGCGTAGCGGTCGACCGCGATCACCTCGGCGCCGAGGCGTTGCAGTTCGATCGCAACCTCCTTGCCCAGTTCGCCCGAGCCCAGCAGCATGACGCGCGTGGCGTGGTCGGTAAGCGGCGTGCCGATCTTCATGGCGTCAGGCTCCGAAAAGTCGTTCAGGTTCCGGGCGCGGCCGGAACCGCATAGAGGCGGCGAAAGGCGTCCAGCGCCGCGCCGTGATAGATGCTGGCGTGGCTCTCGCTCGGGCGCGGGGTGAAGTCCCATGTGACGCCGGACAGGGCGTGATCGCGCAGGTTGGCGGTCAGCACGTCCATCGGCGCCTGCATCATCTCGCCCTCGTCGCCTAGCGTCAGGATCAGGGTGCGCGGCTCGTTGGAGTGATCGCGCAGATGGGCGCCGGACTGCCGCGCCAGCCTGCCGCCGTCCCACCACAGGCTGGGGCTGACGGCGACATAGGCGTCGAACATCTGCGGCTCTTTCAGGAAGGTCTCGACCACGAACAGGCCCGCGAGAGACTCGCCCATCAGCGCCGTCTCGCCGCTGGTGCGCAGGCGGCTCTCGATGAAGGGCTGAACCTCTTCGCTGATGAAGCGACGGAAGCGGTCGGACTGCCCCTGCGTCGGATAGCGGGCGATCAGTTCGGCGTCGTCGGTCGGCAGGGCCAGTTCGTTGCGACGGTCGTCCGAGGCGACGCCGACGACGATCACATCGCGCGTCGTGCCGACGATGGTCCCCAGTTGGGCTATGCCCGAGATGTGGTGGAAGTCCTGATCCTGACCGCCGTCCAGCACATAGAGGACCGGATAGGTCTGGCCGCTTTCAGCATATCCGGGCGGCAGCCAGACGTTGATCTCTCGCGTCTGACCCATGACGGTCGAGGGCAGGGCGTAGGACCGGCCGATGACGATGGGCGTCTCGGCGACGGCGAGCGCATCCTGGGCCGGGGCGGCGAGGGCGGTTGCGCCGCCCGCCATCGACAAGCCGAGGCTTATTGCGAGGGCGAAGCGGCGCATGAGGGTTACAGCCGGGCCTTGGCGGCCTCGACCACGGCCTCGGCGGTGATGCCGAACTCGCGGTAGAGGATTTCGGCCGGGGCCGAGGCGCCGAAGGACGACATGCCGACAAAGCCGCCGTCCTCGCCAATGAAGCGTTCCCAGCCCTGTTTGATCGCGGCCTCGACGGCGACGCGGACGGTGCCGCGGCCGATGACGGCGTCCTGATAGGCCTTGGGCTGCTGCTCGAACAGGGCGAAGCAGGGGACGGAGACGACGCGGGTGGGCACGCCTTCGGCCTCCAGCGTCTCGGCGGCCTTCAGGGCCAGGGCGACCTCGGTTCCGGTGCCGAACAGGGTGACTTTCGCTGTGCCGTTGGCGGCCTTCAGCTCATAGGCGCCCTTGCGCGACAGGTTCTCGCCCGCGTCGGTCACGCGCACGGCCGGGGTCTTCTGGCGCGACAGGCACATGGCGGTCGGCGTGGTCTTGTTCTGCAGGGCGACCTGCCAGCACTCCAGCGCCTCGACCGTGTCGGCGGGGCGCATGGTCAGCAGGTTCGGAATGGCGCGCAGGGCCGCCAGATGCTCGACCGGCTGGTGCGTCGGGCCGTCTTCGCCCAGACCGATGCTGTCGTGCGTCAGGACGTGGATCGCGCGCACGCCCATCAGGGCGCCCAGACGGATCGCCGGACGGCTGTAGTCCGCAAACGCCATGAAGGTGCCGCCGTAGGGGATGACCCCGCCGTGCAGCGCCAGACCGTTCATCGCCGCGGCCATGCCGAACTCGCGGATGCCGTAGTTCAGGTAACGGCCGGCGTAATCCGGCGCGTCCATGATCTGCGTGTTCTTGACGAAGGTGTTGTTCGAGCCGGTCAGGTCGGCCGAGCCGCCGACCATTTCCGGGATGGCGTTGAACACCGTCTCCAGCGCCTCGCCCGAGGACTGGCGCGTGGCCAGGGCGGGCTTGTCCTCGACCAGTTGCTTCAGCTTGGCGTCCAGCGCCTCAAAGGCGCCGGTGGGCAGGTCGCCCGCCATCGCACGGGTGAAGTCGTCGCGGTGATCGTGGTTCAGCAGGCGGGCTTCCCACGCCTTGCGGGCCTTGCCGCCCTGCTTGCCGACCTTGGCCCAGGCGGTCTTGATCCCTTCGGGCAGTTCAAACGGCTCGAACGGCCAGTTCAGCCCCTGACGGGTGGCGGCGATTTCGATGGGGCCCAGCGCGGCGCCGTGGGTCTTGTGGCTGCCTTCCAGAGTGGCGGCGCCCTTGCCGATCTTGGTCTTGCACGCGATCAGCGTCGGCTTGTCCTGCTTGGTCGCCCAGTTCAGCGCCTTCTGGATCTGCTTGTGGTCGTGGCCGTCGACGGCCTTGACCGCCCAGCCCGAGGCCTTGAAGCGACCCAGCTGATCGGTGGCGTCCGACAGCGACACCTTGCCGTCGATGGTGATTTCATTGTCGTCCCACAGGACGCACAGCTTGTTCAGTTTCAGGCGGCCCGCCAGCGCGATGGCTTCCTGCGACACGCCTTCCATCAGGCAGCCGTCTCCGGCGATGACCCAGGTGCGGTGGTCGACCAGATCCTTGCCGAAACGTGCGGCCAGATGCCGCTCCGCCAGGGCGAAGCCGACCGAGGTGGCCAGACCCTGACCCAGCGGGCCGGTCGTCGTCTCAATGCCGGTCATGTGGCCGTATTCGGGGTGGCCGGCGGTCTTGAAGCCCCACTGACGGAAGTTTTCCAGCTGTTCCCGCGTGGCGTCCTTATAGCCCGTCAGGTGCAGCAGGCTGTAGATCAGCATCGAGCCGTGGCCCGCCGACAGGATGAAGCGGTCGCGGTCGGCCCAGTCGGGACGGCTGGCGTCGAACTTCAGGAATTTCGAGTAGAGGACGGTGGCGACGTCGGCCATGCCCATCGGCATTCCGGGGTGGCCGCTCTTGGCCTTTTCGACGGCATCCATGGACAGCACCCGGATGGCGTCGGCCATCTGCTTGGGCGAAGGCTTGGCGAATGCGGCTTGAGCATCGGTCACGGCGAGACGTTTCCTCAGGAACAGGATAAAGCGGGGGCGGCGCCGCTTTACCCCGGCGCGCCGGCAGGTTCTACACGGAATCTGGAAGAAAGGACCCCCATGGACGCCGTTACGGCTGCAAAGGCGCGGATTGATCGGGCGCTGGCTGATCTGGAGCGCAAGGTGCTGGAGCTGAAGGCGAGGCCCGCCTCGGCGCCGCCGATCGCGGATGACGACCTGTTCGCGCCGCGCCCCTCGAACGCGGCCGATCTGGCGCGCATCGCCGAGCTTGAGACAGCGGGGCAGGAGACGGCGCAGGCGCTGGCCCGCGCCGCCGACGCCGTGCGCGAGGTGCTGGAGCAGCAGCAGGCCGCTGGGCAAGAGGAGGCGAACTGATGGCGACGGTGACGGTAGAGGTTCACGGCCGCCCCTATGCGGTGGGCTGCGCGGACGGTCAGGAGGCGCGGGTGCGCGATCTGGCGTCCCAGTTCAACGAGCGGGTTCAGGGCGTGGCCGATCAGGTCGGACAGGTCGGCGACGTGCGCCTGTTCCTGATGGCCGCCCTGATGCTGGCCGACGAACTGGGCGAAGCGAAACGGCAGGCGGCGGTCCAGAACTCAGGCCGCGCCAAGGCGGCGACGGCGGCTGTCGCGGCGCCCGCTTCGACCAGCGACGGCGTGGCCGAAGCCCTGAACGCCGTGGCCGCCCGGATCGAGAAGATCGTCCAGACGATCTAAAGACGGCTCACCCTCCCCCTTCAAGGGGAGGGTGAATTCTGCCTTACGCCTCGCGCAGGATCTTGCGCAGCTTGGCCTGGATCTCGGGGTTGCCGGCGACGATCTGCTTGCCGCTCATCGGGTCGCCGTCCTGGTCGATGGTGGTGACGACGCCGCCGGCTTCAGTGACCAGCAGGATGCCCGCCGCCACGTCCCACGGTTGCAGGTTGCGCTCGAAATAGGCGTCGTAGCGGCCCGCGGCGACCCAGGCGAAGTCGAGCGAGGCCGCGCCCAGGCGGCGGATGCCCGCGACGCGCTGGCCGACGGCGTGGATGTCCTTGATGGCCTGTCCGTGGCCCGTCTTGCCGATGAAGGGCAGGCCCGTGGCGATCAGGCATTCGGCCATGTCGGCGCGTCCGGCGATGCGGATGCGCGTGTCGTTCAGATAGCAGCCCTTGCCTTTTTCGGCCCAGAACATCTCGTTCATGACCGGGTTGTAGGTGACGCAGGCCACGATCTCGGACGTGCCGTCGGGGTGCTTGCGCTCCAGGCCCACCGTGATGGCGAAGTGGGGCATGGCGTGCATGAAGTTGGTGGTGCCGTCGATCGGGTCGACGATCCAGGTGTGGGTCTTGTCGGTGCCCTCGACCATGCCGCGCTCCTCGCCCAGGAAGCCGTAGCCGGGGCGGGCCTTCAGCAGCAGCTCGAACAGGGTTTGTTCGGCCTTGACGTCGGCGGCGGTGACGAAGTCGCCGGGGCCCTTGCGGGACACCTGCAGCTGGGACACCTCGCCGAAATCCCGGAGCATCGGGCGGGCGGTCTTGCGGACGGCGTCCATCATGACCTGAAGCAGGGCGGAAGCGAGGGCCATAGGCGGTTCTCCTGATCCGTCGATCCTCAGAAGGCCTGCGGCCCGGATGGACGGAGAAGCAAAAGGGGCGCGGACCATCCGCGCCCCTGTAGTCTTAGCGTGCCCGACCTTGGCCGGGAAAGGCGGTGTTTTTTAGTCCGCGCGGCGGACGTATTCGCCGGTCGAGGTGTCGACGACGATCTTCTCGCCCGTCGACATGAAGGGCGGGATCATGACGCGGATGCCGTTCGAGGCCTTGGCGGGCTTGTAGGACGACGAGGCGGTCTGGCCCTTCACGGTCGGCTCGGTCTCGACGACTTCCAGCACGACGTGCTCCGGCAGTTCCAGGCCGATCGGACGCTCTTCGTGCGACTCGATGATGACCTTCATGCCTTCCTGCAGATAGGGGATGCGGTCTTCGCCGACCCAGCCCTTTTGCAGTTCGATCTGCTCATAGGATTCGTCGTCCATGAAGACGAGGGTCTCGCCGTTGTCGAACAGATAGGAGTAGTCGCGCTGTTCCAGCGTGACGCGCTCGACCTTGTCTTCCGAACGGAAGCGTTCGTTCAGCTTGTTGCCGGTTTCGAGGTTCTTGGCCTCGACGTTGGCGAAGGCGCCGCCCTTGCCGGGCTTGACGTGGCTGGCCTTGGTGACGACCCACAGGCCGCCATTGTGTTGCAGGACCATGCCGGGCTTGATGGTGTTGGCGTTGATTTTCATGAGAACCGTAGGGCTCGTTGCTGGGGGGCGGCAGGCGCCGACCGCCAGAGCGTGGCGCGCCAAATCGCGGCGAGCCCTAGAGGATTAGCCGAAAAAGGGCAATGGCGCGTGCGATCGCCCCCTATGCCGTCATCACCGCGCCGGGCCCGACGATGACGGCAGGTTGGGAGAGAGTCAGTTCCCCGTGGCGGCGCCGTCGGTGACGATTTCCTTCATGGCCGACTGCAGATAGTTCTGCGCGCCCATCAGCTTGATCAGGCTCTGCTGGTTTTCGAGGAAGTCGATGTGCTCCTCGGTGTCGGCCAGGATCTTCAGCAGGAGGTCGCGGCTGACGTAGTCGCGGGCTTCCTCGCACTGGGTCAGGGCGTCGCGGGTGGCGGCGCGGCTGTCGATTTCCAGCTGCAGGTCGGCGCCCAGGCATTCGATCGGGTCTTCGCCGACCTTCAGCTTGTGCAGGTCCTGCAGGTTGGGCAGGCCGTCCAGGAACAGGATGCGCTTGATCAGCATGTCGGCGTGCTTCATCTCGCCGATCGATTCTTCGTAGATGACGTTGCCGAGGTGGCTGAGGCCCCAGCTTTCGAACATGCGGGCGTGCAGGAAATACTGGTTCACCGCCGTCAGTTCATTGGTCAGCACCGCATTGAGGGTGCGGATGATCGCGGGATCGCCCTTCATGGTCGTCGTCCTTGTTTCAGCGGCGGCGAAAGCGACGTCGGCGCGACGACAGGGCCTTTCGGCCGCCCGTAAGGACTTCATATCACGGCTGAAACGCCGTGGATTATTTGCGAGTTCTTATCACTACATTGATAATGCGAGTGAAATCCGCTTTCAAAAGACGCCTCTATTCGGCGGCGAGAGCGAAGGCGGTCTGGGTTTCCTGGATCATCTGGCGCATTTCGCAGACGCATTTGGCGCATTGCGGCGCGCATTGATGGCTGGCGAAGATGTCCTTGGGACGGGTGGCGCCCGCCTCGATGGCGAGGGCGACGTCGCGTTGACGAAGACCGTTACAGTTGCAGACGTACAAGACCGCGCCCCGAAGCACTGAGAATAACTCGCTATATCATTTATTAAGGCGGGTGCAAATCATTCGCATGGGCGTGCGACATTGACGGCGAGGGCGGCGAAGGGCAGGGCACGGCCATGGCTCGTCAACCGCAAATCCCCGCCCGTCCGGCCTGTCGGCTGTATCTGATCACGCCCGCCGCCCTGCCGGATCTGGAGGCCTTTGCCGCCGATCTGGAGGCCGCCCTGTCGGCCGGGGACTGCGCCGCCCTGCAGATCCGTCTGAAAGAGGCCTCGGACGATGCGATTCGCGCCGCCGTGGCGCGGCTGAAGCCGATCTGTCAGGCGCACGATGTGGCCCTGATCCTGAACGACCGGCCGGATCTGGCGCGGGCGACCGGCTGCGACGGCGTGCATGTGGGGCAGGAGGACGCCTCCCTGGCCGAGGCGCGGCGCATCATGGGCGACGACGCCATGATCGGCGTCACCTGCCACGGCAGCCGCCATCTGGCGATGGAGGCGGCCGAGGGCGGGGCGGACTATGTGGCCTTCGGCGCCTTCTTCCCGACGTCGACCAAGGATGTGGTCCATCACGCCGAGCCCGACATCCTGACCATCTGGCAGGAGACGATGGAGGTTCCGTGCGTCGCCATCGGCGGCATCACGGCGGAAAACGCCGGGGCCATCGCGGCGGCGGGCGCGGACTTCGTGGCCGTCAGCGCCGGGGTCTGGGCGCATCCGCAGGGACCGGCGGCGGCGATGCGGGCGTTCGGCGCGGCACTTGAGGCGTCCTCGCCAGTCTGACTTCAAAGGTCTGACTTCAGAGGATGTTTAGGAAGCTCGGTCAGGGTTCGCCGCCTGTTTAGTCACGTGGACCAGATCATGATGATGAGCCGCGCTGCCGGAAGGACGGATGCGGGCCTTTCGCCGTCAGGCGCTGCGCCGAACGCCGGGCCGATCGCGGCCGGGCGGACGCCGGGCGTCGGGGGTTATTTCCGCCATCCGCTGTTGCCGATCCTGACGGTGGTCGGCGTCATGGTTCTGGTGGTGCTGTCGGTCAGTTTCGCGCGCTTCAACGGCGTGGTCGTCGGCCTGTGGGGCGCCAGCGGCGCGGCCATGGCGCTGTGGCTGAGGGGCGGGCGCGGTCTGGCGCATGACGCCGGTTTCGCCGTCCTGATCGCGGTCGGCATGCTGGCGGGCGAGTTCATGGGCGGCGGTCGCCCTGCGGTGGCGGTGCTGCTGACCCTGGCCGACCTGCTGGAGATCATGGTCGCCGTGGCCCTGATGCGGCGGCTGTCGCCGGGGTTCCGCGTCGACAGCGTCGAGGGGCTGCTGCGTTTTCTGGCGGTCTGCGCCGTGGCGCCGATGCCGGCGGCCATGCTGGGCGCCATCGGCCTGCATACGATCATCGGCTCGGACTGGGTGGAGGCGCTGGGCTTCTGGTGGGTCAGCCATGCGCTGGGGTTCGCGGTGGTCGGCGTCTTCGGCCTGTCGCTGGAGCGCAGGCGGCTGGAGATGCTGCGGCGGCCCGCGCGACTGGTCGAGGGCGTGGTGCTGACGGGGCTGATCGTCGGCGCCTGTTACGGCGTCTTTTCGCATTTGAGCCTGCCTTACGGCTTCATGCTGCTGCCGCCGCTGGTGCTGATGGCGATGCGGTTCCGGGTCGTCGGCATGGCGTGGAGCCTGCTGATCGTGTCGGTGATGGCGATCGGCGGGGCGATGGCGGGCAGCGGCCCCTATCACGCCTTCGGCCCGTCCGAGCGGGTGTTGCTGAGCCAGCTTCTGGTGCTGCTGGGCTATATGCCGATGCTGCTGGTCGCGGCCCTGCTGGAGGAGCGCGACCGTCTGGCCGAACACGCCCGCGAGGGGCGCATCCGGGCCGAGCGCGCCTCGGCGGCCAAGTCGCGGCTGCTGGCCAATGTGGCCCATGAGATCAAGAGCCCGATCGGCGGCGTCATCGGCATCGGCGAACTGTGGGCGGGCGGCCATCTGGGCAAGACGACGCCGCAGCAGGTCGAGATGGCGCAGATGCTGGTGAAGACGGCCCGTCAGGTCGAGGCGCTGGCCCATGACCTGCTGGATGTGGCGCGCACCGAGGGCGGGGATGTCCGCATCGACCTGCGCCCCACCGAGGTCGTCGGGGTGCTGGAAGACGTCCGCCGCAGCCTTCTGCTGAACCCCGCCGCCGCTGCTATGAAGATCGTGATCGAGGCGCAGGACGATCAACTGGTGGCGCTGGCCGACTCGCACCGTCTGGCGCAGGTGCTGGCCAATCTGGCGGGCAATGCGGTCAAATACGCCGCATCAGGCGGTCAGGTGACGATGCGCGCATCATGGAGCGCCGGTCGCATCCGCATCGAGGTCATCGATCGCGGCCCCGGCCTGTCGGCGGAGAAACAGGCCCAGTTGTTCGAGCCGTTCAACCGTCTGGGGCTTGAGCGTTCGGCGGTGGAGGGGCATGGCGTGGGGCTGGCGCTGGCCAAGCGTCTGACTGAGCTTCAGGGCGGCGAGATCGGCGTGGTTTCGGCGCCGGGGCACGGCGCGACCTTCTGGGTCGAACTGCCCGTCGGGTGATCGCTGATCAGATGTCCGCTTGACCGGATGCGACGCCCGGCGTCAATGTCGGGGCATGAAAGCTGCATTGCTCGCCCTGTCCCTGACGGCTCCCCTCGTTCTGGCTGCGACCTCCGTCAGCGCCCAGCAGGATCCGGCCGAACGCGCCCGGATCGAAGACCTGACCCGACGCCTGAATGGCGGTCCGACGGCGGCGCCGCAAACTTCCGCGCCCCAGGCTTCCGCCCCTCAGACCGCTGCGCCCGCGACGCCACAGGCGCGTCCGCAAGCCCAACCTCAGCCTCAGCCTCAAGCGGCGCCTTCGCGTCCGGCCCCGGCGGCCGCAGACGCCCCGGTCGCCGGGCGGCGGGCGCCTCCGGCGTCCGGTTCGGCCGCTGCGCCTGCGCCCAGCCCGCAGTTGGACGCGGCGACGCGCGCGGCCCTGCCGTTCAGCATCGACCTGCCGTCGGGCTTCCAGATGGTCGAGGGGCGGGCGGCGCCGGGCGCCCACGTCTACGCCGTGCGCAAGGGGCCCAAGACCTATCTGATGATCTACACCGGGCCGTCGTCGCAGTTCCCCATCTATGAGGGCGAGCAGGTGACGGTGGGCGGGCGCGTCTCGATCATCGTGCCGGACGGCGCGCGCCGCGTGGCGATGGAGCATCTGTTCCAGCGCCCGGCCGAGCCGAATGAAATCCACGTCTGGGTGATGGCCGCCGATGGCGCCGAGCGCGACGAGGCCGAACGCATCGCCCAGACCGTAGACCCCAAATAGGGCCTTTTTCATCTGCAGCGAATATCTGAGTTGAGTTGGACATGCGCCCAACTCAACCGATTTCGCTCTAGTTTTCCGACCAGACGGCCAGTTCGTTGCCGGACGGGTCGCGGAAGTGGAAACGCCGCCCGCCGGGGAAGGCGAAGATGGCGTGGGCGATCGCGCCGCCCGCCGCCTCGACCCTGGCCTGCATGGCTTCCAGATCGTGGGCGTAGAGGATGGGCAGGGGCTTGGGCGTCATGGCGTCGGGCGTGAAGCCGCCGTCCAGCCCCTCGCTGAAGGCCGCATAGGCCGGGCCGTAGTCCTGAAAACGCCAGCCGAACGCCTCGGCGTAGAAGGCCTTGTGCGCCGCCAGATCGGTCGCGGGCAGTTCAAGATAATCCAGCTTGCCGTCTTCGCGCATGGCGACTCCTAAAAGGGAAATGGAGGCGGACGCTTGCACGAAGGCCGACTCTGCGCAAACCTGCAATTAGTTCGCAAAAGCAGGTTTGGATTCATGATCGTCCTGAGCGCCGGATGCGCCTCGCTGGCTTCGCTGATGCGGCGCGATGCGGATAGACGCGACGCGTGCAGACGTGACGGGCGCCAAACAGAACGGGCGCCGGTCGAGGCTGACCGACGCCCGCGTCTGATTGCAATGGACGGCGCGGATCAGCGCCCCCTCATGTTTGCAAAGGACGGCGCGGATCAGCGCCCCCCTATGTTTGCAAAGGACGGCGCGGATCAGCGCGCCGTCTGGGTCTCGCCCGCGCGCCACACGCGATAGCGCACCTCGACGTCCGACGGGGTGTAGACCACGACCGGCAGGCGCGAGTTGTAGCGGATCAGCGGCTGTTCCTGCGTCGTGACGAAGGCCTGATGCTCCGAACCGGGGGGGCAGCCCATCATGGTGCTGGCCCCGGCCCCCAGGGCAGGCAGGACATAGTAGTCATAGCCCCAGCCCTGCGCCGTGCGGGCCTCCAGACTGCCGCCGAAGAACTGATGGTTGCAGTCCACCGTCTTGGTCTTGCCCAGGATCAGTTCGATCTTCAGCGCATTCTCGTCCGACTGGGCGGGCAGGTTGATGACGTGACGGGTCTGGCCCGCCGTCGCGGCCGGGAAGGCCTTCATGTCGCCCGCGTCGGCCTGACCGGCTTGCGACAGGCCTTCGGCCTGCGCCGTGGCGCAGGCGGACAGGCTCAGGACGGCGGCGCCGGCGGCGAGGAAGATCGGCAGTTTCAAGGGTAGCGCTCCGCTAGCAGGGGTTGTGCCGCTGCAACGCTGCAGTTTCAGACCAGTTCCACCGCCATGGCCACGGCCTCGCCGCCGCCGATGCACAGCGACGCCACGCCCTTCTTGCCGCCGCGCGCCTGAAGCGCCGCCAGCAGGGTGGACAGGATGCGCGCGCCCGAAGCGCCGATGGGGTGGCCCAGCGCCGTGGCGCCGCCGTTGACGTTCAGCCTGGCGCGGTCGATGCCCAGCTCCTGTTGCGCGATCATGGCGACGACGGCGAAGGCCTCATTGACCTCCCACAGGTCGACGTCTTCGACCGACCAGCCCGCCTTCTTCAGCGCCTTTTCCATCGCCGGGACGGGGGCGGTGGTGAACAGGCCCGGCTCATGGGCGTGGGCGGCGTGGCTGACCACGCGGGCGACGATGGGCAGGCCCAGCGCCCGGGCCGTGCTTTCGCGCGTCATGACCATGGCGGCCGCGCCGTCGGAGATGGAGCTGGAGTTGGCGGCGGTGATCGCGCCGTCCTTGACGAAGGCGGGTTTCAGCGTCGGGATCTTGGCGGGATCAGCCTTGCCGGGCTGTTCGTCCTCGCTGACCGTCATCGGGCCCTTGCGGGTGGCGACTTCGACCGGGACGATCTCGGCCTTGAAGGCGCCCGAGGCGATGGCGGCCTTGGCGCGGGTCAGGCTTTCGATGGCGTATTCGTCCATCTGTTCGCGGGTGAGCTGATACTGGGCCGCCGCGTCCTCGGCGAAGACGCCCATGGCCTTGCCGGGGGAATAGGCGTCTTCAAGGCCGTCCATCATCATGGAGTCGACGATGACGTCGTGGCCGATGCGGGCGCCGCTGCGGTGCTTGTTCATCAGATAGGGGGCGCCGGTCATCGACTCCATGCCGCCCGCGACGATGACTTCGGCCGTGCCGGCCAGCAGGGCGTCGTGCGCCATCATGGCCGATTGCAGACCCGAGCCGCACATCTTGTTCACCGTCGTCGCCTCGACGTGCTTGCCGAGCCCTGCGCCGATAGCGGCCTGACGGGCCGGGGCCTGACCCAGACCGGCGGGCAGGACGCAGCCCATGAAGATCTGCTCGACCTTTTCAGGCGCGACGCCTGCGCGCTCGACGGCGGCCTTGACGGCGGCGGCGCCCAGATCGGTGGCCTTGACCGGCGACAGCGCGCCCTGGAAGCCGCCCATCGGGGTGCGGGCGAAGGAGCAGATGACGACGGGATCAGCAGCGGCGGTCATGACAGGCGTTTCCGTAAGTGAATCGTTTCGTGGGGGATTAGGGGAGGCGGAGGCCCGCTGGCAAGCGGCGCCTCACAGCAGTTTGCGGCGTTGGCGGGCCAGCGCCAGCGGCCGTCCGTCCGCGCCCCAGGCGATGGCTTCGTCCACCGACCAGCCCAGACCGTGATCCAGCAGCCGGTATTCAAAGAAGGCCCAGCCGTCGGGCGCGCTGTCCGGCGTCGGATCGGCCAGAAAGTCATAGCGCAGGTCCACCGTCGTCATCATCGGCGGTGACTTGAAGGCCGTCCATGCGGGCGGATAAAGGGCGTCCAGCAGATAGCACATCCGCAGTTCGTCCAGCGGCGCGCCGTCCTTGACCCGCATCCACACCCGCTCGACGGCGGGCCTGCCCTCATTGCCGCCCAGAATGTTGGGGCCGTTCTCGAAGTGATAGTCGACGTGCTGGGCGAAGCGCGGCGACATCGGGCCGCTGATGCCCGGCGCGTCCTTCAGGCTGTCCAGCGTGGGCGGCGACGCCAGCAGCGGCGTCAAGGGCGCGGGCGTCGGCCCGTCGGCGCCATAGGTGGCGCTGGCGTGATGGGTCAGCCGGTCGCCCTGTCCGCTCTCGACCACGGCATAGGCGACGTTGCGGCCGCCGCGCAGCATACGCGGGCGGAATTGCAGCGACTGGCCGTATCGGGCGGCGGCCAGATACTGGACCGTCAGGCTGCGCAGCGGGGCCTCTATCCCCAGACCCTGACGCATGGCCCCGGCGCACAGGGCCGCCAGCAGGCCGCCGAAAGGAAAGCCCGCCTCGGGCGGGGCGCTGACCGGGCCATTGGAGAATTCGCCCGACAGGTGGGCGGCCAGAACCTTATCGTGACCTGCATCATTTTCAGGCGTCAGACGGAAAGCGGCGCGGATCAGATCGGGTTCAGTCATGGCTCACATCGAAAAGCGGAGGCGGAACCTGCGCTGGCTCCGCCTCCGAGTCGAGGGAAGGAAACAGCCGGGGAGCGGCTATGTCCGTTGCGAATGGAAACCTACCGACTCCGTCGCGTTTGGCAACCCTTGTCAAAAGCCTGACGGGGCGTCACTTTCAGCCTTATGGGACGCACCGCCGACTATTCACGCCAGAGTTGCTCTGTCGCCGCCACGCTTGAGGTGATCGGCGATCCTTGGACGATGCTGGTCATCCGCGACGCCTTCAACGGCGTGCGCCGCTTTGAACAGTGGCAGGAGCGGCTGGGCGTGGCGCGCAATGTGCTGGCCGCGCGGCTGAAATCGCTGGTGCATCACGGGGTGCTGGAGCCGCGCCCCTATTCCGAGCGGCCGCCGCGCAACGAATATGTGCTGACCCCCAAGGGCAAGGATCTGTACGGCGTCCTGATCACCCTGCACGCCTGGGGCGAGAAGCATGTCTATGACAAAGAGCCGTCGGGCATCGTCCTGCGCCACAAGACGTGCGGCCATGACCTGAAGCCGCGCATCGCCTGCGGCTGCTGCAATGAGATGGTGCATCCGCGCGAGGTGGAAGTCGTCTTCACCGAAAACCGCCCCACCGTCGGCGACGTCATGCCGGGCAAGGACGAGGCGGCCTGATCACACGCTGCAGGATGCTGCCGTTTTCTGGCAGCAGGTCTGCTAAGCACATGGCGTGTCCCGGTCCGAACGCCTGCTTGATCTGTTGAACACCCTGCGGCGGCATCGTCGGCCGGTCAGCGGGCGCGTGCTGGCCGAAGAGACGGGCGTTTCCCTGCGCACCCTCTATCGCGACATCGCCAGTCTGCAGGCGCAGGGGGCGACCATCGAGGGTGAGCCGGGCGTGGGCTATGTGCTGAAGCCCGGCTATCTGCTGCCGCCGCTGATGTTCACGCCTGAAGAGATAGAGGCGTTGGCGCTGGGTTCGCGCTGGGTGGCCGAGCGGGCGGATGCGCGGCTGAGCGAGGCGGCGTTGAGCGCCCGCTCACGGATCGCGGCGGTGCTGCCGCCGGACCTGCGCGATGAGATGGAGGACTCGGCCCTGTTCATCGGGCCGGGCGCGCCGATCCCCATCGATGCGGTCGATCCGGCCCATTTGCGCAAGGCGATCCGCATCGAGCGCAAGCTGAGGTTGAGCTATCGCGACGAGGCGGGGGCGGCGTCTGATCGTGTGGTCTGGCCCTTTGCTCTGGCCTTTTTCGACCGGGTGCGGCTGTTGCTGGGCTGGTGCGAACTGCGCGGCGACTTCCGCACCTTCCGCACTGATCGCATCGTCGAGGTCGAGGTGCTGGAGGCTCGCTACCCCACGCGCAAAGCGGTGTTGCTGAAGCGATGGCACGAGGCGTGCGAGCGGCAGGGGCCTGCGCGATGATGCTGACAGATATTGGCGGCAGGCCCGGCTAGGTTCCCCTTCTGTTCAGACGGGCGGAGGGCCATGACCATGAGCGACGACATTCTGTTGAACGTGGCCGATCCGGGGGCCAGCGCGCGCTATTACGCCGGGTTGCTGGGGCGGCGTCCGGTGGAGGCGGGGCCGGACCACGCCGTCTTCCTGCTGTCGCCGGGGCGCACGCTCAGCCTGTGGCGCGGGCGCGGCGGGACGCAGGCGGACCTGCGCATGGACGCGCCCGCCGTGGTGGACGAACTGCATATCGACTGGTGGGACCGCGGCGCGCGCATCGTCCTGCCGCCCAGTGACATGGACGGCGGCCACGGCTTTGTGGCGCGCGACCCGGATGGCAACTGTCTGCGGGTCTATGCGGCGGCTTGAGCCGCCTCAGACCGCCACGGCTTCGGTCGAACGGATGAAGCCGCCGCCCAGCACGCGCTCGTCGTCGGCCGGGTCGTAGAGGACGCAGGCCTGACCGGGAGCGACGCCTTCTTCGCCCTGATCGAAAACCACCTGAACCGTGTCATTCACGAATGCCAGACGGGCGGGGGAGGGCTGGCGCGTCGAGCGGACGCGGGCCAGCACCGGGGTGCGGTCGCGGGCGGCTTCCTCGATGGTGGCCTGATCGCCCAGCCAGTTGGTTTCCTCCAGCGTCAGGCGTGCGGTCAGCAGGGCTTCGCGCGGGCCGACGATGACGCGGCGGTTGTCGGGGTCCAGTTTGGTCACGAACAGGGGCTCGCCCACGGCGACGTTCAGCCCCCGGCGCTGGCCGATGGTGTAGTCGGTGATGCCCGAGTGGCGGCCCAGAACCCGGCCGTCCATGTGGACGATGTCGCCGGCCTCACGCCCCTGCGGCCGCAGACGGTCGATCAGGGTGCGATAGTCGCCGGTCGGCACGAAGCAGATGTCCTGGCTGTCCGGCTTGGCGGCGATGCGCAGGCCCAGCGACGCGGCGACGCCCCGCACCTGGGGCTTTTCCAGATCGGCCAGCGGGAAGCGCAGATAGTCGAGTTGATCCTGCGTCGTGGCGAACAGGAAGTAGGACTGGTCGCGCGAATGATCGACGGCCTTGCGCATCTGCGAGCGGTTGCCGTGCGTCGCGCGGCGGACGTAGTGGCCGGTCGCCATCGCCTCGGCGCCCAGATCACGGGCGACGTCCAGCAGGTCGCGGAACTTCACCGTCTGATTGCAGCGGATGCAGGGGACCGGCGTCTGGCCCTTCAGGTATGAATCGGCGAACTGGTCGATCACCGCGTCCTTGAAGCGGTTTTCATAGTCCAGGACATAGTGCGGGATGCCGATCAGATCGGCGGCCAGCCGGGCGTCGTGAATGTCCTGACCGGCGCAGCAGGCGCCCTTCTTCTTCAGCGCTTCGCCGTGGTCGTAAAGCTGAAGGGTCACGCCCACGACGTCATAGCCCGCCTTGTGCAGCAGGGCGGCGACGACGGTGGAATCCACCCCGCCGGACATGGCGGCGACCACGCGCGCGCCCTGCGGCAGGCCGACGGCCTGTCGCACGCTCTCGATCGCGGCGTCCATGTCGGCAGGCGACATGGGGGCGATGTCGGGAACGGGGCAGAGGATGTCGTCGGTCAGGGCTTCCATGGTCATCGCCGCCATTTAGGCCCTGATGCGCGCGATTTCGAGGCCTGGTCTGAAACGAAGGCGCGCCCAATGAAAAAGACCGCCCCGTTCTGGAGCGGCCGTCATCATGCGCTCAGGCGCAAAGCCTAGTCGCGGTAGCTCTGGATGCGCGTCGTGCGCAGGCCCTGCATGCCCCATTTGTCGATGGCCTTCTGCCAGGCCATGAACTCTTCGGCGGTCAGACGATATTTGGCCAGGGCGTCTTCAAGGCTGATCAGACCGCCGCGCACGGCGGCCACGACCTCGGCCTTGCGGCGGATGACCCAGCGGTTCGTGTCCGACGGGGGAAGGTCCCGCAGGGTCAGGGGCGTGCCCGTCGGGCCGACCACGTACTGTTCGCCGTTACTGTTAAGGCGTCGCTCTTGCAGCATGGGCTTAAGCCTCTCTCACCACCACCATAGACGCGCAGGCTAGGGCCCCGCCCGCTAAGGGGCGTTTAAGCGTCGTGGTGAAGGAATGGCTAAAACGCATCCGGCCGGTCCGGCGCGTTCTGCGTCGGGGCAAGAAAGGATTCATTGAGTCTAACGAGACCTTGCTCATGGATTCCCGTTGGCCGATCAGCGCTTGATGTTGATCAGCTCCGCCAGCATCTCGTCGGCGGTGGTGATGATCTTGGACGAGGCCGAATAGGCGCGCTGGGTGGTGATCAGGCCGGTGAACTCGGTCGACAGGTCGACGGTCGAGGCCTCCAGCTGGCTGGCGCCCAGGAAGCCGGTGCCGCCCGTGCCCGGCGCCTTCAGGTTGAAGGTGCCCGAGTTCTGGCTGACCCGATAGGCGTTGCCTGACACCTCGGACAGGCCGTCGGCGCTGGGGAAGGTGGCCAGGGCGACCTGGGCGATGCGGCGCATGACGCCATTGTCGAAGATGGCGGTGACGAAGCCGTTCTCGTCGATCTTCACCTCGGTCAGGTTTCCGAAGGCGGTGCCGTTCGTATAGGTGGCCTGGACGATGGAGGTGCTGTCGTACTGCGTCAGCCCGCCCGCCGAGGCGTTCAGGTCGAAGGTGATGGTCTGGGCGGCCAGACCTTCCGACCCGAGCCAGGCGCCGTCATCGTCGGGACCGGGCGCAGCGCCGGATGCGGCCAGGGTGATGGTGGCCTTGGTCGGGTCGGGGAACAGGGCGTCGGGGCTGGTGAAGCTGGTGTCCAGACGGCCGTCGGACGTGAATTTCACCAGACCGCTCTTCAGCGGCAGGTCGGCGTTTTCGACCGATCCGTCCGGCGCATGGATTTCCGCGAACCAGGTGTTGGGGTCATCATGCTTCTTTAGGAAGGAGATGGTCATCATCCGCGCTCCGCCCTTTGAATCGGACACGGGGACGCTGATCTGGAAGTCCGGTTTTGTGCCCTGGTTCGGCACGGTGGGGTCGTAGGAAGCCATCGAGCGCGTCGTTGACGCAGGGTCGTAAGCGATGTCGATCTGAGGCTGCGTGGGGTTTCCGGCTTCAACAGCAGCATATGCTTTCGCCGCATCGGACGAGCCTTGGCTGGACTTCAGATTGGCGTTCAGGCCGACGCGGGTGGTGGGTTCAGCAGCGCCGCCGACCGAGCCGACGTTGATGGTGCGCAGGCGAGTCATGTCGGACGGGTCGAGGTTGACGTTGCCGTCCTTGTCCACCGGCCAGCCCTGCAGATACAGGCCTGAGGTGTTCTTCAGGTAGCCCAGCTCATCAATCTTGAAGGCGCCCGCGCGGGTGAACAGGCGCGTGTCCGACGCGGCCAGGTTCTCGGACTTTTCCGTGACGACGAAGAAGCCCTGACCGGCGATGGCCAGATCGGTGCCCGAGGTGGTGCGCTGCAGCTGGCCCGCCTGGCTGATGAAGTGGCGCGCCGAGGCCTGAACGCCCCCGGCCGAATAGTTGAGGCCCGCCGTCTGGGCGTTGACGACGGTCGAGAACTCGGTCGACGCGCGCTTGTAGCCGACGGTGTTCACATTGGCGATGTTCTGCGAAATCGTCGAAAGGGCCGCGGCGTTGGCGGTCAGACCGGACACGCCGGCCATCATGGCGCCGTTGATGCTCATGACTGGGGTTCCTTACGATTGAGTGAGACTGAAAACGAAAAAGGCGGCGGCGAAGGGGCGCATCAGGCGTTCCCCTCTGTCGTATCGGGCGGGGCGCTCGCGGTTTTCTGCTCTTCGAGCGCGATCAGGCTGGACACCGGCATGATCGACTTGCCGATGATGACAAAGGGCGTGCTATCGTACATTTCCACGCCGGTGACGCGACCGCGGATCAATACTTGGGCGTCGACGTCCTTGCCTGCGCCATTCTTGGCGATGACCTTCAATGTATAGACGCCGCCGTCGTCGACCTGACCGCCGCCGGTGGTCTGGCCGTCCCATTTGAAGTCATGCAGGCCGTTGGTCCGGTCGGGGGCGGGGCCGCTCCACATCACCTTGCCCGAGGCGTCCAGCACCTGCAGCGTGGCCTCGGTCGCGTCGGCAGCCAGTTCATAGCTCCAGCTGGCCTCGCCGTCCTCGAAACGGGTGGCGGCCCAGACGGCGGTGGCGTCCTTGCCGATATAGGGGGCGGCGCCGGTCAGGCCGTCGCCCTGCTGGGCCTTCAGCAGGCTGGTCAGTAGGTCATTGGTCAGCAACTGCTGCTCCACGCCCGCCATCTGGGTCAGCTGCGCCGTGAAGGCGTTGGAATCCATCGGCGACAGCGGGTCCTGATTCCGCAGCTGGGTGGTCAGCAGCGACAGGAAGGTCTGGAAGTTGGAGGCCAGCATCTGGCCGCCGTTGTTCACCCGGCCTGCAGCATTGTTGGCGGAGACGGCGTCAACCATCGTCAGACCTTCAGATCGACGCGGTCAGGCGTCAGGGAAAGGGATGTCCAGGCGCCGGACGGCGGGACAGCGGCGTCGGCTTCGGCGCTCAGACGGGCGGCCCCTGCGAAGGCGCGGCGGTCGGGCTGGCGATCAAACGCGCCGCCGCCGAAGCCGGAGGCCGGATCACGCTCGGCGAACTCCAGATCGTCAGGCGACAGCTGCAGCCCCGCCTCAAGCAACTGACGGCGCAGTTCGTCGGCGCGGGCGCGCAGATCGGCCGCCGCGGCCGGATTGTCGAAGGCCAGACGCGCCGTGACCTGACCGTCGGATTCGATCTCCAGGCTGACGTCGACGCGGCCCAGACCTTCGGGCGTCAGAGCCATGTCGAAGCGGGTCGAGCGGCCGTCCAGCTTCCTGATGATCTGGGCGGCGATCTGGGCGGTGGTCTCGACCGTGGCGCGCGACAGTTGCGACAGGCCAAGGTCGCGCTGAGCGCCGGATGCGGGCGACGAGGCGGGGTCAAGGGCGCCCTGCGGCATGGGCGGCGCGTCTGCGTCGCCGGAAGACGGAGCGGCAGGCGCCGCCGCCATCTCGGCTTGAGCAGGCGGTGTTGCTGACGGACGGGCTGAAGCGGCGGGCGATGCGGCCTCGGCGTCCGGTCGCGGCGAGGCGCTGCGGTCGGGCGACAGGTTGGTCGTCTCGGCGGATGAAGCCGGTTCACGGCTGGCCTCGCGGGCCAGGGCCAGTCGCTCGCCCGCTCCGTTGCGCAGGCCGGTCAGGCCCGCCAGCAGGGCGTCGGAGACAGGCGCAGTCCGGTTGGCGGGGGCGGCTGCGTCCGGCGATGGCGTCTCGTCGCCGACGGCTGCGTCAGGCGCCATCTCGCTGTCGGTCGCGGTGATGGGGGCGGGGATCAGGTCGGACGCCGGATCGGGCGCGGGGGTCGACGCTGTCGCAGGCGCCTGCGCCATCTGGGCGGCGAGGGCGGCCTCGGCCTGGATCAGGGGCGCGGCGGATTCAGGGGAGGGCGCGTCCGCTCCGGCGCCGGTTTCCATCGACAGGGGGCCAGCCGCCTCGGCGGGCGGGGCGAACCAGATGGGCGCCGCGACGGGCATGGCGCTGACGGCTGGTTCCGCCTTCGCGGGCGCAGGGGCGGGCGCAGGCTGGGGCGAGGCGTCTGCTTCGCTTTCCGCGTCCAGAGCGAGCAGCAGGTCCGTGAAGACGGCGCTGTCCGCAGGCGCCCCGGTCAGGGCGTCCATGTCGGCTCCGCCGGGGACGGCGGGCGCAGAAACAGACAGGAGGCTGAGGGCGGACATGCTTCTAGGCAGGCGCTTTCGGTCGCTGAGGGGGCGGCGCCTGCTGCGCCTGGGTCATTCGACAGACCCTCCGCAAGCCTCGGGCCAGAGCGAGGGTGCGGGTTTATCTCCTTGAAAAATAAGAAAACTGTTCGTTTTCCCGGAGGGGCGGCACGGCCCTTCCGCCGGGCGTTTATTGCCGCGCCGCGCCGTTTTTGCCGGGCGCGGGTCGGCAGGGCGGTCGTGGCCCGCGCCTTGCCTCCCTTCAGACTGAACGCACAGGGGCTGAAGGCCGATGTCGAGGAAATTCAAAGAGATGGTCAGAAGACCTGTTCAGATCGCCGGGCAAGATCTGCACGCTTGCCTGCAAGGCTTGCCGGGCGAAGGCGCGATGGCGCGCCGCGGCGCAGGGGATGCTCTATGACCCTCAACTCGATCATGAACATCGCCACCTCGGGCATGAACGCGGCCCAGACGCATCTGCGGGTGGTTTCGGACAACGTCTCCAACGTCAACACGCCGGGCTATGTCCGCAAGATCGCCGACCAGCAGTCCTGGGCCAGTCAGGGTGTCGGCTCGGGCGTGGAGATCGCCCGCATCCGCCTGGCCACCGACCGCTTCCTGCAGGCGGCCAGTCTGAACGCCAGCGCCGACGCCGGGCGCCAGACGGTGCGCTATGAACTATATGACCGCATCCAGTCGATGTTCGGCGATCCGGGCGCCGGCAGCGGCTTCTTCGCTCAGATCGACAGCGTGTTTTCGGCCTTCGCCGTCTCGGCCGAGGACGCCACCTCCGGCCCCCGGCGGCAGGACGCGATCTGGAAGACGCAGAGCCTGTTCGACGAGGCTGCCCGCATCAACAGCCAGATCCAGGCGGTGCGCGAAGACGCCGACGCCCGCATCAAGAGCGGGGTCGAGGCCGTCAACAGCCTGCTGGAGCAGATCGAAAAGCTGAACGTCGAGATCGCCCGCGCCACCGTGGCCAACGCCGATTCATCCGGCACCCAGACGGCGCAGGCGGCCCTGATCGACCAGTTGTCCGGCCTGATGGACGTGCGCATCACCAACCGTTCCGTCGGCGGGGTCGAGATCCGCACCGGGGCGGGCATACTGCTGGCGGGGCAGGGCGCGGCGCGTCTGGACTATACGCGCGCGGGCGCCGTCTCGGCCGAGACGGTGTTCAACGAGATCACAGTGATCGAGCCGCCCGCCGGCAAGGCGCGGCCGCTGGCCGAGGGCCTGACCTCGGGCGAACTGAAGGGGCTGCTGGACCTGCGCGACGGCGAAGCCCCGGCGACGGCCGAGCGTCTGGCCGAACTGATGTCGCGTATGGCCGATGAACTGAACCGGGCGCACAACGCCTCATCCGCCGCGCCGCCGCCGAACAGCCTGACCGGGCGCAATATCGGCCAGTCGCTGGAGACGGCGCTGTCGGGCTTTACTGGCCGGACCTCCATCATCATCACCGACGGCCAGGGCGTGGCCTTGCAGAAGATCGACCTGGATCTGGCGACGCTGAACCCGGCGACCTTCCTGGCCGATCTGAACGCCCAGCTGGGCGCCAACGGCAGCGCCAGCTTCGTCGACGGCCGCCTGAAGATCGAAGGCGCGCCCGGCACGGGGGTCGTGGTGGCCGATGACCCGGCTGCGCCCTCGAACAAGGGCGGGCGGGGTTTTTCGCACTTCTTCGGCCTGAACGACCTGATCGTCAGCAACCAGCCCTCGACCTATGAAACGGGTCTGACGGCGGCGTCGCAGCACGGCTTCACCGCGGGTGAGACGATCACTTTCCGCTTCAATGACGCCGCGGGCGCAAAGATACGCGACATTGAAATCGCCGTTCCCGCAGGCGGCGACATGGCCAGTCTGCTGGCCGCGATGAACGACCCTGTGACCGGCGCGGGCCGGGTGGGCACCTTCAGTCTCAATGCGGCGGGCGAGATGACCTTCACCCCGCGGCCGGGGACGGGCGCCAGCCTGTCGGTGGTGCAGGACCGCACGCTTCAGGTCCCCTCGGGCGTATCGATGAGCGCCCTGTTCGGACTGGGCGGGACGCGGGCGTCGCGCGCGGACGCCTTTTCGGTGCGCGCCGACATCGCGCGCGATCCGGCCCTGATGGCCTTCGCCAAGGCGGACGCCAGCGGCGGCGTGGGCGCCTCCGTGGTCAGCCGCAATGACGCGCGCGGCGCGCGTCTGCTGGCCAGCGCGGGCGAGAATGCAGCGAACTTTTCGGCGGCGGGCGGGGCGGCGGGCGGCTCCATGTCGCTGTCGCGCTATGCCTCGGAACTGTCGGGCGAGATCGGCAGCCGGGCCGCCATGATCAAGAACGACGCCGCCAGCGCCAAGGCTCTGGCCAAGGAGGCGACGGCGCGCCGCACCTCGGTCGAGGGCGTCAATCTGGACGAGGAGCTGGTGCTGATGACGACCTATCAGCAAGCCTTTAACGCTTCGGCGCGCATGGTTCAGGCCGCTAAGGATATGTACGACATCCTGCTGGGAATGGTGCGATGACCCGCGTCTCTACGTACGGAAACTATCAATCGGCTCTGCTGGACCTGATGTCGGCCCAGAACCGGCACGCCGAGGCCCAGAAGGTGTTCAGCACCGAAAAGAACGCCACCGATCTGGTCGGCTTCGGCCGCAACTCCGAAACGGTCAGCGCCCTGATGAGCAGTCAGGCCCGCATCCAGACCTTCATCGACACCAGCAAGACCGTCGCCGACCGGCTGGAGACGCAGGATCTGGCGCTGGGCCGGGTCGCCGACGCCGCCACGGCCGCGCGGCAGGCGATCGCCGACGCCATCGCCGCCGGGCGCATGGAATCGCTGATGCCCGCGCTGGAAAGCCTGTTCATGGAGGCTCAGGACGGGCTGAACATGAAGCATCAGGGCAAATATCTGTTCGCCGGGGGCGCCGTGGACCGCGCGCCGGTGGATCTGCCCGACATCCCCGGACAGCCGGGCGCGGGCATGATGGCGCGTCTGGCCGCCCTGCCGGGGACGAACGACGCCTTCCGCAACGATCAGCTGAAGCAGTCTTCGTGGCTGGACGAGAATGTGTCGATGGACACGGGCTTTCTGGCCGATGCTGTGGGGTCGGAGCTGTTCGGCATCTTCCGCGACATTCAGCTGATGCACGAGACGACGCCGCTGGAAGGACCGATGAGCGATGCGCAGAAGGCTTTCCTGACCACCCAGATGGGCCGGTTCGAGGCGGCGGCCAAGGGCGTGGTGGAACAGCAGGCGCGTAACGGAGGGATGCAGAACCGGGTCGAGCGCCTGCTGGACTCTCAGGAAAGCCGCAAGATTTCAGTGGATACTATTCTGGCCGGAAAGACCGACGCCAACATGGCCGAGGCCGTGGTGAAGCTTGAGTTGGCGCAGATGGCGCTACAGGCTTCGGCGCAGGTCGTCAGCCAGCTGCGTCAGGTCTCCCTGCTGGATTATCTGCGTTAAGCCTGATCCTGGAACCGGGTTCTGAACGAAAATCATCCGGCGACGTTCACAAAGCTGCACCGTGTCGGGAGGCCTTGGCTTGCGTTCAGCAAAGACGGAAGAGATCAGGATTTGTCATCGACCGTTGACGCAGTGCACAAAGCATAGCTTTAAGCGGGCTGTGCGTGCAGGCGGGCCTGCGTCGGTATCGAATTCATGAAACGGGCGACCTATAAGATCGACGAGCATCAGGACGGCCAGACGCGGCTGCGGCTGGCCGGCGACTGGTCGACCGTCACCATGGGCCGTCTGGGCGATCGCCTGAAGGACGAGCTGGACGGGCGCGCCGTGACTGCTCTGGACCTTGATGAGCTGGGCCGTTTCGACACGGCCGGCGCCCTGGCCGTGGCTCAGGCCATGGACAGTCCCATTCCCGAAGACGCCTGGTCGGCGCGCCCCGAAGCCGGGCGTCTGTACCGGATGGTGGCCAAGCTGGACTGTAACACGGCGGACCCGCCGCGCCGGTCTGCGCCGATGACGCGCGGCTTCGCCAAGATCGGTCGCGGCGTTCATGACTTCGGCGCCGAGGCCATGCTGTCGCTGACCTTCCTGGGCCGGTTGATGGCCTCGGTGCTGACGACGCTGAAGCATCCGGGCCGCATCCGCTGGGCCGCATGGTTCAGTCAGGCCGAGCGTACGGGTCTGGACGCCATCCCCATCGTGGTGGTGACCAACTTCTTCATCGGCGCCGTGGTGGCCTTCATCGGCGTGGACCTGCTGACCCAGTTCGGGGCGGGGGTCTTTGCGGTGCAGTTGATCGGCGTCGCCGTCTTCCGTGAATTCGCCGTGGTCATCACCGCCGTCCTGCTGGCGGGCCGGTCGGCCTCGTCCTTCGCCGCCGAGATCGGCTCCATGCGCATGACGCAGGAGGTCGACGCCATGCGGGTTATGGGGGTCGATCCGTTTCAGGCGCTGGTGATCCCGCGTCTGGCGGCCCTGCTGGTCATGCTGCCGCTGCTGACCTTTCTGGCCATGGTGGGCGGACTGCTGGGCGGCATTCTGGTGACGTGGAGCCAGCTGAACCTCGGCCCGGCCTTCTTCCTGCAGCGGCTGGTCGAGGACGGTTATATGCCGCGTCACATGATGGTCGGTCTGGTCAAGGCGCCGGTCTTCGCCCTGGTGGTCGCGGCCATCGGCTGCCGTCAGGGCATGTCGGTGGCGGGCGATGTCGAGAGCCTGGGCCGTCGGGTGACGTCGGCCGTGGTGCAGGCCATCTTCGCCATCATCCTGCTGGACGCCGTCTTCGCCCTGATCTTCATCGAGCTGAAAATATGACGGGCGCGACCGACAGGGAAAACGGTGAACGTGAAAACGTCATCGAGGTGCGGGGCCTGCTCAGCCAGTTCGGCGAGCGGGTGATCCACAAGGATCTGGACCTGAACGTCCGGCGCGGCGAGATCATGGGCGTCGTCGGCGGGTCCGGCACAGGCAAGACGGTGCTGCTGAACTCCATCATCGGCATGAAGGAGCCAGAGGGCGGCGACGTGCGCCTGTTCGGCGAGGATCGCTCCACCATGTCCGAAAAGGAAGCTGCGGCGCTGGAGCGGCGCACCGGCGTCCTGTTCCAGCAGGGGGCGCTGTTTTCGGCCCTGACCGTGCTGGACAATGTTTCTGCGCCTCTGGTCGAACACACCAGCCTGTCCAAGGCGACGATCCGCGAACTGGCCGAGATGAAGGTCGCCATGGTCGGGCTGAAGCCCGAGGCCCTTTATCTGAAACCGGCCGAACTGTCAGGCGGGATGAAGAAGCGCGTCGGTCTGGCGCGGGCGCTGGCGCTGGACCCGGAACTGGTCTTTCTGGACGAGCCGACGGCGGGTCTGGACCCGATCGGGGCGGCGGCGTTCGACGAACTGATCCGACAGCTGTCGAACGATCTGGGCCTGACGGTCTTCATGATCACCCACGACCTCGACAGCCTTTACGCCATCTGTGACGAGGTCGCCGTGCTGGCCGACAAGCATGTGGTGGCCAAGGCCCCGGTGGCCGAGCTGGAACGCTCGGACCATCCGTGGATCAAGGAATACTTTCTGGGGCCGCGCGGTCGCGCCGCCCACAAGACCGCGGCCTGAGGAGGGCGCGAAACGATGGAAAGAGACGCTCATTACGCCGCCGTCGGCATCGCCACCGTCGCCCTTATGGTGGCGCTGGCCGTGTTCACGATCTGGCTGGCCCGGTTGCAGTTCAGCAAGGATTTCGACGTCTATGACATCGTCTTCTACGGCCCGGTTCGTGGCCTGTCGGAAGGCGGCGAAGTCCACTTCAACGGCATTCGCGTCGGTGAGGTGACGAACCTGAATCTGGATCCCAAAAAGGGCGACCAGGTCATCGCCCGCGTCCGCCTGAACGGCACGACCCCGGTGCGCGTGACCTCGCGCGCCCAGCTGGAGCCGCAGGGCATCACCGGCCTGAACTACATCCAGATCACCGCAGGGGAGCCGTCCAGCGCCCTGCTGAAGGATCAGTATCCCGACCACGTCGTGCCGGTGATCGAAAGCCAGCCCAGCCCGCTGGCTGAACTGCTCAGCGGCTCGGGCACCGTGCTGGCGCAGACGGTGGACGCGCTGAACCGGATCAACCGGGTGCTGTCCGACGACAATATCCGTAGCTTCTCGTCCAGCGTGAAGAACGTCGAGGCCATGACCGCCGAACTGGAAGCCCGCAAGGGCATGTTCCAGCAGTTGGAAGAAACGATCATCAAGGCCAACGCCGCCGTCGGCGAATATCAGCAGCTGGGCGCCTCGACCCGTCAGCTGGTCGAGACGGACGGCAAGCAGGCCATCGCCAACATCAATGCGGCGACGCGCGAAGCCCAGGCCGCCATCGCCTCGATCAACCGTTCCGCGTCCGGTCTTGAGGGGCCGCTGGGCGACTTCGGCACGCAGACGGTGCCGCAGCTGAACGACACCATCCGCCAGCTGGATCAGGCGACGCGCTCGCTGCAGTCCCTGATCAACAATGTTCGCGACAGTCCGCGTGAGTTCATCTCCAAGGCGCCGTCCAAGGAAATCGAGGTGCAGCCATGATCCGCAACCGACTGATGAGCCTCGCCGCCTGCGCCGCCCTTGCGGGCGCTGTGTCGGGCTGCGCCGTGCTGGCGACGCCGGACCCGGTGCAGCTGTATCGCTTCGGCGGCGCCTCGGCCTATGCCGGGACGGGGGCGACCTCGGCCTGCCCGGACGTTCACGTCGCCATGCGCCGCGTCGACTTCCCCGAGGCTGCGCGCGGCGATCGCCTGCTGGCGGTCACCGGGACCGAGGCGGCCTATATCAAGGGCGCGCGCTGGGTGTCTCCGGCCGAGACCCTGTTCGAGGAAGCCCTGCGCAACGCCTTCGCCGACGGCGGCACCTGCACGGTGCTGAGCAGCGGCCCCCTGTCGCGTGAAGGTCTGGTGCTGAACGTCGACGTGCGCCGCTTCGAGGCCGCCTACGCCGCGCCGGGCGCCGTGCCGGATGCGAACATCGTCGTGCTGCTGCGCCTTTACCGCATGAGCGACCGCAGCCTTGTCGTCGAGGACCGCATCACAGTGCGCGAAAGCGCGGGCGAGAACCGCCAGTCGGCCATCGTCGCCGCCTTCGATCGCGCCACGGCCGAGGCCAGCCGCCAGATCGTCCTGTGGACCGACCAGCAGGGCTTCCAGGCGACGCGGGACTGAATCCCCTTCTCCCCTTGTGGGAGAAGGTGGGCGCCGAAGGCGCTCGGATGAGGGGTGAAGACGCCGCCCTTAAAAGTTTCATCGACGCATCGGCGCGCAAACCGGACGCCGGGGCGCAGACACCCCTCATCCGTCTCGCTGCGCGAGCCACCTTCTCCCACAGGGGGAGAAGGAAGACATGGAAAAACCCCGGCGGCCTCGCGGTCGCCGGGGTTTCTGTTTTCACAGCGGGAGCAGGGGCTTTCAGCCCACGCCTGGCGCCACCATGTAGTCGGCCTCGGTCTTGGCCGCGACCTCGTCCAGCGTGACGCCGTCGGCCAGTTCGATCAGCTCCAGCCCCGAACCGCCCGGCTTGACGTCGAATACGGCCAGATCGGTGATGATGCGGCTGACGACGCCCGTGCCGGTCAGCGGCAGGGTGCATTCTTTCAGCACCTTGGACTGGCCGTGCTTGTTGGCGTGATCCATGACCACGACCACGCGCTTGACGCCCGCGACCAGATCCATCGCCCCGCCCATGCCCTTCACCAGCTTGCCGGGGATCATCCAGTTGGCGATGTCGCCGTTCTGGGCCACTTCCATCGCGCCGAGGATCGACAGGTTGATGTGGCCGCCGCGGATCATGGCGAAGCTGTCCGAGGAGCTGAAATAGCTGCTCTCGGGGATTTCGGTGATCGTCTGCTTGCCGGCGTTGATCAGGTCGGGATCTTCCTCGCCCTCATAGGGGAAGGGGCCCATGCCCAACATGCCGTTCTCGCTCTGCAGCGTGACGGTCATGCCCTCGGGGATGTAGTTGGCCACCAGCGTCGGAATGCCGATGCCCAGATTGACGTAGAAGCCGTCCTGCAGCTCCTTGGCGGCGCGTTCAGCCAGTTGTTCGCGAGTGCGGGCCATTCTCTTCCCTTAGATATTTGGCATCCCCCAACTCGTGGGAGGGTTGCCTTGCGATTTTTGCACGATGATCAGAGGACCACCGGGATCAGATTGAAGTTCGTGAAGGACGGCCACGACTTGAAACCAATCGCGGCCATTCTCGCCTTTACCGGAAACAGACACCCAGTCATTCAGCCTAGGAAGCTCTGCGAACTCATGTTCTCCGCCATGAAAAGGCGAGATCACACCGTTTCTGTCGATAGCCGTTCGATACTTGGCCATGTTGGTTCTCCGTGATTCGAAGTAACCATGGTATCCAATTGCCTGCCGGAACAAAGGGGGAATATCTATGCGGTCTCCCGCTTGCGCGTCGTGCGCTGTTCGATGCGCTTTTCGGACACGGTCTGGATCAGGCGGTCGACATAGACGCCCGGCGTGTGGATGTGGTCGGGGTCCAGCGAGCCGACGGGAACGATCTCTTCCACCTCGACCAGCGTGACCTTGCCCGCAGTCGCCATCATCGGGTTGAAGTTGCGGGCCGTCTTGCGGAACACCAGATTGCCGCGCTCATCGGCCTTCCACGCCTTGATGATCGACAGGTCGGCGATCAGGCCGGTTTCCATGACGTATTTGCGGCCGTCGAAGTCGCGCACTTCCTTGCCTTCGGCCACAAGCGTGCCGACGCCGGTGGCGGTGAAGAAGGCGGGAATCCCTGCGCCGCCCGCGCGGATGCGCTCGGCCAGCGTGCCCTGCGGGTTGAACTCCAACTGCAGCTCGCCGGCCAGATACTGGCGCTCGAACTCCTTGTTCTCGCCGACGTAGGACGAGATCATTTTCGCGATCTGGCGCGTCTCCAGCAGCTGGCCCAGGCCGAAGCCGTCCACGCCCGCATTGTTGGAGATGACCGTCAGACCCTTGACGCCCGTGTCGCGCAGACCCGCGATCAGGTTCTCGGGAATGCCGCACAGGCCGAAGCCGCCGGACATGACGGTCATGCCGTCGAATGTCAGCCCCTCCAGCGCGGACTTCACGTCAGCGTAAATCTTGCCCATCGAACTCCCTTTTCACCGTCTGATGAATATCGCGGTCATCTCCGTCCTTAAAGCGGGGGAAGGGGAGGGGCAAGCGGCAAGCCGACCGTCTCGCGTCATGCGCGCATCGGGCGCGCGTCTCAGACTGGCGGTTGACCCCGACGCCGCAGGGCCGCAAACCTGACGATCCAAGCCGTGTCTTCAATCAAGGAAGCTCCATGCGCCACCGTCTGTTGCGGGCCGCCTTGCCCGCCCTGGTCCTCGCCGCCGCCGTTCCGGTTCTGGCCCTGCCGATTGCGGCGGTCGCCCAGAGCGCGAACCAGAATGCGGCCCAGGACGCCGCTCCGACCTATCATCAGCCGCCAGCGCCGATCGCTCAGATCCTGGACGCCAAGCCCAACCCGGGCGTCAGCATCAGCCCGGACCGCAAGACCCTGTTGCTGACTGACCGCGCCAATCTGCCGCCGATCGCCGAACTGGCCGAGCCGATGCTGCGGCTGGCGGGCTATCGCATCAATCCGAAGAACAACGGCCCGGCCAACAGCCGCGTCGCATGGCTGACGGGGCTCAGCTTCCAGACGGTCGACGGCGGGGCTGCGCGCCCGGTGACGGGGCTGCCCGCCAATGCGCGCCTGACGAACGTCAGCTGGGCGCCGAACGGTCAGACCGTGGCTTTTCTGCTCAATACGCCGAACGGACTGGAGCTGTGGACGGCCGATGTCGCCCAGGCCAAGGCGCGCAGGCTGAACGGGCCGATGGTCAACGCCGTGACCGGCGGGGGCTTCACCTGGCTGTCGGATTCATCGGGGCTGCTGGTGCTGGCGGTTCCGGCGGGGCGGGGTCTGGCGCCGAACGTCGACCATCCGCCGGAAGGCCCGATCATCACCGAGACAGGCGGCCGCGCCGCCCCGGTGCGCACCTATCAGGACCTGTTGTCCAATGCGGGCGATGAAGCCCTGTTCGACTATTATTTCACCAGCCAGCCGACGGTGGTGTCGCTGAACGGCCGCGCCCGCTCGGTGGGGCAGCCGGGCGTCATTCTTGGGCTGTCGACCTCTCCGGACGGGCGCTACATCCTGCAGACGCGGGTGAAGAAGCCCTATTCCTACGTCGTGCCCGCCAGCCTGTTTCCGTCGGACGTCATCGTCACCGACATGAACGGGCGACAGGTTCATCGCGTGGCCGACCTGCCGCTGCGTGACAATGTGCCGACGCCGTTCGACGCCGTGGCCCCCGGTCCGCGCGCGGTCCAGTGGCGGGCCGACGCCGACGCCACACTGGTCTGGGCCGAGGCTCAGGACGGCGGCGATCCGCGCAACCCCGCCGAGGTGCGCGATCGCGTCTTCATGCTGCGCGCGCCCTTCAACGACCGGGTGCAGACCCTGGCCGACCTGAAGGAGCGTTACGGCGGCATCACCTGGGGTCGCGACGACGCGGCCATCGTCAACAGCCGCTGGTTCAACACCCGGCACGAGACGCGCACCCTGATCGACCCGTCGAACCCGGGACAGGGCCGCGTTCTGGTCGATCGCAACTATCAGGACCGTTACAACGATCCGGGCTCGGTCGTGACCGAGCCGAACGCGCGCGGCCGCTCGGTCATGCGGTTCAGCGCCGATGGCTCCAAGGTCTTCGTCGAGGGTGACGGGGCGACGCGCGAGGGGGCCTATCCCTTCCTCGACCTGCTGGACCTGAAGTCGGGCGAGACGGAGCGCGTCTGGCGCTCGGCGCAGGGCGAGTATGAAATCGTCGTCGGCGTGCTGGACGAGGCGGGCCGCAAGCTGGTCACCTATCGCGAAAGCCGCACCGATCCGGCCAATCTGCGCGTGCGCGATCTGGATGGCGGCGTCACGGCCCTGACCAACTTCCCCGACCCGGCCCCGCAGCTGGCCGAGGCCACGCGCCAGCTGATCACCTATACCCGCGACGACGGGGTGGAGCTGTCGGGGACGCTGTATCTGCCCGCCGGTTACGACAAGGATCGCGACGGCCCGCTGCCGCTGCTGATGTGGGCCTATCCGGCCGAGTTCACCGACGCCGCCGTCGCCGGTCAGGTCGTGGACACCGACAACCGCTTCGTGCGCCCGTCGGGGTCGAGCCACCTGTTCCTGCTGACCCAGGGCTACGCCATCCTCGACAACCCGACGATGCCGATCATCGGCCGCGACGGGGCCGAGCCGAACGACACCTACATCGAGCAGTTGTCGGCCAGCGCCAAGGCGGCGGTCGACGCCGTGGTCGCCCTTGGCGTGGCGGATCGCGAGCGGATCGCCGTGGGCGGGCACAGCTACGGCGCCTTCATGACGGCGAACCTGTTGGCGCACACGGACCTGTTCAAGACGGGCATCGCGCGCTCGGGCGCCTATAACCGCACCCTGACGCCGTTCGGTTTCCAGGCGGAGCAGCGCAACTATTGGGAGGCGACCGAGACCTATAACGCCATGTCGCCCTTCACCTTCGCCAACCGGATCAATGAGCCGATCCTGCTGATCCACGGGGAGGCGGACGACAACTCGGGCACCTTCCCGGTGCAGAGCGAGCGCTTCTATGCGGCGCTTAAGGGCAATGGCGCGACGGCGCGATACGTCGTCCTGCCGCTGGAGGCCCACGGCTATCGTGCGCGGGAATCGGTGGGCCACACCCTGTATGAGATGTCGTCCTGGCTGGACCGCTGGATGAAGTAGGATAGCTGACCCTCTCCCGATGGGAGAGGGCTTGAGCCTCCAAGAGCCGAAGGCGATTGGCTAGGGCGACCCGAAGGGCGGCGCGAAGCAGCCAAAGGGTGAGGGTTCGATCCTGTCAGTCGGCGTCAGCCGTTTCGCGGCGGCTTAAGCCGACTGATGCCTGGAACCCTCATCCGGCCCTTCGGGCCACCTTCTCCCATCGGGAGAAGGAAACAGCGCTACCGATCCCACTCCGGCGTTTCGCCATACAGGCCGCGCAGGAAGGCGATGAACGCCCGCACGCGGGTTTCGGCCCGCGCCCGACCCGCTGTCAGCGCAAAGATCGCCACGTCCGACGATCCGGCATATTGCGGCAGCACCACCTTCAGCCGCCCGTCGCGCAGTTCGTCGCCGACGTCCCAGGTCGAGCGTAGGGCCACCCCGGCGCCCGCCAGCGCCAGTTCGCGCGCCACTTCGCTTGAGTTGGTCCGCACCCGGCTGCGGGCGCGGAAGACCACGGGGCCTTCGGGGCCTTCCAGACGCCAGGTCGACTGGTTCTCGGCCGCCAGCTGGGCGTGGCGGCGCAGGTCGTCCAGACTGTCCGGCGCGCCGTGCTCGGCCAGATAGGCGGGCGAGGCGCACAGCACCCGCCGGTTCGGCGCCAGACGATGCATCAGCGGATCAGCCGCCTCATAGCCGCCGATCCGCACCGCCACGTCGACATCCTCGGCCATCAGGTCGACGAAGGCGTCGCTCAGGTTCAGTTCCAGCGTCAGACGGGGCTGGGCCGCCAGAAACGGCTGGAGCAGGGGCGCCAGCCGCCGCCGTCCGAACGAGGTCGGCGCCGAGACGCGCAGCAGGCCGCGCGCCTGCGTCGTGCGGCGCGACACCACGGCCTCCAGATCCTCAACCCCCTCCAGCAGCTGCGCCGCGCGGTCATAGACCAGCCGTCCGGCCTCGGTCGGGGCCAGACGGCGCGAGGTGCGTTCGATCAACCGCACGCCCAGCCGGTCCTCCAGCCGCGCCAGCCTGCGCGAGGCCACGGCGGGCGACAGGTCCAGCCGACGCGCGGCGGCGGACAGGCTGCCTTCCTCCAGCGCACGGACGAAGATTTCATACTCGGCCAGCATGGCGGGCCCTCATCATTGTGGATTATGCAAAGATAAGCCTCTTTCTTCGCCGTGGATAGCGCGGGTCATGGGGCGTATTCTCCAGACTGAAGGAGACCGCCATGTTCGACGCCCCCAAGACCCCCGCCGATGCCTATGTCCGTCATGGCGGGCTGAAGGTCGCCGCAGAACTGGACGCCTTCGTGCGCGATCAGGCGGCGCCGGCTTCGGGCGTCAGCGCTGACGCCTTCTGGGCCGGGGTGGAGGGGCTGCTGGCTCAGTTCAGCCGCCGCAACCGCGACCTGCTGGAACGCCGCGACCAACTGCAGAACAAGCTGGACGACTGGCATCGCGCCTATCCGGGCCAGCCGGATCAGACGGCCTATCAGGCCTATCTGCAGGAGATCGGCTATATCGAGCCTGAACGCGAGGACGTGAGGGCCGAGACGGCGAACGTCGACCCCGAGATCGCGACCATGGCCGGGCCGCAACTGGTCGTGCCGCTGACCAACGCCCGCTATCTGCTGAACGCGGCCAATGCGCGCTGGGGCAGCCTGTATGACGCGCTTTACGGCACCGATGCGCTGGGCGAGGCGCCGACGGCGGGCGGCTATGACGTCGAACGCGGCGCCCGCGTCATCGCCCGCGCCCGCGCCTTTCTGGATCAGGCGGCGCCGCTGGCGACGGGATCACACGCTCAGGCCACGGCCTATCGGGTCGAGCATGGCCGCCTGATCGTGACGCTGGACGGCGGGCTGGAGACGGGGCTGGCGGGCGCGGATGTGTTCGCGGGCTATTCGGGCAAGGCCGACGCGCCGTCGGGGGTTCTGCTGCTCCACAACGGCCTGCATCTGGAGATCGTCATCGACCGCGCGCACCGCATCGGCAAGGACGACCCGGCGGGAGTCGCCGATGTGCTGGTCGAGGCGGCCCTGTCGGCCATCGCCGACGCCGAGGACAGCGTCGCCGCCGTCGATGCGGCGGACAAGCGGCTGGTCTACGCCAACTGGCTGGGCCTGATGCGCGGCGATCTTCAGGCCGATTTCCAGAAGGGCGGCCGCACGGTCGAGCGGCGGCTGAACCCTGATCGCGTCTATACGGCGCCCGATGGATCGCGGCTGGTGCTCAAGGGGCGCAGCCTGATGCTGGTGCGCAACGTCGGCCTGCACCTGACAACCGACGCCGTGCTGGACGCCCATGGGCGCGAGACGCCCGAGCATCTGCTGGATATCGCCATGACCGGCCTGATCGGCCTGCACGACCTGCGTCGCCCGGCCGAGGCGCGCAACAGTCCTGCTGGCTCGGTCTATGTTGTGCGGCCCAAGATGCACGGCTCGGACGAGGTGGCCTTTACCGACGAGTTGTTCGGCGCGGTCGAAACCATGCTGGGTCTGCCCGCCCTGACGCTGAAAATGGGCATCATGGATGAGGAGCGCCGCACCAGCGTCAATCTGATGAACTGCATCGCGGCGGCGAAGGGGCGGGTGGTCTTCATCAACACCGGCTTCCTGGATCGTACGGGCGACGAGATCCATACGGTGATGGAAGGCGGCCCGGTCGTCCGCAAGGAGGCGGTGCGCGAGACCGGCTGGATCAAGGCGTATGAAGACCGCAACGTCGACATCGGCCTGAAGGCGGGCCTGTCGGGTCGGGCGCAGATCGGCAAGGGGATGTGGGCCGCGCCCGACCGCATGGGCGACATGCTGGCGGCCAAGGCGGGCCATCCGCGCGCGGGCGCTTCGACGGCATGGGTTCCGTCGCCGACGGCGGCGACCCTGCACGCCCTGCATTATCATGAGGTCGACGTCTGGGCGCGTCAGGCCGAGATCGCCAAGCGCGCGCTGACCGGCCTGACGCCCCTGCTGACCCCGCCGTTCGCGACGGAAGCGCCGGGCGCCGACGAGATCCGGCAGGAGCTGGACAACAATGCGCAGGGCATCCTCGGCTATGTCGTGCGCTGGGTGGATCAGGGCGTCGGCTGCTCCAAGGTGCCGGACATTCACGACGTGGGCCTGATGGAGGACCGGGCGACGCTGCGCATCTCCAGCCAGCACCTGGCCAACTGGCTGCGTCACGGCGTCATGACCGAGGACGAGGTCATGGAGGCGCTGAAGCGCATGGCCGTGGTGGTGGATCGTCAGAACGCGGGCGATGCGGACTATCGCCCTCTGGCGCCGGGCTATGAGGGGCCCGCGTGGCAGGCGGCCTGCGATCTGGTGTTCAAGGGCAGGGAACAGCCGAACGGCTATACCGAGCACCTGCTGACCCACTGGCGCCGCAAGGCCAAGGCGCAGGGCTGAGGCGCTATGCCTGAAGCCCTCCCCCTCGATGGGGGAGGGTGTCGGCAGCCGGTGTGCAGGAAGAGGGGGGTGACGCGGCGTCTCATGCGTCTGTGCGGCGCCGGTCGCGTTCTCACCTCTATCCCCGGCCCTTCCCCCATCGAGGGGGAAGGGGAATTGAAAAAGGGGCGCGACCGGCAGGTCGCGCCCCTTCTTTTCAGGCGGGGGGGAGAAAAGCCTTACGCCTTGGCGCCCGCGTTGCCCTTGGCCAGTTCGCGGTTCAGCCACAAAGCCAGCAGGGTGCAGACGGCGCCCGACAACAGGTAAGCCCCGCCCGCCACCAGACCGAACCGGCCCGACAGCGCCAGCGCCGCCAGCGGCGCGAAGCCCGCGCCGAACAGCCACGCCAGATCCGACGTCAGGGCCGAGGCCGTGTAGCGGTTGGTCAGGCTGAAGCTGGAGGCGATCGAGCCGGACGCCTGACCGAACGACAGGCCCAGCAGGATGAAGCCCAGGATCATATAGCTCAGCTCGCCCGCCGAACCGCCGTCCAGAAGCTGGGGCGCAAAGCCCGAGAAGGCGGCGATACCGGCCGCCGTGACGGCCAGCAGGGCGCGGCGGCCATAGCGGTCGGCCAGCCAGCCCGAGGCCAGGATGGCGAACAGGCCGAAGACGGCGCCGATCAGCTCGATCATCAGGAAGCGGCTGGGCGCCTCGTCGGTGTAAAGGAAGACCCACGACAGCGGGAACACCGTCACCATGTGGAACATGGCGAAGCTGGCCAGCGGGGCGAAGGCGCCGATGACGATGCTGCCGCCCTCTTCGCGCACGGCCTTGGTCACGGGGGTGGGGTGCAGCTCCAGCGTCTCGAAGGCGGCCTGGAAGGTCGGGGTCACCACGATGCGCAGGCGCGCGAACAGGGCCACGACGTTGATAGCGAAGGCCACGAAGAAGGGATAGCGCCAGCCCCAGTCCATGAAATCGGCGGCCGACAGCTTGGTCAGGAAATAGGCGAACAGGGCGCTGGCCACGATCAGGCCGATCGGGGCGCCCAGCTGCGGAACCATGGCGTACCAGCCACGGCGCTTTTCAGGGGCGCTGACCGACAGCAGGGAGGCCATGCCGTCCCAGGCGCCGCCCAAAGCCACGCCCTGACCGATCCGCAGGGCGATCAGCATGGCGGCCGACCAGTGGCCGACCTGCTCATGCCCGGGCAGGAAGCCCAGGCAGACCGTCGACAGGCCCAGCAGGAACAGGGCGATGGTCAGCTTGGTCCCGCGCCCGAAGCGCCGGTCGATGGCGATGAACAGGGCCGTGCCGAACGGCCGGGCCAGGAAGGCCACGGCGAAGACGGCGAAGGACAGCAGCGTCCCGCCCAGCGGTCCCGCATAGGGGAAGACCAGCTGTGGAAACACCACGACCGAGGCGATGGCGTAGACGAAGAAGTCGAAGAACTCCGACGTCCGGCCGATAATGACGCCGATGGCGACTTCGCCCGCGTCGATTTTGCCGTCTCGTGCGTTGATCCGGCTGGCGTCCCGCTCAAGGGGCTCTGAAGAGGGCGCGCCGCTGGCTGCGTTCATGACCGATGAGGCTCCAGGAACCGGGGCGCACACGCGCCCGCGACAATAAGAATGAAGGAAACGCCCCTTTGCTCCCGATGGCTCCAACTGGGGATAGGGCAGATTGTCCAATGTCGCCTGTTTCGGGGCAGGGTTACGGGGCGTGCAAGATGACCGTGCCCTTGTCCCCAACCTCGACTGGAGCCGCCGTGCGCCGCCTGCGTCCCCTGTTGCTTCTGCCTCTTCTGGCCCTGCTGCCCGGCTGTCAGGCCGTGGTCCTGGCCCCTGCCGGAGATATCGCCGCCCAGCAGCGCGACCTGCTGCTGATGTCGGTTTACCTGATGCTGATCGTCATCATTCCGGTGATGCTGCTGACGATCTTCTTCGCCTGGAAATACCGGGAGTCGAACAAGGAAGCCCGGTATGAGCCGGACTGGGACCACTCGACCCATCTGGAGCTGGTGATCTGGGCGGCGCCGCTGCTGATCATTATCTGCCTGGGCGCGATCACCTGGGCGGGCACGCACCTGCTGGACCCCTATCGTCCGCTGGACCGCATCGCCGAAGGGCAGGTCGTGGCCGAGGATCACCGCCCGCTGCAGGTCGAGGTGGTGGCGATGGACTGGAAATGGCTGTTCATCTACCCCGAATACGGCATCGCATCGGTGAATGAGCTGGTGGCGCCGGTCGATCGGCCGATCCGCTTCCACATCACCGCGACCGGGGTGATGAACTCCTTCTATATCCCGGCGCTGGCCGGTCAGATCTACGCCATGCCGGGCATGGAGACGAAGCTGCACGCCGTCATCAACCGTCCGGGCGAATACGTCGGCTTCTCGGCCAACTATTCAGGCGACGGCTTCTCGAACATGCGCTTCGCCTTCCGCGGCATGGATCAGGCCGGGTTCGACCAGTGGGTCGCGGGCGTGCGCGCCGCCGGTCAGGGTCTGGATCGCGAGACCTATCTGGAACTTGAAAAGCCCAGCGAGAAGGTGCCCGTCATCCACTACGCCACGGTCGACGACCGCCTGTTCGACGCCGTGGTCAACATGTGCGTCGAGCCGGGCAAGATGTGCATGGGCGAGATGATGGACATCGACCGCAAGGGCGGTCTGGGTCTGGCGGCGGTCAAGAACACCCTGCCGCTGGTCTATGACAAATACGCCCGTCGTGGCGACGCCGTCTTCGGCGCCGGCGAGTCCTATGTGATGACGCTGTGCACCCCGCTGCAGGCCGAGGCCGCCGCCGTCGAGGCCGCCCGCCGCCGTCAGGCCTTCGGCGAGGACGTCGCCCGCGACACGCCGCTGAACCGGGTCATGGGGCAGGGGCTGCAACGTCCCGGCCGGTCCGAACCGAACGAGCGTTTCGCCTCCCTCTTCTCCGCGCCATCCACGGCGTCCGCGCCCGCCGCGTCGCAATCCTGAGCGCCTGAACGATCATGACTGTCGAACAAACAACATCGCCGCTTCTGGGCCGGTTGAACTGGGACTCCCTCCCGTTCCACGAGCCCATTCTGGTCGCCACCTTCGCCGTCGTCGTCATCGGCGGTCTGGGGGTGCTGGCCCTGCTCACCCGCTACAGGCTGTGGGGCTATCTCTGGAAGGAGTGGTTCACGACCGTGGACCACAAGAAGATCGGGATCATGTACATGATCCTGGGCCTGATCATGTTCCTGCGCGGCTTTGCTGACGCCATCATGATGCGGATCCAGCAGGCCATGGCCTTCGGCGGGTCCGAGGGCTATCTGAACGCCCACCACTATGACCAGATCTTCACCGCCCACGGCGTGATCATGATCTTCTTCGTGGCCATGCCCATGATCACCGGCCTGATGAACTATCTGGTGCCGTTGCAGATCGGGGCGCGGGACGTCTCCTTCCCCTTCCTGAACAACTTCAGCTTCTGGATGACCACGGTCGGCGCCGTTCTGGTGATGATGTCGCTGTTCATCGGCGAGTTCGCACGCACCGGCTGGCTGGCCTATCCGCCGCTGTCGGGCATCGGCTACAGCCCCGGGGTCGGGGTCGACTATTATATCTGGGCGCTGCAGATCGCGGGGGTAGGGACCACCCTGTCCGGCATCAACCTGATCGCCACCATCGTGAAGATGCGCGCGCCGGGCATGGGCCTGATGAAGATGCCGGTCTTCACCTGGACGTCGCTGTGCGCCAACATCCTGATCGTGGCGTCCTTCCCGATCCTGACGGCGACGCTGGTGCTGCTGTCGGCGGACCGTTACGTCGGCACCAACTTCTTCACGAACGACTTCGGCGGCAACCCGATGATGTACGTGAACCTGATCTGGATCTGGGGCCACCCCGAGGTCTACATCCTGATCCTGCCGCTGTTCGGCGTGTTTTCCGAAGTCACCTCGACCTTCTCGGGCAAGAAGCTCTTCGGCTACACCTCGATGGTCTATGCGACGGTGGTCATCACCATCCTGTCCTACCTGGTGTGGCTGCACCACTTCTTCACCATGGGCTCGGGCGCGTCCGTGAACTCCTTCTTCGGGATCACGACGATGATCATTTCGATCCCGACAGGGGCGAAGTTGTTCAACTGGCTGTTCACCATGTACCGAGGCCGCATCCGGTTCGAGCTGCCGATGATGTGGACGGTCGCCTTCATGCTGACCTTCGTGATCGGCGGGATGACGGGCGTCATGCTGGCGGTGCCGCCGGCGGACTTCGTGCTGCACAACTCCCTGTTCCTGATCGCCCACTTCCACAACGTCATCATCGGCGGGGTGCTGTTCGGCCTGTTCGCCGCCATCAACTACTGGTGGCCCAAGGCCTTCGGCTTCAAGCTGGAGAAGAAGTGGGGGCTGGTCAGCTTCTGGTGCTGGGTGGTCGGCTTCTGGATGGCCTTCATGCCGCTGTACGTCCTGGGCTTCATGGGCGTGACGCGGCGGATGCGGGTCTTCGACGACCCGGCCTATCAGATCTGGTTCATCATCGCGGGCGTGGGCGTGGCGATCATCGGCGTCGGCGTGCTGGCCATGCTGATCCAGTTCGCCGTCAGCATCATCAACCGCGACAAGCTGCGCGACGAGACGGGCGATCCGTGGAACGGCCGCACGCTGGAGTGGGCGACCTCGTCGCCGCCGCCGGACTACAACTTCGCCAAGACGCCGATCATCCACGACGGCGACGCCTGGTGGGACATGAAGGCGCGCGGCTATCAGCGCCCGACCGAAGGCTTCAAGGCCATTCACATGCCGTCCAACACCGGGGCGGGGGTGATCCTGTCGGTGCTGTCGATGATCGTCGGTTTCGGCCTGATCTGGTACATCTGGTGGATGGCGGCGGCGGGCTTTGCGGCGCTGATCGCCTACGCCATCTTCCACACCTTCAACTACAAGCGCGACTACTACATCCCGGCCGAGACGGTTCAGGCGACCGAGGACGCGCGCACCAAGGCCCTGGCGGCCGCAGCAGCGACGCAGGGGTGATCCGATGAGCCACGCACCTTCCCTCAACCCCGACTATGTCGACGACGCCGGGCGGCCGATCTTCCACCCGGTAGAGGAGCCGCACCACCCGGAAGGCCACAGCACCATGCTGGGCTTCTGGATGTATCTGATGAGCGACTGTCTCATCTTTGCGATCCTGTTCGCCGTCTACGCCGTGCTGGGCGGCAACTATGCGGCGGGCCCGGCGCCCAAGGATCTGTTCGACCTGCCGCTGGTGGCGGTGAACACGTCCATGCTGCTGTTCTCGTCGATCACCTACGGCTTCGCCATGCTGGCGATGTACCGCAACAAGGTGGCGCAGACGCAGATCTGGCTGGCGGTCACGGGCCTGTTCGGCCTGTGCTTCCTGGGGATCGAGCTCTATGAGTTCGCCCACATGATCCACCTGGGCGCCACGCCCCAGCGCAGCGGCTTCCTGTCGGCCTTCTTCATCCTGGTGGGCACCCACGGCCTGCACGTCACCTTCGGCTGCATCTGGCTGGTCACCCTGATGATCCAGCTGGGTCAGAAGGGCCTGATCCAGGCCAACAAGCGCCGCCTCATGTGCCTGAGCCTGTTCTGGCACTTCCTGGACGTCATCTGGATCGGCGTCTTCACCTTCGTCTATCTGTTCGGGATGCTGCGATGAGCGCTGAAGCCCAAAACGAGCACGCTGTGGACCATCACGACGATCACCACGGCGACGACCATGATCACGGCACCTACAAGGGCTATCTGATCGGGTTCGCCCTGTCGGTCGTGCTGACCGCCATTCCGTTCTGGCTGGTCATGGCCGGGGTGCTGGCGCCGCAGTTGACGGGTCTGATCATCACCGGCTTCGCCGTGGTGCAGATCGTGGTCCACATGATCTTCTTCCTGCACATGAACCACCGGTCCGAGGGCGGGTGGAACATGCTGGCGCTGATCTTCACCCTGGTGATCGTGGTCATCGCCGTCGCCGGGTCGGTGTGGGTCATGTACCACCTGAACACCAATATGATGCCCGTCCACGACATGCAGGTGATGGGCTGACCCTTTCATAGCGGAGACGCCCTTGTGACCGCCTCGTCAGCCCCCGGACCGGCCTCCCGCCCGGTTTCACGCCGTCGAATGGCGGCGGGGCTGGCGATGTTCGCCATGCTGTTCATCGGCTTTTCGGCGCTGGGCGTCTGGCAGGTCCAGCGTCTGGCGTGGAAGCAGGAACTGATCCGGCAGGTCGACAGCCGCATCCACGCCCAGCCGGTTCCGGCGCCGGGGCCGCAGGGCTTCGACGCCGTGACGCGCCAGGGGGACCAGTATCGCCATGTCGCCGCCAGCGGCCGCTTCCTGCATGACCGCGAGGTCCGGGTGAAGGCGGTGACGGACCTGGGGCCGGGCTTCTGGGTGGTCACGCCGCTGGAAGACGCGCGCGGCTTCACCGTCCTGATCAACCGGGGCTTCGTCCCGGCCGAGCGCGCGGCGCCGGACGCTCGCCCTGAGGGGCAGGTCGCGGGGCCTGTCTCCGTCACCGGCCTGTTGCGGATCAGCGAGCCGAAGGGCGGCTTCCTGCGCGACAATGATCCGGCGGGCGACCGCTGGTTCTCGCGCGATGTGGCGGCCATCGCCTCGGCCAAGCGGCTGGACGGGCCGGTTGCGCCCTATTTCATCGACGCCGACGCCGCGCCCAATCCCGGCGGCTGGCCGCGCGGCGGGCTGACGGTGGTGCGCTTCGCCAACAGCCATCTGGTCTATGCCCTGACCTGGTTCGGACTGGCGCTGATGTCGGCGGGCGGCGCGTGGTTCTGGCTGCGGGAAGAACGCCGCCGCAGGGCAGGGCGGGGCCGATGAAGCCGTCCGGCATGGACCTGATCCGGTTTGCGCGTAATCTGCTGGGCATGGACGCCGCCGTAGAGACGCCCGTTTCGCCCGGCGCCGCCGCCCGCCGCAACATGCTGCTGCTGATCCAGCTGCGGTGGCTGGCGGTCATCGGCCAGGTGCTGACCATCGTCATCGTCCACTGGGGGCTGAAGATCAGCCTGCCGCTGGGGCCGCTGCTGCTGGCGCCGACGGCGCTGGCGGTGATGAATCTGGTCAGCGCCCCCGTGACCCTGCGCCGCAAGGAGGTCACCGACCCCGAACTGCTGCTGGCCCTGTGCGTCGATGTGGCGGCCCTCAGCTGGCTGCTCTATTTCAGCGGCGGGGCGACCAATCCGTTTTCGGCGCTGTATCTGATGCAGGTGGTGCTGGCGGCGGTGCTGCTGCGGCCGTCGTTCGCCTGGGGCTTTGTGCTGGTGACAAGCGGCTGTCTGGCCCTGCTGGCCATCTGGCGTCAGCCGCTGGACCTGCCGATCGGGGCCGAGGCGCGGCTGGGGCTGATCCAGCAGGGGTCGCTGGTCAACTTCCTGCTGATCGCCGTGCTGCTGGTCGCCTTCGTCACGCGGATCACCCAGAACGTGCGCGCCCGCGACGCCTATCTGGCCGAGGCCCGCCAGCAGGCGGCGGAACAGGACCACATCGTGCGCATGGGGCTGCTGGCCTCGGGCGCGGCGCATGAACTGGGCACGCCGCTGGCCTCCCTGTCGGTCATCCTCAGCGACTGGCGGCGGATGCCCGCCCTGACCGAGGATGCCGACCTGCGCCACGATATCGAGCAGATGCAGGCCGAGGTCGAGCGCTGCAAATCCATCGTCACCAACATCCTGATGTCGGCGGGCGAGGCGCGCGGCGAGGCGCCGACCGTGACCGCCCTCAGCGCCTTTCTGGGCGAGATCATCGGCGAGTGGTCGGCCAACCGCCCCGCCGACGCCATGCAGGTCGCCCTCAGCGGCCCGACGCCGCGCGACCCGCCGATCATCGCCGATCCGGCCCTGAAACAGGTGTTCAGCGCCCTGCTGGACAATGCGCAGGAAGCGGGCGCGCGCCATCTGGAGGTGCGGGCCGCCGCTGACGCCGACGGCCTGTTCATCGCCTTTGAGGACGACGGCCCCGGCTTTTCCGCCGCCATCCTCGAAAAGCTGGGCCAGCCCTATCAGTCGACCAAGGCGCGGGCAGGGGCGGGGCTGGGCCTGTTCCTGCTGGTCAATGTGGTGCGCAAGCTGGGCGGCACGGTCGTCGCCACGAACCGGCCGGGCGCGGCGGGCGGGGGCGCCATGGTGCGCCTGACCTTGCCCATCGACGCCCTGGCGCCGAAATAAGCAGTCTGGAAAGAGGGCATGAGATGACCGACGAACCCCGCCAGCTTCTGATCGTCGAGGACGACGAGTCCTTCTCGCGCACCCTGCGGCGCTCGTTCGAGCGGCGCGGCTATCAGGTGCTGGCCGCGCACAGCCACGACCAGATGGTCGAACTGCTGAAGACGCATCACCCCGACTACGCCGTGGTGGACCTGAAGCTGGGCACGGCGTCGGGTCTGACCTGCGTGCAGACGCTGCACGCCTTCGATCCGGATCTGGTGATCGTGGTCCTGACCGGCTTCGCCAGCATCGCCACGGCGGTCGAGGCCATCAAGCTGGGCGCACGCCACTACCTCGCCAAGCCCGCTGGAACAGATGACATCGAGGCCGCCTTCGGCCGCGAGGCAGGCGACCCCGACGCGCCCCTGACCGCCCGTCCCACTTCGATCAAGACGCTGGAATGGGAACGCATCCACGAGGTTCTGGCCGAAACCGATTTCAACATCTCCGAGGCCGCGCGGCGTCTGGGGATGCACCGTCGCACCCTGGCGCGGAAGCTGGAGAAGCGGCAGGTGAGTTGAACCAGCGGCGCCGCCCATACCTGCCTTCCCGCCGTCATTCTCGGGCTTGACCCTAGAATCCAGCAAACACGACGGCGACCGCGTCGAGCCCATGCCTGTTCAGACGTTGCGGGGCTGGCTTCTCGGGTCAAGCCCGAGAATGACGGCCTGAGAGGGAGCGAAGGGCCTCACTCCTCCGTCTTCAACGCCCCCAGCACCGCCTGCGTATCCTGCCCCAGCTTGGGCGGCGGCGCGTCGTATCGCAGCGGCGTCTTCGACAGGCGGATGGGCGAGGCCACGGTGCGAACCGGGCCGTTCAGATCGGCGCGCGTCTGTTCGACCATCAGGCCGCGATGGATAGCCTGAGGCTCCTCGAACACCTGGTCGATGGTGTTGACCGGGCCGCAGGGCACGCCTGCGGCCTCCAGCGCCTGCATCAGCCCCTGCATGCTGAAGCCCGCCGTCTTCGCCGCGATCAGCGGCCCCAGCGCCTCGCGATTGGCGACCCGCAGGGCGTTGGTGGCGAAGCGATCCTCAGCCTCCAGCTCCAGTGCGCCGCACAGGGCGCGGAACTGGCCGTCATTGCCCACGGCGATGATCACCATCCCGTCCGAACAGGGAAAGGGCTGATAGGGGGCCAGATTGGGATGCGCGTTGCCCATCCGCGTCGGCGCCTTGCCGGAGACGAACCAGTTGGTCGCCTGATTGGCCAGCATGGCCGCCTGAACGTCGAACAGGGCGATGTCGACGTGCTGGCCTTCGCCCGTCGCCCGCGCGTGCCACAGGGCGGCCAGTATGGCGTTGGAGGCGTAAAGGCCGGTGAACAGGTCCACGACCGCCACCCCGACTTTCATCGGCTCGGCGCCGGGCGCGCCGTCCGGCTGGCCGGTGATGGACATCAGCCCGCCCATCGCCTGGATCATATAGTCGTAGCCCGCGCGGTGCGCGTCCGGCCCGTCCTGTCCGAAGCCGGTGACGGAGCAATAGACCAGCCTCGGATTGACGGCCGCCAGCGCGGCGTAGTCGAGGCCGTATTTCTTCAGCCCGCCGGCCTTGAAGTTCTCGACCACCACGTCGCAGGTCGCGGCCAGACGACGCACGGCCTCGGCGCCGTCCGGGCTGGCGATATCCAGCTCGACCGACTTCTTGCCCCGGTTGGCGCACAGGAAATAGGCGGCGTCGCCGGGCTGGCCGTCCGTCGTCGTGGTGAAGGGCGGGCCCCAGTGCCGGGTGTCGTCACCAGCGCCCGGCCGCTCGATCTTGATCACCTCGGCGCCCAGATCCGCCAGCGTCTGCGTCGCCCACGGCCCGGCCAGAACACGCGACAGGTCCAGCACGCGCACGCCGTGCAGGGGGCCGTAAGGGGCGGGAATCATCGATCGATCGGTCATGAGAACCCTTCTATCAGAAGGCGGCTTCGCCGGTGATGGCGCGGCCCAGGATCAGGGCGTGGACGTCGTGCGCGCCTTCATAGGTGTTGACCGTTTCCAGGTTCATGGCGTGGCGCATGACGTG
>NZ_JBDJMK010000006.1:0-234936 GCF_039673845.1 Brevundimonas diminuta | reverse complement strand
GGTGCTCGGAACGAAGACCCTGATGAACGCGATCCGAGCCTGAGGCCATCGCGCCTCGTCGCCACCTCGGCCTCATCGTGGATCAGCACGTTTTTACACGGCCTCGGTCGACAGCTGGCATTGGGCCTAAGGCTAAAAAGCGAACGTTGCAGCTAGCTGTTTAACTCCGGAATAAGCGTGCTGAGCGTGGCGCCCGGCGTCCAGAGCGCTGCACGCCAGCCACGCGCCCGTGCGGCGTCGACGTTCTTTTGCGTGTCGTCAATGAAGGCGATGGCCGTGGGGGGCAGGCCCACGCGCTGCTCGACCGCCGCATAGAAATCCTGTGACGGCTTTGAAACGCCAAGCTGGGCGGCGTAGTGCATGTCATCGAACCGGTCGCGAAGCCTGAGCGTGTCCCACAGATAGGCGGCGCGTTCGTGCTCCTGAACGGTCGCAAGGTGCAGGGGGACGCCTGACGCCCGGACCTCGGCCAGTTGCAGCAGCAGGGCCTCGTCCAGATGGGCGTCGCCTTCAAACCAATAGCGGATCAACTGGTCACAACTGACGTGCGGCGCGATTTCCGCCAGCGCGGGCGCCAGTCTGTCGCGCAGGGCTGCGCGCCCGTGAACGACGTCGTCCCAGCATGGCTTGAAGAAGCGTTCCTGCAGCGCCTGACGGGGGACGCCCAGATCCTCTTCGATGCGGGCGGACCAGCCGGCGGGGTCGGGGTGGCGAACCACGACGCCGTCGACATCCACCATCAATACGGCCGGTTTCATTCAGACCTGCAGTCCATCGGGCGAGAGAAAAAGCCATTCTGCCGGTTTGCAGACCTGCCGCAAGAGACGCGCAGCGAGGCGCGCCCGGGCCGCAACGAACCTGTCCCCGCTGTTGAGCGCCCCTCAAAATACCCTGTTAACCGGCGACGGGGCACCTTCCGCCTCTTCTGTTGGCGCCCGGGAGCGGAGGGGCGGGAATGGCGGACCTGTCGGTCGCGCAGAGGGCGGCGTTGGCCCAGTTGATCGAGCGGTGTCCGGACCGTTTTCTGTCGCAGCTTTCGGGGCTGGCGGGGACGATGACGCACGCGCGCTCGGCGGCGTTGCGCGAGATGGTCGAGGCCGAGGCGACCGACCGGCGGCGGCGCAATATCGCCTTCGGGCCGTTGCTGCCGCTGTTTCAGGCGCGGGCGGATGGGCTGCCGGGGCCGGAGTTTCCGCCTGTGGTTCTGACGCGGCTGTGGCGCAGCGCCATCCGCAGCGAGCCTGAACTTCTGCCTCAGCTGGATCGGGAGGACGACCTGTCGCGGATGATCGCCGACCGTCTGTGCCTGGGCGCCGCGTCGGCCCTGCGCGACCGGGCGGGCGAGGTCTGGCCTGATGCGCCGGAAGGGCGGGCGCAGGCGCTGGCGACCTGTTTTGATCTGGCGGCGACGGCGCGGCGGGCCTTGCCCTTTCTGCCGGAGTGGATCGGCCGTCCCGAAAACGAAGCGGTCGCCGAGCTGAAGCTGGCCCAGCGTCAGGCAGCGGGCGTGGCGCCCGACGGCGCCGTCTGGTGGCTGGAGATCATCTTCGCCCATCTGGAAGACGCGCGTCTGATCCTGCGGGTGATCGCACTGATGGGACAGGGAGCCGGGACGGGCGAGGCGGACCCGTTCATCGACCGCATCCTGCTGGCGCTGGCGCGGCGGGCGGCCGATGTCGCCGCCTTTGATCCGGCCCATTCGGAGGGCGGGGCGGCGGGCGGGTCGGCGGCGTTCAAGGCCGATCTGGACTGGTGCGCGGCGACACTGGCCGAGATCGACGTCATCCTGCCGCTGAAGGCCGACAGCGCCTGGGGCCGGGCGGTGCGTCAGGCGCGGCTGAAGACGGCGCTCAGCCTGTCGGAACGGTTCAGCGCGGCCGAACGGGCGGTCGACGCCGTCCTGCCGGTCGAGCGGGCGGCGCTGATCGGGCGGATGACGCGGCCCCGGCCCCGGCTGGACGATCCGGTCGATGCGGCGGCGGCGGACAGGGCGCGGGCGCTGACGGCTGTGGTCGGTCTGGTGCGCGGTCCGGCCGCCGTCTTCGGCTGCGAGGCCGAGCGACGTCAGACGGCCGAGGGGCTGACCGGCCGTCTGGCGACATGGGCCGATGAGGCGATGGAGCGGCTCAACGACGGTCAGGTCGCCGATGAGGCGACAGCGCGCAGACACATCGCCCTGAGCGCAGAACTTCTGGGGCTGGTCGGCGCGCAGGAGGCGTCGCGCACGGTGCGGCGGCGGTTGATGGCGTCAGGTGCGGCGTCGCGCGCCTCGCCTCCGGCCGCCTGATCCGCTACAGCGGCGGCCATGACGGTCTTCTGGATCATGACGGCTCTTGTGACCGCGCTGGCGGGGCTGGCGGTGCTGTCCGCCGCCCGGCGAGGGGCCGAGGCCGAGAGCGTGGCCGATCGCGACGCGGGCGCGCTTGAACTGGCCGAGCTGGACCGGCTGAAGGCGCGCGGCCTGCTGGATGAGGCGGGCTGGACCGCCGCTAGGGCCGAGGCGGGGCGCCGTCTGCTGGCCGCCCGCCGCGCGGATCGCCGCCCGGTCGCAGGGCCACGCGATCGCTATTGGGTGCTGGGCGGGATCGCGGCGACGGCGGCGACGACGCTGGGCCTTTACGCGGTCTTCGGCGCGCCGGGCATGAAGGATCAGGCCTATGAGACGCGCGTGCGCGAATGGGCCTCGGCGCCCGAGGCGCTGGAACCGGCGCAGGTTTCGGCCGTGTTGGGGCAGGTGGTCAAGGAGCGGCCCGACGACCGGCTGGCCCTGACCATGCTGGGCGCCGCCCGGTTCGAGGCGGGCGATCCCATCGGCGCGGCCTCGGCCTTCCGTCGCGCCCTCGCCATCCAGCCGGACGACGCCCAGAGCTGGGCGCGGCTGGGCGAGAGTCTGGTGCGGGCCAACGGCGGCGCGGTCGACGGCGACGCCGAGGCGGCCTTCCGTCAGGCGGTCAAACTGGACCCCGATCAGTTGGGCGCGCGCTTCTATCTGGGCGATGCGGCGCTGGCGCGCGGCGACCGGGCCGAGGCCGAGGCCATGTGGAGCCCGCTGATCGCCGTGCTGGAAGCGGCCGATCCGCGTCGCGCCGACCTGCAGAAACGTCTGGCCGGAGCGGCGCGATGAGCCGTTGGCCGACCCTTGCTCCCGCCTTATACGCGGCGGTGTTTTCCGCCGTCTTCGGATCGTTGACATGAGCTGGTTGCCCAAATCGCCCAAGGCGCGCCGTCGCCTGTGGGTCGTCATCGCCGCGGCGCCCGTGCTGGCGCTGGCCGTCGGCCTGTCGCTGTGGGCGATGAAGGACAATGTGACCTTCTTTTACTCCCCTTCGGAAGTGACGCCGCAGAAGGTGCCCGCCGGTCAGATGATCCGTCTGGGCGGTCTGGTCGAGGCGGGCAGCGTGCAAAAGGCCGCCGACGGCTCGGTCGTCTTCGTCGTCACCGACAATGGGGCGACGGCGCAGGTGATCTATCACGGCGACCTGCCGGACCTGTTCCGCGAAGGGCAGGGGATCGTGGCGCAAGGCGCCTTCCGCCCCGACCGCGTGTTCGAGGCCAGTCAGGTTCTGGCCAAGCATGACGAGACCTATATGCCGCGCGAAGTCGCCGACCGGCTGAAGGAAAAGGGCGAGTGGCGGCCCGACGATGCGGCGGCGCCCGCCGCGTCTGCGCAACAGGGGGCGTAAGCGTTGATCGTCGAACTGGGCGCCTTCGCCCTGATCCTGGCGCTGGTGCTGTCGGTGCTCAGTCTGGCGCTGACCACGGCGGGGCGGCTGAGGCTCAGTCCGGTGCTGGCCGGGGCGGGGGGCGGCGCCATGCTGGCCTCGGCCGGAGCGATCGCCCTGGCCTTCGGCGCGCTGATCTACGCCTTCGTGGTGTCGGACTTCTCGGTGTCGAACGTGGCCATGAACAGCCACACCGACAAGCCGGTCTTCTATAAGGTCGCCGCCGCCTGGGGCAGTCATGAGGGCTCGCTGCTGCTGTGGTGCCTGGTGATGACGGTCTTCGGCGGGGCGCTGGCGCTGGCGCGCGGTCTGCCGTTCGGGCTGAAGACCTCGGCCGTGGCGGTGCAGGCGGGCCTGTCGAGCCTGTTTCTGGCCTTCGCCGCCTTCACCTCCAACCCCTTCTTCCGGCTGGACCCGGCGCCGGTGCAGGGCGCGTCGCTGAACCCCCTGCTGCAGGACCCGGCGCTGGCGGTGCATCCGCCGCTGCTCTACGCGGGCTATGTCGGGTTTTCGGTGTGTTTTTCGCTGGCGGTCGCCGCCCTGATCGAGAAGCGCGTCGATCCGGCCTGGGGACGCTGGGTGCGGCCGTGGGCGCTGGCGTCGTGGGCCCTGCTGACCGTCGGCATCGCGCTGGGCTCCTTCTGGGCCTATTACGAGCTGGGCTGGGGCGGCTGGTGGTTCTGGGACCCGGTCGAGAACGCCAGTTTCATGCCGTGGCTGGCGGGCGCGGCCCTGCTGCACTCGGCCATTGTGACCGAGCGGCGCGGGGCGCTGGCGGGCTGGACCGTCTTCCTCGCCATTCTGGCCTTCACCTTCTCCATGCTGGGCGCGTTTCTGGTGCGCTCGGGCGTGCTGACCAGCGTTCACGCCTTCGCCGTCGATCCTCAGCGGGGGATGATGCTGCTGGCCATTCTGGGGCTGGCGGCGGGCGCGGCCTTCATCCTGTTCGCCCTGCGCGCCCCGGCCATCCGCTCGGGCGCCGCTTTCGCCCCGATCAGCCGCGAGGGGACGCTGGTCCTGAACAATCTGTTCCTGACGGCGGCGGCGGCGACGGTGCTGCTGGGCACCCTTTATCCGCTCATTCTGGAGGGGGCGACGGGGGCGACCATCTCGGTCGGGCCGCCCTATTTCAACGCCGTCTTCAATCCGTTGATGATCGTCGCTTGCCTGATCCTGCCTGCCGGGCCGTTGCTGGCGTGGAAGCGCGGCGATCTGAAGGGCGCCCTGCAGCGCCTGTGGCTGGCCGCCGCTCTGGCCATCGCCGCCGCCTTCGCCGCCTTCTTCCTGTTCGAGCCGAAGAAGGCGCTGGCCGCCGCCGGGCTGGGCGTCGGGGCGTGGCTGATCTGCGGCGCGCTGGCCGAGCTGGGCGTGCGGACCAAGGCCCTGCGCGCGCCTTTGGCCGAGACCCTGCGCCGGGCCAAAGGCCTGCCGCTGGGCGCCTGGGGCATGGCGCTGGCCCATGCGGGTCTGGGCGTCTTCATTCTGGGGGCCGTGGTCGAGACCAGCTTCAAGGCCGAGGCCGCCGCCGCCCTGCCGCTGGGCGGCGAAGTCGCGGCGGGGCCGTGGAAGGCGCGGCTGGACGCGGTTCAGGTCATCGAGGGGCCGAACTATCTGGCCGAGCAGGGCCGCCTGACCATCATCCCCCTCGACGGCCGCGCGCCCGAGCGCGTCATCACCGCCGAACGCCGCTTCTTCCCCGCAGGCGGCCAGACCACGACCGAGGTCGGCCTCGATTTCCGGGGGCTGGACGACGTCTATGTCGTCGTGGGCGACCGCGCCGCGACCGATGAGGGCGAGCGCGCCTGGATCGTGCGCATCTATTATAATCCGTGGGCGCGGCTGATCTTTCTGGGACCGGCGCTGATGGCGCTGGGCGGATTGATCTCCCTGCTGGACCGGCGCCTGCGCGTCGGGGCCGGTTCGCGCGCCAGGAAGACGCTCCAGCCGGTCGAGGCTCAGGCATGAGGCGGGCCGCCGCCCTGTTCGCCGCCGTTGTGCTGGCCATCGCGGCTGCGCCCGCCGTGGCCGAGCCGCCGCCCGCGCCCGACCGGCCGCTGAGCGACCCGGCGCAGGAGGCCCGCGCCCGCGCCCTGTTCGGCGATATCCGCTGCGTCGTCTGCCAGCATGAGTCGATCGCCGACAGCCCGGCGGGCATCGCCGCCGACCTGCGCGGTCTGGTGCGCGAACAGATCGCCGCTGGAAAGACCGACGACGAGATCAAGGCCGACCTGATCCGCCGCTATGGCGACTATGTGCTGTTCCAGCCGCCGGTGCGGATCGGCACATGGCTGCTGTGGTTCGGCCCGTTCGCGCTGGCGGCAGGGGCGGGCGTGGTGCTGGTCCTGCGCGCGCGCCGCCGCGGGGCAGGCGAGGCCGCGCCCCTGACGCCCGAGGAAGAACGCGCTCTGGCCGCCCTGACGGCGGATGATGAAGCCGGGCGCTGAGCTCGGCCCTGTCTACCGTTCATCCTGGCGGACGCCGGGATCCAGTTCTTTGACGGCGAACTCTGCGGATGACGTTCTCACTGGGCCCCGGCGTCCGCTGGGTGAGCGGGAAGAAGGGGCATGGCTCCCTGTCCATTTCGCAAGCCTTTCGCCGCCTTCCTGACGCAGCTGCGCCACACGCCGGACGATCATCAGGAACAATCATCGTCATGGGTGCATTGGCTTGAGCCGTTACGCCCTATATCCATAGGCGAACGGAGCTTTCCGTATCCGCCAGTTAGGACTGCAAGGACGACGATGCTGAAACGCAAGGAGTTCATTCTGGGGGCCGCTGTCGGCCTGACCTTCGCCGCCGCCGCGACAGCGGGCGGGGTCATCAGCTGGCCGGGCGCCAACGCCGCGCCCGCCGCACAGGTCGGACAGCTGGTTCCCTCGGCCGGAGCCGCCGGGCTGGCCTTCGCCCCGCCGCAGGGCGCGCCGCTCAGCTTCGCCGACATCTTCCAGCAGGTCGCCCCCGCCGTGGTGCAGATCGACGTGAAGACCCGCGTCCAGCGCCCGCGCGGCGTGTTCCAGATTCCGGGCTTCGGCGCCGTTCCGATTCCCGGCGCGCCCGGCGGCTCGGGCGAGGGAGAGGAAGACAACACCCAGCTGGCCGCCGGCGCCGGTTCGGGCTTCTTCATCTCGGGCGACGGCTTCATCGTGACGAACAACCACGTCGTCGAGAACGCCGAGGAGATCACGGTCAAGCTCAGCGACGGGCGCGAGTTGAAGGGCAAGCTGATCGGTCGCGACGAAGGCACCGATCTGGCTGTCATCAAGGTCGAGGGTTCGGCCTTCCCATTCGTCAGCTTTGAAGAATCCGCCGAGCCGCGTGTCGGTGACTGGGTCATCGCGGTTGGCAACCCCTTCGGTTTGGGGGGCACGGCGACGGCGGGCATCGTCTCGGCCAAGTCGCGCGATATCGATCCGATCGGCTACAATGAATATCTGCAGATCGACGCCGCCATCAACCGGGGCAACTCGGGCGGGCCGACGTTCGACATCTACGGCCGCGTCATCGGCGTGAACACGGCGATCTTCTCGCCGTCGGGCGGTTCGGTCGGCATCGGTTTCGCCATTCCCGCGACGACAGCCAAGTCGGTCACCGATAAGCTGATGCGTGGCGAGACGGTCCAGCGCGGCTATCTGGGCGTGCAGATTCAAACCCTGTCCAAGGATGCGGCGGCGGCTCTGGGCCTGAGCGAAGACACCAAGGGCGCCTATGTCGCAGAGGTGACGGCGGGCGCGCCCGGCGATCGCGGCGGCATGCAGGTAGGCGACGTCGTGACCAGCGTGAACGGCGAAACGATCGACAGCTCGACCGAACTGACACGTCGCGTGGCCCGCACTCGTCCGGGCGATGCGCTGCGGCTGGAAATCCTGCGCGAAGGCAGGAAGCAGACGCTGAACATCCGCGCCGGCACCCGCCCGTCCGAGGCCGAACTGAACGGCGCCCAGGACAGCGAAACGACCCAGCCCGGCGATAAGGGCGCGGCGACCAGCCAGACGATCGAGGGCCTGACGGTCACGCCGATCACCTCGGCCTTGCGTCAGCGTTACTCGATCCCCGATGATATGGAGGGCGTGGTGGTCACCGCTGTCGCCCCTCGCTCCGAAGCGGGCAAGATGCGGATGCCGGTCGGTACGGTGATCCAGCGCGCCAACAACCGCGTGGTCCGCTCCGAGGCTGATCTGAAGGCGGCCGTTGATGCGGCGCGCTCAGCGGGACGGCCAGGCGTCTTCCTGCTGATCAGGGTGCAGGGGACCAACTCCTCGGTGGTCCTGCCCTTCGCCAAGTCTGAATAAGGCGTAACTCACAGGATCGGCGGCGATGCGCTAACATCGCCGCCGAATCTTTATCTGGAGAGGCCCATGCGTATTCTGGTGGTTGAGGACGACGCCGAGGCCGCGACCGCCATGGTGCGCGGCCTGACCGAGGCCGGGCATGAGGTCACTCACGCCGTGGACGGCGCCTTCGGCCTGCTGGAGTCGCAGAAGGGCGGCTATGACGTCTATGTCGTGGACCGCATGATGCCGCGTCTGGACGGCGTCGGCATGGTCGAGACGATCCGCAAGGGCGGCGACCAGACGCCGGTGCTGTTCCTGTCGGCTCTGGGCGAGGTCGAGGACCGCGTCACGGGTCTGAAGGCGGGCGCCGACGACTATCTGGTCAAGCCCTACGCCCTGGCCGAACTGGTCGCGCGGGTCGAGGCCCTGTCGCGCCGTCGCGAGACGGGCGGGGTGCAGACCGTGCTCAAGGTCGGCGATCTTGAGATGAACCTGATCGCCCGCAGCGTCCACCGCGACGGTCAGGAGATCGACCTGCAGCCGCGCGAGTTCCAGCTTCTGGAGTTCTTGATGCGCCACGCGGGCCAGTCGGTGACGCGCACGATGCTGCTGGAGAAGGTCTGGGAATACCACTTCGACCCCCAGACCAACGTCATCGACGTGCACATCAGCCGCCTGCGCTCCAAGATCGACAAGGGCTTCGACCGGGCCATGCTGCAGACGGTTCGCGGCGCGGGATATCGGCTGGAGGCGTAGACGCACAATCTTTCTCCCTCCCCTTCATGGGGAGGGTGGTCGCGCAGCGACCGGGTGGGGAGGGCTTGAACACCATGGCGGTCATCGCCAGAGCCCGCGCCATGCGAAAGGCGCTGACGCCGCCCGAGGCGCGTCTGTGGGCGCAGTTGAAACTGCTGCGCGCGCAAGGCTTTCATTTTCGGCGGCAGGTGCCGTTTCGAGGCTATTATCTGGACTTCGTCTGTTTCGACCGCTGCGTGGTCATAGAGGTCGACGGCGTCACCCATACGCTGGAGGCGCAGGCGAACAGGGACAGGGTGAGAGACGCCGTGCTGGCTGGCGAAGGGTTCACGACGCTGAGGTTCGACAACGCCGCCGTTCGCGACGATCTGGACGGCGTAATGGCGGGGGTCATGGGCGCGCTTGAGGCCCGCCCCACCCGGTCGCTGCGCGACCACCCTCCCCATGAAGGGGAGGGAGAAAGCTGAAACTCCCCTCGCTTTTCCGCCGGACGCCCTTCCGGCTGACGCTGCTGTTTCTGGCGCTGTTCGTGGCGACGGCCAGCGCGGTGCTGGCCTATGTCTATTTCGCTTCGGCGTCCGAGGCGCGGGCGCGGGCCGAGGCCAGCGTCAAGGGCGAGGTTGAGAGCCTGACCGCCGTTTATCGCACCCGCGGCCGCGACGCCCTGAACCAGCTGCTGGTCGAGCGCACGCTGAAGGGCGGGCCGTATCTGTATCTGCTGATGGCGCCGGACCGTTCGGTCATCACCGGCAATGTGTCGGAATCGCCCATTGACCCCCCAAGAGCCGACGCGCCGCCCTCGACCGCGCGCTGGGAGAATTTCCGCCTGACCGACACGGATGAAGACGGCCGCGTGCGTCGTCGCGGCGCCATCGGGGTGGAGATGACCCTGTCCGGCGGCGAACACCTGTTCGTGGGCGAGGACATCGGCGACATCGAGGCCTATCTGTCGCGCCTGACGCAGGCCCTGTGGGGCGCCATGGTCATGGTGCTGGTGCTGGGCGTCGGCGGCGGCCTGTGGATCAGCCGGGGCGTCGAACAGGCCATGGCGGGGCTGAACCGCGTGGTGACGGCGGTGCAGGAAGGCGACCTGAAGGCCCGCGTGCCGGTCCGCCATTCCGGCGACGAACTGGACGAACTGGGCGAGGGTCTGAACGGGATGCTGGACCGGCTGGAAGGCTCCATGGCCTCGATCCGCCACGCGGGCGACGCCATCGCCCACGACCTGCGCACGCCGCTGAACCGGATGAAGGCCAAGATGGAGGTCGCCCTGATCGACGCCGAGGCAGGGCGGACCTCGGGCGTCGATGCTCTGGGCGTGGCGCTGGACGAGGCGGACGCCCTGCTGAAAACCTTCAACACCGTTCTGGCCATCGCCCGATTGCAGGCGGGCGGGGCGCCGGATCCCAAGGTGTTCGACGCCGCCGATCTGGCCTCTGACATGGCCGAGCTTTACGAACCGGCGGGCGAGGACAAGGGGCTGGAGTTCGCCGCCGAAATCCAGAAGGGGCTGATGATCGAGGGCAACCAGCCCTTCCTGGCCCAGGCGCTGGCCAATCTGATCGACAACGCCATCAAATATACGCCCGAGGGCGGGGCGGTGATGTTCCGCGCGCGGCGACGCTCGTCCGGCGATGTGGAGTTTTCCGTCACCGACAACGGACCCGGCGTGCCGGATGAAGATCGCGAGCGGGTGCTGCAACGCTTCGTCCGTCTGGACAACAGCCGCACCGAGCCGGGTTCGGGCCTTGGTCTGTCGCTGGTCACGGCGGTGGCCGAGGCGCATGGCGGGCGCGTCCAGCTGGACGAAGGGCCGGGGGTCTATGACGGGCGCGGGCCGGGCCTGCGCGTGGCCCTGATCCTGCCCGCCGCGACGCGGGCGCCAGAGGCAGGGACCGAAGTGTGAGCGACGTTCTGGCGATGCGGTTGCAGCCGTGCGGCCCCGTGCGCGACGCGCAGGCGGCGGGGCGCCTGCATGAACAGCTGATCGAGGCGGCGGACGCCGACGGCTGGCGCGCGACGCTGGATGCGGCATGGTCGGCGCTGGAGCCGGTTTTCGCCGCCTCGCCCTATCTGGCTGGGCTGGCGCGGCGCTGGCCGGACCGGCTGCGGCTGACGCTGGACAGCGATCCCGAGGCGCGTCTGGCGGATATTCTGGCGGCGACGGATGCTCTGACCGCGGCGCCGGACGAGGCCAAGGCGCCGCTGCGTCATCTGAAGGCGGAACTGCATCTGCTGACGGCCCTGTGCGATCTGGGCGGGGTCTGGGATCTGGATCAGGTGACGGGCGCCCTGTCGCGGTTCGCCGATGCGGCGGCGCGGGCGGCATTGAGAATACTGGCCGACGACTGGCGCAGGCGCGGGCGGCTGATCTCGGAGCCTGACGATCCGCGCGGGCCGGTGCCGGGCCTGTTTGTTCTGGCCATGGGCAAGGGCGGGGCGTTCGAGCTGAACTATTCCTCGGACATCGACCTGTCGCTGTTCTATGAGCCGGAAACGCTGGAAACCGCCCTGTCCGAGGGCGTGGAGATGCAGGGCTTCGTCAACCGTCTGGCGCAGGGGCTGACGGCCCTGCTGGCCGAGCGGACGGCGGACGGATATGTCTTCCGCGTTGATCTGCGGCTGCGGCCCGACCCGTCCTCGACCCCGCCTGTGGTCGCAGCGCCGATGGCGTTGGCCTACTATGAATCCGTCGGCCAGAACTGGGAGCGGGCGGCCTTCATCAAGGCCCGCGTCTGCGCCGGCGATGCGGCCGAGGGCGCCGATTTCCTGAATGCGTTGGTCCCCTACATCTGGCGCCGCAGTCTGGATTATCAGGCGGTTCTGGACATCCAGTCGATCAAGAAACAGATCCACGTCCATAAAACCGGCGAAGGCTTGGAGGCGGCGGGCGCCAATCTGAAACTGGGCCGGGGCGGCATCCGCGAGATCGAATTCTACGTCCAGACGCAGCAGCTGATTCTGGGCGGTCGCAATCGGGCCCTGCGCTCGCCGCGCACGCTGGAGGCGCTGGACGCCCTGACCAGGGCGGGTCATGTGACGACCGAGGCGCGTGACGAACTACGCGCCGCCTATGTCGAGTTGCGCGCCCTGGAGCATCGGGCGCAGATGCTGGCGGACGAGCAGACGCACATCCTGCCCGTCGATCCCGAGCGCCGCGCCGATGTGGCGGCTCTGGCCGGGCAGGGCGATCTGGCTGCCTTCGACGCCGGGATCGAGCGCCTGCTGGTGCGGGTCAACGCCCGCTATGGCGAACTGTTCGAGGGCGGCGAAGACCTGTCCTCGCCCTATGGCAGCCTCGTTTTTACGGGGGTGGAGAACGACCCCGGCACGCTGGAGACGCTGGCCCGCATGGGCTTTTCCGAGCCCGCCAGCGTGTCCGACACGATCCGCAGCTGGCACCACGGCCGCATTCAGGCGACGCGCACGGCGCGGGGGCGCGAACTGTTCACCCGGCTGGCGCCGCAACTGCTGACGGCGGTGGCCAGGACCGGGGCGCCGGATGCGGCCTTCCGCCGGTTCGCCGTCTTCTTCTCAGGCCTCAGCGCCGGGGTGCAGGTGCAGGCCCTGTTCCTGAACCAGCCCAAGCTGTTCGAACTGGTGGTCGAGGTGATGGCCTTCGCGCCACGGCTGGCGCGGATGCTGGGGCGGCGGCCGCAGGCGCTGGACGGGGTGCTGGACGCCCGCTTCCTGACTGAGCTGGACGAGGATTCGGGCATTGTGGCCCTGCTTCTGGCCGAGGCCGCCGCCGCCACGGACTTCGAGGACGCGATGAATGTGGTGCGCCGCCAGCACCGCGAACAGGTCTTCCGCATCGGCATGCACACCATCACCGGCCGCGCCGGGCCGGAGGAGGCGGGCCGCGCCAACACCGCCCTGGCCGACGCCTGTATGCGCGCCCTGGCGCCCGCTGCGCTGAAGGAGGCCGAGCGGATGGGCGGCGCCTTCGACGGCGCCGTCGCCGTGGTCGCCCTGGGCAAGACCGGCTCGCGCGAGATGTCGGCGGGCTCGGACCTGGACCTGATGACCGTCTATGCGGCGCCGCCCGAGGCTGTGTCCGCCGGGCGCGGCTGGAGCGCCGAGACCTTTTACGGTCGCTTCACCCAGCGGTTCATCGCCGCCCTGTCGGCCCACACCGCCGAGGGCGGGCTGTATGAGGTCGATATGCGGCTGCGGCCCACCGGCTCCAAGGGGCCGGTATCCGTGCGGCTGGAGGGGATGGACGCCTATTATGCGCAGGAGGCCGACACCTGGGAGTTCATGGCCCTGACGCGCGCGCGGGTGGTCTGGGCCAGCGATGAGGCCTTCGGCGCGCGTGTGGCGGAGGCGCTGGAGGCGGCCCTGCGGCGCCCGCGGCCGGGCGTCGACATCGCCGAAGACGTGCGGGCCATGCGCGACCTGATGGATCGCGAGCGGCGGCCCAAGGGCTTCTGGGATCTGAAGCTGACGCCGGGCGCCCAGGTCGACGCCGAGTTCGTGGCCCAGTATCGGCAGCTGACGGCGGCGCAGGCGGGGGCGCCGCTGGCGACCTCGACGCTGGGCGCGCTGGCGGACGATCCGGTGCTGGCCGACAGCTGGCGCACGCACCAGCAACTGGGCCAGCTGATGGCCTGCGCGTTCGAGGGCGCGGGCGACCCGGATCAGGAGCCGTCCGGCTTTCGCATGCGGCTGGCGCGCACGGCCGGGGCGCCTGATTTCGACACGCTGAAGTCGCGCCTCATCGACCTGCGACAGCGGGCGCGTCAGGCCTTTGAGGCGGCTTTGCCGACGACGCGCGACGGAATCTGATCCGACCGCCGTTTCATATCTCGACAGGGATGCTTCGCGGCCTTCGGGCCAGATGGAGAACATCGAGATGAAAAAGACATTCAGCGGCGTCGCCGCTCTTGCCCTGATCATGGCCGTCAGCGGGGGCGCTGCGGCTCAGGGACAGACCGCTGCAGCGCCGGACGCGCGCCCGCACCACGCCCGCATGGCCGAGCCGGTCAGCAAGGCGGACTTCGTTCAGCGCCGCGTCGAGCGCCTGCGCGCGGCGGACGCCAACAATGATGGTCAGGTGACGACCGAGGAAATGCGCGCCTACGCCCAGACGCGCCGGGCCGAACGACAGGCCGCCCGTTTCGACCGGCTGGACACGAACAAGGACGGCGTCCTCAGCCGTGAAGAGTTCGCGGCGGGCAACGCGCGCGGCGAACGCGGCGAAGGCATGGGCGGCCCCCGACGCTGGGGCGGTCATGGGAGCGGCCATGGAGGCGGCGCCAAAGGCATGGCCCGCGGTGAAGACCGCGGCTCTGCTGGCGGCGAGCGGGGATCGCGCGCGACGCGGGCGGGCGGCGAAAGCCGTTTCCCCATCGTCATCGCCGATGTCGAACGCCGGGCTGAAGAAGCCTTCGCCAGAATGGACGCCAACGGCGACGGCGTGCTGACGCAGGACGAGCGCCGGGCCGCCATGCAGGCCAACCGGGCCGAGATGCGCCAGAAGCGCGAACAGCGCGCTCAACCCTCGCGTCAAGGGCGCGCACCGGAGGCGTCGCCTTCGGCGCCCGCTTCGGAGTAGGGTGATGTCGGGGAAGGCGGCGCGTTCGCCCGCCCTTTCCGGATTGAGCCAGAGAGGCTGGATTGGCGACGACCGTCGACCCCGACGAGGATCTGGTGCGCCGTGTAGGCGAAGGCGACCCCGCGGCCGTTCAGGCCATGGTGGCGCGCAAGCTGCCGCGCATGTTGACGCTCGCCCAGCGTATGCTGGGCGATGCGGCGGAGGCTGAAGACGTGGCCCAGGAAGCGATGCTCAGAGCCTGGAGGCAGGCGCCGCGCTGGACCCCCGGCCAGGCGCGCTTCGACACCTGGCTGCACCGGGTGGGGCTGAACCTCTGTTACGACCGTCTGCGGCGGCGGCGCGAGATCGCGACCGACGTCTTTCCCGAACGTATCGACGACGGCCCGGCGCCGGACCGGGGCCTGCTGGCCGCCGAGACGGGCGCCCAGGTCCAGGCGGCCCTGTCGCGCCTGCCGGAACGGCAGCGCGAGGCCATCGTCCTTTGCCACTATCAGGAACTGGGCAATATCGAAGCCGCCGCCCTGATGGAGATCAGCGTCGAGGCGCTGGAAAGCCTGCTGTCGCGGGGCCGCCGCGCCCTGAGAATCGCCCTGGCGGACATCGCGCCGCATACGATCGCGCGGCCGGATGGGCGAAAAGGCGCTGCAGAGCGCGGGGACGGACAAATGCGGGGGAGCCGATCATGACCATGACGCGGGAACGCTTTGAATATCTGGCGGACGCCTATGGCGGCGACCTGCGCCGCTGGCCGCAGGATGAGCGAGAGGCCGCACGGGCGCTGGCGGCGTCCGATGCGGCGGCCTCGGCCCTGTTGGCGCAGGCGGACGGTCTGGACGCCCTGCTGGACGCCGCGCCGCGCGCGGTCGCTTCCCACGCCCTGCGCGAACAGGTGATCGCGGCGGCGGCCAGCGCTGGTCTGGGGCGCCGTCGGCGCGGCGGCTTCGGCGTGCTGACGTGGCTGTCGGGCGCGGGCTGGGCGGCGGCGGCCTGTGCGGGGGTGGCGTTCGGCGTGGTGCTGAACGCGCAGATGACGGCGGATATCCGCGCCGACACGGTGCTGTATCAGGCGGCCCTGTCGGCGGCGGACGATACAGAGGTGCTGGGCGGATGAACGCACGTGGCCTGAAGATCGCCCTGGCGGCGTCGGTCGCCCTGAACATCTTCGCCGTGGTCGGCGGAGGCACCGCCTGGGTGCTGGCCAAACGGGCCGAGCAGGCGGCCGAGGCCGCCCGCCAGCCGGGCCGCAGCGAGGGCGTCTGGTCGGTGGTCGAAAGTCGCCCGCCTGAGGTGCGCGACCAGATCCGCCGCGAGCTGCGCGCCACGGCGCTGGAAGCCCGGCCCGACTTTGAAGAGGCCCGCTCCACGCGGCGCGAGGCCATTGAACTGACGCGATCGGATCAGTTCGACGCGGTGACGGTGGCGGCCCTGCTGGAACGCTCGCGCGCGTCGGAAATGCGCGGACGGGCGCGGCTGGAATCCGGCGCAGTCGAGATGCTCAGCCGCCTGAGCCCCGCCGACCGCGCCGCCATGGCCGCCATCCTGTCGCGCCACCGCTCGCCCCGCCCCCCGCGCGAGGGGACGCACGACGGGCATGAGGCGTCAGGATCGAAGGACGCCGAAGCGAAACCGGATCAGGCCGCGCGCGACTGAATCGGCTGGGCCTGAACGCGACGGGCCGGGGCGCCTGACGGCCCCATGGCGCCCTCTGGCGCGCGGATCGGCAGGTCGAACCAGACGATGGTGCCGCGTCCCGGCTCGCTTTCGATGGTCATGTCGCCGCCGTGCAGTTCGATCAGCGACTTGGTCAGGGCCAGGCCCAGGCCGGTGCCCTGCGTCGACTTGGAATGCTGGCCCTCGACCTGTTCGAAGGGGCGGGCCAGCCGCTCAAGATCCTTGGCGGCGATGCCGATGCCGGTGTCCATGACCGAGACGCGCACCGTGTCCGCATCGCGCGGCGCGACCCTGACGGCGACGGCGCCGCCTTCGGGCGTGAACTTCACGGCGTTGGAGATCAGGTTCAGCAGCACCTGTTTCAGTCCGCGCTGATCGGCCTCGATGTGCAGGTCCTCGGGGCAGTCCAGCGTCAGTCTGAGGTGGGATTCCTGCGCCTTGCCCCGCATCAGCCGCACCGCCTCGGCGCACAGGATGTCCAGCGCCATCGGTTCGTAATGCAGGGTCAGCTTGCCCGCCTCGATCTTGGCCATGTCGAGGATGTCGTTGATCAGGCTGAGCAGATGCTGGCCCGAGCCGTGGATGTCGGCGGCGTATCCCTTGTAGCGGGGGTCGCCCAGCGGGCCGAACATCTCTGACGCCATGATTTCGGAGAAACCGTTGATGGCGTTCAGCGGGGTGCGCAGTTCGTGGCTCATATTGGCCAGGAATTCGGACTTGGCCTGATTGGCGGCCTCGGCCCGGGTCATGGCGACTTCATATTTGCGCGCCAGCAGGGCCAGATTCTCGCGGCTGGACTCCAGTTCCGTCACCATGATGCGCAGTTCGTCGGCGGCGCGGCGACGCTCGGCCTCCTGCAGGCGGATGATGGTGATGTCGGCGCAGATCACCACCGTGCCGCCGTCGCCGGTCGAGCGTTCAGCCATCTGCAGCCAGCGGCCGTCCTTCAGTTCGACCTCGCGCACGCCGGCGCGCGCCCCGGCCGAGGGGTGATCGGCCTTGATCGCCCCGGCGGCGATGCGGTTCAACTCTTCCTTCTGGGCGCCCAGCCGCACGACGCCCTCGGGGAAGGCGAAGGCGTCCTTGAACCCCTGATTCCACAGGATCAGCCGTCCGCGCCGGTCGAACAGGACGAAGGCGTCGGACACGCTTTCGATGGCGTCGCGCAGGCGGCTTTCGGCGGCCTGGGCCTGGGCCTTGGTGCGGCGGGCCTCGGTGATGTCCAGCGCCACGCCCATCAGACTGTCATAGCCGCCCTCGCGGCGTGGCTGGCGCGACTGGCCGCGCGCATCGATCCAGCGGACGCCGCCGCTGCTGAGGGGGACGGGGAAGGCCGCCTCGAACACGCCGGTGGCCATGGCCACGTCCAGCGCCTGGATCAGGGTCTGGCGATAGCGCGGGTGGACCCGTTCGATCATGGCCTGTGTGGTCAGGACGGCGCCGTTCTCGACCTCCAGCAGGGCGGCCATATAGTCGGACAGGGTCGCCTGACCCTTGACCAGATCCCATTCCCACACGCCGCAGCGGGCGGCCTCGACGGCGACGCGAAAGCGCCGCTCGGTGTCGGCCCAGCGGCGGCTGGCCCGCATTTGTCGCCAGTTCTGGACCGCCAGCACCGCCAGCATCAACGCGACCAGCACCAGCGGCGCGGCCAGAACCCAGGCGTCGTCCAGCCAGGCGGCGAAGGAATCGTCCTGCGGCAGGGCGGCGACGACCGACAGGCCGGTGTCGCCCACCGGCGCAACGGCGGCGATGCGGGGGCGGCCGTCCGGCCCCTTGGCGGCCTGACGCGGCGCGGCGGGCGCTTGACGGGAGGGCATGACGCTGAGATCGGCGGCCTTCACCGTCGGCTTGAGCGCGGGCAGGGGAGCGCGCGCTGTCAGGATCTGCCCGCCCGGTGCCGTGCGGCGCACGATCAGGTCGTCGCCGCTGATCGAAAGCCCGTCCTTGGCGCCCTTGGCGGCGCCCGGCGCCTCGCCGCGGGCGGCCAGCACCCGGCCCTCGGCGTCGGCGATCGACAGTGCGGCCTCCGGGTCGGACTGACGGGCGCTGTCCAGCGCCTGAACCGGCCGGACGTTCTGGGCCAGGGCGCGGGCGGCGGCGTCCAGCGCGGCCTCGGCGCGGGCGGCGCGGGTCTGGATCTGTGCGGCGGCCAGTCGGGCCTCAAGCGTCAGGGCTTCATGGCGGGCGGCTTCGGCCTCACGGCCGGGGCGGCCGTTCTCGCGCGACAGAAACAGGACGCAGGCGCCCAGCGCCAGGACGACGGCGAACGCGAGGATGCGGAACCAGGGCGCGGCGCGCGTGGCCTGCTGGTCCGTGGCCCGCCGGCCCGGCCCGTAACTGCGGCGCTCTGTGCCCCGCAAGGGCGATCCTCCTGTAACGCTTCGTCAAGGAATCTAGGCTGCGTCGCGGGTTCCGTCGAGAGGGGGCGCCACCGGCGCCGCAGGGCGGGAAAATCAGACCTCGGGCGCGCCGTTTTCCTGGGCGCGGTCCGGGGGCGGGGCGGCGATTTCGGTGATGCGGCGCAGGACGGCCTGCGCCCGCGCGGCCAGACGGCGCGTTTCGGGCGGGGCGTCGTCGGGCGCTTCGGCGACGGCGTCCGTCAGGGCGCGGGCCAGATCCATCAGATCGGGCGCAGCGGCGATCAGCCGGGCCTGAAACTCGACCCGCTGGGGATCGCGGTCATATTCGGCGCCGGGCGTGCGCCAGCCGCCCCAGTCGGCCTTGTCGGTGACGACGACCGGATAGGTGCCGGGGAAGGGGTGATGGGCGCAGTCGGCAAGGTCCTGCCACTTGTTGCGCGCGCGCAGGACGCGCCAGTTGTCCATGGCGCTGGCGACGACGTCATGGGACGAGGCCTGCAACTCGCCCGCCGCAAACTCACGGCCCAGACCGACGTCGTAGGTGATGCGAACCGGCTCGTCGAAGCCCTTGGCCCAGACCGGCATGACCTTTTCAACCTCGGCCCAGACGCCGACGCTCTCGACCCAGACCTTCTGGCCTTTCTGGAACTGGGCGCGCGCCATTCCTGATCATTCCCCCGATGAAAGAAGGGGATGATGCGCGCCCGGCCGTTATCGCCGGGTTCCGCGACATGGTTAGCGGCGCTTAACCCTGCGGGCGGGAAATCTCTTCCAGCGCCTCGCCGGCATAGCGTTCCTTGACCCGCGTCGACAGGTCGCCCAGCGAGACGACGCCGACCAGACGGCCATCCTTGTCCACCACCGGCAGGCGGCGCACCTGTCGCGAGGCCATCAGGTCCAGCGCGACCTTCAGATCGTCGTCGGCGCGCACGATCAGGGCGTCGCGCGACAGCACGTCCTGCACCCGCGCCTCCGGCCCTGCGCCCGAGGCGACGGCCCGCACCACGATGTCCCGATCGGTCAGGGCGCCGATCAGCCGCTCGCCGTCGGCCACAGGGATGAAGCCGAAATCGCCCGCCGCCATTCGGCCAGCGACGTTCTGCAGAGTGTCTTCAGGGCGGGCGACCTGAACGTCGCGGGTCATCACTTCACGGATTTTCATGGGGGCTTTCCTGATGGGATTTCGGCGATCGACTGGCAGGTGAACCCCTGTGCGGCCCGGCGGGTTCCGGCGGCGCCCCTCGCCATCGGGCCGTTTCGTCCCCACTATCGATAGAACAGGACAAGGGTGAGCGATGGCTGAAGCGGCGACGGGACTGGATCTGGGCCATGTGGCGGCCCTGTTGGCGGCGGGGGTGGTGGCTGTGCCCGTCTTCCGCAAACTGGGGCTGGGGTCTGTGCTGGGCTATCTGGCGGCGGGCGTCGCCATCGGCCCGTTCGGTCTGGCCCTGTTTCGCGAGCCGCAGACCATCCTTCACGTCGCCGAGTTCGGCGTGGTCATCTTCCTGTTTTTGATCGGGCTGGAGATGCGGCCCAAGCGCCTGTGGGGGATGCGCAGCGAAATCTTCGGGCTGGGCGCGGCGCAGGTCGGGCTGGCCGGGCTGGCCCTGACCGGCGCGGCCATGGCGGCGGGCGTGTCGGCCCCGGTGGCCTTTGTCGGGGCGATGGGCTTCGTCATGTCCTCGACCGCCGTCATCGTGCAGATGCTGGAAGAGCGCGGCGACCTGCCCACGCCCGGCGGCCAGAGGGCGGTCAGCATCCTGTTGTTCGAGGATCTGGCCATTGTGCCCCTGCTGGCCATCGTCGCCCTGCTGGGGGCGTCGATGGGCCATGCGGCCGAGAGCGAGGCGCCGCTGTGGCGCTCGATCGGTCTGGCGCTGGCGGCGTTGGCGGGGGTGCTGGCGGTCGGGGTCTACGCCATCAATCCTGTATTCCGTTTTCTGGCCCGCAACGGCGGGCGCGAGGTGATGACGGCCGCCGCCCTGCTGGTGGTGGCGGGCACGGCGTGGATCATGGACGAGGTCGGCCTGTCGATGGCCATGGGCGCCTTTCTGGCCGGGGTGCTGCTGTCCGACTCGACCTTCCGGCATCAGCTGGAGGCGGATGTGGAGCCGTTTCGCGCCATCCTGCTGGGCCTGTTCTTCCTGTCGGTGGGCATGGCGCTGGATATCGGCGTGGTCGTCAGCGACTGGTGCATCGTCATCGCCGGGCTGGCGGCCTTCATGGCGGTCAAGGCGCTGGTCATCTATGTCGTCGCCCGCCTGTTCCGGGCGCGCCATCATGAGGCGGTCGAGCGGGCGGCCCTGTTCGCCCAGGGCGGCGAGTTCGCCTTCGTCCTCTATAGCGCCGCAGCCAGCGCAGGCGTGATCGGCGGGCAGGCCGAGGCGGCCCTGACGGCCATCGTCATCCTGTCGATGGCGCTGACGCCGCTGACCACGCTGGCGCTGAAGCGGTTCCTGCCGAAAGAGGCGGGTCTGTCGCCTGAAGAGGCCGAGGGCGTCGACGCCGCCGACGGTCTGCGCGGACAGGTGCTGATCATCGGCTTCGGTCGCTTCGCGCAGGTGGTGTCGCAGCCGCTGCTGGCGCGCGACGTGGACGTGTCGATTATCGAGAACGACGTGGAGATGATCCAGGCGGCGGGCAATTTCGGCTTCAAGGTCTATTACGGCGACGGCACGCGGCTGGACACGCTCAGGGCCTCGGGCGCAGGGCGGGCCGAGGCGGTGCTGGTCTGCGTCGACAGGCCCGAGACGGCCGACCGCATCGTCCAACTGGTCAAGTCCGAGTTTCCGGGCGTGAAGCTGCTGGTGCGCGCTTTCGACCGGGGGCATTCGCTGCGGCTGATCCAGTCGGGCGTGGATTATCAGGTGCGCGAGACGTTCGAATCCGCCCTCAGGTTCGGTCAGGCGGTGCTGGAGGAACTGGGTCTGCCACAGGACGAAGCCCTTGAGGTCATCGCCGATGTCCGCCGCCGCGACGAGGCGCGGCTGGATCTGGAAGTCACCGGGGGCCTGGGCGCCGGGCGGGCGATGATGCGGGGCAATATGCCGACGCCCAGGCCGACTCCCTATATCAAGCCGCACCGCGAGGGGCGTCTGGTCAATGAGGACGAGGCCCCGGCCGAAGCGGTCATCGAACCGGCGGAACGAAAGGCGGACTGAGCAGGTATGGCGAGCATTGATCTGGCCAAGCGGGCCTATGACCACGGCTGGCGTCTGGACCCCATCGTCCGCAGCCTGCTGGACACCGACTTCTACAAGCTGCTGATGCTGCAACTGATCTGGCGCCGGTTCCGCGACGTGCCGGTGACCTTCTCGGTCATCAACCGCACGACGTCGGTGCGGCTGGCCGATGAGGTGGACGAGGCCGAACTGCGCGCCCAGCTGGACCACGCCCGGTCCCTGCGCTTCACCAATCGCGAACTGATCTGGCTGGGCGGCAACACCTTTTATGGGGTGAAACAGATCTTCAGCCCGGACTTTCTGGCATGGCTGGCTGAGTATCGCCTGCCGGAATACGACCTGTCGCGCGGCGCTGACGGCCAGTATCGGCTGGAGTTCTCGGGAAGCTGGGCCGAGACGACGCTGTGGGAAATCCCCGCCCTGTCGATCCTGAACGAACTGCGCAGCCGCCGCGCCCTGCGCCGCATGGGCCGGTTCGAGCTGGACATCCTCTATTCGCGCGCCAAGACGCGGCTGTGGAGCAAGATCGAGCGGCTGAGACAGCTTGAGCCGCTGGCCCTGTCTGACTTCGGCACGCGCCGCCGCCACGGCTTCCTGTGGCAGGGCTGGTGCGTCGAGGCGCTGAAGGAGGGGCTGGGCGGCGCCTTCATCGGCACCTCAAATGTGCTGCTGGCCATGAACAACGACCTTGAGGCCATCGGCACCAACGGCCACGAACTGCCCATGGTGCTGGCCGCCATGGCGGGCGAGGATGAGGCGGCCCTGCGCGCGGCGCCCTATCGCGTGCTGGAGGAATGGCGCGCGGCCTATGACGGCAATCTGCTGATCGCCCTGCCGGACGCCTTCGGCACCGAAGCCTTCCTGAATGACGCGCCTGACTGGCTGGCCGACTGGAAGGGGTTCCGTCCCGATTCCTCCCCGCCGATCGAGGGCGGCGAGATCATCATGAAGTGGTGGGCGTCCAAGGGCCGCGACCCGCGCGAGCGCCTGCTGGTCCTGGCCGACGGGCTGGACGTGGACGGCATCGAGGCGGCCCACGCCCACTTCAAGGGCCGGGTGCGCACCAGCTTCGGCTGGGGCACCAATCTGACCAACGACTTCCGCGACTGCGCGCCGGTCGAGGCGCCCGAACTGCTGCCCCTGTCGCTGGTGTGCAAGGTGACGCAGGCGGCGGGCCGCTCGGCGGTCAAGCTGTCGGACAACGTCGAAAAGGCCACCGGCGACCGCGCCGAGATCGAACGCTATCTGCGCGTCTTCGGCGAGGCGGGCAGGGGGCGTCAGGCGGTTCGCGTCTGATATGGAACCGCCAAGCTTGGTTGCACATTGGGTCCACAGCGACGGCGCAGGCCGTCTTCACCGCGCGGGGCATCCGTCATGACCACCTATAACGTCGGCTACATCATCGGCAGCCTGGCCAAGGGCTCGATCAACCGCAAACTGGCCAAGGCGCTGGTCAAGCTGGCCCCGGAAAAGCTGAAGATGAGCGAGATCAGCTTCGCCGAACTGCCGCTGTATTCCTATGATTACGACAAGGATTTTCCGACGGTCGCCAAGGACTTCAAGGCGGCGATCAAACAGGCCGACGCCATCCTGATCGTGACGCCGGAATACAACCGCTCCATCCCCGGCGGGCTGAAGAATGCGCTGGACTGGGCCAGCCGTCCCTATGGCGCCAATGTCTTCAGGAACAAGCCGACGGCGGTGATCGGCGCATCCACCGGCGCCATCGGCACGGCGGTCGGCCAGCAGGCGCTGCGTCCTGTCCTCGGTTTCCTGAACGCACCGCAGATGAATGCGGTCGAGGCCCATATCCAGATGAAGCCGGACCTGATCGACGACGACGGCAACGTCAGCGTCCCCGGCACGGAGCAGTTCCTGCGCGACTATATGGAAGCCTTCCACCAGCACATGGCGCATGTCCTGACGACCCTGCCGCGCGAGGCGTGAGGGGGCTTTCTGCTCGCCCCCGCGTTTCGCTCGGCCATCACGCCGGGCGCGGCGCGGGTCTACAGCGCCCAGACCCGCGTGCGCTTGACCTCCTGATCTTCCAGCTCGCGCGTCGTGGGCACGCTGTATTCGGCCAACAGATCGAGCCCTGACTTCGGAAAATAGGTCCGCCCCGGATCGCCGACCAGCACGCTTGAACCCGCCGCCCGCGCCTGTTGCAGCCACGCCAGCATCGCCTGCGCCATCGGTCCTTCATAGAAGACGTCCCCGGCGCAGATCAGGTCGAACGCCTGCGGCGGCGTCTCCAGCAGATTGTCAGCGGTGAAGGCGATCTCGACGCCATTGGCCTCAGCGTTCGCGGCCACGGCGGCGGCGCAGAATGGGTCGATGTCGGCGGCCAGCACCGAGGTCGCGCCCGCCTTCATCGCGGCGATCCCCACCAGTCCCGATCCGGAGGCGAGGTCCAGAACGCGCCGCCCCTGAACCGCCTGCGGATGGTCCAGCAGCCAGCGCGCGAGCGCCTGCCCGCCTGCCCAGGCGAAGGCCCAGAACGGCGGCGGCAGACCCATTTCGCCCAGTTCTTCCTCCGTCAGCCGCCAGATGGGCGTGACCTCATCGGCCAGCCACAGGACGATTTCCGGCGTGTGCGAGACGGGCTGAAGGCGGGTGTTGTCGCGGATGAAGCGGGCGGGGTCGACGATGCGTCTAGTCGAGCTCACGGGCGCCCTCGATGACGGCCTGATAGACCAGCGACCGATCCGGCCCGCGCGTCATGTGCAGCAGCACCCAGGTCGAGCCCTTGCGCGCCACGATCACCCGCAGCTGATCGGTGAAGACCCCGTCGGCGAAGCCCGCCGGCGCGGTCTGGTCGCTGAGCAGGATCAGCGCCCCCATGCCTCCGCCGCAGCGCGAAATGCCGGTGCAGGCAAAGACCGTCTCATAGCCGCCCTCGCGCAGGGCTTCTTCATAGTGGCGGGCCATGTCGCCGGGCGGAATGGCGGGGCGGACGGCGTAGTCCAGATGGTTGATCTGTCCCTGCAGCCGCAGGGCGCTGGCGGGGGCGGCGCTGTCGCTGACGGCGCCGGTCGGCAGGGTGATCTCGGCCACCGACAGCTGACGCCAGGCGCGGATGCGCGCCCCGTCCAGACGCGGCAGGTCCGGATGATCGCGCGCGCCCCTTACGTCCTGCGTCGGCTGCTGCGCCGGGACAGGCGCGGCCGTCGCCGCCGTCAGGGGAACGGCGGCCATCATCAAGGCGGTGGCGAGGGCGGAAAGGCTGCGCATGACCCCAAGCTAGGGGCCGTCGCGACCGCTGGCAAGAAAGTCAGGATAGGCTGATAAAAAGTCAGGTTTACATGACTTCAGATTGATGTAAGGTTCTCCTTACATGAGCCGAGGAGCTTCCCGCATGATGACCCTGTCCCGATCCCAGACCCCGGCGGGGCGTCGCTATGTCCTGCGCACCTTCGCCTTCATGGCGCCCTATGTGGCGATCTGCGTGGCGATGATGACCACGGACGCCTTTGACGGGGTCGTGGGCCGTCCGGCGGGGTGGGTGCTGGCGGCGGCGGTCTCTGCGCCGGTGATCGGTCAGATCTGGGCGACGCTGGCCCTGATGCGCGAAAGCGACGAGTTCGTCCGCATGGTCACGGCCAAGCAGTTCATCATCGCCGCCGGACTGGCCATGGCGGCCGCGACCTTCTGGGGCTTCGGCGAGACGTTCGCCGGGGCGCCGCATCTGCCCGCCTGGCTGATCTATCCGCTGTTCTGGGCGGCGTTCGGCGTGCTCTCGCCCTTTGTCCGGTCGTCGAACTGATGAAGAACCGGCTGAAGCTGCTGCGCGTCGAGCGCGACCTGACGCAGGAACAGTTGGGGCAGGCGCTGGGCGTCTCGCGTCAGGCGATCAATGCGCTGGAGACGGAAAAGCACGATCCCTCGCTGGACCTGGCCTATCGCATCGCCGCCCTGTTCCAGCGCCCGGTCGAGGACATCTTCGACAACCCCCACGCCTGACGCATAAAGTCAGGAGAACCTGACAACCATCATCTCTCTTTCCTCGTCATCCTCGGACTTGATCCGAGGATCGAGCCCCGCTGAGCGCGTCAGGTCGCTGGAGGCGCGCAGGCGGACAACCTGATCCTCGGATCAAGTCCGAGGATGACGGCAGGAGAGAGAGGGCCTGTCCAAAAAGGAAACGTCATGATCAAGATCTCCGCTCCCGTCAGGACCCTGCGCGCCTTCATCCTGGCCGCCGCCGTTGGGCTCAGCGCCGCTGGCGTCGCGGCTGACGCCAGCGCCGACCCTTCCCAAGTCCAGTCGCCCGTCTTCGTCTCCGACCGGCTGTCGGTCGAGGCGGTCGGGCAGGGGCCGGACGTGATCCTGATCCCCGGCTTCGCCTCTTCGCGCGAAGTCTGGCGGCCGTTGGCACAACGCCTGTCGGCCTCGCATCGCGTTCATCTGGTTCAACTGGCGGGTTTCGCCGGCGAGCCATGGGCGCACGGGGACGGCGCCTTCATTCAGCCGGTCGTCGACGAGTTGGCCCGCTATGCGGCGACGCTCAACCGGCCTGCCGTCATCGGCCATTCCATGGGCGGGCTCAGCGGTCTTTTGTTGGCGCAACAACATCCTGATGCGGTCGGGCGCTTGATGAGCGTGGACAGCCTGCCCTTCTTCAGCGCCATGTTCGGCCCGCAGGTCACGCCGCTGACGGCCCAGCCCTTCGCCGATCAGGCCGCCGCCGCCATTCTGAGCACGGACGAGGCGACCTTCCGTGTCCAGCAGCAGCAGACGGCGGTGGGCATGATGCGCGACGAGGCCGGACGCAGCGCCATGGTCGACTGGTCGATGGCCTCGGACCGTCAGGCGATGGCGTCCGCCATCAGTGAGGTGATGACGACCGATGCGCGCCCCGGACTGGCGGCCATGACCACGCCGGTCTGGGCCGTCTACGCCGCGGACGCGAACGGCGGGGCGCCCGCCGCCCTGGCCGACGCCATTTGGAGCCGCGAATACGCCGCCTTGCCGGGCGTGACGCTGAAGCGCGTCGATGACGCCCGGCATTTCATCATGATCGATCAGCCGGAACGGCTGGACGCCCTGATCGACGCCTTTCTGAAGGGCGAAGACTGAGCGTGGATCAGGCGGCGGGCGCCTTCAGTCGCAGGTCTTCGGTGACGTCGCCGGCCTTGGCCGGTTCGCCCGCGAACTCGCCCGCATATTCAGGCGACAGCGCGCTCTGGAAGGCCGACAGCGGCAGGGTCAGATAATAGGGACCCTCGACGTAGGGGCCGACCGCATAGGCGTCGATCAGGAAGGTCAGGCCGCCCGCCTTGCCCGGAACGGTGCCCGGCGCCACCGTCACGGCCACGTCCTTCAACTTGGGGCAACTCCAGGTGTCGCTGGTGGTCGAGACGGGCTCGGCGCCCGGGCGCTTGGTCTTGGCGGTGTTCACCGCCTGACACAGGGCGCGCTCCAGATTGGTCTTGTCGGCCTTTTCGCCGAACAGGTCCGAGGCGGCGATGCGACGGCCCTCGGCCTTGTCCCACAGCAGGCCGGTGGCGACCGTATTTCCGTGGGCGCCGCCTGAATAGTCGTAGTCGACCCGCATCAGGCTGAACAGACGACCTGTTTCGATGGGCGCATTATAGACGACGGTCTTCTCGTACGGGGGCATTCCCTCGGGCGAGCCCGCTTCGGTGCGGTCGGCCTGGGCGCCCTCGGTGTATTCCTTCAGCTTGGCCACCTCGTCACGATACAGCGGCGTATAGAGGTTCGGATAGGACAGCACCGCCTCGGGCAGGGTCAGGCTGACCTTGGCGTAGGGGGTGGCGCTGTCATATTTCAGCGGGCCTTCGATGGCGTGGGCCGAGGCGGGCGGCGCCGGCGGCGTCTCCTTCTTGTCCTTGCGCTGGCAGGCGCTGAGGCCGGCGCTCAGCATCGCCGCGGCGGCGACGGTGACGACAAGGGTGCGGACGTGGCGCGAAGAGTTCATGCCGGGCTCCTTTGGGCGGTTCGATCAGAAAGCTAGGCCGTTGAACGCGATGGCGGCCAGAAGGATCAATCCCGCATCGCGATTTGATTTAAAAAGACGCAGGGACAAGGCTCCGTCATCCGGCCTCAACCGCCGCACCTGCCAGACGAAATGCAGGGCGTAGAGCGCCAGACCGACATAGAAGACCGGCCCCAGACCGGCGACGTAGCCTGCCGCGCCCGCCAGCGCCACGGCCAAGGTGTAAAAGACAGCCACGCCTTCCTTGACCTTGCCGCCCAGCGCCCGCGCTGAGGACTTCACCCCGGCCATGACGTCGTCCTCAATGTCCTGAAGGGCGTAGATGGTGTCATAGCCCAGCGTCCAGAAAATCCCGCCCGCATAGAGCAGCCCCGCCGACAGGGCCAGATGGCCCATCCGGTCCAGATTTTCCGCCATCCAGTAGCTGTCGCCGCTGATCTTGACCTGCAGCACATAGAGCCAGCCCAGGGCGAACAGCCCCCCCGTCGCCGCCGCAAACCCCAGCAGGGCGCCCCAGTTGAAGGTCAGGCCCAGCCACGCCTGCGGCCACCAGGTGATGCGTTTCATGAAGGGATAGGCCGCCACCAGCCCCAGCGACAGGGCGCCCAGCAGCACCGACATCAGGTTCATCGTCAGCAGGATGCACAGGCTGACCAGCGACAGGCCGCCGACAAAGGCCCAGGCCTGCTTCACGCTGATCTGGCCCGCCGGAATGGGGCGCAGGGCCGTGCGGGCCACCTGGGCGTCGAAGTCGCGGTCGACGATGTCGTTCACCGCACAGCCCGCCCCGCGCATCAGGGCCGCGCCTATGGCGAAGCCGACGACCAGCCACAGCTCATAGCCGCCGAACGGCCGGTCATACTGGTTCAGCGCCAGCATGATCCCCTGCCAGCCGGGCAGCAGCAGCAGCCACGTCCCGATCGGCCGGTCGAAGCGGCCCAGCTTCAGCCACGGCTTCAGCCGCTGGGGCGCATGGCGGTCGACCCAGTTCTGGCCGGCGGCGTCGGGAAGCGGGGCTGTGTTCATGACGGCGGTCTTAACCCCTGCGTCCGCAGCCGGTCCAGCGCCTCGGCGTAACGGCGCGACAGCGGCGCCTCCAGAGCGCCCAACTCCACCGTCCAGTCGCCTGACCCTTCGGGCCGCAGGCCGGTCATCCGCGCAGCGTTGACCAGCCATCCCCGGTGCGTCCGCACGAAGCCGAAGCGCGCCAGTTCGCCCTCGACCGCCGACAGGGTGACGCGCATCAGGGGCCTGCGCCCGTCGGCCAGAACAAACTCGACATAGTTGCCCGCAGAGGTCGCAGCCAGAATGTCGTCCACCGGCGCCCGGATCAGCCGCCCTCCGTCGCGGATGTCGAAGCTGACGGGTCGCAGCGGCGTCTCGCGCGCCTGACGCAGATTGCGCGCGCCCCAGAAGACGCCGACGAACAGGGCGTAACTCAGCACATCCTTGCGCAGTTCATAGATGAACTTCTCGACGGGCGGGCCATAGTCATAGACCTCGCCCAGCAGGGCGTAGACCCCGTGCCGCATCGACACCATCATGACGACGTGCAGCAGGCTGAACAGACAGGCGGCGCCCAGATGCAGGGCCGCAAACCGCCCCCGCGCCCGCCAGCCTTCCTGCAGCAGCGATGACGGCGCCGCGCCCGCCGTCATCCACGGCAGCCAGATCAACAGCATCAGCGCCAGTGCGCTGGACCCCTCCCACAGCCACGGCGCCCAGGGGCGCAGGTCCGGCCAGTCGGACATCACGGTCAGGGCGTTGACCACCAGAAACGCCACGGTGACAGCCAGCAGGATCGAACCCCCGGCCAGCAGGTCGCGGCGGTCCGCCCCGTTCATCCCGACTGGCGCGCCGCTCGTCCCCGCCGATGGCGATCCGGCCCCCGGACCCGACCGGACGGCCCCTGCGCCTTGCCGGACGCGGGGCGGCGGAGGCACGGCCGATGGCGTCGTTTCCGTCATGTCAGGTCGCCCATGTCCTCAGAACCCCTCGCACCAGAACCCTCCGCCGCCATGCGCCGCCATGATCTGGACTGGATCCGGGTCGGGGCCTTCATGCTGCTGATCCTCTATCACGTCGGCATGTTCTATGTGCCCTGGGACTGGCATGTGAACAGCCCCCGGCCGGTTGCGTGGCTGGAGCCGGTGATGCAGTTGACCAACCCCTGGCGGCTGACCCTGTTGTTTCTGGTTTCGGGCGCCGCGACCCGTTTCCTGTTCGAGCGTTTCGAGCGCGAGGGGAAGGGCGCCGCGCGCCGTTTCGCCGGATCGCGCACCTGGCGTCTGCTGCCGCCGCTGCTGTTCGCCATGTTCGTGATCGTGCCGCCCCAGTCCTATTACGAAGTGGTCGAGGCGGCGCAGGGGCTGGGCGTTGTCGATCCGGCGCGTTCGCCGTGGCTGGCCGACTTCTGGCTGAAGTATGCGGCGGGGACCGGCGGCTGGTGCGACGCCGACGGCTGTCTGACCACGCCGACGTGGAACCATATGTGGTTCGTGGCCTATCTGTTCGTCTACAGTCTGGTGCTGGCCGGTCTGCTGACGTTCGGGCGGGGGATGCTGCCCGCGATCCAGTCCGGGCTGGAGCGGGCCCTGAAGGGTTGGGGCCTGCTGATCTGGCCGGTGCTGTGGCTGTTCGTGCTGCGCTGGACGCTGGCGCGGATCTTCCCGACGACCCACGCCCTGACCGACGACTGGTATAATCACGCGGTGTCGTTCAGCGCCTTCCTGTTCGGCTTTCTCAGCGTGCGCTCGGCATTGCTGAAGGAGGCCTATCAGCGGCTGCGTCAACCGGCGCTGGTGCTGGCCCTGTGCGCCTGGGCGGGGTGGGCGGCCTATAGCTGGACCTATCGCGACGGCGGCGCGCCGCCCGAGATGCTGCGGGCCGTGATGCGGCTGGTCTACGCCATCGACCAGTGGGCCTTCATCGCCGCCGTGCTGGGCTATGGCGCGCGTTATCTGAACCGGGGCGGGCCGCAGCTGCGCTATCTGACGGGCGGCGTCTTCTGCTTCTACATCGTGCATCAGACGATCACGGTGGTCGCAGCCTGGCGCCTGTCGAAGCTGGGCCTGCCGCAGGGGCTGGAAGCGGCCTTACTGATCGCCGTCACCTTCGGCGGCTGCTGGGCCGCCTATGAGATCGCGCGCCGTCTGGGACCGCTGGGCCTGCTGCTGGGCGTCCGGTCCAGGACGGCGGCGCGCTCAGATCATTTCGCCAGCCGCCCCTCGGCCTGATCGCCGGGGAAGACGACCTCGGGGTCCGGCTGACGGGCCTCGAGGCCGGGCCAGTCCAGACGGTGCAGGACATGGCGCAGGATGTTGACGCGAGCGACCTTCTTCTTGTCGGTCGCCACCACGGTCCACGGCGCGTGTTCGGAGTGGGTGAGGGCCAGCATTTCATCGCGGGCGGCGGAATAGTCGCTCCAGCGCGCCTGCGCCTCTGCGTCCAGGGCCGAGACCTTGAAGCGCTTCAGCGGATGCTCCATCCGCTCGTCCAGACGGCGGCCCTGTTCGTCGCGGCTGATGTCCAGCCACAGCTTGATCAGGATGATGCCCGACTGCACCAGCGCCCGCTCGAAATGCGGCACGTCATTCAGGAACTGGGCGTGTTCCTGTGGCGTGCAGAAGCCCATGACGGACTCCACGCCCGCGCGATTGTACCAGGAGCGGTTGAAGATCACGATCTCGCCCGCCGCAGGGAGGTGGGCGATGTAGCGCTGGAAGAACCACTGGGTCGACTCGCGGTCGGTCGGCTTGGGCAGGGCGATGACGCGGGTCTGGCGCGGGGCCATGTGTTCGGTCATCCGCTTGATCGCGCCGTCCTTGCCGGCGGCGTCGCGGCCTTCAAAGACGATGACGACCTTCAGCCCCTGTTCGATGGCCCATGCCTGGGTCTCGACCATCTGGATCTGCAGGGCTTCCAAAGTGTCGGCGTAGTCGTCCTTGGCCATCGGCGTGTCCTTGTGTCGCGATCGGGCGACCTTGCGATGAATTCACTGGCGTCGCCAGCCCGTGCGTTCAGTCTGACGGCAAAAGGAGCCGCCCCATGATCCATCGTCGCCAACTGATGATCGCCGCCGCTGCGGCCTCGGCCCTGCCGTCTCTGGCCACGGCGCAGACGAAGACGCAGGCGGCGGGGGCTTCTGCTGGACCTTCTGGCAGGCCTTTCGACAAGGCGCTGGACGCTGCGTTCGATGCGGTCCGGCCGGTCGCGCTGGCGGGCGCCGTGGTGGGGGCGGACGGGCTGGCGTGGTCGGGCGCGCGGGGCGTGCGCCGCGCCGGACAGGACGACCCGGTCGGCGTAGAAGACCGCTGGCATCTGGGCTCCAACACCAAGGCGATGACGGCGGCCCTGTTCGCCCGTCTGGTCGAGCAGGGGCGGGCGCGCTGGGCCATGCCGCTGGCCGAGGCCTTTCCCGGCCTGAACATCGACGCGGGTTGGGACGGCGCGACGCTGGACGACTTCATGACGCACACGGCGGGGTTGAAGGACGAAGCGGTCATGGGGCTGGCGTGGTTGTTGACCGCGCGCGCCGATCCGAATTCTCTGCGCGATCAGCGCCGCACCATCGTCGAGCGTATTCTGGCCGCGCCGCCGCCGGGCCCGCGCGGCGACTTCGCCTATGGCAACGCCAACTATGTGCTGGCGGGCGCGGCGATCGAGGCGATCACCGGCGTCCCGTGGGAAGAGGCGATGCGGGCCGAGGTGTTCACGCCGCTGGGCCTGTCCTCGGCCGGTTTCGGCGCGCCTGTGACGGCGGTCGGCGGCGGCGCCAACGCCTGGGGCCATCGCCGCGCGGGCGAGGCGGACGCCGTCGCCATCGACCCGGCCGACCCCGGTTCCGATAATCCGCAGGCGCTGGGACCGGCCGGAACGGTGCATATGACCGCCGCCGACTATGGGCGTTTTCTGCAGGTCTTTCTGACCGGGGGCGGCGGCTGGCTGAGGCCGGGCACCGCTCAGCATCTGATGACGGCGGGCGAGGGGCGGTCCTACGCTTTCGGCTGGATCGTGCTGCCGCCGCAGCCGTGGGCCGCAGGGCCGGTGGCGGCGCACGAAGGCTCCAACACCCTGTGGCACGCCATGGCTTTGGTCGATCCGGCAGGGGGCCGGGCCCTTTTCAGCCTGTCGAACGAGGCGGCGCGCGGCGCCCCGGCCTGTCAGGCCATGGTCATGAACGCCCTGGGCGCGCTGTGAGATTGTGGCGGTGGAAAGGAGAAATTCGGCCTGAATCGCGCGCTATGTCGTCTGTGGCGCCGGAAATGCAGGGTTTCTTCGGTGTTTCCACGGTGAATCCTGTTGTCTCGCTGGAGATCGGATGTTGTTCGTCGAGAGATGCCGGACGCTAAATCGCCGATAGGTCGTACAGGCGGGCTGCGGCCAGAGGGCGCAGGCGTCAAATTAACTGTAAAGACGCGGGGTTCGCATTCGCTTTACAGTTGACCGCTGTGGATAGGCGGGTGACAACATCGCTGCAGTCCGGATTTCGCGTGGGGTCCAAACCCGCGTCTTGCTCCTTCGCCTGAACGAGCTTGTCCAGATGGACTGACGGACGCTCCTGCTAGGACGTCCGCCTGGAAAAGCGCGTTTACGGAGACGCAATATGGCGACCGGCACGGTCAAGTGGTTCAACCCCACAAAGGGCTTCGGCTTCATTCAACCCGACACGGGCGGCGCGGACGTTTTCGTCCACATCACCGCTGTGCAAAAGGCGGGTCTGGTGGGTCTCGATGACAACGCCAAGGTCGAATACGAGCTGGAATCCCAGCGCGGCAAGACCTCGGCCGTGGACCTCAAGCTCCTCTAAGGCCTGACGGACCTTCAGGTTCGTCAAAAGATGAAGACGCGCGGGGCGACCTGCGCGTCTTTTTTCTTGGCTGCCGCGTGGCGGCCTTAGCCTTCCAGCGAGACGACGGGCTGGCTGACGCTGGCGCCGCGGCCGCGCGCCTTCAGGCGGGCGCGGATGCGGTTCTGGATCGGCTGATCGATCAGATAGTGCAGGCCGAAGGCGAAGACGAAGGCCGCCAGCACGCCCAGACCCCACAGGCCCCAGCGCCAGATCTCGGCCAGCGCCAGCCGGTTCGCCAGGGCGTCGGCGCCGCCGAACCAGGCGATGCGCACCACCTCGTTCGAGATGAACATGGAGAAGGACACCATCGCCGCCTGCTCGACCAGCTTCGAGGGTTTGCGTCCCGGCGTCGCCCCCGCCGCCAGAATGATGACGCTGATAAGCGTCAGGGAGATCAGGGCGTGTTTGTCGAACAACTGCACCACGCCCAGGGCGACGGCGGCCAGCACGCCCGCCCATCCGGCCAGGCGCGGATGGATCCAGACCCCCTGCGCGAACCAGGCCAGTCCCATCCCCAGCACGAACAGCGGCAGGGCGCGCCAGATGCCCAGGTTCAGCGGCATCTGATAGACGGGATATTTCAGTATGGCCCAGCTCAGTTCATTGGCCGCCAGATAGCCGACCACGACCAGCACCAGCGCCGTCCACGGCCCGATCCGGCTGAGGCCCCTCAGCACCCACGGAAAGACCAGATAACAGCCCAGCAGGGCCGAGATCGACCACGTTGGCGCGTTCCAGCCGATGCCGCCATGCACGCCGAACGCCTGAACCAGCGCGGCCTGCGCGGGCAACTGGTCCCAGGCGAACCACTCCGGATGGTTGGGCGGCATCCCCGCCGCCGTGGCCAGCAGCACCAGCATGACCAGCAGGCCCAGCACGATCAGATGCGCCGGAAACACCCGCAGGGCGCGCTTCAGGAAGAAGTCGGTCTTCGACATCCGGCCCGACCCGACGGCCCGGCCATAGACGCGCATCAGCACATAGCCGCTGTCGATCAGGAAGAAGTTGGTCAGCAGAAAGCCGCCGCGCTCGAACACCGGGTGCACGGATTCCGCGAGGGGGATCGGCGCCGACATCTGGAAGTGATGCAGGATGATCAGGGCCGCCACGATGAAGCGCAACGCATCCAGCCAGCCGCCCCGCGTGATCGGCGGCGGCTCATTCCGGGACGATATTACGGCTTGAAGCATCAGAACCTCTCCGTTCAGGGAAGCTCATGCAGGATCGGGGCCGCCAGCGGGATCAAGACAACCCTTGCTGGTATGAAGGCGTAATGAGGGTGTAGGCTGGACGTGATGGCGTCAGGGAGTGCGGCCATGAAGACATCCTGTGCAGGGCTGGGCGCAGCGACGGCGTTGGCGATGGCCCTGATGCTGGCGGCGCCGGGCGAAGCCGCCGCCCGCCCGACTTCTGCCGCTTCTGCGCCTGAAAAGGCTCAAGCCGCCGTGACCGTAAACATCGTCGGCGGCGATCTGTCCGGGCGGGAAAGGCGGGATTTCGACCTGCTGGAACGGGCGATGCGGGACCTGCAGGCGCGGGGCTATGCCGGGCTGGACCGTCATCTTCCTGCGTTGCGGCGCGCGATGGCGCGGGCGCCGAAGGCCTATCCCTATCTCGAAAAGCGGGCCGCGAACGACTGGATCGTCCGCACTCTCGACAGCGCCGAGGGCGTGGTGGTGGCGATGATGCTGCAGGCTGGCGCGCAGGCCGAGGGCGCATCAGGCCTAACCATACGCCAGCAGCCCAACGTCTATCCGCTGATCGCCCTTATGTTGGGCAGCGAAGCGGTCGAACGACGCCGGCTGGACGAGGCGATCGCCGTGCTGGATCAGGGACTGGCGCTTCAGCCTGACGACTGGGCGCTGATCAAGGAAAAGGCGTCTGCATTGCAGGCGGCCGGGCGCAATGAAGAGGCGCTGGCCTTCGCGACCGACGCCTTGGCGATGGAGTCGATCCGCACCGCACTGAACGCCGGTCCTTTGCATCGCAGCCGGGGCTTCAGCCTGATCGAGCTGAACCGCCTGCCGGAAGCCCGTACAGCCTATGAAGAGGCGTTGAAGCTGGATTCGGAAGACCGTAGCGCCAAGGCGCAGCTCGCCTATATCGACGGGCTGGAAGCGGGCCAGCCGCCGGTGCGGCCGGTCATCGTGGTTCCGGCGCCAGGCAGTCGGGCGACGGGCGATCCGGCAAAATCCGAACATCCCTGACGCGGCTGGAATCTCAGGGCCTCTTCATCGGGGCGTGAAGCAGGCTGGCGGTTCAGTTAGATCAGGTCGGGTTCGCCTCGGCCCACTTCAGGGCGTCGGCCTCGATGGTCTGGACCCAGTCGGACTTGCAGTCGCCATAGGCGTGGGAATCGTCCGGATGGACGGCGCGGCAGCGCGCCTTTTCGGCGTCATAGGCCGCAGCGATCTCGGGGCGCGCGCGCAGATAGTCGCGGAAGGCCAGATGCCGCCTGATCTCGGGCGAGCCTTCGGCATAGGCGTGGACCTGCGCCACCCGGCGCCCGGTCGCGGGATCGGAAAGCGTCATATAGCGGCGGCCCGGCAGGCCGTATTCGCCCCACCACTCATAGCCCAGCGCCTCGATGGCGGCGCGATGGCGGTCCAGATCCGACAGGTCGCCCGCCACCGGCATCAGGTCCAGAACCGGCTTGGCTGCGATGCCGGGGATGGCGGTCGATCCGATGTGGTGAACCGCCTTCAGCGCCGGGCCGAAGGCCTGATGCAGACGCGCGGCTTCACGTTCCGCCTGTTCCGCCCACGCCGGATCGTGCGGCGTCAGTTCGACCCGGAAGGGCGGGGGCATGAAGGCTTCAACTCCGGACGAGGCGCAGGAATTCCTCACGCGTGCGCGGATCTTCGCGGACGGTGCCCAGCAGGCAGCTGGTCGACAGGCTGGCGCCGGGCACGTCGACGCCCCGCATGGTCATGCAGCTGTGCTCGGCCTCGATGACCACGCCGACGCCGAGCGGACGCAGCACGTCCTGAATGGCGTTGGCGATCTCGGACGTCATCTTTTCCTGAATCTGCAGGCGGCGGGCATAGCCGCGCACCACCCGCGCCAGCTTGGAGATGCCCACCACCCGGTCGGTCGGCAGATAGCCGACGTGCGCCTTGCCCACCACCGGCAGCATATGGTGTTCGCAGAAGCTGACGAAGCGGATGTCTTTCAGAACCACCAGCTCGTCATAGCCGCCGACCTCTTCGAAGGTCTTTTCCAGATAGTCGCGCGGCTCGACCTCATAGCCCTGGAACAGCTCGCGATAGGATTTGGTCACGCGCTTGGGCGTTTCGATCAGGCCTTCGCGGTCAGGATTGTCGCCGGCCCAGCGGATCAGGGTGCGGACGGCGGCTTCGGCTTCTTCCTGGGAGACGGCGGGGGAGGAGGGGGTCTGGTCGCTCATACAGGCTGCATACCTCCCCCGCGCCGGTTCTGGAACCGGCCGGATGGTTTTAAAACAATCTCTTTCCGGATCAGGACAGTCTGCTGATCAGGCCAGTTCGCTTATCAAGACAGGCGGACCAGCTCGACGCGGCGGTTGCGGGCGCGGCCTTCGTCGCTGGCGTTGTCGGCGACGGGCTTGTCGGCGCCGAAGCCTTTGGCCTCCAGCCGCTTGGCGTCGATCCCCTGCTGCGTCAGGGCGGCGACCACGGCGCGGGCGCGTTCCTCGGACAGGGGGCGGTTGCGGGCCGGGGCGCCGGTGTTGTCGGTGTGGCCCTCGACGGACAGGCGCAGGGCGGCGTCGTCCTTCAGCAGCTGGGCTACGGCGTCGATCTGGGGCCGCGAGGCGTCCAGAATGTCGGCCTTGTCCAGCGCGAACTCGACTGGCACGGCGACGCGGCCGTCGGCGGCGATCTTTTTCGCCAGTTCACTGGCAGGCAGCAGACCGGCGGTCGGGGCCAGCGCCTTGACCTCGGCCACGGCCAGAGAGCCGGACTCGCTGCCGACATACAGGTGGACCCAGACGGTGCGGTCGGCCTGACGGATGATCCAGGTCTGCGACGGGTTGTTATAGATGTCGCCGATGCCGTTCAGCGCCGCCATCTGCACGGCCTCGGGCAGGGCGTGGGCGGCCTCATTGGGAATCTGGCCGTCGAAGATGCGCACGGCGCCCGCTTCCTTTAGGGCGTGCTCCATGTTCCGCAGCAGCTCCAGCCGCGAGAAGCTCTTGCCGCTGTCGTTGGTGATCTGGGTCTGGTGGACACGGCCCTCGACCATCTCGAAACGCGCGCCGCTCCAGAAGGGGAAGTCGGCGAAGTCGTGCGTCTCGCTGTTCTGCAGCTTGTAGCCCTCGGGCAGGCGCAGATAGGGGAAGTCGCCCAGATTGGCGCTGGACAGCGCCACGCTGCTCACGTCGAACGGTCCGGTTGCGGCGGCCGGGGCGCCCTCGGCCGGAGCTGTCGCCTCAGCCTGCTCCGACTCCTTGTTCTCGCACGCGGCGACCAGCAAGGCCGAGGTCGCGATCGTCAGGACGGAGGCGAGGCGCAGGAACGGTTTCATGGATCATCCTTCAGGGCGTGAAGTCGAGGGAGGAAAGCGTGCAGCCGTCCGTCTAGTTGCGGCTCTTGTCAATCGCGTGAAGCGGGGCCGTGGAAAGGGCGCCTGCTCAGAAAAACTCGTCCATCAAGCGATAGAATTCGAGCCTGGCCGGGTCCGGCTCCAGCCCATAGCGCGCATGGAAGGCCGCCAGCCACTGGCCGCCCAGGTTCATCTCGATGCTGCGCGCGGCCAGGGCCAGATCCTGATGCCGGTCCGCCACGCCCAATCGGCCCAGATCGATGAAGGCCGTCAGGTCGTCGCCCTCGACGATGAAGTTGGGAAAGCAGGCGTCGCCGTGGGTCACGACCTTATCCTCTGTCGCGGGCGGGTTGCTGTGCAGCAGGTCGAGCAGCTGCTGCGGCGTCTGGTCTGAGCGGTTCTCATAGAAGTCTTCCAGATCGACCGCGTCGGCGGCGATGCGCGCGGCCGCCCTGGCCAATAGGACGTCGAGACTCTGATCAAAGGGGCAGGCCTCGACCGGCAGGGCGTGCAGGCGACGCAGGGCGTCGGCCAGATGCTCGACGCAGCGCAGCGGCTGATCGGGACCGAGCACGGACAGGTCACGCCCGGCGGCGCGGCTCATCAACAGGGCGTTGCAGCGCTCGTCCTGATGGGTCGCCACAACCTCGGGACAAGGCTGCCCCTGCGCGCGCAGCCAGCGCATCCGCTGGGTCTCCTGCGGCAGCTCTTCCAGCGGCGAGCGGTCCTCCAGCTTCAGCACCAGCGGCGGCCGCTGAGGATGATCCAGCAACAGGACCGTAGCGCCAGAGCGGCCGACGTCGTCGGGACTGACGCCATACCCCTCCAGCAAGGCGGCGAGGGGAGCAGGCAGGTCGGGCGTCATCATGGTTCCTGCTCAAGCGCAATAGAAGGCATAAGGCAGGGCTTCACCTTAGGTGTCATGCCGATTTAAAGAGCGCGGCGCTCTGCAGGCAGGCGGATGGAGGCTTTCAGGCCGCCCAGGTCGCTGCGGCCAAGGGTGATGTCGCCGCCGTGGCTGCGGGCCACGTCGCGGGCGACGGCCAGGCCCAGACCCACCCCCTTGCGGTTCTGATTGCGAGAGGCGTCGAGGCGCGAGAAGGGGCGGAAGGCTTCTTCGTGCATGTCGTCGGGGATGCCGGGGCCGTCGTCCTCGACCGTGATCTCCAGCCCGCCCGAGGGCAGGGGGCGGGCGCTCAGGCGCACCTGTTCGCCGTGCGAGGCGGCGTTGCCGACCAGATTGTTGATCGCCCGGCGGAAGGCCAGCGGGCGGGCCAGCATGTTCAGGTCGTCGGGGGCTTCGACCTCGGCCGCCGCGCCGGAGCGGCGGGCGTCGGCGGCGGCGCGGCGCAGCATTTCGGGGACGGAGATGGTCTGGGCGGCTTCCCCGGCTTCGCCGCGCGCGAAGGCCAGGTATTCGTCGATCATGTGCTCCATCTCGTCCAGATCGCCCTTCATCGCCTCGGCGCGCTTGAAGGGCGGGGCCAGGGCCAGTTCGAGGCGCAGACGGGTCAGGGGCGTGCGCAGGTCGTGGCTGACCGAGGCCAGCAGGGCCGTGCGCTGGTCGATATGGCGCTGGATGCGCGAGCGCATGTCCAGAAAGGCGCTGGCGGCGGCCCGCACCTCGCGCGCGCCGTGCGGCTTGAAGCGCGGCACGCTCTCGCCCCGGCCGAAGGCTTCGGCGGCGTGGGCCAGACGTTCGATGGCGCGGACCTGATTGCGGATGAACAGCACCGCCACGGCCAGCAGCAGTACGGTGGCGATCATCAGCCACAGGACGAAGATGTGGGCCTGGGTCGCCACGGCGCGCTCACGCGGGGCGATGATGCGCAGGACGCCGCCCGCCTCCTGCACGCGAATGTCGACATAGGCGGGGTAGCGGGTGGTGTCGAACCAGAAGGGCTGATCCAGCCGTGAGGCGAGGGCCTTCTCCATCGTCCGGTCGACCAGACCAAGGGCGCCGCGCCGTTCTTCGTCCGGCAGTTCGGCGGCGGGCTGGAAGGCGATGGACAACTGCATCGAGCGCTCGGCGCGTTCGGCGATCAGGGCCATGTTCGCGGGGGTCGGATCATCGCGATAGCTCTCGGCGGCCCAGGCCACATCGCCCGCCAGGCCCTCGGACAGGCGCGCGGTCACCGCCTGCCAGTGGGCGTCGAAGAAGGCCCAGGTCACCGCCGCCTGCATGATCAGCACCGGCAGGACGATGATCAGCAGCGAGCGCCCCCACAGGGAGGTCGGCACCCGGCGCTTGATCCAGCGCGTCCAGACGTTGAACGGCATCAGCCGCATGGGGGCGTCCTGTCGATCGTGACCATGGCCTGCGTCATGGTCGTTCTTCTCCCGATCCCGTCATGGCCGGGCTTGTCCCGGCCATCCATAAACGCCGCCGTTGACGACAGCGCACAGTGGCCGCCGTCTGAGTCTATGGATCCCCGGGACAAGCCCGGGGATGACGGAAATAGAGCGCGCACTGCGTCGTCAGTCCGGCGCCAGCATATAGCCGATGCCGCGCACCGTCTGGAGATAGCGCGGGTTCTTGGGGTCGTCCTCCAGCTTGCGGCGCAGGCGGGTGACCTGAACGTCCACGGCACGGCCGGTGATGTCGGCCGTATCCGGCGACAGGGTCATGCGCTCGACCGGGGAGTGGGCGTGGGTGGCCAGCGTCTTGAGCAATTGGGCCTCGGCCTCGGTCAGGCGCTGCAGGGCGCCGTCGCGGGTCAGCTCCAGCCGCTCCATGTCGAACACGGCCGAGCCCATGCGGATTTCCTTCGGCGTCATCAGCTTGCCGCCGGTGCGGCGCAGGATGGCCTCGATCCGCAGCGCCAGTTCGCGCGGGTCGAAGGGCTTGGACATATAGTCGTCGGCGCCGCGCGACAGGCCCTCGATCCGGTCGTCCGGGTCGCCCTTGGCCGTCAGCAGCAGCACGGGCGTCTTGGACAGGGCCGCCTGACTGCGGATCCAGGTGGTCAGGTCGAAGCCGCTTTCGCCCGGCATCATGACGTCCAGCACGATCAGGTCGAACTCGATCAGTTCGACCATGCGGCGCGCGGCGCCCGCGTGGGCCGCGCCGGTGACGCGATAGCCCTCGCGAGACAGGAACTCCTTGAGCAGTTCGCGGATGCGGTCATCGTCGTCGACGACCAGAATATGCCGCCCGCTGCCGGCGGGGGCGATGGGGCCGGAACGGCTGTTGGGGCGAGGGTCGACCATGCTCATAGCGATTCTCCTCGCAATGCGGCGTTGACGATGGCGCGCGACAGGCGTCTAACCGAATACTTAGCGCGGGAGACGTTATTCAATGGCCTTCGTTCCTTTCGACGATCGTGACGGCTGGATCTGGTTTGACGGGGAATTTGTTCCCTGGAGGGAAGCAAAAACGCACGTTCTGACCCATGGCCTTCACTACGGCTCGTCGGTATTCGAGGGTGAGCGTATGTATGGCGGTGAAATCTTCAAGCTGACAGCTCACAGCCAGCGCCTGAAGCGCTCGGCCGAACTGCTCGACTTCGAGATACCCTATAGCGTGGCCGAGATCGACGCAGCCTGCAAGGAAACCTGCGCGCGCAACGGCCTGACCGAGTGCTACATCCGCCCGGTGGCCTATCTGGGCGCGGAGCATCTCAGCGTTTCGGCCAAGGGCAGCAAGGTCCACATGGCCATCGCCGCCTGGGACTGGCCCAGCTATTTCGACCCCGAGGTCAAGAAGAAGGGCATCGCGCTGGAGTGGGCCAAATGGCGCCGCCCCGACCCGGCCACGGCGCCGTCGACGGCCAAGGCGGGCGGGCTCTACATGATCTGCACCATGTCCAAGACGGCGGCGGAGAAGCGCGGCTTCGCCGACGCCCTGATGCTGGACTGGCGCGGCTATGTGGCCGAGGCGACCGGCGCCAACGTCTTCTTCGTCAAGGACGGCGTCCTGCATACGCCGCGTGTCGATCACATCCTGGACGGCATCACGCGCCAGACCATCATCGAGATGGCTGCCGCGCGCGGGACCGAGGTCGTGGTGCGCGACATCCTGCCGGAAGAACTGGCCGACTTCTCCGAATGCTTCCTGACCGGGTCGGCGGCAGAGATCACGCCGGTGGGGCAGGTGGGCGATTACCGCTTCACGCCGGGCGCGCTGTCGCTGGGCTTCATGGAAGACTACGGCAAGCTGGTTCGCGGCCAGCTGTGATCAGCGTCCCTCTCCCGGTGGGAGAGGGCTTGAGCGCACGGCGGCGCAGCCGTCGTTCTGGCGCGACCCGAAGGGCGGCGCGTAGCAGCCAAAGGGTGAGGGGTTAGGGTTTCAGTCGGCGTCAGCCGTAACGCGACGGCTTTCCGCCGACTTCAGCCGCGGACCCTCACCCTTTCGCCTGTTCCAATCGCTTCGCTCTTGGAGGCTCAAGCCCTCTCCCATCGGGAGAGGGAAGTGTCTCGCAGTTTTCCCTATCCCTCTTGCCAGCGGCGTCCTGCTGTCGTTGATGCGCATTTGAGAAACCGGCTCCCATAGCGCCGGTCGCGGAGCCGCCTTTCCCATGTTCAGTCTCCTGAACCTCCAGAGCCTGTTCGGTCTGGTCGTCATCGTCGCCGTCTGCTGGGCGATCTCCGAGAACCGGCGCGCCTTTCCTTGGCGACTGGCGATCGGGGCGGTGCTGGTGCAGGCCGGTCTGGTGCTGGCGACCTTCGCCATTCCGGGGTCGCAAGTGGTGCTGGACGCCGTCAATAATGCGGTCAGCGGACTGGAGGCGGCGACCGAACAGGGGACGCGCTTCGTCTTCGGCTACCTGGCGGGCGGGGATCAGCCCTACGCCGTCGCCAATGAAGGGGCGCTGTTCACCTTCGCCTTCAATGTGCTGCCGCTGATCCTGGTGATCTCGGCCCTGTCGGCCCTGTTGTGGCACTGGAAGATCCTGAAGTGGATCACTTTGGGCTTCGGCTTCGTGTTCCAGAAGACGATGGGGCTGGGCGGCGCCTCGGCGCTGGCGGTGGCGGCCAACATCTTTCTGGGCATGATCGAGAGCCCCATCGTCATCCGCGCCTATCTGGACAAGCTGACCCGGTCGGAAGTCTTCCTGATGATGGTGGTGGGTCTGGCGACGGTGGCCGGTTCGACCATGGTGGCCTATGCGACCATCCTGTCGCCGGTGCTCAGCAATGCGGCGGGCCACGTTCTGGTGGCCTCGATCGTTTCGGCGCCCGCGGGCGTGATGCTGGCCCGCGTCATCATCCCTGAAAAGCCCGGCGAGGGCGGGGCGGTTGCCGACTACAACTCGGCCCTGAAATACGACAGCGCCGTCGATGCCATCGTCAAGGGCACGTCCGACGGCCTGATGGTGGTGCTGAACATCTCGGCCGTGCTGATCGTCTTCGTGGCCCTGGTAGCGCTGGCCAACATTATTCTGGGCGGTTTTGTCGTCGCCGGAGATCCGCTGACGGTCGAGCGCATTCTGGGCTGGCTGTTCGCGCCGGTGGCCTGGCTGACCGGCGTGGAATGGGCCGACGCCCAGAAGGCCGGCTGGCTGCTGGGGGTCAAACTGACCCTGACCGAGTTCGTCGCCTTCATCGAGCTGGGCAAGGTCCCGGTCGCCGACATGAGCGAGCGCACCCGGATGCTGATGACCTATGCGCTATGCGGTTTCGCCAATATCGGCTCGGTCGGCATCACCGTCACCGGCCTGTCGGTGCTGATGCCCGAGCGGCGCGAAGAGGTGCTGGGTCTGGTGTGGAAGGCGCTGCTGGCGGGCTTCCTCGCCACCCTGATGACGGCCTGCATCGTCGGGGCCTTGCCCGCCGCCGTCTTCGCCTAGTAGCGTTTCGGAGGGCAGCCGAAGGGACCCTCTGATGAAGCTCTATGAAAGCCGCCGCGCGCCCAATCCACGCCGTGTCCGCTGGGTCATGGCCGAGAAGGGCGTGGCTGACGTTGAGCGGGTCGAGATCGAACTGCTGGCGGGCGAGCACCGCACCCCGGCCTATCGCGACAAGTTCGGCGTGCCGCACGTCCCGGCGCTGGAACTGGACGACGGGACCTGCCTGACGGAATCCATCGCCATCTGCCGCTATCTGGAGGCCCTCCATCCCGAGCCGAACCTGTTCGGGCGCGATCCGAAGGAGCAGGCGATCATCGAGATGTGGATGCGGCGGTGCGAGATGTATCTGGCCAATCCGATGATGCTGAACGTGCGCTTCACCCATCCGGCGCTGGCGGCGCTGGAGGCGCCCCAGCCGCAGGTCGCCGAGTATAACCGTCTGGGCGCCGAACGCTTCATGAAGACGCTGGACCGGCATCTTGCGGATCATGAGTTCATCGCCGCCGACCGCTTCACCATCGCCGACATCGTCGGGGCCGTGGGGCTGGATTTCGCCCGGCTGGTCAAATACCGCCCGCCCGAGGAACTGACGCATCTGGCCCGCTGGCTGGAGACGTGCCGCGCCCGCCCGGCGGCGGCGGCGGGAATGTGATCCGGCCTTGCGCACGCTGAGCGGATCGGATCGGTGGCTGGCCCTGCTGCTGGCGGGGCTGGCGGGCTATGTCGACAGTCTGGGCTTCCTGCATCTGGGCGGGGTGTTCGTCTCCTTCATGAGCGGCAACACTACGCGCATGGCGGTCAGTCTGGCCGAGGGGCGTTGGGGCGCGGCCCTTGAGGTCGCGGCCATACTGATCCTGTTCGTCGTGGGGGCCATGATCGGCGCCCTGATCGCGGGCGCGCAGGGGCCGCGTTCGCGCAGTCGCGTGCTGGCGCTGGAGGCGGTGCTGCTGGCCGGCGCGGCCGCAGCGGCGGGCGCAGGCGCGGCGCCGCTGGCCATCGGCCTGATGGTTCTGGCCATGGCGGTCGAGAACTCGGTCTTCCTGCGCGACGGCGAGGTCGGGGTCAGCCTGACCTATATGACCGGAACCCTGGTCAAGACGGGACACGCCCTGGCGGCGGCCGTGCGCGGCGGCGATCCCTTCGACTTCCGCCCCTATCTGGTGCTGTGGGCGGGGTTGTGCGGCGGGGCCGTTCTGGGCGCACTGGTCTATCAGGGGCTGGGGCTGATCGCCCTGTGGCCCGCCGCAGGGTTCGCGCTGATGCTGGCGCTGGCGACGCGGATCAGTCGCGCCGGGTGAACTTGCGGATCACGCCCGAGAAGGTCATCAGGATGCGCTCGCCCGTGGTGATCTGGCCGCGCACGAAGATCAGGCTCTTGCCCGCCTTGGTGACCTGACCGGTCGCCTCGATCAGTTCGCCGACATAGGCGCCGTCGATGAAGGCCGAATCCAGCTGGACCGTCACGCCCGAGGCGCCTTCCATCTCTTGATAGGCGATCTGGAACATGGCGATGTCGGCGAAGGTCATCAGACAGCCGCCGTGCATCCGCCCGCCCGAGTTCATGTGCTTCTGCTCGGCGCGGAAGGCGCAGCGCATATGGCCGTCGGGGTCGGGCTTGCCATAGAAGGGGCCGACCACCACGTCGAAGGTGTCGCGCAGATTATAGGTCTGCCAACCGGCGAACTCGCCTTCGGTGACGGTGATTATCTCGGCCATGTCGGTTTTGCCTTCTTTCCGATCCTGCAGTGCAGCATATAGCCCCTATGAGCGATCCAATCGAAGCGGCCATTTTCGAAAAATTGGCCAAGGCCGACCCCAAGAACGTCGGCGGCAAGAGCATCGAACCGGCCGATGTGGCCAAGGAACTGCAGCCCGAGCAGTGGCAACGCATGCTGCCCAAGGTGAAGGCGACCGCGCTGGGCCTGATGCGTCAGGGCCGGCTGACCATCACCAAGAAGGGCAAGGTCGTCGATCCCAACAACTTCCGCGGCGTGATCCGCCTGCGGCTGCCGACCGAGGCCGAGACGGCCGCCGCGCTTGCGGCCCTGCCGCCGGTCGAAGCGTCGGATGACGATTTCGACTGAACCGGACAACGGTCTGGACGAGGTCCTGACCGAAATCCGCGCCTGCCGGGCGTGTCTGGGGCAGTTGCCGCACACGCCGCGCCCGGTGGTCATGGTCGCGCCTGAAACGCGCCTGCTGATCTGCGGTCAGGCGCCGGGGCGTCGGGTGCATGAAAGCGGCCTGCCGTTCACCGACCCGTCCGGGGTTCGCCTGCGCGACTGGATGGGCGTGGACGAGGCGACCTTCTACGGCGATCCGCGCCTTGGCGTCGCGGCGCAGGCCTTCTGTTTTCCCGGCACCGATCCGAAGGGCGGCGACTATCCGCCGCCGCGCCGTTGCGCCGAGCTGTGGCGGCCGCGCCTGCTGGCTGAACTGCCGAATGTCGAACTGACCCTGCTGGTCGGCGGTTATGCGCAGACGTGGGCGCTGGGCGCGGCGGCCAAAGCGAACATGACCGAGACGGTCCGTGCCTGGCGAGACTATGCGCCCGCTGTCCTGCCGCTGCCGCACCCGTCGTGGCGCAATACGGCGTGGCTGAAGAAAAATCCGTGGTTCGAGGCGGAGATTCTGCCCTACCTTCGGCGGCGGGTGAAGGAGATGCTGGCGTGACACATCGATCTTTCCTTCTCCCCTTGTGGGAGAAGGTGGGCGCCGGAGGCGCTCGGATGAGGGGGCTCTATCAGCGTCTCAAGCGGTTGATGGCGAGGGCGCCGTCGACCGACCCCTCATCCGTCTCGCTTCGCGATCCACCTTCTCCCACAAGGGGAGAAGGACGACGATGGTGCGCCGTGCTTCTTTCCCTCGCCCTGTCCGCCTGCGCCACGCCGCACGTCCAGCTGCCGCTGACGCCGCCTGCAGGCTTTGCTGGCCCGCGTATCGAGGAAGGAACCCTGGGACGCGGCGCCTTTGTGGTGCAGGACGGGGCGCGGCTGCCCTATCTGCGCTGGAGCCCGGAAGATCAGGCGCCGTGGGCTGTCATTATCGCCCTGCACGGGTTCAACGACCACTACGCCTCCTTCCGCTTCGCCGGGCCGTGGTGGGCGCAGCGCGGCATCGAGACCTGGGCCTATGACCAGCGCGGCTTCGGCCTTGCGCCGCACCGAGGCGAGTTCGCCGCTGAAAGCCTGACCAGCGAAGACCTGCGCACCATCGTCGCTCTTGTCCGCGCGCAAAGGCCGGGCGCCCTGATCGTGGTGGCGGGCGAAAGCATGGGCGGCTCGTCCGCCATCGCCGCCTTCGGCTCTGACACGCCGCCGGACGCCGATCGCGTGGTGCTGCTGGCGCCGGGCGTCTGGGGCTGGTCCAGCCAGAGCGTCTTCAACCGCACGGGCCTGTGGGCCGCAGCGCGCCTGATGGGCGCCAAGGTAGTCGAGCCGCCGTCGTTCGCCGTGCGCAACATCCGCGCCTCGGACAATACTCTGGAGTTGATCCGCAACGGCCGCGACCCGCTGTCGATCCTGTCGACGCGGTTTGATTCCCTCTATGGGCTGGTCGATCTGATGGAGACGGCGACGCGGCGTCTGGGCCATGTCGAAAAGCCGACGCTGCTGCTGTACGGTGCCAACGACCAGATCATCACTAAAGCCCCCATGCGCCGCGCGCTGGAGCAGGCCGGCGAGCGGCCGAACCTGACGACCGGCTACTACGCCCACGGCTGGCACATCCTGAACCGCGACCTTCAGGCCGAGGTCATGTTCGCCGATGTGGAATCGTGGCTGCGCGATCCATCGCGCCCTCTGCCTTCAGGTGCGCCGCCGGTGCTGCCAAGCCTGCAGGCGGGCGGCGAACCGCATTGAATGGCGAAGCTGCTCCAATATTGAACATATGATAACCGCGATTGTCGTAGGCGATGCGGATGAACGTCTCTCGTCCTCATCTGCCCGCGCTTGACAGTCTGCGAGGGCTGGCCGCCCTGTCCGTCTGCCTGATGCACGCCACGCCGTTGTTCGGGCTCAGCGCCCTGGCGCCGCACGCCTATGTGGCGGTCGACTTCTTCTTCGTGTTGAGCGGCTTTGTTCTTTATTATCGCTATGCCCATTTGCTGCTGCCCGGCGCCCAGCGGCCGATGGATGCCCGGGGCTTTATGCTCAGGCGCGTGGCGCGGCTCTATCCCCTCTATGTACTGGCGACGCTGATGGGATTCGCCCTGACGACCCTGTGGCTGGCCGCGAACGGCAATCTGGGCGCAGAGCTGGGGACGTCGATCTATGCGTTGATCAGCGGCCTGCTGATGATACCGGCGATGTTGAATACGACTGGGCTGCATGATGCGGGGGTGTTGTTCCCCTATGTCGATCTGGGCTGGTCGATTTTCTGGGAAATGGTGATGTCGCTCGTCTTCGTCGTCTGGGCGAAGGCGGGCCTGAAGTTCCTGCCCGTCGTCGGGGCGGCTGCGCTGGTCGCTCTGGCGGCGGCGACCTGGCCGATGGGGTCGGTGGACGGCGGTTGGCAACTGGCCAACTTCCATATCGGGGGGCTGCGCGCGCTGACCGGTTTCTGCCTGGGCATGATGGTGGCGCGCGGTTTCCTGGCGCGGTCGCAGGGGCAGGGGGTGGCGCATCCGATGATGGCGCTGGGCGCGCTGGCGCTGGTCATGGTCGTGGCGGCCTATGTCGTGCTGGATCGGCGCTTCACCGTGCTGGGCGTCGAGTTGCTGTTGCTGGCCGTCGTCTTCCCGGCGGTCGTGTGGATGACGGCCGTGTCGGCGCCGCGCATTCTCAGCGTAGGGCCGGGCGTGGTGCTGGGTGGCGCGTCCTATTCCATCTATCTGCTGCATGGCTCCCTGCTGGAAGCGACCAGCGTGGTGCTGAAGCGAATCCCGTTCCTGGAGCCGTCGCCTCTGATCGGCGTGATCTGGCTGGCGGGGATGCTGGTCGCCAGTTGGCTGTGCTGGAAGCTGTTCGAGACGCCGGCGCGGCGGTGGGTCATGGCGCGCTTTGAGAGGGCGAAGCCGGCGCTGACGGCCTGGAGCTGACGGCGCCTTCGTTCGCAGAAATAACGGAAATGACGGGCGAAATCCGCAGGGGGCGCTGAAGCCGGGCGCCGATGTATGGACGTGCTTGCCGTTTCGGCGAGGGGCGCGTATGTCCATGCGCACAAAAAATACCCAGGAAAGGCCTGTCATGGGCACGACGCTGTTTGAATCTCCCTCTTTCGCGAACCATGAAGGCGTTCACGCCTTCTTTGACGAGAAAACCGGCCTGAAGGCTATTGTTGCAGTGCACTCGACCGCACGCGGCCCGGCCGTCGGCGGCACCCGCATGTGGAACTACGCTTCCTCGGCCGAGGCGCTGGAAGACGTGCTGCGCCTGTCCAAGGGCATGAGCTACAAGAACGCCATCGCCGATCTGGAGATGGGCGGCGGCAAGTCGGTCATCATCGGTGACAGCCGCACCCAGAAGTCGCCCGAACTGTTCCACGCCTTTGGCCGCTATCTGAACGGTCTGGGCGGTCATTATTACGCCGCCGAAGACGTCGGCACCTCGGTCGAGGACATCGCCGAAGCGCGCAAGGTCACCGAATACGTCCTGGGCCTGAAGGACGGCCCGGAAGCCTCGGGCGATCCCAGCCCGGTCACGGCTGAGGGCGTGTTCCGCTCGAACCTGGTCGTCGCGCGCCGCCTGTTCAAACAGGACGACATGACCGGACTGACCGTCGCCCTGCAGGGCGTGGGCCACGTCGGCGCCTATCTGGCCGAGAAGCTGCACAAGGCCGGCGCCAAGCTGATCATCACCGACGTCAACCAGGCCAACCTGGAAGCCGTGGCCGCCAAGACCGGCGCCGAGATCGTCGCCCCGGACGCCATCTATGACGTCGCCGCCGACATCTACGCCCCGTGCGCCCTGGGCGCGACGCTGAACCCGCAGACGCTGGATCGCCTGAAGGTCAAGGCCGTGTGCGGCGCCGCCAACAACCAGCTGGCCACCCCGGACATCGGCGACGCGCTGTTCAAGCGCGGCATCCTGTATTCGCCGGACTACGTCATCAACGGCGGCGGCATCATCAACGTCGCCTCGGAAATGAACGCCCGTCAGACCGGCGGCGCCTATGACGCCTCGTGGGTCGAAGGCAAGCTGTCGCGCCTGATGGAAACCTTCGAGGAAATCCTCGAGCGTTCGGTGTCCGAGAACAAGCCGACCCACCTGATCGCCGACGCCATCGCCGAGGCCCGCATCAAGGCCGCCGCCGACAAGAAGGCCGAGGCCCAGAAGGTCTAAGACCTTCGACAAGATAGCCTGCCGTCTTCGGACGGCGGGCGGGCGCCGGGGGCGCCGAAGGGGGTGCGGGGCGTGATGGTCCCGCAGCCCCTTTTTCTTTTGCGCATTTGCCTTCCTTCTCCCGGCGGGAGAGGGCTTGAGCCTCCAAGAGCCGAAGGCGATTGGTTAAGGTGAAAGGGTGAGGGGCTTGTCCCGTCAGTCGGCGTCAGCCGTCGCGCGAACTCATCGATCGCGAACCCTCACCCCTTTGCGCCAGAACGATCGCTGCGCTCTCGTGCGCTCAAGCCCTCTCCCATCGGGAGAGGGGCTGCGGATTCCTATCTCTTTAACGCCTCTTAACGCCGCATTTACCATGCAGGCGGCAGTTTCTGCCTAGCGGGTCGCTTCGGCCCGTGTGTGCAGGGGCATGGCGTGGGCGGCTTCGCGGAAGCTTTGAAGAAGTTCGGCATCGGACGCCTGGCCGCCATTCTGGGCGTCGCCGCGGGCGTGGCGGCCGTTCTGGTCGCCGTCATGCTGCGCGTGGGCCATGCGCCGGACGCCCTGCTTTACTCCAATCTCGACCTGCGCGAGGCGTCCGAGATCAGCGCCGCCCTGAATCAGGCGGGCATTAAATATTCCTCCAAGGGCGACGGCTCGACCATCTTCGTCAGCCGCGACGAGGTCGGCACGGCGCGCCTGATGCTGGCGGGCAAGGGGCTCGTGACCTCGGGCAGCGTCGGCTACGAAATCTTCGACAACCAGTCGGTGCTGGGCCAGACCGAGTTTCAGCAGAACCTGAACGAACAGCGCGCCCTGCAGGGCGAGCTGGCGCGCACCATCATGTCGATGCGCGGCATTTCCTCGGCCCGCGTCCACATCACCATGCCGCGTCGTGAGATGTTTCAGGCGGCCGCCATCGACCCGACCGCCGCCGTGGTGGTGGGTCTGTCGGGCCGCGACCTGACGGCGGATCAGGTGCGGGCCATCCGCAACGTCGTCGCCTCGTCCGTGCCGAACCTGAAGCCGGACAAGGTCACGGTGACGGATCAGGCCAACCGCACCCTGGCGGCGGGTTCGGAAGAGACGGGCTTCACCTCGGCCACCGCCGAGGCGGCCAAGGCCTCGACCGAGGCCCAGATGCAGGCCCGCATCAAGGACATCGTCGAGGGCGTTGTCGGCGCGGGCGCCGCGCGGGTGCAGGTGACGGCCGACATCGACCACAGCCGTTCGACGACGCAAGAGCAGAAGTTCGACCCGGACGGTCAGGTCGTGCGCTCGACCTCGACCAACGGCAGCCAGTCGCAGGACACGACCGGCCAGCAGGACGGCGGCGTCACCGCAACGAACAACATTCCCGGCGGCGAGGCGCCGAACGCCACGCCGCTCGGCTCGACCCGCGCCGAGAACACCGAGACGACCAACTACGAAATCTCCAACACCACGACGACGACGGTGAAGGAGCCGGGCGAGGTCCGGAAGCTGTCCGTCTCGGTCGCGGTCGACGGCAAATACACCCCGGCCGCCGACGGCAAGGGCGAGCCCGCCTACGCCGCCCGCACCGAAGAGGAAGTGCAGCAGATCAAGGCCCTGGTCGCCGCCGCTGTCGGCATCGACGAGGCGCGCGGCGACAAGCTGGAGGTCGTCAACGTCCGCTTCAACCGCGAGCCCTCGGCGGCGCCGGGCGAGGAGAAGGGATCCTCCCTGTTCGCCTTCGACAAGAACGACATCATGCGCGGGGTTGAGCTGCTGGTGCTGCTGGTCACGGGCCTGCTGCTGATCTTCTTCGTCGTGCGTCCGTTGCTGAAGGCGGCGACGGGGCAGGGCGGCGTTTCGGCTCTGGCCGGGGCGAACGGCATTCCGGTCACGGCGCTGGACACCCAGATCGTCGGCGGAACCCTGCCGGGCGGCGCGCCCATGCTGCCCGGTCCCAGCGACATGGAGCAGCGCATCGACATCGCCCGCATCGAGGGGCAGGTGAAGGCGTCCTCGATCAAGAAGGTCGCCGATTTCGTCGACAGCCACCCAGAGGAATCCACGGCGATCCTGCGCGCCTGGATGCATGAAACCTGATGGCGGCGCGGCTGGTTTCAAAAAGCGCGGCGGTCGATGACGCGCGCAAGCTGACGGGGCCTGAAAAGGCCGCCGTCGTTCTGCTGTCTCTGGGCGAAGAGCACACCGCCCTGTGGCAGCAACTGGACGACGAAGAGATCAAGGAAGTCTCTCAGGCCATGGCGGGGCTGGGCACGGTCACCGCCGCCGTGGTCGAAGAGGTGCTGGTTGAGTTCGTTTCCGGCATCGGCGGGTCCGGCTCGCTGATGGGGTCGTATGAGCAGACGCAGCGTCTGCTGGCCTCCTTCATGCCGGGCGACCGCGTCGACGCCCTGATGGAGGAAATCCGCGGCCCGGCCGGGCGCACCATGTGGGACAAGCTCGGCAATGTGAATGAGGCCGTCCTCGCCAACTATCTGAAGAACGAATACCCGCAGACGGTCGCGGTGGTCCTGTCGAAGATCAAGCCGGACCACGCCTCGCGCGTGCTGACGGCCCTGCCGGAAGACTTCGCGTTGGAATGCGTCCAGCGGATGCTGCGGATGGAGCCGGTCCAGCGCGACATCCTCGACAAGATCGAACAGACCCTGCGCAGCGAGTTCATGTCCAATCTGGCGCGCACGTCCAAGCGCGACTCGCACGAACTGATGGCCGACATCTTCAACAGCTTCGACCGCCAGACCGAGGCCCGATTCATCGGCGCGTTGGAGGAACGCAACCGCGATGCGGCCGAACGCATCCGCGCCCTGATGTTCGTGTTCGAGGACCTGTCGCGTCTGGACCCGGGCGGGGTGCAGACCCTGCTGCGCGCGGTCGAGAAGGATCAGCTGGCGCTGGCGCTGAAGGGGGCGTCCGATCCGCTGCGGGAGATGTTCTTCTCCAACATGTCCGAGCGCGCTTCGAAGATCATGCGCGAAGACATGGATTCCATGGGGCCTGTCCGCCTCAAGGACGTCGACAGCGCCCAGATGGCCATGGTGCAGGTGGCCAAGGATCTGGCGGCGCGCGGCGACATCATGCTGGCCGGACAGGGCGGCGACGACGAGTTGATCTACTGACATGACCGCACAGACCTCCAACGCCGTCCCCTTCGCCTTCGACACCGAGTTCGGGGCCGACGGCGCCGTGCTGCGCGCCTCCAGCTGGCAGCCGACCAAGCGCTCGTTCGCACCGGCCGAGGTCGAGGCTCTGGTCGCGCAGGCGCGTCTGGAGGCCCGGCAGCAGGCGCTGAACGAGGTCGAGGCCCTGCGCGCCGAGGCCCTGTCCATCGTGGCGCAGACGGTGTCGCAGGCGGCGACCGCCCTGCGCGATGTGGCCGAGGCGCACCGTCGCGAATCCGCTGAACTGGCGCTGGCCGCCGGGAGGGTGATCGGCTCGGCCGCCTTTGAGCGTTTCCCGCGCCGCCCGCTGGAGGCCGCCATCGAGGCGCTGGCGCAGGAGATGGACGCCACGCCGCGCCTTCTGGTCCGCGCCTCCGGCCTGGATGAGGACGGCCGCGCCCAGATCGAGGCCCTGTGCGCCCAGTCCGGCTTTTCCGGTCTGGTGGTGTTCCGGGATGAGCCGCATCTGCCCGCCGCCGCCTTTGCGCTGGAATGGGCCGACGGGCGGGCTGAATTCGATCCGGCCGAGGCGGAGGGCCGCGTGGCCGCCGCCCTCGACGCCGCACTGGCCGCAGAAGCGGGCCATGCCGAGCCGCCCCCTGCAGGCGGCGCTCATGACAGGAGGGGCTTCTGATGGCCACCGACGATCTATCGCTTGAGGAATTCGGCGAGTCCACGGCTCTGAACCTGGCCGATGACGGCGGCGAGAAGTCCGCTGTCGATCTGGCGCCGGTCTTCGACGTGCCGGTCAACATCTCGGCCGTGCTGGGCAAGGCGCATATGTCGGTCGCCCAGCTGCTGAAACTGAACAAGGGCTCGGTGCTCGAACTGGACCGCAAGGTCGGCGAGGCGATCGACATCTTCGTCAACAACCGGCTGGTGGCGCGCGGCGAGGTCGTGGTTGTCGAGGATCGGCTGGGCGTCACCATGACGGAAATCATCAAGACCGAGGACACGGGCGCCTGATCGGCCGCCCCGTCACGGACAGGATCTGAAGGAGTAGGGCGATGCGTCTTCTGGTGGTGGGCCGACTAAGCGGCCAGCTGGCGACGGCGGTAAAGATGGCCATGGCGCACGGCGCCAAGGTCCAGCACGTCGAGCGCGCCGATCAGGCGACCGAGCAACTGCGCCGGGGGCAGGGCGCCGACCTGCTGATGGTCGATTACCGCATCGACATCGCCGCCCTGATCGCCGCCAACGACGCCGAGCGCATCCATGTGCCGGTCGTGGCCTGCGGCGTCGACGCCGACGCCCGCGAGGCGGCCGACGCCATCCGCGCCGGGGCCAAGGAGTTCATCCCCCTGCCGCCCGAGGCGGATCTGATCGCCGCCGTCCTGTCCGCCGTGGCCGATGACGAACGGCCGATGATCTCGGCCGATCCGGCGATGAAGCACGTCATCCAGCTGGCCGATCAGGTGGCGCGTTCGGAAGCTTCCATCCTGATCACCGGCGAAAGCGGCGTGGGTAAGGAGGTGATGGCGCGCTATCTGCACACCCACTCGCGCCGCGCGGACAAGGCCTTCATCAGCGTCAACTGCGCCGCCATTCCCGACAATCTTCTGGAATCCGAACTGTTCGGCCATGAGAAGGGCGCCTTCACCGGCGCCGTGGCGCGTCGGATCGGCAAGTTCGAGGAGGCCGACGGCGGCACCCTTCTGCTGGACGAAATCAGCGAGATGGACGCCCGGCTTCAGGCCAAGCTGCTGCGCGCCATTCAGGAACGGGTGATCGACCGCGTCGGCGGCGCCAAGCCTGTGCCGGTCAACATCCGCATCATCGCCACCTCGAACCGCGATCTGGCCAAGGCCGTGGCCGAGGGGACGTTCCGCGAAGACCTGCTGTATCGCCTGAACGTGGTGAACCTGCGTCTGCCTTCCTTGCGCGAACGCCCCGGCGACATCGCCGTGCTGGCCGATCACTTCGTCAAGAAATACGCCGCCGCCAACGGCGTGCCGCCGCGCGCCATCGGCGTCGACGCCAGACGCGCCCTGGTCGCCCACCGCTGGCCCGGCAACGTGCGCGAGCTGGAAAACGCCATGCACCGCGCCGTCCTGCTGGCGGCGGGGACCGAGATCGACGTCGACGCCATCCGCCTGCCAGACGGCCGTCCTCTGCTGGGTGGAGACGGCGCCGCGACGGCTGCCGCCCCGGCCTATGACGCGGGCGTGGCCGGTCAGGCGGCGCAGGCCGCCGACGCCGTGACCCGTAGCTTCGTCGGCCAGACGGTCGCCGAGATGGAGAAGACCCTGATCCTGGACACGCTCAGCCACTGTCTGGGCAACCGCACCCATGCGGCGACCATTCTGGGCATCTCCATCCGCACCCTGCGCAACAAGCTGAACGAATACGCCGACGCAGGCACGCCGATCCCGGCGCCCCAGTCGGGCGTGGCCGCCGCCTACGGCGCGGCGGTTTGATCCGATGCGCGCCGACCGTCGCACCCTGCTGATCGGCGCGGGCGCGCTGGCGCTGGGCGCGTGCGCGCGTGGGACTGAGCCTGCGGCGGCGGAACCCGTCGTTCTGGACCTCGATCTGTCGGCGCTGGAGGCCCGTCATGGCGGGCGTCTGGGCGTCTCGGTCCTGACGCAAGGCAAGCGCGCCGACTGGCGCGGGGACGAGCGGTTCGTCTATTGCTCGACCTTCAAGATGTATCTGGCCGCCGCCACCCTGTTGCGCGTTCAGGCGGGGCAGGAGCGGCTGGACCGGGCGATTCCGGTGATGCAGGCCGACATGATCGCCCATGCGCCGTTGACGCAGCCTGCTGTGGGTTCGACCCTGACCATCGAGCAACTGATGAAGGGCGCGGTTGAGGTCAGCGACAACCCCGCCGCCAACATCCTGATCCGCGAAATGGGGGGGCTGGAGTCTTTGCGCGCCTTCTATCGCGGCATCGGCGACGACAGCACCCGCGTTGACCGGCTGGAGCCGGAACTGAACCGCCCCGATGGCGACAAGGATACGATCACCCCGGATCAGTCGGCCCGCAATATCGAGCGGCTGATCCTGTCGGAGGCCTCGCCGCTCGAGTCGGCTTTCAAGCGGTTGCTTCTGGAATGGATGGTGGCGTCGCCGACGGGGCAGGCGCGCCTGAAGGCGGGCGTTCCTTCCGGCTGGACGGTCGCGCACAAGACCGGCACGGGCGGCGACGGTTCGGTGAATGACATCGGCGTGCTGTATCCGACCGACGGCGAGCCCATCGTCATCGCGGTCTATTTCCACGCCACGAAGGATTCGACCGACGCCCAGCGCGAGGCGGTCATCGCCGATGCGACCCGGCAGGCGCTTAGGGCGCTGGGGCATGGCTGACATGGATGAGATCTGGCGAATCCTGTCATCAGGCGACATGACCTTCGCACGTCGTCATGGCTGACGCGCCGACCCTGATGAAGGACGGCATGGCGCGCCCCACGGGGCGTGACGCGCTCGGCTGGCTGATGCGCGGCGAGGTCGGCATGGCGGTCGGCGTCATCGGCGTCATCATGCTGTTGATCCTGCCGATCCCGAAGATGCTTCTGGATCTGCTGCTGGCGATCTCGCTGGTGTCCAGCGTGCTGATCCTGATGACGGCCGTGATGATGAAGCGGCCGCTGGACTTCGCCATCTTCCCCACGGTGCTGCTGGTCTCGACCCTGTACCGGCTGGGGCTGAACCTGGCCTCGACGCGGCTGATCCTCAGCAATGGTCAGGAAGGCCACGACAGCGCGGGTAAGATCATTCAGGCCTTCGGCGAGCTGATGATGGGGGGCAACTTCATCATCGGCGTCATCATCTTCGCCATCCTGCTGGTGGTGAACTTCGTCGTCATCACCAAGGGCGCGACCCGCATCGCCGAGGTGTCGGCCCGCTTCACCCTGGACTCCATGCCGGGCAAGCAGATGGCCATCGACGCCGACCTGTCGGCCGGGCTGATCAACGAGGATCAGGCCAAGCTGCGCCGCAAGGAGCTGGAGCAGGAATCGACCTTCTTCGGCGCCATGGACGGCGCCTCGAAATTCGTGCGCGGCGATGCGGTCGCGGGCCTGATCATCACCTTCATCAACGTCATCGGCGGCCTGCTGATCGGGGTGCTGCAGCATGGAATGCCGGTCGGCGATGCGGCCAACACCTATATCCAGCTGACGGTCGGCGACGGTCTGGTGACGCAGATTCCGGCCATCATCGTCTCGGTGGCGGCGGGCTTCCTTGTGACCAAGGCGGGCGTCGAGGGCTCGGCCGACAAGGCCTTCGCCGCCCAGCTGGCCAGCAATCCGGTGTCGCTGGGCGTGGTGTCCGGCACGGCGGGGCTGATCGGCCTGATCCCGGGGATGCCGCTGCTGCCCTTTGCGGCGCTGGCGCTGGGAACGGGCTTCATGGCGTGGAAGCTGGGCCGCGACCGGCTGAAGCCCCCGCCCGCCGAGCCGGTCGACCTCAAGCCCAAGGAGGATGTCGAGGAGCCGATCTCCACCGCCCTGACCATCGATGAGGTCAAGATCGAACTGGGCTATGCCCTGCTGGCCCTGATCAATGATCTGGAAGGGCGCCGCCTGACGGACCAGATCCGCGCCCTGCGCCGCTCGCTGGCCCAGGAGTACGGCTTCGTCATGCCCAGCGTGCGCATTCTCGACAACATGCGCCTGTCCAATCAAGGCTACGCCATCCGCATCAAGGAGATGGACGCCGGGGCGGGCGAGGTGCGCCTCGGCTCCCTGATGGCGATGGACCCGGCGGGGCGTCAGGTCGAACTGCCCGGCGAGCATACGCGCGAGCCCGCCTTCGGCCTGCCTGCGACCTGGATCGATGAAAGCCTGCGCGAAGAGGCGACCTTCCGCGGCTACACCATCGTCGACCCCTCGACAGTGCTGACCACGCACCTGACCGAAATCCTCAAGGAGAATATGGCCGAGCTGCTCTCCTACGCTGAGGTGCAGAAGCTGTTGAAGGAGTTGAAGGGCGAGGAGCAGAAGCTGGTCGAGGAACTGATCCCCTCGGTCGTCACCGTGACGACGCTTCAGCGCGTCCTGCAGGCCCTGCTGCGCGAGAAGGTGTCGATCCGCGACCTGCCCGCCATCCTCGAAGGTCTGGCCGAGGCGGCGCCGCACACCACCAGCGTCTCCACCCTGGTCGAACACGTCCGCAGCCGTCTGGCGCGTCAGCTGTGCTGGCAGCACCGGGCCGACGACGGCGCCCTGCCCATCGTCACCCTGTCGCCCGAGTGGGAGCAGGCCTTCGCCGACAGTCTGGTCGGGCCGGGCGAGGACAAGCAGCTGGCCATGGCGCCCAGCAAGCTTCAGGACTTCATCCGCGCCGTCCGCGACGTGTTCGAGCGCGCGGCCATGACGGGCGAGAACCCTGTCCTGCTGACCGGGCCGCAGGTGCGCCCCTATGTGCGCTCCATCATCGAACGCTTCCGGGGTCAGACGGTGGTGATGAGCCAGAATGAGATTCATCCCAAGGCGCGGCTGCGGACCGTCGGCTCCGTCTAGGCCATCGTGCGGTAAAGGCTGGACACGGCTCCGGCGGCGAATAAGGTTCGGGATATGAAACGCTTCCGGCCGGCCCTGCGCACCTTTGGCGCCTTCCTGCGCACGCCGACCCTCAGTCGCTCGATCATCGCCCTGCTGGCGCTGGCGCTGCTGCTGCTGCTGGCGGTCAATACGGCGACGCTGGTGATGATCCAGCGGACCTCAAACTACAACGACACCGTCGATCACAGTCAGCAGGTCCGTCTGGCGGCCAAGGACATGCTGATGCTGCTGACCGACGCCGAGACGGGCCAGCGCGGCTTCATGCTGACGGCGCGGGCGGAATATCTGGGCGTGCACGACAACGCCGTCGCCCGGCTGCCGGTGGTGATTGAACGTCTGGAGAAGCTGGCGGCCGACGATCCCGGCTTCAGCGCCCGCGTGGCCAAGGTCCGCTCGATGGCCGATGAGCGGCTGAAGCTGATGGACAACACCATCGAGCTGACCCGGACGGGCCGCATCGGCGAGGCGGTGGCGCAGATCCGCAGCGGCAAGGGCAAGGCCCTGATGGACGCCATGCGGGTCGAACTGGCGGCCATCGACGCCAATGAGGCCAAGCGGCTGGCTGAACGCACCCGTCAGTCGGAGTGGGCGCAGGCCGTGACGGTGGCGGTCAACGCCCTGGCTGGTATCCTGATTTTCGTGCTGGCGGGGATCAGCGTCTGGCTGGTGCGGCGCTATGTGTCCGAGATCGAGGCGGCGCACTTCGAGCTGGATCGCGTCAACGCCGGGCTGGAGAACGAAGTCCGCGACCGCACCGCCGAACTGACCCGCGCCAATGAGGAAATCCAGCGCTTCGCCTATATCGTCAGCCACGACCTGCGCGCGCCGCTGGTCAACGTCATGGGCTATACCTCGGAGCTGGAGCAGGTCGCCCGTCAGCTGGATGAACAGCTGGTCGCGGTCGAGGCGGCCCATCCCGGTCTGGTCGACCCCGAGGCGATGCGCGCCGTGCGCGAGGATGCGCCCGAGGCTGTCGGCTTCATCCGCACCTCCACGGCCAAGATGGACCGGCTGATCAACGCCATCCTGCGCCTGTCGCGCGAAGGGCGACGTGCGCTGGCGCCGGAATGGCTGAACATCACGGCCATGGTCCGCAACATCGCCGACACCGTCCACCATCAGGTCGCAGAAACAGACGGCGAGATCATCATCGGCGACCTGCCGCAGCTGGAAAGCGACCGTCTGGCCATTGAGCAGATTTTCGGCAACCTGATCGACAACGCCGTGAAATATCAGCACGCGGGGCGCGCCATCCGCGTCGAGATTCAGGGGCAGGAACTGCCGGACGGCTGGCTGGAATACCGCATCAGCGACAACGGGCGCGGCGTGTCGCCCCGCGACCATGAGCGGATTTTCGAACTGTTCCGCCGCTCAGGCAAACAGGACCAGCCGGGCGAGGGGCTGGGGCTGGCCTTTGTGCGCAATATCGTGCGGCGCCTTGGCGGGGCCATCGATGTCGAATCGGAGCTTGGCGAGGGGTCGACTTTCGTTTTGAAATTTCCGAAACGTCTGACCATGCTGGGTGACTATCAAGGAGATCGCCTGTGAGCCACTCGGTGAAGATCGTCATGGTCGAAGACGATCACGGCCACGCCAAACTCATTGAAAAGAACATCCGGCGGGCGAATATCGCCAATGATATCGTGCATTTCGACCACGGTGACCCGGCGCTGGAATATCTGTTCAGCGACGAGGTGCGCCATGACGGGCCGCTGCTGATCCTGCTGGACCTCAATCTGCCGGACATGTCGGGCACGGATATTCTGGAGCGGGTCAAGTCGGACGAGAACCTGCGCCGCGCCCCGGTCGTCGTTTTGACCACGACGGACGATAAAGTTGAAATTCAGCGCTGTTACGACCTTGGGTGTAACGTCTACATTACCAAACCCGTGGATTATGAGGCGTTCGCGGGCGCCATCCGCCAACTGGGTCTGTTTTTATCCGTGATGCAGGCGCCCGAGATCTGACGTGGTGACGCAATCGGGGGCCGCTATCCGTCTGCTCTATATTGATGACGACCGGGGGCTGTCCCGGCTGGTCCAGAAAGAACTCGGCCGTCACGGCTATGAGGTCACCTGCGCGCCTGACGCCGACAGCGGCTATGAGGCGCTGAAGACGGGCCAGTTCGACGTCTGCGCCCTGGACCACTACATGCCCGGCCGCGACGGTCTGGACGTCCTGCCCGACATCCTGGCCCTGCCGACGCCGCCGCCGGTGGTCTATGTCACCGGCACGCAGGACGGCCGCGTGGCCGTCGCCGCCCTGCGCGCCGGGGCGGCCGACTATGTCATCAAGGACGTGTCCGAGGACTTCACCGCCCTGTTGCGCTCGGCCGCCGAGGACGCCCTGCTGCGCCGTCGGCTGGAGCGCGAGAACGAACAGGCGCTGGAAGAGGTGCGTCAGGCGCGCGACCGGGCCGAAGCCCTGCTGCGCGAGGTGAACCACCGCGTCGGCAACTCGCTGCAACTGGTGTCCAGCTTCATCTCCCTGCAACTGCGCCAACTGGCCGACGAGGGCGCGCGCGACGCCCTGCGCGAGGCCCAGGTGCGGATCGAGGCCGTGGCCCATGTTCACCGGCGTCTCTACACCTCGGCCAATGTCGAGCGGGTGCAGATGGACGAATACCTGGCCGGTCTGGTCGAGGAGCTCAGCAAGTCGATCGGACCTGACGACGGCGGCCCGCGTCTGGACCTGCGCGCCGAACCGCTGGAGGTGACGACCGATCAGGCCGTCTCTCTGGGCGTCATCGTGACGGAACTGGTCACCAACGCCGTCAAATACGCCTATGAGCCGGGCGCTGCGGGCGAGATCCGCGTCATCCTCGAACAGATCGAGGACGGCCGCCGCGCCCAGCTGACGGTCGAGGATGATGGCCCCGGCATGGGCGACGGCGCGCCCAAGGGCACGGGTCTGGGTTCCAAGATCATCTCGGCGATGGCGGGCGGACTGCGTTCGTCGATCGAGGTGGACCCGGCGCATCGGGGCGTGCGCGCCTGTCTGTTGTTTGAACTCTGATCGCGCTTTTGGCTTTCGCCCGGCGTCGCTGCAGGGTTAATGTTCGCGGATGAAGCTTCAGTTCGGCACGGCCCGTCCCGGCCTCGACTATCTGCATCGCCCCGCGGTCTTCGGTCTGGCCGAACGTGAGGGCCGCATCGCCTGCGTGCGCGTGGATCGCGGCGACGGGGCGGCCTATTTCGATCTGCCCGGCGGCGCCCTTGATCCCGATGAGACGGAACAGCAGGCTCTGGTCCGCGAGTTCGGGGAGGAGACGGGTCTGATCGTCCAGCCGGTCGATCGCCTGACCGAGGCGGGCCAGTATTTCCAGAAGTCCGACGGCGCGCCGGTGAACAACGTCGGCGGCGTCTGGATCGTCAGCGTCACGGGATCGGATCTGTCGACCAAACAGGAAGACGATCACGAACTGGTCTGGCTGGAGCCGCTGCGCGCCCTGGCCAGCCTGCGGCATGAGGCGCATAGCTGGGCGGTGGCCCGCTGGCTGCGCGGACGCAGCGCCGCAGCCTCGGAACCTCGTCCGTAAAAAAGGGTTGTTTCCCCCGAGAGGCCGCCAGCCCCGGCGGCCCGCAAGACAGGGAGCTCCTCATGGCTGATCATGACCGCATCGAAGGCGCCGCCAAGAACATCGGCGGTAAGATCAAGGAAGCCGCCGGCAAGGTGACCGGCGACGAAAAACTGAAAGCCGAAGGCCGCGCCGATCAGGTCGAAGGCAAGGCCCAGAACGCCTTCGGTGGCCTGAAGGATACGCTGAAGGGCAAGTAAGGATCTGTCTGATGCTTCTGGCCGCCGTTCTTTTCAGGAACGGCGGCTTTTTCTATATTGCAAGATAACGGCGTATGTGATGCCTTGGTCGTATGATGTTGCGGAATGTGGCGCTACGATCGTTGTTGGCTGGCGTCATCGCTTACTTTTCTGCTGCAACGGAGTTGCATGCCCAGGAAACGCTTTCTCCTGAAGAAAGGTTTTTTACCGAGGGTCGCTACCTTCCCGCCTATTTGGATTTGAAAGCTCGATCTGAGGCTGGCGATACGGCAGCACGTCAGATGTTAAGCCAGTTCGCGGCCTTTCTAGGGGATGAGGCGACGGCAGTGGGGTTGGAGGAGGGACCTCCGTGGGTGGAACTGAACCGTCCCGATCTGGAGCATGCCCAGGCGCAAGACGCCCTTGAGGCCATTGTCGAGGCGGCTGGTAAGACGCGCATCGTTATTCTGAATGAGGCGCACAATGTATCGGCCCATCGTGCTTTCGCGGCGCAGGTTATCCGGGCGTTACGCCCGCTGGGTTATGAGTGGTTCGCGGCCGAAGCCTTCATCCCGCCGCAGCCTGTGCCTTTTATAAATATCAGCGGCTACCGTCAGGGCATGCCGTTCCTGACCGGATACGGCTACTATACGCGCGATCCTGTATTCGCCGAGACGGTGCGCGAAGCGGCCCGTCTGGGTTACCGCTTTGCCGACTATGAAGAGCGCTTTGATCAGGCGGCGTCGCAGGATGCTGACGGAGTGACCCAGATCGCCGTGCGCGAAGAAGCGCAGGCTGATAATCTGATCTCCAACATTCTGGCGCAGCATCCGGACGCGCGTATCTTTGTCTACGTTGGCTATAGCCACGCCATGGAGCAGTCGGGAAGCGGTGGCCGCTGGTTTGCAGAGCGCCTTAAGGCCAAGACGGGAATAGATCCGTTGACGATAGAGCAGTCCATGAACTGGCCTGCGATGAAGCCGCAAAATGATCCACCACATGTTGCTGCTGTTCTCGAACGGTTTGCGCCCAAGAAGCCGATTGCGGTTTCTTTGGATGGCGAAATCGTAGCGACGCGAAGCTATGTCGGCAAAATGGACCTCTCGGTCTTTCATCCCCGGATGGAGGCGGTTGCAGGACGTCCTGGCTGGCTGGCCGCCGATCCGGAACGGAGGCGTGTCACGGTCCCCGTTTCGCCTTCACAGGAGACGGTGCTGGTCCAGGCTTTTCCGCAAGGAGAAAGCATGGCCGGGCCGCCGTCGGATCACTATCTGTTGCCTTCGGGTTCAACAGAGGCGACTTTCTTCCTGCATCCCGGCCGTTATGTCTTCCGGCAAGAAAGTGCGGCGGGAATTCAGCCTGTTTTCGGTGCGCTCAAGGTCGATTAGGCGCTATCGCGCCAGCGTCCGCATGGCCCGTTCCAGCCCCTCCAGCGTCAGGGGGAACATGCGGTGCTCCATGGTTTCGCCGATCAGGCCGACCGAGGGGGTGTAGCTCCAGTGGCGCTCGGGCACGGGGTTCAGCCAGACCGACTTGTCCCACTGTTCGCGGGCGCGTTTCAGCCAGACGGCGCCGGCTTCCTCGTTCCAGTGCTCGACCGAGCCGCCGGGCATGGTCACTTCATAGGGCGACATGGTCGCGTCGCCGACGAAGATGGCGCGCCAGTCGCCGGGGTATTTGTGGATCAGATCCCAGGTCGGGATGCGTTCGCTGTGGCGTCGGCGGTTGTCCTTCCATACCCCTTCGTAGAGGCAGTTGTGGAAGTAGAAGAACTCCAGGTTCTTGAACGCGCTGCGCGCGGCCGAGAACAGTTCTTCACACAGCTGGATATGGCCGTCCATCGAGCCGCCGACGTCGAGGAACAGCAGCACCTTGATCGTATTGCGCCGCTCGGGCCGCATCTGGATGTCCAGCCAGCCCTGACGCGCCGTGCCGTCGATGGTGCCGTCGATGTCCAATTCCTCGGCCGCGCCTTCGCGGGCGAAACGGCGCAGGCGGCGCAGGGCCACCTTGATGTTGCGCGTCCCCAATTCGACCGTGTCGTCGAGGTTTTTGTATTCGCGCTTTTCCCAGACCTTGACCGCCCGGCCGTGACGGCCGGGGCCGCCGATGCGGACGCCCTCGGGGTTGTAGCCGCCGTGGCCGAAGGGGCTGGTTCCGCCCGTGCCGATCCAGCGGTTGCCGCCCTGATGGCGCTCCTTCTGTTCTTCCAGACGCTGCTTCAGCGTCTCCATCAGCTGATCGAACCCGCCGAGCGCCTCGATCTGGGCCTTCTCTTCGTCGGTCAGGTATTTTTCGGTCAGCAGGCGCAGCCAGTCCTCGGGGATGTCGGCGGTGATGTCTTCGCCGGGGCTGACGCCCTCCAGCCCCTTGAACACCTTGCTGAAGACCTGATCGAAGCGGTCGTAGTGTTTCTCGTCCTTGACCAGGACGGCGCGCGACAGGTGGTAGAAGGCCTCGACGTCGCGGCCCCCCACGCCCTTGTCCATGGCCTCCATCAGATGGAGCCATTCCTTGAGCGACACAGGCACCTTGGCCTCGCGCAGGGCGGTGAAGAAGGGCAGCAGCATGGGCTTAGACTGGCCCCGGCCTAGCCGCGCCGCAAGATGAACTCGTCATCCATCCAGGCGCCGACCGGATATTGATACTCGCCCGCCTTCTCGAAGCCGTAGGCGGCGTACAGTTTCTGAGCCTTCAGATTGCCGCTCCAGACGCCGATCCACAGGGGGCCGTCGGTGTTGGCCTGCATCCAGTCCAGCGAGATTTTCAGCAGTTGCGTGCCAAGGCCCAGTCCCTGCGCCTGCTTGCCGACATAGAGGCGGCGCAACTCGGCGTGGCTGGCGCGGCCGTCGGGGTGGGGCAGGGTGTTCGGCCCGGCGTTGGCGAAGGCCAGCAGGTCGCCGTCGCGTTCGGCCACCCACCAGGCGGCGCCGGGCTCATCCAGTTTCCTGCCGATGGCTTCGGCGTTGAAACCGGCGTCGAGAAAGGCGGTCAGGTCGGCCGCAGGATAGGGAATGCCGAAGCCGGTGACGAAGGTGTCGATGAAGGTCTGTCGCCCCAGAACGGCCAGTGCGGCGGCGTCTTCGGGGCGGGCGGGACGGATCACAGGGGCGCTCATTTGCGACGCATAGCGCTGCGCGGGGGCCGGGTGAAGGCGCGGCGGGACGCGCTACGCCCTGTTCATCGCATCATCATCAGCTTTGCGTGGTTGCAGGGGCGCGCGGCGAGAGCTACCACCTTTTTCCAAGGTGCGTCGTCGGCGATGCACGCCAATGCTGGGATCGGGGAGGTTACGGGACGCCAAGGCCTTGGTTTCACAGGCTGATCCCCATGCTATGACTTCTCCTGCACTCATGACTCATTCCGAATCCCCAGTTCAGACGCCGGTCGCGGCCGCTCGCTCCGCCGAGGCTGAGGCCGTCTATGGGGCCATCACTCTGGCCCGCCACGGCGAACCGGCGCTGTCGCGCAAATGCATGATCACCTCGGATCAGTATCGCGACTGGTGGGGCCGCTATGAGATCGGCGGTCTGCGCGCGGGCCAGACGCCGCCGCAGGCCCTGCTGACAGCGGCCGAGGGGGCCGGGGCCATCTACGCCTCGACCCGTCCGCGCGCGCAGGAAACCGCCCGCGCCGTGGCGCCGGACCGCGACGTGCTGGTCGACGCCCTGTTCATCGAGGCGCCGCTGCCGCCGCCCCATTTCCCGGCGTGGATCAAGCTGTCGCCGCGTTACTGGGGCGTGATCGCCCGCATCTGGTGGCACGCCTTCAACCACCATGAGGGACAGGAAACCCGCGCCGAGGCCGAGGTCCGCGCCGATCAGGCCGCGCGCGTGCTGATCGCCCGCGCCTCGGAAGGCCATGATGTGCTGGTGCTGGCCCACGGCTATTTCAACCATATGGTCGGCCAGCGTCTGAAGGCGCACGGCTGGCGTCTGGCCCACAACCAGGGCTTCAAATACTGGTCCCAGCGCCGTTTCGTGAAGCGCTGAGCCGCCTGTTCCGCGCGGCGGGGCGGGGGTGACGATCTGTGACGGCTTTCGCCGTTGATGCGGCGTCGTCGCCTCTCTAGGTTGCCCGCATCATGACCGACGCATCCGCTTCCCCCGCCGTGCCCGCCGACCTCAGCTTCGAGGACGCCCTGTCGCGCCTTGAAGGCATCGTCTCCCGTCTGGAATCGGGTCAGGCGCCGCTTGAGGAATCCATCGCCCTTTACGAAGAAGGCGCACGGCTGAAGGCCCATTGCGAGGCGCGGCTGAAGGCCGCCCAGCTGCGGGTCGAGAAGATCGTGGTCGGCGCCGATGGTCAGGCCAAGGGCGCCGAACCGGCGGAGTTCGGCTGATGTCGGACGCCAGCGCCATCGCCCCGCAGATCGGTTTCGACGACTTCATGAAGGTCGACGTGCGCGTCGGTCAGATCATCAAGGCCGAGCCTTTTCCCGAAGCGCGCAAGCCCGCCTATAAGCTGACCATCGACTTCGGCGACGTCATCGGCGTCAAGAAATCCTCGGCCCAGATCACGCACCACTACACGCTGGACGAGCTGAACGGCCGCAAGGTCGCCGCCGTCGTCAACTTCCCGCCGCGCCAGATCGGCCCGGTGATGTCCGAGGTGCTGACGCTCGGTTTCCCGGACGGAGACGGCAATGTCGTGCTGGTCGGCGTCGACCGCGACCTGCCGCTGGGCGGGAGACTGTTTTGACCGTTCTGGCCGCCAATTCGCCCGAACAGGCCGTCATCGACCGCGTGGCGGAGGTCGCCGATGTGGTCACGGTCGCGCTGGATGAGCTTCTGCCGCGCGCCGAGGGGCCGGAGGTCCGCCTGACCGAGGCCATGCGTTACGCCGCCCTGGGGCCGGGCAAGCGCCTGCGTCCCTTCTTCGCCATCGAGGCGGGCCGGATGCTGGAGGCTGACGACCGGGCCGTCCTGCGCGCCGCCTGCGCGCTGGAATGCGTTCACGCCTATTCTCTGGTGCATGACGACCTGCCGGCGATGGACGACGACGACGTGCGGCGCGGCCGCCCGACCCTGCACATCGCCTATGACGAGGCGACGGCCATTCTGGCGGGCGATGCGTTGCAGACGGCGGCCTTCGACATCATTCTGGATGAAGACACCCACGACGACGCGGCTGTGCGCTGTGAACTGGCGCGGCGTCTGTCTTTTGCGTCTGGCGCGCGCGGCATGGCGGGCGGGCAGATGATCGACCTGATGGGGGTGCGCGACGATCTGGGCGGGGTGGCCCGGATGCAGCGTCTGAAGACCGGCGCCCTGTTCGCCTACGCCTTCGAGATTCCGCTGATCGTGGCCGACGCCAACGAAGCCGCGTGGCACGCCCTGACCAGCTTCGCCCACGATATCGGTCTGGCCTATCAGATCGTCGACGATGTTCTCGACGCCGAAGGCTCGGCCGAGGAGATGGGCAAGGCGGCGGGCGGCAAGGATGCGGCGCTGGGCAAGACCAACTTCGTCACCCTGCTGGGCGTCGATGCGGCGCGACAGAGGGTCGCGCATCTGGCCGATCAGGCCCGCTCGCACCTTGATCTGTTCGGCCACGATGCCGAAATCCTCAAAGCCAGCGTGGACTTTGTGCTTAAACGCCGGTCCTGATAGGAAACGCGCCCGCCCTCAGCGGGTTACTGTTTGACGCTCCGTCGTCTGAAGGCCCCCGATCCCCATGCCCAACACCCCGCTGCTCGACACCGTCAAGTTTCCCGCCGACACGCGGGGCTTCGACATTCCCCAGCTGAAACAGCTGGCGGACGAGGTGCGGGCCGAGACCATCGACGCCGTCTCCGTGACCGGCGGCCACCTGGGCGCGGGTCTGGGCGTGGTCGAGCTGACGGTCGCCCTGCACCACGTCTTCGAGACGCCGCAGGACATCCTGATCTGGGACGTCGGCCACCAGTGCTATCCGCACAAGATATTGACCGGGCGGCGCGACCGGATGCGCACCCTGCGTCAGGGCGGCGGCCTGTCGGGCTTCACCAAGCGGTCCGAGAGCGAATACGACCCCTTCGGCGCGGCCCACGCCTCGACCTCCATCTCGGCGGCGCTGGGTTTCGCCGCCGCGCGCGACGCCAAGGGCGGAAACAACCGCGTCGTGGCCGTCATCGGCGACGGCTCCATGTCGGCGGGTATGGCCTATGAGGCGATGAACAACGCCGCCGAGGCCACCAGCGGCCAGCTGATGGTCATCCTGAACGACAACGACATGTCGATCGCCCCGCCGGTCGGCGGCATGAGCGCCTATCTGGCCAAGCAGGTCTCGGGCGGCGCCTATCAGAACATCCGCAAGGTCGGGAAGAAGTTCGTCGACCATATGCCGCGCCCCTTCCGCGACGCCGCGCGCAAGGCCGAGGAATACGCCCGCGGCATGATCGTCGGCGGCACCCTGTTCGAGGAACTGGGCTTCTACTACGTCGGGCCGATCGACGGTCACGACATGGAGAATCTGGTCCCCATCCTGAAGAATGCGGCGGCCATCACCGACCGCCCGGTGCTGGTCCACGTCGTCACCCAGAAGGGCAAGGGCTACGCCCCGGCCGAGAGCAGCGCCGACAAGCTGCACGCCGTGGTCAAGTTCGACGTGGTGTCGGGCAAGCAGGCCAAGGCCGTGTCCAACGCCCCCAGCTACACCAAGGTGTTCGGGACCGAGCTGATCAAGCACGCTGAAGTCGACCCGACCATCATGGCCATCACCGCCGCCATGCCGTCCGGCACGGGGCTGGACCTGTTCGGCCAGGCCTTCCCGGACCGCACCTTCGACGTCGGCATCGCCGAGCAGCACGCCGTGACCTTCGCCGCCGGTCTGGCCGCCGACGGGATGAAGCCGGTCTGCGCCCTGTATTCGACCTTCCTCCAGCGCGGCTATGACCAGGTCGTGCACGATGTGGCGATCCAATCCCTGCCGGTGCGCTTCGCCATGGACCGCGCCGGTCTGGTCGGGGCCGACGGCTCGACCCACGCCGGGTCGTTCGACATCGGCTATATGGGCGCCCTGCCGGGCATGGTGCTGATGGCCGCCTCGGACGAGGCCGAACTGGCGGCGATGATCTCGACCTCGCTGGCCATCGACGACCGCCCCAGCGCCTTCCGCTATCCGCGCGGCGATGGCGTCGGCGTCGACATCCCCGAACTGGCCGCCCCGCTGGAGATCGGCAAGGGCCGCATCGTCCGCGAAGGGACTTCGGTCGCCATCCTGTCGCTGGGCACGCGCCTGCAGGAATCGCTGAAAGCCGCCGACATGTTGGCCGCCAGGGGCGTGCCGGCCACCGTCGCCGACGCCCGCTTCGCCAAGCCGCTGGACGCCGACCTGATCCTGCGCCTCGCCCGCGAACACGAGGCGCTGATCACGGTGGAAGAGGGCGCCATGGGCGGCTTCGGCGCCTTTGTGCTTCAGCTTCTGGCCGAGAAGGGCGCGCTGGACGGCGGGCTCAAGATCCGCACCCTGCACCTGCCTGATATCTTCCAGGATCAGGACAAGCCCGAGGTCATGTACGCTCAGGCCGGTCTGAACGCCGAACACATCGCCGCCGCCGCCGTAACGGCGCTGGGCGTCGACGCCAGTCGGGCGGTACGGGCTTAAAGCGACCCGGGTGACGCCGGGGAGGGCAGCAGACGCTGCGCTGTGTCCTTGATATTGCCGGTAAAGGCCGCTGGGCCGCCGATGCCGGTCGTAACCATATAGCCTTCGGCCAGCAGGTAGAGGGTGGCGGAGACCGCTGTGGCGTCCGCCTGTGCGGCCAGATCGGCCAGATAGGCGCGGAAGCGCGCTTTATGGCGGCGGGCGGCCTCGGTGATGGCGGGCGAGACGCCGCCCAGTTCACCGAAGGCGTTGGTCCAGGCGCAGCCCCGATGGCCGGGGCCTTTCAGCCAGTTTTCCAACCAGTGGAAGACCGCTAACACGCGTTGATTCGGGGCGGTTTCGCGTGCGACGTGGGCGACTAAGGCGGCGTGCCACCGGTCGTCGCGGCGGTCCAGCATGGCGACGGCCAAGGCGTCCTTGCCCTTGAACAGGGCGTAGATCCGCTTGAGCGGCAGGCCGCTCGCGGCCCGGATCTCGTCCATCCCTACAGCCTGATAGCCCCGCGCGTAGAACAGGGCTTCTGCGGCGTCCAGCAGGCGGTCGGCGTCGTCGGCGGACATGGCGGCTCTCCCGTATTCGCTCTTGCCTGGAGAACGACCGTTCTCTAGGCGTTTCCTAACACGAGAACGATCGTTCTCAGCAATAGGGATGTTGGCTCTGTGGAGATGAATCCAAGCCGTGTCTGGATCAGCCGGGCGCCGGAGCGGCCCGCCGTTCGCGTGGTGGTCATTGCGACCCTGACGTCGTCGGCGGCGCTGCTTTGTCTGGTCGCTCTGGGCCGACTGAGCGGTCATATGCTGTTGGTTCCGTCGATGGCGGCCAGTATGGCGCTGATCGCGGGGGCGCCGGACCTGCCGCTGTCGCAGCCTCGAAACGTGGTCGGCGGACAGGTGCTGTCGGCCATGATCGGGGTGCTGACGGGGTTGGTCAGCCATTCCGCGTGGGCGGCGGCGCTGGCAGGCGCGATGGCGCTGGGAGCGATGATGGCTGCGCGCATGGCCCATTCGCCTGCTGCCGCCACCGCCGTGATCGGCGCGTTGCTGGTCAGCGGTCAGGCTAGCTTTGTCGCGGGCGTAGCGGTTGCGGCCTGCGTCCTGGTCGCTTTTGGCCTTGTCCGTGCACGCCTGACGGGCGCGCACTATCCTGCCTATTGGTGGTGAACGGCGTTCAGCGCGCCCGACGGATCAGTTCATCCGCCAGCACGTCCGTCAGGTATCCGTCCGCCGTCCGACCGTTCGCCTGTTGCCAGCGGCGCAGGGCGTTGCGGGTGTTTGTGCCGATGACGCCGTCGACGCCTTGGGTGTCGAAGCCCATGCGGGTCAGGGCCTGCTGGGCGCCGACGCGCTGGTCCCGCGTCAGGGGGCCGTCGTTGGGCCAGGAGGCTCTCAGCGCGGGCTTGCCCGCCACGCCGTCGGCGATCATGCCGATGGCCAGCGCATAGCTGACCGAGTTGTTGTAGCGGCGGATGACATAGTGGTTGGGCAGGGCCAGGAAAGCCGGGCCCTTGGCGCCCTGCGGCAGCAGGATGGCCGCGCCTTCGGCCGCCTCGGCGCTGTTGGGGGATGAGCCGTCGGCCAGCCGCACCCCGCGCGAGGCCCAGTAGGACCAGGGGTGTTTCGGCCCCTCGGCCTGGCTGTAGTCGAAGTTGGAGGGCAGGGTGACTTCATAGGCCCAGCCCTGACCGCGCTTCCAGCCCGCCTGAGCCAGCAGATTCGCCGCCGAGGCCAGGGCGTCGGCGTCCGAACCCCAGATGTCGACCTTGCCGTCGCCGTTCTGATCGACCCCCAGCTTCAGATAGTTGTCCGGCATGAACTGGGTCTGGCCCATGGCGCCGGCCCAACTGCCCTTCAGGCCTGCACGGTCGCGCTTGCCCGTCACCACGATGTCGAGGGCGTGCTTCAGCTGTTCCTCGGCCCAGTCGCGGCGGCGGCCGTCATAGGCCAGGGTCGCCAGCGAGCGAATGACGTCGAAATCGCCCTGAACCTGACCGAAGGCGCTTTCCTGCGCCCAGACGCCCAGCAGGATCTCGGTCGGCACGCCGTATTTCTGGGTCACGTCCCACGGCACGCGGTCGACGCGCTGGCGGGCCATGGCGATTCGCGCCGGGGTGGTGGCGTTCTGGATATAGACCCCGGCAGGGCGCGAGAATTCGGGCTGGTTGCGGTCCAGACGGATGACGCTGGGATTCGGCGTCACCCCTTCCAGTTCGCGGGCGTATTCCCATTTGCGGGCGCCGCCGTGACGATCAAGGAAGCTCTGCTTCCACGCATCGAAACTGGCGTGGTCATAGGCGTCGCTGAGATTCGGCTGGGCAGGCGGCGGCGTGGGCGCCGGCGTTGGGGGGGCGGGCTGGACCACGGGCGGCGGCGCAGGCTGCGGATGCTGCGGCGTGGGCACCATGGGGGTGCAGGCGGCGACCGAACCCAGCAGGAGAAGGCGATAGGCAATACGCATAGACACAGGCTAACGCCCCAAAATTCCTCGACCATTCACAAGCGCGCGAAGGCTGCTGAAGTTTCCGTAAAAAGGATGAAGCCGGGCTTAACCTTTTTGGAATGGACGATATGGTCGAGCTTGTATAAATGACGCCGTTCCCTGAGCGCTGGCCTGATGGCGGAGGGGCGACGCGTCGGACGTGCATGTCCGGAGAGCCTCCGTTCAACTCGGAGGTCAGGCCTCCAGCGGATTTTCCTGGCAGCGGGTTTCCCGACAGCGGATTTACCGGGCGGAATGTTGACGAAAGGCCAAGGCCTCTCTATACGATCGCCTCCGCCGCAGGTTCGCCCGCGGCTCTTTTGTTTTACTCGCCCTCACGGGCCTCCAACCGGGACATCCGACCATGAAGGTCCGTAGCTCGCTGAAGTCGCTGAAGGGTCGCCACCGCGACTGCAAGATCGTTCGTCGCAAGGGCGTTCTGTACGTCATCAACAAGACCGATCCGCGCTTCAAAGCCAAGCAAGGCTGATTACGCGCGACCGGCGCGCCTCTGCCTGATCAACGGGTAAGGCGCGCGCCGAACGTCGGTGGATGGGATGACTATCCACAGGGCCGCGGGCTTTGTCCGCGGCTTTTTCGCGTCCGGCGTTGAGTGCAGACGCGCGCCTGACTAGTGATTCTTTTTAGTCGCCCTAACGGCCTTTGGCCTGCTTGAGGGCGGTTTCGTTAGCCGCCCTAACGGCCTTCGGCCTGCTTGAGGGTGGGTTCTTTCTTGCCCTGACAAGCCCTTGGGCCTGTTGAGGGCGCAGCCTGATTTGAGTTCTGGAGTTCAGTCATGGACGACGCTTCCTTCGACGCCAGCCCCGACGTCCTGACCGCCACGGCGCAGGGTCGTCTTCGCTCCATCATCGAGCGCCTGGAGCGCCTCGAAGAGGACAAGCAGGCCGTCATGGTCGACATGAAGGAGGTCTTCGCCGAGGCCAAGGGCGAGGGCTATGACGTCAAGGTGCTGCGCAAGGTCCTGCGCCTGCGTAAGCAGGACAAGGCCAAGCGTCAGGAAGAAGAAGCGATTCTGGACCTCTACCTCTCGGCTCTCGGCGAGATCTGAGGGAGGCGGGCCTGAAGCGCACGCCCTTCAAGCCCCCCAGCGACCGCCCTTCACGCTCCAGCAGCCTGAAGGGCGGCGACTCGAGCAAGCTGCGCTCCAGCGGCTTCTCGCGCTCAAGCAGTCCGAAGGACGGTAGCGCGCCTAAGACTCGCTCAAGCAGTCCGAAGGACGGTAGCGCCTTTAAAACCAAGCTGTTGAGCCCTTGGGAGCAACAGCGGGAAGCGGCGAAGCGGTCTGCGCTCAACGCCCTGAAACGCGCCCGCCGCACGGCGGAAAAAGGAGGCGTTTCCCTGTCTGACTGGGAGGGGGAGTTCCTCGATTCTGTCGGCGAGAGGATTCGCGAACATGGCCGCGCCTTCGCGGACCCGGAAAAGGGCGCGCCGGGGCAGGCCCTGTCGGCCATGCAGGGCCGCAAGCTGAAAGAAATCACGGCCAAGGCCAAGGGCGAGCCGCGTCGATTCGCACCGCGACCCGCAAAGGCGCCGGACGGCGAGGCGGAAGATTAGCCGCAACGGCTTGGCTTGGCCGAGCGTTCAGCCCGCAGATATCCATCTGCCTGAAAGAGAAGACTGATGACACGCTTCGCCCCCATCGCCCTGTTGGGTCTGAGCCTGGCGCTGGCCGCCTGCGGGGAGGGACCGGGCGCGGCGCCGCAGGCAGCGTCGGAAGCGACGCCGGATCTCAGCGGCGGTCCGGCAGCGGCGCCGCAGGCGGTCAGTGCGGCGCCGGGTGCCGACCGGCCCTTGCCGACCGTCGACGAGGCGGCCGTGCGCGCCTTTGTCCGGGAGGATGGCGCGACGCTCGAGGTGCTGGCCTTTGACCGGGTCGGGTCGGTGTCGAAGGCGGGCATGGTCAAGGGTTATGGGGCGCCGGTCTACGCCGTGCCTGTGGCGACGGGACAGACGCTGAAGGTCGTCTTCAAGCCGTCGAACGCCAACCTGTATTTCAACATCAGCGATGCGGCCGATCAGAGCGGTGCGGCTGTGTTCCGGGGCGAGGTCGACGGTGAAACAGCCGAACTGAAGGCGGTGCGGGACACGACCTATGTCATCACGCCCTATCAGCCCCGCGCCATGGCGCGTCGCGGCTCTGAAGGCGGCTATGGTCTGACGGTCAGCCGCAGCTGAGGAAGGCGAAGGCGGCGACGGTCGCCGCCGCCTTCAGCGTCTCAGAATCAAGGCAGGGCCTTCAGGTTCGTGGCGGCCAGATAGGGCTGGTGGGTGCTGAGGGCGGCGGCGGCGCCGGAGACGCCCTCCTGTTCGATCAGGACCGTCAGGGCATAGCGGCCCTTCAGCACCGACATCAGGGGACCGACGCCGCCGCCTGCGTCCTTGGGCTCTACGCCGATGACGAAGGCTTCGCCGGTCGGGCCGTCCATGACCACCGGCAGATAGTCCGGGCCGCCGATCCGCTCCACGGCGCCGGGGGTATCAAGGGTCATCTGGCGCACGCCCTTCGTCATGCCCACGGCGGCGACCACGCTGTTGAAGGCCATCTGCTGCGTGCCGACCAGCAGTTCCGTCAGCGGCCCGGCGTCCTTGGGCGGCGGCACCTTGGAATCGATCAGCAGAATCTCGGCGCTGGCGCCTTCTTCGCCATAGGTCATGGTGATCGAAAAGGCCTCGCATTCGATCGACGTCAGGGCGTGGCCGGCGATCGTCTGCGCCGTCGGCATGGCGGGCAGCAGCGGATGGTTGGCGCACTCAGGCGGCGTGGCGACCTTGCCGAGACTGGCGGCCTCGGTTCTGGCGGGGTCCTCGTTGGAGCAGGCGGCGGTCAGGACGACAAGCGACGTCAGGGCGAGGGTGGCGGGGCGTCTGAACACGATGAAGGCTTTCCTTTTGGGGCTGGTGGTCCTGCTGGTGCTGGACGGGACGAAGGGGCCGAACCGCTATGGTCCGCCGTCGAACTGAGCCGATGAAGGAAGGCGGGCGGCGTCAGCCCGCTTCCTTGACCTGTTCCTCCAGCCCCTGTTCGCGGACCTTGCGGTAGAGGGTCGAGCGGCCGATGCCCAGACGACGGGCGATCTCGGACATATGGCCCGCATAGACCTCGATCGCGTGCTGGATCAGGTCGCGCTCGATCTGCTCAAGGGTGCGGACGTGGCCGCGGTCGTCGGTGATGCGGATCGGGCTGTCGTGATGGCCCTCTTCGTCGGGCGAGGCGGCCGGGGCCTCGCCGACAGGGCTGTCGGGCGCAGGCATGGCTTCCGATGCGGCGTCCAGCGGCACGGCGACGCCCGAGATGGCCGGGAAGTCGTGCGGCTGAAGCAGCGGCGAATCGGCCAGCACCAGGGCGCGATAGACGGCGTTTTCCAGTTGGCGCACGTTGCCGGGCCAGTCGTGGGCCTGAAGCAGGGCCAGGGTCTCGGCCGAGCAGCCGGTGACGCGCTTGCCTTCCTCGACGTTGAAGCGGGCGATGAAGTGGTCGATCAGGGCGGGGATGTCCTCACGCCGTTCGCGCAGGGCCGGGGCCTCGATCGGGAAGACGTTCAGGCGATAGAAGAGGTCCTCGCGGAAGGCGCCTTCCTTCACCTGCTGGGCCGGGTCGCGGTTGGTGGCCGAGATGATGCGGACGTCGACCTTGACCGGGCGCTTGCCGCCGACGGGATCGACCTCGCCTTCCTGAAGGGCGCGCAGCAGCTTGACCTGCATGTCCAGCGGCAGTTCGCCGATCTCGTCCAGGAACAGGGTGCCGCCGTTCGCCTCGACGAACTTGCCCGCGTGTTTCTCATGCGCGCCGGTGAAGGCGCCCTTCTCGTGGCCGAACAGGATGGATTCGACCAGATTGGCGGGCAGGGCGCCGCAGTTGACCGCCACAAAGGGCTTGCCCGCCCGGTCCGAGGCGCCGTGCAGGGCGCGGGCGATGACCTCTTTACCCACGCCGCTTTCGCCGGTGATCAGCACGGGAATGGAGGATTTGGCCGCGCGCTGGCCCAGCGCCTTGACCATGCGCATGGGGGCGCTGTCGCCGACCATGTCGTCGAAGGAGGTGCGGCCCGCAGCACGCTTTTTCAGGCGGCCGATCTCGGCGGTCAGCTGGGTCATCTGCAGGGCGTTGCGCACCCCGACCAGCAGGCGTTCAGGCCCGACCGGCTTGACGAAGAAGTCCTGGGCCCCGGCCTGCATGGCCTTGACCACCGTCTCGATGCCGCCGTTGGCCGTCAGCACGATGACCGGCGTGGTCACGCCCGCCGTACGCAGTTCGGCCAGCGCCTCCAGCCCCGACAGGCCCGGCATGACCAGATCCAGCAGCACCACGTCGGCGCCGCCGCCCTTGGTCAGGCGGTCGATGGCCTCGCCGCCCGATTCCGCGTGGACCACCGCATAGGACTCACGCTCCAGCACCGCCTGCAGCAGGCGGCGCTGGGTCGGATCATCGTCGACGACCAGAACGGTCTTGGCCATGAAAAACACCCTTCAACATCACCATCGGACGGCCGTCCTCGTTCAGGCGGGACTGGCTCGTTTCGAGACAACCCTAGACGGCAGGGAATGAAGATCGGGTTTCGGAGACCTGAGTCAGGGGTTAACGGAAGGGGGGCTTGGGCAGGCGGTTTCAGGCTCGAACCGTCCATTGACGGCGCCGAGGGCCAGATCGGGCCAGGCGGGCTCCGCCGTCTTCAGATCAGGATGTTTCAGCGCCTCGCGCAGGTCGCGGCCGCCGGGGCCGGGACAGTGCGGAACCTGATAATCGCCCTGATGAACCCAGCGGCCGTCGGCGTCCTGTGCGAACAGGGCGATCCTGTAGGTGGTCGCCAGCAGGATTTCTTCGCGTCCGTCGCCGTTCAGATCGCGTTGGGCGGCGACGCAGCCGACCTCCTTCGTGCAGGCGTGGCGGGGATCGTTGGACGGCGCGGGGTTCAGGAAGGCGGGGGGCAGGGGCCGGTCCTGCGGCCAGGGCGTGATGACCGGCGCACGCGGGGGGATGGAGGCGTCCTCGATGTCATAGCGCGAGGTCTTGGCCTGAACGGCCTTGGCGCGGCTGGCGATCTCGGGGTCGGAGGATTTCGCCAGATCGGCCAGAGCCGCGCGCCCTGCCTTGCCCGAGCCGAAGCGCAGGAAGGCATAGTCGAAATGCTCTGCGCTGACGGCGCCGCGCTTCAGCCGGGCGGTCTGGTCGTTGACCGACAGGCGGGCGGGGTCGGCCAGAGGGCTGAACAGGGCGAGGATGACCAGCACCGTCAGGACGGCGGCCAGCACATTCGTCCGCTCCAGCGGCTTCATCCACGCGGTCCTGCGCCACAGCGGCGACAGGGCGGCCCAGCCGTATCCGGCGGCGTACAGCACGCCGACAAGGGCGCAGGCCGAGGCGATGATGCGGTCGGGCGTCAGGCCGTGCTGGCCGATCCGCAGGGAAAGGCCCCACACGGCGATCAGGACCAGCGGCGTCAGCAGCACCGAGGCGACCCGCGCGGTGATCCTAAGGGCGGCGGGCGGCAGATTATCTTCGCGCCCGTCCTGATAGGCGGTGTTGATCAGCACGATCAGGGCGGCGGCGGCCGACAGCACAAGGGCCGTGGCGCTGCCCGTCTTCCACAATCCATCCAGCCCGGTGAATGGCAGGGCGGCCAGAAAACCCGCCACCAGCACGGTGATGACCAGCAGCAGCCACGACAGCAGCATCAGCGCCACCGTCCGCACGCCCCGGATCAGCGCGCCGCGCACATCGGTCAACTGCACCGCCACGGCGAAGACGAGGCAGGTGACGGGGATAGAGAACCATTCCTTGCCCAGCAGGTCGCTCAGGAAGCTGAGGCCGATGACCCGGAACAGGGCCGCGCCCAGAAACAGCAGCAGCCAGAAGGCGCCGGTGAAGCCCAGCGACAGGACCAGTTGCACCCCGGCTTTCCACGCCGTGTCGAAATAGTCGTCATAGTCGGCGATCCAGCGTCGGCCCTCGATCGCCGGCACGATCAGATGGTGGGCGATGAACAGGGCCGCAGCCGCAAAGGCCACGACGGGAAACCGCAGATAGGGCGGGCGGAAATAGTCGGTCGCCTGCTGGGCCGCATCGTGCCAGCCCATCAGGGCCAGCGCCGCCGCCGCGACCGCGCCCCATAGCGCCAGCGCCCTCAACCCCATCCGCCCGACGCCCGCCAGCAGCATGACCGGCGCGAAGGCGGCGGCCAGCACAAGGGCGGCGAACAGCGAAGGCTGTGTCGCAGGCCAGATCAGGGCGGCGCTGTCCGACGCCGAACGATACAGCAGATAAAGGATCAGGCCCTGCAACAGACCGATGCCGATGCGGACGACCGCGAGCCCGCGCGCGCCCTCCAGCGAGGCGCGGCCGGTGGGGGCGTGGTCGGAGTGGGTCATGGCAGACGTTTCCTGATCTTTACGGCAGGGTGACGCCGGACTGCACAAATGGAAAGTCCTCGCCGTTCCTTCTCCCCCTTCGAGGGGATGTCGCAGCCAACCAGAGTGCGATGGGTAATCGGCCTCTTCTCTGCATGAAAAAGGGCCGCCGAGCGTGTCGCCCGGCGGCCCCTTATTTGATCGCCTTCTCTCGCAGGAGAAGAAGGCTGCGGTTGCGATCTTAGTCGCGGTAGTTCAGCGCCGGGGCGCGGTCGCCCAGCAGGGCGCGGTACTGGAAGTTCGGGCCGCGGCGCTGTTCGAACTCGGCCTTGGCGGCGGCGATGGTGTCAGGGCTCTGGAACAGCTCGGCCGTGGTCAGGGCCAGAGTCTTGGCCGCGACGTGGGCGCCCTTCAGGCCGATGCTTGTGCCGGCGGCCACCACGTTCTGCCAGCTGTGGCCGGCAGAGCCAGGCACGAAGGTCGCCGTCGACAGACCGACCGTGGGCGTGACCCACGAGACGTCCGACACATCGGTCGAGCCGCCGAAGTCGCCGCCGATGATGGCGGGCTGGATCTCGCCGACGGTCGACAGGGCCGGGGCGTTCTTCAGCGTCTTCTGGATCTCGGCGCCCAGGGCGGTTTCCTCTGGCGTCCAGGTGATGGCGCCGACGTGGCGCAGGTTGCGGTCCATGACGTGCATCAGGGCTTCGTTCGGCAGCATGGAGTAGACGCCGCCGATGGCCTCGAACTCGACGCGGGTGCCGGTGCCCATGGCCGCGCCTTCGGCCGCCAGCTTCACACGCTCCAGCACGTCGCGGACGATTTCAGGGTCGGTGTGGCGGACGTAGTAGTAGCTCTCGGCATAGGCCGGGACCACGTTGGGCGCCTTGCCGCCGTCGGTGATGGCGTAGTGGATGCGGGTGCGGTCGGGGATGTGCTCGCGCATCATGTTGACCATGTAGTTCATGGATTCGACCGCATCGAGGGCCGAGCGGCCCTTGTCCGGGGCGGCGGCGGCGTGCGAGGCGGTGCCGTAGAAGCGGAACTTGCCCGAGACGTTGGCCATGGTCTCGCCCTGGCTGGCCGAGTTCACATTGCCGGGGTGCCAGTGCAGCGACACGTCGACGTCGTCGAACAGGCCGTCGCGGACCATGTAGACCTTGCCCGAGCCGCCTTCTTCGGCCGGGGTGCCGTAGACGCGCAGTTCGCCCTTGATGTTGTTGGCTTCCATCCAGGCCTTGACCGCGATGGCGGCGTGGACCGAGGCGGCGCCGAACAGGTTGTGGCCGCAGCCGTGACCGGCGTTGCCGCCAGCCGATTCCTGAATGGGGCTGAGGGTCTGGGACAGGCCGGGCAGGGCGTCATATTCGGCCAGGACGGCGATGACGGGGCCCGAACCGTTCTTGAAGCTGGCCAGGAAGGCGGTGGGTTCGCCGGCGATGCCCGGCGTCACGGTGAAGCCCGCGTCGCGCAACTGGCCCTGCAGCAGGGCCGTGCTCTGGGTTTCCTGATAGCCCAGCTCGGCGAACTTCCAGATTTCCATCGCGGCGTGGTCGAGCGCGTTCTGGTTGCTGTCGACTGTGGCGGTGATCTGCTGTCTCGCCTGGGCCGATAGTTCAGCGGCGGCGGCCGAGGTGGCGACTGGGGCAAAGGCCGTCAGGGCCGCAGCGACGGCGAGGGCGCGCAGGGAAGGGGATTTCGGGGACACAGGTTTCATGGATCGTTCCGTCTGACTGTTGTCTCAAATGAAAAGGGCGGGGGATATCGATCCCCCGCCCCGTCAGGTTTGCAAGATCGTTCTTAGAAGGTCTTGCGGATGTTGGCGTACCAGTAACGGCCGTAGGGCTGGTGAACCGTGCCCAGGTAGCCGTCGGAAGCCAGCGGCGGCTTCTCGTCGGTGATGTTGCGCACGCCGATGCGGACGGCGGTGCCGTGCAGCAGGCCTTCGTCGAACTCATACTCGCCGTACAGGTTGGCGGTGAGCAGGGAGTCGACCGTCCAGGCTTCGCCCAGGTTGTTCTTGAGCGTGTCCTGATAAACGCTGCCCGTATAGGAGGTGTAAGCCCCCACCGAGACGTTGTCGTAGCGCCAGGTCGCCGAAGCCGACCACTTCCATTCCGGACGGCCGCCGTCGCGGATCAGGTCGCCGGCCGAGCCCGAGAACGAGATGAACGGGTCGATGTCGCCCTTGGCCTGGGCGTCCATCAGTTCCTTCACCTGCGGCGACGGATCCAGATAGTACTTCAGCAGGTGCGAGACGTTGAAGTTGGCGTTGAAGTCGCCGAACTTGGTGCCGCGCAGGCTCCACATCAGGCCCAGGTCGATGCCCTGGACTTCCTGCGGCTGCAGGTTGTCGTAGCGGTCCATGACGTAGAGGATTTCGCCTGCTGCATCGAGACCGGCGGCAGCGAACAGAGCCTTGTCCTGAGCGGTGGCCTCAGCACGGACCACGTTCGGGTTGTAGCTGCCCTGCTGACGCAGCAGGTAGTCCAGCGTCAGGGCGTTCTGGCCGCGGAAGACGCCGACCATGCCTTCCTGCTTCACGTTCCACCAGTCGATGGTCAGGGTGAAGTCGCCCAGGTTGGCGGGCGTGAAGTCCGGCTGAACCACGACGCCGAACGACAGGGTTTCGGACTCTTCCGCCTTCAGATCCGGGTTGCCGGCGCGCTGTTCGGCGACGTTGCGACGGATGCGGGCGTTGTTGAACGAACCCTGAGCGCCGACGCACTCGTTCATGTTGGCGATGTTGCCGTTCAGGCGCAGCGCTTCACAGAAGATCCAGTCGGTGCTGCTGTTGTTGCGCGTCACCAGGCTGGCGTTGACCTGCTCCAGGTTCGGGGCGCGGAAGCCCTGAGCCCACGAACCGCGGAAACGCAGGCCGTCGGCCACGTCCCACGCCATGGCGATCTTCGGCTTGGCGATGTCGCCGAAGTCCGAATAGTGCTCGTAACGGCCGGCGATCTGGGCTTCCAGATTGTGGACGAACGGGATGTTCATCTCCGGCGAAACCAGCGGCACGGCGAACTCGAGGTAGGCCGAGTAGACGTCGCGCTTGCCTTCGGTGTCCGGGTTCGGCGAGGCGTTGATCAGGTCGCTGTAGACCGCGCCCGTCACGGGGTCGGTGAAGGTGACGGTGCCGTCGATGCGGCTGTCACGATCGTCCAGCTGGGTTTCGTGGCGGGCCTCGACGCCGGCGGCCATGCCGATGTGACCGGCGGGCAGGGCGAACAGGTCGGCGCGCGAAACCTTGAAGTCCCACAGGGTCAGGCTGGTTTCCGTGTAGCGGCGCATCTTGGTGCGGATCGCGTCCAGGGCCGCCTTGTTGGCGCCCGTGCCGCCCACCGAAGGGTTGGCCAGGTTGCTGCCCGCGAACGGGTTGTAGGCGTCAGGCGTCGACAGCGACATCTGACGGAACAGGGCGCTGGTCTCGATGTTGTCGCTCAGATCCTCGGCGCTGGCTTCGGAGTACAGCAGGGCGGTTTCCCAGTTCCAGCCGTTCCAGTCGCCGCGCAGGCCGCCCAGCACGCGATACTGCTTGTTGGTGACGTCGACCTGGATCGGGCCCATGTCGTCGAAGCGGTAGTTGCGCAGTTGCAGGTCGGCGCCGTCGGCCGGGGCGGTGATGCCCGGCAGGCGGTTCGGGTTCAGCGTGCCGTCAGCGAAAGCGATCGGGCCGAACGGGTTGTAGTAGTTCGACTTCGGAACCGTCAGCAGGATCGAGGACAGGGTGCCGATCGAGGCCTGACGCGCCGAGGTCTTGGCGTGGTAGCCGCCCAGTTCGCCGAAGGCTTCGACGTTGTCGTTGATCTGGAAGCGGCCGGTCAGGAACAGGTTGAAGCGGTCGACTTCCGGCATGACCGTCAGGTCCTGCGCGGCGGTGTCGGCGTACAGCTGACGGTCGACGGCGGTGCCCGAACGCAGGCACAGATCGTCGCCCATGTTGACGGTGCAGTTGGTGTTGATGCCCTGCGGCTGGATGCCGAAGGCGGTCAGATCCTTGGTGGCGCCGGGCAGGCGAACGCCCGGCGTCAGGACGTTGAAGCCGCCCCACGGCGACAGCGACGAACGGCCGTCCAGGCTGGAGACGTTCTCATAGCCGGTGCCGGCGAACAGGGCGCGCTTGTCCGACGAGGCGGTGTAGCCCTGATCCAGCGTCGAAAGCTCGGCGCGGTGGTCGTAGTTGAAGAACATCGAGATGTTCCCGCGACCGTCGAAGATGTCCTTGCCGCCATACAGCGAGAAGTTCGATTCCCACATGTCGGTGCCTTCGGCGGCGCCGTACTGGGCCGAGACGGTCCAGTTGTTCATGTCGTCGCGCAGGACGGTGTTGACCACGCCGGCCACGGCGTCGGCGCCGTAGATGGCGGCGGCGCCGTCACGCAGCACTTCCATGCGCTTCAGGCCCGACACCGGAATGGCGTTGGTGTTGTAGGTCAGGACCGGCACCAGGTGCTCGTTGGCCTGCGAGGTCGGGTGACCCACGACGCGGCGGCCGTTCAGCAGCACCAGGGTGTTGCCGATGCCCAGGTTGCGCAGGTTCACCGAGCCGGTGTCGCCGCGCGCCGAGTTCGAGCTGTTCGGCAGATAGGAAGAGTTGAACGCCACATCGCCCATCTGCGGGATCGAGCGCAGCAGTTCGTCGCCCGAGGTGGCGGCGGTGGACTGGATCAGTTCCTCGCCGACCATGGTGACGGGCAGGGCGGCCGTGACCTTGGCGCCCTTGATCTGCGAGCCGACGACGACGATTTCGTCGACCTGGGTGGGTTCATCGGCAGGAATGTCCTGAGCGATGGCGGCCGAGGCGCCGAACAGCGCCGTACTGGCCAGCATGGCGGCTTTCACGCCGTGCCTGGCAAAAATGGAACGCATACTGACTGTCATCCCCATGTCGTTTTTTCGCCAGGTCGTTCACTCGGATGAGCGACGCTTCCGCCTGGCTTGACCAATGATGTTTGAAGCGCGTCCCCCTGGTCACGACGCCCCTTTGTAAAGGGAAGAATCGTTGCGCCAGCTTGTTTCGGATGGTCCGCCTCGGCGCGGACTTGAAGCTGCCATAGTCGGGGCCGTCAACCTTGGCCGGACAAAAATTTGCGAATATCGGGGTTTTTTGAACGAATGTTCGCCATAAACGCGCCTCAAAGCACTGTTTCATGCAAGGCTTCGCCTGGGGCTTAAATATGAAGAAAGTCTCAGTTATTTTGCCGGTTGGACCGGCTGGGGACCAGGAAAAAGAGGCGGGGCGTAAGCATGCGTATTCGTAACATGAAATCTGCGACAGCTTTGGCGGCGATCGCCCTGATGTTGGGCGCTCCGGCCGTGGCGCAGGTGCATCCGGGCGCCGGAAGCGGCGGCGACATCGTCAACTACGGCCAGATTCACAGCCCGGTCATGGGCCGCGGCGGCATGGTGGTCAGCCAGAGTGACCCGGCGACCCGCGTCGGCGTCGATATTCTGAAACAGGGCGGCAATGCGGTCGATTCGGCCATCGCCGTGGCCTTTGCCGAGGCGGTGACCCTGCCGCGCGCGGGCAACATCGGCGGTTCGGGCTATATGGTCGTCCACATGGCGGCGACGGCGGAACGTCCGGCCCAGGACATCGCCATCAACTATTACGGCACGGCCCCGGCGGCCGCGACGCCGGACTTCCTGCTGGGCCCGGACGGCAAGTTCGACCGCACCAAGCCCTCGGGCTTCAAGAATGTGGCGGTGCCCGGCACCGTCATGGGCATGTGGGAGGCGCACCAGCGTTTCGGCTCCATGCCCTGGGCCGATCTGGTCGCCCCGGCGATCGCGCTGGCTGAGGAGGGCTATGTCCTGTCCGACGGCGAAGCGGATGCGACGGGCGGCCGCGCCCGCGTTCTGGCGACCGATCCCGGCGCGCGCGAAGCCTATCTGAAAGCCGACGGCACGGCCTATCGCGCGGGCGAGGTCTTCCGTCAGCCCCTGCTGGCCGAGAGCCTGCGCAAGCTGGCGCGCGGCGGCGCGGACGAGTTCTACAAGGGCGAACTGGCGCGTCAGATCGTGGCGGGCATTCAGGCCGGCGGCGGCGCCATCACCATGGAAGACATGGCGGCCTATCGCGCCGATGTGTCCGAGCCGATCTGGGGCAGCTATCGCGGCCACCGCATCTCCTTCATGCCGCCGACGGCCTCGGGCGTCAGCGTCGCCGAGGCGCTGAACCTGCTGGAGCATTTCGACCTGCGCGCCATGGGGTGGGGCAGCGTCGACAGCCTGCACCTGATCTCGGAAGCGATGAAGATCACCTCTTCGGACCGCAACCTGATCGGCGGCGCCCCGCAATGGACGACCCCGGCCCACGGTCTGGCCAGCAAGGAATTCGCGGCTGAGCGCGTCAAGCTGATCTCGCTCGACAAGACGCTGAAGGCCGCGGACATCCCGGAGGGCAACCCCTATCCGTTCGAGAGCAAGGACACGACGCACTATTCGGTGGCCGACGCGCACGGCAATGCGGTGTCGAACACCTATACGCTGTCGAACTCCTACGGCGCGCACGTGGCGCCGGTGGGGACGGGCATCCTGCTGAACAACCACCTGGACAACTTCTACTGGGGCACCGAGGGCCAGCCGAACTCGCCCGCGCCGGGCAAGCGTCTGGGCTCGACCATCACGCCGATGATCGTGTTCAAGGACGACAAGCCCTGGCTGGTCACCGGCACGCCGGGCGGCGGCTACATCATCGCGACCATGGTGCAACTGGTGTCCAACGTCATCGACCATCAACTGAACGTGGCCGAGGCCGCCATGCGTCCGCGCCTGAATCAGGGCGCCGGCGACAGCGCGCTGGAGCTGGAAGGCGGCTTCTCGCCCGACGTGGAGCGTCTGCTGCGCGAGCGGGGCCACACGGTGCGTCCGTCCATGACCATGGGCAGCACCCAGTCCATTCTGGTCGAGGGCGATCGTTTCATGGGCGCCGCCGACACCCGTCGGCCGGATGCCCTGGCGCTGGGCGTCCGTTAAGCTCGGCGCTTGCCGTTCCGGGCGTTCAGTGGTCTGAACGTCCGGACTGTAAATCAATCGGGGGGAGCCGATGTTGCGCAAGGTGCTGTTGGCGGGGGCCGCCGGCCTGGTGTTGGCCGGTGCAGGAACGGGAATGGTTGGCGGGGGCGCGGCGCAGGCCGCTGTCGTCGCCGCGCCGCAGTCGGCCCCGGCCGGGTGGCAGGACGGCCTGTTCGGCGTCCGGCTGGATCGCGAGAAGGGGCGGGTGCTGGCCCGCCTGTCGGCCCCGGATGCCGAGGGCGTCGTCGGCCGTTATCTGTACCAGCCGGGCCTGTCGGCGGGTCTGGGGCTGGACGGCGCCGGGCTGGACCGCTCGGGTCTGGGCCAGACCCAGATCGTCGCCTTTCACAAGGTGGGCAACCGCGTCTTCGCCCGGTTCGAGAACACCCGCTTTCGCGCCATCGACGCCGACGCCGATCAGGTGAATGCGGTCGCCGCCTCCTTCGCCCCTTCGGTCGTCTGGTCGGGCGAGGCGATCGAGACGCACGCCGACGGATCGGTCACGGTGGACCTGTCCGGCTTTCTGGAGCGCGACGCGGTCAATGTCGCCGGTCGGCTGAAGCGGGCCAAGCTGGGCGCCTTCAAGCCCGCGCCTGCGCTGGGCTATGTCGATCTGGACCAGACGCTGGTCTTCCCCGACAACATCGAACTGCAGACCGTCCAGACCTTCACCAGCGATGATCCGGGCGGCGACCTGTCGCGCGTCTCGCCGGATTCGCGCTCCATTACGTTGGCCATCCGTCACTCCTTCATCCGCCTGCCGGACGAGGCGTTCCGGCCCGTGCCGTTCGATCCGCGCTCGGGCGTGTCGGCCCAGGTGCTGTCGGTCGATTTCGCCGCCGATCTGGATACGCCGGTGGTCAGCCGTCTGGCCCGCCGCTTCCGGCTGGAGAAGACCGATCCTTCGGCCGCCCGTTCGCCGGTGAAGAAGCCGATCGTTTTCTACGTCGACCGCGCCGCCCCGCCCGCCATCCGCGAGGCCCTGATCGAGGGCGGCAACTGGTGGGCGCAGGCCTTTGAACAGGCGGGCTATCTGAACGCCTTCCGCGTCGAACTTCTGCCCGAGGGCGCCCATCCGATGGACGCTCGCTACAACATCATCTCATGGGTCCACCGCGAGACGCGCGGCTGGTCGACGGGCACCAGCGTCAACGACCCGCGCACCGGCGAGATCGTGCGCGGCGTGGTGCAACTGGGCTCGCTGCGCGACCGTCAGGACAAGATGATCATTGAGGGGCTGGTCGGCGCCGCCCGCGCCGGAACGGGCGCCGAGGACGACCCGGACCGTCTGGCCTATCACCGCCTGCGCCATCTGTCGGCGCACGAGATCGGCCACGCCCTGGGCATCGCGCACAACTTCGCCGCCTCGACCTATGAGGGGCGCGCCTCGGTGATGGATTATCCGGCGCCGTGGGTCATCGCAGACGGCGACCGGCTGGACTTCAGCAAGGCCTATACGACCGGCGTCGGCGCCTGGGACCGCTTTGTCGTCGACTGGCTGTACGGCGATGCGCCGGGTCAGGACCCGCAGGCCCGCCGTGCGGCGCTGGCGGCGCAGGCGCAGGCCAAGGGCTATCGCTATGTGTCGGATAACGACACCCGGCCGCTGGGCAGTCTTCAGGCCTATGGCGCCATGTGGGACAATGGCGAGGATCCGACGGCCGAGTTCGCCAATACCCTGGCCGTGCGCCGCATCGCCCTGTCGCGCTTCGGGCTGGACAATCTGCCGGACGGAGCGGCGGCGGCGGACCTGCGCCGCGTGATCGTGCCCATCTATCTGTATCATCGCTATCAGACGACGGCGGTGGGGCGTCTGGTCGGCGGCGTCGACTATGCCTATGCGGTCAAGGGCGACGGCCATGAACGCGCCGAGGCCATCCCCGCCGACCGTCAGCGCGGCGCGCTGGAGGCCCTTATGCAGGCCCTGTCGCCCGAGGTGCTGGACATGCCGGACCGGGTCATCGACCTGCTGTCCTCGGTGCAGTCGGGCACGCCGGATCGCCAGATGCAGATCGAACTGTTCGAGAGCAGGACGGACGCCGTGTTCGACCCGTCCTCGGCGGCGGCCTCGGCGACCGAGGTGGTGTTCGAGACGCTGCTGGCGCCCGAGCGGTTGAACCGTCTGGTCGAGCAGGAACGCCGCGATCCGGGCCAGCTGGGTCTGGTCGAGACGCTGGACCGGGTGGCGGTCACGGTCGGTCCGGGCGCGGCGCTGAACCCGCGTCAGGCTGAACTGCGGCGCGTGGCGCGCGCGCGCTATGCTGCCCATCTGGCCGCGCTGATTCAGGGCAAGGATCTGTCCTCGACGGCGCAAGGTGCGGTGCGCGACAGCGCGCGGCGATTCGGGGAGCAGCTGAAGCGTTGCCGCGGCGACCGGCTGGAGATGGCGCAGTGCGCCTATCTGGCGGAAGCTCTGACCGGGCCGGTCGAGGGGCTGAAAGCGCTGAGCGCGACCCTGCCGGTGGCGCAGGCGGTCCCGCCCGGCGCGCCGATCTGATCCTGACTGAAGAGGCCACCCTCTCCCGGCGGGAGAGGGCTTGAGCCTCCAAGAGCCGAAGGCGATTGGCTAAGGCGAAAGGGTGAGGGGCTTGTCCTATCCGTCGGCATAAGCCGTAGCGCGACGGCCTTCGGCCGACTTCAACCGCGAACCCTCACCCTTTCGCGCCAGAACGATCGCTAACGCCCTCGTGCGCTCAAGCCCTCTCCCAACAGGAGAGGGTTACAGTTCCCGCCAGGTCTTGCCGGTGACGCCCTCATAGTTGGTCGCGTGATAGACGCCGCGCGCCACGGCGCGGGCCAGCACGTCGGCGGCGACGTTGCCCAGTTGCGCCACGGCGACCTGACGGGCGGCCGGGTCTTCGATGACCTTCTTGCCCGTCGACAGGCTGAACAGGGTGTCGCCGTCGAAGGGCGCGTGGGCCGGGCGGATGGCGCGGGCCATGCCGTCCTGCGCCATGATGGCCACGCGCTGAAGCTCCACGCGAGTCAGGGCCACGTCGGTGGCGATGCAGGCGATGGTGGTGTTCTCGCGCGGCTGGGGCCGGAACTTGGATGCGCCCCAGTCCTCGGCCGAGGCGTGCAGGCCGGACGAGCCGAGGCCGCCGAACTCGTCGCCGATCTCATAGGGCGCGGCCCAGAAGCTCTTGCCGCCCGGCGCCACGACCGAGCCGACGCTGTTGACCGCCACGATGGCGCCGACGGTCCAGCCCGCCGCCATGACGGCCGATGCCGAGCCGATTCCGCCCTTCAGCGCGCCCGCTTCCGCGCCATAGCCCGCGCCCGCCGTGCCGAGGTCGAAGCGGTCGCCTGCGGCCTCCAGCGCCTGAACCGACAGGCGGCGATAGGGCGGCTCCATCTCCCACGCCTTGTTGCCGCCGTTGGCAAGATCATAGAGGCAGGCGGTCGGGATGATGGGCGAGGGGGGCACGCCCGGCGCCCCGCTCATGCCATAGCCGCGCCCGCGCATGCCCATCCAGGCCGCCACGCTGTCGGCCGAGCCGAGGCCATAGACCGACCCGCCCGACAGGATGATGGCGTCCACCTCCTGCACCAGATTTTCGGGGCGCAGCACGTCGGTCTCGCGCCCGGCGGGGCCGCCGCCGCGCACGTCTACGGCAGCCGTGGCGGGCTTTTCAGCGAGGATGACGGTGACGCCGGTGCGGACGCCGGCGTCATGGGCCTGACCGACCTTGAGGCCCTCGACGTCGGTGATCAGGTTCAGACGGCCGGTGCGGCCCGAGGCGCGGGCGGCGCTCTGGGCGGCGGGCTTGGCGCTGGCGGCGCCTGCTGCGGAGGCTGCGGCGCCGATCAGGGCCGAGCCGAGGACGGTTCTGCGGTTCATCCGGCGGTTTCCTTTTCCAGAGCGTGATTGCGGACCAGATCCGGCGTCGCCGCCAGAAGTTTCTGCGTATAGGGGTGCGACGGCGCGGCGAAGACGGCGGCCGTCTCGCCCTGTTCGACGATCTTTCCGGCCTGCATGACCAGCAGGCGATCCGTGACCGTGCGCACGACGCTGAGGTCATGGGTTACGAAGAGGTAGGACAGGCTTAAGCGGTCCGACAGGTCGGCCAGCAGGTCCAGCACCTGCGCCCGCACCGACACGTCCAGCGCCGAGACTGCTTCGTCCAGACAGATGACTGAGGGTTCGGTGATCAGGGCGCGGGCGATGGCGATACGCTGGCGCTGGCCGCCCGAGAACTCGTGCGGATAGCGGTCGGCGGCGGCGCTGTTCAGACCCACGCGCTCCAGCATTTCATCGACGCGGCGGCGGGCCTCGGCGGGGGGGGGGGTGGCGTCCAGCAGGTGGAAGTTCTCGGCCACCAGATCGCTGACCTTCCAGCGTGGATCGAAGCTGCCGTAGGGGTCCTGGAACACCACCTGAATGTCGCGGCGGATGGACTTCAGCACGGCGCCGCGCGCGGCGGTGATGTCGCGACCCTTGACCCGGACGCGGCCGCCTTGCGGCGTCTCCAGCGCGAGGATGGCGCGCAGCAGGGTGGACTTGCCGCAGCCGCTTTCGCCGACCAGTCCGACGCTCTCGCCGGGCTGGATCGACAGGCTGACCTGATCGACGGCGCGGAAGGCTTTCGACCGGCCGAACAGGACGGGCGCGCCGCCGTATTCGCGCACCAGACCCTCGACCTGAAGCACGGGGGCGGCGTCGGTCTGCGGGACGCTGCGGCGCGTCGGGGCGTGGGTGGCGTTGGCCAGAAGGCGCCGGGAATAGTCGTGCGCCATGCCGGTGCGGATGCGGTCGACGGGCGCTTCCTCGACCAGTTCGCCGTCCTTCATCACCGCCAGCCGGTCGGCGGTTTCGGCCACGATGGCGAGGTCGTGGGTGATGAGGATCAGGCCCATGCCGTCCTCGCGCACCAGCCGCTTCAGCAGGTCCAGAACCTGAGCCTGCGTCGTCACGTCCAGCGCCGTCGTCGCCTCATCGGCGATCAGCAGTTTCGGCGTCAGGGCGATGGCGATGGCGATGGCGACGCGCTGTCTCTGGCCGCCTGACAGCTCGTGCGGATAGCGGGTCAGGGGGAAGCGTTCGCTGGGCAGGCCGACCCGATCCAGCACGGAACGGGCGACGGCGAGGGCTTCCTTGCGCGAGGCCTTTTTGTGCAGGCGCACGGTCTCCGCGACCTGATCGCCGATGGTCATGACGGGGTTCAGGGCCGTCATCGGCTCCTGGAAGATGATCCCGACGTCGCGGCCGCGCACCTGCTGCATCACGGCGTCGGGGGCGTTCGAGACGAGCTGGCCGTTCAGGCGGATCTCGCCGGTCAGGGTGGCGCGCGGCAGCGTCAGGCCCAGCACGGCCAGAGAGGTCATGGACTTGCCCGAGCCGCTTTCGCCGACAAGGCCGAGGATTTCGCCGGGGGCGACGGACAGGCTGACGTTCTTCAGGATTGGCGTCGAACCGATCGACAGGCTGAGGTCGCGGATGTCGAGGACGGTCATGGTCAACGCTCCCGCCGCACGCGTGGGTCGAACAGGTCGCGCAGGCCGTCGCCGGTCAGGCTGAGGCCCAGCACGGTCACGAAGATGGCGAGGCCCGGCATGATCGCCAGCCATGGCGCGAAACCGATCATGGTCTGGGCCTCGGCCAGCATCCGGCCCCAGCTGGGCGCGGGCGGCTGGGCGCCCAAGCCGACGTAGGATAGCCCCGCCTCGGCGACGATGCCGACGGCGAACTGGATGGCGGCCTGCACGACCAGAAGGCTCATCAGATTGGGCAGGATGTGCTGGAGCGAGATCAGGGCCCTGGACTTGCCCGCCGTGCGGGCGGCCAGGACGTATTCGCGGGTCCACAACCCTTGCGCCGCGCCGCGCGCGACGCGGGTGAAGACGGGGATGTTGAAGACGCCGATGGCGATGACGGCGTTGATCGCGCCCGGTCCCATGACGGCGGTGATCATCACGGCGAGCAACAGGGCGGGGAAGGCGAAGATCAGGTCGTTGCCGCGCATGACCAGTTCGTCGATCCAGCCGCCGCGAGCCGCCGCCGTCAGACCCAGCGGCGCGCCGATCCCGACGCCGATGCCGACGGCGACAAAGGCCACGACGAGGGAGTTCTGCGCGCCTGCCATGATCATCGACAGCACGTCGCGGCCGAAATGGTCCGTGCCCATCCAGTGGGCGGCGGACGGGGCGGTCAGCTTGGCGGCGATATCCACCGCCTCGACGTCATAGGGCGTCCAGACAAGGGCCAGCAGGGCGGTCGCCAGCACGACGGCGGTCAGCGTGGCGCCGACGATCAGGGACAGGGGCCAGCGCATGCGGGGCTTGGCGGGGGCGATAACGGGGGGGGCGTCGGTCATGCGCGGCGTCCCCTCAGACGCGGATCAGCGAACAGATAGGCGAGGTCGATCAGGAAGCTGACCACAACCACGGCGAAGACCAGCACCACGACCACGCTCTGCACCACGATCAGGTCGCGCTGGGTGATGGCCTGGAAGACCAGACGGCCCAAGCCGGGCAGGGAGAAGACGTTCTCGATGATGATGCCGCCTGCCAAGAGGAAGGGGAACTGGAGGCCGAGGATGGTCAGGATGGGGATCCAGGCGTTGCGCAGGGCGTGCCGCCACAGGGCCTGATTGACCGACAGGCCCTTGGCGCGGGCGGTGCGGACATAGTCCTCGTTCATGGTGTCGAGCAGGGCGGTGCGCAGCACCCGGGCCAGAATGGCGGCCTGCGGCGCTGCCAGCGCCACGGCGGGCAGGATCAGGGCCTTGAAGGCGGGCCAGAAGCCGCTGTTCCAACCGGGGAAGCCGCCCGCCGAGAACCAGCCCAGGTTCACCGAGAACAGCAGGATCAGCAGCATGGCGATCCAGAAGTTGGGCAGGGCGACGCCGACCTGCGTCACGCCGATCAGGCCGGTGTCGACGGCGGTGCCGCGCCGGCTGGCGGCGGTGACGCCGATGGGCAGGGCGACTAGCAGCGACAGGACGGTGGCCATCAGGGCGAGCGGCGCGGACACGGCCAGACGTTCGGCGATCAGGCCGCCGACCGGCACCTGATAGGTGTAGCTGGTCCCGAACTTGCCGGTCAGCAGGTCGCCGAGCCAGGCGAAGTAGCGCTCAAGGCCCGAGCCTTCGAGGCCCATCTGTTGACGCAGGGCGGCGATGCTTTCCGGGCTGGCGTTCAGCCCCATCATATAGCTGGCCGGATCGCCGGGCACGACCTGCAGCAGCAGGAAGATGACGACGGTGGCCGCCAGCAGCGTCAGGGCGTGGCCGCCCAGCTTCTTCAGCAGCCAGGCCGGGCCGAAGCGCCAGGCGACGAAGGCCAGCAGGACGGCGCCCGCGATCACGCTGATCCAACCCCAGGGCAGGGCGCCGCCGGTGCGTTCGGCGGTCGCTGCGCCCGCTGCGCCCGCGCCGGTCCAGTAGGCGCCGGTGACGTCGTTGGCGGCGATGGGGCCGTTGATCCACAGACCGTTGACGTCCGCCTTCCACACGCCGACGCGCGAGGACTGGAACAGGAAGCCGTTGACCGCGTCGTCGGCGATGCGGCGTTGCAGGTCGCCCAGCAGGCGGTTGCGCGTCGGCTCGTCTGGGGCGGCGTTGACCTCGGCCAACAGGGCGTCGAAGGCGGGGCTGTCGTAGCCGAAATAGTAGTCCTTGCGGCCATAGATGTCGTAATCCATCGGCTCGACGTGCTCGACGATGGTCAGGTCGAACTGGCGGCGCTTGAACACCTGATCCAGCCACTGGGCCCACTCCAGATTCTCGATCCTGGCGCGTATGCCCGCTTCAGCCAGTTGCGAGATCAGCACCTCGCCGCTGCGCCGGGCGTAGGGGCGGGGCGGCAGACGCAGGGTCACGTCGATGCCGTTGGGATAGCCCGCTTCGGCCAGCAGTTGCCGCGCCTTGGCCGGGTCGTGCGGAGACAGGCCGGTCAGATCGACATAGCCCGGCGCCTGACGCGAATAGTGGCTGCCGATCGGCTGGCCGAAGCCGAACATGGCGCCCTGGATCAGGGCGTCGCGGTCGATGGCGTAGGACAGGGCGCGGCGCACCCGCACGTCGTTGAACGGCGCCCTGGTGTTGTTGATGCCCAGAATGACCTTGCCTTCCGAGGCGCCGACGACGACGCGGAAGCGCGGGTCGCGCTGGAACTGGGCCACGTTTTCCGGCGCGGGATAGTTGGGGAAGGCGTCCACGTCGCCGGCGCTGACGGCGGCGAAGGCGGCGGTCGGGTCGCTGATGAAGCGGAAGACGACGGTGTTCAGGCGCGGCGCCGGGCCCCAGTAGCCGTCGCGGCGGATCAGTGTCAGCTGGCTGCCGCGCTGCCAGCTCTGCAGTTTGAACGGGCCGGTGCCGATGGGGGTGACGGCGTTGGTCGCGGCGCTGTTCGGCGACACCATCACTGCGTCGCCCCATGCCAGAACATAGGGCAGGGTCGCCATAGGGCGGGACAGATGGATGCGGAGGGTGGCCGGATCGACGACCTCGACGTTGCTGATCGGCTCGAACAGGGCCTTCTGCGCGTTGGTCGAGTCTTTGGCGGTGATGCGGTTGAGAGAGAATTTGGCGACGGCGGCGTCGAACGGCGCGCCATCCGAAAACGTCACGCCGCGCCGCAGGTGCAAAGTCCAAGTCAGGCCGTCGGGCGCGGCCTCCCACGACTCGGCCAGCGAGGGGGCGACGGCGCTGTTCTGGGTCAGCCGGGTCAGGCCTTCGAAGACGTTGGCGTAGACGACTTCATCCACCGCCGCCGCCGCGCCCGAGGTCGGGTCGAGGTTCGGCGGCTCCAGCGGCAGGCCGAGGATCAGGCGGTCGCGAGGCGCTTGTGCTTGAACCTGCGGCGCCGTCAGGCCCCAGACGACGCACAGGGCCAGCGACAGCGCGAGCGTGATCAGGCCGGGCCGAAGCTCGCCGTTCCGGCTGCGCCGTCGGGATGCTGTCGCGACGCGTGTCGCCCCTGTCTTCGTCACCGTCCCTCGATCTCCCCCTTGCGACGCGGCCGATCTTCGTCAGCCTACGTCATGGATTTGCACTCACGCCATGGATTAAGCGCGCCTCACCACGGCTGGCGCGCCAGTGAAGCGGGGCAGGCGGCGGTCGCCTCTGTCGCGGCGGCGCGGGCGGCGTCGAACTCTTCCTTGGCCTTGGCGAAGTCGGCCTGGAACGCCGGATCGGCCTTCAGCCGGGTGACGATGGTCGCGCCGACGATGCGGCCCGCCTCGACGTCGCTGACATAGTGGACGCCGCACACTGCGCGGCTTTCGCCATAGGCCAGTCCACGTCGCAGGATCTGATCGGCGCGGTCGGGCGCCAGTTCGGCCAGCACCAGCGACCAGGCCCAGCCCAGCGCCGAGTGGCCCGACGGATAGGAGCCGCTGGCCGCCAGCCAAGTCTCAGGTGCGATGCAGGTGGGCAGAGGCTCGACCACGAAGGGGCGCTTGCGGAAATAGCCCTTCTTGGCCGGGGTCTGGATCATCTCCAGATCGCCCAGCATCTTGCCCATCAGCAGGGTCAGCGTCGGCATTTTCTCTGGCTCGAACCTGAAGCCGAGGGCGCAGGCGAAGGCGCGCGGGGCGCCGGGCGTTTCGATCTCATTGTCGGCGCGTGCGATGGCCCAGCGCTCGGAGCCTTCCAGCGACCGCATGGCGCGATAGGCGGCGATGTCGGCCTGTTCACGCAGCGAGCCTTCCTCGGGCGGCGGCGGCAGGAAGTTGGCGGCGTTGGGCGTATTCTCGGCCGTCAGATAACCGTGCGGATGGTCGCGGAAACCCTCCCAGAAGGTCACGGGCGCAGTCGCCGCCGTCTGAGTGGACACGGCTCCGGCGCAGCCGCTCAACGCTCCGCCGAGCGCGAGAGCGAGGCTCATCGCGATGAGGGAAGAAGAGCGGCGCGAGGTGGTCATGGAAAAACTCCGGGTAGAAAGGATCATGCGGCGACGGCGCCGGGGCGGCCCGATTCAACGGTCCAGGATTTCAGGGTCGACAGGCTGGCCTTGGGGTCGCGCACGTCGCTGATGACCTGATAGCGCGTATCCATGCGGTCAGGGCGCACGTCGATCGACATATAGCCGCGCGGGCGGCTGTCGAAGAACTTCACCTGCGGATTATTGGGCATGACGGCCATCAGTCCGTCGTAGCTGGGGCCGGTCGAGGTGATGGAGGTGCCGACAAACTCGGTCGCCACGGTGGCCGATGACGGGTCGCGGCTGTCCAGCTTCACGTCATTGGTCCAGAAGGAGTGGTAGTCGCCGCTGAGCACTACCGGGTTGGACGGCTTCAGCTCGGACAGGGCGCCGGTCAGGCGGTCGCGGGCGGCGGGGAAGCCGTCCCAGGTGTCGGTCCAGTAGCGGTTTTCATCGGCCGGGCTGCGGGCCAGACGCAGGCCCGCCATCACCAGATTCTGGCCCAGAATGTTCCAGCGCGCATCGGCGCGGGCCAGGCCGTCATACAGCCAGCGCTCCTGATCGAAGCCGAGGAAGGTGCGTGACGGGTCCAGCCGGTCGGTGCAGGTGGCGTCGCTGACGATCTGGCCCTTGCCGCCGTTCTCGCCCTCGCTGCACGGCTGTTTCGAGCGGTACTGGCGGCCGTCCAGCATGAAGAACTCGGCCAGCTTGCCATAGCGGACGCGGCGATAGATCGGCATCTGCAGGGCGGCGTTGAGGCGCGTGCGGCGGATCGGCATGGCTTCATAGAAGGCCTGATAGGCGGCGGCGCGGCGTTGGAGGAAGTCATTGGGCGCGACGCCTGAAATCTTGGACCAGACGCCGGAATAGTCGTCCTGAACCTCATGGTCGTCCCAGATGGCGACGCAGGGGGCGACGGCGTGCAGACGCTGCAGGTTCGCGTCCGTCTTGTGCAGGGCGTAGCGGTTGCGATAGCCCGCCAGCGTCGTCGCCTCTTCCAGATTATAGGGGCGCACCACCTCGGCCGCACGGTCCGGCAGCAGGGTGTATTCATAGATGTAGTCGCCCAGAAACAGGGTCATGTCCGGCGCTTCGTCGGCCATATGGCCATAGGCGCTGAAATAGCCGCGCTCCCAGTGCGAGCAGGAGGCGACGGCCAGACGCAGGCGATCCGCGCTGGCGTTGGGGGCGGGGGTGGTCAGGGCGCGGCCGATCGGGCTCTGCTGGCCCTGTGCGGTGAAGCGGTACCAGTAGGGGCGGTGGGGCGTCAGGCCCGACACCTCGACGTGCAGGCTGTGGGCGGCGTCGCGGGCGGCGGTCACGCTGCCTGAGGCGACGATGCGGCGGAACTGGTCGTCGGCGGCGACTTCCCAGCGCACGGGGATCGCGGCGTCGAGGCCGCCCAGACCGTCGGCGGCCAAGGGATCGGCAGCCAGTCGGGTCCAGATGACGAAGCCGTCCGGCGCGGGATCGCCGCTGGCGACGCCCAGCGGAAACAGATAGGCGCCGCCCGCCTGCGCACGGCCGAAACTCAGCACGGCGGGCGCGACGACCAGACCCGTCAGCAGGGCGCGGCGATCAAGGCGGGAAGCAGAATAAGCCATCATACCATCAGCAAAAGACGCAGGACGGACCGGCCGGAACCGGCCCGCCCTGCTCGGGGAGAAGCCTCAGAAGTCCATCGACAGCCGCACGCCGAAGGTGCGGCCCTGGCTGGGCGAGGTGGTCGGACGGGCCGAACCGTTGAACCCGTTGCGCGTCTCTTCGTAGTAGGTGTTGAACATGTTCCGCACCCACAGCCCCGCCCGCCAGTTGGCGCCCGCCGGGCTGACGCTGAAGTTGGCGTTCCACAGCCAGTAGGCGTCGATGATCGACGAGGAACTGACCGAATACAGCTCGTCCCGATAGTTGTAGTTGGTTTCGGCGCGCAGCTCCCACCCTGACGTCTCCCAGTCATAGGAGACCGAGCCGCCATAGTTCATCTTGGGGAAGGACAGGCGTTCGCCAGAGCGATCATTGGTGATGATGATGTCCCAGGGACCGTCCGGCGGGTTGGCGGCGTCGGTCTTGGCGCCGTCGATGGCGTTGTATTCGTCATATTCGCCGGTCTTGTAGCCGATGTTCTGGCTGATGGTCAGACCGTCGACCGGGATCCATGTCAGCTCGATCTCGCCGCCCCAGATGTGCGACTTGGGCACATTGGTGATCTTGCCGAGGCGGCCTGTATCCCTGTCGTACTCAAGGCCCTGAACCTGCTGATCCTTGTAGTCATAGTAGAACAGGGCGCCGTTCATGCGCAGGCGGCGGTCGAACAGGTCCGACTTGATGCCCGCTTCATAGGCGATGACGATTTCAGGTTTGAACGGCGTGGCCGAGGTGGCGTTATAGGTCGTAAAACCGCCTGACTTCACCCCGCGCGCCACGCTGGCGTAGAAGAGGGCGTCGTCTGTGACCTTATACTCCAGCCCCAGACGGCCCGAGACTTCGTTGAGGTCGGTATCGTAGCTGATCGTCGGCGGCGGCGGATTGGGCGCGACGACCGTGCCCCCGCTGTCGAGCGTGCGTTCCTCTGTCTCCCAGCGCAGGCCGGCGATCAGGTTCAGGCGCTCGTTCACCTGATAGGAGTTGTGGGTGAAGATGCCGAAAGCCGACACCGACTGGCCATAGGCGGTGTTGATCAGGTTCGGGTTGCCGCGAAAGTTGGTGTAGAAACCGCCGTCGATGCTCTCGTCCGCATAGTGGGCGCCGATCATCCAGCTGAGCGGACCATCGCCGTTTGAGCTCAGACGCAGTTCCTGAGCGAAGACGTCGATATCATTGTAAAAGAAGACATTCGACTCGTTGAAACGCGTGCTGTCCCAGTCATTGAACTCGCTGCGCGAAAAGGTCTGATAGGCCGTGATGGAGGTCAGGTCGGCCCAACCCAGGTCAGCCTTGATACGAGCGCTGATGTCGAAGCCGTCATTGTCGCGGAACGGCTTGGCGTTCAGGCCGACCCCGGCGACGGCGGCCATTTCCGGCGAAATGCCCCAGCCGGTGATGCGCCATGCGGTGTCCGCAGGATAGGTCACGCTGCCGTCGGCGACCTTGTACGGGCCAAGCAGGCGGAAACCGCGGCCGTCGGACTTGTCGACCGAATAGGTGGCGCTCAGGTCGACGCTGACCCTGTCGCTGGCGTCCCAGGTCAGGCGGCCGCGGATGGCGGTCTTGTCGAGGTCGCCCAGCTTTTCGCCGGTATCGCGGTGGTATTGCCAGGCGCCGCCCTGTTCGGTGACGGCGGCCAGACGGCCCAGCAGGTTCGGCGCGATCTGGCCGGAGACATAGCCCTCGACCTTCAGATGGTCGTAGGAACCGTATTCGGCGTTGAAACCGGCGCGGAAGTCGGCGGTTGGGGCGTTGGTGATGATGTTGACGGCGCCGCCGGTGGTGTTGCGGCCGTACAGGGTGCCCTGCGGCCCGCGCAGGACTTCCAGACGGGCGATGTCGAACATCGCGCCTTGGGTCGTCACCGTATAGGGGTGAGCCACTTCATCGACGTAGATGCCGACAGTCGAGGCGTTGTTCGATGAATATTCGCGCGCGCCGATGCCGCGGATGCGGAACTGGGGCTGGCCGCCGCCGAACTGGCTGTCGACCTCCATGTTGGGCACGGCGTTTTCCAGATCGTTGACGACCGAGATGCCTTTTTCGTCCAGTTGTTCGCCGCCAATGACGCTGAGCGAGACGCCTACGTCCTGGCTGGCCTGCTCGCGGCGCTGGGCGGTGACGATGATCTCATCGACGCGCGTGGCCTGATCCCCCGAACGGGCCTCGCTTTGAGCGTTTGCACTGGAAAAGGCGGCCAGGGTCAGCAGGCTGACCGACGACGCCAATATGTATTTTCTCATTTTATTCCCCCTCCTCGACACCCTTGATCAGGGTGTTTTTTCTATGATCCCTGACAGGCGGCCGATCAGTTCGTCGATCTGTTCCCGGCTGATAATCAGCGGGGGCGACAGGGCGATGACATCCGCCGTCACCCGGATCAGCAGTCCTTCGTCGAACGCCTGATGGAAGACCTCGGTGGCGCGGGCGCCGGGCGCGCCGGGGCGCGGCTCCAGCTCGATGCCCGCGACAAGGCCCAGATCGCGGATGTCGATGACGTGGCGCAGCTCCCTCAGACTGTGCACAGCGTCCTGCCAGTAAGGCGTCAGTTCGACCGCGCGCTGGAACAGGCCTTCGCTCTCATAGACGTCCAGCGTGGCCAGCCCCGCCGCCGCCGCCAGCGGGTGACCGGAATAGGTGTAGCCGTGGAAGAACTCGATGCCCGGCCCGGCCGCGCCCTCGACCACGGCCTGATAGACGGCGCTGCTGACGCCCACGGCGCCCATGGGCACGGCGCCGTTGGTCAGACCCTTGGCGCAGGTCATCAGATCGGGCGTGACGCCCAGCGCCTCGGCCGCCGTCAGGGCGCCCAGACGGCCGAAGCCGGTGATGACTTCATCGAAGATCAGCAGGATGCCGTGCCGCGCAGTGATCTCGCGCAGGCGTTCCAGATAGCCGATCGGCGGCACGATCACCCCGGCCGAGCCGGACATGGGCTCGACGATGACGGCGGCGATGGTCTCGGCGCCGTGGGTCTCGATCAGGGCCTCCAGCTCATCGGCCAGATGCAGGCCCCAGACCGGCTGGCCGCGCGTGAAGGCGGCCTCGTCCAGATTCAGCGTGTGCGACAGGTGATCGACGCCGGGCAGGGTGGGGAAGCCGCGTTTGTTGTTCTCCAGCCCGCCTACGGAAATGCCGCCGAAGCCGACGCCGTGATAGCCCTTCTGGCGGCCGATCAGACGGGTGCGGTTCTCGAACCCTTTGGCTGATTGATAGGCGAGGGCGATCTTCAGGGCGGTGTCGACCGCCTCTGACCCCGAACCCGCGAAGAAGACGTGGTTCAGGTCGCCGGGCAGCAACATCCCCAGACGCGAGGCCAGCTCGAACGCCAGCGGGTGGCCCAGTTGGAAGGTCGGGGCGTAGTCCAGAATCTCGGCCTGACGCTGGATGGCCTCGACGATCGGCTGGCGCGCGTGACCGGCGTTGACGCACCACAGGCCGGCGGTGCCGTCCAGCACCGCCCGACCATCCGGCGTGAAGTAGTGCATGTCCCTGGCCGAGGCGAACAGGCGGGGCTGCGCCTTGAAGGCGCGGTTCGCCGTGAACGGCATCCAGAAAGGATCAAGGTCGTTTGCGGCCTTGCCGGCGCTTGCAGCGGTCATGCGGTCATCCTCTGTCTTTCGCCAGTAGCGGCCGAACCGCAGCGAAAGGGAAGACTGTTACTTGTCTGGATCAACATGCAGATAAATAACGACATTTTATCTGCGTGCTCGATTTACTGAGCAGGCTGATCGGTCAATAGCGCAGGGTCAGCCGCGCGCCGATGGTGCGGGGCGTTCCGGGCTGGGCGATGTCGGCGCTGGTGAAGAAGTTGCGCGTCAGGTCGTAGTCCTGATCGAACAGGTTGCGCGCCCAGAAGGCCACGGACCAGGCGGCGTCTGCGGGGCCGACGGTGACGCTGGCGTTGGCCAGCCAATAGGACTCGACATCGTATTTCTGGCCCAGCCACGACGGGTATGTGTCGCGATAGCTGTAGTTGGCCTCGGCCGTGACGGCGAAGCCGCCGACCGTCCAGTCGTAGCTGACCGATCCGCCGTAGGACCATGCGGGGAAGGGGATCTTCTCGCCCGACTTGTCGATCAGGACCGTGGCGCGCGGCGTGCGCTGGCAGGCGCCGATGTCCAGGTCGATGAAGTCGGTGTATTCGCCCTTCTTGTAGCTGAGGTTCTGGCTGATCCGCAGACCGGCGGCGGGGCGGAAGACGCCCTCAAGCTCGGCGCCGTAGATCTTGGAATCGGCGTTGGTGAAGCGGCCGACCGGGCCGTTGTCGCCGCAGACGGCCGACAGCACCTGCTGGCCGTTGTAGTCGTAATAATAGGCCGCGCCGTTGATCTGGACCGCGCGCGACGGGTCGGCCTTGAAGCCCAGTTCATAGGCCCACAGGATTTCCGGGTCGAACGGCTCGATGCCGCTGCTGTCGCCGGTGTTGTAGGTGGTGAAGCCGCCCGACTTGGCGCCTCGACTGGCCGAGCCGTAGAGCAGGACGTTGTCGGCGGGTTTGAACTCCAGCGCCGCCTTGCCGGTCAGCGGGGTCATCTTGGTGTCGACGCTGGTCGGGGGCAGGGCGGTGGCGCCGCCGAAGGCCGAGCCGAAGCCTTCCAACTCGCGCGTTTCTTCCTCGTAGCGCAGGCCCACAATGGCTTTCCATCGCTCGGCGAAGGCGTATTCGGCCTGGCCGAACAGGCTCCAGGACTCGACCTTCTGGTCATAGGTGACCTGGGCATAGGTGTTGTAGATGTCGATGAAGTCCGAGAAGTAGCGCTCGTGCAGGTCCTGTTTCGAATAGTAGAAACCGGCCACCCAGGTCAGGGGGCTGTCGTTGTCCGAAGCCAGACGCAGTTCCTGTGAAATCACGTCCACGTCGCTGCCGAAGAAGGTATCGGCCTCGACCGAAGGGCTGGAATCCCAGTCGCCGTATTCGCTGCGTTTCAGCGTCTCATAGCTGGTGATGCTGGACAGGCTCATGCCCTTCAGCGCCAGATTGGCGTTCAGCGAGGCGCCCCAGGATGAGTTGTCCCGGCCCGGCTTGGCGTTCACGTCGCGGCCGATGGCGTCGGCGAAGCGCTGCGACAGGCCCCAGCCGGTCTTGGAGCGGTCCTTGTCAGCGGGGATGATCGGCCCAGTCCCCAGTCGGGTGTGCAGGTCGCTGATCAGATACAGGCCCTGATTTTCTGACTTATCGACGCCGCCGTGAACGTCCAGCAGGGCCGTGAAGGTCTGGTTGGGCGTCCATTCCAGCAGGGCGCGGGCGCCGGTGCGGTCGGCGTCGCCCAGGCTTTCGCCTGTGTCGCGGTTGCGCTGCCAGGCGCCGCCTTGCTCAGTCGAGACGGCCAGACGGCCACGCAGGGTTTCGGCCAGCGGGCCTGAAACATAGCCCTCGCCCCGGAACAGGTTGTGGCTGCCCCATTCGGTCATCAGGCCAGCGGACAGCGCCTCGGTCGGGCGCTTGGTGACGAAGCTGATGGCGCCGCCGGTGGTGTTGCGGCCGTACAGGGTGCCCTGCGGCCCGCGCAGCACCTCGACCCGGTCGATGTCGAAGATCAGTCCCTGCGTCATGACCGGGACCGGATAGGCGACCTCGTTCACATAGACGCCGACCGTGGGCGAGTTGTTGGAGGCGTAGTCCTGAAAGCCGACGCCGCGCATGCGGAACTGGGCCGCGCCGCCGCCGAAGGCCGGCTCGACCTCCAGATTGGGCGTGGCGTTCTGAAGCTGGTTGACGTTGGTGACGCCTTGCTGCGTCAGGCTTTCGCCGCTGAGAACGCTGAGGGCGATGCCGACATCCTGCGCCGCCTGTTCGCGGCGCTGGGCGGTGACGATGACCTCGTCGACCGTGGTGGCGGTCGGGTCGTCGGACGCGCGCTGCGCGGCGACGGAGGTGGCGGACAGGGCCAGTAGGGCCCCGGCGGAAACGCTGACCATCAGACGATTCATCGTCTTTCCTCCCCATGAGGCCGCCGCGGTCTGAAGCCGCGTTCAGCCGTCGCGACCGGGACAGCCCGATCGCCGAACTATCTCCGTAGCCGATGCTTTGTGCAATGCAGCATCTATACGCAGTTGCAACGATCGGCCTCGAAAAACCCTCTTCCCTCGGCGATCAGTAGCCGCCTGACGGCGAATTTGGGCAAGGCTGTTTCTTCGTTTGCCTATATACCTGTCCAATATAGGGAAAATATTCCAATGATCGGAATATCGATCATTCGCAACGGCGCCGTCAGAAGGTGGGCGGCGTGCAGGCGCTGATGACCACGCAGGGGGCGTCGCCGATGTTGCGGAAGCGGTGCGGCAGGACGCTGGGGAACAGATAGCCTTCGCCCGCCTTCAGCACCCGCGACTGGCCGTCGACGGTGACTTCCAGACGGCCAGAAATGATCATGCCGCCTTCCTCGCCCTCGTGGGACAGCATGACCCGGCCGCTGTCCGAGCCGGGCTGATAGGTCTCGTACAGGATCTGCAGGCTGGAATCCTGACTGGACCCCAGCTGGCGATAGGAGACCTCGCCGCGCGAGATCTCGGTCAGTTCGTCGTGGCGATAGAAGTATTTGGTCGGGGTCTCGAACTCGGAGCTGAAGAAGTCGCCCAGCGATATGCCCGCCGCATCCAGCAGCCGTTTCAGCGAGCCGACCGAGGGGCTGGTGCGGCCGCTCTCGACCAGGCTGACGGTGCTGGACGGCACGCCCGCCTTGCGCGCCAGCGCGCGCTGCGACAGGCCGAGGCGATCGCGAAGGGCGCGCAGGCGCGGGCCGATGATGTTCTCTTCTTCCATATCGCCGCGCGCCACCCTGTCAGTTCCGCTTGCGGGTCAGCAGATCATAGGCCGCCCGGGCCATGACCTTGGCCGAGTTGGTCATGTCGTCGATCCCGACCCATTCGTCCGGCTGGTGCGCCAGATCCAGCACGCCGGGGCCGTAGGCAATGCAGTCCTTCAGCTTGCCGATGCGGTCGATGTGCTTCTGGTCATAGGTGCCGGGCGAGCAGACGAACTGGGCCTTTTTCCCCAGCACGGTTTCGATGGCGGCGGCGGTCGTGCTGGCGACGGGGCCGTCGCGGTCGGCCATGCTGGGCGCCACCTGGAAGAGGTCGCGCATCTCGTAGCGGAAGCCGTGGCGCTGGGCCGCCAGTCCGTCGAGGATGGCTTTCACCTCGCCCTTCACATCCTCCAGCGTCTCCTCGATCAGGAAGCGGCGGTCGATGACCATGCGGCTGGAATCGGCGACGCAGGGCGCGGGCAGGCCGTCGAAGCCCTCGGCCTGTCCGCCGTGGATGGAGTTGATGTTCATCGTAGACTGGCGGGCGCCTTCAGGGACGACCGGCATGTCGGAATGGCGGGCGGCCATGGCGGGATAGAGCTTGCTCTCGAACTCTTCCATCACCGCGCCCATGTGGCGGATGGCGGAGTCGCCCAGGAAGGGCATGGAGCCGTGGGCGATGCGGCCCTTGGTCTCGAGCTCGGCCCACCAGACGCCGCGGTGGCCGATGCAGACCCGGTCCACGTTCAGCGGCTCGGGGATGATGACGTGGTTGACGCGCGGCTCGGAGAACCAGCCGCGCTCGGCCAGATAGGCGACGCCGCCGTAGCCGCCGGATTCCTCGTCCACTGTGCCGGAGATCTCCAGCGCGCCGGGCAGGGGCAGGCCGGAATCGATCAGGGCCTCGACCGCGATGATGGAGGCGGCAAGCCCGCCCTTCATGTCGCAGGCGCCGCGACCGTAGACGCGACCGTCCTTCACCTCGCCGCCGAAGGGGTCGACGGTCCAGCCGGACCCGACCTCGACCACGTCGATGTGGCTGTTGAAGTGGACGCAAGGCCCCGGTTCAGAGCCGGTCCAGCGGGCGATGACGTTGGTGCGCGGATACTGGTCGCTGTCGCCCGGCGAGCCCTCGCCGCGCACATATTCGACGGTGAAGCCGCGCTTCTTCAGCCGCTCGCCCACGTATTCGGCGCAGGGGCGATAGGCCTCGCCCGGCGGGTTGATGGTGGGAAAGCGGATCAGATCCTGCGTCAGGGCGACCAGTTCGTCGGTGCGGCCGTCGATCAGGTCCATGACGGTCTGCATTGTGGGGGCGCTCATGGGTTGATCCTCACGCGAACTGGGCGTCCAGCGCGGCCAGAACCGCGTCGGTCATCTGAAGGGTGGAGACAGGGGCGACCCCGGCTTCTGCGATGTCGGGGGTGCGCACGCCGCTGGACACGACCTGTCGCACGGCGCGCTCCAGCGCCTCGGCCAGATCGGCGCGGTCGAACGACCAGCGCAGGCACAGGGCGAAGGACAGGATGGTGGCGATGGGATTGGCGACGCCCTGTCCTGCGATATCGGGCGCCGAGCCGTGGATCGGCTCATAGAGGCCGCGGCTGCTGCCGCCTTCTCCTAAGCCGGACAGGGAGGCCGACGGCAGCAGGCCCAGCGATCCGGTCAAGGCCGCCGCTGCGTCGGACAGGATGTCGCCGAACAGGTTGTCGGTGACGATGACGTCGAACTGGTCCGGACGCCGGACCAGCTGCATGGCGCAGTTGTCGGCGTACATGTGCGACAGTTCCACGTCGGGATAGTTGGCGGCGACCTCGGTCGCGACGGCGCGCCACAGGGCGCCTGTCTCCATGACATTGGCCTTGTCCACCGAGCAGACGCGGCGCTGGCGGGTGCGGGCCAGTTCAAACGCTGTGCGGCAGACGCGGGCGATTTCGGCCTCGGTATAGGCCTGGGTGTCATAGGCGCGGCGCTGGCCGTCGGGGGCGACTTCGTTGGCGCGGGGCAGGCTGAAATAGACGCCCGCCGTCGCCTCGCGCACGATCAGGATGTCGAGGCCCCGGATCAGTTCGGGCTTCAGCGCCGAGGCGTCCAGCAATTCGTCGAAACAGACGGCGGGCCGCAGGTTGGCGTAGAGGTCCAGCGCCTGACGCAGGCGCAGTATGCCCATCTCGGGTCGCTGGGCGCGGGGCAGGTGGTCCCACTTCGGCCCGCCGACGGCGCCGAACAGGACGGCGTCGGACGCCAGAGCCTGCGTCACCACGTCTTCGGCGATGGGCGCGCCCACGGCGTCTATGCTGGCGCCGCCTGCAAGAGCCTCGCTCAGTTCAATGCGCAGCCCGGCGTTTCGGGCCCAGTCGACGACGCGCAGGGTCTCGCGGATGATCTCCGGCCCGATGCCGTCGCCCGGCAGGACCAGAAGCCTGAACACGCGGTCAGATGCAGCGGCCACCGTCGACCTCCAGCGCCACGCCCGTGATCATCGAGGCGTCGTCAGAACAGAGGAAGGCGGCGGCGGCGCCCATGTCCTCGGGTGTCGAGAAGCGGCCAATGGGGATGGAGGCTAGGAACTTCGCCCGCACCTCGGGCGTGTCGGCGCCCATGAAGGTCTTCAGCAGGGGGGTGTCGCCCGCCACCGGGTTCAGCGCGTTCACCCGCACCTGGAAGGGCGCCAGTTCGACCGCCATGGCCCGCGTCGCCGTGATGACCCAGCCCTTGGAGGCGTTGTACCAGGTCAGGTTGGGCCGGGGGCTGACCCCGCCGGTCGAGGCGATGTTCAGGATGGCGCCGGACCCTTGCGCCTTCATCGCCGGGACGAAGGCCTTCGACATCAGATAGATGGAGCGCATGTTGATGGCGGCGATGCGGTCGAAGGCTTCGTCCGACAGTTCGTCCAGCGGCTGGGGCGTGTGGCCGACGCCCGCGTTGTTGACCACGATGTCCACGCCGCCCAGCAGGCGGTTCGCTGTTTCGGCCAGAGCAGCCACGTCGGCGGCGCTGGACACGTCGACCTTCACGCCCAGATCGGCGTCGCCCAGTTCAGCGGCCAAGGCGCGGGCCGCATCTCCGTTCAGGTCGGCGACGATGACGCAGGCGCCTTCCTCGGCGAAGCGACGCGCGATTCCGGCGCCGAAGCCGGAGGCTCCGCCCGTGACGATCGCTCGCTTGCCCTCCAGCCGCTTCGATCTGTTCCCCTCCAAGACGCTACTCCCTTGCGCTATCCATGATGGGCCGCGACGGTCTTTAGGGTGGTGAAGGCGTAGAGCGCCTCGAACCCCTTCTCGCGACCGTGGCCCGATTTTCCGACGCCGCCGAAGGGCAGTTCGACCCCGCCTGCCGCGCCGTAGTTGTTGATGAACACCTGTCCGGCCCGCAGCCGTTTCGCCAGCCGCATCTGCCGCCCGCCGTCGGCGGTCCAGACGCCTGCGACGAGGCCGTAATCGGTGCCGTTGGCGATGGCCACCGCCTCGTCTTCCGTCTCGAACGGGATGACGACGACGGCGGGGCCGAAGATTTCCTGCTGCGCCAGCGGATGATCGGGCGCGACATCGGCGAACAGGGTCGGCGCGACATAGGCGCCGCCGGACGGCAGGTCGGCCAGCGTCGCCTGAGCCACGATCAGGCCGTCGGCGCGGCCCTTGTCGATGAAGCCCTCGACCATGGCCTGCTGCTTCTTCGACACCAGCGGGCCGACGTCGCGGTCGTCCATCGCGGGGCCGATGGTCAGGGCGCGGAAGCGCTCGGCCATGCGGCGCACGACCTTGTCATAGACGCCGCGCTGAACCAGCACGCGCGATCCGGCCGAGCAGGTCTGGCCCGCGTTCTGAACCCCGGCGTTGACGAGGAAGGGCAGGGCCTTGTCCAGATCGGCGTCGTCGAAGACCAGCTGGGGCGACTTGCCGCCCAGCTCCAGCGTCACCGGCACAGCGTTGACCGCCGCCGCCTGCTGGATGGCGACGCCCACGCCGGTCGAGCCGGTGAAGGACAGGTGGCTGATGACCGGATGGGCGGCCAGCGCAGCGCCCGCTTCGGCGCCCGTGCCGGTCACGACGTTCAGCGCGCCTGCGGGTAGACCGCAGTCGGCGGCCACGTGGGCGAAGGCAAGGGCGGTCAGCGACGCCTGCTCGGCAGGCTTCAGCACTATGGCGTTGCCGACGCACAGGGCCGCCACGACCGAGCGGCCGATGATCTGCATCGGATAGTTCCAGGGGATGATGTGGCCCGTCACCCCATGCGGCTCGCGCAGGGTGTAGACGGTGTAGCCGTCCTGGAAGGGAATGGTCTCGCCGTGCAGCTTGTCCGCCGCGCCGGCATAGAATTCGAGGTAGCGGGCCAAGGCTATGACGTCGTTGCGAGCCTGCTTCAGCGGCTTGCCGACGTCCAGCGCTTCCAGCTCGGCCAGCATGTCGATGCGGGCTTCGATCTCGCGTCCCATGCGGGCCAGGATGCGGCCGCGTTCGACGGCGGTGGTTCGGCCCCAGTCTCCGTCGAAGGCAGTGCGCGCGGCGCGGACGGCGGCGTCCACGTCGGTGGCGGTTCCTGCGGCGAGGCGGCCCATGACCTCGCCCGTCGACGGGTTCTCGATCGGCAGGGACGCGCTGCCCCCTGCGGGGCGCCAGACGCCGCCGATGAAGACCTTATCCGTGGGGAAGGGCGCGACCATGTCGTTAGGCTCACTGTGAAGGCGATCCCCCTCTGGTTCGCCGTCCAGGATAGTGGGCACGATAACGGATCAGGCGCCAAGCCCTTTATGGTTTTGGCCTAAGTCACTGATTTCGTGTTCAGCGTGCTCAATAAAATGAGCATTTGATGCTGGGGCAAGCAGGCACGGGCGGCTTTTCACGCGGGGGTTGCGGGCTCCAGCAACAGGGCCATGATCTCGGCGCCCAGCATCATGTCCGAGACGGGGCCGAAACGGCGCATCCGCATCCGGCCCAGCCGGTCGACCAGCACCAGACTGGGCGTGCCCTGAAGATTGAAGGCGGTCATGGTGCGCGGCGCTGTCGTATCGGCCGAGGGCGCGTCGACGGCGACCGGGAAACGACAGCCGTGCTCGGCCAGCCACTTTGTCAGGCCTGCGCGATCCGACTGCTGGTCGTGATGTTCGAACACGCTGTGGACGCCCAGAACGGCGACCTCGCCGGAGGTGAAGGTCTCGGCCACGCGCCGGGCCTGCGGCAGGGCGTAGTGGGAGCAGCCGGGGCAGAGGCGTTGCAGGAAGGCGATGCAGACGACCTTGCCGCGCAGGTCTTCCAGATGAACGGGGGTGGGCGTGTTCAGCCAGTCCACAGCGTCGATCGGGGGCGCGGGGCGGCGCATGGGGGCGGCTCCTGAACGGCAGGGCGCCCCGATGGAGGCCGGACCTGGAATCGAACCAGGCTGGACGGATATGCACTCCGCCGCGTAACCGCTCCGCCATCCGGCCATCGGGGCGAGGCGTCTGGATAGCAGGCGGCCCCCGGCGCCGCCTGGGCCGGTTGCGGATTAGCGGGGGCGCCGGTCGCAGCGCCCCCTGTATGGATCAGTCGGCGGTCTGTTCCGCCTGTTCGGCCTCACGACGGGCGACGCTGAAACGACGACCGTACAGCAGATAGGCGCCGACGCCGATGACGTTCCAGATCAGGAACCACATCTGGGTCTTCTGCGGCAGGCTGGCCAGCAGATAGAGGCAGCCCGCGATGGCGATCGGGCCGATGATCCAGGCCATAGGCGTGCGGAACCCGCGCGGCAGATCCGGCGAGCGGCGGCGCAGGATCAACATGCACAGCGCCACCGAGCTGAAGGCCACCAGCGTCCCGGCGTTGGCCAGGGCGACGATCTCGTCCAGCGGGAAGAACAGGGAGATGGTCCCCACCACAGCGGCGGTGAACAGGGTGATGCGCAGGGGCGCACCCTTGGCCGACAGCTGCGACAGGCCGCGCGGCAGCAGGCCGTCGCGCGCCATGACGAAGAAGATGCGGCTCTGGCCATAGAAGAAGGCCAGGATGACGGTCGGCAGGGTCAGCACCGCCGTCACGGCCAGGAAATGGGCGGCGCCCGGCTGGCCGATCTCGCGCAGGATCAGGGCCAGCGGCTCGGGGCTGTTGGCGAACAGGGTGAAGGAGGTTGCGCCCAGCGCCGCCGTGGCGATGACGGTGTAGATGGCCGCGCAGGCCAGCATGGAGCCGACGATGCCGATGGCCAGATCGCGCTTGGGATTGCGGGTTTCCTCGGCCGCGGTGGCGATGGCGTCGAAGCCGTAGAAGGCCGAGAAGATGATGGCGGCGGCGGCCATGATGCCGCGCTCGACCCCGTCCGCGCCCATGGTGCGGCCGAAGCCGAAGGGGCTGAAGGGCTCCAGATTGGCGGCGTTGAAATGGGGCAGGGCGAACCAGACGAACAGCACCAGGGCCGACAGCTTCACCACCACCAGGGCCAGGTTCAGCGTGGCGCTCTTGCGGGTGCCGATGATCAGCATTCCGGCGATGACGAGGATGATGAACAGGGCCGGGACGTTGGCGACGCCGCCCGCGTGCGGCCCCTGCATCAGGGCCATGGGCAGGCCCAGCCAGTCGTGCAGCAGGGGCGCGGCATAGCCGGACCAGCTGACGGCCACGGCGCTGACCACCAGGCTGTATTCCAGGATCAGGCTCCAGCCGATGACCCAGGCGACGACTTCGCCGATGACGACGTAGTTGTAGGTATAGGCGCTGCCCGAGGCGGGGATGGTCGAGGCCATCTCGGCATAGGCCAGGGCGGCGCAGGCGCAGACGAAGCCCGCGATCAGGAAGGACAGCAGGACGGCCGGGCCGGCCTTGTCCGCGCCGATGCCGATCAGGGTCAGGATGCCGGTGCCGACGATGGCGCCCACGCCCATGGCCACCAGGTGCGGCCAGCTGAGACTGCGGGTCAGGCTGCGTTCCTGCGGATCGACCGTGATGCGCTTGCGTACGTTCCAGCCCGCCATTCGGAAACCTGTTCTTTTTGTTTTGGAGAAATCGGCCGGCCGAGGCGTCCGGCGCGCTCTGTTGCGACAGACGCGCCGTGGATACAAGCGCCTCCTTCGTCGAACGCGGTCCGCAATCCTTCCGGTTTCGGAAGGTTCGTCATCGAAACAGCGATGAATCTGCAAGGAACCTACGTTGATCCTTCACTGAAGCGCGCAAGCTTCGATAACCGCAGTCGCTATCCATTCCGCCGAGGCAGGGGGAGCAGAAGCCGTCCGGGACAGGAGCGGCCGCCCGCTGTCGCATCCTTTGACCAGACCGGTGGAATGACGATGAACAGCAGCTTCAAGACCCTGCTCGCGGTGGCGGCCAGCGCGCTGGCCCTGGCGGCCTGCGGCGGTTCGGCCGAGGTGGCCTCGCCGGGCGAAGGCAACTTCGGCGAGGGTAATGGCAACGGTAACGGCAATGGCAACGGCAATGGCGGAACCGGTCAGGCGGCCGCTGACTGCCCCGCCGGTTTCGCCAACGTCGGCACCATGGCCAATGAAACGCTGCGCAACTGCCAGCTGCCGCAACAGATCAACGGCTCGCTGACCGTGCCGCTGCGCGCGGGCACCATCTATTCGATCTCGGGCCGCACGGCGGTGGGCGTGGACCGCGGCGTGGACGCGGCGTCGACGACCGGGACGCAGGGCGTGCTGACGATCGAGCCGGGCGTGACCATTTTCGCCTCGGGCGGCGGCGACTATCTGCTGATCAACCGCGGCTCGCAGATCTATGCCGAAGGCACGGCGGCCAAGCCGATCATCTTCACCAGCCGTCAGAACGTCGAAGGTTCGACCAATGAGAACTCGCACGGCCAGTGGGGCGGCGTGGTCATCGCCGGCCGCGCCCCGCAGGCCAACTGCCAGCTGACCGCCCCGGTCACCTGCACCGGCCAGGTCGAGGGCACCAACGCCTTCTACGGCGGCGGCGACGCCAACGATAACTCGGGTCGTCTGCGCTATGTGCAGATCCGCTATTCGGGCTTTGAAATCTCGACCGGCAACGAGCTGCAGGCCCTGACCCTGGCGGGCGTCGGCGCAGGCACACTGATCGAATACGTTCAGTCCTACAACTCGTCGGATGACGGCATCGAGATCTTCGGCGGCAACGTCAATCTGAAGCACATCGTCATCAACGGCGCCGACGACGACGGCTTCGACACCGACACCGGCTGGCGCGGCGGCGCCCAGTTCGGCATCGTGACCCAGCGCGCCCCGAACGCGACCAGCCGCTCGGCCGGGTTCGAGTTCTCAGCCGCCCCGGCCGCCACGCCGCTGGCCCAGCGCTACAACTCCCAGCCCAAGATCGCCAACTGGACGCTGGTGGGCCGCAACTCGCCGACCGACGCCCACACCGTCGCCCACTTCGACACCGGCACCAAGGCGACCGTGGTCAACTCGGTCTTCACCAGCGTCTCCGGCTCCAGCGCCGGCTGCCTGGATATCGCCGACGCCGATACGGCCAGCGTGAACCCGGTGTTCAACTCGGTCTTCATGTCCTGCGGCATCTCCTACCGCGCCAGTGGCGCCGCCCGCTCGGAGCCGATCTTCACGGCGGGTTCGAACAACACGGCCAAGGGGACCTCGACCCTGACCGCGCCCACGGCCGGGATCACCATTACGAACCAGACGCTGACCTTCATCAACGGCGCCAATGAAACCGCCGTGACGCCGGTGAAGGCCTCCAGTGTCCATCCCTTCTTTGCCGACACCGACTACATCGGCGCCGTGAAGAACGCCTCGGACACCTGGTGGCAGGGCTGGACCTGCGGCCTGACGGCCAACCTGAAGTGCTGATGAACCCTGTGGCGAGGCGGCGGTCCGAAAGGGCCGCCGCCGACCCTTTGAGCGTCCAGCCCCTCACGACCTTCGCAAGGCAGCCGAATATGAAGACCAAGACCCTGACCCGTAACGGGGCGCTGCTGGCCAGCAGCGCACTCGTCGCCGCTTTCGGCGCGCCCAGCTTCGCGCTCGCCCAGGCGTCCGCCCCCGTCGTCGCCCCCGTCGCCACTCCTGTCGCCGCCGTGACCCTGAGCAACGAACTGCCTGCCGATCCAACCAACCCGGATCAGGTGTCGCAGACCCCGGCCACACAACTGGGCGACATCGTCGTGCTGGGCCGCAACATCCCTGAGCCGAACCGTCAGAGCGCCGAGGTGGCTGCTTTCCTGACGACGGAAGACCTGCAACGCACCGGCGATTCCACCGCCGCCGCCGCCCTGACCCGCGTGACCGGCCTGTCGATCGTCGACGGTCGCTTCGTCTATGTGCGCGGCCTGGGCGAGCGCTATTCCTCGGCCCTGCTGAACGGTTCGCCGCTGCCCAGCCCCGAGCCGCTGCAGCGCGTGGTGCCGCTGGACCTGTTCCCCTCCAGCATTCTGGCGGGGGTGACGGTTCAGAAGTCCTATTCCCCCAACTTTCCGGGCGAGTTCGGCGGCGGGGTCATCGACCTGCGCACCGTGGACGCTCCGGCCGAGCCCTTCCTGACCTTCAAGGCGGGCGTCGGCGGCAATACCGAAACCACCGCCCGCGACAATCTGGTCTATTACGGCTCGGACACCGACTGGACCGGTTTCGACGACGAGACGCGCAAGGTTCCTGGCGGCATCGCCCAGGCCTTCCGCATGGGCCAGCAGATCAACAGCGCCAACTTCTCGGCCGATGCGCTTCAAGCCATGGGCCGGTCGCTGGTCAATGCGCCGCTGCGCCTGATGCAGCGTCAGCAGACGCCGGTGGACGGCAGCCTTGAACTGGCGGGCGGCTTCCGCACGCCGACCGAGATCGGCGATCTGGGCGTCATCGCCGTGGCCGGTTACGACAACGCGTGGCGTTCGCGTCAGGCCATTCAGGAAAAGGCCCAGTTCGAGGGCGACATCCTGAAGCCCATCTCGCCCAAGGATGTGGAGTCCAACCAGAACGACGTGCGCCTGAACTTTCTGGGCGGGCTGTCGCTGACCCACGGCGATCATGAAGTGAAGTGGACGAACCTCTATGTCCGCACCACGACCAAGCGCGCCCGCATCTCCAGCGGCCCGGACTTCGACGCGGGCGACAGCATCATCCGCAACGACTACACGGAATGGTTCGTGCGCCAGCTGTTCAGCAGCCAGCTGTCGGGCGAGCACTACTTCGGCGCCGATGGCGCGTGGAAGCTGGACTGGCGCGCGGCCTACGCCAAGACCTCGCGCGACGCCCCCTATGAATCGCGCTTCCAGTACGGCGTCGATGCGCAGGGGCAGTTGATCCACAACGTCCAGGGCAACCAGATCTCGTTCAGCGATCTGGACGACAAGGTGTGGTCCGGCGGCGCGGACCTGGCCTATAAACTGCCGATGTCGGCGGGCCGCGAGGCGACCATCAGCGTCGGCGCCTCGACGCTGGACAACACCCGTTCGGCCGAGCGTCACGACCTGCAGTTCGAGGCCGTCAACGGCCTGACCGACAGCCAGCGCCGGGCGCGGATCGACTATCTGTTCTCGGACTACAACATCAATCCGTGGACGCTGCAGCTGCGTGAGATCGCCGGGTCCAACGGCGCCAACGCCTATGACGCGCAGATGAAGGTCAACGCCGTCTACGCCATGGTCGACGCCGAGTTCGTGCCGACCGTACGCACCACCTTCGGCGTCCGTTTCGAGGACGGCCAGCAGAGCGTGACGCCGCGCGACCTGTTCGGCGGGACCTCGTCCTATGACGAGACGGAGATCAAGGAGCAGTACTGGCTGCCGTCGTTCACGGCGACGTGGAACTTCGCTGAAGATCAGCAGCTGCGCTTCAGCGCCTCCAAGACGATCGGCCGCCCGCAGTTCCGCGAACTGGCGCCGCAGGCCTATACCGACCCGGAAAGCGACCGCGTCTTCATCGGCAACCCCTATCTGACGGACACCGAAATCCTGAATCTGGACGCGCGCTGGGAATGGTATTTCGGCCGCCAGCAGTTCGTCACGGCGGGCGTCTTCTACAAGAAGCTGGACAAGCCGGTCGAGGCGATGATCGTCGATGTCGGCAACCAGCGCCAGCAGTCCTTCCTCAACGCGCCCGAAGCGACCGTCATGGGCGTCGAGGCCGAGGTGAAGAAGTATTTCGAGTTCGCCGATCAGGCGGCCTTCATCTCCAACAAGCGCTGGCTGGTGCAGGCCAACTACACCTGGTCGGACTCCGAGATTTCGGTGGGTGAGAACGACACCGTCATCACCCTGAGCGGCGCCGGCGCCCCGCAACCGGCCCGCGCCTTCCTGCAGGACGGCAGCCGTCTGCAGGGCCAGTCCGAACACGTCGCCAACCTGCAACTGGGTTGGGAAGACGACACGGCGCGGTCGCAGGCGACGCTGATCCTGAACTATGTGTCGGAGCGGATCACGGCGCGCGGCGCGGGCCTGTATGACGCGCGCGAACCTGATTATGTGCAGGAGCCGGGCGCCTTCCTCGACTTCGTCTATCGTAAGGACTTCACCGTGAAGGGGCGCGATCTGGGCTTCGCCTTCGAACTGCGCAATCTGCTGGGCACGGGGTTCGAGGAATACCAGGAGCTGGGCAACAAGATCCGCATCAACAAATACGATCTGGGCCAGAGCGCCTCGGTCAGCCTGACCGCCCGTTTCTAGGCGCAGGCGGGTCGGACATTGGAGCCGGGAGGTCACGCGGCCTCCCGGCTTTTTTCTTCCCTCTCCCGCCGGGAGAGGGTGACGTTTGCGCGTCATTCATTCCGAACCCGCCACAGTTGTCGCGACAACTTCTCGGCCCTGTCATGGTTCGGAGCGAGCCGGGTACGGAGCATCCGACTAGGGAGGTTTTGCGGCCGCGAAAGGCCGTGGGGGATGTCTTCCTTGTTCGCTGGCCTTCGCAAATCGAGCGCCGTTTCGCCGGGCGGGAAAGTCCTGTTCCTGCGCGGATTTCGTCGCCCTCCGCTGCGGCGTCTGGTCGAGGCGGGGCTGGCGGTTCTTCTGATAATTCAAGTCATAAGGCTTGTCTGGCTGTTCGCCGCGCCGACCCCGCCGACAGTCAAGGCGCAGCCCTTGCCGCCGGTCGACATGGGCGTGCTGTCGCGCTTTGACGCCTTCTTTCGCAACGGCGGCGGAGGCGAGGCGGCGGGCGCGTCGGACGGCGGCGGTTTGAGCCTGTTCGGCGTGCGTGCGGACGGGTCGGGCGGCGGTTCGGCCATCATCGGCCTGCCGGACGGACGGCAGGTTTCGGTCGCGGCGGGCGAGGAGGTTGAGCCGGGCCTGACCCTGACCGCCGTCGCGCCCGATCACGTCATGCTGTCGCGTGGCGGCGCGCCGTTCCGCCTCGATTTTCCCGATATGGCGACCGGCGCCGCCTCTGCTGCGCCCGCGACGACGGCGCAACCGGCGGATGCTGCGCCTGAAGCGGCCTCCACCGAGGGCGCGGTGGTCGATCCGCAGCGCCTGATCGCACAGGCTGGATTGAAGCCGCGCATTCAGGGGCTGGGCGTCAACGGCCTGACCGTTTCGGCCTCGGGCGACGGGGGTGAGCTGCGCAACGCAGGCTTGCGCTCGGGCGACGTCATCGTGTCGGTCAACGGCACGGCGCTGAACAGCCCGCAGGCGGTCGCCGCCCTGCGCGGTCAACTGGCCGACGCCCCTTCGGCCCAGATCCAGTTCGAGCGCGACGGTCAGGTCCGCTCCACCACCGTAAGGACGCGCCCATGAAGGCCCGCAGCCGCAGTATTCTTACCGGCGTTCTGGCCGCTGTTCTGGCGGTTCAGCCGCTGGCCTCTGCGCCGGTGATCGCGCAGGAGGCGCGTCAGACGCTGAATGTTCAGAACGCCGACATCCGCGCCTTCGTGCAGGATGTGGCGCGCACGACAGGGCGCACCTTCATCGTCGATCCGGCGGTGACGGGCACGGTGACGGTGTCCAGCCCGCGCCCCCTGACCCGCGCCCAGCTGTTCGAGGTCTTCCTGTCGACGCTGCGGGCCAATGGTTTGGTCGTGACGCCGACATCGTCGGGCGCCTATCGCATCAGCCCGGCGCAGGGGGCGGCGCAGGGTCCGGCCACCGTCGGCGCCGAGCGCTTCTCGACCGAGGTCTTCAGTCTTCGTCATATCGACGCCGCCTCGGCCGCCGAGACGATCCGGCCCTTGGTCGGGGCGCAGGGGCAGGTGCTGGCCAACCCCGGGGCCAATAGCGTGGTCGTGGCCGACTTCGCCGACAATCTGGCGCGTATCCGGGCGCTGGTCGGCCGCATCGACGTGGACCGTTCGGCCTATGAGGTGGTGGCGCTGGAGAACGCCTCGGCGCGCGAGATCGCGGGCGTGCTGCAACAGGTGACGGGCGGCCCCGGCGGTCCCGGCCTGGTGACGATCACCCCGGTTGAAAGCTCCAACGCCCTGGTGTTGCGCGGGGACGGGCAGGCGCTGGCGCGGGTGCGCGGCCTGATCGCCGATCTGGACGGTCGGGCGCGGGCCAGTCAGGACGTCAACGTCGTCTTCCTTGAACATGCCGACGCCGAGCAGTTGCTGCCGGTCCTGCAACAGATCGTGGGCCAGCCTGCGGATGCTGCGGCGGCGTCGCCACCGCGCCTGCGCACCGCGCGCGCCGGTGCGAACAATACGACCAGCGGCATGGGGCAGGGCGGCCTGACCACGACGGGCGAGGCCGACAGCGGCTCGATCGGCTCGACCACCGTCACCGCCACCGGCCAGCGCGCCACCATCGCCCGCTTCCCCGGCGCCAATGCTCTGGTCATCTCCGGTCCGGCGGACCTGCAACGCACCCTGACTGAGGTGATCCGCCAGCTGGACGTGCGCCGTCAGCAGGTGCTGATCGAGGCCATCGTCGTCGAGCTGAGCGACAAGGCCGTACGCGACCTGGGCGTCCAGTGGCTGATGGCGGGCGAGCAGGGCGTCGGCCTGACCAACTATTCCGACCGCGCGGCGCCGCTGGTTCCCATCGCGGGCGGGGCGGGGGCGGGTCAGCTCGACAAGGACGACCCCTTGCGCGAGCGGCTGCAGAACCTGGCCCTGAACAGCCTGCTGGGCGCCAACGGCTTCGTCGGCGGCGCGGGCGGCAAGTGGGGCGACGGCCTGTTCGGCTTTATCATCAATGCGGCCAAGACGGACGCGGGCTCCAACCTGCTGCAGACCCCGTCGATCATGACGCTGGACAATGAAGAGGCCACCTTTCTGGTCGGGCAGGAGGTGCCGATCACCACCGGCCAGACCATTCTGGACGGCAACTCCAATCCCTTCACCACGACCGAGCGCAAGGACATCGGCGTGCGCCTGACGGTGCGGCCCCAGATCAATGCGGGCGGCTCCATCACCCTGACGCTGCGGCAGGAGGTGTCGAGCATCAACGGCCTGCTGACCAGCGGCGCCAACGACCTGATCCTGGACAAGCGCGAGCTGGAGACGACGCTGGTCGTCGATGACGGCGACATCGCCGTGGCGGGCGGCCTGCTGGATCAGAACGACCGGCTGGAGACCAGCAAGGTTCCCGGCCTGGGCGATATTCCGGGCGTCGGCGTCCTGTTCCGCTCGACCAGCCGCGAGCGGGGGCGAACCAATCTGATGGTCTTCCTGCGCCCGACCATATTGCGCACCACGGCGGACGCGCAGGGGCTGGCGGCGGATCGCTGGGGCTATATGCGCGGCGAACAGCAGCGGGTTCACCCCGACCGCGAGCCCAGCCTGGACGCCCTGCTGCGCGACTATATGCAGGCCCAGCCGCCCGCGGCTCCGGCAGCAGGCGAGCCGCTGGTCATCGCCCCCGTGGCGCCGGTCGTGGCGCAACCTCTGCCGCCGGTATCGGGAGCCGCCCGGTGATCACCGTCGTCGATCCGCGCCTGCCCTATGGCTTCGCCAAGACCCACGGCGTCCTGCTGCTGGCGGCGGGCGAGGTGATGGCGGTCGGGGTGCGCGAGGGCGCCGACCCTCTGGCCCTGGTCGAGGCGCGCCGCGCGCTGGGCCGTCCGCTGGAGGCGACGCCGCTGAGCGCCGCCGCCTTCGACCGCAAGCTGTCGGAAGTCTATGCGGGCGAGCAACTGACGGCGGCCGACGGCGACGACCTGTCCCTGCCGGTGGGGCTGGACAGTCTGGTGGACGACATCCCGGCGGCGGCGGACCTGCTGGACGCGACGGACGACGCGCCGGTCATCCGCCTGATCAACGGCGTCATCGCCGAGGCCGCCCGCATCGGCGCCTCGGACGTGCACCTGGAAAGCTATGAGACGCGCCTGCTGGTGCGGATGCGGGTGGACGGGGTGCTGCGCGAGGCGCTGAGCCTGAACCCGCGCGTGGCGCCCCTGTTGGTGTCGCGCATCAAGGTCATGGCGCGGCTGGACATCGCCGAGAAGCGTAAACCCCAGGACGGGCGCATCCCCCTGACGCTGGGCGGCAAGTCGCTGGACGTGCGCGTCTCGACCCTGCCGTCGCGGGCGGGCGAGCGGGTGGTGCTGCGGATTCTCGACAAGGATCAGGCCGGGCTGACGCTGGACCGGCTGGGCATGGACCCGGCGGCGCTCGAGGCCTTCCGCCATGCGCTGGCCGAGCCGAACGGCATCATCCTCGTCACCGGGCCGACCGGCTCGGGCAAGACGACCAGCCTCTATGCCGGGCTGTCGCTGCTGAACGACGGCTCGCGCAACATCCTGACGGTCGAGGACCCGGTCGAATACGCTATGGAGGGCGTCGGCCAGACCCAGGTGAACCCCAAGGTCGGCATGACCTTCGCCGCCGGCCTGCGCGCCATCCTGCGTCAGGACCCGGATGTGGTGATGGTCGGCGAGATCCGCGACACGGAGACGGCGGCCATCGCCGTGCAGGCGTCGCTGACAGGCCACCTGGTGCTGTCGACGGTCCACACCAATGACGCGGCCGGAGCCGTGACGCGCCTGCGCGACATGGGAGTCGAGCCCTTCCTGCTGGCCTCGACCCTGCGGCTGGTGGTGGCGCAGCGGCTGGTGCGGCGCCTGTGCCCGCACTGCCGGATCGAGGAGACGGCGGACAGGGCGACGGCGCGGCTGATCGGCGCCGAGGAAGGCGTGCGCGTCTGGCGGCCGCACGGCTGCGCCGACTGCGGCTCGACCGGCTATGTCGGGCGCATCGGCCTTTATGAGACGCTGGCGGTGGACGAGAAGGTGCGCCGCCTGATCGCCTCGGGCGCTGATGAGGACGCGGTGTTCGACGCGGCCTTCGCGCGCGGCGGGACGCTGGCCGACCGGGCGCGGGCGCTGGTGCTGGAAGGCGTCACCTCGGTCGAGGAGGCCCTGCGCGTCGCGCGTCAGGAAACCGCCGCCGAAGAGGTCGCGGCCTGATGGCGGCCTTCGACTATGTAGCCGCCGATGCGGCTGGGCGGACGGTCAGCGGTTCCGTGACCGCCGCCGACGAGGCCGCCGCGCGCAAGGCGCTGGCGAAACGCCAACTGGCGCCGTTGCAGCTTTCGCCCGGTCGTTCGGGCGCGGTCGTCGCCTCATCGAAGACGGGCAGGGCTGGGCGGCTGTCGCCCAAGGCGCTGGCGCTGATGACGCGGCAACTGGCGACACTGATCTCCGTCTCTCCGCTGGAGGAGGCGCTGCGCAACCTGATGCTTCAAGCGGACCGGCCCAACGTGCGCCGTGTGCTGGAGGGCGTCCACGCCGGGGTGATCGAGGGGCGGCGCCTGTCCGACGCCATGGGCCAGCAGGGCGCGGCCTTTCCGCCGCTATATCGCGCCATGACGGCGGCGGGCGAGCAGTCGGGCGCGCTCCAGCCCATCCTTGAGCGTCTCGCCGACGGACTGGAGCGGGACGAGGTCGTGCGCGGCAAGGTGCTGACGGCGCTGGTCTATCCGTGCGTGCTGGCGGTGGTGGCGCTGGGCGTCATCGTCGCCATGATGACCTACATCGTGCCCAAGGTGGTCGATCAGTTCGACAGCATGGGCCAGACCCTGCCGTTGCTGACGCGGCTGGTCATCGGCCTGTCGGACCTGATGCGCGACTGGGGCTGGCTGATGGCGTTGATCCTCGCCGCCGTGGTCGCCGCGGGGCTGATCGCGCGGCGGCGCGAGGCGGTGCGGCTGAGGCTGGACGCCTGGGTGTTGAGGCTGCCGCTGGTCGGGCGGTTGACGCGCGACCTGCACGGGGCGCGCATGGCACGCACTCTGTCGACCATGATCGCGGCGGGCCTGCCTGTGCTGGAGGGGCTGACCATCACCGCCCGCACCGTCTCCAACCGCGCCCTGCGCTGCGCCACCGAACAGATGGCCGAGGCCGTGCGCGAGGGCGGCGGCCTGTCAGCCGCCATGCGCCGCGCCGAGGTCTTCCCGCCCATCCTCGTCTACATGACCGCTTCCGGCGAAAGCAGCGGTCGGCTGGAGCCCATGCTGGAGCGCGCGGCCGACTATCTGGAGCGCGAATTCTCCAACTTCACCGCCGTGATGCTCAGCCTGCTGGAGCCGGCGATCATCGTGGTCATGGGCGGGATCGTCGCCGTGATCGTGCTGTCGATCCTGCTGCCAATCCTTCAGATCAACACCCTGGCTCTGGGGTGAGAGAGGTCTTGATGTTCCGTTCCCTCGTTCACCCTTCTTCGCCGTCATCCTCGGCCTTGAGCCGAGGATCCAGACGCTCGACAGTCGCCAGTCAGGCTGTGGCGCTTCGGAAGGAAGGCGCGGCGTCTCTGGATCCTCGGCTCAAGGCCGAGGATGACGGCTGGAGGGGGCGTCGCGCTGGCTTTACCCTTGTCGAGTTAATGGTCGTCATCGTCATCATCGGACTGTTGGCGACGGTGGTGGCCATCAATGTCCTGCCCAGTCAGGACAAGGCCATGGTCGGCAAGGCGCGGGCCGACATCTCGGTGCTGGAGCAGGCGGTGGAGACCTATCGCCTCGACAATCTGACCTTCCCGACGGACCAGCAGGGGCTGAAGGCCCTGACCGCGCCGCCCGCCGATCTGACGCGGCCGGAACGCTATCGACAGGGCGGCTATGTCCGCCGCCTGCCGGAAGACCCGTGGGGCAATCCCTATCAGTACCGCCGCCGCAGCGCCCACGGCGGCCAGTTCGACATCTGGTCCTTCGGCGCCGACGGCCAGGAAGGGGGCGAGGGGAATGACGCTGACATCGGCAACTGGCAGGGCTGAGGCCCTTCCTTCCACCCCATTCACGTCATCCCCGGGCTTGTCCCGGGGATCCATAGACTCGCGGCTGGATCGCTGGGACGAAACGCTTCAACGGCGCCGATCAGCGTCTCTGGGGTCTCGGGTCAAGCCCGAGAATAACGGCAGGAGGGGAGGGCGGCTCGCTAGCGAGCAAAGAACGGGTTTCACTCTCGTCGAACTGATGGTGGTCATGGCCATCATCGGCGTGGCGGCGGGGGCGGTGGTGCTGTCCATGCCGGACCCGCGACCGACGCTGGCGGTCGAGGCCGAGCGGTTCGCCGCGCGTCTGACGCTGGCGCGCGAGGAGGCCGTGATGACCAACCGCTCGGTGGCCCTGCGCGCCGATGCGACGGGCTATGGTTTCGAGAGCTTTGACGGCGCCGTCTGGACGCCTTTGACCGGCGTTCTGGCGCCGAAGGTATGGGGCGAAGGCGCTGCTGTCGCTGGAGCTGCCCGCGCCGTGTTCGACCCGACCGGCGGTGCGGATGCGTTCAGCGTGCGGCTGGAGCGAGAGGACCAAGCCGTCACCGTCGCCATCGACGGGGCGGGCGAGGTGACGATCCATGAATAGGGCGTCTGCTTCCTTCCTCCTCGAGGGGGGAAGGGCCGGGGATGGGGGTGTGGGCGCGACCTTGCGAGAGAGGGCGCGGGAGGCGGTGCGTCTCCGCGCCCTCACCGCCAACGCCCTGTCGTCACCCCCACCCAACCCTCCCCCATCGAGGGGAAGGGCTTTAAGGGAGGGCTTCACCCTGATCGAGTGTCTGGTGGCGTTGGCCGTGTTCGGGCTGGCGGCGATGGCGCTGCTGAACCTGTCGGGCGAGAGCACGCGCTCGGCGGCGCGGGTCGAGACGCGGACGCTGGGCGGCATCGTCGCGGACAATGTCGCCGCGGAGGCGATGATCGCGCGCGACCTGCTCAGCGGCAGCACCTCGGGGCAGGCGTCGCTGGGCGGGCGCGAATGGCGCTGGGTTCGGCTGGTCAGCGCGACCGACATGCCGGGCGTCGGCCGTATCGACGTGCGCGTCTTCGCCGATGAGGAACAGGCCGCCGAGCGCGTGCTGTTCCGGGCGGCGGGCGCATGAAGAGGTGGCGACAACCCGCTCAAGCCGCGAGCCGCCGCGCGGCGAGCGATAGCGTCCTAAAATGCGCTCAAGCAGCGAGCGCCCGTGCCGTGAGCGATAGCGCAACAAATCGACAAGGGTTCACCCTTGTCGAAGTGATGATCGCCTTGCTGATCTTCGCTCTGCTGGCGGGGGCGGGTGCGCTGGTGCTGGGGCAGTCCATCGACAATCGGTTCGCAGTCAAGGCCAACGCAGACCGTGTGGCGGCGCTGCAACGGACCCGAGCCCTGCTGCGCGCCGATCTGGCGCAGGCGACGGCGCGGCGGGTGCGCGGGCCGACGGGGCGTCCGGCGCCTCAGGCGATCATGGGGCCGCAACGGCCGGGCGATCCGCTGCTGGTGCTGGCCCGCAGCGGCTGGAGCAATCCGGACGGCGCGCCGCGCGCTTCGTTGCAGCGGGTCGAATACCGGCAGGTCGAGGATCGGCTGGAGCGCCGTGTGGCGCCTTATCTGGACGGCGCGCGGGCCGGGCCGCCGCAGGTGCTGTATCGTGGGGTGAAGGACGCCCGCGTCGCCTTCATCCAGAACGGGTCTGAAGCGCCCGCCTTTTCCGCCAGCAGCGACCGCCCCTTGCCGGACGCCGTGCGGGTGACGCTGACGCTCGACGGCTTCGGCCCGGTCGAACAGCTGTTTCTGGTCGCCGCCGCATGAAGGAAGAGGCGCGCGATCGTCGGGGCATGGCCCTGCTGACTGTCCTGCTGCTGGTGGCGGTGATGGCGGCGCTGTGCGTGGTGTTGCTGGACGATGTGCGCTTTTCGGTGCGCCGTACGACCAACGCCGAGAGCCAGGCGCAGGCGCAAGCCTATGCGGCGGGGGCGGAGGCCCTGGCGCGGCGGCGGCTGTCCGATCTGGTCCGCGCAGATCCCGCGCGCACGCCGCTTCAGCCGCAGTGGAACGGCCGCGTCTTCGCACTGCCGCTGGAAGAAGGCGAGGGGCGGGCGGTGATCCGCGACGGCCAGTCCTGTTTCAACCTGAACAGTCTGGTGCTGGGGCAGGGCGAGGATCTGATCGCGCGGCCTGAAGGAGCGGCGCAGTTCATCGCCTTGGGCGAAGCATTGGGCCTGCCGCGTGGGCAGATGGCGGCGGTCGCGGCGGCCCTGACCGACTGGATGGACGGCGACGACGAGGTTTCGGCGCAGGGGGCGGAGGACGCCGCCTACGCCAGCCGCCCGACGCCCTATCGCACCGGTGGCGTTATGGTGGCCGAGGTCAGCGAACTGCGCGCCGTGGCGGGGGTGGACGACGCCCTCTATCGCCGTCTGAGACCGTATCTGTGCGCCCTGCCGGAAGCGCGGCTGTCGCCCCTGAATGTGAATACGCTGGAGCCGCAGGACGCCGTGCTACTGGTCGCGATCAGCCGGGGCGTGGTCGGGCTGAACGCGGCCAAGGCGGCCATCGCCGCGCGTCCGGCGGCGGGCTGGAGCAGCCCGGACGCCTTCTGGGCTCAACCCGCCCTGTCTGGCGTGGTCGTTGATGAAGAGACCAAGGGGCAGGTGACGCTGGCCACCCGCTATTTCGATCTGAGGGTTGAGATCGAACACGGCGACGCCCGCGCCGTCCGCACCGCCCTGATCCACGTCGCGCCTGATGGCGTGGCGCGTACCGTCATCCGTCGCTGGACGCCTGAAGAATGAGCATGGAAGAATGAGCCACGCCCGCATCCTGTTCATCCCGACCAACGCGACCTTGCCCGCGCGTTTCCTGATGGTCGACCGCGAGGGCCGCGTGGTCGGGCGCGGCGAGCTGGACCCCCATCAGGCCGACGCTCCGCCGCCGATGCGCACCATCGCCGTGGCCCCCGGCGCGGACGTCATGACGCGCTGGCTGGACCTGCCGCCGGGCAATATGGCGCAGGCCCGCGCCGCCGCGCGCTGGGCCTTGCGCGATCAGGCGGCGGGCGAGGTGGAGGGGCTGGACGTTGCGCTGGGCGCGGCGCCGGTCGACGGCGGCCCGCGCCTGATCGCGGCGGTGTCGGCCAAGCTGCTACAGGCGTGGTTGCGCTGGATGGAGACGTTCGACATCCGGCCGGACGTTGTCGTTCCGGATAATCTGTGTCTGCCCGGGCCGTTGGATGCGCAGACGCTGACCGCTGCGCAGGTCGGCGCTGATGTGGCACTGCGCGGTCCGGCCTTCGCGGTGACGGTCCAGCCTGATCTGGCGGAGGCGATCGCGGCGGGGCGTGCGCTCGACTGGCTGGAAGGCGAGGCGCTGGACGCAGCGCTGGCGGCTGGCGCGATGGCGGCGCCGGTCGACTTGTTGCAGGCCCATGACCGTCGTGAAAGGGGACAGGCGGCGAGAGGCTGGCGGCTGGCGGCGGGGCTGGCGGCGGCGCTGTTGATCTCGCCCCTGATCCTGATGGCGGCCGAAGGTGTGCGTGATCGGGCGGCGGCCGAGCGCGCTGCGGCGTCTGCGAGAGCCGGGGCGACGAAACTCTATCCTGAACTGGCGACGATGAAGGAGGCGGCGGCCGAAGCCATGCGCCGACTGGATGCCGGACCGCCGCCGGGCGGAATCGCGCGCGCGATGGCCGCCGTCTTCGCCGCGGTCGAGGGCGTGCCGGGCGCGGAACTGGACGATGTCGCGCTGGGGGGCGAGGGGCTGCGCGTCGGTCTGGCGCATCCGAACTTCAATGATCTGGACGCCGTGCGCGCCGGTCTGGCCGAGGCCGGACTGGCGGTGGCCGATGAAACCTCATCCGAGGAAGGCGGACGCATGACCAGCACCCTTACGATCGGAGGCGCCCGATGAAGGCTCCGTTTTCCCCGGCCGCCGCATGGTGGGACGGCCGGTCGCTGCGTGAACGGCGGATGCTGGCGGTCATGGGCGTGCTGGTGCTGGGCCTTGTCGGGTGGCTGGGCGTGGCGCGGCCGCTGGACGGGTGGCAGGCCGATCAGGCGCGCGCCCGTCTCGCGGCCGAGCGCCAGCTGACGCAGATCGAGACAGCCGTGGTCCAGCGCGGCGCGGCGCCTGCGGAGGCGGTCGACCTTCAGACTCTCGTTGCTTCGACCGCCGCAGGGGCGGGGGTGCAGCCGGTTCTGGGCATGTCCGAGAGCGGGCGGCTGGGCTTTCGGCTGGATCGCGTGACGACGGCGCAGGCTTTTGGATGGCTGGCCGCGCTGGAGCAGGGCGGGGCGCGTATCGAGGAACTGGGCGTGGTCAAGAACACCGACGGGATGCTGGGCGTCACCGGGGCTGTGACGTCAGGAGGCTAGACACGGCGATCAGGTCTCGCGGATAAGGCGCGCACGCTTTTCCCTGCGTCTCAATATCGTCCGTTGTGGACATATGGTCCGCGTCGGGGCAGGTATCGCAGCCATGAGTTTGCGTTGGCCCCTTCCTTTGATCGGCGCGGCCGTTCTGGCAGGTTGCGCGACTACGCCCGTCGTTGAGACGCACTTGTCGTCAGCCGTGCCTGACGGCGTGACCACCTATCATCTGGTGCAGGTTGAGACGCCGACAGCGCCTGATCTCGCAACGGTCGAGGCGGTGCGCCAGGCGCTGACCGCGCGCGGCTGGATTGAAACGGACAGCAAGGCGGCGTGGCGGGTGGAAACGGCCTATGCTGTGCGGCCTCAAAAAACCGGCGCTTTCACCGACGCGGACGCCCGTCAGGGCGAATGGACCGAGGCGCCGCGTCTGCCGCAATGGTGGAGCCGTGGTCGCGACCTGCACCGTTTGACTGTGATCCTGACCGGACCAGGAGATCAGACGAACGTCTATCGCGCTTCGGCGAGCGCCGTGCTGACGCGTCGACAGGCTGGCAGCGGGCCGAGTCTGTTAGCTGAGGCGGCGACAGGCAGCCTGCAACTGGGCGATTAAGCCGCGCTCCAGCGCGCGTTTATGTTGAGGCGTCGCTTCCTTCATCCCTGATGCGCGGCAAGGTGAGGATGAAGGTTGCGCCGGGGGAGCCGGGCTGGTGGCGGATGGTTCCGCCGTGGCGTTCGGCGACGGTGCGGACGAAAGCGAGGCCGAGGCCTGCGCCGCGGTGATCTGCGCCGCCGTGGCCGAAGGGCTGGAACAGGCGGCGGGCCGCTTCTTCGGACAGGCCGGGGCCCTGATCGCTGACACGCAGGATGCAGACGGGGCGGCCGTCTTCCTCGCCGTCGGTCAGCTCGACCTGGATGGCGCCGCCCGCCGGGCCGTATTTGAGGGCGTTGTCCAGCAGGTTGGTGGTCAGGCGACGCAGCAGGGCGGGATCGCCCTGGACCAGGAATTCCTCCTCGCCGTCGGGGGTCAGGATGCGGACGCCCTTCTTCGATGCCTGGGGCCACAGGATGTCGGCGGCGTCCATGGCGACCTGGCCCAGGTCGAGCAGTTCTGAGCGATAGGGCTGGCTCTCGGCGCGGGCCAGCTGGACGTAGCCCTCGGCCAGATCGAGGGTCTGGCGGGCGTAGTTGGCGATGCGGTGCTCGACGTTCGGGTCCAGTCGCGGGGAGGGGCCGTCCAGCAGGGTCAGGATCGACACCTGCGGCGCGCGCATGTCGTGGCTGAGCAGTTGCAGGGCCTCGGCGCGCTGGCGCTCGGCGGCGCGGAAGCGGGTCATGTCGGCGAAGCGGACGATGTGGCCGGCGGGCTGGCCGTCGGAGTCGGTCAGGACGGAGGCGGCGGCCTTCAGGATGCGGCCGTCGGGCGTGGTGATGTCGCCGGGATCGCCTTCCGGGTCGAGGAAGCGGCGCCAGGCGGGCTCGCCCAGCGACTGAAACAGCAGCGGCAGGTCGGCGTCGTCCTTCAGCCGGGCGCCGAACAGGGCCTCGGCCCGGTCGTTGGATAGGATGATGCGGGCGTTGGGATTGGCGACCACTGTGGCGTCGGGCAGGCTGCGCAGGGCGTCCGAGATGAAGCGTTCAAGGTCGCGCACCTGACGCACGGCGGCGCGCAGGGCGTCGACCTGACGGGCTACGACATCGCCGCCCCGGGCGCGGCCGGTCAGGCGCACGCCGTCGCGCTCGAATGCGTCGACCTCGCTCTGCATATAGGCCGAGGCGGCGGCCAGCCGGCGCCAGCTCCATAATGGATAGGCCAGGGCCAGACCGGCGACGGCGGCGGACGGCGGAAACCACAGGCCGAACGCCAGAAAGGCGATGGCGGTCGCGATCAGGGTCACGGCGATCAGCACGCCGCCCAGCGCCATGTTGACCGTCGGGCGCAGGGCCAGAAAGCCCGCGATCAGCAGCGCCAGCGGCGTCAGCGACAGGACGAGAATCAAGCCTGTCGACAGGCTGCGCGGGCCGCCGCCCTCGATCAGGGTCTGGAGCAGGGCGGCCTGCACCTCGACTCCGGGGCGCAGGTCGCCGTTCGCCGTGGCCGGGGTGGCGTAGCGGTCGCCGAGGCCGGGCGCGGTGGCGCCGACCAGCACCAGCCTGTCTTTCAGGAAGGCGGCGGGCGTTTCGCCGCTCAATACATCGACGAAGGAGAGGGTGCGGAAGGCGCCGGGCGGGCCGCGATAGATCAGGGCCTCGGGCGCGGCGGCGATCAGTTCGTTGTCGTCATGAGGCGCGGGCGCGGCCGGGATCGGCCCCCGCGTCGCCGCCAGCTGCAGGATCAGGTGCGGCCATGTGCGCGGTCCGGCCTGAAGATAGAGCGGCAGGCGACGCACGGCGCCGTCGTCGTCGATGGTCAGGTTGACGTGGCCCAGTCCCGCTGCGGCGTGCGCCAGCGCAGGGGCGGGAGCGTCCTCACGATAGGCGGCGCCGTTCAGGCCGGGAGCGTCCAGCACGACGGGCAGGCGCACCTGACCGTTGCGCGACAGGGCGGCGGCCAGGGCGTCGTCCTGAGGCGAGGGTTCGGTGAACAGGACGTCATAGGCGACTGCGCCCGCGCTGGCCTGCGTCAGCCGGTCGATCAGGCGGGCGTGCAGGTCGCGCGGCCACGGCCATTGTCCGAGGGTTTCAAGACTGCGGTCGTCGATGGCGATGATGACGACGCCGTCGTCGGCGGGGCCTGCCTTGGCGCGCATCAGCACGTCATAGATCAGGTGATCGGCGCGGTTCGCCACCGGCGTCAGCGTCATCCAGCCGACCAGCAGTCCCGACAGCAGAGCCACCAGCCCCCATTCGAGCAGGACGCGACGGCCGGTCAGGCGGGCGCCGAGCCCGGCTGTCCAGCGCTGTTTCCGCCCGCCGGGCCCCAACACGGCCTATCGTCCGATGCGCAGCTGCTGCGGCTCGGACCAGGCTTCCAGCAGGCGGCCGAAGCGGTGGCGCGCGGCCTGCACCCGCCAGCTGTAGACGCCGGGCGGCAGGTCGCTGAGGGTGAAGGCTTCTTCGGTCAGGCCGGGCTGATCGACGACCATGGGACCGTCAGCGGTTCCGTCTTCGGCCTCGCGCCACAGCTGGAAGCGGAAGGCGGCGTCGCCGACGCCTTCGGATTCCCAGCGGAAACGATAGAAGCGGCGGTGGTCGCGCTGATCCAGCGTCGAGGCCAGACCGCCGACGCCGTTGCGGGCGCGGATGAAGCTGTAGGTGGTGGCCTTCCCCTCCAGCCCCTCGGGCGACAGGGCGGTCAGGCGCAGGAACCAGGCGCCTTCTTCCATCTCGCCGAAGACCAGCGGGCCGCCGGGCGGGCTGTCGGCCTCGGCGAAGGCTTCGATCATTCCGGCGTCGCGGGCGACGCGACCGCGATAGCGTTCGGCGCCGGGCAGGGGCTGGATGTCGAAGGAGACCTGAGCCTTCGTCTGCGGCGCATCCGGATGCGTCAGGGCGGGGGCGGGCAGCAGGGGCAGAAGGCGCACGGCGCCCGCAGCGGCGCTGACGCCCTGATCAACCTGAGCCACGGCCTCGGCGTCGCCGGCGGCGATGGCGACGACGCCTTCCAGCACCTCGGTCGTCGAACGGGCGGCGGCGTCATCGAAGGAGACTCGGAAGTCGGTGCCGCGCACGGCCGAGACGGAGACGGGCGTGCGGATGGCGAAGCCGCCGGGGCGGCTGCGCGGCGTCACGCGGGATTCGGCGCGGCCCGCCTCGACCGTCAGGGCGTGGTCGACGGCGCCGTTGATGGCGTAGCGGCGCAGGCGGCTGACGCGCACGCGGCTGTTGGATGGCACGACTACATGGCTGCCGTCCGACAGGGCGAGGCGGACGAAGGCGTTGGCGCCGGTGCTGAGGACGGCGCCTTCACGCACGGCCTGACCGGCGGCGGGGGCGGCGGCGCGGCCGTCCTGATTCAGCGTCGCGGCGCCCCGGAAACCGGCGATGCGGGCCTCGTCAGGGTCGGCGCGCAACAGTTCGACCGGGAAGATCAGGGTGCGGCCGATGGACAGGCGGCGCGGATCGGCCACGCGGTTCTCGCGCTGGACCCGGCGGTAATCGAGCGGCCGGTTCATATAGGCGGCGGCCAGATCGATCAGGGTGTCGCCGGGGCGCACCACATAGTCGAGCGTCTCGACGGCGGCGGCGGACGCAGCGGGGCGCGGCGCCGTCGGGGCGGCCGAAGTCTGCGCCGAGACGCTTCCCGCCGCCAGCATCGCCGCAACCGCAAGGGCCGCTGACCAATCCGTCTTCATTGCGCTCACTGCACCCTTATTCAGGCGTCCTGTGCGGGTTCGACCCCTGCGACGCGTTCGAGGCGGTATCCGTAGCTGTAAATGGGGGTCAGGCGGAAGCCTCGCTCAGGCCGCAGCTCCAGCTTGTTACGGATGCGCGAGATGTGCATGTCCAGCGAACGGCTGTTCAGATCCGGCTCATTGCCCCACACCGTCTCCAGAATATAGGTACGCGACAGCGCCCGGTGCAGGTTGCGGAACAGCAGCAGGGCCAGGGCGTATTCCTTGGCCGTCAGGGCGATAGCCTTGCCGTCGCGGGTCACAGAACCGGCCGCCTCGTGGAAGGAGACGCCGTCATAGACTTCCACGCCCGGCGTGGTCGGCTGGGCGTAGGCGCGGCGGATCAGGGCGTTGATGCGCGCCGCCAGCACCGGCTTGGACAGGGGCTTGGGCAGGTAGTCGTCGGCCCCGGCGTCCAGACCGGCGACGACGTCTTCATCCTCGGCGCGGCTGGTGACCAGCAGCATGGGCGGGGCGGGCTTCAGGTTGGTGCGCGCCCAGGCCAGAACCTCCAGCCCAGAACGGTCGGGCAGGTTCCAGTCGACGATCAGCATGTCGAAGGTGTCCTTGCGCAGGGCTGAGATCAGCGCCTGCCCCCGCGAGAACAGGGTGGCGCGATATCCGGCGTCCTGGATGACTTCAGAGACGAACTCCAGCTGGACGGGATCGTCGTCTAATATCGCTATCTTCATGGCTGTACTGGAACTCCGACGAGAACGCGGGAACCCATAGCGTTGGAAGGCTGATTTTAGGCCATTGTAAAATGTAAAATATAGTCACCAATCGGTGTTTTTCGAATTGGGTGCAAGTTTATCAGCTTGATCCCGGCATAACGACTTGATCCAGCGGCGCACGGTCTTCAACCGGGCGGACCCGTGAACCTCGCGGTGGGTGCTGAGCCAGAAGCGGCGCTCGATCAGCACCTGATCGGCCAGAACGCGCGTCAGCCCTTCTGCCAGAAAACAGGGCAGGACGCCGATGCCGCCGCCCGCCGCCACCATGTCCCGCTGGGCGCGGATGGACGAGGACGCCAGACGCGGCCGCAGATTGGGTCGGATCTCCTCCAGATAGCGCAGCTCGGGCGCATAGATCAGGTCGTCGACATAGCCGACGATGTCGAAGCGGTTCAGGTCGTCGATGCTGTCCGGCGCGCCGTGGCGTTCCAGATGGTCGGGCGCGGCGTAGAGCGCCAGTTGATAGGTGGTCAGCGGCTCGACGATCAGGCGTGGGCTGTCGGCGGGGCTGAGGGTGATGGCCATGTCCACCTCGCGGCGGCTGGGCGACAGAAAGCCGGAACTGGCCGCCAGTTCGACGTTCAGCCCCGGATGCGCGGCCAGCAGGCCGGGCAGGGCGGGGGCCAGCACCGCCCCGCCGAAGCCTTCGGATGCGCTGATCCGCACGGCGCCCGCGATCAGGTCGGGTTGGGTGACGCGTTCGGCGGCCTCCATCGCGCTTTCGGCGTCCAGCGCCCGCTCCAGCAGTTGGGCGCCGGTGGCCGTCAGGTGCAGCCCGGCGGCCGAACGCACCAGCAGGGTCGACTTCAGCGCCGTCTCCAGCCGCGCCACGCGCCGCCCGACGGTGGCCGCATCGACGCCCAGCCGCTGCGCCGCCGTGGCCAAAGACCCGGCGCGCGCGGCGGCCAGAAACACCCTCAGATCATCCCAATCGAACATATGCAGATATGCACATCATCACCTGCAAGATTGCAATGGGCCTGACCGGCCCGCTCTGCTAGGGCAGGCTCACGAAGAACCATAATCATCGGGAGAGACGTTCAATGCGCGATATTCGCCACTTCATCGACGGTGCGGCTTTTGATGGGGCGTCGGGCCGCTTCGGCGACGTTTTCAACCCCAACACCGGCGAGGTTCAGGCCCGCGTTCAACTGGCGACGCCGTCGGAACTGGACCGCGCGGTCCAGTCGGCGCAGGCCGCCTTCGAAGGCTGGTCCTCGACCAACCCGCAGCGCCGCGCCCGGGTCATGTTCGAGTTCAAGCGCCTGGTCGAGGCGAACATGAACGAACTGGCCGAACTGCTGTCCAGCGAGCACGGCAAGGTCATCGCCGACTCCAAGGGCGACATCCAGCGCGGTCTGGAAGTGATCGAGTTCGCCTGCGGCATCCCGCACGCCTCGAAGGGCGAATACACCTATGGCGCCGGCCCGGGCATCGACGTCTATTCCATGCGCCAGCCGCTGGGCGTGGTGGCGGGCATCACTCCGTTCAACTTCCCCGGCATGATCCCGATGTGGATGTTCGGCGTGGCCATCGCTGCGGGCAACACCTTCATCCTGAAGCCGTCCGAGCGTGATCCGTCCCTGCCGGTGCGTCTGGGCGAACTGATGATGGAGGCGGGCGCGCCCAAGGGCGTGCTGAACGTCGTCCACGGCGACAAGGTGGCGGTCGACTCCATCCTCGAACACCCGCTGATCCATGCCGTCAGCTTCGTCGGCTCGTCGGACATCGCCCACTATGTGTTCCAGAAGGGCGCGGCCCACGGCAAGCGCGTTCAGGCCATGGGCGGGGCCAAGAACCACGGCATCGTCCTGCCCGACGCCGACATGGATCAGGTCATCAAGGATCTGACCGGCGCGGCCTACGGCTCGGCCGGCGAGCGCTGCATGGCCCTGCCGGTCGTGGTGCCGGTCGGTCAGCGCACCGCCGACGAACTGCGCGAGCGACTGGTCTCGGAAATCCCGAACCTGCGCGTCGGCGTCTCGACCGACGCCGAGGCCCACTACGGCCCCGTCGTCACCCAGACCCACAAGGACAAGGTTCTGGGCTGGATCAACAAGGGCGTGGAAGAAGGCGCCGAACTGGTCGTCGACGGCCGCGAGTTCAGCCTGCAGGGCCACGAGAAGGGCTTCTTCATCGGCCCGTCGCTGTTCGACCACGTCAAGCCCGAGATGGAATCCTACAAGGAAGAGATCTTCGGCCCGGTGCTGCAGATCATGCGCGCCGCCAGCTTCGAGGAGGCGCTGAGCCTGCCCAGCAAGCACCAGTACGGCAACGGCGTCGCCATCTTCACACAGAACGGCCGCGCGGCCCGCGACTTCGCCGCCCGCGTCAACGTCGGCATGGTCGGCATCAACGTGCCGATCCCGGTGCCGGTGGCCTATCACTCGTTCGGCGGCTGGAAGCGCTCGGCCTTCGGCGACATCAATCAGCACGGCATGGAAGGCGTCCGCTTCTGGACCAAGACCAAGACCGTGACGGCCCGCTGGCCGGATAGCGATCTGGAGCACGCGGACTCGAGCTTCGTCATCCCGACGATGGGCTAACCTTGAGCCTCTCCCGATGGGAGAGGGCTAGAGCCTCGGAGAGCGAAGCGATCCGCTAAGGCGACCCGAAGGGCGGCGCGAAGCAGCCAAAGGGTGAGGGTTCCGAAGTCAGCCGTTTTTGCGGCGGCTTGCGCCGACTGAGGCCGGGAACCCTCATCCGCCCCTTCGGGGCACCTTCTCCCATCGGGAGAAGGAATAATTATGAGAGCGTATAGGGGATCACGCCCCGCTCATTCTCCGGCACGGTCAGCGTGCGGTCGATCGGCGGAAACGCCCTTTGCGTGCAGTCCGTCCGCTCGCAGATGCGGCAGTTGACCCCCATGCGCGTCGGCGGGCCGTTCAGGTCCAGCCCCTCTGCATAGACCAGCTGCGCCGCGTGCTCGATCTCGCACCCCAGCCCCAGCGCATAGCGCCGGTCAGGCTCCAGAAACGACCCGCCCGGCTTGGACACGCTCTTGGCGATGCAGACGTAGCGGGCGCCGTCGGGCATCTCCGATAGATTGACCAGAATGCGGTCCGGAGCGCTGAACGCCTCATGCACGTTCCACAGCGGGCAGGCGCCGCCGAAGCGGGCGAACTGGAAGCGTGTCGCGCTGTGCCGCTTGGTGATGTTCCCGGCCATGTCCACCCGCGCGAAGTAGAAGGGCACGCCGCGCCAGCCCGGCCTCTGTAGCGTCGACAACCGGTGGCAGGCCTGCTCGAAGCTGACGTGGAAGCGGTTGCGCAGGCGGTCCACGTCGTGTCGCAGCTCCCGCGCCGCGTCCAGAAAGGCGCGATAGGGCAGCAGCAGCGCCCCAGCCGCATAGTTGGCCAGACCGACCCGGCATACGTCGCGCGCGGCGGGAATGTCGAAGGCGGCGCGGTCCAGTTCGTGCTCGATCAGGTCCTCGAACCGCAAGCGAACCAGCTGGTGCGCCATCTGGAAGGCGCGGGTGGCGCCCGGCAGGCTGGCGTCGACATAGAGAATGCGTGCGCCCGGATCGAAACGCCGCATGGCGCCGCGCCCCTGACCCGTGGCGACGCGCACGCCGCACAGGTCGTTGAGGGCGGCCTCAAGCTCGCGCTCGGGATGGACGCCGTCGCCCAGATTCAGCCGCGCGGCCAGATCCTCGGCCGCCCGGTCCAGGGCGTCGATGTAGTTGTCGCGATAGTGGAAGAAGTCGCGCACCGCCTCATAGGGCAGGGCGGGGGCGGCGACGGTGGCGTGTTCGTCGCGGCCCAGCGTCTCGTTCAGCGTCTTCAGCCGCTCGTCCAGACGGCGATAGTCCTGATGCAGGGCCAGGAACTGCCGCGCCAGCCGGGGCGCGTTCATGGCTGCCTGCTTCAGCTCGCCCGCCGTCGGCGCCTCAGCGTGGCCCGCGACGTCGGTGGTCGCCTCGCGCAGGTCGGCGATCAGGCGGGCGTCGCCGTCCAGATCGAACAGGCTGGCGTCTACGTCGAAAGCCCGCGTCAGGGCGATCAGCACCCGCGCCGTGGCCGGGCGCTGGTTCGTCTCGATCTGCGACAGATAGGAGGGCGACAGCGCCAGCCGCCCGGCGCACTGCTCCAGCGTCCAGCCGCGCGTCTCGCGCAGCTTGCGGACCTTGGTCCCGAGGTAGAGTTTCTCAGCCATGATCCGCGCCGTTCTGAAGGCGTTGCAACTTTGCAAAAACGCCTGTCTGCCTTGGCAGGCTTACGCACTTACGCATCTTTTGCAAAGTTGCGATTGCCTTTTCACAACCAAGCGGCTTGTTGGACCCTGAACGAAGTCAGGGAGTCGCCCAACCATGAGCCAGGCCATCCTCGAGGAGCTCGAGCGCCGCCGCGCCGCCGCCAAGCTGGGCGGGGGCGAGAAGCGCATCGCAAGCCAGCACGCCAAGGGCAAGCTGACCGCCCGTGAGCGTATTGGCGTCCTGCTGGACGAAGGCTCCTTCGAAGAGACCGACATGTTCGTGGAGCACCGCAGCCACGATTTCGGGATGCAGGATCAGCGCATCCCCGGCGACGGCGTCGTCACCGGGCGCGGCACGATCAACGGCCGTCTGGTCTATGTCTTCTCGAAGGACTTCACGGTGTTCGGCGGTTCGCTGTCGGGCGCCCACGCGGCCAAGATCGTCAAGATCCAGAAGATGGCCCTGACGGCTGGCGCGCCGATCATCGGCCTGTTCGACGCCGGCGGCGCGCGCATTCAGGAAGGGGTGGAGTCGCTGGCCGGTTACGCCGACATCTTCCTGCAGAACACCCTGGCCTCGGGCGTCATCCCGCAGATTTCGGTCATCATGGGCCCGTGCGCGGGCGGCGACGTCTATTCGCCCGCCATCACCGACTTCATCTTCATGGTGAAGGACACCTCATACATGTATGTGACCGGCCCCGACGTGGTGAAGACCGTCACCAACGAGGTCGTCAGCCACGAGGATCTGGGCGGCGCCCGCGTCCATGCGGGCAAGTCGGGCGTCGCCGACGGCGCCTTCGAGAACGATCTGGAGGCCCTGTCGGAGGTGCGCCGCCTGATCGGCTTCCTGCCCCTGTCGAACCGCGAGACGCCGCCGGTCCGCGAAACCTATGACGAGCCGGATCGCGACGAGGCCTCGCTGGACACCCTGGTCCCGGCCAATCCGAACCAGCCCTATGACATGAAGGAACTGATCCTGAAGACGGTCGACGAGGCCGACTTCTTCGAGATCGGCGCCGACTTCGCCAAGAACATCATCTGCGGCTTCGGCCGTCTGGATGGCCAGCCGGTCGGCATCGTCGGCAACCAGCCGCAGACGCTGGCGGGCGTGCTGGACATCGACAGCAGCCGCAAGGCCGCGCGCTTCGTCCGCTTCTGCGACGCCTTCCACATCCCGCTGGTGACGTTCGTGGACGTGCCGGGCTTCATGCCGGGCACGAAGCAAGAGTACGGCGCCCTGATCAAGCACGGCGCCAAGCTGCTGTTCGCCTATGCCGAGGCCACGGTGCCCAAGCTGACGGTCATCACGCGCAAGGCCTATGGCGGCGCCTATGACGTCATGAGCTCCAAGCACCTGCGCGGCGACGTCAATTACGCCTGGCCCACCGCCGAGATCGCGGTCATGGGCGCCAAGGGCGCGGTCGAGATCATCTTCCGCAAGGAAGCCGGCGACCCCGAGGCCCTGGCGGCGCGCGAAGCCGAATACAAGGACCGCTTCGCCAACCCCTTCGTGGCGGCCGGCCTCGGCTACATCGACGACGTCATCATGCCCCACGGCACCCGCCGTCGCCTGATCAAGGCGCTGAAGACGCTGAAGAACAAGACCCAGGAAAATCCCTGGAAGAAGCACGACAACATCCCGCTGTAAGGCCCAGAAATGTTTGATAAAATTCTGATCGCCAACCGGGGCGAGATTGCGGTTCGCGTTATCAAGACCTGCCGTCGCATGGGCATCAAGACGGTGGTCGTCTACTCCGACGCCGACGCCGGGTCGCTGGCCTGCGAGATGGCGGATGAGACGGTTCACATCGGCCCGTCGCCCGCCGCCCAGTCCTATCTGATCCAGGACAAGATCGTGGACGCCGTGAAGCAGACGGGGGCGCAGGCCGTGCACCCCGGCTTCGGCTTCCTGTCGGAAAACGCCGGGTTTGCGCGGCGGCTGAAGGCCGAGGGCATCGCCTTCATCGGGCCGAACCCCGAGGCGATCGACGCCATGGGCGACAAGATCACGTCCAAGAAGTTCGCGGCCGAGGCGGGCGTCTCGACCGTGCCGGGCCACATGGGCCTGATCGAAACGCCGGACGAGGCGGTGAAGATCGCGCGTGAGATCGGCTATCCGGTGATGATCAAGGCGTCGGCCGGGGGCGGGGGCAAGGGCATCCGCGTCGCCCATTCGGACGACGACATGGCCGAGGGCTTCGCCGCCGTGAAGGCCGAGGCGCTGAACGCCTTCGGCGACGACCGCGTCTTCCTCGAGAAGTTCATCGTCGACCCGCGCCACATCGAGATTCAGGTGCTGGGCGACAAACACGGCAACGTCATCCACCTGTTCGAGCGGGAGTGCTCGATCCAGCGCCGCAACCAGAAGGTCATCGAAGAGGCGCCGTCGCCCCTGCTGGACGAGGCGACCCGCGCCGCCATGGGGGCGCAGGCCGTCGCGCTTGCCAAGGCGGTGAACTATGACTCGGCGGGCACCGTCGAGTTCGTCGCCGGTCAGGACAAGTCGTTCTTCTTCCTTGAGATGAACACCCGTCTGCAGGTCGAGCATCCGGTGACGGAGCTGATCACCGGCGTCGATCTGGTCGAGCAGATGATCCGCTCGGCCTGGGGCGAGCAACTGGCGATTAAACAGGACGACCTGTCGATCAACGGCTGGGCCATCGAGAGCCGCATCTACGCCGAAGACCCCTATCGCGGCTTCCTGCCGTCGATCGGCCGTCTGGTGCGCTATGAGCAGCCGGAAGAGGGCGATCAGGGCGACTATACGGTCCGCAATGACTCGGGCGTTCGCGAGGGCGACGAGATCAGCATGTTCTACGACCCCATGATCGCCAAGCTGTGCGCCTGGGGCGAGACGCGCGACGACGCCGTGCGCGGCATGGCCCGCGCGCTGGAGGACACCCATCTGGCGGGGCTGGGCCACAATGTACCCTTCCTGGCGGCGGTGATGGATCAGGAACGCTTCCAGTCCGGCCAACTGTCGACCAGCTACATCAAGGACGAGTTCCCCGACGGCTTCCACGGCCTGGCGCCGAGCGCTGAGCAGGTGAAGATCCTGATCGCCTCGGCCGTCGCCATGAACGAGGTCATCGCCGAACAGGACGGCGACCCCAGCGAGCGCACCGACTGGACCGTGCTGGTCGACAAGACGGCCTATGAGGTCGAGGTCGGCTATGACGAGGCCGAAGACCTGATCGTCGCCATCGACGGCGAAGAGGTCTCCCTGTCCGAGATCGACTGGCGTCCGGGCCTGTCGCTGTTCAAGGCGGTGCTGGACGACGACGCCTTCACCGCCGAGGTGAAGCGCGCCGCCGACGGTTTCGACATCCGCCACCGCGCGGCGCGGGCACGGGTGCGCGTGCTGCGTCCCGATGTGGCGCACCTGTATGCTCTGCTGCCTGAGAAGCAGGCGGCGGATACGTCCAAGCTGGTGCTGTCGCCGATGCCGGGTCTGGTGGTCGACATCCCCGTGGTCGAGGGGCAGGAGGTCAAGTCCGGCGAAACAGTCGCCATCATCGAGGCCATGAAGATGCAGAACATCCTCAAGGCCGAGCGCGACGGCAAGGTGAAGGCCGTCAAGGCCAAGGCCGGCGACCCGGTCGCCGCCGACGACGTGCTGGTGGAGTTCGAGTAAATGACCGAGTTCGCCGTCCCGAGCCCGCTGGAGTGGCGCGAAGCCGCCGTCAAGGCGCTGAAGGAGCGTCCGCTGGAGAGCCTCATCCATCTGGATGCGGACCATCTGGCGACCAAGCCCTTGTATGGGGCGGCGAACGGCGGCGAGCCGGTCTTCGCGCCCCGGCCCTCGGATTCCGAAGGTCGGGCGTGGGACGTGCGGGCGCTGAACGAGGGCGAGGACGCGGACGCCCTGAACCGCGCCATCCTGACCGATCTGGAGAACGGGGCGGCCTCCGTCCTGATCGCCGGTCCGGCAGCGACGGACGCTGTGAAGCTGGCGCGTGCGCTGGATGGCGTGGCGCTGGAGCTGGCGCCGGTGGCGCTGGACGCCGGGTTCGACGGCGTGAAGGCGGCCGAGGCCCTGTCGGCGGTTGCCAAGGGATCGCCACGCGCCAAGCTGGCCTTCCATCTCGACCCGATCTCGGCCTGCGCCGAAGCGGGCGGGGCGCCGGGCGACTTCGCGGCCCTGATGAGCGAGACGGCCAAGGCGGCGGCGACCCACGCCGCGACTTATCCCGAGGCGACGCTGTTCATGGCCTCAGGCCGCGTGGCGCATGAGGCGGGCGGCTCCATCGCGCAGGAGCTGGCCTTCGCTGCGTCGTCGGCCGTGGCCTATGTGAAGGCGGCGGTTGAAGCGGGCCTGTCGGCCGAGGCGGCGCTGAAGGGCGTGGTTCTGAGCGTCGCCGTGGACCAGACCTATTTCGACTCTCTGGCGAAGATCCGCGCCCTGCGTCTGATCTGGGCCAGCGTTTCCAAGGCGTTCGGAGCCGAGGTTCCGGCTATCATCGAGGCGCGCTCGTCGCGGCGGATGCTGTCGGCGCGCGATCCGTGGCCGAACATGCTGCGCCTGACCGCCGCCGGGTTCGCCGGGGCCGTGGGCGGGGCCGATGCGGTGGTGCTGGACGGCTTCACCCGCGCGGCGGGCCTGCCGGACGACTTCGCCAAGCGTCAGGCGCGCAACACCCAACTGATCCTGATGGAGGAGTCCAATCTGGGCCGCGTCGACGATCCGGCCAGTGGCTCCTGGTATCTGGACGCCCGCACTCGCGAACTGGCCGAGGCCGCCTGGGCCGAGTTCCAGGTCTATGAGGCCGAAGGCGGCGTCATCGCCTGTCTGGAAGGCGGGGTGATCCAGCCCCGGATCGCCCGCGCCCGCGAGATGGCTGAGAAAGCCTTCAAGGACGACGCCGCGCAGATCGTCGGCGTCACCAAATTCGTCGACCCGGACGTGCGGCCCGCGCCGGTGACGCCCGCGCCCGTCGCGCCTGCCGCTGTCGGGACATTCGAGGCGCTGGCGCCCGTGCGCTTCGCCGCCGCCTTCGAGGAGGCCGCCCAATGAGTTTCCCTGACTTCTCCAAGGTCGCCCTTGATCTGGGCGCGACCGGCGCCGGGCCGGACCGCGCGGCATGGACCACGCCCGAGGGGCTGACGGTCGAGACGGCCTATGGGGCGGATGCGCTGGACGGGCTGGACTTCATCCACGGTCTGCCGGGCTTCGCCCCCTTTGTGCGCGGGCCCTATCCGACCATGTATGCGGGCGCGCCGTGGACCATTCGCCAGTATGCGGGCTTCTCGACCGCCGAGGAGTCCAACGCCTTCTATCGTCGCAACCTGGCCGCCGGTCAGAAGGGCCTGTCGGTCGCCTTCGATCTGGCCACCCACCGGGGCTATGACAGCGACCACCCGCGGGTGAAGGGCGACGTCGGCATGGCGGGCGTGGCCATCGACAGCATTCTGGACATGCGGACCCTGTTCGACGGCATTCCGCTGGACCAGATGTCGGTGTCCATGACGATGAACGGGGCGGTGCTGCCGATCCTGGCCCTCTATGTCGTGGCGGGCGAGGAGCAGGGCGTCGACCACGCCAAGCTGACCGGGACCATTCAGAACGACATTCTGAAGGAGTTCATGGTCCGCAACACCTACATCTATCCGCCCGCGCCCTCGATGCGGATCATCGCCGATATCTTCGAATGGACGGCGAAGGAAACGCCCAAGTTCAACTCCATCTCCATCTCCGGCTATCACATGCAGGAGGCGGGGGCGTCGGCGGATATCGAACTGGCCTATACCCTGTCGGACGGGATCGAATACCTGCGCGCGGGCAAGGCGGCGGGCATGGAGATCGACCGCTTCGCGCCGCGCCTGAGCTTCTTCTGGGCCATCGGCATGAACTACTTCATGGAGGTGGCCAAGATGCGCGCCGGCCGCCTGTTGTGGGCCGAGGCGGTGAAGCGGGAAGGGGGCGTCAATCCCAAGTCCCTGTCGCTGCGGACTCACTGCCAGACCTCGGGCTGGTCGCTGGCGGCGCAGGACGTGTTCAACAATGTGCCCCGCACCATGGTCGAGTGCATGGCGGCGGCGGGCGGCCAGACGCAGAGCCTGCACACCAACGCCCTGGACGAGGCGCTGGCCCTGCCGACCGACTTCTCGGCGCGGATCGCGCGCAACACCCAGATTCTGGCGCAGGCCGAGACTGGCCTGACGCGCGTCATCGACCCGTGGGGCGGCAGCTTCTACGTCGAGCGTCTGACTCAGGAGTTGGCCACCAAGGCCCGCGCCCTGATGGAGGAGGTCGAGGCCTACGGCGGCATGGCCAAGGCCATCGAGGCGGGCATTCCCAAGCTGCGGATCGAAGAGTCCGCCGCCAAGACGCAGGCTCGCATCGACACGGGCCAGCAGACGGTCGTCGGCGTGAACAAATACCTGAACCCCGTGGTCGACGACATTCCGATGCTGAAGGTCGACAACGCCGAGGTGCGCGCCCGCCAGATCGAAAAACTGCAACGCCTGAAGGCCGAGCGGGACGAGGCGGCGACGCAAGGAGCGCTCGACGCCCTGACCGAGGGCGCGCGCGGCAATGAGAACCTGATGGAGCTGGCGGTGCGGGCGGCCCGCGCCAAGGCCACCGTCGGCGAAATCTCCGACGCGCTGGAGGCCGCCTTCGGCCGCCACATCGCCACGGTGAAGACGGTTTCGGGCGTCTACGCCAAGGAGGCGGGGAACGATCCCAAGGTCGCCCGCGCACGCGAAATGGTCGCCGCCTTCGTCGAGAACGACGGCGGCCCGCCGCGCATCCTGATCGCCAAGCTGGGCCAGGACGGCCACGACCGGGGCCAGAAGGTCGTCGCCACCGGATATGGCGACATCGGCTTCGACGTGACGGCGGGGGCGCTGTTCCAGACCCCGGCCGAGGCGGCCAAGGATGCGGTCGAGAAGAACGTCCACGCGGTCGGCGCCTCGTCACTGGCGGCGGGGCACCTGACGCTGGTGCCCGAGTTGAAGGCTGAACTGGCCAAGCTGGGCCGCGAGGACATCATGATCGTGGTCGGCGGCGTCATTCCGCCGTCGGACGTGCAGCCCCTGCTCGATATGGGCGCGGCGGCCGTCTATCCGCCCGGCTCGGTGATCGCCGACACGGCGGCCGATCTGATCGAAAAGCTGAACCAGCGCCTAGGCTACGCTCAGCCCGCGCCAGCCCAGAACATTGGGGAGACGAAGAAGTGATCGGCAATCTGAACCACGTGGGCGTCGCTACGCCCTCCATCGCCGAGTCGATCAAGCTGTATCGCGACGTGCTGGGCGCGACGAAGATCGGCGAGCCGTTCGACCTGCCCGCGCAGGGGGTGAAGGTCTGCTTCATCGACACGCCGACGGCCCAGATCGAACTGATTGAGCCGTTCGACGAGACCAGCCCGATCACCGGCTTCCTCGCCAAGAACCCCAAGGGCGGACAGCACCATGTCTGCTTTGAAGTGGCGGATATCCACGCCGCCATTGCAGAGATGCGCGCCAAGGGCGTGACCATTCTGGGCACGGGCGAGCCCCGCATCGGGGCGCACGGCACGCCGGTGGTCTTCCTGCATCCCAAGGAAATGGGCGGGGTGCTGATCGAACTGATGGAGACGCCGAAAGAGGCGCACTGAGCTCCGGTTTTGTAAACCGATGCAGACAAAAGGCCCGGTCGCGTGACCGGGCCTTTTTCATAGCTAAGCTCACCATCGGTATAGGGCGCGCCGTTTCCTTCCGCTCATCCCGGCGGACGCCGGGACCCAGTAAGTGAGCCGAACTGGGCCTGGCCGTTGAGCCGGGCGTTTTGAAGCCAAAGCACTGGATCCCGGCGTCCGCCGGGATGAGCGGAGGTGAGGGGGTGACCAATGCTCAACGCCCGTCGGCCCGCCATCATCCCCGGACCAGCGCTGGGGATGACGGAGAGCGGGGGTCAGAACAGGATCTTGCGCAGGCTGATGCGGAAGGTTCGGCCCAGCGGGTCGAGGTAGTCGGGCTGATAGGACAGCGGCGTCTCGCCCAGACCGTTCTTCACGTCCAGACGCTGGTCGAAGATGTTGTCGACGCCGACGCTGATGCGCGAGCCCTTCAGCCACGGATAGCGCGAGACCAGTCCCTCGCGCGACGACAGGTCGGCGAACAGGTTCAGGTTCACCGTCGTCAGGTCCGAGAAGGTCAGGTTGTCCGCCGCCGCCGTGCCGCCGTTGATGCGGGTGGATTCCTTCCATGTGGCGTTCAGGAAGCCGCCCATGCCGCTCTTGAAGGCGCCCATCTGCAGCTGAACCTCGTTGCGGGACTGGCCGCCGCGCGCGCCGACGGCCGAGCCGTCCAGCAGGTCCAGCACCGGCAGACCGTCGCGGATCGTGATCTCATCCTGCATTCTGTAGGTGTGGTACAGGGAGACGTTGAAACGCCCCTGACCGGGCTGCATGCCGCCGCCGCTGGAGCGCATGCGAGGGGCGCCGCCCGACGGGGGGCCGCCCGCGTTGTGGCCGCCGCCCGGAGGCGGGCCGCCTTCGGTCCGGATCATGACGGGCGCGCCGCCGGGGCCTCCCGGTCCGCGTGCGCCGCTGTTGCGGGCGTTCATGCGCTCCATGGCGACCGGATCGGGCTTGCCGAAGGCTGTCGAGAAGTTCAGGCCCCAGCGGATTTCCTGCTGCTCGGCCTTTTTGAAGTTCAGAGGCCGGGCGTCGATCGACAGCAGGACGCCGTCGTTGTCGCGCACAAAGCGCTCGGGCAGGGCGGCTTCCAGTTCAGGCGTGATGGTCGGGAAGGAGGCGATGGAGCCTTCCGTTTCGGTGCGGGTGTAGCCGGCCGTCAGCCGCAGGTCATGGTCCTTCAACGGCGTCAGGTTGAAGCCCAGCTTCAGCACCCGCTTGGTCTCTTCGGACAGGTTGGAGTTGCCGCCCTCGATACGGACGATGTTGACCGACTGACCGGTGGCGAAGTCGTAGACGGGCACGTTCGGCGTCGACAGCGTCGGGTCGTTCAACTGCGACATCGACGGGGCCTTCTGCTCGTCGGCCCAGCTGGCGGTGAAGTTGATCTTCTCCCACGGCGACCAGTTCAGCCCGACGGTATAGGCCGACAGGCCGCCGAAGTCGGACAGGTCTTCGTAGGCCAGATTCAGGTTCGCCGACAGGTCGCCCAGGACGCTCAGAACCTCGCGGTCGCGGCTGGCGATGGGCAGGTTGAAGTTGCCCGAGGCGCTGGTCCGGTCGCGCGACAGGGAGCGCTCGGTGAAGGTGCTGGTCTGCGTCAGTTCCGAGAAGCGCAGCGTCTCGGAATCCAGCGACTGGGTGTCGAAGCCGACCTTGAAGGTCGAGGACAGCGGCCCGGCGGGGCCTTCCCACGGCTTGCCGTTGATGACGCCTTCGATGTTCGTCTTGCTGGAGATTGAGCGCGCCGTGTCGATCGGATTGACGGGCAGGGCGCCCAGATCGCCGAAGGGGTCGATAGTCCCCGCTGTCACGCCGGTCTGAAGCGACGAGAAGTTGAGGCCGCGTCCGGTCTTTGTGTCGGTCTCTGTGCGGTCATAGCCGCCGCTGACGGTCCAGCGCCAGTCGCCCAGATAGCCGTCGACCAGGAAGCCCAGCTGGCCCGACAGGGTGTCCGTCTTGCGCGAGAGGGCGCCGGGCGCGTCGACATAGCGGTGCAGCAGCACCTCGTCGGCGAAGGGCGAATAGGGGCTGTTGGACGGGACATTCAGGGTGACGCCCGGCAGGCCCATATAGGAGAAGCTGGTGGTGTCCTTCAGCTCGCCGCTGAGGGTCAGGGACATCGTCTGGTTCAGATCGCGCACGATCGAGCCGGAGATGGAGGGGTTCTCACGCTTGGGCGACAGGGTGCGATAGGCGGTCAGGTCGCCGGTGCGTGCGCCCAGACCGAAGTCGGACAGGGCCGCGCCGCCCGCTGCGCCCGCGCCGACCGAGGCGATATCCGCCTGCTGGCCCAGCAGGGCGGACAGGGCGGGGTCGATCTCGCCGCCGCCGGGCGCGGTGACATTGCCCATCAGGTCATAGGGCAGGCCGCCCGCCGCGCTGCGGTCGATGTTGCGTTCGGTCTCGAACAGAGGGCTGTCGTGCTGGTATTTCAGATCCATCGTCCAGCGCTGCTTGCCGGCGATGCGCAGGACGTTGTTATCGATCTGGCTGGAGGTGCGGCCGCCCTGATCGGGACGGCGGACAGTGACCTGGGTGGTCAGCGAGCGGAAGTCCGCCTTCAGCACGAAGTTCACCACGCGCTGATCGGCGGTGTAGCCATAGGAAAGGGCGGTCTCTTCGGGCAGGATTTCGGTGCGCTCGATGGCCTCGGGCGGGATGCCGTGAATCTCGCGGAAGCCCGAGATGCGCCGACCGTTGACCAGGAAGACCGGAGAGCCGCCGCGCGAACTGCGCGTCATCGGCTCCAGCAGGGTCATCAGCTCTTCGATGCTGCTGGCGCCATAGGCCTTGATCTGTTCCTCATCGAGGGTGAACTCGGGCTCATAGTCGCCCAGAGCGGCGCCGCGGCGGCTGGTGGTGACAGCCTCCAGCGTGCCCAGGTCGATCGAGCCTTCGTCGATCTCGGCCTGCGGGATCGGGCCGGAGGTCTGGGTGGGCGTGGTCTGAGGCGCCGCTTCCGCAGGCGCGGACAGGGAGGCGAGGGCGAACAGCAAGGCGACTGGCGACATGACGGGTCCTGGGGGCGAAAACGGAGAGACGCACGTTCGCGACCGACGCCCTGTCCCGTCGACCGCATCAGATTGGATAAAGAACGATGTGCGCCGAAAAGGGGCGCGTTTCATTCCTTTGGATTAAACTCCTGTAATAAGGGGCTTAGTCCTGTCCGAACCGACAAGAGACAAACGAACGAAGGGGCGCAATCCGTCGGATTGCGCCCCTCATTTTTTCGTAGCGATGTAAAAAACCTAGAAGCGGGCGCGCACGCCCACCGTCAGATTACGCCCGCGCAGGGGCGCCGTCTCGGCCAGGAAGGAGGCGTGGTTGAACGCCTTTTCGTCCAGCAGATTGGTCCCGCGCACGAAGATCTGCGAGCGCACCGGCCCCAGATCGACGTCATAGGAGACGGTGGCGTTGACCATGTCATAGCCCGGCGTCTTCGTTTCAAAGGCGGCGATGTCGGACTGTTTGAAGGTGTGGGCGTATTCGACATCGCCCGACCACGGGCCGTGGAAGGCCTCCAGCCGCGCGCCCGCCCGCGCCGCCGGGATGCGGGGCAGGTTGCCGCCATCGCCTTTCAGCTCGCCACGCACATAGTCGCCGAACACCGTGCCCGACAGCCAGGAGGTGAACTGTTGGCTTAGCTCCCCTTCAAGGCCGGTGAAGGTGGCGTCGGCCTGGCTGTAACGGATCAGGCGGAAGTCTTCATACTGATCCAGCGTCCGGGCGAAGATGTAGTCGTCATAGACATAGTGATAGGCGCTGACCGATCCGGTCAGGGCGCCTTCGGTCTTGCGCAGGGTCAGTTCGATCGAGTTGGCGGTTTCGATGTTCAGGCCGACGTCGCCGATCTCATAGGTGTTGGTCGCCAGGTGGACGCCGTCGGCATACAGTTCCTGAGCCGAAGGCGCGCGTTGCGAGCGTGACAGCGACACGGCGCCGGTCCAGCCCGGCATGAAGTGCCACACCGCCGCGCCCGAGACCGAGAAGGGCTTGTGCTCGACATCGGCCAGACCGAGGGCCGAGGCCTCCTGCCACTCCTGACGCAGGGCGCCTTCCAGGTGCCACAGGCCGATCTCGTATTCCTCCATCACGAACAGGCCGGTGTTCTTGGTCGTGCTGGGGGCCAGGAAGCTTTCGACGCCGGTGGCGGCGAAATCGCTCTTGCTCAACTGCAGGCCGACGACGCCGCGGAAGCCCGCGATCTCGCGGTGCTGGGCTTCGAGGCGGCCGTCATAGCCCCGGTTGGTGAAGGTGGTGGAGATCTCGCCGTGATCCAGTTCGTCGTGGCGATAGTCGGTGTAACCGGCGCGCAGGCGCACGTTCTCGATGCCGGGCAGCGGGTCGCGCAGTTCGCCGCGCACATCGACCCGGCGGCTCTTCAGGCGCACTTCGGGCGCGTCATGCTCATGGTCGTGATCGTGATCATGCCCGTGATCGTGGTCATGGTCGTGTCCGTCGTCATGGCCGTGGGCGCCGCAGTGCAGTTCCTCGCCGTGCGGGTGGCAGCCCTCATATTCATGGGTATGGCCCGCCAGACCATAGCGGCTGGTCTGTTCGGTATAGGCCGCGCCCAGATAGCCGCGCGAGCCGATCCATGAGGCGCCCAGCGTTCCCGTCGAGGTGTCGTTATAGGAGCCGTTCAGGCGCCCGCCGTCCCAGTCGGGCACTTTATAGTCGTCGCTGCGACGCGCCGCCGCCTCGACGCGGAAGGCCAGATTGCCGCCGCCGACCGTCATGCCGACGACGCCCGCTTCTTCGTTGTCGACCGAGCCGCGACGGTATTCTGCCACGCCCTCGCCGCCGTTGGCGGGGATGCGGGTCGGAATCTTCTTGTCCAGCAGATTGACCGCGCCGCCGATGGCGCCGCCGCCGTAAAGCAGGGCGGCCGGACCGCGCAGGATCTCGATGCCCTCCAGCAGCATGGGCTCGCCCGAGACGGCGTGGTCGGGCGACACCTCGGAGGCGTCCATCAGACCGGCGCCTTCGCTCAGCACCTTGACGCGGGGCGAGGCCTGACCGCGCACCACCGGGCGACTGGCGCCGCCGCCGAAGGTGTCGGAGTTGACGCCGGGAATGCTGCTGAGGGTGTCGCCCAGCGTCGACTGGCGCCGGTGAACCAGATCATCGCCGCTGAGCAGGGCGACGTGGCTGCCGACATCATCGCCCGCCCGGCCCAGCGGCAGGGCGCGCACGACGACTTCGTCCACCTCATAGGCGTCGCGGGGCGTGTGATCATGCGGATCACCCGGCGACTGGCGCTGGATGGCGTCTGCCGCAACGTCTGCGGCCATGGCGGGCGCGGCGACGCCCAGGCTGGTCAGCGCCGCCGCCCCCGCGGCGGTCAGCAGAAAGGTCTGAAATCGCATGTCACGCACCCCCGATACATTTGCGGAGGTTTTGATATGTTATAGTGTATCAGACCGCAACTGCTTCTTGCGATTTCCCTCAAGGGCGCTTTTGCCTATCGTGCAAGGATGCAACAGCAACGCGAATCCTGAGGGCCCCATGAAACGATCCGCTACCGTCCTCACCACCTGTCTGGCCCTGACGGTCGCCGCCTGTTCGCGCGACAAGGCGCCCGAGCCGACCTCGCCGATCGAGGCCCCCGCCGCAGCCAACGCCGTCGCCGTCGGCTATGCTTGTGAGAGCGGCCGGACCATCGCCGTCTCCTATCCCGACGATCAGACGGCGCGGGTGCGCTATGAGGGCAAGGACTATCTGCTGACCAGCGCGGTGGCGGCCAGCGGCGCCCGCTATAAGGGCGAGGGGCTGGAATGGCACGTCGCCGGGCGCGGCGAACAGGAAGGCGGCATCCTCAGCCGCATCGGCGACGGCACGGCCGCACCGGGCAAGGCGCCGACGGTGATCGAACGCTGCAGCCGTCCGGTCGCCGCCGCCGCCCCTCCCCCTGCGGGCGCGCCCTGCGCCTCTTCGGACCTGCGGCTGACGGTCGTGGGCGGAGATGCAGGCATGGGCCATCGCCTGACGACGCTGGCGCTGCGCAACGCGGGCGCGGCCGCCTGCACCATGACGGGCTATCCGCAGGTGGTGCTGCTGGATGACGACGGGCAGGCGCTGAGCAGCGTTCGTTCGAAGAACACGCCGGGCAATTATTTCGCGCAGGGGCAGGCGCCGACGGCGGTTGAACTGCGTCCGCAACAGAACGCCTATTTCGATCTGGCCTGGTCCGTTATGCCGCAGGATGATGAAAATGATACGGGCTGCCCCTCGGCCAAGACGGTGCGCGTCACGGCGCCGGGCGCGACCGGCGCGGTCGCCCTGTCGCTGGCCTTCACCCCCTGCGGCGGCAAGGTCGACGTCAGCCCTGTGCGGCCGGTCGCCGACGCATCCGAGGGGGCGACGGCGAGGGCGGGTCAGTAGGGCTTCAAACCGGCCCGAATTCAGCGTAGCGGAGCAGGTATGATCCAAGATATGAACCAGGCTTTCTACGACCGCGTCTCTGCCGAACTGGCCGATATCGACGCCCAGGGGCTGACCAAGCCCGAGCGTGTCATCGCCTCGCGTCAGGGGCCGGTGATTTCGGTCAACGGGCGCGATGTGCTGAACTTCTGCGCCAACAACTATCTGGGCCTGGCGGGCGACGAGCGCGTCACCCAGGCCGGCATCAGGGCGCAGGAAAAGTGGGGCGCGGGCACGGCCTCGGTGCGCTTCATCTGCGGCACGCTGGAGATCCACAAGGAGCTGGAGCGCGCGATTGCCGACTATCTCGGCTTTGAGGACGCCATCCTGTTCGCCGCCGCCTTCGACGCCAATGGCGGCATCTTCGAGCCTCTGTTCGGGGCCGAGGACGCCATCGTCTCGGACAGCCTGAACCATGCCTCCATCATCGACGGCGTGCGTCTGTCGAAGGCCCAGCGCTACCGCTTCGCCAACTCGGACATGGCCGATCTGGAGGCCAAACTGAAAGAGGCGCGCGCCGCCGGGGCGCGCAACATCATCATCGCCACCGACGGCGCCTTCTCGATGGACGGCTACATCGGCAAGATCGACCAGATCCGCGCCCTGGCTGACCAGTATCAGGCCCTGATCATGGTTGACGACTGCCACGCGACCGGCTTCCTGGGCGACAGGGGCAAGGGCTCGTTTGCGCACTGCGGGGTTGAGGTCGACTTCGTCACCGGCACCTTCGGCAAGGCGCTGGGCGGGGCGATGGGCGGCTTCATCTGCGCCCGGTCGAACGTGGTGGAACTGCTGAAGCAGCGGGCGCGGCCCTATCTGTTTTCGAACGCTCTGGCGCCGTCCGTGTGCGGATCGTCGCTGGAGGCCATCCGCATCGCTGCGGGGGATGAGGGCGACAAGCTGCGCGCCCAGTTGTTCGCCAATGCTACGCGTTTCCGTTCGGCCATGGCGGAGGCGGGCTTCGACCTGCTGCCGGGCGAGCATCCGATCATTCCGGTCATGCTGGGCGACGCCAAGCTGGCGCAGGACATGGCGGCGCGGCTGCTGGAGCTGGGCGTCTATGTCATCGGGTTCAGCTTCCCGGTGGTGCCGCGCGGTCAGGCCCGCATCCGCACCCAGATGTCGGCGGCCCATACCTTTGAACAGATCGACGCCGCCGTGGCCGCCTTCACCCAGGCGGGCAGGGAACTGGGGGTCATCTGACGGAGACGAGCATGGAGGTCGTGCTGGACGGTCGCCGTATCCGCAGCCGTGACGACTTCTATGCGCAGATCGAGCGGATCGAGGGCGTGCCCGACTGGTTCGGGCGCAATCTTGACGCCCTGTTCGATCTGGTGCTGGCGGTCCTGCCCGGGCCGCTGACGGTCCGCTGGACCCACGCGGAGGTTTCGGCCGAAGCGATGAGCGCGGACTTCGGCATTGTCGTCGGCGTCTTGCGCGATGCCGAGGAAGCGCCGAAATCAGGCTTCAGACTGCGCCTGTGCAAGGGCGCGACAACAGAGTTCAGGGAGTAGGCTGATGGCGGATATGATGAAGGCTCTGGCCAAGACGAAACCGGCCGAGGGGCTGGAACTGATCGATGCGCCCATTCCCGTCGCGGGCGATGAGGATGTGCTGATCAAGGTGCATCGCACCGCCGTCTGCGGCACCGACATCCACATCTGGAACTGGGACGAGTGGTCCCAGAAGAACGTGCCCGTGCCGATGATCACCGGGCATGAGTTCTCGGGCGAGATCGTCGCCATCGGCAAGGACGTGGACCGCCGCCTGAAGGTCGGACAGCGCGTCTCGGCCGAGGGGCACGTCATCGACCTGAACTCCGAGGCGGCCCGCGCCGGTCACTTCCATCTGGACCCCGACACGCGCGGCATCGGCGTGAACCGTCAGGGCGCATTCGCCGAATATGTCGTGGCCCCGGCCTTCAACGTCATCGAGCTGCCGGACGAGGTGCCGTATGAGATCGGCTCGATCCTCGATCCATTCGGCAACGCCGTGCATACGGCGCAGCAGTTCGATCTGCTGGGTGAGGACGTCATCGTCACCGGCGCCGGCCCCATCGGCATGATGGCCGCCGCCGTGGCGCGTCATGCAGGCGCGCGCACCGTGGTCCTGACGGATATCAACGACTTCCGACTGGAACTTGCGCAGAAGGTTGCGCCCGGCATCCGCGCCGTGAACACGACCAAGGAAGACCTGCGCGACGTCATGCACGAGCTGGGCCTGAAGGTCGGCTTTGACGTGGCGCTGGAAATGTCGGGTTCGCCCATCGCCTTCAAACAGTGCGTCGACACTCTGATCATGGGCGGCGGCATGGCCATGCTGGGCATTCCCAGCAAGCCGATGGAGACGGACTGGGGCGCGATCATCCTGAAGGCCCTGACCATCAAGGGCGTCTATGGGCGCGAGATGTTCACCACCTGGCGCAAGATGCTGGGCCTGCTGAAGGCCGGTCTGGACCTGTCGCCGCTGATCACCCACCAGATGCCCTATCAGGACTTCGAAGCGGGCTTTGAGGCCATGAAGTCGGGCAAGTCGGGCAAGGTCGTGCTGAACTGGGCCGACTGAGCGGGCTCTAGATGCCGACTTCGCGAAGGCGGGCGCGCAGGCTGTTGATCCAGTCGCGCGCCTCGTCGCCGCCCCACAGGCGCCAGGCGATATAGCCCGCCGACGGCTTGATGGGATCGGCCCAGTGGCGGCCGTGCCTGTCCACCGCGTGACGGGCGAAATAGCTGTACATCGACTTGATGTCCCGATCGCTGAGCGGGGTGCGCGCCATCAACTGTTCGGCGCGCCTGACCCCGACCTCTGTGCCGCCGCGCCCGTGCTGTTCGCGTAGGGCCAGACCGTCCTCGGCCGTTTCGGCGATGGCGTCGCTGGGCGTGCGGTCTTCGTCGGAAAGGATGGGGTGGTCGATCAGCATGGCGTATCCTGAAACCGGGGCGTCGATCCCTCTTATACGACTTGACCTGATGACGGGGGCGGGGGACGAGCGGCCATGAATTATCGTCACAGCTTTCACGCCGGAAACTTCGCCGATCTGGTCAAGCACGCCCTTGTGCTGTGGCTGTTGAAGGAGCGGCAGGCGAAGGGGCCGGTCGCCGTGCTGGACACCCATGCCGGGGCGGGCCTGTATGACCTGTCGGGCGATGGAGCCCGTTCGCGTGAGGCCAAGGCCGGGGTGGCGCGGCTGATGACCGCCGAGGCGCGGCCGCCGCTGATCGAGGCGTTGGCGGCTGAGGTCGCGGCGCTGAACCCGCAGGGCGGGGTGCGGTTCTATCCCGGCTCGCCGGTGCTGACGGCGCGGGCTTTGCGGGCTGAGGATTCCTATCGCGGGTTTGAACTGAACCCGCCGGTCGAAGCCCTGCTCAGCGAGGCGCTGGCGCCGTGGACGAATGCGGCGGGACAGGCGGGCGACGGCTATGAGGAGGCGGTGCGGGCGGCGCGGGGGCTGAAGGCGCCGCTGGTGCTGATCGACCCGCCGTTCGAGCGGCCCGACGACTATGTGCGCTCGGCCGAGACGGCAGCGGCGGTGCTGGGCGCCGACCGGACGGCCTGTGTGGCGATCTGGACGCCGCTGAAGGATCTCGAGACCTTCGACGGCTTCATCCGGCGGCTGGAGCAGGCGGGGCTGTCGCGGGTGCTGGTGGCCGAGGCGCGGCTGCGTCCGCTGAACAATCCGATGAAGATGAACGGTTGCGCCATGACGGTGGTCAATGCGCCGTCGGGCGCCGATGCGGCGGCGGCCGAAATCTGCGGCTGGACGGTGCAGACGCTGGGCGACGCGGGCGGCCGGGCCGAGGTCTGGCGCGCGGGCTAGGGCTGGATGACTTCGCCCGGTTCATAGAGGTGGGGTTCAAAGGTGGCGATGGCGAGGATCGGCTCCATCGCGGCGACGACCTGCGGATGGCGGGTCATGGCCTTCCAGTGGGCGGCGCCGGCCCAGACGGCGTGATTGGCCGCCACCCGCCCGTTCAGCCCGCGATGCAGGGTGGCCGAGACGAAGCCGGGCAGGGCGGTCTGGACGCGCACCAGATCGGCCAGACGCCCCATCAGATCGTCCAACTGCGCGGCGTTACACTTGAAGACGTTGATCAGGACGACCGGATCATCGGCGGCTGCGGCGGCCGGGGGCGGGATGGAGGCGGTCATGGGCGGTTCGTCTCATTGATTTGCGCCGTCTTCTACAGCACTCCAGCGGTTGAGGCTTTCTGCATGCCCGTCAAGCCAGTGGAATATTCATGACCGCCATCGCCATCCTCGAAACCGGGCGCCCGCCCGCCGCCCTGGCCGAGACGTTCGGCGACTATGCCAGCCAGTTTCGCGCCATGCTGGGCGAGGGGGCGGCCACCCATCGCTTCGACGTTCAGGCGGGCGAACTGCCGCAAGATCCGTCGGCCTTCGCCGGGACGATCGTCACCGGATCGGCGGCGGGGGTCTATGAAGACCTGCCGTGGATCGAGCCGCTGGCGGCGTGGCTGCGCGGGGCGCGCGGCAAGACGCGGCTGGTCGGCGTATGTTTCGGCCATCAGGTCATGGCCCACGCCTTCGGCGGCCGGGTCGAGAAGTCGGACAAGGGCTGGGGCGTCGGCCTGCACCGCTATGACGTCCTGAGCGCTGAAGACTGGATGACGCCGGGCGCCGCCTCCATCGCCATTCCGGTGTCGCATCAGGATCAGGTCGTGGCCGCGCCCGCCGATGCCCGGGTGCTGATCGCCAGCGACTTTACGCCCTATGCCGGTCTGGCCTGGGGGCAGGAGGCCATCAGCTTCCAGTGCCATCCCGAGTTCGATCCCGCCTTCGCCGCCACCCTGACCGAGGGGCGCCGCGGGCGTATCGACGACGCCCTGGTGGATCAGGCCCATGCGACGCTGGGACAGGCGAACGACCGGGCGGTGCTGGCGGAATGGATTCGCAACTATCTGGGCGTTTCGTCGAACGGCGCTAAGCCTTAGGCAACTTCCGGCCGCCTAGGGTCGTCAGGATGTCTCCCGCACGTCTCAAGACTCTTGTCCGCGCGTCCCTGATCGCGTTCGCCGTGGCGACGACGGCTGCGACCGCCGTGGCGAAGGTCTCGCCCGCCGAACTGGCGCAGGCGGTCGAGAAGCGGGCCGCGGCGACGGATTTCGCGGCGCTGGAGGCGTTCGGCCTCGAGGCGATGAAGCGGCGCGATCGCGAGGGTCTGAACCGCCTCTATCATGTCGCCTGGACGACGTTGAACCAGGGCGATTTCGAGCAGGCCGTGGTGTGGAACAACCGGCTGGCCGCACAGGCGCGGACGCAGAACGATGCGCGCTATCAGGCCATCGCGCGGCTGAACGCCCTGACGATCCTCTATGATCAGGGCGACCTGTCGGTGGAGGACGAGATGACGGACATCGCGCGCACGACGCGCGACTGGTTCGTCATGGCCCATGCCGCGCGGCTGAGCGCCCTGGCGCTGATGGATCAGGACCGCATCGGCGAGGGGCTGCGGCTGCTGACGATGGCCGAGGCGGAAATCCCCGTACACGACCCCTATGCCGCCACGGCGCGCGCCGGGGTGTGGGAAGTGACCGGCATGGGGTTGATGAAACTGAGCGACATGGCGGGCGCCGCCGACGCCTTCCGCCGGTTTGAGATCGACGATTCCAATCCCGACTATCCGCGCCCTGACTTCGACAGCCTGTATAATCTGGCGCGCATCTCGGTGCAGGTCGGGGACGTTGCGAACGCCGAACTCTATTACGCCGCGCACCATCGCCTGAGCCAGCGGGCCGGTCTGGAGAGTCTCAGCGCCTATGACGCCGCCCTGTGCGCCTTCGTGGCCGAGGCGCGTCGTGATCCGCGCGGTGTGCTGGATTGTCTGGCGAAACATGAGGCGCTTATCGACGGCAAGGCGTTTCTGGCGCTGGACATCCTGCCGGTGCGGGGCGTGGCGCGGGCGCGGCTGGGCGACCTGGCGGGCGCGCGTCGTGATCTGGAGCGGGTGCGCGAACTGGCGCCCGGCGGGGCGGCTGATCCGATGGAGCGGCTGCTGGAAGCCGAGCTTCTGTTCGGCCTGAAGAAGCCGACTGAAGCCTTTGAAGTGCTGCGTGAATATCAGCGCGAACGTGACCTGAGTCTGTCCCGCCGCTTCAGCGCCGGCATCCATCAGGTGACGGGCGACATGCAGCAGCAGCTGACCGAGCGGCGTCGCCAGCTGGAGACGGCGCGCGCCAACACCCGGCTGCAGCGCGCCGTGATCCGGGGGCAGAACTGGATATTGGGCATCAGTCTGGTCTTCGTTCTGTCGGCCCTGCTGGTGCTGCTGTGGCAGCGGCGGCAGTCGCAGCGTCTGAAAAAGGCCCAGCTTCACGCCGAGGCGGCCAGCCGCGCCAAGAGCGAGTTTCTGGCCAATATGAGCCATGAAATCCGCACCCCTCTGAACGGGGTGGTGGCCATGGCCGAAACGCTGGCCGGGCGCGATCTGTCGGAACGCGATCTGGAACTGGTCAACATCATCCGCTCTTCGGGCGTGACGCTGGAACGTCTGCTGTCGGACATACTGGATGTCTCACGCATCGAGTCGGGACAGGTGGCGATCGACCCGGCGCCCTTTGATCTGGAGGCGGCGGTGCGCGACGTCTCGGGGCTGTGGGCGCCGCTGGTGATGGACAAGGGGCTGGAGCTGCGGCTGGAGCTTGACCCGGACCTGCCGCGTCGGGTAGTCGGCGACGCCGTGCGCCTGCGTCAGGTGCTGACCAATCTGGTCAGCAATGCGCTGAAGTTCACGCAGGAGGGGGCGGTGACGCTGTCGGTCGTCCGGCATGAGGCCGATCAGGTCCGCTTTGCCGTGGCCGATACCGGCATCGGCTTCGACGCCGGTTTCAAGGCCCGCATCTTCCACCGCTTCCAGCAGGAGGACGGCTCCATCACCCGCCGGTTCGGCGGCAGCGGACTGGGGCTGGCGATTTCGGATGATCTGGTGCGGCTGATGGGCGGAGAACTGGACTGCGAGTCGCCGCCGGGGGGCGGGGCGCGGTTCTGGTTCGATCTGCATCTTCCGGCGGCGCAGGGCGATGACGACGAGGCTGAGGCCCATGCGCCTGCCGCCCCGGTCGTGCGGGCGGATCGGGGGGAGGCGCCGCGCGTGCTGCTGGCCGACGACCATCCGGTCAACCGCAAGGTGGTCGAACTGATGCTTGAGCCGCTGGGCGTTGAGTTGACGGTGGTCGAGGACGGGGCTCAGGCGCTGGCGGCCTTTATGGATGGCGGCTTTGATCTGGTGCTGATGGACATGCAGATGCCGGTCATGGACGGGCTGACGGCGACGATGGAGATCCGCGCCCATGAGCAAAGGACCGGCGCCGCGCGGACGCCGATCCTGATGCTGACCGCCAACGCCATGAGCGAACATGTCGAGGCTGGACGCCGCGCAGGCGCCGACGGCCATCTGACCAAGCCGTTGAGCGTGGCGGCCCTGACGCAGGCGGTCGCCGGGGCGCTGGACCGGACGGGCGATCAGGCTGCGGGCTGAGGCGCGGGTCTTACGGCCACTTCACCACGGGCGGCATGGAGCTGAGGATCGATTCGACATTGCCGCCGGTCTTCAGCCCGAACATGGTGCCGCGGTCGTAGAGCAGGTTGAACTCCACATAGCGGCCGCGGCGGATCAACTGTTCCTCACGCTCGGCCTCGGTCCACGGCTCGTGCATCCGGCGGGCGACGATGTCGCAATAGACCTTCGCGAAGGCCTCGCCGACCGCCTGGGTGAAGGCGAAGTCCCGCTCCCAGTCGCCGCTGTCGTGGTGGTCGTAGAAGATGCCGCCGGTGCCGCGCGGTTCATTGCGGTGGGGCAGGAAGAAATACTCGTCGCACCACTGTTTGTATTTGGCGTGCCAGGCCGGGTCGAAGGCGTCGCAGGCGGCCTTCATGGCGGCGTGGAAATCCACGGTGTCCGGGTGGTCGTCGCGGCGGTCCGCATCCAGCACGGGCGTCAGGTCGCCGCCGCCGCCGAACCAGGTCTTTGTCGTCGAGATCAGGCGGGTGTTCATGTGGACGGCGGGCACGCGCGGGCTGACCGGGTGGCAGATCAGGCTGATGCCGGTGGCGTAGAAGCGCGGGTCTTCCTCGGCGCCCGGCACGTTCCTGGCGTAGTCGGCGGGGAAGGTTCCGTGGACGGTCGAGCAGTGGACGCCGACCTTTTCAAACAGGCGGCCGCTCATCATGCCCATGACGCCGCCGCCGCCCTCCTTGCGGTCCCAGGGCGTGCGGACGAAGCGGCCGGGCTCTCCGGTGAACAGTTCGGCGGGGGCGGCGTCTTCCAGCGCCTCGAAACCGGCGTGGATCTTGTCGCGCAGGGTTTCGAACCAGACGCGGGCGCGCTCGCGGCGCTCAATCATCAGGGCGGGGTCAGCTTGGATCATGAGGGCTTCAACCATGACGCGGCCTTTGTGAACAGTCCGGCGGGGTGCGCGGATGCGATCCTGATGCCGCAGGCGAGGGCGGGGGGCCTTGATCCAGATCACAGGCGCGGATCCGTCCGCCACGCTGAAGGTTCCCTAAGCCGTCAGCCTGTGTCAGCGTGGCCTGCCCGCATGACGGCGCCGTGGGCGGCCGGGCGGGGCTGTATTGAAGAGGGGAAATCATGATCCGCACCGCCTTGCGCGCCGGCCTGCTGGCCGCCGCCTCCTTCGCCGTCCTCGCCGCGCCCGCGTCGGCCCAGACCGCCTCGGCCCAGACCACTTCGGCCGAACAGGCGCGGGTGATGCAGATCCTGAAGCGCACGCCGCTGATCGACGGCCATAACGACCTGCCGTGGGCTCTGCGTCAGGGCTTTGGGAACGACCCATACGGCGTTGATCTGACGCAGAATCTGTCCAGCTCGACGCGGTTGCATACGGATATTCCGCGCCTGCGCGCCGGGGGCGTGGGCGGTCAGTTCTGGTCAGTCTTCGTTCCGGCCAGCCTGGCCCCGGTCGACGCCGCCAAGGCGACGTTCGAGCAGATCGACACGGTCAAGCGCATCGTCGCCGCCCACCCGGACACGTTTGAACTGGCGACCACGGCCGATGATCTGGTCCGCATCCACCGCGCGGGCAAGATCGCCAGCCTGATCGGCATGGAAGGCGGCTATTCCATCGACGACTCGCTGGGCCTGCTGCGCGAGTTCTATGATTCGGGTGCGCGCTACATGACGCTGACCCACTCCAAGAGCACGACCTGGGCCGACAGCGGCACCGATGCGCCCAAGTGGAACGGCCTGAACGCCTTCGGCGAGGACGTGGTCCGCGAGATGAACCGTCTGGGCATGATGGTCGATCTGAGCCACGTGTCCGAGGACACCATGGTCGACGCGATCCGGGTGTCGTCGGCGCCGGTGATCTTCTCTCACTCTTCCGCGCGGGCGGTGACGGCCCATCCGCGCAACGTGCCGGACGCCGTGCTGCGCCAGATGGCGGGCAACGGCGGCATCGTCATGGTGACCTTCGTGCCGGGCTTCATCAGCGAGAAGGTGCGCGCCTGGGGCGCTGCGCGCGCGGCCGAGGACACCCGCCTCAAGAGCATGAACCCCGGCGATCCGTCGGCGGTGAAGGCGGGCATGGACGCCTGGGGCGCCGCCAACCCGGCGCCGGTGGCGACGATCGAGGACGTCGTGGCCCACATCCAGCACGTTCGCGAGGTGGCGGGCATCGACCACATCGGTCTGGGCGGCGACTATGACGGCGTGGACAAGCTGCCGGAAGGGCTGGAGGGCGTGGACGGCTATCCGCGCCTGCTGGCCGAACTGATGCGCCGCGGCTGGAGCGAGGCGGACATTCGCAAGATCTCGGGCGAGAACCTGCTGCGTGTGATGCGGGCGGTGGAGCGTGTGGCCGAGTCCAAACGCGGCGAGCGGCCCAGCCTGGCCAAACTGCCGAACGACGGCGCGCCGCAGTAAAGGCGAATCCTTCTCCCCTTGTGGGAGAAGGTGGCCCGTTAGGGCCGGATGAGGGGTGTTGGCGGGCGCTTTGAATATGAAAGCTGGGAGCGAGTTTCCTCGCACCCCTCATCCGTCCGGCTCCGCCGTCCACCTTCTCCCACAAGGGGAGAAGGATCAGCGCGTCGGTAGTTCCTGCAACTGCCGTAGCGCCTCATGCAGGCCGATCCCGGCGCTGACCGACAGGTTCAGCGACCGGGTCTCGGGGCGGATGGGGATGTAGATTCGCGCATCGGCCGCCGCATGGACATAGTCGGGCGAACCGGCGCTCTCCTTGCCGAACAGCAGGACGTCGTCGGGTCGGAAGGCGAAGTCGGTCAGCGGTTCCGCCGCGCGCGTAGTGAACAGCACCAGCCGTCCCGGGGCCCGGTCGCGCTGGAAGGCGTCCCAATTGGCATGGCGCGTCATATGGGACAGAGGACCGTAATCCAGCGCCGCCCGTTTCATCGCACGATCGTCGAAATTGAAGCTCGTGGGCTCGATGACGTGCAATTCCACGCCGAAACAGGCGCTCAAGCGGATGCAGGCGCCGACATTATGGGGGATGTCAGGTTGAAAAAGGGCGAGACGCATTCTAAGGCCGTCATACGCGCGGGGCGGGGCCTTGTCGCGGCTTTTGTTGCGACTGTTTCGCAAATCGCTTCAGCGACTTGCGGGAACAGCTGAAACCGGGGCCGGACGGGCAGGGGTTTGCCATCGCATGATAGGGTTCCATTCGGTTGACGTCTCATCTTGGGGCGGGCGACCGGCGATGCAGAGGTGAAACGCGTGGCCGAATCGGTCGTGAATGCTGACGGGCCTGACGGCCAACACGGGGGTGGCGACGCCACCCGCCGCGACTTCATCCACATTGCGGCGGGCGCGGCTGCGGCCGGCGCCGGCGTGATGGTGGCGTGGCCCCTGATCAACCAGATGAACCCGGCGGCCGACACCCTGGCCCTGGCGTCGATCGAATTCGATCTGACCAAGGTTCAGGAAGGCCAGCAGGTCGTCATCAAATGGCAGGGCAAGCCCGTCTTCGTGCGCTATCGCACCGAGGCCGAGCTGAAGAAGGTCATCGACGAGGGCGCCGTCGGCAGCCCCGCCCAGACCGACGCCGAGCGCACCAAGGCCGGGCACGAGAAATATCTCGTCGTCATCGGTTCGTGCACCCACCTGGGCTGCGTGCCGACCTTCAACGCCGGTGAATACGGCGGCTGGTTCTGCCCGTGCCACGGTTCGCACTACGACGCCTCGGGCCGCATCCGTAAGGGTCCGGCACCGCTGAACCTGATCGTGCCGAACTATGAATACATGTCCGACACCCGCGTGAAGATCGGCTGAGGACGGACAGAGGAACCATGAGCGATCACGAATCCACTTACGTCCCGAAGACCGCCGTTGAGCGGTGGATGGACACCCGCCTGCCGATCATCCGTTTCGGCATGGACTATGCGAACCTGCCGACCCCGAAGAACCTGAACTACTGGTGGACCTTCGGCGGCATCCTGGCGATCTGCCTGATGACCCAGATCATCACCGGCATCGTCCTGGCCATGCACTACACCCCGCACGTCGACATGGCCTTCGCCTCGGTCGAGCGCATCATGCGCGACGTGAACGGCGGCTGGCTGATCCGCTATGTGCACGCCAACGGCGCGTCGATGTTCTTCATCGCCGTCTATCTGCACATGCTGCGGGGCCTCTACTACGGCTCCTACAAGGCGCCGCGCGAGATGATCTGGATCGTCGGCTGCGTGATCTTCTTCCTGATGATCGCCACCGCCTTCCTCGGCTACGTCCTGCCGTGGGGCCAGATGTCCTTCTGGGGCGCTGAGGTCATCACCAACCTGATCGGCGCCATTCCGGTCGTCGGAGAGCCGATCCTGATCTGGCTGCGCGGCGGCCCGGCGATCGACAACGCGACGCTGAACCGCTTCTTCTCGCTGCACTACCTGCTGCCGTTCGTCATCGCCGGCTGCGTGGTGCTGCACCTGTGGGCGCTGCACGCTGCGGGTCAGGGCAATCCGGTCGGCATCCTGATCCCGAAGGATCGCGCCAAGAAGGACATGCTGCCCTTCCACCCGTATTTCACGGTCAAGGACGGCTTTGCGATCATCCTGTTCCTGATCCTGTTCGCGGTCTTCGTCTTCTATCAGCCGAACGCCCTGGGCCACGCCGACAACTACATCCCGGCCAACCCGCTGCAGACCCCGGCGCACATCGTGCCTGAGTGGTACATGCTGCCCTTCTACGCGATCCTGCGCGCGGTCCCCGACAAGTTCGGCGGCGTCGTGGCCATGTTCGCGGCGATCGGCGTGCTGTTCGTCCTGCCGTGGCTGGATACGTCCAAGGTGCGCTCTATGCGCTACCGCCCGACGATGAAGACCTTCTTCATCATCTTCCTGTTCGTCTGCTTCGGCCTGGGCTGGTGCGGCGCGCAACTGCCGGACTCGCCGGTCATCGGCAGCTTCAAGACCTTCACCCTGATCGATGGCGACCTGAACTCCTACCTGTGGCTGACGCGCTTCCTGACGGCGTACTACTTCGTCTTCTTCGTGGTGCTGATGCCGGTTGTCGGCCTGCGCGAGAAGCCGCTGCCGATCCCGGCGACGATCTCGGAGCCCGTGCTCCCGTCGACCGCAGCCGAGAAGGTCTGAGCGCGATGATGAGCAACGAGAAAAAGACCGTGTCCTTCCGCAAGATCCTTGTCTCAGTGACGGCCGCTGTCGGCCTGGTCGCCATCGCCGCTCCGGCGATGGCCGCCGGGGGCGCCAAGCATCCGCGCGATGGCGGCTTCAGCTTCAACGGGCCGTTCGGCACCTTTGATCAGGGCCAGCTGCAGCGCGGCTACAAGGTCTATCGCGAGGTTTGCGCCTCGTGCCACGGCATGGACCTGATGCACTTCCGCAACCTGGGCGACAAGCACGGGCCGTTCTGGAACGAGAAGTATTCGAACCCGAACGACAACCCGATCGTGAAGGCCCTGGCCAAGGAAATTCAGGTCGCCGACATCGACTCGGAAACGGGCGAGGGCCTGATGCGCGACGCCACCACGGCCGACCGCTTCCCCAACCCCTATCCGAACCCGACGGCTGCGGCTGCGGCCAACGGCGGTGCCATGCCGCCGGACCTGTCGGTCATGGCCAAGGCCCGCCACGACGGCGCAAATTACATCTACTCGCTGCTGTCAGGCTATTCGGCCCCGCCGGCGGGCCTGAAGATGACCGAGACCCAGCACTACAACCCCTATATGGCCGGGGACATGACTCCGTTCTGGACGGGCAAGGGCGACGTGCCGAAGGGCGGCTTCATCGCCATGCCTCCGCCGCTGAGCGCCGGTCAGGTCACCTATGACGACGGCACCGAGGCGACCGTGGACCAGATGGCCAAGGACGTCGCCGCCTTCATCGCCTGGACCTCCGAGCCGAAGATGGTCGAGCGCAAGCAGATGGGCTTCGGCGTCCTGATCTTCCTGCTGGCCTTCGCAGGCGTGACCTACGCCAGCTATCGCCGCATCTGGAAGGGCGTCGCCCACTAAGGCGATCCCCGATCTGAACAAGAAAGCCCGCCGGAGCGATCCGGCGGGCTTTTTCGTGTCTGCCTGTCATCGGGCGCGCGGAGGGACCGCGCACGCCTCAGAGCCCGTTGGAGCGCCGAGAGGGGGCCTGGAGCGCCTGTGCGACGCTCCGGGCGGGGTCTTCAACGTCTCGCGGCGGCGCTGCGGTCGCGGACCTGGCCGAACTCGGAAGTCGGCTTCCAGGTCGGCCATTCGCTGCTGTTGGCCAGTTCCAGACCCAGACGATACATCAGGGTCAGGTTCTCGACCGCCGAGCGCAGGTCCCAGTCGGGGGACCATTCATCGCTGACCTTGTGATAGTCGGCGGCGAACTTGGCTTTCCAGGCGGCCAGACCGGCCTCGCGGCCGCCGTCGACCCAGTCCACGCCGTGCCAGGCCATCAGGGCCGGGACGCCCGCGCGGGCGAAGGGGAAGTGGTCCGAGCGGTAATAGAAGTTCTGTTCGGGCTCGCCGTCGTCGGAGACATAGCGGCCTTCCTGTTCAGCCAGCGCCTGAAGGTTGTCCTCAAGGCTGTTCTGGCCCTTGCCGAAGATCGGCACGTCGCGGGTCGGGCCGCTGAGGGGCAGCATGTCGATGTTGATGTCGGCCACCGTCGTCTCCAGCGGATAGACCGGATCGGCGACATAGGCGTAGGCGCCCAGCAGACCCATTTCCTCGGCCGCCATATGGGCGAAGACGAAGGTGCGTTTCGGCGTCGGGGCGTCCTTCAACTGGCGGGCCATCTCGACCACGCCGATGGTGCCCGAAGCGTTGTCCCAGGCGCCGTTGAAGATCTTGTCATCGCCGGGGGCGTTTTCATTGACGCCGATATGATCCCAGTGGGCGGAGTAGATGATGACCTCGTTCGGGCGTTCCATCCCCGTGATCCGCGCCAGCAGATTGTGGGTGCGCAGGATTTCGACCGTTTCCTCGGCCGAGGCGGTGATCTTCACATCCATCGGGAAGGCGCGGAAGTCGCCGGTCTGGAGGCGCGGCGTAATGGCCGCCAGATCCACGCCCATGGCGACGGCGACATCGCGGTTGATCGCGCCGCTCAGGCTCAGTTCGGCCGAGCCGGGCGTCAGGGTGCGGGTGCGCTCGGCACCCATCAGTTCGCGCCGCCAGGCGGCCTCGCCCGCGCCGCCGTCGGTGACGGTCAGAACAGCCAGGGCGCCGCGCCGCTTGGCCTCGTCGGCCTTATAGGCGGCGGACTGATAGTTGGTGGCGTAGCTGCCGTTGAACAGTTCACCGTCCGGCTCGCCCGCGACCACCAGGACGACGGCGCCCGTGACATTCAGATCGCCATAGTCGTCCCAGCCCCGCTCGGGCGCATGGATGCCGTAACCGGCGAAGACGACGGGCGCATCGACCAGACGTCCCTGCGCTGCGCTGTTCATGGCGCGCAGGGTGAAGTCGGCGCCGGGCGTCAGGGCTGTGACCTTGCCGTTCGCGCCGGTCCAGCTGAGGGCGGGCGGCGCCTTGGGCGTCAGGCGCTTCAGGTCGATGGCCTGCAGCCACTGTCCGTTGGGGCCGCCGGGCTCCAGCCCCATGGCTTCATACTGGGCCTGCAGCCAGTCCAGCGTCTTCTTCTCGCCCTCGGTGCCCGGATAGCGGCCCTGGAAGTCGTCGGCGCTGATAATGCGGATTTCGTCGGACAGGCGCTGGATCGAGAAGTCCTGCGCCGTGGCGGCCCCTGCGACAAGAAGCAGTGCGGCGGCCGCGACGCCGCGGATGAAGCGATGATGCATGGCGTTTCCTTTCGGCCTTCCCCACGAGGCCCGTTGCATAGTGTTAGGGCGGCCCCTTGCGAGGCCGCCCCTTACTTTTTTGTCATGTTTGCGCTGAACGACCGGGATCAGCGGCGTTGAGCGGCGCTCTTGGCGCGTTCCGGACCGAACTCGGAGCCGGCCTTCCACTCAGGCCAGGTGCGGCTGTTGGCCAGATCCTGACCGACGGTGAACATGACCTCCAGGTCCTGCAGCATGCCGCGGTAGTCCCAATCCGGCTCCCACTCGTCCGCCGCCTGGTGGTAGCGGTTGGCGCGGTAGTCGGCGGCGCGCGCCATGCGCGGCTCAATCGGGGCGTCGATGAACTCGCCGGTCGAGGACAGATAGGCCATCGGCACGCCCTTCTTAGCCAGCGGGAAGTGGTCCGAGCGGAAATAGATGCCCGCTGCGGCCCCGGCGTCGCCCACGAAGCCGCGCCCCTGCGCCGCCGCCGCCGCGATCACCGGCTCGTCCAGTTCCGAATGGCCGTAGCCGGTCACGCCCAGCTTGTTCATCCGGCCGAAGACGGCGGCCGAGTCGATGTTGAAGCCGCCGACGGTCTTCTCCAGCGGATACAGCGGGTTGGCGGCGTAGAATTCCGAGCCCAGCAGGCCGCTTTCCTCGCCGGTGAAGCTGATCATGACGATAGTGCGCTCAGGCTTCGGCCCGGCCGCCCACTGACGCGCAAGTTCCAGCAGGGCGGCGGTGCCCGAGGCGTTGTCGATGGCGCCGTTGAAGATGCGGTCGCCGGTGGCGTCCGGCTCGCCCATGCCGATGTGGTCCCAGTGGCCGGTGTAGAGGATGGTCTCGTCCGGGTGGGTCGTGCCTTCCAGCTTGGCCACGACGTTGTGGGTGACGATGCGTTCGGACTTCACGTCCATGCGGGCGTCGATGGAGGCGCCCTTCAACTCGACCGGCTGGAAGTCGCGGCTGCGCGCCTTGATCTTCTCCTGCTCGAAGTCGAGGCCGGCGCGGCGGAACAGGTCCACGGCCAGATCGCGCTGGATCCAGCCTTCCATCGCCACGCGCTCGGCCGACGGATCGGCGCGGACGATGTCGAACTGCGGCACGCCCCACGAGTTGGCGACCGTGGTCCAGCCATAGGAGGCGGGCTTGGTCTCATGCACGATCAGCACGCCCGCGGCGCCCTGACGCGCGGCTTCCTCGAACTTGTAGGTCCAGCGGCCATAGTAGGTCATGGCCTCGCCGCCGAAGGTGTTCAGCGACGGGTCTTCGAAGTCGGCGTCGTTGACCAGAACCACGATGACCTTGCCGCGCACGTCGGTCTTGAAGTCGTTCCACTGACGCTCGGGCGCTTTGATGCCGTAGCCGACGAAGACCAGCGGCTTGTCCTTCAGATCGACGCCGTTGCTGGGCAGGCGGGTGGTGATGGTGACTTCCTGCCCCTGCGACAGCGACTGGCTCCAGTCGCCCAGCTTCAGTTGGCCCGAGACGTTGGAGACGGTGAAGCGGTTCAGGCCCACGGCCTGGGTCCAGCCGCCGTTCTCGCCGCCTGGGGCGAAGCCTGCGGCTGCATATTCGCGGCTGAGGTAGTCGATGACCTTCTGCTCGGCCGGGGTGGCGATGCCGCGTCCTTCGAAGCTGTCGTCGGACAGGATGCGGATGTGTTCGGAAATACGGTCGGCGTCAAAGGCGGGCGTCGTTTGCGCCTGAACGGCGACTGCGCCGCCCAGGGCGACAGCGAACGCCAGAACGGCGACGGAAGATGAAAGACGCATACAGGCTCAACCCCTCGGTAAGTATAACTGCCGGGGACCGTAAAGAGCCTGATCGAGGGTGTCGACAGCCAAGCGCCCTGTCAGGGGCGCCTGGCTGGGACAGGGCGTTAAATCAGACGGCGGCCAAGGCCTGATCCAGATCGGCGATCAGGTCGTCGATGTGTTCGATGCCGACCGACAGGCGCACGGTGTCTTCGGTGACGCCCGCCTTCTTCAGCTCGTCCGGCGACAGCTGGCGGTGGGTGGTTGAGGCCGGGTGGCAGACCAGCGACTTAGCGTCGCCGATGTTGACCAGACGGGTGAAGATCTTCACCGCGTCCTGGAAGCGGGCGCCCGCCTCGCGGCCGCCCTTCACGCCGAAGGTCAGCAGGCCGGACGCCTTGCCGCCGAAATACTTCTTGATCAGCGGGTTGGACGGGTGGTCTTCCAGCCCGGCGTAGTTGACCCATTCCACCTTGGGGTGGGCCTTCAGCCACTGGGCGACGGCGGTGGCGTTCTCGACGTGGCGGTCCATCCGCAGGGCCAGCGTCTCAAGGCCCTGCAGGATCAGGAAGCTGTTGAACGGCGAGATGGCCGCGCCGGTGTTGCGTAGCAGCACGGTGCGCACCCGGCCGATGAAGGCCGCCGGGCCAAGCGCCTCGGTGTAGACGACGCCGTGGTAGCTGACTTCCGGTTCGTTCAGGCGGCGGAAGCGCGCCTTGTGTTCGGCCCAGGGGAAGTTGCCGCTGTCCACGATGGCGCCGCCGATGCTGGTGCCGTGGCCGCCGATGTATTTGGTCAGGGAGTGGATGACGATGTCCGCCCCATGCTCGATCGGGCGGGTCAGGTAGGGGGTCGGCACGGTGTTGTCGACGATCAGCGGCAGACCTTGCGCGTGCGCCGCGTCGGCCAGGGCGCCGAAGTCGACGACATTGCCCAGCGGATTGCCGATGGATTCGCAGAAGACCGCCTTGGTGCGCTCATCCGTATTGGCGGCGATGGCGGCCGGGTCAGCGGCGTCGATGAAGCGCACCGTGATGCCGTACTGGGGCAGGGTGTGGGCGAACAGATTATAGGTGCCGCCATACAGGGTCGAGGTGGCGATGATGTTGTCGCCCGCCTCGGCGATGGTCAGGATCGCATAGGTGATCGCCGCCTGACCCGAGGCCACCGTCAGCGCCGCAATGCCGCCCTCCAGCGCCGCGATGCGCTGTTCCAGCACGTCGGACGTTGGGTTCATGATGCGGGTGTAGATGTTGCCCGCCACCTTCAGGTCGAACAGGTCCGCCCCGTGCTGGGTGTCGTCGAAGGCGTAGCTGGTGGTCTGATAGATGGGCACGGCGACCGATTTGGTGGTCGGATCAGGCGAATAGCCCGCATGCACGGCGAGGGTATCGAACTTCATGGCGTCCCTGGAGAATTTTCAGCGTCAGTCGGGCTGATTCATCCAGGGCTTTGGCGATACCTGCAAGGGTATGGAATTTCAGTAATTCTATCAGGGCGGTCAGACTTTCTAACCGCCCTGAGAAAGTGGCCTAGTTGTTGAAGAGGAAATGCATCACATCCCCGTCCTTGACGATGTAGGCCTTGCCTTCGGCGCGCATCTTGCCCGCTTCCTTGGCGCCGGCTTCGCCCTTCAGCGCGACATAGTCGTCAAACGCGATGGTTTCGCCGCGGATGAAGCCCTTTTCAAAGTCGGTGTGGATCACGCCCGCCGCCTGCGGCGCGGTGGCGCCGACGGGGATGGTCCAGGCGCGCGCTTCCTTCGGCCCGACGGTGAAATAGGTCTGCAGGCCCAGCAGCTTGTAGGCCTCGCGGATCAGGCGGTTCAGGCCGGGCTCTTCCAGACCCAGGGTTTCGAGGAACTCCTTCTGCTCCTCGTCGTCCAGGACGGCGATTTCCGACTCGATCTGGGCCGAGATGACCACGGAGTTGGCGTTGTCCTCTGCGGCGCGCTTGGCGACCAGGTCGGACAGCTCATTGCCCTTGTCGGCCGAGCCTTCCTCGACGTTGGCGACGTAGAGGGCGGGCAGGGCGGTCAGCAGCTGCAGCATGTCCCAGGCCTTCTTGTCCTCCTTGGACACGTCGGCCAGACGCGCGGGCTTGCCGTCACGCAGCTTTTCGAGCGCGGCGTCGATCAGCTTGAGGTTCAGCTGGGATTCCTTGTCGCCGCCCTTGGCGCGCTTCTCGATCTGGACGCGGCGGCGCTCAAGGCTCTCCAGGTCGGCCAGCATCAGCTCGGTCTCGATGATCTCGAGGTCCGAGATGGGGTCGATGCGGTTCTCGACGTGGGTGATGTCGTCGTCGACGAAGCAGCGGGCGACGAAGGCGATGGCGTCGCAGTCACGGATGTTGGCCAGGAACTGGTTGCCCAGACCCTCGCCCTTGGATGCGCCGCGCACCAGACCGGCGATGTCCACGAAGGTGATCCGCGAGGGGATGATCTCCTTGGATCCGGCGATGCTGGCCAGCGTGTTCAGGCGCGGTTCCGGCACGGCCACGTCGCCGGTGTTCGGCTCGATGGTGCAGAACGGATAGTTGGCCGCCTGGGCCGCCGCCGTCTTGGTCAGGGCGTTGAACAGGGTGGACTTGCCGACGTTGGGCAGGCCGACGATCGCGACTTTAAGAGCCATGGTATTCCTCGTGAGCGCGAGCCTTTAGCCGGTTCGGGCCGGTTTGTCAGGTGTGGGGCAAGGAATGGGCCCTCTCCTGTTGGGAGAGGGCTTGAGCCTCCAAGAGCCGGAGGCGATTGGCGAAGGCGAAAGGGTGAGAGTTTCGCGGGTGAACTCGGCCGAAGGCCGTGGCCGATCGGCTATGCGGCGGCTTACGCCGACGGACAGGCCAAGCCCCTCACCCTTTCGCGCCAGAACGACGGCTGCGCCGTCGTGCGCTCAAGCCCTCTCCCGCCGGGAGAGGGTGTTATTCCTCCGAATCGACCACCGGGGGCTGTTTGACGGCGGCGTGGACGCCGATGGGGCCGGCCTTCTCGAACGTCAGGGTGAAGGAGGCGACGCCGCCGTCGACCAGCGGATCGCGCAGGCCCATCAGCATGATGTGATTGCCGCCGGGCTTCAGCTCGACCGGGGTTCCGGCGGGCAGGGGCAGGCCGTCGTGCAGGTGGGCCATGCTCATGACCCCGTTCTCCATCTTCATCTCATGCACCTCGGCCGACTGGGCCAGGGCGGTGGAGACGCTGACCAGACGGTCGTCGGAACCTGCCGTCAGGGTCAGGTAGCAGCCCCCGGCCTTGGCGCCGTTGGGCGTGGGGCGGCACCAGGCGTCGGCGACCTGGACCGTGCCGGGGGCGACGGTCGCGTCCTTGGCGGTTTCGGCCGACTTTTCGGCGGGCTGGCCGCAGGCGGCGAGGCTGAGGGCGGCGGCCGACAGGGCGGTCAGGGCGAACAGACGTTTCATGTTGAAGCTCCTTATCAAGAGGCTGCGACGGGCTTGGGCCCGGTGAAGGCCCGCACCGCCCGGTCGAGCAGCAGGGCGGCCACGAGGCTCAGTCCCGTCAAGGGATAGAGGATGGACAGGGGGATGACGATGCACAGCACGGCGATTCTTGCGCGCGGGCCGGGCGGCGCGGGCGGAGCGCCCGTGCGGCGGCCCGACAGGCTGGGCGGGCGACGTTTCCACCACATGACCAGACCGCTGATCGCCAGCAGCCACACGGCGATGCAGCCGATCAGCATGACGATGCGGTTGATCCAGCCGTACTGCATCCCCTGGTGGACGGCGATGCCCCATTCAAAGCCCTTGGCCATGACGCCGAACTGATGCCAGCGCAGGTCGGCCTTCACCGCCCCGCTGGCGCCGTCGACATAGAGGCTGCGCGTGTCCTCGACCTTGCGGGTCTGGCGGGCGACCGTCCAGGCCAGGTCGGAGGATTGGGGAATGCTGACGGTGAAGGGGCGGGGCAGGCCCTGTTCACGCGCCGTCTGAAGCACTCGGTTCAGGCTGGGCGCGACGGCGGGGCCCTGTTCATGCCCATGTTCATGGTCGTGTCCATGCGCCGCGTGGTCATCGGCGGGCAGGACGGCGTTCTCCAGCGTCCAGCCGACGCCGGCGGGGGCGTCGTGGGGCTTGGCGTGGCTCCAGGGGCTGGCGGCGGCGGGCGCGGGCGGACGACCCAGACCCGTGTCGCGCATGACGCCCATGAACCGATCGCCCCAGACGGCCGACCAGGGCATACCCGTGACCGCAAGGAAGATGATCACCCCGCCGACATAGAAGCCGGTCAGGGCGTGAACGTCGCGCCAGAAGGGGCGGCGTCCGGCGTCCGTCTCACGCGGCCTCAGCACGGCGCCGGTGCGCCGGCGAGGCCACCACAGGTAGAGGCCGGTGGCGCACAGGATGATGGCCCAGCCCGCGACGATCTCGACCAGAATGTTCAGCGCCGTGCCGACCGGCCCGCCGAACAGGGTCAGGGAGTGCAGCTTCTTGATCGTCTCGGTCACGCCGCCATAGGCGGTGACGCCGGTGACAGCGGCCGTGTGCGGATCGACGAAGACGGTGCGCTGGGCGCCGTCGGGGCGGTCGACCTGAACGCGCACGGCCTGATCGGCGCGCGCGGGGATCAGGACGTTGGCTGCCCGGCCTTCGCCCGCGCGGGCAGCGGCGGCCAGCCACTGATCTGGATCGGCCTGCCGGGCGCCCGCCGGAACCTCGATCATGGAGCGATAGACGGCGTGGTCGATCTCGTCCTTGAACAGATAGAGGCCGCCCGTCAGCGTCAGCAGCATCAGGAACGGCATCACCAGCACCCCGGCGTAGAAGTGCCAGCGCCAGACGGCCCGATAGGCGTCGGATATCAGGCCTGTCGCCCGGTTTTTGACAGCGCCGCTCATCAGTAGGCCAACCGCAGGCCGACGAAGACCGAACGGCCCTCGCCGGGGAAGAAGACGTCCGTATACGCCGTTGCGGCGTCGGTGACGGCGGCGAACTCGCCGACGTAGCGCTTGTCGGTCAGGTTGCGCGCGTCGATGTAGACCGAGGTGTTGGCGTTGATGTTGAAGCCGCCGGTCAGGCCCAGCACGGCGTAGTCCGGCGCCTTCAGGGTGTTGGCGTAGTCGACATAGGGGCTGGATATCCGCCACTCGACCGACGGGGTGACGAAGACGCCGGTCGGATGGCGCCAGGTCAGTTCGGCCCGGTACTGATGCTGCGGCACGACCGGCAGGCGGTTGTCGCCCCAACGCGCATCGCCGTCGAAGCGGAAGTCGCTCCAGTTATAGACCTGACGCAGCATCAGCGACCCGTCCGCCAGTCCGACGGGCAGGGTCCAGTCCAGCCCGGCCTCGATCCCCTGGTGGATGGTCTTCTTGGCGTTGAAGGTGGCGGCGGGGATGCCGGGGCCGGTGATGAAGTCCAGCATCTCGCCCTCGATCCGGCTGCGATAGGCGACCAGATCCCAGGCCAGCGGGCCGTGACGGCCGCGCGTGCCGATCTCGCCGGTCCAGGCGTCCTGAGCATCGACCGGGGTGAAGCCGGCCACCGGGTATTGCACCAGGGCGCCATAGGTCGGCGGCTCGACCGAACGGGTCAGGTTGGCGAAGACCTGTGCGCCGTTTTCCGCTTCCCACAACAGGCCCATGCGCGGCGAGAACCACTCATAATCGCGGCTGGCGTCGTTGGCCGGGGTCAGGCGGTCCAGATAGTCGCGCGTGGCGCGCCCCCACGAGCCGCCCGCGACCAGGGCCAGCTGGTCGGTGACGAACAGCCGCCCCTCGGCGAAGACGTCCAGCCCGGAGGCGTCCTGACGCGCATCGGCGGTCTTGGCGCCGCGCAGCCCGGCAAGGTTCACATAGCGCAGGGCCTCGACCTCGCCCTCGCGCCATGAAAAGCCGTAGAAGGCGTCGGCGCGCAGGCCGCCGACATGGCCGGTCCAGTCGATGCGGGCGAAGGCACCGTGCGTCGTGGTGTCCTGATCCATCACCTGGAAAATCGGGTGATACATCGATGTCTTCCAGCCCCAGATCGCCCCCTCGAACAAGGTTGACTCGTTGAAGCGCCAGCGGGTCTGGAGCGTCAGCCGCTTGACCGTCAGATCGCGGGCCTGATTGCCGGTCAGGGCGTCGTTCGAGGCGATGCGCGGGGTGTTCAGCGCCTCTTCCAGTGTCAGGGAGCCGGGCATGTCCTGCTTGATGTCGGCGGCCTGGGCGATCAGGCGCACCTCGCGGTCCTCGCCGAACGAGCGGCCCGCATTGACGGTCAGGCGCCCTTGCGACTGTTTGCTGTGGTCGCGCCAGCCGTCGCCCTGCATGGCGGTGGCGGCGGCGTAGATATCCCAGTCGCCATAGGTTTCTGCCACGGCGCCGTGGGCGCGCACGAAGCCGTTGCTGCCGCCCTCGACCTGCATCAGGGCGCGCTGGTCCGCCGTGCGGCCGGTCGGGGTGACGAGGTTGATCGCCCCGCCCAGCTGGGCGCCGCCGAAGCGCAGGGTGTTGGCGCCCTTCCACACCTCGACATAGCGGGCGCTGAGGGAATCGACGCTCTGGAAGTCGGAAAATCCGTCAGCGTCGGCGAAGGGCACGCCGTCCTGGGCGAACAGGACGCCGCGCTGGTGAAAGCCCTGGGCGATGCCCGAGCCGCGGATCGACAGACGGCTTTCCTCGCCGAACCGCTTTTGCGCCAGCACGCCGGGGACGTTGCGCAGGGTGTCGGAAAAGCCCTGCACGAAGCGGTCGGAATAGCTTTCGGCCGACACCACGGCGACGGCGCCGGGGGTGCGGCTGAGACGGTCGCGCGCCTCGGCCACGACGGTCGGGTCTTCGGCGTTGCGGCGGCCGGTGACGATGATGCTGTCGACGATGGTGGGGCTGTCAGCAGCCGGCAGGCTGTCGGCGTAAGCAAGGGCGGGCGCCAGACAGGCGCCGATCAGCAGGGCGCAAGGCGCCGCAGCGGTCTTGAGAGACATGGAGATGAAATCCTGAAAACAGAGGCAGGGCCGCGCAGGCCTTCAAGCAGGCGCGCGGCGTCGATCAGTCTGGTTTTCAGGCGTGGGGCGGGGCGCGCGACGGCGGGCGCGGCGGGGCGCGGGCCGGGGGCGGCGGGCTGGCGATGAAGGGAGCGTAGACGACGGCCTGCGTCAGGCGAACGACCGGCGCTGGTTCCGGCGCGGCGGGCGCGGGCAGGGCGGCCAGCAGCGGCATGACGCAGGCGGCGCATTTGGCGCCCATCTCGGCTTTGATCGGGCCATCGACGCCGCCGGACTGGATGGTCTGGGGACCATCGGCCGAGCAGATGACGATGGGCTGGCCGGGCGTGGAAGCTGCCAGCGCCGCGAACGGCATCAGGCTGCCGATCACGATGGCGAACGTCGCGGCCAGGAAGGCCAGCGAGCGCCAGGTCGACCAGTTTTCTGCCTGAGAGCGGGTCACGATACAGGCCCCTTAAACCTTACCACGCAGGGAAGCCAGACCGCACGGGGCGACCGAGGGTCGCGCGCCGCCTCGACAATGTCGCTTTTTCCGTGCCAGCGTGGGGGTCGGACACTTATCGAGGATACGCATGATCCGCGCTATCGGACCCTTCGCCCTGGCCCTGCTTTTCGCGGCGCCGGCCGCTGCCCAACAGGTAGAGGAGGGGCCGGGCGGTCCCGATCGCGTCTCCCTGACGGTCTATAATCAGAACATCGCCCTGGTGGAGGATGTGCGGAACCTGAACGTGCCCGCCGGGCGCTCGCGTCAGGAGTTTCCGGGCGTTTCGGCCAGCATCCGGCCCGAGACGGTCGGCCTGTCGGGGCGCGGCCTGTCGGTGGTCGAGCAGAACTTCGACTATGATCTGCTGACGCCGGGCAAGCTGATGGAAAGCGCCGTCGGCAATGAGATCGGCATCGTCCGCACCAACCCCGGATCGGGCGCCCAGTCGACCGAGCGCGCTCGCGTGCTGGCGGCGAATCAGGGCGTGGTGCTGCAGATCGGCAACCGCATCGAGGTGCTGCGCGATGACGGGGTGCCGACGCGCGTCATCTTCGATCAGGTGCCGCAGAACCTGCGCCCGCGCCCGACGCTCAGCGTCACCCTGGACGCCGAAGGGGCGGGGCGGCGCGAGACGACCCTGTCCTATCTGACCAGCGGTCTGACGTGGAAGGCCGACTATGTCGCCCGTTTCGACGAGAAGGCGGGCAAGCTGGACCTGAACGGCTGGGTCACGCTGACCAACAATTCGGGCGCGACCTTCAGCAACGCCCAGACGCGGGTGGTGGCGGGCGACGTCAATCTGATCGGCAATCAGGGCGGCTATAATCCGCGCCCGCCGGTCCGGGGCGGCGGCCCGCTGCGAGGCAACGGGACCCAGTCGGGCGGGCAGGGCGCGCTGGCCGACGTCTATGTCTATCCGCTGCCCGAGGCCGTGACGGTCGCCAACAACCAGACCAAGCAGGTCGGCCTGATCGACGCGGCGGGCGTGCCCGCGACCAAGCGCTATCTGCGGGTCATCGACGGCTTCTACAGCGCCGAGGAACCGGTCGCGGCTGAGGTCGGCGTCATCTTCGCCAATGGATCGGGGAACGCGGCGCGCGCCCTGCCTGCCGGGGTGATCCGCGTCTATGTGAAGGATGAGGCGGGCGAGCCGCGCTTCATCGGCGAAAGCCAGGTCGACCACTCGCCCGCCGGGTCCGAGATCGTGGTGACGACCGGCGACGCCTTCGATGTGACGGTGCAGCCGCGTCTGGTCTCGTCCGAGCGTGTTTCCAAGCGGTTGGTCGACTATTTCCGCACCCGCTATGCGATGGAATACACGGTCCGCAACGCCCGGCACGAGCCGGTGACAGTCGAGGTGCGCCAGCGCGGTCTGGGCCGCGACACGGAACTGACGGACCAGAGCATCACGGGCGAGATGCGTGACGCGCGCACCGTCGTCTGGCGCGTGCCCGTGCCCGCCAACGGCGAGACCAAGCTGACCGCGACCATCACCACGGGCGGCTGATCCCATGCGCCGTCTTCTGGCGATCACCACTGCGCTGAGCCTGCTGGCGCCCATGGTCTGGGCCCCCGCGGCCTGGGCCCAGACGGAAAGCGTGTCCGCGCGTCCTGACGGGGCGACGGTGGTGATCTATCGCGACCGGCCCGTCGATACCGTCGCCCTGATGGAGCAGTCGCGCCAGTCGTGGAGCCGACTGGACCGTCAGGGACTGGCCCTGATCGTCGAGACGCGCACGGTCGATCTTCCGGCGGGCGAGGGCATCGTCCGTTTTCGCGGACTGGCCACCGGCGTCGTGCCGCAGAGCGCGGTGCTGGAGGGCCTGCCCGCCCATGTGATCGAGCGCAACGCCGACTTCGACCTGTTGTCCCCCGCCAGCCTGATGGCGAAGTCGGTGGGCGAGGTGGTGCGGGTCGTTCGCACCAATCCCGCGACCGGCGAACAGGTCGAGAAGGCCGCCGTCATCCGTGCGGGCGCTCAAGGAACGGTGCTGGAGATCGACGGCCGGTTCGAGGCGCTGGACTGTTCGGGCCAGACCGAGCGGGTCGTGTTCGACCGCATCCCTGAAGGGCTGGGCGACCAGCCGACCCTGTCGGTGCGCACGCGCGCCGAACGGGCGGGGCGGCACACGGTGACGCTGGCCTATCTGACGACAGGGTTGCAGTGGTCGGCCGACTATGTGGCGAGGCTGGACCCGACGGACGGGACGCTGGACCTGACCGGCTGGCTGACGCTGGCCAACTTCGGCGGCACGGGTTTCCCGGACGCGCCGGTGCAGGTGGTGGCGGGCACGCTGCGGAAGGACGCAGGCACCAGACCGGTTGAGCCGCTGGTCCGCTATCAGCAGAACGAATGCTGGCCGCAGGGGACGACGACGCTGGGGTCGGGCCAGGTCGCTGGCTATGGCGATGGGCCTCCGCCGGCGCCGCCGAGGCCGATGGTGATGGAGGCCGCTGGTGTCGTCGTGACCGCCAGTCGAATGGCGGGCGCTCCGAAGCTGGCTGAACAGGGCGAGCTGGGCGACTACAAGATCTACACCCTGCCCGAGCCGACGACGGTGGCGGCGCGCCAGACCAAGCAGGTGCGCTTTCTGGAGCGCGAAGGCGTGGCCTATGAAAGGGTCTATCGCGCCGGGGTGCTGAATCCGGACGAAGAGGCGCGCCCTACGGCCATCGTCATGAAGCTGCGTAATGAGGCGCGCGCAGGATTGGGCGTGGCCATGCCCGGCGGTTCGGTGGCGGTGATGCAGCCGGACGGGGCGGGCGGCTTGCTGCTGGCTGGTCAGGACCGATTTGAAGACAAGGGCGTGGGGTTGCCGGTGCGGCTGGCCTTCGGCGAATCGCCGGACGTGCGGGTGCAGACGCGGCTGGTGAAATCGGACAGCGCGACGCGCGGCGCCGTCACGACCGAGCGCACCGAGGTCGAGACCACGATCACCAATGCGCGCTCGGAGCCGGTGACCGTCGAACTGGTCGCCGACGCCGCCATGCACCGCGGCTTCCGCATCCGCAGCCAGTCGGTGCGCAGCCGGGTGGACGACACCGGCTATCCGGTCTGGACGCTGAGCGTGCCGGCGAATGGCGCGGCGACCCTGAAGGCGGCGTGGACGACGACGGATTGATCGACCCTCTCCCGATGGGAGAGGGCTTGAGCCTCCAGGAGCGCAGCGACTGGAACAGGCGAAAGGGTGAGGGTTCCCGGTCGGATCACCCAGACGCCCCAGGTCGGTCGATTGCGGAGTCGCTTTCGAGAGGGACAACAACAGTTACGGCTGTCGCCGACTGCATCGGTGAACCCTCACCCTTTCGCGCAGCCGCTCGCCTTCGGCTCTCGGGCGCTCAAGCCCTCTCCCATCGGGAGAGGGTTATTCGCCTTTGGCCGCCTGCCGCGGGCTGAACTTCGGCGCTGGAGCAAGGCGCATGACTTCGCCCTGATAGCGTTCGTCGTCGCCGTTCACCGCGAAGGGCAGGGCGTCGGCGCAGGCCTGCAGCATGGCGTCCAGCCACGGCCTGTCGGCCTTGTGGAAGTCGCCCAGGACGTGGTGCATGACCAGTTGCGGCTCTCCGGGGTGACCGACGCCCATGCGGGCGCGGCGGAAGTCGGCGCCCAGGTGGCTGATCAGGCTGCGCACGCCGTTCTGACCCGCTGCGCCGCCGCCCTTCTTCATGCGGAAGCGGCCGGGGGCGAGGTCGATCTCGTCGTGGAAGACGATGACGTGCTCGGGCTTCACCTTGTAGAAGCGCGCCGCCTCGCCGACGGCACGGCCGCTCTCGTTCATATAGGTCTGGGGCTTCATCAGCAGGATCTTGGTCCCCTCGACCTCGCCGTCGGCGACGATCGACTGGAACTTGGCGCGCGCAGGGCCGAAGCGCCAGCGGCTGGCGATCTCGTCCACGGCCATGAAGCCGATGTTGTGGCGGTTCTTTTCGTATTTGGCGCCGGGGTTGCCCAGGCCTGCGATGATGATCATGCGGTTCTCATGCCCCGTGCGTCAGGCAAAGAAAAGCCCCGCCGGGCGAACCGGGCGGGGCTGATTTCCTGATCCCCTCAAGCCGCGCAGGGCGAGCGGGGAAGAACCATCAGGCTTCGGCTTCGGCCTCGGCCGTGGTGTCGCCGGCGTCCGACTGGCCAGCGGCCGAGTTCTTGATCGCGGCGATCATGAAGTCGCGGTCGGTGATGGTGGGCGCAGCGCCTTCCGGCAGCTGGATGTCCGAGATGCGGATGTTCTCGCCGATTTCACGGCCCTTCAGGTCGACGACCAGTTCAGCCGGGATACGGTCGGCGCGGACCAGGATCTCGACCGTGTGGCGCACGACTTCCAGCATGCCGCCCTGACGGGTGTAGGGGGCTTCGTCGGCGTTGACGAAGGCGACCGGGATTTCGATCTTGATCTCTTCCTTGGCGCCGACGCGCATCAGGTCGAAGTGCAGCGGACGGTCGGTGACCGGATCGAACTGGATGTCCTTGGCGATGACCGGCTGCGATTCCTTGCCGTGCTTCAGGGTCACCAGGTGACCGATCAGCTTGCCGGTGTACAGCGACTTGCGGAACTCACGCTCGTTCACGGAGATGGCCACCGGGGCCTTGTCGCCGCCGTACAGCACGCCGGGGACAGCGCCTTCGCGACGCGCGGCGCGGGCGCCGCCGGTGCCCACGTTCTCGCGGACATCAACGTTCAGAATGATCTCGGCCATCGGGCTCGCCTTCAATACAAGTAAACGCCTGCGCGGAACCGGGTCCCGCGCGGCGGGGTCATGAACCCTTCGAATTCAAGAGCGCGGGCTATTACACGGAACACGGGGCGGACGCAACCGCCCCGGCTCGGCCCGCAGCGATATTCAGCCTCAGCCGTTGGGGGCGACCGCCGCCGAAGAATGGTTTTCCGCCTGAGCCATCGGCGTGGGCGCGGGCAGCGTCACGGTGATGGCGGGCATGGGGCCGGTATACTGGGCCGTGCACTGGGACATGTCGCGCACGATGTGGCGTCCGGCGCAGAAGATGTCCTCATAGTTCGGCTTGGCCGCCGCCAGACACTGGAACAGCATCAGCTTGGACATGTTCAGGCAGAATTCGTTGTTTGATTCGGACGTCAGGGCGTCGGTGTTGGCCTTGGCTTCTTCACCGGCCGCGCCCAGCGCCGCCAGGGCCGCAATGGCCAGGGAGTTGACCACGGCGGGGGTGAAGGGCGCGCCGCGCTGGGCGGCGGTCAGGTTCAGGCCCGTGCCGTTGTGCGCGGCGGCGAACAGGCGGGCGCTGTCCTCGGCCGAGGGCAGGCGCGGCGAGGCGGATAGGCTCTTGGCGCCTTCCAGACGGCCATCGCGGTCGGCGACCGGCTGGGTGGCCCAGCGACGGCGCGGGTCCTGGCGGCCCTGGATGGTGTAGGCGTCGTTTTCGACCGCGTCGGCCAGCGCCAGCATGGAGGCGGCGTCCTGACCCATGGTGTTGGCGATCAGGCCCGCCGCGGCGTCGGCGCCGGGCAGGGTGGCGGCATAGGCCGGGTCAGCGACGATGCGAGCCACCATCTGCTGACGCTGTTCGGGATCGGCGGCGAACTGGCGCACCCCGGCGACATATTCAGGCGACTGCAGGGCCAGGATGGCGCCATAGGCGATCATGCCGCGCGACAGCTGGGCGGCCTCGACCGCCGCGCCCTTGCGAACGGCGGCCTGAATGGATTCGGCGTCGGGGAAGTCGGCGCGAATCGAATTCACCTCGCGCACGAAGGCGACATAGACGGAGGCGGCCTCGGCGACGCTCTGGTTCAGGGCCAGAACGGGCGGCGGAGGCGGCGGGGGAGGCGGCGGCGCTTCCGGTTCAGGCGTCGAACAGCTGGCCAGGACAGCAGCAGCGGCGACAGCGGCGACAGAGAGGCCGCGGCGCAAGAAGGCCTGGGGCATCGGCGATCTTCCCTTGATAAAAGCGATACGCACAAAGCGCGGCGACGCGCAGCATGGCGCGCCTCCGCATCGTAGTCCTTATATCGTCGAGAAAATGGTTAGCCGAACCTTAATCGAAGAGTTTTGAGACAGACTCTTCGTTGGCGATGCGCCGGATCGCCTCGCCCATCAGCGGCGCGACGGAGACGCGGCGAATCTTCGGGCAGTTCAAAACTTCGTCAGGCTGTTCGATGGAGTCGGTGATCACCAGCTCCTTCAGCGGGCCGTTGGTGACGCGGTCGACGGCCGGGCCGGACAGGACGCCGTGGCTGATGTAGGCCGAAACCTCGGTCGCGCCGCGGTCGATCAGCGCCTTGGCGGCGTTGACCAGGGTGCCGCCCGAATCAACGATGTCGTCGAACAGGATGCAGCGGCGACCTTCGACGTCGCCGATGATGTTCATGACTTCGCTTTCGCCCGCCTTGGGGCGGCGCTTGTCGACGATGGCGAGGTCCGCGTTCAGGCGGCTGGCCAGCGAGCGGGCGCGCACCACGCCGCCGACGTCGGGCGAGACGATCATCAGATCATCGCCCTTCGGATAGTGATCCTTGATGTCCTGCGCCAGCACTGGCGTGGCCACCAGATTGTCGGTGGGAATGTCGAAAAAGCCCTGAATCTGGCCCGCGTGCAGGTCCATCGTCAGGACGCGGTCGGCGCCCGCGCGGGTGATCAGATTGGCGACCAGCTTGGCCGAGATCGGCGTGCGGCCGCCGGTCTTGCGGTCCTGACGGGCGTATCCGAAGTAGGGCATGACGGCCGTGATGCGACGGGCCGAGGCGCGCACCAGCGCGTCGGTCATGATCAGCATTTCCATCAGGTTGTCGTTGGCCGGATAGGAGGTCGACTGGATGATGAAGACATCCTCGCCGCGGACGTTTTCCTCGACGACGGCGAACACCTCATTGTCGGCGAAGCGTTTCACCTGGGCCTTGGTCAGCGGCATGTCCAGGTGGGCCGCAATGGCCTGGGCCAAACTCCGGTTCGAATTGCCTGCGAGCAGCTTCATTGACCGGTCATCCTTTCGCCGTCATCGCCCCGCCAATACTCGCGGATGCGTTTCTGGACGCGCTCTCTAGGCGGCGAACGGGGCGGCGTCCAGCCGTGTTCCGGCCGTATCTGCGATTTCACCTGATTGGCTTGGGCGCAGGCGCTGTTATAGAGGACGCATCCTGCTAACGAGGGCGCGTCCATGCGTGTCCGCGTCCCGAAGGCATCTTGATGAGGTCGCCCTTGCCCGCTTCGAAGTCTCGTACCGGCCTGACCCTTTTGACGGTCGCCGTCGCGGCCCTGTCCCTGTCCGCCTGCGCGGGCAACAAGCCGCGCCAGAAGCTGGCCTATGAGGAGCGCCCGGTCGAGGCCCTCTACAACACCGGCTATCAGCGCCTGCAGTCCAAGCGCTGGATGGACGCCGTCGACTATTTCCAGGAGGTGGAGCGTCAGCACCCCTATTCGGAATGGGCGCGTCGGGCGATCCTGATGCAGGTCTACGCCTTCTATCAGAACAACAACTATCAGGACGCGATCGCGGCGGCCGACCGCTTCATCGCCCTGTTCCCCGGCAATCCGTCGGCCGGCTACGCCTTTTACATGAAGGCCGTCTGCAACTTTGAGCAGATCGTCGATGTGGGCCGGGACCAGGGCTATGCCGAGGCCGCGCTGGCGGGTCTGCGCGATGTGGTGCGTCGCTATCCGGGCTCGACCTACGCCACCGACGCGCGGGTCAAGATCGACATGGTCAACGACCAGCTGGCGGGCAAGGAAATGACCGTCGGCCGCTATTATCAGCGAGCCAACCAGCCGCTGGGGGCGCTGAACCGCTACAAGACCGTGGTGAACAATCAGGACTTCCAGCGCACCTCGCACGTGCCCGAGGCCCTGTATCGTCTGGTCGAGGTCAATCTGAGCCTGGGCCTGCCTGAAGAGGCGACCCGCAACGCCGCCGTTCTGGGCCACAACTATCCGGGCAGCGCCTGGTATGCCGAGGCCTACGCCCTGCTGCGCGAGCGCGGCGAGAACCCGGGGATTGAGCCCGAGGCCAAGCGCGAATCCTGGCTGAAGCGCCTGATCCCCGGCGGCTGATCCAAATGCTGGATGGAAGGGGGCGAATAAGACGCTGCGTTCCCCTTCTGTTTCCGGCTAAGGTGTGGCGAAACATCGAATCAGATCGCCCATGCTGACCACCCTGTCGATCCGCGACATCGTCCTTGTCGACGCCCTGGACCTTGAGGTCGAGGACGGGCTGACCGTGCTGACCGGCGAGACGGGGGCGGGCAAGTCCATCATCCTCGACGCGCTGGGACTGGCGCTGGGCGCGCGTTCAGACGCCGGACTGGTGCGGAATGGCGCCAAACAGGCCTCGGCCACGGCCGTCTTCACGGCGCCGGATGACGAAACCCTGATCGCCCTGCTGTCCGAGCGCGGGTTTGAAGTCGCGCCGGGCGAGGAGCTGATCCTGCGCCGGGTGGTCTCGGCCGACGGCCGCAGCCGCGCCTATGTCAACGACCAGCCCGCCGGGGTGACGGCCCTGCGCGAGATCGGCGCCTTGCTGGTCGAGGTGCATGGCCAGCATGAGACGGTCGGCCTGCTGGACTGGAAAACGCACCGGGCGCTGTTGGACAACTACGGCGGATTGCAGCCGCAACTGTCGGGCGTGGCCGGGGCGGCCGAGCGGCTGAAGGCGGCGCAGGCGCATCTGGATGAGCTGGAGGCGTCGGCCGCCGAGGCTGCGGCCAGGGCCGAGGAGATCGCGCTGAATCTGGCCGATCTCGACGCTCTGGACCCCAGGCCGGACGAAGAAACGGAACTGGCGGGCGAGCGGGCCATCCTTGGCGCCGCGGAGAAGGCGGTGGCCGATCTGGCCGATGCGCGCAATCTGCTGGGCGGGGACAAGCTGAGCCAGCGTCTGGCCTCGGCCCTGCGCGCGGTGGAGCACGCGCGCCAGCGGGCGGTGCAGGCGGGCGCCGAGGGCGACAACCCCATCATCGTCAAACTGGCGCTGGCGGCCGAAGCGGTGGACCGCGCCCTGGTCGAGGCGACCGAGGCCGTGGCCTGCGTCGACGCCGCCGCCGACGCCTTCGACTTCGAGCCGGGCCGTCTAGACAAGGCGGAGGAGCGGCTGTTCGCCCTGCGCGCCGCCGCTCGCAAGCTGAACACGACGGTCGAAGCCCTGCCGGCGCTGCGCGTGCGTCTGCGTGAGCAACTGCGCCTGATCGAGGACGGCGAGGAAGCCCTGACCAAGGCCCGTCGCGACGTCGCCGCCGCGATCGAGGCCTATGATGTGGCGGCCCTGCTGCTGACCTCGGCGCGCGAGGCGGCGGGGGACCGGCTGGTCGCCGCCGTCATGGACGAGCTTGGCCCGTTAAAACTGGAGCGCGCTCGTTTCCGCGTGACGCTGGAGCCGGTCGAGGGGCGTCGCGGCCCGCTGGGCGTCGAGACGGTGCGGTTCGAGGTGGCGACCAACGCCGGTACCGCCTTCGGCCCGCTGGATACGGTGGCTTCGGGCGGGGAATTGGCGCGCTTCGCCCTGGCGATGAAGGCGGCGCTGGCCAGTCGCGAGGACCAGCGCCAGCCGGTCATGATCTTCGACGAGGTGGACCAGGGCGTCGGCGGCGCCGTGGCCGAGGCCGTGGGCGGACGCCTGCAACGCCTGTCACGCGGCGCGCAGGTGCTGGTCGTGACCCACAGCCCGCAGGTCGCGGCGCGCGGCCACGCCCACTGGAAGGTCCGCAAGGCCGACGTCGAGGGCCATACCCGCACCTCCATCGACGTGCTGGAGGAAGGCCCGCGTCAGGAAGAGATCGCGCGGATGCTGTCCGGCGCTGAGATCACAGATGAAGCGCGCGCGGCGGCGCGGGTGCTGATCGGCTGACCTGATAGCCGCTCATCCCGCAGGTTGGGATTCAGATGGCGTGACGGGGCGGTGGACTGTGCAAGCGGGATTGCGCCCGTGGAACCCAGGTAAGCGTCTTGTGATCTGGATCCCGGCCTTCGCCGGGATCAGCGAAGGAGGGGCGGCATGCGCGACGACGGCACGGAGGGATTCTGGGTCTATATCGTCGCCAATCGACGCAACGGTGCGATTTACACCGGCCATACTGATAATCTTGGGCGTCGCATTCATGAACACGCTGAAGGTCTGCTGCCCGGATTTACGCGCGACTACGGCTGCAAGACTTTGGTCTGGGCCGAATGGCATGAGACGCGAGAAAGCGCATTCCGCCGCGAGCGCGCGATCAAGGAATGGCGGCGATCATGGAAGCTGCGTTTGATTGAAGAGCGCAATCCGACCTGGCGCGACATGCTGGCCGATTACCTGACCTAACGACCCATTTCCGCTCATCCCGGCGAAGGCCGGGATCCAGATGACTTAGCGTCGCCGCTAGCCAAGAGGGCGGGATTGCGCCTTCACGATAAGGCCGCCAGTCTTACAATCAGGATCTCGGCCTTCGCCGGGATGAGCGGTTGGAGAGGGGGCATCACACCCCCAGTATCCAGCCTTCTTCACCCTCGACCTGGGCGATCAGGGCGTCGTCCGCGCTGGCGGGCGGGGCGAAGGCTTTTTGCAGGTCGCCGGCGTCGTCCATGCGGGCGAAGGCTTCGGCGGCGGCGCGGACCTGGGCCTGGGTCTTGTATTCCTTGACGCCCTCGGCGTTCACGCCGCGCTTGGCTTCATAGAGGGCGGGCCAGACTTCGACGACGACGGCCGACAGCGGCTCGATGTCGGCCTCGGTCAGTTCGCGCCAGCCGGTGCCGAACGGCCAGACGGCCGCCGAGGCGCCCAGAGTGTCCAGCAGGCGACGCAGCATGGGCACGCCGACCAGGGTCAGGCCGCCGATCGCGCCCGCGCCGTGCATCTGCCATACGCTCTTGGGCGGCAGCTTGTCCTTGCGCGCGGCCAGTTCGGTGGCGCGGAACTCGGGGATGTCGGCGCCGGCGCCTTCGGGCGGCTTGGTCGTGGTCAGCCAGCGCTGGGCCTGGCTGGCGGGCGCGCCCCAGAAGGGCCAGGGCTCGTCCGTCATCAGGCGGTTCATCTTGGCCGCGACCTGATAGCGGTTGTTCGAATTGTCGGCCTTGTCGACGATGTTGGCGGTCAGGAACTTGCCCATGGCGTCCCACGGACGGCCGTCCAGCTTCAGCCGCGCGGCGGTTCCAGTCGGGAAGCCGAAGTCGAAGTCGAAGCCCACCAGGACGCGGTCGCCGCGCTTGCGGTGTTCGGCCAGCAGGTCGGTGATCAGCTTTTCGCCCTCGGCGCGCGTGGCGACGTTGTGCGTCTCGGCATAGAGGCGGAAGCGCACGTCGCGCTTGGCGATGCCGATCCACAGGGTCTGTTCGCCCAGCTTCTTGCCCTCGGCGGCGGTCCAGTTGGCGATGATGTAGGCGTCGAAAAGGCGGGCCACGGGGGCTCCTGAAGAAAGAAGCAAAAGCAGGACGAGGGGTTCTAGCCGCCCGGACTCAAGCCGTGAAGGGCGATCAGCGTTGCATCAGGGCTTCTACGTGCGACAACCAGCGGCGCCCCAGCCGCAGGCCCTCGCCCGGGGAACGGGCGCCGCTGGTCTTTTCGGCCTCTGAGGCGGGGGCGTTGCGCGTGCCGTTCCACAGGGCCAGCTCAAACTCGGCGTTGTGCGGGTCGCTGAAGATCAGCCGCAGCACGACCAGTTCTGCGTCGGGCGCGTCCAGATCGATCTCCTTGCGCAACTGGCCGCGCAGGACGCGGGCGACGACGTGGCCGTCGACGATGATCTCGGCGCCGAGTACTTCCTCGAAGGCGTAGACCAGCCCCATGGCGCCGCGGTTCCACAGCACGACGAGCTGGCCGCCGTCGAGGTCCAGCCCGGCGGCGCGGCCTTCATGGGCGGACAGGGCCACGGTGTCGGCCGGGGCCCCCAGCGCCTTCTTCATCGCCCGCCGCAGTCGCCGCTCGGACTCCATCCACCAGGAAAACAGCAACACGCCGGTGGTCAGGAAGGCGGCGATCAGGGCGATCAGCAGAATGGCCCTGAACGTGTCGCCCATGGATCAGGCCTCCAGATCCAGATCGACCACGACGGGGACGTGATCGCTGGGCTTTTCCATGTCGCGGGCGTCGCGGTGCGTTTCGATGGCGCGGAAGCGGTCGGCGGCCTGGGGCGACAGCAGGGCGAAGTCGATGCGGATGCCGTGGTCCCGCTGCCAGGCGCCCGCCTGATAGTCCCAGAAGGTGAAGGTTCCGGCCGGTTCGCGGCCCAGTTCGTGAGAATCGGCCAGACCCAGCCATTTCAGCGCGCGGAAGGCCTCGCGGCTTTCGGGCTGGAACAGGGCGTCGTCGGTCCAGGCGGCGGGGTTCCTGGCGTCCTCGGCCTCGGGGATGACGTTGTAGTCGCCGCACAGGGCCAGCGGCTCTTCCAGCGCCAGCAGTTCGCGCGCGTGGTTCTGGAGGCGCTGGAACCAGGCCAGCTTATAGGGGAATTTTTCGGTGCCCAGCGGATTGCCGTTGGGCAGGTAGATGGAGGCGACGCGGATCGGGCGGGGGGCCTCGATCAGGGCCTCCAGGTAGCGGGCCTGTTCGTCCGTATCGTCGCCGGGCAGGCCGCGTCGCACGTCCGACATCGGGTATTTCGAGAGCAGGGCGACGCCGTTGTAGCTCTTCTGGCCGTGCGTCTCGACGTTGTAGCCCAGGTCTTCGAAGGCCTCGCGCGGGAATTTCTCGTCCACGCATTTGATCTCCTGGAAGCAGGCGACGTCGGGGTTGGCGGCCTGAATCCACTCCAGCACCGTCGGCAGGCGGGCGTTGACCGAGTTCACGTTCCAGGTGGCGATGCGCATGGGACGCAAGGCTAAGGTGAGCCGCCTCGTTCGGGAAGAGGGGCGCGCAAAACAAAGACGCCGCCGGATCGCTCCGGCGGCGTCTGAAACCTCAGGCTGAAAGCGGGATCAGCTGTTCGGCTCGGTCGAGGACAGCTTGCAGCCGCCGCCGACCTGTTGGGCGACCGAGCAGGCGTAGACCTGCTGGACGGCCTGGGCCGTGTCGAAGCGGACGATCATGCCCTCGGCGCCGTTGCAGACGGCTTCATAGAAGGAGCCGTTGGCGTTCTTGCCCATGTAGCGGGCCTGGGTCACGTCGCAGGCGGCGGCTTCCGAACCAGCCAGCCAGCCCTTCAGCGTCGCGGCCTGCTCGGCCGGGGTGGTGAAGCGGCAGGTCGAGTTGGCCGAGACCAGCTCCATGCACGAGGCGACTTCCCAGCCCGAGGCGCCCTTGTTGATCTGGGCGCCGTCGACGCCCGCGCAACCGATCTCATAGACCACGGCGCCGCCCGGCTTGGCGCCGATGACCGCGCCCTGATCGACGGTGCATTTCAGGCCGGCTTCCTGTGCGAAGGCGGTGAAGACGGCCATGGCGTTGTCGTTGGCGGGCAGGGTGCACTGCGAGCCGACGTCGGCTTCCGGATCACGGGCGCGCGTCTGCTCGGCCGAGGCGGCCAGCACCAGACAGTCGGTGGCCTGCGGCGGGGTCGAGGTCAGCAGCAGGTAGCCGGGGCCGGTCGCGCAGGAGACTTCGTAGAGCGACTCCTTGCTGGCGGACTGACCCAGCAGCTTCGATTCGGTGATCTGGCAGTTGGTGTTGGTGGCGGTCAGAACGCCCTGGGCGGCGGCCTGGACCTGCTCGGGCGTGGGGGCCTGAGCGGCGCGGGGTTGGCGTTGTTGTTGACGTCGGCCCAGACGGCCCGCAGAAGCGCGCTCTCCGGCGCGCTGTTCGTTCAGCGGATCCTGTTCATTGCCGCCAGGGCCCAGCGGAGCTGCGCCTGATTGGATTTGGGCGACGCTCAACGAAGGCGTGAGGGTCATGAGCGCCAGGGCGGCTGCTACGACGACCATGCGGCTACGGGTAGGGAAGGTCACAAAACTGCTCCGGGCCTCAAAAAGGATAACGCAGCCTTGGCGGCGTCTTCGGCTGTGGTCAAGCGCAAGTGCGCCTTAGATGCTGGACGATCGCCTCATGTTCCGCTTATCTGCACGACAGTTTTGATTGGAGACGGACCTTGGCGGATGGCGATACCCTGACAGGTTCCCGGACGGAACGCGGCCTGACTTATCCCTTCGAGGCCGTGCCTGCGGCGGGCGAGGCGATCGCGGTCGCGCGCGGCGTGCTGTGGCTGCGCCTGCCGCTGCCGATGGCGCTGAACCACATCAATCTCTACGCCATCGAGGATGGCGAGGGTTGGGCCGTTATCGACGCCGGGCTGGCGACGGAGGTATCGCGCGAGGGCTGGACGACGGCGCTGGCGGAGGTGCTGGGCGGGCGGCCGGTGACGCGCGTCATCTGCACCCATATGCACCCGGACCACATCGGGCTGGCGGGCTGGCTGTGCGAGCGGTTCGGCGCGCCGCTGCTGATGTCGCGGACGGAATATGTGACGGCGCGGATGCTGATCGGCGATGAGGCGATGGGGCCGCCGCCGGGGGGCGAGGCCTTTTATCGAGCGGCGGGCTGGTCGGACGAACAGGTGGCGCGCTGGCGCGACGGCTATGGCGGTTTCGGCCGCATGGTTCAGGACTTTCCGCGCGACTATCGCCGGGTGCAGGAGGACGATGTCCTGAGCATCGGCGGCGATGACTGGCGCGTGGTGGTTGGCGAGGGGCATAGCCCCGAACACGTCTGCCTGTGGCGCGAGAAGGACGGCGTCTTCATCGCGGGCGATCAGATTCTGCCGCGCATTTCGTCCAACGTCTCGATCTGGCCGACGGAGCCGCAGGCGGATCCGCTGGGCGACTGGCTGCGGTCGCTGGCGGCGCTGAAGGACCGGCTGCCGGACGATCTGCTGGTGCTGCCGTCGCATGGAGAGCCGTTTTATGGCGTGACCCTGCGGCTGGAGGCGCTGATCCGCGGGCATGAGGTGGCGCTGAAACGGCTGGAGAAGACGCTGCGGACGCGGTGCCGGGCCGTGGACGTGTTTGGCGCCCTGTTCGCGCGGCCGGTGGGCGACGCCGTGCTGGGCATGGCGACCGGCGAGGCGCTGGCGCACCTCAACTATCTCGAACGCCAGGGACGGATCCGCCGCGAGCGGGACGGAGAAGGCGTGGACTGGTGGAGCCTTTTGGAGACAGGCCAATGAGCGAACATATCCGGACCCATCTGGAAGACGGCGTCCTGACGGTCGTCTTCGACCGCGCTGACAAGAAGAACGCGATCACGCAGGCCATGTATGCGGCGCTGGCCGACGCGACGGAGAAGGCCAAGGCCGACGACGCCGTGCGCGTCATCCTGTTCCGCAGCGAGGGTGATTCCTTCTCGGCGGGCAATGACATCGCCGACTTCATCGCCATCGGCCAGACTGAGGGCGATCTGGTCGAAATGGGCGTGTTCCGCTTCCTGAAGGCGCTGGCCGAACTGGACAAGCCCGCCGTGGCGGCGGCGCGCGGCCGGGCGGTGGGCATCGGCCTGACGTTGCTTCTGCACTGCGACATGGTTGTGGTGGCCGAGGACGCCCTGCTGTCGGTGCCCTTCGTCAATCTGGCGCTGGCGCCGGAGGCGGCGTCTTCGCTGCTGCTGCCGGCCGTTCTGGGGCATCAGCGGGCGTTTGAACTGTTCGCCCTGGGCGAGGCGATCGACGGCAGGACGGCGCTGTCCTGGGGCCTGGCCAACCGCGCGGTTCCGGCCGATCAGGTCGACGCGACGGCGGCCGATCTGGCGGCCGCGCTGGCGGCGCGCGCGCCCAACTCCATCCGCAAGACCAAGGCCCTGATGCGGAACACCGAGAAGCTGTGGACGGTGATGCAGCTGGAAGCCAAGGCGTTTGGCTCGCAGATGCGCAGCCCCGAGGCGATGGAGGCCTTCATGGCCTTCAGCCAGAAGCGCGCGCCGGATTTCTCGAAACAGGGCTGATGTCGCGAAATCGCGATTGATTCGAGGGGCGCGGGGGACTACGGGCCGCGCATGAACCCCGCGCCCGCCTCCGCCCTTTCAGACGACCCGCAGATGGCGGGGGCGATCACGCGTGAGACGACGGCGGATTCGGCGGCCGTCGACGCCCTGGTCATCGCGGCCTTCGGCCCCGGCCGCTTCGCCAAGACGGCCGAGCGGCTGCGCGAGCGGGCGCCGCTGGCGGCGGGTTTCTGCCTGTATGAAGGCGGGCGTCTGATCGGGTCGGTGCGGCTGTGGTCGATCATGACGGGCGAGGCGCGGTCGGTCTTTCTGGGGCCGATCGCCGTGGACAAGTCCAGCCGCAGCACCGGACTGGGCGGCGAACTGGTCCGGGCCTGCATTGCAGAGGCGAAGGCGCTGGGGCTGGACGGGGTCCTGCTGGTCGGCGATCCGCCCTATTTCTCGCGCTTCGGGTTTGAGGCGGCGCCGGACGCCCTGCTGCCGGGGCCGGTGGATCAGCGCCGGGTGATGTGGCTGCCCTTCACCGCAGCGGCGCCGGTCGGAGCGGTTCACCCCGACGTCTGAGCCGGACGCGGCCTTCCTTTGCGGGGCGACGCATCCCATAGTTTGAATATGACGAACCCACCGACATCCTCGGGTCTGACAGGCGTGGCCGAGGCTGCCCGTCAGGCGCCGGGCCGGGGGCTGCCTCCCGTTCATCTGTGGCATCCAGACCATTGCGGCGAGATCGACATCCTGATCCGCGCCGACGGCGTGTGGATGCATGAAGGCTCGCCCATCGGGCGGGCCGAACTGGTGCGGCTGTTCTCGACGGTGCTGAGGAAGGACCCGGACGGCTATCATCTGGTCACGCCGGTCGAGAAGCTGAAGATCGCGGTCGAAGACCTGCCGTTCCGCGCCGTGGCGGTGCGCGAAGAGGATGAGGCGCTGGTCTTCACCACGGATCAGGGCGACGAGGCCGCCGCCGGTCCCGACCACGCCATCATCGTCGAGACGGATGCGGCGACCGGCGAGCCTGCGCCTCGCGTCCATGTGCGGGGCGATCTGTGGGCGCGGATCGCGCGGCCGGTCTTCTATGAACTGGTGGAGCGGGCGCAGGAGGCCAAGGGGCGGCTGGCGGTGGTTTCGGGCGGGGTGATGTTTCCGCTGGGACCGGAAGGGGCGGGGCTTTGACCTGTTCCGGCCTGAAGGCGCGGCTGCAACAGAGGCTGGACCCGGTGTCGGCGTGGTCGCCGCAGCGTGTGGCTGTGCGGTCCGACTATGACCTGAACCCCGATTTCAGTCGCCCGAAGGTCAAGCTGAGGCCCGCGGCGGTGCTGATTCCTATTATAGCGCGTGAGGATGGGCCCAGCGTCCTGCTGACGCGGCGATCTGACAGTTTGGCCAGCCATACGGGGCAGATCGCCTTTGCGGGCGGACGGCTTGATCCCGGCGAGACGGCGCTGGACGCCGCCCTGCGCGAGGCGTGGGAAGAGATCGCGCTGGACCCCGCCGTGGTCGAACCGCTGGGGCTGGGCGATCCCTATGAGACGGGCACCGGCTTTCTGGTGACGCCGGTGGTGGGCTGGCTGACGGCGCCGCCCGATGTCACCCCGTCGCCCGCCGAGGTGGCCGAGGTGTTCGAGGCGCCGTGGGACTTCCTGATGGACCCGGTGAACCATCGCCGCGACTATTATGATCAGGAGAACGGCCCGCGCCGCTGGTTCTGGGCCATGCCCTATCGCGAGCGCTACATCTGGGGCGTGACGGCGGGCATTCTGAAGGGGCTGTTCAACCGGCTCTATGGCGAGGAAGCCGCGCCGCATCAGGCCGCCGAGGCCGACGCGACCGAGAGCGTGGAATGAGCCGCGTCCTATCAGGGCAGGAATGGCTGACGGCCAGCGCGACGCAGGCGGTTATGGCCGCGCTGGCGGCGGCGGGCGGGACGGACTGCGCCCGTTTCGTGGGCGGATGTGTGCGCAACGCCGTGCTGGGCGCGCCGATCGACGATGTGGACATCGCCACCGTCTTGACGCCCGAGGCGGTGGTGAAGGCGCTGAAGGCGGCGGGCCTGAAGAGCGTGCCGACCGGCATGGAGCACGGCACGGTGACGGCCATCTCAGAGCGTCAGCCGTTCGAGATCACCACCCTGCGGCGGGATGTGTCGACCGACGGGCGCCGCGCCACGGTCGCCTTCACCGACGACTGGGCCGAGGATGCGGCGCGGCGGGATTTCAGGCTGAACGCCCTCTATGCCGATGCGGACGGGTTGATCCTCGACCCGACAGGTGCGGGGTATGAGGATGCTCTGGCTGGGCGGATCGTCTTCGTCGGCGAGCCGGAACAGCGCATCCGCGAGGACTATCTGCGCATCCTGCGCTTCTATCGCTTCTTCGCCTGGTATGGACGTGGCGCGCCGGATGCGGCGGCGGTGGAAGCCTGCGCGGCCCTGGCCGAGGGCGTGAAGCAACTGTCGGCAGAACGGGTGTCGAAGGAACTGCTCAAGCTGCTGGGCGCGCCTGATCCGCGCGCGGCTGTGCGGCTGATGGATCAGGCGGGCGTTTTGGGGCGGCTGGCGCCGCCGCCGGAAAGCCTGACGCTGTTCGAGGCGATGGTTGAGGTCAGTGCTGACCCGGTGCTGCGTCTGTCGGCCCTGTTGCCGGATGACGCGGAGGCTGCGCGTGCTGCGGCGCTGAAGCTGCGACTGTCGAACGCCCAGCGGGACCGGCTGGTCGAGGCGGTCGCCAATAGGATCGACCCGGACATGAGCGACGCCGAGGCGCGCGCCGTCCTCTGGCGCGCCGGGCGTCAGGCGGTGGAGGATCGGCTTTATCGCGCGTGGGCGGCGAGCGCGGACGCCGGAGCGGTGCGGCGTCTATTGGCGTTGGCGGCGGACTGGACGCCGCCGAAGCTGCCGGTGGGGGGCAGGGATCTGGCGCGGCTGGGCTTACAGCCGGGGCCGCAGACGGGGCGGCTGCTCAAGGCGTTCGAACAGAGCTGGATCGCCGACGACTTCCCCGACCACGGGCACGAGGCGCGTCTGAAGGCCCTTATGGCTCGGCCCGGCTGAGGCGCACGATCACCGGGCGGTGGTCCGAACCCGTCTTCTGGCCCAGCCGTCTCTCGACTAGCGCCAGATCGGGCGAGCGCCAGACGTGGTCGATGGTGATGCCGAGGAAGGCGGGCAGAGCCGAGGGCCAGGTGCCCGGCCATGCGGGGGCGGGGATCAGGCGGGTTTCGTTCTTGATCTGACGGCCGATGCGGCCGCTGGAGACGCTGTTGAAGTCGCCCGCGACGACGACCGGGCCTTCCAGTCCGGCGCGTAGTCCGGCGAGGCGCTGCGCTTGACTGATCTGGCCGTAGGGGTGCTGGAAGGGCCAGGGCCGCGTCATGTGGACGGCGATCAGGTTGACCGGCCCCAGCGGCGTCTCGGCCTGTGCGACCAGTGCGGCCAGACCCTGACCATCGGCGTCGCGCACGCGATGCAGCGGCAGGCGCGAGGCGATCACAGAGCGGGCGGCGCCGCTGGGTCGGTCCTTGCGCGGGGTGGCGACGCGATGCGGATAGCCGCTCAGGATGGCGTCCAGTTGCGCGGCGGGGGCGTCGCCCAGTTCGATCAGCATGACCACATCGGCGTCGGCCTGTTCGATGGAGCGGGCGATGGCCGCCACGTCTTTGTTCCGCGCCCATAGATTGGCGACGTAGACGGTCAGAGTTTCCGGCTCGGCCGGGCGGCCTCGATCCGGCGTCCATTGCGGCCAGACGGCCAGAAGCAGCAGCCCCGCCACGCCCGCGCCCAGCGCCGCCATGTCCCACAGGCGCAACAGCAGAAAGAGGCCGCACAGCACGACCGTCGCGATCAGGGCGGGCGCGGTGAACTGGGTCAACAGGTCGGGCAGGCGGTGGCCGATACGGCTGAGCGCCGAGACGGCGACGAGGCCGGGCGGCGCCAGCAGGGCGAGCGCGGCCAGACGCATCAGGGCCTGTGTCAGGGTCATGCTGCGACCTTTGAGGGAAAGCGGGCGGAAGGCGTCGGTTAGCGCGTCGGCGCGGGGCCTGTCGAGCGTGGCGTCATGCGCGCAGATGCGCGGGCGGGGCGGGGGTCGATAGCGCGTCTGACGCCGCCAATCCCTGAAAATTCCCGGTTTTGGCGCAGGCGGGGGCTGATCGGCGCGCCGGGGTGCGGAGGCTGAGCAGACTGCGGTTTCAACCTTTGGAGACCGCCATGAGCGATGACGCCAGCGCGCGGCTGGGCCTGCCTTATCTGGCGGCCGGACAGCTGCAGAAACATGTGACCCTGAACGAGGCCCTGACCCGTCTGGACGCCCTGATCCAGACGGCGGTGGTCAGCCGCACGACGAGCGACCAGCCCGCCGATCCGGTTGAAGGCGCGCTCTACATCCTGCCGGAGGCAGCGACGGGCGCGGACTGGGCGACGCATGCGGGGGGCAGTCTGTTGCGGCATGAGCGGGGCGGCTGGGTCGTGGTCCCAGCGCCGGACGGTCTGCTGGCTGTGGTGCTGGATAGCGAGGAGATACTGGTCCGACGCGAAGGCGTCTGGACGCCCCTGTCCTTCGGCCTGCCTGAAGAGATTCAGCAGATCACCCGTCTGGGCGTGAATACGACGGCGGATGCGATGAACGTCGTCGCCGTGCGGGCCAACAAGGCGCTGTGGACCGCGCTGGAAAGCGAGAGCGGCGGCGACGGCGACCTGCGCTTCACCTTCAACAAACAGGGGGCGGGCGATGTCCTGTCCCTGCTGTTCCAGAGCGGCTGGGGCGGGCGGGCCGAACTGGGGCTGGTCGGCGACGACGACCTGCGACTGAAGGTCAGCCCCGACGGCGGCGCCTGGCATGAGGCGCTGCGGATCGACCGCAACACCGGCCGCGCATGGTTCGGTCAGGGCGCGACACGGCGCGAGACGACGGTGCTGACAGCCTCTGGAAGCTGGACGCCGCCGCTGTGGGCGCGCTGGATCGAGGTGGTCTGCGTGGGCGGCGGCGGAGGCGGCGGCGCGGGGGGCATAGGCGCGTCCGGAACCGTTCGACACGGCGGCGGGGGCGGCGGCGCTGGCGGCGTCATGACAATGCGTTGCTCGGCTGAAAGCTTGCTCGCCGGGTTGGCTGTTACGGTCGGGGCGGGCGGCGCCGGGGGCGTCGGCGCAGGCGCTGCGGGCGCTCAAGGTGAAACCAGTATCATCCGACTGGGCGGCGTCGCCTTGCTGACAGGAGAAGGCGGTCAAGGCGGGGCGGGCGGCTCAACGGCGTCAGGCCTCGGCGGTACGGGCGGCGGGGGCCTGCCGCCCGCCAATGCTGGAGGCGCGTCGGCGACCTCGGCGCAGGCGGCGTCAGGACAGGCGGCGGCACGCCCGGATGGGCCGGGCGGCGGCGGCGGCGGCGGCGGGATCAATGCGACCAATAACGCCCAGCATGGCGGCTCCGGAGGCGACGGCGCAATGTTGATGTCGAGGGCGTTGGGCGGACTGGGCGGAGCGACGGCGGGGGCTTCGGGACAGATGGCTCCACGCCCGACCTTGCACTGGGCGGGCGGCGGCGGAGCCGGGGGCGGTGCAAACGCTTCGACCAGCGGTCATGCAGGCGGCGCTGGCGGTCTTTACGGCGGTGGAGGCGGCGGCGGCGGAGGCGGCCGCAACGCGGGCGGATCGGGCGGCGCAGGCGCGGCCGGCGTGGTCTGGCTGACGGCGGTGGGGTGAGCGCCATGATCCGACGCCTGCACCGCATCATCGACGCTGAGGACGCCCTGTCGTTCGGCGATCCCGAACCGCTGCTGGACGAGGAGGCCTGGGCCGCGCCCGAGCGTCTGTCGGCCGACGACTGTTTCGACCAACTGGGCAGCGACTGGCGTAGCAGCGCCGCGCCCCATGATCCGGAGGATGAACGATGACCCCTCAACCTGAGAACAGGCCGGGCGGCGCGTCCGTCGAACTGGCCGAGGGGCGCTGGCTGTGGCGACGCCTGTATGTCTATGCCGCCAGTCTGGCCTTGTGGCTGCTGTTGCGACTGGCGGTGACGCGGGCTGCGGCGACGGATCTGCCGCGCATCGCCGAGGGGCTGATGGGGCTGATCGCCCTGATGCTGCTGCTGTATCTGGTGGCGCCCAGCGCCCAGCAGATTGTCAATCTGGCGCGGCTGCGCGCGGGCGGTAAGGCATGAGCTTCCGTCTGTCGCAACGCTCGCGAGAGCGGCTGAAGGGCGTCCATCCCGATCTGGTCGCCGTGGTCGAGGCGGCGATCCTGCTGACGCCGGTGGACTTCATGATCACGGAGGGGCTGCGCACGCCTGCGCGTCAGGCGGGGCTGGTGCGGGCCGGGGCCAGCCGGACGCTGAACTCGCGCCATCTGACGGGGCATGCGGTGGATGTCGCCGCCTGGGTCGATGGCGGCGTGCGCTGGGACTGGCCGCTGTATCCGCGCATCGCCGGGGCCTTCAAGGCAGCGGCGGCCGCCGCAGGAATTCCGCTGATCTGGGGCGGAGACTGGCCGCGCCTGCGCGACGGGCCGCACTTCGAACTGGACCGGAGGGCCTATCCATGACGGGGCGATATCTGCGCGTGCTGACGCCGTGGGGCTGGCTGGCGACGGCGGTCGTGGCGGTTGCGGCGCTGTGGCTTCTGGGGCGGGGGCTGGGTCTGCGCTGGGATCCGTTCCAGCTTCAGACGCGGCGGCTGGAGGCGGCCGAACAGCGCCTGAACCGGGCTGAAGCTGAGGCGGACGCCCGCGCACTGGAGGCCGCCGCGCGCGCCCGACAGGTCGAGAGCCTCGACGCCTTTCACCGCAATGCACAGGCCGTGACGGCCGCGACCGTCGCGGCCGAAACCCGAGCGAGAACTGCCGATGACGCCGACACGCCCCTTGATCCTGATCGCGCTGGTCGTCTGCGGGAGCATGACCGCGAACTGTGCCGTCTCGCGCCCGCCGTCGCCGGTTGCGCCGCCCCGGCTGGTTCTGACTGAGGCGGCGACGCGGCCGTGCGAACTGACCGTTCTGCCGGACCATCCGACAGCGGCGGATCTGGAGGCGTCCTATGTGCGGCGCGGCGCCCAGTTGGCGATGTGCGACGCCGCCCGGCGTCTGGCGGTGGAAACCCTGGAGGCTGAACGCCTCCTGATCGACGACTGGCTGAGGGCGCGCAGGCCGCGCTAGGCGAATATTGCCGGGCGACCCGGCAGAATTTGCCTGATTTGGCGGTCTGGCGGCAGGTTGTGCCGGGCGTGCGGCTATGGTTTCCAGAATCTAACGGTGAAAAAACAAGCTGTTGTCTGTCGAGGCGGCGGTTGGCCTCCTGGCCCGTGTCTTGCAGCTGAGGTTCCCGAGCAGAAAGCTCCCGGCAGCCAAAATGGCGTCGGACATCGTCGAAGACAAAGGACAGCCAAAATGGCTAACAGCATCAACACGAACGCTGGCGCTATCGTTGCGCTTCAAAACCTGAACGCGACTAACCGTTCGCTGGCCACCACGCAAAACCGCGTGAACACCGGCCTGAACGTCGCCACCGCCAAGGACAATGGCGCCATCTTCGCCATCGCCACCAACCAGCGCGCTGACATGGGCGCCCTGGACGCCGTCAAGCAATCGCAACAACGCGGCCAGTCGATGGTCGATGTGGCGCTCGCCGCCGGCGACACCATTGTGGCTGCTCTGACGGAAATGAAGAAGCTGGCCGTCGCCATGGAAGGCGGCGCTGCGGGTGAAGCATCCTATGATGCCTATAAGGCCGACTATGACGCCCTGCAGACCGAAATCACCAGCGCTCTGGCTGACGCCAAGTTCGACGGCAAGAACCTGTTCACCGAAGAAGTCGAGGTCATCACCAACGCTTCGGGCGGCACCTATAAGGTCGGCTTTGCAACGGCGGTGACGGTTGCGCCTGCGACGGCTGACGCCGCTGGCGTCGACGCTGCTATCAAGGCCTTTACGGCTGACCTGGCGACCCTGGGCACCCAGTCCAAGTCGCTGGAGCGTCAGATCACCTTCACCTCGAAGATGCAGGACGCCCTGGAAGTCGGTATCGGCAACCTGGTGGACGCTGACCTGGCCAAGGAAAGCGCCCGTCTGACGGCTCTGCAAACCAAGCAGCAGCTGGGCATTCAGGCCCTGTCGATCGCGAACCAGTCCAGCAACGTTCTGCTGGGTCTGTTCCGCTAATCCGATGCGGTTCGGGAAGGGGCGGGCCGAGAGGTTCGCCCCTTTTCACGCATTGTTTGACACGGGAGGCGCGGCGGGCTCGCGTTAGAGGGAAATGGCGGACAATGTCACAGGCGTATCCAGCGTAACCTGGCTGAACCGCGAAGCGCAGGGCGCGGCGGTCGAACCGGTCCAGGCTGTAAAGATAGACCAGGCCTCGACCGATGATGCAGGCCGTTATCGTCTGACGATCGAGCGTGAAGCGACGGGCTATGTCTATAAGACCCTTGATCGCGTGACGGGCGAAGTCATCCGCCAGTTCCCACGCGAAGACGTGCTGAAGCTGCGCCGCAGCCCGGCCTATGACGCCGGAAAGATCATCAAGACCCAGGTCTGATTTTGGTCCCGTGGACGACATGACGCCCCTCGGCAGCTCCGGGCGGCGTTAACAGGCGTTGCGACAGCGTTAACCATACGCTCAGGAATCACGGTCATTAATCCTCGCCAGAATCGGATCTGAGGCGAGAAAGCCATGACCAACAGCGTAATCACCAATGCGTCGGCGCTGATCGCGCTTCAGAACCTGAACGCCACCAACTCCAAGCTGGCGTCGACACAGAGCCGGGTGAACACAGGGCTGAAGGTGCAGGGCGCCCGCGACAACGCCGCCACCTGGGCCATCGCCCAGAACCAGCGGGCGGATATGAGTGCGCTGGAATCGGTCAAGACCAGCCTGAACCGTGCGACCTCGGTCGCCGATGTGGCGCTGGCGGCTGGGCAGCAGATTTCCGACATCCTGGTTGAGCTGCGCCAGAAGGCGACGGCGGCGGCTGACCCGTCGGCGTCTACAGCGACCCGCAAGGCCTATGACGACGAGTTCCAGAGCCTGCTGAAGTCGCTGCAGTCGTTTGCCGACAACGCCACTTTCGATGGCGAGAACATTCTCAACGCCGCTTCGACGACGCCGCTGGACTTCCTGGCCAATGCGGACGCCACCGAAACGATCACCATGAACCGTCAGGATCTGACGCTGACCGGGCTGAGCCTGACCGGCCTTGATCTGACGGACGAAACAAATGCCAAGGCGGCGCTGACGGCGGTTGAAACCGCTCTGACCGACGCCAACGCCAAGCTGGCCGAACTGGGCGCCCAGTCCAAGCAGATCGAGAAGCACACCCTGTTCGTCACCAAGCTGATGGACTCGCTGGAGGTCGGCGTCGGCAATCTGGTGGATGCGGACATGGCGCGGGAAAGCGCTCGCCTGCAGGCCCTGCAGGTGCAGCAGCAGTTGGGCGCGCAGGCCCTGTCGATCGCCAACCAGGCGCCGAACATCATCCTGTCGCTGTTCAAGGGCTGATGAGGCGTCAGCCCGGCGGCTGACCCATCGGGGGGTGGCCGATCCGGCGGTGTGACAGACCGCTCGTTCGATGACGGGGCGGTCGTGGGACCAGCCCGTAGAGGCTGATCAACTGCATCAGTATCCAGCGCACGCGTGACATGAAACGTCTCACCTTCGGCTGTGATGAGGCGGAAACGGCAGGATCGGGCTGCTGTTCCTGACGGCTGTTAAACAGTTCGTTACAGCGATGGGCGAAGCTGACGGGCGGAGGTTTGCGTGGCGGCGATCAACAACAGCTATCTGCTCGGTCTTTTCGGCGCCGGAAACGGCATGGGCGCCCTGCCGTCGGCGACGCCTGCGCCCAAGCCCAAGACCCAGCCGACCGCGCCCTGGACCCTGACGGGCAAGGAGAAGCCCAGCCAGTCCGACCTGCTGCGTTCGGCCTTGAGCGGGCGCAAATTCGTCAATGAGGACAATGCGGTTCTGGACGTCAAAGGCGCGTCGTCCGGCGATTACCGCAAGATTTTCGCCCTCTATCAGGGGCTGACCATGCTGGAGGCGTTGACGTCGCGCGCGGGCGAGCGTGGCGTGACGCGGCTGGAGACGGAACAGCTCAATCGGCGTTTTTCTGCGGGCGTGGCGGAGTTGACGAGCTTTCTGGCCTCGGCCCAGTTCGAGGGCGTGCGGGTCGTGCAGGGGGTGTCGGCTTCGCAGACCCAGTCCAGCGCGGCGGTGGCGCGCGACAATCAGAAATATCTGACCGGCCCGATCCATGACGGCGCCCTGACCGATGAAGTGGCCGCTTTTCAGGGCGACGTGCGTTTCGGCGTCAAGGTGAAGACGACGGCGGGCGTGCGCACCGTCGACATTGATCTGGCCGAGATGGGCGCCGCGCCGCGCACGATGGAAAACGTGCTGCAGCACATCAACGGCAAGCTGGAGGCGGCGAGCGTTTCGACCCGCATCAACCGCCAGATGATCGAGGCCGAACCGCGCACGGTGAAGGCGGGCGACAAGACCATCACCCTGCCTGCGGGGCCGACGCGCTGGGGCCTGACGGTCAGCGGCGATTCGCTGGAGACGGTCAGCTTCGTCCCGGCCGAGGCGCGCGATTCCGTGCAGGTGGTGCAGGGCGTCGGGACCAAGGGCGGCCATGAGGTGCTGAAGTTCGACCCCGACGGCAATCCCGTGGCGGGTTCGGGCGAGGGCTTCTGGGTCGAGGGGCGCAGCGGCGCCTTCACTCTGCCCGAAGGGGTCGAGACGGTGCGCGCCAGCGCCGCCGGGCCGGACGGCTCAATGTGGATCGTGGCCGACGTCAGCGCGGGTTCCGCGACCCAGCCGATCAAGGGACAGGCCGACGTCGTCCTGATGAAGCTGGATTCGGCGGGGCATGTGGTGGTCAGCCGGGCGCTGGGCGCCGCATCGACGGCCAGCGGCTACGCCCTTGCGGTGGACGCCGACGGACGGGTGGCGGTGGCCGGGTCCGTGGTGGGCGCACTGGTTCCGGGCGAGAGCGGGTCTTCGGCCACGACGGCGGACAGCTTCGTCACCGTGTTTGACGCCGAGGGCCGTGAACAGTGGACCCAGAGGCGCGGGGCCAAGGCCGAGGACGAGGCGACGGCCGTCTCCTTCGGCGCCGACGGGCGGGTCTATGTGGCGGGCCGGGCCAGATCGGCCATGCCGGGCGCCGTCGCCGTGGGTGGCTGGGACGGCTATGTTCAGGCCTTCAGCGAGAGCCAGATTCACAGTCTGGCGCCGGTCAAGGCGACGGCGACGGGCGCGGCGCAGTTCGGCACTGCGGGCGATGACAATGTTCAGGCCATGACTGTCGACGGCGACAATCTCTATACGGCCGGGGTCGAGAACGGCGCCTTTGTGCTGCGTCACTTCCGCATCGGGCCGACCGGGGCGCCGGAACTGCTGTCGGTGCGTGATCTGGGCGCGTCGCAGGGCGGCGAGATCGCCGGGCTGGCGGTGGCCGACGGGCGGCTGATCGTCTCGGGCGCGACGCGCAATGCGGGCCTGAACGCCGGACAGGTCGCCAACGCCCATGCCGGGGGCGTGGACGCCTTTGTGGCCGTGTTGTCGACCGATCTGGCCGCCTCGGGCGCGGATCGCCTGACCTATTACGGCGGGGAGGGCGACGACAGCGCCGCCGACGTCAAGGTGCATGACGGCAAGGTCTGGCTGACCGGCGTATCGGACCGCCCGATCGGGGCGAAGAAGGAAGACCCATCGCGCGGCTATCTGGCGCGGCTGGACGTGCAGACCGGTCAGGTCGAATGGAGCCAGACATGGACGGCGGCCGAGGGGCAGGCTGTCCCGCTGGCCCTGACCGTCTCATCGGGCGGCGCCAGCGTGCTGGACCGTCTGGGCCTGCCGCAGGGCGAGATCAGCCAGAGCGATTCCAAGGCTCTGGTGGACGCCACGGCCTTGCGCGCGGGCGACCGCTTCTATGTGCAGAACCCGACGACGGGGCGCCAGACGGCCGTCACAATCGAGGCGAAGGACACGCTGCAGTCGCTGGCGCGCAAGATCGAACTGGCGTCCGGCCGTCATCTGAAGGTTACGCTGAAGACGGACCGCGACTATCTGACCGGACTGGACGGCGACACCCGCCTGACCGGCGGCGGGATCCAGCGGCTGTCGATCACCAGCGCCGACGGCCGCGCGGGCGCCGTGCTGATCCCGGGCGAAGCGGGGCGGGACGCGCTGGCGGGGCTGGGCCTGACGCCGGGCTTCATCGGTAAGACGGCGGACAAGAAGAAGACCTTCGGCGTGGACCTGTCGCCGCTGCTCAATCTGTCGACGGCGGAATCGGTGAGCAAGTCCAAGGATCAGGTGCAACTGGCCATCAAGGCGATGCGCGACGCCTATCGCGCCCTGTCGCCCGAAGCGTCCAAGCCCGCCGTCACCGGCAAGGCGCCCGCCTATCTGCAGACGCAACTGGCCAACTATCAGGCGGCGCTGGCGCGACTCACAGGCTAGGAGCCGGTGAACGGCGCTTTCGGTTGACGGCTGTAGGGCTGACGGGGTTAGTGGGGCCTTCTTCAGTATCGAGAGCGGCATGGCCCTTTCCAAAGACAATCGTATGGTCCTGATCGTCGGCGCCGGCCTGGCCGTCGTCGGCGCCGTGGCGGCCGCCCTGGTGTTCAGCGGGGGACGCGACAAACCGACCGAGGCGCCCCCGGCGTCCAAGGGCGGTCTGACCATCGACGTGGCCGAGGCGCCGACGCTGGAGCCGACGCGCGAACTGCGCTGCTTCGTTGACGGACAGTTCGTCGGCCTGGCCACCCTGGCCGACTGCGCCAAGCGTAACGGCGTGGCGACCAGCGCCCTGGATGTGGGGCTGGATTCCACCGGCTCGCTGGTGGCGGCGCCGACGGCCTCGTTCGCGCCCCCGCCCGAGGCGCCGGTCGTGACCATGGCCGAGGCGCCCGCCGCCGGTCAGGCCGGGGCCGATGCAGGCGCGCGGCCTGCGCCTGCGGCGTCGGGCACGGCCTGCCTGCGCCACACCGGCTCCGAATGGCGTCAGGTGTCGGGCGACATGAGCCTGGGGGCCTGTGTTCAGGCGCTCTATTCCGGAACCTGCGTCAGCCCGGGCGACGCCCAGTATGGCCGCTGGGGCGATACGACGCTGCGTCTGGTGCCGCGTCGGGTGGAGCAGTCCACCGACAACAGCCGCTTCCGCACCCTGGCCCAGCAGGACCGCAACTGTCAGTTCCCGGAGCTGTGACGACGATGCGTTTTCTGATGGCTGCGACGGGGCTGGCGCTGGGCGCGATGGCGCTGTCTTCCTGCGGCGAGGCGCAGGACAAGGCGCCGCGGGATCAGGGCGTCTGCTATCATGTCGGCAAGATCGTCGACGGCAAGCCGCACCTGAACGTGGTCGCCCGCGACCAGCCGCAGATCGAGTTCTGCGCCGCGCGGCTTGAGGAAATGCGCCTGAACTTCCTGCGCATGGGCGGCAGCAAGACCGAAGTGACCGGCGCCTATCAGGGCCAGTACATCTTCATTGACCGCGCGGGCGTGCGGTTCAGCAAGACCCTGACGGGCCAGCGATTCTTCGCCTTGGCGCGCACGGGCGACGGCCGTCTGGCCATTCCGGGCGCCATCCAGCGCCGGATCGACGGCAGCCCGGTGGCCGTGGCGCCCAACTGATCCACCCTCCATAGGGTGAACAAAACTGGAACATTTCGTCTGTTTCGACTAAGGAGCAGGCGACAGGACGAATAAAAGGACATCGGTCATGGCGGGCAGCGTCAACAAGGTCATTCTGGTCGGCAATCTGGGTCGCGACCCGGAAATCCGTTCGCTGAACAACGGCGACCGCGTCGCCAACCTGCGCATCGCCACCTCGGAGACGTGGCGCGACAAGGCCACCGGCGAGCGCAAGGAAAAGACCGAGTGGCACTCGGTCGTCATCTTCAACGACAACATCGTCAAGGTGGCCGAGAACTATCTGAAGAAGGGCTCGACCGTTTACGTCGAAGGTTCGCTGCAGACCCGCAAATGGACCGACCAGCAGGGCGTCGAGAAATACACGACCGAGATCGTCATCCAGCGCTTCAACGGCCAGCTGACCATGCTGGGCGGCCGCGGCGACAGCCAGGGCGGCGGCGGTGATCGCGGCGGCTACGGCGGCGGTGGCGGCGGTCGCGACGACGACTATTCCTCGGGCTTCTCGACTGGCGGCGCCAACAAGCCTTCGGGGCCCAAGGAAAGCTACGACCTGAACGACGACATTCCGTTCTAGGCCCGACGCGAAAGGGCGCGGCGTGGGGCAGGGGGCCTACAGTTATCGCGATGATCCGGCCGTGCCGTCCTTTCCGGACGACCGGCTGCTGGTCCTGTTCGACGGCGACTGCGCCCTGTGCTCCCATTCCGCCCGCACCCTGTTGAAGCATGGGTCCCGGTTTCGTCTGGCGCCGACACAGTCCGAGCTGGGGCGGGCCTTGCTGCGGCACTACGGCCTGTCGCCGGATGACCCTTCGACCATGCTGGTGATCGAGGACGGGCGCGCCATCGGCCGCTCGGACGGGGTGCTGCATCTGGCGGCGTCCCTGCCGTTTCCCTATCGACTGGCGACAGCGGCGCGGCTGATCCCCCGACCGGTGCGGGACGTGGTCTATGCCTGCGTCGCGCGGCATCGGCGGCGTTTTCCCGGTCAGGCCTGGTGCGCCATGCCGCCCGAAGGCGTGGACATGTCGGATCGGGTTCTGGGATGAGGTCATTATGAGCAGGCGTGTTCTGGTCCTGGGGGCCAACGGCTTCATCGGCTCGCATCTGGCGGCGGCCCTGTCGGTCGCGGGCTGGACAGTGCGAGCCGGGGCGCGGCGGCCCGCTGAAGCCGCGCGGCGCGCGCCTGCCTTCGACTGGATCAGGGCCGATTTCGCCGATCTGACGACGTCTGAAGCCTGGGCGCCGCTGCTGGACGGCGTCGACGCCGTGGTGAACTGTGTCGGGGTGTTGCAGGACGGTGCGGGCGACAGCACGGCGCTTGCCCATGTCGAGGGGCCGCGCGCCCTCATTCAGGCTTGCGAGCAGGCGGGCGTGCGTCGCCTGATCCATATTTCCGCCGTGGGCGCCGATGATGCGGCGGGCACGGCCTATGCCCGCACCAAGGCTGAGACGGAACGGCTGGTCCGCGCCGCCGCTCTGGACTGGCTGATCCTGCGCCCGTCGCTGGTGGTGGACCGGGCGGCCTTCGGTGGGACCGGCCTGATCCGGGCGCTGGCGGCCTTTCCCCTGTTCAGCCCGGTGGTTGGCGGAGATCAGGTTTTCCGTCCCATCGCCCTGTCCGATCTGGGCGAGGTGGTCGTGGCGGCGTTGAAGCCGGGTGCGCCAGTGCATGAGACATTCGACATGCCGGGGCCGGAAGCGGTCAGCATGATCGAGACGGTGCGGCTTTATCGCGGGTGGCTGGGCCTTTCGCCCGCGCCGGTGGTGCGCGTTCCGCGTGTTCTGGCTGGGCCTGCGCTGATGATCGGCGACGTGTTGGGACGACTGGGCTGGTCGTCGCCCATCCGCAGCACGGCGATCCGCCAGATGGATCACGACGTGTCCGGCGTCGACAGCGGCTGGGCCGAGCGGTTGGGCGTCCGCGCGCGCGGCTTCCGTCGCTTTCTGGCCGAAACGCCAGCCTCGGTTCAGGACGTCTGGCACGCGCGGCTGTGGTTCGTGCGGCCGGTCTCCATCCTGACACTGGGCCTGTTCTGGCTGATCACCGGCCTGATCAGCTTCGGCCCGGGCTGGAACGGGGCGGTCTCCATTCTGCATGAAGGCGGTTTCGGCCGCTGGGCGGGGCCGATCGCATGGTGGGGCGCGTTGCTGGACGTGGTGCTGGGGCTGGCGCTGTTCGTGCGGCCGTGGACGGCGCGCGTGGCGATCCTGATGTGTGTGGCCACGGTCAGCTATCTGATCGCCGGTACGCTCAGCCTGCCGCACTACTGGATCGACCCGCTGGGGCCGTGGCTCAAGGTGCTGCCGATGATGGCCCTGTGCCTGTTCGTGGCGGCGACGGACGCGAGGCGCTGATGCTGTATCTGACCCTGAAGATCATCCACATCCTCTCGGGGGCAGTGCTGTTCGGCACGGGGGCGGGCATCGCCTTCTTCATGCTGCGCGCCCACATGAGCCGCGACGTCGCGACGATTGCGGCGGTCGGCAGAATCGTCGTGCTGGCTGACTTCGTCTTCACCGCCAGCGCCGTGGTGGTTCAGCCGATCAGCGGACTGGGCCTGATCCATCTGCAGGGATACGCCCTGACCGAGCCGTGGCTGCTGGCGGCCTATGCGCTTTATGTGCTGATCGGCGTCTGCTGGCTGCCGGTGGTGTGGATGCAGATGAAGATGGCGCGTCTGGCTCAGACGGCTGCGGATACGGGCGAGGCGTTGCCCGCCGCCTATTATCGCCTGTTCCGGGGCTGGTTCATCCTGGGCTGGCCCGCCTTTGCAGGCGTGATCGGCATCTATTGGCTGATGGTGGCCAAGCCGGTCTTCTAACGCGCGAAGCGGCCCTTCTCGGCGGCTTCGGTCAGGGACTGGCGGACGGCGGCGGTCAGTTCGTCCATCGTCTGCACCTGACGTACGCCATAGGCGCGGGCGGTGATGTCGATGTTGCCCTTGCGCCAGAAGCCGTCGGGGGCCAGCACGATCAGCTTTCCGCCGCGCGCGTGCAGGCCCATTTCCAGCAGGCTGATCGGGCTCTGCGTGCCGGGCGCGAAATACATGACGATGACGTCGGCGCTTTCCAGCGCGGCCAGCTCCCATTCGACCTGCCGCAGGAACTCAGGCTCGTCCGCCTCGGGGCGCCAGGCGGGGTTCCAGTCGGGGCGGCGGGGGTTCAGCACGGTCACGTCCATGTCGGACAGGGCCTGCGTCAGCGCCGCCTGCCAGTCGGGCGCGCCGCCCATGTCGATGCTGCCGCCCAGGAAGACGCGCGGCCGGGCGTCGTCGATCGGCAGAGGTTGAGGCGAGACGACGACCGTTGGCTGGGCCATCGCGGGCGCAGCGGCGATGCAGGCGGTCAGGATGGCGAGGGCGGACAGCAGGGCAGGGGTCTTCATGGCGGCCTCTATAACCCGTTCGTCGCGGCGTGGTTAGCGTGCCCGCCGGGGGCGCGACCCGGGCGTGTGGAGCGGTCCCGGATAACGGCTGCGCCGTTTCCGGGATGACGGAGGGCGCGCATGGATGGGGGTAACCTGCGGTCATGCTTCGTGAGAGGCGAAACGTCGCGCCTTGTGGCAAGCATGGAGTGTGTCCAGCTCCTCTTCCTCCCCGCACGCGCTGACGCCGCTTGAGATCGCCGCCATCGTGGCCGTTCTGGTCATCTGGGGGGTGAACAACGCCGCCGCCAAGATCGCCACCGAGGCCCTGCCGCCGTTGATGACCGGGGCGCTGCGCTTCGCCATCGCCGCCGCCTGTCTGGTGTGGTTCGTGCGCCCGCCGTTTCCGAACTGGAAGAGCCTGCTGATCATCGCCGTGGTGGGCGGGCCGGTTCATTATGGCCTGATCTATCTGGCCTTCTGGCTGGCCAATGACGTCAGCCCGGTGACGGTGTCGACCCAGTTGTGGATTCCGCTGACGTCGCTGTTCGCCTTCCTGTTGCTGGGCGAGCGGATATCAAGAATGGCGACGGTCGGACTGGTGATCGCCTTCCTCGGCGTCGCGTGGATGACGCTGGACCCGCACGCGCTGAAGGACTGGAAGGCCATTCTGGTCGGGGCGCTGGGCGCATCGGCATGGGCGCTGACGACGGTGATCGCGCGCCGCACCACCTCGATCCCGCCGCTGAAGATGCAGGGGCTGCTGGCGCTGATGGCCTTTCCGGTGCTGACCATGGGTTCGGCCCTGTTCGAGACGGGCCAGTGGGAGGCGGCCAGGGCTGCGCCGCCGCTGGTGTGGGGCACGCTGTTCTGGGCGGGGCTGGTGTCGTCGGTGTTCGCCACCAGCCTGATGTTCTGGCTGGTCCAACGGCGCGAGGCCGGGCGGGTGACGCCCTATCTGCTGGGCTCGCCGCTGGTGTCGATCATGATCGGCGGCCTGTTCATGGGCGATGTGCTGACGCCCCAGATCATGACCGGGGTCGCGATCGCCCTGCTGGGCGTCATCACCGTGGCCCTGGGGGAGCGCGGCCTGCGCGCCGGCGCTCCCGCCAAGGTTTGAGGGTGCTTACGGCGCCTTGATGACGGCGCAGGCTACGCGGTCGCCCGCGCCGCCGATCGGCTGGCTGGAATGGTCGTCGGCGTTGGCGTGGATCACCAGGGCCGAGCCGTCGTCGTCCAGCAGCCACTGGCCCGGACCCTTGTCGGCCAGGCGGGCGCGGGTGGTGAAGACCTCGGCGTTCACGGCGCCGCGGGCGTCGGCGAAAACGTTGGGCAGGTCGCCGTCATCGGGGCCTTCGGCGTTCAGCAGGCCGTGCGGCTGTTTCGGGTCGCCGTGGTTGATGTGGGCGCCGGCCGAGGTGAAGGGCGCCTCGCAATGGCCCGTGGCGTGGAAATGGATGCCGTGCCAGCCGGGCGTCAGGCCGGTGGCCTCGACCTTGATCAGCAGGCCGGTGGCGCCTTGTGTCAGGGTCGCCTTGCCGATGTCGGCGCCCTGTCCGTTGACGATGGAGACCTGAGAGGTCTGGCCCGGCGTCGCGCGCTCGGCCGGGGCGGCGGCGTTGTGAGCGGCGTTGTGGGCGGCGTCCGGGGCGGCGGCGTGTTCGGCGGGTTGCTGGCTGCAGGCGGCGCTCGCCATCAGCAGCGCGGCGGACAGGCCGGAGAGGATCAGAGGCGAAGAGATCGGGCGCATGGCTTTCTTCCTTTGACGACAGGGGGATTTCAGCGGCGTTTCTTTGCCACCACGGCCCCCGGATGCTAGAAACCGGAACAGCGGATCACGTTCCGATTCCGGCCATTTAAAGCCTGATTTCCTTGACCGACGACAGTTATCAAAACGCCGCCCCCATGGCGCCGGGCGATATTTCGACCATCACCATCGAGGATGAGCTGAAGCGCTCCTACCTCGACTACGCCATGAGCGTGATCGTCAGCCGGGCCCTGCCGGACGCGCGCGACGGTCTGAAGCCGGTGCATCGTCGCATCCTGTATTCGATGCACGACCTGAACATGACGCCCGAGCGCGCCTATTCCAAGTGCGCCCGCGTGGTCGGCGACGTGCTGGGCCGGTTCCACCCGCATGGCGACGCCTCGGTCTATATGGCGCTGGTCCGCATGGCCCAGGACTTCTCCATGGGGCTGATGCTGGTCGACGGTCAGGGCAACTTCGGCTCGGTCGACGGCGATATGCCGGCCTCCATGCGTTACACCGAGGCCAAGATGGCCCCGGCCGCCGTGGCCCTGCTGACCGACATCGAAAAAGACACGGTCGATTTCCAGCCGAACTACGACGAGAAGGAACTTGAGCCTGTCGTCCTGCCGGCGCGGATTCCGAACCTGCTGGTCAACGGCGCGGGCGGCATCGCCGTCGGCATGGCGACCAACATCCCGCCGCACAATCTGCGCGAAGTGATCGACGCCTCGGTCGCCCTGCTGGACGATCCGGACGTGTCGGACGACGCCCTGCTGGACATCGTGCCGGGGCCGGACTTCCCCACGGGCGGCGAGATCATGGGCCGCACGGCGCCGCGCAACGCCCTGCGCGACGGACGCGGCTCGGTCATCGTGCGCGGCAAGGCGTCGATCGAAGAGATCCGCAAGGATCGCGACGCCATCATCATCACCGAACTGCCCTATCAGGTGAACAAGCAGACCCTGATCGAGCGCATCGCCGAAATGGTGCGCGAGAAGCGTCTGGAAGGCATCGCCGACGTTCGCGACGAGTCCGACCGTCTGGGCATGCGCATCGTCATCGAGCTGAAGCGCGACGCTTCGGGCGATGTGATCCTGAACCAGCTGTATCGCTATACGGCGCTGCAATCCTCGTTCGGCGTCAACATGCTGGCGCTGAACCACGGCCGTCCTGAACAGATGGGCCTGCGCGCCCTGCTGCAGATCTTCCTCGACTTCCGCGAGGAAGTGGTGGTCCGCCGGGTCAAGTTCGAACTGGCCAAGGCCCGCGACCGCGGCCACGTCCTGGTCGGTCTGGCCGTCGCCGTCGCCAACATCGACGAGGTGATCCACATCATCCGCAGCTCGGCCGATCCGGCCGAGGCGCGCGAGCGGCTGCAGGCCAAGGCCTGGCCGGTCGGGGACATGATGGCCCTGGTCGAGCTGATCGCCGACCCGCGCACCGTGCTGGTGGAAGGCGACAAGATCCGCCTGACCGACGAACAGGCCCGCGCCATCCTGGCCCTGACGCTGTCGCGTCTGACGGGTCTGGGCCGCGACGACATCTTCGGCGAGGCGCGCACCCTGGCCGACACCATTCAGGGCCATCTGACCATCCTGTCGGACCGCGCCAACGTCCTGGCCATCATCCGCGAAGACCTGCTGCTGGTGAAGGAGCAGTTCGGGGTCGAGCGCCGCACCCTGATCGGCGAGGGCGACGCCGAGATGGAGGACGAAGACCTGATCCCGCGCGAGGACATGGTCGTCACCGTCACCCACACCGGCTACGTCAAGCGCGTGGCGCTGAACGCCTATCGGACCCAGCATCGCGGCGGCAAGGGCCGCAGCGGCATGTCGATGAAGGATGAGGACGTCGTCACCAGCGTCTTCAGCGCCTCGACCCACACGCCGGTCCTGTTCTTCGCCACCAACGGCAAGGCCTATAAGCTGAAGACCTGGCGCCTGCCGCTGGGCAATCCGCAGTCGCGCGGCAAGGCCTTCGTCAACCTGCTGCCGATCGAGCCGGGCGACAGCATCATGAACGTGCTGCCTCTGCCTGAGGATGAGGCGACCTGGGGCGACTACGACATCATGTTCGCCACCCGCTCGGGCGACGTGCGCCGCAACAAGCTCAGCGATTTCGCCACGGTGAACCGCGCGGGCAAGATCGCCATGAAGCTGGAAGACGGCGACGCCATGGTCGGCGTCGGCCTGTGCACGGCCGAGGACGATGTGCTGCTGACGACCGCGCTGGGCCGGGCCATCCGCTTCAAGGCCGACGATGTGCGCGTGTTCAAGGGCCGCGATTCGACCGGCGTGCGGGGCATCCGCCTGCAGGACGGCGACACGGTCATCTCCATGGCCATTCTGGGCCGTGTGGACGCCACGCCGGAAGAACGCGCCGCCTATGTCAAACACGCCAACGCCATGCGTAAGGCGCTGGCCGGGGCTGACGCAGAAGACGAAGGCGTCACGGTCGAGGCGGACGACGAGGATGCGGGCGACGCCGCCCTGTCCGTGGAGCGCATCGCCGAACTGGGCGCGGCCGAGCAGTTCATCCTGACGGTCACGGAAACGGGCTTCGGCAAGCGGTCCTCGGCCTATGAGTATCGCCGCACGGGCCGCGGCGGGCAGGGGCTGACGGCCCACGGTCTGGGCGGTCGCGCAGGCACGCGTCTGGCCGCCGCCTTCCCGGTCGAGGAGACGGACGATCTGATGCTGGTCACCGACGGCGGCCAGATGATCCGCACTCCGGTCGGACAGGTCCGCATCGTCGGCCGCTCCAGCCAGGGCGTGACCATCTTCCGCACCGGCAAGGACGAGAAGGTCGTCTCGGTCGAACGTCTGGCCGATTCCGGCGGCGACGATGAAGACGGCGACGCGGGCGACGCCCCGGCAGTCGAGGGCGGCGAGGGCTGATCCTGAATGGCCGTTGCTCCTGAACTCTGGATCGACGGCCGTCCCGCCGGGATTGAGGACCTGGGTCATCAGGCCCTGATCAACTACGGCGCCCTGACCTCCTTCGGCGTGGAGCAGGGGGGCGTGCGCGGGCTGGACCGGCATCTGGAACGCCTGAAAACCTCGGCGCTCGAACTGTTCGGCGAGGCCGTGGTCGAAGATCGCCTGCGCGATCAGATGCGGGCGGCTCTGGGTAGTCGAACCGAGGCCTGGCTGCGCATCACCCTGTTTTCCCGCGAACTGTCGTTGCGCCAACCGGACTGGATCGGCGCGCCGCAGGTGATGATCAGCGTCTCGCCGCCGCCGTCGCCCCTGCCGCAGGGCCTGCGCCTGCAAAGTCAGACCTATGGGCGTGAGGCGCCGCATCTGAAGCACGTCGCCACGATGGGCCTGCTCCGGGCGCGGCGCATGGCGCGGTTGGCGGGCTATGACGACGCCCTGTTCACGGATGTAGAGGGGCGGATTTCCGAAGGCTCGCTGTGGAATATCGGCTTTATCCAGGGCGATGCGGTGGTCTGGCCGGATGCGCCCATGCTGGACGGCGTGGCGCAGGCCCTGATCCGCGATGCGCTGACCCGCACCGGGTCGCCACAAAGGACCGAGGGCGTCGCCCTGGCCGATCTTTCCCGCTTTGACGGCGCTTTTGTGTGCAACAGCGCCACACCTGCCGCCGAAATCGCAGCCGTCGACAGCCATGTTTTCCCCGGCGCGGCGGGTGCGGTGCAGCAGATCGGCGACCTTTGGCGATCACAGCCGCGTCAGAAAATCTAGGCCGTTCATTTCGCACCTGCTAAACGAACCCAAACGATGGGGAGGCCGCTGGCCATGCGTATCGGACTTTATCCGGGCACCTTCGACCCGGTCACCAACGGCCATCTCGATATCATCGGGCGGGCGGTCAAGCTGGTGGACCGGCTGGTCATCGGCGTGGCCAAGAACGACGACAAGGGCCCGCTGTTCTCGACCGCCGAACGGGTCGAGATGATCAAGGCCGAGGTCGCGCGCTTCAACGCCGACATCGAGGTGCGGCCGTTTTCCAGCCTGCTGATGCACTTTGCAGAGGAACTGGACGCCAGCGTCATCATACGCGGTCTGCGCGCGGTCGCCGATTTCGAGTATGAGTTCCAGATGACGGCGATGAATCAGCGCCTCAACAGCGACATAGAGACGGTGTTTCTGATGGCCGATCCGCGGCATCAGGCGATCGCCTCGCGACTGGTGAAGGAAATCGCCCGGCTGGACGGCCGGATCGACAGCTTCGTCAGCCCCGCGGTCGCCGCGAGCGTGTTGGCCAAGGTCAAGAAGGATTGAGGTCGGGTTTGAAGATCAAGTCTGTGATGGCGCTGGCGGCGGGGCTGACCCTGCTGGCCGGCGGAGCGGTCGCCCAGTCGGGAGACTGGCGCACGGTGTCGCCCGAGAACCTGTGGGTGATCGACACGGCCAAGGGCCGCATCCTTGTGGAGCTGGAGCCGCGCGTGGCGCCGAACCACATCGAGCGCATCCGCACCCTGACCAATCAGGGCTTTTATGACGGGCTGAAGTTCCACCGCGTCATTCCGAACTTCATGGCCCAGACCGGCGACCCCCAGGGCACCGGCGCAGGCGGCAGCGAACTGCCGGACATGAAGGGCGAGTTCACCTTCCGTCGCGGCCGCGACAGCGGCTTCGCCCCGGTCGAGAACAGCGGCGCGGGCCTGCGCGGCATCATGGGCTCCATCCCCATCGTGACCCAGCCTGACGCCCAGATGTTCGTGACGGCGGACTTCAAGACCTCGGCCCAGGGGCTGTTCTGCCCCGGCGTGGCGGGCATGGCGCGCGCCGGTTCGCCCGACAGCGCCAACAGCCAGTTCTTCCTGATGATGGGCCAGAACGACAATCTGAACGGCGGCTACACCGTCTTCGGCCGCGTGGTTCAGGGGCTGGAAGTGCTGAAGACGCTGAAGGCGGGTAATGACGCCAACGACGGCGCCGTCGGCCCCGACGCCGACGCCATGACCCGCGTGCGGCTGGCCTCGGCCATGCCTGAAGGCGAGCGCCCGACGATCAGCGTGGCCAACCCCGGCTCGGCGCCCTTCAACGCCGCCGTCGAGGCCGCGCGCGCTGAAAAGGGCGGGACCTTCAACATCTGCGACGTCCAGCCGCCCGTGCAGGGAGGCTGAGGGCGTCGCTCACGCCGGGGAGGGGCGGGGCATGAGGCACGGACTTCGGATTATCGGCGCAGCCTTTTGGGCGAGCGCCGTCTTCGCTGCATCCGCCGGGGCGCAGACGCCTGCGCCTGACGCCGCCGCGCCCCTGTTCGCAGAGGCGGACTGGCGGGCCGTGGCGCCGGACAATCTGCTGGTCATCGACACCAGCAAGGGCCGCATCCTCGTCGAAATGACGCCCGAGGCGGCGCCGGGACACGTCGATCGCATCCGTCTGCTGGCCAAGGCGGGCTTCTATGACGGGCAGAAGTGGCACCGCGTCATCGACGGCTTCATGGCCCAGACCGGCGATCCTCTGGGCACCGGTGATGGCCAGAGCTGGCACCCGGACCTGAAGGCCGAGTTCACCTTCCGCCGCGACGCGCATACGCCCTTTGCCGCCGTTGCGGAGCCGGCCGGCGCGCGGATCGGCTTCATCCAGTCGCTGCCGGTCCAGACCCAGCCCGACGCCGTGATGGCGACGACGGCGGACGGCAAGGTTCATGCGTGGGGGCTGTATTGTCCCGGCGTCGCGGGCATGGCGCGTGACGATGCGCCCGACAGCGCCAACAGCCAGTTCTTCCTGATGCGCCAGCCCTATCCGGCGCTGGACAAGCGATACACCGTCTGGGGAAGGGGGGTTGCGGGGCTGGACGTCGTGCGCGCCCTGAAGTTCAGCCCCAATCCCGATGGCATCGTCGCCGATCCTGACGTCATGACGCGCGTGCGCGTGGCGGGTGATCTGCCCGAGGCGGAGCGTCCGTCTGTGCGGGTGTTGAGCGCTTCCAGCGCCCCGTTCCGCGATTTGGTCGAGAGGAAGCGCGCGGAAAAGGGCGCGGATTTTTCGGTCTGCGACATCGAATTGCCAGCTGAGGTGAACTGAGCGCGACTTTCTCCCTCCCCGGGACGGGGAGGGAGAAGGTTGTGTCTATTCGCCACCGCCGCCGCCGCGCCTGCGTCGGCGCCGTTTGCGGGGTTTCGGCTGGCGGTCCTCGCGCATCTTCTGCAGCAGCAGGCCCTCGCGCAGGCCGCGGTCGGCCACGCGCACCCGCTCGCACGGCCATGCCCGCTGCACCGCCTCAAGGATCGCGGCGCCCGCCAGCACCAGATCGGCCCGGTCCGGCCCGATGCAGTTTTCCGCCGCCCGCCCGGCGGGGCCAAGCGCGATCAGGCGGTCGGCGGCCTTCTCGCAGTCGCCGCGCGTCATCCACAATCCATCGACCAGATCGCGCTGATAGCGTTTCAGCCCCAGATGGATGCCCGCCAGACTGGTGATGGCGCCTGAAGTGCCGACCATATGGCCGCGCCCGGCGCCGACGCGGGCCAGGAAGTCGGGGCCTTCGGGGCCGCCGACGGCGATGGCGGCCCCGAAGTCGGCGACCATGGCCTCATACCACTCGGGCGGGCTGCCTTCCGGTTCGGGGTGACGTTCGGCCAGACTGACCACGCCCAGCGGCGCCGACATCCACGCCACGGTGTCGAAGCCGCGCGGTCCCTTCATCAGCCAGGACAGTTCGGTCGAGCCGCCGCCCACGTCGATCACCAGCACCGCCTCTGCGCGCGGGTCGAACAGGTTGAGGCAGCCCGCGACCGACAGGGCGGCCTCTTCGGCCGGGTCGATGATCCGCAGCCGCAGGCCGGTGCCGCGCCGCACCCGCTCGACAAAGGTGGGGCCGTTCTCGGCCATGCGGCAGGCCTGGGTGGCGACGGCGCTGAGGCGTTGTGGGTCGACGCCCTTGCGCACGAGACGTTCGGCGCACAGAGCCAGGGCGTCATAGGCCCGGTCCATCGCCCGGTCGTCCAGACGGCCGGTGCGCGACAGGCTCTCGCCCAGACGCACGATGCGGCTGAAGGAATCCACCACGCGAAAGCCGTCGCGCGACGGGCGCGCGATCAGCAGGCGGCAATTATTGGTCCCCAGGTCGAGGGCGCCATAGAGGGGCGCCTCCCGATCGAAAGGCCCGCTGCTGCGGGGCCTTCGAGGCAGGGACCGCGTGTCGCGCCGTCCGGGCGCGCCAGGGGTCTCCGGCATGGGCCGAGTTCTCATGTGGGCGGTCCGAAGCGGCGCCCGTCCGGAACAGGTTAAACCGCACCGGCCTGTTGCGCCAAGCCATCATGTGCGCGGCGCGCCGTCGGCCCCCCTAGCGGCGGCGCGGGGCGAAGATGTCGCCCAGTCGGTCGGGCGTTCCGGCGATCCGCTCCAGCCGCGGGTAACGCAGGCCGTCGTGATAGTCGAAATCGACGGTGCGATAGCGCTCGCCGTTTTTCAGCAGCAGGCGGACCGGGGCGTCGGTTCCCTTGGCGGCGGTGACGGCGTCGCGCAGCTTCTCGGCCGAGGCGGCGACATCGTTGACGGCCACCAGTTCCCAGCCCGGTCCGATGTCGGCCTCGAACGCCGGGCCGCCCCAGCGGACGCCGGTCAGCCGGTTCGACACCGACAGGGTGAAGCCCAGCGAATACTGGAAGTCCGTGGCCCAGTCAGACAGGACGCGCTTTTCATCGGCGGTCAGGCTGTCGGTATAGGTCAGGCGATAGCCGCCGCGCGTCAGACCATCCAGCGGCGCCTTGGCGTCCGGTCCGCTGGCGTCCAGACGGGTGCGCAGGAAGCTCGCCCAGTCGTGCGGATGGACGGCGTTCAGCGCCTTAACCACATCCTCGAACACATAACCGCGCGGCGCCCATGACCCGTCGTCGCCGCCGAAGAAGGCCTTGGCGAAGTCGTCCAGCGACTTCTTCCCGCCCGTCGCCTCGCGGATCAGGGTGTCGGCGTCCAGCCAGATCAGCAGGGCCTCGCGGTAATAGTCGCCGGTGCCGCGCGTCCATGAGGGGTAGGGACTGCTGGTGCGATAGCCGAGCAGGTTGTGGTTGTTCACGTCCTGAAGCGGGCGCCAGCCGCGACCGGGCTGGTTCTCATAGAAGGCGGCGATCCCGGCCAGATTGGTCAGGGCGTCGGCCTTGGACGCCAGTCCCGACCGGGCGGTCAACACCTCGCCCCAATATTGGGTCTGGCCCTCATAGACCCACAGAAGGGTGTTCTGGGTCGGGACGTTGTGGTTGGCGGTCAGTTCGTCGGCCGGGCGCTGGCGCTTGCCGTTCCAGGCGTGGGTGAACTCATGCGGCAGAAGGCCGAGCGCGCCCATGCTCTTGCCCCAGTTGGTGAAGAAGTCGGCCGGGACCGAGTTCTCGGACGAGCGGTGATGCTCCAGCCCGATGCCGCCCAGCTTGGATGTGGCCGCCAGCAGGAAGTCATAGCGGTCATAGGGGCGGGCGCCGAACAGCCGGTCCGTCTGGGCGACCAGATTTTCGAACAGGCCCAGTTGTTCGGGCGTGGGGGCCAGATTCTTGGCCGCGTCGGCGACGATGTTCAGGTGGACGGCGCCTTCGCCATCGCCTCGGCGCGGGTCGATGGCGATGCGCTGGAAGTGGGCGCCGCCGAACAGGGGGCTGTCGATCAGGGTGTAGAGGTCGGTCGGCGCAAACGTCGCCAGTCCGTCGATGAAGCTTTCTGTGTCCAGGGCGGCGGCGTATTTCCAGCCCTGCGGCAGGCGGATCGAGGTGGCGAAGGTGATGCCGGTCGAATGATAGCCCGCCGGATAGAGCAGGGCCTTCTCCCACTGCAGATTGACCATTTCGGGCGTCATGACCACGCGCCAGGTCGAGTTGTCCGGCTGGGTCAGCCACTGGAAGTCGACGGTGATCTCGCTGACGCCCTGCGGCACGTCGAGGTGGAAGGCGTAGGGGTCGATGGTGTCGCGCAGCCAGTCGATGCGCCCCGAGCCATCAGAGCCGTTTCCTTGCACCGTCACGCCGGAAATCAGCTGGATCGGGCCGGTCGGGGCGTGGTTGCCGGGCAGGAATTTCGGATAGAGCAGGACCAGAGGACCGGGCGTGACCGGGATGGTCTGGCGCACGCGGACGATCTTCTTCTCGACGTCGGTGGCGTCGACTTCATGACGGATGACGCCGGGATAGGTCGCAGCCGTCGGCGCGGGGATCGGCGGCAGGGCGCGGGGCAGGGCCAGCGGCGTGTTCTGCGGCGTCGGCGCGGCGGGCGCCTGCGGGCCGTTCCAGTCATTGGCGAAGGCCGCAGGCGCGGCGGAGGTCAGCAACAGGGCGAGGGCGGCGGCGGGCAGGCGTTGGGTCAGGGTCATGCAGAAGCTGTAGCGGCGTTTCTGGCCCAGCGCGACCTTCTCCCTCCCCTTCATGGGGAGGGTGGCTGAGGCCGTCAGGCCGAAGCCGGGTGGGGGCGGCCAGGCTATTCAAGCGCGGGGGTCAGGATTCTGTCGAGGCCAGGATCGCCTGGCCCTCCCCACCCGGTCTTCGCTTCGCTGCGACCACCCTCCCCATGAAGGGGAGGGAGAGGCGTGGTGCGCGGCTTTAGCGCCGTCGCGGGGACAGGATGTCGCCCAGCCGGTCGGGCGTGCCCTCGATCCGCTCCAGATGCGGATAGCGCAGGCCGTCGTGATAATCGAAGCGCACCGTCTTGAAGACGTCGCCGTTCTTCAGGATCAACTCGATCGGCTGAGACGATCCCTTGGCGGCGGTGACGGCCTCTTTCAGCCCATCGGCCGAGGCCGCGCGGCCGCCGACGGCGACGACTTCCCAGCCCGAGGTCAGGCCCTGCTCGAACGCCGGCCCGCCCCACAGGACGGAAGTGATCCGGTTCGACTTGTTCATCATGAAGCCGAGCGAATAGGTGAAGTCGTTACGCTCCAGCTCTTTATACAGGGCGCCCATATAGCCGGACGGTTCTTCCTTGAAGACGAGGCGATAGCCGCCGCGCTCGATGCCATCCAGCGGCCCGCGCGCGTTCGGACCCACGGCGTCCAGCCGCTCGCGCAGGAAGGCGGCCCAGTTCTCGGGCTGCACCCCGTTCAGCGTCGTGGTCACATCGTCGAAGGTGAAGGGCGACGGATCCCAGTTGCCGTCCTCGACGCCGAAGAAGGCCCTGGCGAAGTCATCCAGCGACTTCTTCCCGCCCGTGCGTTCGCGGATCAGGGTGTCGGCGTCCAGCCAGATCAGCGAGCCTTCGCGGTAATAGTCCTCGCTGCGCTGATAGCTGCTCCACGGCTGGGGGCGGCGCTGGCTGATGATGGGGTCGTTGGTGGTGTCCTGCATGGCGCGCCACTGGCGGCCGGGGATGTTCTGGAAACTGGCGGCGGTCATGGCCAGTACGTCCAGCGCCTGCTGCTTGCTCATCAGGCCCGCGCGGGCGGTCAGCACCAGCCCCCAGTACTGCGTCTGGCCCTCATAGACCCACATCAGGGAGTTCTGCAGCGGCTCGTTCAGATTGGGCGTCAGCTGGTCGGCGGGGCGGCGCCATTTGCCGTTCCAGCTGTGGGTGTATTCGTGACCCAGCAGGTCGCGGTCGGCCAGCGTGGCCTCGCGGTCGGTGAAATACTTCACATCGGCGCTGTTCTCGGACGAGCGGTGGTGCTCCAGCCCGATGCCGCCCAGCTTGTCCGTCACCGCGAGCAGGAAGTCGTAGTGGTCATAGTGGCGCGCGCCGAACAGGCGGTCGGCCTGCTGGACCAGATTGCGGTGCAACTGGATATGCTCGTCGCTCGCCTCCAGCATCTTGGCGGTGTCGGCGATGACGTTCAGCCGCACGGGCGAGCGGCCGCCCGGATCAAGGTCGAACTGGCGATAGTGGGCGCCCGCAAAGACCGGGCTGTCGGCCAGATGCTCCAGCGTGATGGGGGCGAAGGTCGCCACGCCGTTCTCGAAGCTGACGGTGTCCAGACCCGTGCCGTAGTTCCAGCCCACCGGCAGTTTCAGCGTCGGCTGGAAGGTGATCTGCCGCGAATAATAGCCCGCCGGATAGAGCAGGGTCTTGTCCCACTGGACGTTGGCCATTTCGGGCGTGACGGTGACACGGCCCTGACTGCCCTCGATCGGCGTCAGCCACTGGAAGGCGGCCTCGACCTGGCTGACGCCGGCGGGCACCTCGATCTGATAGGCCCAGGGCTGAAGGGTGTTGCGCACCCATTCCAGCCGCTGGCCGTTGGCGGTGAAGGTCAGGCCGCCGACGTTGGCGACCGGGCCGACCGGGCCGTGATGGCCGGGAATCCACTGCGGGTAGAACAGGATCAGCGGACCCGGGCCGCTGACCGGAATGGTCTGGCGCACCTGGATCAGGCGGCGGTCGATGTCGGTGGCGTCCACGTCCAGTTTGATGACGCCGGGATAGGCGACGTCCTTGGCTGCAGGGATCGGCGTCAGGGCTACGGGCAGGGCGGGCGTGCCGACCTGGGCCAGGGCGGCGCCTCCGGCCGATTGCAGAAGGGCGACAGCGCTGACGGCCAAAAGGAAGTGCTTCATGACGGCGATCTCACAGGACGGCCGCCCCGGCGACCTCGACAAGGCGTCGCAGACGACAATGTGTCGCAGGCCGCGTCAAGACGGATGACGATTCCGTGTCGATGCTGCGGAGAGGCTATAGGTTTCCATCCCGCTCATCCCGGCGGACGCCGGGATGAGCGGGGATTAGAGTTAGCTCCCAAATCTATGTCGAGCGGCGCGTCAGCCCTGCGGATTCACTTCCAGCAGTTCGACGGTGAAGCGCAGGACCGAATTCGCAGGGATGTCCGTGCCCATCCAGCGCGGGCCATAGGCCAGATCGGCGGGGATGACGAACTGATAGGTTTCGCCTTCGCGCATCAGGGCCACGCCCTCGGTCCAGCCCTTGATGACGCGGTTCAGGGGGAAGGTGGCCGGTTCGTTGCGCGAATAGGAGCTGTCGAACTCGCGCCCGTCGATGAAGGTGCCGCGATAATGGACCTTGACCATGTCGGTCGCGACCGGCTGGGCGCCGTCCGGGTTGGCCTTGCCGATGCGGCGGTATTGCAGGCCCGACGGCGCCGAAGTCCAGCCGGGGCGCAGCCCGTTCCACATCAGATAGGCGGCCTGACCGACCTCCCAGTTCTCCTGCGTCGCCGGGCCGACCGGTTCGCGCAGGCCGGGGTAGTCGACATCGGGCGTCGAGGCGCAGGCGGCCAGCGACAGGGCGGCGAGGGCGGGCAGGGCGATGTGCTTCATAAGGCTAGGCTTATCACGCTGATCGAAACTGTCGACTGCCTGCGTGAGGGGCCTTTATTTCGCCGAAGAAGGGCGTATATATGCGCGTTCGCAGATTCCATGAATCCCGCGCGAAAGCGCCGAGGCCCGGTTTGTCGCCCTCCGACCGGTGCGAAGGCGTCGCCCCTCCCCAAGGGGGCGGATACATCCAGGCGTCCTGATCCGCTCGCGGATCGAGGGTGGGCGCCGAGAGACATTTACGGTCACGGATCGCCGATCGGCGCGCCGTGGCTGCTGCATTGAGAGCGGGCCTCGCAAGGGGCCGCGATTGGGAAAACAGAATGGCCAAGTCCACCGACGGTCTCGCCTTGGGTAAGATCGCTGCCGCCACGTCGTTCACCGGCAAGAAGCGCATTCGCTACAGCTTCGGGCGCATCCCCGAAGCCGTGCAGATGCCGAACCTGATCGAGGTTCAGCGCGCTTCCTATGAGCAGTTCCTGCAGCGCGAGTCGCGCCCGGGCCTGCGCAACGACGAGGGCATTGAAGCGGTCTTCAAGTCGGTCTTCCCGATCAAGGACTTCAACGAACGCGCCGTTCTGGAATACGTCTCCTACGAGTTCGAGGACCCGAAGTACGACGTCGAGGAATGCATCCAGCGCGACATGACCTATGCCGCGCCGCTGAAGGTCAAGCTGCGCCTGATCGTGTTCGAGACCGAGGAAGAAACGGGCGCCCGTTCGGTCAAGGACATCAAGGAGCAGGACGTCTACATGGGCGACATCCCGCTCATGACGGACAAGGGCACCTTCATCGTCAACGGCACCGAGCGCGTGATCGTCTCGCAGATGCACCGCTCGCCGGGCGTCTTCTTCGACCACGACAAGGGCAAGACCCACTCCTCGGGCAAGCTGCTGTTCGCCGCCCGCGTGATCCCTTATCGCGGCTCGTGGCTGGACTTTGAATTCGACGCCAAGGACATCGTCTATGTCCGCATCGACCGCCGCCGTAAGCTGCCGGCCTCGACCTTCCTCTATGCCCTGGGCATGGACGGGGAAGAGATCCTCAAGACCTTCTACGAGACCGTTCCCTACGAGAAGCGCGGCGAAGGCTGGGTCACGCCCTACAAGCCGGAACGCTGGCGCGGCGTGAAGCCGGAGTTCGATCTGGTCGACGCCGACACCGGCGAAGTGGTTGCTCCCGCTGGCCAGAAGATCAGCGCCCGCGCCGCCAAGAAGCTGGCAGACGGCGGCCTGAAGTCGCTGTCGCTGGCGGCTGACGCCCTGCTGACCAAGTATCTGGCCTCCGACGCCGTCAACTTCCAGACCGGCGAAATCTACGCCGAGGCGGGCGACGAACTGGACGCCGCCGCGATCGAGCTGCTGGAGGCCAACGGCTTCACCACCATCGACGTGCTGGACATCGACCACGTCACGGTCGGCGCCTACATGCGCAACACCCTGCGTGTGGACAAGAACACGGGCCGCGAGGACGCGCTGTTCGACGTCTATCGCGTCATGCGCCCGGGCGAGCCGCCGACGCCGGAAGCGGCCGAGGCCATGTTCAACTCCCTGTTCTTCGACGCCGAGCGCTACGACCTGTCGGCCGTGGGTCGCGTGAAGATGAACATGCGTCTGGAAACCCCCGAGGTTTCGGACGAAATCCGCGTCCTGCAGAAGGACGACGTGCTGAAGGTGCTGCAGATCCTGGTCGGCCTGAAGGACGGCCGCGGCGAGATCGACGACATCGACAACCTGGGCAACCGCCGGGTCCGTTCGGTGGGCGAGTTGCTGGAAAACCAGTACCGCGTCGGCCTGCTGCGCATGGAGCGCGCCATCAAGGAGCGCATGTCCTCGGTCGATATCGACACGGTCATGCCGCACGACCTGATCAACGCCAAGCCGGCCGCCGCCGCGGTTCGCGAGTTCTTCGGCTCGTCGCAGCTGTCGCAGTTCATGGACCAGACGAACCCGCTGTCGGAAATCACCCACAAGCGTCGCCTTTCGGCGCTTGGCCCGGGCGGTCTGACGCGCGAGCGCGCGGGCTTTGAAGTCCGCGACGTTCACCCGACGCACTATGGCCGCATCTGCCCGATTGAAACGCCGGAAGGCCCGAACATCGGTCTGATCAACTCCCTGGCTACCCACGCCCGCGTGAACAAGTACGGCTTCATCGAAAGCCCGTATCGTCGCGTGGTTGAAGGCAAGGCGACGGACGAGGTGGTCTACATCTCGGCCATGGAAGAGGCGAAGCATGTCATCGCCCAGGCCAACATCGACCTGAAGGACGGCGAGATCGTCGAGGAGCTGGTGCCGGGCCGTATCAACGGCGACTCCCAGCTGCTGACCAAGGAAACGGTCGACATGATGGACGTGTCGCCGAAACAGGTCGTTTCGGTCGCCGCCGCCCTGATCCCATTCCTGGAAAACGACGACGCCAACCGCGCGCTGATGGGCGCCAACATGCAACGTCAGGCCGTGCCTCTGGTGCAGTCGGACGCGCCGCTGGTCGGCACCGGCATGGAAGCGGTCGTGGCCGTGGACTCTGGCGCTGTCGTGATCGCCCGTCGTGACGGCGTGGTCGAACAGATCGACGGCACCCGCATCGTGGTTCGCGCCACGGGCGACGTGGACGCCGGTCGTTCGGGCGTCGACATCTATCGCCTGTCGAAGTTCCAGCGCTCCAACCAGTCGACCTGCATCAACCAGCGCCCGATCGTGCGCGTGGGCGATGAAGTGAAGACCGGCGACGTGATCGCCGACGGTCCGTCGACGGACCTGGGCGAACTGGCTCTGGGCCGCAACGTCCTGGTCGCCTACATGCCCTGGAACGGCTACAACTTCGAAGACTCCATCCTGATCTCCGAGCGCATCGTGCGCGACGACATCTTCACCTCCATCCACCTCGAAGAGTTCGAAGTGATGGCGCGTGACACCAAGCTGGGTCCGGAAGAAATCACCCGCGACATCCCGAACGTCGGCGAGGAAGCCCTGCGCAACCTCGACGAAGCGGGCATCGTGGCCATCGGCGCTGAGGTCCAGCCGGGCGACATCCTGGTCGGCAAGGTGACGCCGAAGGGCGAAAGCCCGATGACCCCGGAAGAGAAGCTGCTGCGCGCCATCTTCGGCGAGAAGGCTTCGGACGTGCGCGACACCTCGCTGCGTCTGCCGCCGGGCGTCGCCGGCACCATCGTCGACGTGCGCGTGTTCAACCGTCACGGCATCGACAAGGACGAGCGCGCCGTGGCCATCGAACGCGCCGAGATCGAGCGTCTGGGCAAGGACCGCGACGACGAGCTCAAGATCCTTGAGCGCAACGTCTATGGCCGCGTGAAGCCGCTGCTGCTCGGCAAGACCGCCGTGTCCGGCCCGAAGGGCATGGGTCGCGGCGAGGTCACCGAAGAGAAGCTGGCCGAAGTGTCCAAGGGCCTGTGGTGGCAGGTCGCCCTCGACGACGAGAAGGCGATGGGCGAGCTGGAGGCCATGAAGAAGCAGTTCGAGGACGCCCGTAAGGCCCTCGATCGTCGCTTCGAAGACAAGGTCGAGAAGCTGCAGCGCGGCGACGAGATGCCGCCTGGCGTCATGAAGATGGTCAAGGTCTTCGTGGCCGTGAAGCGCAAGCTTCAGCCGGGCGACAAGATGGCCGGCCGTCACGGCAACAAGGGCGTCATCTCCAAGATCCTGCCGATCGAGGACATGCCGCACCTGGACGACGGCACCCACGTCGATATCGTTCTGAACCCGCTGGGCGTGCCGTCGCGCATGAACATCGGCCAGATCTTCGAAACCCACCTGGGTTGGGCCGCCGCTGGCCTGGGCAAGCAGATCAAGGGCTTGCTCGAGCAGTGGATGGACGGCGGAATGCGTGACGCCCTGGTGTCGCGTCTGACCCAGATCTACGGTGCCGACACCCCGCTGCCGCAGAGCGACGAAGAGCTGATCGAACTGGCCCAGAACCTGTCCAAGGGCGTTCCGTTCGCGACTCCGGTCTTCGACGGCGCGCGTATCTCGGACATCGAGGACCTGCTGGAATCGGCGGATCTGGATCGTTCGGGTCAGTCGATCCTGTTCGACGGCCAGACGGGCGAGCAGTTCAAGCGTCCGGTCACGGTCGGCTATGTGTACATGCTGAAGCTGCACCACCTGGTCGACGACAAGATCCACGCCCGCTCGATCGGCCCGTACTCGCTCGTCACCCAGCAGCCGCTGGGCGGTAAGGCGCAGTTCGGCGGTCAGCGCTTCGGGGAAATGGAGGTCTGGGCTCTGGAAGCTTACGGCGCCGCCTACACCCTGCAGGAAATGCTGACGGTGAAGTCGGACGACGTGGCCGGCCGGACCAAGGTCTACGAGGCCATCGTCCGCGGCGACGACAGCTTCGAGGCCGGCATCCCCGAGTCCTTCAACGTGCTGGTGAAGGAAATGCGCTCGCTGGGTCTGAACGTGGAGCTGGAAAACAGCTGACCGGATCAAGCGCCCTTCCTCGCCTCGGCGGGGGAGGGCGGTCCGCCTGTTCTCCTCTCTGAATGATTTTCGCGGGGCATTCCCGCAGAAGGAATAAAGATGAACCAGGAAGTCCTGAACATCTTCAACCCGGTCCCGGTCACCCCGACCTTCGACCAGATCAAGATCGCCCTGGCGTCGCCGGAGAAGATCCGTTCGTGGTCGTTCGGCGAGATCAAGAAGCCGGAAACCATCAACTACCGCACGTTCAAGCCTGAGCGTGACGGCCTGTTCTGCGCCCGTATCTTTGGCCCGACCAAGGACTATGAATGCCTGTGCGGCAAGTACAAGCGCATGAAGTATAAGGGCATCATCTGCGAGAAGTGCGGCGTTGAAGTCACCCTGGCCCGTGTCCGCCGCGAGCGCATGGGTCACATCGACCTGGCCGCCCCGGTCGCCCACATCTGGTTCCTGAAGTCGCTGCCGTCGCGCATCTCGCTGATGCTGGACATGGCGCTGAAGGACGTTGAACGCGTCCTCTACTTCGAAAACTACATCGTCACCGAGCCGGGCCTGACCCCGCTGAAGCAGAACCAGCTGCTGACGGAAGACGAATTCTATCACTATCAGGAAGAGTTCGGCGACGACGGCTTCACCGCCGAGATCGGCGCCGAGGCGGTCCGCAACCTGCTGATGGCGATCGACCTGAACGCCGAGGCCGAGAAGCACCGCGCCGAACTGGCCGACAGCCCGTCGGAACTGAAGGCCAAGAAGGCCTCCAAGCGTCTGAAGCTGATGGAAGCCTTCATCGAGTCGGGCAACAAGCCCGAGTGGATGATCCTGACCATCGTGCCGGTCATCCCGCCGGAACTGCGTCCGCTGGTGCCGCTGGACGGCGGCCGCTTCGCGACGTCGGACCTGAACGACCTGTATCGCCGGGTCATCAACCGGAACAACCGCCTGAAGCGCCTGATCGAGCTGCGCGCGCCGGACATCATCATCCGCAACGAAAAGCGGATGCTGCAGGAATCCGTCGACGCCCTGTTCGACAACGGCCGCCGCGGTCGCGTCATCACCGGCGCGAACAAGCGTCCGCTGAAGTCGCTGGCCGACATGCTGAAGGGCAAGCAGGGCCGCTTCCGTCAGAACCTGCTGGGCAAGCGCGTCGACTACTCGGGCCGTTCGGTCATCACCGTGGGCCCCGAGCTGAAGCTGCACGAGTGCGGCCTGCCCAAGAAGATGGCGCTGGAGCTGTTCAAGCCGTTCATCTACGCGCGTCTGGACGCCAAGGGCCTGTCGGGCACCGTCAAACAGTCCAAGCGCATGGTCGAGCGCGAACAGCCCGCCGTCTGGGACATCCTGGACGAGGTCATCCGCGAGCATCCGGTTCTGCTGAACCGCGCGCCGACGCTTCACCGTCTGGGCATTCAGGCGTTCGAGCCCAAGCTGATCGAGGGCAAGGCCATCCGCCTGCACCCGCTGGTCTGTACGGCGTTCAACGCTGACTTCGACGGCGACCAGATGGCCGTGCACGTCCCGCTGAGCCTCGAGGCCCAGCTGGAAGCGCGCGTGCTGATGATGTCGACGAACAACATCCTGTCGCCCGCCAACGGCAAGCCGATCATCGTGCCGTCGCAGGACATCGTGCTCGGCCTCTACTACCTGTCGCTGGTCAAGGAAGGTCAGCCGGGCGAAGGCAAGCTGTTCGCCAATATGGGCGAGATCGACGCGGCGCTGGACGCCCGTGTCGTGACCCTGCACACCAAGATCAAGGCGCGCTGGACCGAGATGAACTCGGAAGGCGAAGTCGTGACCAAGGTAATCGACACCACGCCGGGCCGGATGAAGCTGGGCGCGCTGCTGCCGCACAACCCGAATATCGGCTACAACCTTCTGGACAAGAACCTGACCAAGAAGGAAATCGGCAACCTGATCGATCAGGTCTACCGTCACTGCGGTCAGAAGGCGACGGTCATCTTCGCCGACCAGATGATGCAGATGGGCTTCCGCGAAGCCGCCAAGGCCGGCATTTCCGTGGGCAAGGACGACATCGTCATCCCGGCCAAGAAGGAACAGCTGGTCAACGAAACCCGTACCCAGGTTGAAGAGTACGAGCAGCAATATGCTGACGGCCTGATCACCAAGGGCGAGAAGTACAACAAGGTCGTCGACGCCTGGGCCAAGGCCACGGACAAGATCGCCGATGAGATGATGGGCGAAATCGCCCAGCCGCGCGTTCTGATCAAGGGTCAGGAGCCGGACATCAACTCGGTCTTCATGATGGCCAACTCGGGCGCTCGTGGCTCGCAGGCCCAGATGAAGCAGTTGGGCGGCATGCGCGGCCTGATGGCCAAGCCCTCGGGCGAGATCATCGAGACGCCGATCATCTCGAACTTCAAGGAAGGCCTGACCGTCCTTGAATACTTCAACTCGACCCACGGCGCCCGTAAGGGTCTGGCCGACACCGCCCTGAAGACCGCCAACTCGGGTTACCTGACCCGTCGTCTGGTGGACGTGGCGCAGGACTCCATCGTCACCGAGGAAGACTGCGGCTCAACGCGCGGCATCACCCTGCGCGCCGTGGTCGAAGGCGGAGACGTGCTCGTCTCGCTGGGCCAGCGCGTGCTGGGCCGTTACGCGGCCGAGGACATCAAGGAGCCGGGCGGCGAAGTCCTGTTCCCTGCGGACACCTATCTGCAGGAAGAGGAAGTCGAGCTGATCGACAAGGTCGGCGTCCAGTCCATCAAGGTCCGTTCGGCCCTGACGTGTGAAGCCGACGCCGGCATCTGCGGCATGTGCTACGGCCGTGACCTGGCGCGCGGCACCAACGTCAACATCGGCGAAGCGGTCGGCGTCATCGCCGCCCAGTCGATCGGCGAGCCGGGCACCCAGCTGACGATGCGGACCTTCCACATCGGCGGCACGGCCCAGGTGGCGGAAACCTCCTTCTTCGAGGCGACCAACGCCGGCGTCATCAAGGTGGTCGGCCCGACCGTTATCGCCGCTCACGGCGACCCGGTGGCCATGAGCCGCAACGTGGTGGTCACCGTGACCGTCGACGGCAAGGACCGCGAATCCTACAAGGTGCCTTACGGCGCGCGCCTGCGCGTCAAGGACGGCGGCGAGGTGGCCAAGAACCAGCGCCTGGCCGAGTGGGACCCCTACACCACCCCGATTCTGACGGAAGTCGGCGGCGTGGTGCGCTTCGAGGATCTGGTCGACGGCCTGTCGGTCAAGGAAGAGACGGACGAGGCCACGGGCATCGCCCAGCGCGTCGTCTCCGACTGGCGCGCCAGCCCGCGCGGCGCGGACCTGCGGCCGGCCATGGGCGTCACCCAGGGCGACAGCTACGCCAAGCTGTCGAGCGGTTCTGACGCGCGTTACCTGCTGCCCGTGGGGGCCATCCTGTCGGTGGCCAACGGCGACGAGGTCAAGCCGGGCGATATCGTCGCCCGTATCCCGACCGAAGGCGCCAAGACCCGCGACATCACCGGCGGTCTGCCGCGCGTGGCCGAACTGTTCGAAGCCCGCCGTCCGAAGGACTGCGCGGTCATCGCCGAGATGGACGGCCGCGTCGAATTCGGTCGCGACTACAAGAACAAGCGCCGCATCAAGATCACCCCGGAAGTCGATGCAGACGGCAACCAGGGCGAAGCGGTCGAGTTCCTGATCCCGAAGGGCAAGCACATCTCCGTCCACGACGGCGATCTGATCCAGAAGGGCGACTACATCATCGACGGCAACCCCGATCCGCACGACCTGCTGCGCATTCAGGGCGTCGAGGCGCTGGCCGAGTATCTGGTGAACGAAGTGCAGGAGGTCTACCGACTGCAGGGCGTGCCGATCAACGACAAGCACATCGAAGTCATCGTCCGTCAGATGCTGCAGAAGGTTGAAGTCATCGACTCGGCCGAGACGACGCTGATCAAGGGCGACCACGTCGACCGGATCGAAGTCGACATCGAGAACGCCAAGGTCGAGAAGCGCGGCGGCCGTATCGCCACCGTGCAACCGGTCCTGCTGGGCATCACCAAGGCGTCGCTGCAGACCCGCAGCTTCATCTCGGCGGCCTCGTTCCAGGAGACGACCCGCGTCCTCACCGAGGCTTCGGTCCACGGTAAGAAGGACACGCTGGAAGGCCTGAAGGAGAACGTGATCGTGGGTCGCCTGATCCCGGCGGGCACGGGCTCCTACCTGCGCAGCCTGCAGAAGATCGCCAACGAGCGTGACGCTGAGCTGACCCAGGCCCGCGAAGACGCGGTCGAGCCGCTTCCCGCGGATCTGGCGCTGGAACTGGAACAGTCGGCCGACTGATCCGGGTTCAGACCCTGAAAGACTGAAGAGGGCGGCGTCGAAAGGCGCCGCTCTTTTTTTGGGCCTATCGCGCTTCGCGCTGCTTGAGGCCCACAACTGTTCCCTCTCCCGACGGGAGAGGGCTTGAGCGCACGAGAGCGTAGCGATCGTTCTGGCGCGAAAGGGAGAGGGGCTTGTCCTGTCAGTCGGCGTCAGCCGTGGCGCGACGGCCTTAGGCCGACTTCACCCGTGAACCCTCACCCTTTGGCTGCTCCGCGCCGCCCTTCGGGTCGCCTGTCCCAAGCCCCCTCGCATCTGGAGAGGGAAAACTAATGTGGCCGCATGGGCTCGCGCGGCGTGGCGGCGCCGGGCGTCATAGGGCGGCCCGAAGCAGGCGGGCCGTCGCGGCGGGTCTGGACGTTGCGGCTGGAGTCCATCTGCATCGAGGAATCCAGATGGGCGCCCGCGCAGCCTGTGCCGAAGTTGGAGCCGGGGCAGTCCTGAGGCGCCAACACCCCCACGCCGCCGCTGAGCGGACGTCGCTGGGCCTCATAGCGCTGCAATTCGCGCGCGCCTTCGCGAGCGAAGCGGCCGTCGCGTTCGGCGTTGCCGGTGCCGGTAATGGGGCCGCGTTCGGCCGCCGCAGCGGCGCGTTCGTTGAACTGTTCATCGCACAGGGCCTGTTCGGCGCGGGTCAGGCTGTCATAGGACCGGCATCCGGCGGGCGAGGTGCGCAGGGCGCGCGCCGTGGCGGCCGCCTGGCTGTCAGGCGTGACGCGCCACGGGGCGATGGTCTGGGCGGAGGCGGCGGAAGCGTCATCGGGCGCCGGGCGCGCCATGCGCGGCGCGGGCGGCGTCGGGAGGCTTTGCACCGGCGCGGGCGCTGTCGACGGCGCGGCCTGTCCGGTCGTGCGGGCAGGGGCCGGCGTGCTGGCGGCGAGCGTCGGCTGGCGCGGCCGTTCCTCGGGCAGAAGCGGGCGCGGCTCGATCTCGAGATAGAGGGGGGCAGGGCCCGTGTCGGCGATGTAAACCGGGGGGCGCGCCGTCAGATACATCAGCGGCGCCAGCAGCAGGCCGTGGATCAGGATCGAACCGCCGGCCAGCGCCAGACGGCGCCCTTGCGCGCGACGCTGCGGGCTCGCCTTTGTCAGAACCGCGACGGCCATCCTTGACCTCCCCATCCCTGAGGCAAGGATGATGGGGCGAGCGTGGCGATATCGGGGCGAAGGCGCAACTCTGTTATTAGGGCGTGGCCTGACGGGGCGACAGGCGAATCCCTTGACGTGTTAACGGATCGCGCGTAGAAGCCGCGCACTTTCGAGACGTGGGCGGTTCGCCGTCCGCTGAGATCGTGACAATTGAACGGACGGGCTGTGTCCCGCCGGAACGCCCGAAGCGCGCGTTCCGGTTTTTCTGTTTGGGCGTCGTGACCTCGGCTCGATAACACCCGGGCGGGGCTTCGGTCCCGTTCAAAAGAAGGCTCATGAGGCGCTCCGGTCGAAAGACACACGCCTCCACATCGAAAAGAGACGAATTCGAATGCCCACGATCAACCAGCTGATCCGCAAGCCCCGCAAGCCGAAGCCGGTCCGCAACAAGGTCCCGGCCCTGGAGGGTTCGCCCCAGCGTCGCGGCGTCTGCACCCGCGTGTACACCACGACCCCGAAGAAGCCGAACTCGGCTCTGCGTAAGGTCGCCAAGGTCCGTCTGGCCAAGAACGGCGTCGAAGCCGTGTGCTACATCCCCGGCGAAGGCCACAACCTGCAGGAGCACTCGGTCGTGCTGATCCGCGGCGGCCGCGTGAAGGACTTGCCCGGCGTGCGTTACCACATCCTGCGCGGCGTGCTCGATACGCAAGGCGTCAAGGACCGCAAGCAGCGTCGTTCGCACTACGGCGCCAAGCGTCCGAAGTAATCGGCCCCGGCCTACGTTTCAGAGATTTTCCCGGCGTCAGTCGGGCCCGAGAAGGAATAACCCATGTCGCGTCGTCACCGCGCCCAGAAGCGTGAAGTTCTGCCGGATCCCAAGTTCGGGGACCTGGTGGTCACCAAGTTCATGAACTACGTCATGTACGAAGGTAAGAAGGCCGTCGCCGAAAACATCGTTTACGGCGCCTTCGACATCCTGGCGGACAAGAAGAAGGAGCAGACTGCGGTCGAGACCTTCCACGCCGCCCTGGAAAACGTCGCCCCGTCGGTCGAAGTCCGTTCGCGTCGCGTCGGCGGCGCCACCTATCAGGTGCCGGTCGAGGTCCGTCCGGACCGTCGTCGCGCCCTGGCCATCCGCTGGCTGGTCAACGCTGCGCGCAACCGCGGCGAAAACACCATGACGGAAAAGCTGGCTGCTGAGCTGCTGGACGCCTCGAACAACCGCGGCACCGCGGTCAAGAAGCGCGAAGACACGCACAAGATGGCCGAAGCCAACCGCGCGTTCAGCCACTACCGCTGGTAAGCGTCTTAAAACCGCCAATGGCGGCGGCTATTCAAGACGATCCGGCGCGGGCGTTCAGGTTGAACTGCCCGCGCCGTCATATCCGACACCCCAGGGCGCTCGCCGCGTCCGCGAAGCTCCCGGAAGGCAACTTCAATGCCCCGCACACATAAAATCGAAGACTACCGCAACTTCGGCATCATGGCCCACATCGACGCGGGCAAGACGACGACGACCGAGCGGATCCTGTTCTACACCGGCAAGAACCACAAAATGGGCGAGACGCACGATGGCGCCTCCACCATGGACTGGATGGACCAGGAGCAGGAACGCGGCATCACCATCACGTCGGCCGCGACGACCGCCTTCTGGCGCGAAAAGCGCCTGAACATCATCGACACCCCCGGCCACGTGGACTTCACCATTGAAGTCGAGCGTTCGCTGCGCGTGCTCGACGGCGCCGTCACGGTGCTGGACGGCAACGCCGGTGTTGAGCCGCAGACGGAAACCGTCTGGCGCCAGGCCGACAAGTACAACGTTCCCCGCATCGTCTTCGTCAACAAGATGGACAAGATCGGCGCCGACTTCGAAAAGTCGGTCGAGTCGATCCGCGACCGTCTGGGCGCCAAGGCTGTGCCGATCCAGCTGCCGATCGGTTCGGAAGCGAACCTGAAGGGCGTGATCGACCTGGTCGAGATGAAGGCCCTGGTCTGGGAAACCGATCAGGTCGGCGCCTCGGCCGACGTGCGCGACATCCCGGCTGACCTGCTGGACGCCGCGACCGAAGCCCGCCAGTACCTGGTCGACAACGCCGTCGAGATCGACGACGAGGCCATGGAATCCTACCTGGGCGGCGAAGAGCCTTCGGTCGAAGTGCTGAAGCGCTGCATCCGCAAGGCCGTCATCACCGGCGCCTTCTATCCGATCCTGTGCGGCTCGGCCTTCAAGAACAAGGGCGTGCAACCGCTGCTGGACGCCGTCGTCGACTACCTGCCGTCGCCGGTCGACATCCCCGCCATCCCCGGCATCGACTTCAAGACCGAAGAGCCGACCTCGCGTCAGGCTTCGGACGATGAAGCCCTGTCGGTCCTGGCGTTCAAGATCATGGACGACCCCTTCGTCGGCTCGATCACCTTCTGCCGCGTCTACTCGGGCAAGATGGAAACCGGCCAGTCGCTGCTGAACTCCTCGCGTGACAAGCGCGAGCGCGTCGGCCGCATGCTGCTGATGCACTCGAACAACCGCGAGGACATCAAGGAAGCCTTCGCCGGCGACATCGTCGCCCTGGCCGGCCTGAAAGAGACCCGCACGGGCGACACCCTGTGCGACCCGCTGAAGTCGCCGGTCATCCTCGAGAAGATGGAATTCCCGGCGCCGGTCATCGAGATCGCCGTCGAGCCCAAGACCAAGGCCGACCAGGAGAAGCTGGGCGTCGCCCTGGCCAAGCTGGCTGGTGAAGATCCGTCCTTCACCGTCTCGACCGACCACGAGTCGGGCCAGACGATCCTGAAGGGCATGGGCGAGCTGCACCTGGACATCAAGATCGACATCCTGAAGCGTACCTATAAGGTCGAAGCCACCATCGGCGCACCGCAGGTCGCCTATCGTGAATCGATCAGCCGCAAGGTCGAGATCGACTACACCCACAAGAAGCAGACCGGCGGTACGGGCCAGTTCGCCCGCGTCAAGCTGGTGTTCGAGCCGGGCGAGCCCGGCACGGACTTCGTCTTCGAGTCGGCCATCGTCGGCGGCGCGGTGCCCAAGGAATACATCCCGGGCGTTGAAAAGGGCCTGAAGTCGGCCAAGGAAAACGGCCTGCTGGCCGGCTTCCCGGTGATCGACGTCAAGGCGACCCTGATCGACGGCGCCTTCCACGACGTGGACTCCTCGGTCCTGGCCTTCGAAATCGCTTCGCGGGCTGCTTTCCGCGAACTGAAGGAAAAGGGCGGACCGAAGCTGCTCGAGCCGATCATGGGCGTCGAGGTGGTCACCCCGGAAGAGTATCTGGGTTCGATCATCGGCGACCTGAACGGCCGTCGCGGCATGATCCAGGGGCAGGACATGCGCGGCAACGCCGTCGTCGTGAACGCCTTCGTGCCGCTGGCCAACATGTTCGGCTATGTGAACACGCTGCGCGGCATGTCGCAGGGCCGCGCCCAGTTCACCATGCAGTACGACCACTATGAATCGGTGCCGCAACACGTCGCCGACGAAGTGATCAAGAAGTACGCCTAAGTCCGTCTTTCCAGACGGACCCACTTGAAAACGGGGCGGTTTGATCACAAATCGCCCCACCTATCCCCAAACCCATTTGGACCCCAGTTTGGGGACACCAGGAGCTAGAGAATGGCCAAGGAAAAGTTCGAACGCACCAAGCCGCACGTGAACATCGGCACGATCGGCCACGTTGACCACGGCAAGACGACGCTGACGGCGGCGATCTCGATGACGCTGGCGAAGGCCGGCGGCAACAAGGCGATGAACTACGCCGACATCGACAACGCGCCGGAAGAAAAAGCGCGCGGCATCACCATCAACACGTCGCACGTCGAGTATGAGACGGCGAACCGTCACTACGCGCACGTCGACTGCCCGGGCCACGCCGACTACGTGAAGAACATGATCACGGGCGCGGCTCAGATGGACGGCGCGATCCTGGTGTGCTCGGCCGCTGACGGCCCGATGCCGCAGACCCGCGAGCACATCCTGCTGTCGCGTCAGGTCGGCGTTCCGGCCCTGGTGGTGTTCCTGAACAAGGTCGACATGGTCGACGACGAGGAACTGCTGGAGCTGGTCGAAATGGAAGTGCGCGAGCTGCTCAGCTCGTACCAGTTCCCGGGCGACGACATCCCGGTCGTCAAGGGCTCGGCGCTGGCCGCCGTCGAAGACCGCGACGCCCACATCGGCGAAGAGCGCATCCTGGAGCTGATGGCGGCGGTCGACGCCTACATCCCGCAACCGGAACGCCCGATCGACATGCCGTTCCTG
>NZ_JBDJMK010000005.1:0-284719 GCF_039673845.1 Brevundimonas diminuta | reverse complement strand
CACCGGCTCGGCGCCGAACGCATAGCGCAGGCCCAGCGTCACGGTGTGCGACTGGTCGTAGTCGCCCGACAGGTTGCCGAAGACCGGACCGGCCGACTGCGTCGTGTCGAAGTTCATGTCACCCGTCAGGTAACGGTAGGTCAGGTCGATGTTGGCGCGGTCGCCAACGGCCCAGGCCAGACCGGCGATCGCCTGAGCGGCGAAGCGGGTCGAGTTATCGTCAGCCGTGAAGGTGACGCCCGGGTTCTGACGCAGACGGCCCGTGGTGTCGGTCTTGACGCGGTTCACACCGGCGCCCAGGCCCACGAACGGACGGATGGTCCATTCCGGCGAACCAATGTCATAGATGACGTTGGCCATCAGGGTCGTCGACGTGATGTCGCCTTCCGGCGAGTGGCACGCGCCATTGGCCGGGGTCAGGTTGCACAGGCCGTTCGGACCCGAGACAGCGCGGACCTTGCCGATGTCGCCCGAGCGGTAACCGCCTTCGAGCTCAACACGCCAGTTCGGGTTGAAACGATAGCCCAGGCGAGCAAAAGCCGCCCAGCCGTCGTTCACTTCCCAGTTCCAGTGGTGACCGGTCGCCGAAGCTTCCGTGTTGATATCATCGATCATATGGTAGCCGGCGTCGATCGCGCCGTACCAGCCATCGGGCTCCGCCGAAGCAGCGCCAGCCGACAGGGCCAGGGCCGCCGCCGCGCTCGACGCCAGGATCAAACTCTTGACACGCATGAAATGCGGCCCTCCGAGGTCTGTTGACAAGTGGGCGACAGGAAAAGTCACCTGCGGCGTCCCTATCAGCGTTGCCATTTCCGGTCGAGCAGAAAGGCGCAAATGCCACAGCTAATTTGAGAATAGTGGCCAGAGGGATACAGGAATAAACAAAGCGTAAACTTTAACCCACGTCTGGCCCCTTGACCTGTCGCCCAGCCTGTCGTCCACATCCGCGCGACTGCGGCAGCATATCGGATACCATGGCTTCCATCTGCATTGACGGCTTCAACCTGGCCCTGGCCAAGGGCTCGGGCATCGCCACCTATGGCCGAAACCTGTTGCTGAACGCTCGTGAAATCGGCCTTGGAACCCAGGCGCTCTATGGGCCGCCGACACCACGGCGCGCCAGCAATGTCGTCAACGAAACGGCCCTGACCGACGCCGAGCGCCCGCCCGAAAAGCTGAACCGGAAAAAGAAGATGCAGCGCTTCCGCGACACCTATGTGTCGCGCTTCGGTCGCGAGGCTCACGCTATTCTGCCGTCTGGCGAAGTAATCTGGCCCAGCCGCGGCGGAGGACGCCCCGCCGTAGACCGCTTCTGGGCGGCGCAGAACCTGTTCCAGACAGCCAACCGCTGTTTCGCCGCCTATGGCAAAGAAACGCCGGTGCGGTTTGACGCCACAACCGAGGCCCCTTCTCCCGATGTAATGCACTGGACGGCGACCCTGCCTCTGTATGCCCAGGGCGTCCCGAACATCTACACCATCCATGACCTGATCCCGCTGCGTCTTCCGCACACGACGATGGACGACAAGGCCGTCTATATGAAGCTGTGCGAGGCCGTCGCCGCACGCGCCGACCATATCGCCGTGGTGTCCGAGACCACGCGTCAGGATGTCATCCGCCTGCTGGGCGTGTCCGAGGACCGCGTCACCAACACCTATCAGGCCGTCGACCTGCCGCCATCACTGACCGGACGCAGCCAGGCCGAGGTGGAACTGGAGCTGGAAGGCGTCTTCAACCTGGGCTGGAAGGGGTATTTCCTGCACTTCGGCGCGATCGAGCCGAAGAAGAACCTGGGCCGCATCGTCGAGGCCTATCTGGCGTCGGGCAGCAGGACGCCGCTGGTGATCATCGGCGGCCGCGCGTGGCTGGATGAAGGCGAGACCGCCCTGCTGAACCAGGTCAAGCGCGACGGCGGCCCCAGCGCCGACCGCATTCGACAGTACGAATATATGCCTTTCTCCATGCTGATCAGCCTGATCAGAGGCGCCAGGGCCACGCTGTTCCCGTCTCTTTATGAAGGCTTCGGCCTGCCAGTGCTGGAATCCATGGCGCTATCGACGGCGGTGCTGACCTCCACCGGGGGCTCCCTGCCGGAAGTGGCCGGGGATGCGGCCGTCGTCGTGGATCCCTATGATGTCCAAGCCATCACGCGCGGCATTCAAGCTCTGGACGCCGATGACGCCATGCGCGCCGACCTGGAAACGCGCGGTCTGGGCCAGGCCGGAAAATTCACCCCCGCCGCCTATCAGACGCGCCTGAGAGACCTGTACGCCAAGGTCGGCCTGGCGACGTCCTGAGCCATGACCGCCGCCCTGACGCCGCAACGCCTGAGCCATCTTGAGCGGCTGGAGGCGGAAAGCATCCACATCCTGCGCGAGGTGGCGGCCGAATGCGCCCGCCCGGTGCTGCTCTACTCCATCGGCAAGGACTCCGCCGCCCTGCTGCATCTGGCGCGTAAGGCCTTCGACCCGGCGCCGCCGCCCTTTCCCCTGCTGCACGTCGACACGACATGGAAATTCCGGGCCATGTACGCTCTGCGCGACCGCATGGCGGCCGAAAGCGGGGCGCGCCTGATCGTCTATCGCAACCCCGAGGCGGAAACCCTGGGGATCAATCCCTTTGAACATGGTTCCGCCGTCCACACGGACATGTGGAAGACGCAAGGGCTGAAGCAGGCGCTGGACCTGCACGGCTTCGATGCCGCCATCGGCGGGGCGCGACGTGACGAAGAGGCCAGCCGCGCCAAGGAGCGGATCTTCTCGTTCCGCGGCCCCGGCCACCGCTGGGATCCTCGTCGCCAGCGCCCCGAGTTGTGGAACCTCTACAACGCCCGCGTTTCGCCGGGTGAAAGCATGCGCGTCTTTCCCCTGTCGAACTGGACCGAGTTCGACATCTGGGACTACATCGCCGCCGAAAACATCCCCGTCGTGGATCTCTATTTCGCCGCCCCGCGCCCCGTGGTCCGGCGCGAAGGCGCGCTGATCGTGGTTGATGACGAGCGGATGCAACTGCTGCCGGGCGAGACGCCGGAAATCCGCACCGTGCGTTTCCGCACCCTGGGCTGCTACCCCCTGTCCGGCGCCATCGAGAGCCAGGCCTCCAGCCTGGAGGCGATCATCGCCGAGATGCGCGCCTCGCGCACCTCCGAGCGTCAGGGCCGGCTGATCGACCGCGACCAGGCCGGATCGATGGAACGCAAAAAGCAGGAGGGTTATTTTTGAGCGCCCCCTCCCCTCAGCGCGACCTGCTGCGCTTCATCACCTGCGGCTCGGTCGATGACGGCAAGTCGACCCTGATCGGCCGCCTGCTGCATGATCTGGGCGCCGTGCCCGAAGACCAGCTGGCAAGCATCCTGAACGCCGACGGCCAGCCCGACTTCTCGCGTCTGGTCGACGGCCTGCTGGCCGAGCGGGAACAGGGCATCACCATTGATGTCGCCTATCGCTACTTCTCGACGGAGACGCGCAGCTTCATCGTCGCCGACACGCCGGGGCATGAACAGTACACGCGCAATATGGCGACCGGAGCCTCGACCGCCGACGCGGCCGTCATCCTCGTGGATGCGCGCAAAGGGGTGCTGACCCAGACGCGGCGGCACGCCCACATCTTGGCCCTGATGGGGGTCCGACGCGTGATCCTGGCGGTGACCAAAATGGACCTGACGGACTGGTCCGCTGAAATCTTCGATCGGATCGCGACAGAGTTCGACGCCTACGCCGGCCAGATCGGCCTTGAGGCGCGCGCCATCCCCCTGTCGGGGGCGACCGGCGAGAATGTCGTCGCACGCAGCGACTGCGACTGGTTTGACGGTCCGACCCTGATAGAGGCGCTGGAGGCGCTGCCTGTCGCCACAACGGACCCGGATCAGGCTTTCCGCCTGCCAGTGCAGGGCGCCGTGCGCCCCGATCAGGACCTGCGCGCCTATACCGGTCTGATCTCCTCAGGAACCGTGCGCCCGGGCGACACCGTCCGGGCCGTACCGTCCGGCGTCGTCTCGCAGGTGGCCCGCATCCTGGCGCCTGCAGGCGACCGCGACGCCGCCATCGCCGGTCAATCGGTCATGCTGACCCTGACCGACGAGATCGACCTGTCACGCGGCGATATACTATGCGCCGCCGCCGATCCCCTCGAGGCCGCCGATCAGTTCGAAGCCACGGTGATCTGGATGGATGAGGCGGCCCTGCTGCCCGGCCGCCAGTACGACCTGAAGCTGGGCGCCCGCACGGTCGCGGCCTCCGTCACCGACATCCGACACAAGGTGAACGTCAACAGCCTGGAGGCGCTGGCCGCGCGGACGCTGGAGCTGAACGACATCGGCGTCTGCCACCTGTCGCTGGGCGCCGACATCGCCTTCGCCCCTTATGAAACAAACCGTCAGTTGGGCGGCTTCATACTGATCGACCGGATGACCCGGGCCACGGTCGGAGCAGGCATGATCCGCTTCGCTCTGCGCCGCGCGCACAACATCCATCGCCAGCCGGTCAGGGTCGACCGGGCGCGGCGCGCCGCGCTCAAGGACCAGGAGCCCGCCGTCCTGTGGTTCACCGGCCTGTCCGGCGCCGGCAAATCGACCATCGCCAATGCGGTCGAGGAACAACTGGCCGCCGAAGGACGCCATACTTATCTGATCGATGGCGACAACCTGCGCCATGGACTGAGCCGCGACCTGGGCTTTACCGACGCCGACCGGGTGGAGAACATCCGCCGCGCCGCAGAAGCCGCCCGGATGATGGCCGACGCCGGCCTGATCGTCCTTGTCTGCCTGATCTCTCCATTCCGCGCCGAGCGGGACATGGCGCGCGCGATGATGGGCGACATTCGCTTCCTGGAAGTCTTTATCGACGCGCCTCTGGCGGTCGCCGAGGCGCGTGACGCCAAGGGTCTTTACGCCAAGGCCCGACGCGGCGAGCTGACGAACTTCACAGGCATCGACAGCCCCTATGAGGCGCCTCTGCACGCTGATGCGCACATTCACACGGAAAAGTTGTCCATCGAGGACGCCGCCCGGTCGGTCCTGCAACGGTTGAGGCAGCCGTAAACGTCGAAGCAGCCTCAACTTTCCCGCAACGCGGGTGAGGAAACAGTTGCGCCGCGACGGGGGTGGGCTATGTTCGCCTCCTATCGGTCCAGAGGCGACCCTCAACGCCGACCCAAGCTCCTTGCAGCATCGCTGCGTCAACACTCGTTCGATGTTCGCAAAAGCCGCCCGCCACCTGAGAATCATCGGCGCATTGACGATGCGCGAAATGGTCACGCGGTTCGGTCGCGAAGGTCTGGGCTTCGCCTGGATGGTCGCCGAGCCTCTGTTTTTCTGTTTCGGCGTGATGATCCTGTGGAGCTTCACCAAGCCCGCCTATGAGCATGGCATCCGCCTCGCCCCGTTCGTGATGACGGGCTATATGTCGCTGATCCTGATCCGGCACCTGATCGCGATCCTGTCTTCAGCTCTGAGATCGAACATCGGGATCCTGTATCATCGCGACGTCAAGCCGATGCATATCTTCACCGCCCGGATACTCCTGGAGATCGGCGGCACGACGATCGCCTTCATCATCGTCTATCTGGTGCTGTTCGCCATCGGCGAAACCAACGCCCCCACCAACTATCTGAACCTGTACGGCGGCTGGCTGCTGCTGTGCTGGGTCGCCGTCGGTTTCGCCCTTGTGCTGACAGGACTGGCCATGCGGTTCGAGGTCTTCGAAAGACTGCTCAGTCTGATCAGCTATCTGATGATCCCGCTTTCAGGCGCATTCGCCATGGTGGCGTGGCTGCCGCCCAAGTATCAGGAAATCATCCTTCTCATCCCCTTCGTTCATGGGGTCGAGATGATACGTTCAGGCGTATTCAGCGAATTCACCCCAACGCATTTCGATCCCCCCTATGCCCTGCTATGTGGCGCCATGCTCAATCTGCTAGGCTTGGCGATGATCGCAGGCGCCCGTGACCGGCTTGCAGACGAATGACAGAGCCCACGTTTTCCAAGGCGAAACCTCTCCATGGCTGAACACAAGATCAGTTACGTCGGCCCTCTGAAAGCTATTGAAGGCCCGCGCAAGAAACCCATCGACATCTGGAAGCGGATACCGCTGGGTTTTCTGCTTGTCGTAGCGCTGCCGACCTTTATTGCGGCGGTCTACTTCCTGGTGATCGCCTCTCCTCGATATGTTTCCGAGGCGCGCTTTGTGGTGCGCTCGCCCAATGTGGGCCAGCCTTCCGCCGTCGGCCTGGCGCTTCAAGGGGTCGGATTTTCAACCGGCATGAACGACGCCTTCGCCGTGCATGAGTATATTTCGTCGCGCGACGGCCTGAAGGATTTGCAGCGGACGTTCGATCTCAACAAGGTCCTGGATCGCCCCGGCGCAGACTTCCTGTCCCGCTATCCCCGCATCGGGGAGTCGCGCAGCGAGGAAGGCCTGTACAAGGCGTTCCAACGCTTCATGGTTGTCGGCTATGACGCGGGGACCGGCATCAGCACGCTGCGTGTGGAAGCCTTCACCGCCAAAGAGGCCCAGGACGTCAACAAGGCCCTGCTGGCCAGCGGCGAAGCGCTGATCAACCGCCTGAACGAGCGCGCTGCAGGCAACGCCGTGCGCGACGCCAAGGCCGCCCTGGAACGCGCCCACACCGAAGTCGCCGAGTCGCAACAGGCGCTGACAGCCCTGCGCAACAATGCTCGCTTCATTGACCCGCGACTGGCCGCCGCCGAAAGCACGGGCGTCATCAACGGTCTGCTGGTGACCATCGCCCAGCTGCGGGCCGAACGCGCCCAGATCGCCGCCGAAGCCCCGTCCAGCCCGCAACTGCCCATACTGGACAATCGTATCGCCGCCTATCAGCGCCAGGTGGAAGAGGCCCGGGTCAAAATGGCGGGCGACGCCACCTCTCTGGCCGCCAAGATCGGTCCGTTCGAGGAACTGACGCTTCGCCGAGAGATCGCCGACAAACAATTGGCCCAGGCGACCGCAGCCCTGCTCTCTGCCGAGCAGGAAGCCCGACGCCAAAAGCTTTATCTGGAGCGCATCGTCGAGCCGAGTCTGGCGGACAAGCCGACCGAGCCGCGTCGTTGGCGCGCCATCCTCACCGTGTTGGCTTCCGCCCTGCTCTTCTACGGCGTTGGCTGGCTGATCTGGGCCGGCGTGCGTGAGCACAGGCAGGACTGATGACGCCCGACGCCGAAACGGATCCCGGCCTTCGCGTCCGCAACGTCTCGAAGACCTATCACGGCAAGAACAAGCCCCTCTTTACGGACTTGAGCTTCGACCTGGGCCGTTCGGGGCGCCTGGCCATTCTCGGCCGCAACGGTCAGGGCAAGTCGACCCTGATCAAGATGCTGGGCGGCGTCATGCCGGCCACCGAAGGATCGATTTCCTGGCGAATGAGTTCGTCCTGGCCCATCGGTTTCGGCGGCGGTTTTCAGGGCAGTCTGTCAGGTCTGGACAATGTTCGCTTCCTGGCCCGCCTTTATGAGAAGGACTACAAGGAGACGCTACGGCGCGTCGATGACTTCGCCGAACTGGGCAAGGCGCTGAGCGAACCGGTCAAACACTACTCCTCGGGCATGAGGGCGCGCCTGGCCTTCGGTCTGTCGCTGGCCATTGAGTTCGACTGCTATCTGATCGACGAATTGGTCGCCGTCGGCGACGCTCGTTTCCAGCGAAAGTGCCAGGAAGGCCTGTTCGAGAAACAGGCCCACCGCGCCTTCCTCATGGCGTCTCACAACGTCCAGCTGATCGCAGAGTACTGCGACCGCGCACTCATTATCGAAAGCGGGCGCGCCAAGATGTTTAACGACATCCAGGAAGCGGTCGAGGTCTATACCTGGCTGCGGGCCGCATGACCTCTATCCTCGAAAACCAAGACTGGATCGTCCTGCCCCAACTGTCCAACAGACAGGAATGGATCAGCGCCCTGAAAGCGGCTGCGACCAAGGCCGGTCGCGTACTGCTAGATGTGGACCAGGATCAGTCTGCAAGCGCCCCTCCCCATGCGCTGCTGCTGACCGCCTCTGCCGACAATGCGCGTAAACATCAGCCCGACGCCAACCGCATCGCTGCCATCCTGGACACGCCAAACATCGATACGCCTGACGGCGTAGAGCAGTCCGAGCGCCACAGAATTGTTCACGTCGCCACGCATGGCTTTGCGCAGATCACGCTTCTGCCGAAAGATCGCATATTCGAAGCAGGCTCAGCAGGCGGCCTCTCCATCCACCCCTTCCCTGACCTGGAAGTCTTGCGGCCGCCTCTGCCTTCTGCGGCGCAAGGCCCGTTGGCCACAGCTTTGCAGATCTACACGCAAGACAAGGCGATCTGGTCTGGCGAGGTTCTGTCCTGGCTCAAACCTCCGGTCCATGTCGCCGGTTCTACAAGCCTGGACCTGACAGGCCGCCCCCGCACCATCGTTCACGGCCCTTATTTCGAAATGCCGGCGGGACGCTGGAAGGCGACATTCACACTGTCCGTCGACCACTACTCGGCTCGCTATCTTTTCCGTATCGACTGGGGCGGACTGGAATCTTACAGCAGCCAGGAATTCCGCCCCCAGCGCCCCGGCATCTATGAAATCGACATGGTCTATGAATGGATGAGTCAGGGCGCCTGCGAATTCCGCCTTCTGGTGATGGAAGGCGTCTTCCACGGTGATATCAGCGTGTCCGACATCAAGGTTTCGCGGATCGAAAACGCATAACCTGCCGTGAACGAGGGCGCCGACAGTCCCTCGCGTAACGATCTCCAAGCGCTTTTTTGCCGCGGATCAGGAGATCACCATGGCTCTATCCATCCCCAAGTCCTTCCTCGCCGCTTCCGCCATCATTATGATGTCGGCGGCGCCGGCGGCGGCGCACGCGCGTCTGGTCAGCGCTACGCCTGCCGAAAAGTCGACGGTCGTCGCGCCGCGCGTCGTGACTCTGACCTTCAGCGACCGGGTCGCGCCTGCCTTTTCCGGTTTTGATGTCGTGAACGCAGCCAGTGCGAAGGCGGCGATCCGCACTCAGGTCAGTCAGGATGGCAGGACCATCACCGGCGTCCTGGCCCGGCCGCTGACTGCGGGCCGTTATGTCATCAACTGGCGCATCGCCTCGACCGACGGCCACCGCATGACCGGCAGCTACGACTTCTTCGTGCGCTGAGATGGTCGAGGTCTGGATCGTCGCCCTGCGCGGCGTGCAGTATGTCGCCGCCGCGATCCTGTTCGGCCTGCCAGCCTTCATGCTCTACAGCGCGCGGGCGGTCGGGCCGCTGAGCCTGCAGTGGCCCCGGCCGGTTCTGGTTGGAGCGGCGGCGGTGGTGATGCTGGCTGCGCCTGTCGCTCTGTTGGCTCAGGCGGTCATGATGGCGGGCTCGGTGAGCGGGGCGATCCGGCCCGAGGCGCTGGCCTTCATGATGACGGACATGGGGCTGGGCAGGGCGCTGGCGGTGCGGATGCTGGCGGCGGCGCTGGCGCTGGGCGTGGTGCTGCGGCTGCAACCGGGCGCACGGCTGTGGCGATGGCTGGCCCTGTGGGGCGCGGTCGTTTCGGCCAGCTTCGCCTGGACCGGCCACGGCGCCGCGACGCAAGGGGCGGGTCATCTGATCCATCTGGCCTCGGACATCGCCCATGCGCTGGCGGCCTCGATCTGGATCGGCGCCCTGACGGCCTTCATCGTCCTGATCGCGAGGCGCCCCTCGGCAAGCCCTGAGCATGAAGCGGCGCTTGCCCGCAGCCTGACCGGCTTCGCAGGGATCGGCGCCGCAACGGTCGGCGTTCTTGTCGTGTCAGGACTGATCAACAGCGTCTGGCTGGTCGGCCTGTCGAAAATCCCTGACCTGTGGGCCAGCCTCTATGGCGTGCTGCTGACGCTCAAGCTGGGGCTGTTCGGCCTGATGCTGGTGCTGGCAGCGGACAACCGCTTCCGTCTGGCGCCGCTGATAGAACGCGATGCACGGCGCGCTCTGCCGCTTCTAAAGCGCAGTCTGTGGTGCGAGTTCGCACTGGGCGTGGCCATTCTGGTTCTGGTCGCCGTCATGGGCGTGCAGCCGCCGCCGAACGCGCTCTAGGAGAGGCAGGTCGTTCCACCGGCTTGCCTGCGTTGTCGGGCCGATTGAGACTGCGGTTGTCGAAACCTACCTTCCCGCAAGGGGAAACCTGTCGGCCCGCGTATAGATCGGCAGAGCCGCGAAAGGTGTGAAATGACCGACGACATCGAACGCATGCTGGCGACGCCCTTTCCTGACGCCGAAGCCGCGCCTCTGGCCGGTCTGGAAGAACAGGTCTGGCGCCGGATCGACGCGCGGATGGAACAGCGCCGCGCCCGTCAGGTGCGGCTGGCCGTCATGGCGGTCGCCCTGTTGGTCGGCGTGACTAACGGCGGCCTGTGGGGGCAGGCGTTCAAGCCGGAGCGATCCGATATCCAGGTCTTCAGCGTGTCCGCCGGCCTGTCGCCCATGACGCGTTTCGAGGTCGGCGGATGAGCGCCGGCTGGAAGTCCATCGCCCTGACTGTCGTGCTGGCGGCCTTGGCCAGCGGCGGCGGCGCCTGGCTGGCGGCGGGCTGGGTGATGAAGCAGCATGAGACGCCCAGCGTCCACGACATCGTGCATCGCAGGTTGAAGCTGACGGCGGAGCAGGACGCCCGGCTGGACGTGATCGAGGCCCGCTTCGCCGTGCGGCGCGAGGCGCTGGAGGCCGAGCTGCGCGGCGCCAACCGCGAACTGGCCGCCGCCATCGCCGCCAGTCAGGGCGACAGCCCCGAGGTTCGCGCCGCCGTCGATCACTTCCACGACGCCATGGGCGCACTGCAGAAGGCGACCATCGCCCATGTGTTCGAGATGCGGGCCGTGCTGACGCCGGATCAGGCGCGCGTCTTCGACCGCGAAATTGCGGGCGCCCTGATGCAAGAGCCGCGGTAAAGGCCGCGGGTGACGGCCGGAGGCGACACTGACGAAGCGCGCGCGGCGCGCGGCGACCGGGCGGCCTTCGGCGCCCTGATGGCGGCCACCGGCGCCGACCTGCATCGTTTCATCCGCCGTTACGTCGGCGATACGGATGAAGCGCGCGATCTGTTGCAGGAGACCTATGTCGCGGCATGGCTGGCCATTCGTCGCTATGACCCGGCGCGGCCGTTCGACGTGTGGCTGCGCGCCATCGCCCTCAACAAATGCCGGGACTGGGGTCGCAAGCGCGCCGTGCGGCGCATCGTGCGCGGCGTCATGGGGCTGGATGCGCCCGAAGCCATGGCCGTGGGCGATGAAGCGCCCGGGGCGGAGGTCCTGCTGGACGATCGCCGCCGCATGGCCGCGCTGGGCCGTGCGCTGGCCGACCTGCCTGACACGCTGAAGGCGCCGCTGCTGCTGGCGACGCTGGAGGGCCGTTCCCACGCCGAGATCGCCCTGCTTCTGGGCGTCACGCCCAAGGCGGTCGAGACCCGTATCGCGCGCGCCCGCCAGACGCTGGACCAGAAACTGGGCCGCACGCGGACATAGAGGCCGACGCCATCCTGAACCTGCGGCGCCCTGACGCAGACCGGTTTTGCGAGGGACAGCGGCTGCGCCTGCGTATTCCGCCCAGAGCTTCTTTTACCCCGCGCCCGTGGCGAGCGCGGCCTGCCCGAGACTGGACGTCATGGCGACAATATCACTGGACCGGCGAGCCCTGTTGCGAGGCGCGGCTCTGGGTGGCGGCATTCTGGGTCTTCAGGGCCTGCTGCCTGCCTGGGCGCAGACCGGATCGCCGGGCCTGCGCGCCGATCTGCCGACCCTGACCGGCCCGAATATCGACCTGAGCGTCGGCGACGCCCGCTTCACCGTCGGCGGCCGCAGCGGCCACGCCTTCATGGTCAACGGCGTGCTGCCTGCGCCCCTGCTGCGGATGCGCGAGGGCCAGAATGTGCGCTTGTCGGTGACCAACCATCTGGAGGAAGACACCTCCATCCACTGGCACGGCCTGCTGCTGCCGTTCCAGATGGACGGCGTGCCGGGCATCAGCTTCCCCGGCATCAAGCCGCACGAAACCTTCGTCTATGAGTTCCCGATCAAGCAGTCGGGCACCTATTGGTATCACAGCCATTCGGGGCTTCAGGAGGCTATGGGCCACTACGGCCCCATCGTCATCGATCCAGCGGGCGCCGACCCGGTCGCCTATGACCGCGAGCATGTTCTGGTCCTGTCGGACTGGAGCTTCCTGCATCCGCACGAAATCCTCGACAAGCTGAAGAAGAGCCCCGGCTACTTCAACATGCAGAAGACGACCGTGGCCGGCCTGCTGGACGGCTCGGACCGCATGAGCCTGTCCGAGCGCCGGATGTGGGGCGCCATGCGGATGGACCCGCGCGACATCCTGGACGTCAACGGCACGACCTACACCTATCTGGTCAACGGCCACGGCCCGGAAGAGAACTGGACCGGCCTGTTCCGGCCGGGCGAGCGGGTGCGCCTGCGCATCATCAACGCCTCGGCCATGTCGATCTTCAACGTCCGCATCCCCGGCCTGCCCATGACCGTGGTTCAGGCTGACGGCGAACATGTCCAGCCGGTCGAGGTCGACGAGTTCCAGATCTCGGTCGCCGAGACCTATGACGTCATCGTCCACCCGTTTGAGGACCGCGCCTACACCATCGTGTCAGAAGCCATCGACCGCTCCGGCATGGGCCGCGCCACCCTGGCCCCCCGTCTGGGCATGAAGGCCGAGGTTCCGCCGCTTCGCCAGGTTCCCAACCTGACCATGAAGGACATGGGCATGGGCGGGGGCATGGGCGGCATGGATCACGGCAGCATGGACCACAGCGCGCACGGCGCCGCCAGCGTCGACCATGCGGCCATGGGCCATGGCGCAACGACAACCGCCGCAGCGCCGATGGATCACAGCGGCATGAGCCACAATATGCGCGATCCGAACAACGCCCCGGCCGATATGGCCGTCGGCGTCGGCGTGGACATGATCTCGCCCAGCCCCTCCAACCGTCTGGCCGACCGGCCGCAGGGGCTGGAAGACGTCGACCACCGCGTGCTGGTCTATGCCGACCTGCGCGCCCTGACGCCGAACAGGGACACCCGCGCGCCCTCCCGCACCATGGAGATCCACCTGACCGGCAATATGGAGCGGTTCATGTGGGGCTTCGACGGCCGCAAATTCTCGGAGGTGGTCGAACCGATCCGTTTCGAGCTGAACGAGCGGGTGCGCGTGACCCTGGTCAACGACACCATGATGGCCCACCCCATCCACCTGCACGGCCACTTCTTCGAACTGGTCAACGGCCACGACGGCCACCAGCCGCTGAAGCACACCGTCAACGTCGCCCCCGGCGGCAAGGTCACCTTCGATCTGACCGCCGACGCGCCCGGCGACTGGGCCTTCCACTGCCACCTTCTGATGCACATGCACGCGGGCATGTTCAACGTCGTCACCGTTCGCCCGCTGGATGGAGCCGCCTCGTGAAGTCCCTGATCCTCAGCCTGTCCGCCGCACCGCTGATGCTGGCCGCAGGCGGCCCCGCCCTGGCCCAGAGTCATGCCGGTCACACGGGACACGCTCCTGCCGCGTCAGCTCAGGCGACGCCTGCGGCCGCCAAGCCCGCGCACGACTGCCTTATGATGCGCGACGGCAAGACTTGCCCCATGCATAGGGCCCTCCCCTCCGGCGCTCAGACGGACCCGCACGCTGGTCATCACATGGCCCCCGCTCAGGCGACCCCGGCTGAGCCGCACGCTGACCACGACATGAGGGGCCATGCCGGACACGGCGCTCCTGCGGCGGATCCCCATGCGGGTCACGCCATGGCTCCGGCGCAGGCGGCGCTGGCCGACCCGCACGCCGGTCACGACATGAGCAGCCATATTGGGCACGGTGCAACTCCGGCCGACCCGCACGCAGGCCATGACATGAGCGCGGCGCGCGGCGGACCGAACATCCCGACCAGCGTGGACGCCATCGGCGGTCGCATGGTCGAGGCCCCGTCCCCCGCCGCCGCGCACGCTGCCCCGGCGCACGCCGCCGATCTGCTGTTCGGCCCGACCGTCATGGCGGCGGCGCGCAAACAGCTGCTGGCCGAGAACGGCGACATCCGCTCGACCGCCGTGCTGATCGACTCGATCGAGGCCGGTTTCGGCGACGGCCCCAACAGCTACAGCTGGAGCGCCCAGGGCTGGACCGGCGGCGACATCCACCGCTTCTGGTGGAAAACCGAGGGCGAAGGCGAGATCAACGGCAAGCTGCACGAGGTCGAGGTTCAGGCCCTCTACAGCCGCGCCATCGCGCCCTTTTGGGACGTTCAGGCCGGGGTGCGCCAGGACTTCCGTCCCGATGGCGAAGACACAACTCATCTGACGGTGGGCGTTCAGGGCGTGGCGCCCTACTGGTTCGAAATGGGCGCCGCCGCCTTCCTGTCGACCGAAGGCGACCTGACGGCCCGCATTGAGGCCGAATACGACCTGCGCATCACCAACCGCTGGATCCTGCAGCCTGCAGTCGAAATCGCCCTGTCGGCCAGCGATATCCCGGAACGGGAGCTCGGCTCAGGCCTGACCTCCATCACGACCGGACTGCGCCTGCGCTATGAAATCCGCAAGGAATTCGCCCCCTACCTCGGCGTCGAATGGACCCGTTCGCTGGGCGACACCGCCGACTACGCCAAAGCGCGCGGACAGGCCCCGGAAGACACCCGCTTCGTCGTCGGCGTCAAAGCGTGGTTCTGACGCAACCTGCCGTCATCAACGCGTGGGCGGCCGCTGACCGGCTTCCAAAATCGGCATTCCGGCTTCGGTGGGGATGTAGATGGTCTGGCGGCCGTCCTTGCCGGCCGTTTCCTGCAGCATGTTGATGTAGGACCAGCGCAGATAGGCTTCGGGGCCGCCCAGGGCCTCGGCCATGATGCGGTTGGCCTCGTTGGCGCCCTTGGCGCGCTCGATCTCGGCGGCGGCGGTCAGCTTGGCCGAGTCAAGCGCGGCCTGGGCCTCCAGCACGCGGATGCGGCGGTTCTGCACCGCCTCCTCATAGGCGGCCCGGCCCGCCATCTGCTTGGAATAGACGTTGTAGGTCGGAAAGCCGATCAGCACGGCCGCCAGAACGACGGCGATGGCGACGATGGATCCGAGGGTGAGGCCGACGCCGCGCATGGGCAGTCTCCGGAAACGGACGAGAACGGCGTACAGGGTGACGGGCGCCACCCTGCCCGGTCAAGCCGCGATCAGCGTGTCAGCTCCAGAATCTCCAGCTTCGATTCCTGCTTGGGGAAGGGAATGACCAGCCGCCAGCGTTGGGGGCCGATGCGCTCAAACACGCCCAGCTGGTCGCGCTCGGTGCGGGCGCCATAGACCGGGAAGCCGCTCTCGTCGCCCCAGGCCTGGGCGCCGACATAGACCAGACGCCGGTCGCTGTCGGGGTAGAGCAGGCCGCGGGTGCGCTGGCTGCCGGTGGTCTTCTGCAGGATCAGATCGCCGCCGGGCGTCAGTTCGACGCGGCAGCGGAAGGCCGGATAGGCGGAATAGGCCAGCCCGCCCGCGCCCTGATCGCGGGCGCCCAGCCTGATGCTGCGGCACCGATAGTCGCCGGGCGGCGGCTGAAGGCGGCCGACCTGTCCGGCGGCGGGGTCCGCCAGGGTGCCGAGCGATTGGACTTCATCGGCGAATCCGCTCGCCTCGGCCTCGGCGCGGGCCTGGGTCCAGGCCTGATCGAGGCGATCCAGAAGGCGGACGTCGGCGGGCGTGGCGACCGCCCGCCAGTCGTCGCCGCCGCCCTGAAGGGGCGCGTCAGACGAAGGCGCGGACGACGCTTCAGGGCCGGGCGCGGCGTTATCCGGCACCGGTGCGGACGGCGCAGTCGACGCGGGCGGAGCCTCGGCGGAGGCGGGCGCCTCGGGCGCGGCGGCGCGGTCGCATCCGGACAGGGCGGCGGCGCCCGCGATCACGGCGGCGCAGAAGAAGACAGAGCCTTGAGGCAAGACAGGGCGTAGGGGCGTGTTCATCCTGACCTAACGGTCAGGCGCCGTCAGGGTTCAGCGCGCCGTCGCCGGAACCAGCTCCAGCAGGTCGAGATTGGATTCCGTCGTCGGCCAGGGCGTGACCAGACGCCAGCGCCGGTCGCCGATCCGCTCCAGCACGCCGACCATGTCGCGCTCGGGCCGCTGACCATAGCTGCGCGCCGACGGCTCGGACGCCAGGGCCATCGAGCCGAGGAAGACCATCTCGCGGTCGTTTTCAGGGAAGAGCAGGCCCGCCGGGCGCTGCGAGCCGGTCTGCTTGACCAGCTTCAGCCCGCCCGCTGTCTGTTCAATGCGGCAGGCGAACCAGCCGTAGACCACATAGCCCAGACCGCCTTCATCGCCCTGAGATCCCAGTTTGATGGTGCGGCAGCGATAGGCGCCGGGCGCAGGCGACACGCCGGGGCGGGCCGCGTCCGGATCGATCAGGGCGCCCAGCCCCGCCAGATCGCCCGAGCCCTGCTGGCGTCGGGCCTGTTCCAACGCCAGGGTCCAGGCGGCGGCGCGCCGTTGATAGCGGTCGCGGTCGGCGGCGGTGATGACGCCGCGCCAGTCGTCCAGCACGGCGCCGACCGGCGCGTCAGGGGCGGCCGGAACCGCCATCGGCGGCGGGGGCGGCGGCGGAGGGGGCGGCGGCGTCGTGGCGCAGGCGGCCAGAGAGGCCGACGCCAAGGCCAGGCCGACAAGGGCGGCGGACTTGGCCTTGAGGAAACAGGGCTGGAAGGCGGGCCGGAAGGATCGGTTCGGCATACGCGGCATATCGGTCTTCTCACGCGACGGGGGTCGACGGCCCCGTTTCCCCTAGGAAGCCGCCATCAGACCGCGCGTCAACCCCGCGTGTCGCTACGATGACCGCCGCGTCAGGCGCGGGCCGCCAATTCCTGCGTCTGCATCGCCGCCGAAGCCACGGGAGCCGCCCGAAGGGCGAGCAGGCGCGACAGCCCCGCCGCCAGATCGGACAGCCGCACCGGCTTGGTCAGATATTCAGCGAACCCCGCCGTGCGGGCGTCGGCCAGTTCGCCCGGCTCGATCACCGCGGACAGGGCCATGACGGGCAGGTCCCGCGCGGCGCCGGCGGCCTGAAGCATGGTCCTGACCTCAAGGCCGCGCCCGCCCTGCAGGTCGAGGTCGAGGATGACGGCGTCCGGCTGAAGGTCGCGCGCCATGTCCACGCCCTGCTGTCCGCCGGCGGCGACATGCACGCTGACCAGACCCAGACTGTGCAGCAGATGACGCATCAGCGCCACGGCTGCGGGATCGTCCGCAATATACAGCAGGACCGCATCGGGCAGGCGCGGCAGAGGCAGGGCTGCGCCAGGCGCCGGTGGCGCCGCCGTCCGCACCGGCGCGGGCAGGCGCAGGGTGAAGACGGCGCCTTCGCCCTCGCGGCTTTCGACCGAAAGATCGCCCTCCATGGCGGCCGCCAGGCGTCGCGCGGCGGCCAGACCGACGCCTGCGCCGTCGGCGGGCGACACGGCGCGGTCACGGCGGGCGAAGGGGTCGAACAGGGTCTGCATCCGCTCGGCGGACAGGCCCGGCCCCATGTCGCGCACGGTAATCCAGACCTCATGCTCGACCCGGCGGCCCTCAATCCGGACGGCGTCGCCGTGACGGCTGTGCCGCACAGCATTGTCGATCAGGGCCGCCAGCACCTGATCCAGCGCATGGGCGTCGGCATGGACGGTCAGGCCCGGCTGGTGCGGCGACGGACACAGGGCCACCCCCGCCGTCGCAGCCTGATCGGCGCGCGACTGGCAGATGCGGCGGGCGATCAGCAGAGGGTCCAGCCGCTCACGCGTCAGGGCGGCGGGGCCGGACGCCCCGGCGAAGGTCGTCATCCCCTCGATCAGGGTCTGCAGACGCGCGGCGCCCTGTCCGATCTGTTCAGCGGCCTGCGCCTGACGATGGCTGAGCGGCTCATGGACCGCATTGATCCGCAGCAGGTCGGCGAAACCCATGACCGTTTCCAGCGGGCCGCGCATCTCGCGGCTGACGGCGCTGAGCAGGGCGGCGTGGGTGCGCCGTCCGGCCGCCTCGACCGCCTGACTGCGCAGCAGGCGGGCCTCAAGATCGGCGAGCGCCCCTTCCAGATCGGCGATGCGGCGCCGGGCGGCCTGTGTCTGGCCGTCATGCAGCCGCTGCATCGCGCGGATGCGGCCGTGGACCCCGATCGTCAGCCTGAGGCCTGCGATCCCGGTCGCCAGCCCCAGGGCGATCGCCAGTAGAACGAATTGCATCATGCGTCCTCCCGTTGATCCGAGAGTGACGCATGAAAGGTTGTATTAAAGTGAACAAACCCGCGAGGGTTGTGTTCGGCGCTTATTCGTCGTCGGCCGCAGCCTCAACCTTGCGACGCGGACGGCGCGTGCGCGGCGTGGCGGGCTCTTCGTCCGATGCGGTCTCTTCGATCGCGGTCGGGCGGGTCAGGAAGCCCGGCAGGGCCGCCGCTTCATCATCGCCAGACTTGTCGACGGCGGCGGCGCGGGGACGACGCGGCGCGCGCGGCGCCTTGACGACTGGGGCGTCGGCCTCAACCGGCTCTGCGGCTTCGACCGTCTCGTGCGGACGGTCCTCGACCGGGGCGGAAGCGGCGTCGGCGGGGTGATCCGCGACAGAGCCGTCGTCGTGAGAGGGCGCATCCTCGTCGGACGGGCCGTCCGTCTCGCCGTTTTCAAAGCGGCGGTTGCGCTCCTCGCGGCGGCGCTCCCAGCGCTCGCGGCGGGATTCGCGGCGGCCGCCCTCGCGACCTTCGCCGTCGCCGTTTTCGCGCGGCTCACGGGGTTCACGGGGTTCACGGGGTTCACGCGGCTCGCGCGGTTCACGGTCGCGGTTGGCTTCGCGCTCGGCGCGTTCGGCCTGACGGCGGGCCTCATCCTCGACGCGGCGCTCTTCGGCCTGCTGGGCGGCGATGATGGCGGCGGCCTGTGCGCCCGACTCGTCTTCAAAGTCGATGTCGAAGCCCTGACCGGCCAGTTCGCGCTGGGCGATCTCGCTGACCGGGCGCTGCGGCTGCAGCGCGCGCAGGACGCGGAAATAATGCTCGGCGTGCTGGGTGTAGTTCTCGGCCAGAACGCGGTCGCCGGCGGCCGCGGCGTCGCGCGCCAGCTGCATATAGCGTTCATAGACGGTCTGGGCGTTGCCCCGGACCTTGATGTTCTCGGGCCCTTGCGAGTCCCACGAACGGTTCGGATTGGTCGCGTTGGCGTTATTGCCGCCGCCGGGCTTACGGTTGCGTCCGCGTTGACGCTTCATGCCCTTGAAATCTCTCATCGGAGCTTACCGTGCTGGTGCGGGCCGCCGTCGAAGAAGACGGGCGGGACCCTGTTCGTCGTTCCGTTCGGTCGGGGCCTATCCCCGGTGCGAGCTGTTCGGAAAAACCGTGTGTCCCCCGTGGTCCGCCGCGTCCGTCTGAGGGGCGCGACCGTCACTGAACCCAAACGCGCTTAAGCGAGCAAACCGGCCCGAAAAGGATGCGTTTGGATGGGAACAACACGGACTTAGCGCGCGCAGAGATGCTTTCCAAGGGTTTTTATCGTCGCGCCCTACTGAACCGGGCCTTCGGCTTCAGGGATGGGGCCGACGCGCGGGTCCGGGCCGTTGGTGACGACGCGGTCGCGGTCCGCCAGATCCTTGACCACCTTGACGTCGGCGAAGCCCGCCGCCTCGAACAGGGCCTTGACCGCCGCGCCCTGATCCCAGCCGATCTCGACGGCGAAGACGCCTTCAGGGCGCAGGATGCGGGCGATCTCGGGCGCCAGGTCGCGATAGGGCTGAAGGCCGTCCGGGCCGCCGTCCAGCGCCAGATGCGGATCATGCTCGCGCACCTCGGGGTCCAAGGCGGCGATGTCCGCCGTCGGGATATAGGGCGGGTTGGACACCACCAGATCGAAGCTGTCGTCGGCGAAGCCCGCCGCCCAGTCGGTGCGCATGAAGGTGCAGCGGTTGTTCAGGTCCAGATTGGCCGCGTTCTCGCGCGCCACGGCGATGGCCTCGGTCGAGATGTCGGTGCCGACGCCGCGCGCGCCGCGCCGCTCGGCCAGCGCCGCCAGCAGGATGGCGCCCGACCCCGTGCCCAGATCCGCCATCTCGAAGGTCGAATGCGCCGGGAAGGCGCGCACGATGACGTCCACCACCGTCTCGGTGTCCGGGCGCGGGCTCAGCACGTCAGGGGTGACGTTCAGCATGATCTTCCAGAAGCCCTTGCGGCCCAGGATGCGCGACACCGGCTCGCGGCGCAGGCGGCGATCGACCATGGCGTCCAGCGCCCGGGCCTGCTCGGTGTTGAGCGCGCGATAGGGATCGGTCAGGATGTCGACGCGCCCCGCGCCGGTCGCCGCCTCCAGCAGCAGGCGGGCGTCGATGGAGGGGCTGTCGATCCCGGCGGCCTTCAGGCGCGCCTGGGCGCCTTTCCAGGCGGTCAGCAGGGTCGGTTGGGTGTTCTGATCAGACATTCCCGGTGATTGGGGTCTGTAAAGCATGATTTCAAGACGGAACGGCCCATCAGCGGAGCCGTTGAGGGGCGAATGGGGATATTGACGCCAAAACAGCGCCGGACCGGCGAACGCCGCCGCACCCGTCGCAAGACGCCTTCGTCCGCCGCGCCGCACGGCGCGCGGCGCGGCGTGTTCAGCTATCTGGCCGCCGCCGCGGGCGGACTGGCGACCGGCGCCACCGCCGCGCACCTGCTCTATACGCAAGGGCACAGGTTCGGCCTCGACCTGCGCCGCAAGGTTCCCGCCCCGGCCGACCCGACGCCCGAGGACTATGACGCCCGCGATCCCGACCGGGGCCGTCTGGCCCGCCGTCCGCTGGAGATTCCGCACAAGGGCTGGGTCGACATCCTGTGGCGCACCGTCATGGGCTATTTCAGCGACCGGGTCGGCTTCGTCGCCGGCGGGGTGACGTTTTTCCTTCTGCTGGCCCTGTTCCCGACGCTCGGCGCCTTCGTCACCATCTATGGCCTGTTCGCCGATCCGGCCGACGCCTGGGGTCAGCTGAGCTTCCTCTATGAGGTGCTGCCGTCGAACGTGGCCCAGTTCCTGGGAACCGAGATGACGCGGCTGGCGGGCAACTCCACCGGCCAGTTGACCTTCACCCTGGTGTGGACCCTGCTGCTGTCGCTGTGGGCGGCCAATGGGGGGATCAAGACGCTCTTTTACGGTCTGAACCTCGCCTATCATGAGGTCGAGCGGCGCAATATCGTCATCTACAACCTGCTCTGCATGGGCTTCACCATCTCCGCGATGGCGGCGGTTCTGCTCAGTTCGGCGCTGGTGGTCGGCGTGCCTGTGGTGCTGGCCGTGTTCGGCCTGCAGGACGAATGGTCGCATCTGGCGCCGCTGCGCTGGCCGCTGCTGTTCTTCGGCTATGTCGGGGCGCTGGCCCTGATCTACCGGCTGGGGCCGAGCCGTGCGCGGGCACGCTGGCGCTGGCTGACGCCGGGGGCCGTGTTCGCGGCCACCGTCAGCCTGCTGGTGTCCTTCCTGTTCAGCTGGTTCCTGACCACCTTCGTGCGCACAGATTCCTATGGGCCGCTGGCGGCGGCCATGGGCTTCCTGCTGTGGACGTGGATGTCGCTGCAGGTGATCCTGATGGGCGCGCGGCTGAACGCCGAGATCGAGCATCAGACCGCGCTGGACACCACCATCGGCGCGCCCCTGCCGATCGGCGAGCGCGGCGCCGTCATGGCCGATTCGGTCGGCGCCCGGCGCGGCAATCCCGCCGCCCTGGCCGTGACCATGAAATACGCCGGAGCGCTGGGCGAACGGGTTATGGGCCGCGGTTCGGGCCGTTAGAAGCCCGGCCGCTCAGGCCGGACGGCGCGCCCGCAAGGCCTGAATGATGGTGCCGTCGTCCAGCCAGTCCAGTTCGCCGCCGACGGGCACGCCGCGCGCCAGCGACGTGACCTGCACCCCCGCCGCCGACAGGCGCTCGGCCAGATAGTGGGCGGTGGTCTGACCGTCGACAGTGGCGGGCAGGGCCAGAACGACCTCTCGCGCCTCGCCGCCTTTCGCGCGGCCGATCAGTTCGGCGATGCGAAGTTGTTCGGGGCCGACGCCGTCCAGCGCCGACAGCAGTCCGCCCAGCACATGATACTTGCCGCGAAAGGCGCCGGAGCGCTCCATGGCCCACAAGGCGCCCGCCTCCTCGACCACGCAGATCAGGGTGTTGTCGCGCGCCTGATCCGAACAGACCGAGCAGGGATCGCGCGTGTCGGGCGAACCGCAGACCGAGCAGTTGACGACCTTGTCCGCCGTCTCGGCCAGAGAAGCCGCCAGCGGGACCAGCAACTGCTCGCGCCGCTTCAACAGGGCCAGCGCGGCGCGCCGGGCCGAGCGCGGGCCCATGCCCGGCAGCTTGGCCAGCAGGCTGATGAGCCGTTCGATTTCCGGCCCGGCGGAAGCGGCCATCAGAAGAGTTTCGGCATTCCGGGGATGTTCATCCCGGCCATCGGCCCGGCCGCGTCGCGCATCAGGGCGTTGTTGATCTCATCCAGCTTGCGCTTGGCGTCGGCGTGGGCCGCGACGATCAGGTCGGCCAGGATCTCGCCCTCGCCGGGGGCCATCAGGCTGTCGTCGATCTTCACCGAGGTGATCTCGCCGGGGCCTTTCAGGGCGATGGAGACAAGACCGCCGCCCGAGGTGCCCTCGGCGGTGGATTCGGCCATTTTCGCCTGGGCGTCCTGCAGCTTCTGCTGCATCGCCTGGGCCTGTTGCATCAGGGCGTTGAGGTCTTTCATATCCCCTAGATAGGGCCAAGCGACGTCCGGCTCCAGACCCCGACGCAGAAAGCCTGCTCCACAGGGCGCCGCAACATTCGCCACAATTCTTGTAGCAGATCCCCTTGACGCCCCCCCCCTCACAAAACTAATTAGACACACTTGAAGTTACCAATCAGTTTCTGGAGAAGCCCTGATGGCTTTCGACACCCTTCCTTCCCGTGACACGCCGGTCTCCGATCCGGTGCTGGCCCAGCTGTTCACCGAGGCGCGCACGCGCAACGGCTGGAGCGACCGGCCCGTGTCCGAGGACCTGATCCGCAAGCTGTATGACCTGACCAAATTCGGCCCGACGGCGGTCAATATGACCCCGGCGCGATTCGTCTTCCTGACCTCGCCGGAAGCCAAGGCGCGTCTGGCCCCGCACATGTCCGAAGGCAATCGCGCCAAGACCCTGGCCGCGCCTGTCAACCTGATCATTGGTCAGGACATCGACTTCCACGATACCCTGCCCCGTCTGTTCCCGCACGCGCCGCAGATCCGCGACGCCTTCATGGACCCGGCCGGCCGCCGCGAAGCCGCCTTCCGCAACGCCTCGCTACAGGGCGGCTATCTGATCATCGCCGCGCGGGCGCTGGGCCTCGACGTAGGGCCGATGTCGGGCTTTGATGCCGCTGGCGTGAAGGCCGAGTTCTTCCCTGACAGCAATGTCGAGCCGAACTTCATCATGAACCTGGGCTACGGCACGGACGAGAACCTGTTCCCCCGCTCGCCCCGCCTCGACTTCGAGGACGCCGCGCAGATTCTGTAATCCAGAAGGTCGTCGTCTCGGACGGCGCGAAAGCGCCGATCCGGGATGACGTTCAGGAGCCCTCGTCGTCTTCGCCGATGATGGTCATTGCGTCGAGGTTCAGATTAAGCCGATCAGCCTCGGCACGAACCTTGGCCATGCCCTTCTCGAAATCGCTAAACGACAATGAGGAGGCTCCACAAGGTAAGGGCAAGACCACGACCGCAGAGCCAGATTTCAGCGCAACCTCGATCAAGCGAGAAGCCTCTGGACGCAACATCGCGCCCGCGCAGTAGGGCGCCGAGGTAATCGTAACTGGGCGACGCCCCGGGATCGTCGGCAAATACACGGTCACAGCGGCTTCGGTATCACCTAGCGTAAGGATTTCCGTCTGGCGTTCCGCTGGAGCGTTTGTCACGCATCCGCCCAGCGTCAGCAGCGCTAAAAGCCTAGTCTTCCGCATACTCGCCGTCGTCGGGGATGGCGGGCATCTCCACGGCCGGGGCCAGGGTGACGATCTCCTTGATCTCGGCGCCGGGGAAGGCCTGCATGATCGACACCACGAAGGGGTCCGCCTCGACCGCCGCGCGGCGGGCGGCGCGGGCCTTCTTCTCGACCTCGATCAGGGTCTCGCCGCCGCCCTGCCCATTGGCGGCGATCAGCCAGGTGCGGCCGGTCCATTCCTTCAAGCGACCGGCCAGACGCCGCGCCAGATCGTGGGGCGAGCCCTCGGCCGGTTCATAGGTGATGGCGCCGGGGCGGAAGCTGACGACGCGGACGTAGCGTTCCACGTCCATCTGCAGGGTGATCTCGCGCTTTTCGCCGATCAGGGCGACCACGGCCTCGAAGCTCTGCGGGTCCGGCAGGGCGGGCGTCGCCATCGGCCGCGCCGCCAGCATGGCCGAGGCGCCGCCGCCTCCGCCGCCTGAGCCGCCGCCGCGTGGGCCGCCCGCGCCGCCGCCGGGGACGCCGCCCGACTGGATCGCCTTCAGCGCCTCTTCCGGGCCGGGCAGGTCGGCGGCGTAGGCCAGACGCACGATGGCCATCTCCACCGCATCGGCCGGATTGGGCGCGCGCCGCACCTCGTCCAGCGCCTTCAGCAGCATCTGCCAGGTCCGCGACAGCGTCCCGGCCGAGATGGCCGCGCCCAGCGCCGCCAGCTTCTGCGCCTGATCGCCGGGCAGGCGGGTGGCGTTCGGCCCCAGCATCTTGGCGACCGAGGCCGCGTGGCAATGCTCCAGCAGGTCGTTGGCCACCTGCACCGGATCGGCACCGTAGCCGTACAGGGTGCGGAAGGTCGTCAGCGCCTCGGCCGTCTTGCCCGCCATCGTCTGCTCGAACAGGGCGATGGTCTGGGTGCGGTCGGCCAGACCCAGCATGTCGCGCACCGTGGCCGTCTCGACCACCGCGCCGCGCTCGGCCTGAACCAGCGCCTGATCCAGCAGCGACAGGCCGTCGCGCACCGACCCTTCGGCCGCGCGCGAAATCAGCGCCAGCGCCTCCTGCTCGATCTTCATGCCTTCGCGCTCGGCGACGCGGCCCAGATGGCCGACCAGAATCTCCGGCTCGACCCGGCGCAGGTCGAAGCGCTGGCAGCGGCTCAGGATTGTCACCGGCACCTTGCGGATTTCGGTGGTGGCGAAGATGAATTTGGCGTGGGGCGGCGGCTCCTCCAGCGTCTTCAGCAGGGCGTTGAACGCCTGCGTCGACAGCATGTGGACCTCGTCCAGCACATAGACCTTGTAGCGGGCTTCGACAGGCGCGTAGCGGACGCTTTCCAGGATGTCGCGGATGTCGTTGACGCCGGTATGCGACGCCGCGTCCATCTCCATCACGTCCATGTGCTGGCCCGCCATGATGGCGGCGTCGTGCCGCCCAGTAGGACTCAGGGCCAGCGACGGCTTGTCGATCGTCTCGGTTTCATTGTTCAGCGCGCGGGCCAGCAAGCGCGCGGTCGTCGTCTTGCCGACGCCCCGCACCCCGGTCAGCATGAAGGCGTGGGCGATCCGTCCGGTGGCGAAGGCGTTGGTCAGGGTCCGGACCATCGCCTCCTGGCCGATCAGGTCCTCGAACGCGCGCGGCCGATATTTGCGGGCCAGGACGGTGTAGGCCTCGCCCTCGGCGGGCGGCGCTTCGAACGCCTTGGGAGCGGGCGCAGGCGCGGGCTCGGCCGCCGGTTCAGGCGGGGCAGGCGGCGGCGGGGCGCCGAACATGTCGTCGGTGTTGGGGTCGCGCTCCTCGACTTCGGGCGCGTCTTCCTCCCACGGAGGACCATCGAGACTGTGATCGGCGTCGCTCATGGTCCTGTCTTAGCGCGAAGGGGCGCCGTCGGGCACCCCCTCGCGCCGCTGAGAGGCTCAGAGATCGGTGGGCAGTTGGCCGCCGTTGTCGCGGATCTTCTGGATCACCTGCTTGTGCAGCCAGATATTCATGCTGGCGCTGTCCGACTTGTCGCCGGTGTAGCCCAGTTCGTCGGCCAGTTCCTTGCGCTCGGCCAGCGAGGATTCCATGCCGACCAGCTTCATCAGGTCGACGATGGAGGTGCGCCAGTTCAGCTTCTGCGCGCGCTGCTCGTTCATGAAGTCGAGGATGCCGGCGACATCGACATCGGCCGCGGGCTGGGGCGCGACGGCCGCTGCGGTGGGGGACGGCGCCGGGGTCGGGGCCGCGGCTTCGGGCGCGGGGGCGGCGGGCGTCGCCGCCGGGGCGTCCTTCTTCCTGAAGACGCCGCCGAGAATCTTGCCGAGAATGCTCATTCGCCTGCTCCTGATGAGGGGATCGAAGCCCTTTCAGCGAATGAGGCGCGGGCCGGTTCCGTGAAGCTTGCGCGACGGGCCTTCCGCGCCGCCGTTCGCCCCTCCCTCGCCGTCATCCTCGGGCTTGACCCGAGGATCGGGCCATTTGTCGCGGGGCATCGGCAAGACAGAACACGCCGTTTAACTCGATCCTCGGGTCAAGCCCGAGGATGACGGCGGAGATGCGGGGGCGGTGGAGATGTAGGGGCCGCCGCGCTCAAGCAGCGAGTGACCGCGTCACGAGCGATAGCGCACTAAAATATCGCATAAAAAAGCGCTCAAGTCGTGAGCACCCGCGGCGCGAACATAGCGCCCAAAATAAAGTAGAGACCGCGACCCGAAGGTGAATTCGTTGTGGCTGCTGCCTTCCGGCCCTGACCAGGTTGGCGAAGCCTTCGCCCGCGATCTCCGAGAGGGGATATGAAGGGGGACGGCGCGGGAATCAAGCCCTCCCCTGCACGCGCTGTCGGGGCTATGAAGCGTCATGCCCTATCGCAACGTCTTTTCCGGCAATCCGCTCGACCGTTCCGGCGACCTTCGCAACGACGCCGCATGGCTGGCCGAGCAGGAGGCCAACCCCGAAGCCCTGGCCATGATCCTGTGGGAGGGCCGTCCGCTGATCGAAACCCATGAGGGGGCCGAGCGGCTGGTCTGGCTGTCGCTGGGTCATGCGCGCGATCTGGCGCGCGACCGCGACGTCTTTCTGGGGCTGTGGAAGGGGGCGCCGGTCTTCGCCGCCGAGTTCGAGGGCTCCATCGACCCGACCAGCGGCCCGGCCGGGGGCCTTGGTCGTTTCGTCGAAATGCGCGAGGCGGCGGTCGTCCTGCCCGAGGCCGACGCCGGGATCGCCGCCACGGCCAAGAGCCTGTTCGACTGGCGGCGCCGTCACGGCTTCTGCGCCGCCTGCGGCAAGGCGTCGGATCAGGCGTCGGGCGGCTGGAAGCGCGTCTGTCCGGCCTGCGGGACCGAGCATTTCCCGCGCGTCGACCCGGTCGTCATCATGCTGCCGGTCTATAAGGGCGGCGCCGAACCCGTCTGCCTGCTGGGCCGTCAGGCGGCGTGGCCCGAAGGCCGGATGTCGGCGCTGGCCGGTTTCATGGAGCCGGGCGAGGCGATCGAAGAGGCCTGCGCCCGCGAGGTGATGGAGGAGGCGGGCCTGACCGTGTCGGACGTGGCCTATCACTCCAGCCAGCCCTGGCCCTTCCCGGCCCAGCTGATGATCGGCCTGATCGCCGAGGTCACGACCGACGAGGCCGCCCCCGACCAGACCGAGCTGGAGGCCGTCGCCTGGCTGACCCGCAGCGAAGCTCGCGCCGTTCTGGACGAGACGCACCCGACCATCCACGCCCCGCCGCCCTACGCCATCGCCCGGCGGCTGCTGGAGACATGGGCGGCGGAATAAACCCTTCTCCCACAAGGGGAAGAAAGAAGGCGCTCAAACCAGCGCCCTCGCGGCCTCCAGGTCGGCCGGGTTGTCCACCGACAGGGGCGCCTCGTCGATCACCGAGGCCCAGATCTGCAGGCCCATCTCAAGAGCGCGCAGCTGCTCCAGCTTTTCGCGTTTTTCCAGCGGCGATTGCGGGGCGGCGCAGAACCGCTCCAGCGCCGCGCGGCGATAGCCGTAGATGCCGACGTGACGCCACACAGGGCCGTCGCCATAAAGGGTCGAGCGGGTGAAATAGAGGGCGCGGCCGCTCGTCTCGCCTTCCGGCAGAGCCAGCACCGCCTTGACCACATCGGGATTGGCCCGGTCGGACACATCGGCCTCGGTCGCGACCAGGGTGGCGATGTCACAGGCTGATTCGCGCGCCAGCAGTCCGGCGCAGGCCCTGGCCAGATCAGGAGAGGCGAAGGGCATGTCGCCCTGGATGTTGATGACCAGTTCATGGGCGCCGTCCGGATCGACCGCACGGGCCGCCGCCAGGATGCGGTCCGACCCGCTGGGCAGGTCAGGATCGGTCAGCACCGCCTCCCCGCCCGCCGCCTGAATCGCCTCGACAATTTCAGCGTCTCCGGCCGCCACGGCGACGCGGAAACCGGACAGGGAAGCCTGCTCCCAGGCGCGCACGATCATCGGCTTTCCGCCGATGTCGGCCAGCGGTTTTCCGGGCAAACGGGTCGCCGCCATGCGAGCGGGTATCATTATCAGAGGTTTCATACTCGCCATCCGCCTTGAAATCGCCCGGAAACGTTCGGGCCGGTTGCGAAGGTCGCGCTAGCGTGTAAGAGACGCCCACGCAAGAATACGCCTGAGCGCCGCTTTGCGGACGGGGGGCTCATCTAGAGACGGGATGCGACGACGCGGTATGAGCGGCGATCTGAAGTGGAACAAGATTATGGGCGCGTGCCTGGGCACCGCCTTTGCGATCCTGGTGGTCCAGCAGGTTTCGGGCTTTGTCTATCAGACCAAGCAACCCGAGAAGATGGGCTACTTCGTCGACGCGCCTGACGAATCGGCCGCCGCGGCTGAAGAAGTCCTGCCGATCGACTGGGGCACCGTTCTGCCGGCCGCTGATCTGGCCGCCGGTGAATCCGCCTTTGCACGCTGCCAGGCCTGCCACACGATCAACTCGGGCGGCGCCGACGGCATCGGTCCGAACCTGTTCGCCGTGGTCGGCGGCCCGGCCATGCACCGCGCGGGCTTCGCCTATTCGGACGCCATGGGCAAACACAAGGCCGAAGCGCCGAACTGGACCTATGACGAGCTGGATCACTTCATCAACGCGCCGGGCCGCTATGTGCCGGGCACCAAGATGTCCTTCGCCGGCATCCGCGATGAAAAGACCCGCATCAACCTGATCGCCTGGCTGCGTTCGCAAGGCTCGGGCGGCTACGCCATCCCGGCGCCGGACCCCGCCCGCCAGCCGGGCGCCGCCGCTCCGGCTGAAGGCGAAGCTGAAGCTCCGGCCGCTGAAGCTCCCGCCGCCGAGGCGCCTGCCGAGGCCGCAGCCGCCGCCTGACGACGGCGACCCGCGAAAAGACAGATGACGGAAAGGCGGCCTTCGGGTCGCCTTTCTTCGTTCTGAAGCCTCGCATCTGGAAGCGCGTCACGACGTGGCGGAGAGGGTGCGGCGAGGGAATCCGGACGCCCTTGCGTCTCGTCGGCCGCCGCCGTCGCGGAAAGGTCAGACGCGGCGGAAAATAGCGGAGGCGAAGCCGTCTGCGGTCAGCCGGGCCTCGACCTCGGCCAGAGTCTCGATGACGACGCCGCCGCGCGCGCCCGTCGAATGGATCACCTGATCGGCGTCGACCATCATGGCCGAATGGCCGGTCCAGTCGCCCTGCGCCTGTGACAGCCACAGAACCAGATCGCCGCGACGGGCCTCATCACGCGACACGGCGCGGCCCAGCCGGGCCTGATCATCGGCGCGGCGCGGGCCGGGCAGGCCGCAGGCCAGAAGCGCCTGCTGCACCAGACCTGAGCAGTCCGTTTCCCGCGAAGAACGGGCGCCCAGCGCGTGCGGACGGCCCAGCAGCCGCTCGGCCACGGCGACAGGATCGCGCTCGAAATCACCGACGGACTGCAGATCCGCTTCGACCAACCCGTCCACATCGGCCAACAAAGCGTTCAGCGGCAGATCGGCGTCCACGGAGGCGACACGGTGCGTCGCCAGCGGCGCGCCGGGCGCCAGAGCCTCAAGCGACACCCAGCCGACCACGCCGTCGCGCCGCGCCCGGCCCCAGGCGCGGTCCTGTCGGCGCTCCAGAACATCGAAGACCTCGCCGAACAACAGCTGGTCGATGCGCAGCCCGTCGTCTGACACGATGTCGGCGACCGGCAGGCGGCAATGGGCGGGATCGGTGCGTCGATAGGCGTCGGCCCGCATCAGACCCTCCAGCGCCTGCTCGGCCAGCACCACGCGATCCCCGTCCCGAAGGATCAGGGGCGCGCCGGGCGGCAGCAGGGCCAGAACATCAGTCAAACGGCGGTCTCTGGACGGCTTCGACAATTCGAACAGCCGACCCTAGGCGCCGATCCCGAAGGGGGCGTTAACAGCCCCCGCTATTTTGCGAATTTGTCGCTGAGATAGCGGAAGCAGGCGCGGATAGCCTGCGCCTCGCCGCCCTCGGGCCAACCGGGGCGGGCGCGCGGGTTCCAGGCGAAGACGTCCATGTGCGCCCAGCTGCCGGTCGTCGGGGCGAACTTCTGCAGGAACAGGGCCGCCGTCACCGATCCGGCCTGGGCCCAGGCGGCGGAATCATTGCGCACATCGGCGATCTCGCTGTCCAGAGAGGCGCGATAACCCGCCCACAAGGGCATCCGCCACAGGGGGTCGCCCACGGCGCGACCGGCGCTCAACACGCCCTCTGCCAGGGCGTCGTCGTCGGTGTAGAGCGGCGGCAGTTCCGGCCCCAGCGCAATGCGAGCCGCCCCGGTCAGGGTGGCGAAATCCAGCGTCAGGTCCGGCTGATGCTCGCCCGCCCGCGTCAGGATGTCGGCCAGAATCAGACGCCCTTCGGCGTCGGTGTTGCCGATCTCTATGGTCAGGCCCTTGCGGCTGTTCAGGATGTCGCCCGGCCGGAAGGCGTCGGCCGACACGGCGTTCTCAACCGCCGCGACCAGCACCACCAGCCGCACCGGCAGACCGGCCTGCATGATCAGCCGACCCAGCGACAGGGCGTGGGCGGCGCCGCCCATGTCCTTCTTCATATTACGCATCCCGGCGGCGCCCTTGAGGTCCAGACCGCCGGTGTCGAACACCACCCCCTTGCCGACCAGAGCCACCAACGGCAGGTCCGCTTGGTCCAGATTCCAGCCGATCTCCAGAACGCGCGGCGCGCGGTGTGGGGCGGCGGCACGGCCGACGGCGTGAACGGCCGGATAGTTCTCCTCCAGCAGGGCGTCGCCGGTGGTGACGGTCAGGCTCGCGCCCGCGCCCTCGGCGATTTCGCGCGCGATGGTTTCCAGTTGCAGCGGCCCCATGTCGGCGGCGGGGGTGTCGACCATCTCGCGCGTCAGGGCGCAGGCGGCGGCGATGTTCAGCGTCGCCGTCAGGTCGAGGCCGTCCGGCGCCACGAGACGCGCGCGGCCGCGTTCCGGCCCGGCCTTGTAGCGGTCGAACAGATAGCCCCCCAGCGCAAAGGCCAGAGCCGCCTGATGCGCCGCCTCGCCCTCGACGCCCTCCAGCCGCCAGTCGCCCGCAGGCAGCCGCGTCGGCAGGCCGCGCGCCGTCATGGGGTCGAAGGCCTCGCCCACTCCGAACAGGGCCAGCTCCGGCGCGCCGTCCTCGCCGGGGACGACCAGCAGCTGGCCCGCCTTTCCGGTGAAGCCGTTGGCCTCGGCCCAGACGGCGATGCGTCCCTCCAGCGCCGCGCCCGCCTTGACGATGCGGACCGGGCGCGCGGCCCCGGCGGCGGCGATCAACAGTTCGGACTGAGGGGACATGGAGGCGACCTTTCCGACGCTTAACGCCGATTAACCAAACCTTGACGCGTCGGCGCGACCATAAGGCCAGAACCGCCACGGACCTCTTCCATGTCGCGCAACGCCGCCCTCGCCGCAACCGTCAGCCTGACGCTTCTGGCCCTCGCCGCCCCGGCCCTGAGCCAGACCGCGCCCGCGCCGCGCCCGTCCGCCGACGCCGCGACGCGCGCCGGCTATGACCGCGCCGACGCCCTCAGCCGCTCGGTCTTCTGGACGCAGGAGCAGCAGATCAATCCGATGGACCCGGTCGCCGGGGTCAAGCTGGCCCAAGCCCTGCGCGAACTGGGCCAGTTCGATCAGGCGGCTGAGACGGCGCAGGGCGTGCTGGTCGTCCAGCCCGCCAATGTCGAGGCCATGCTGGAGGTCGGGCGCGCCCATATCGCGCGCGGTCAGGCCTTCTACGGCATCGCCGCGCTGGAACAGGCGAAGGCGGCCGCGCCGCGCGACTGGCGCCCGCTGTCGCTGCTGGGCGTGGCCTATCAGCAGGTGCGCCGCCCCGATGACGCCCGCGCCGCGTGGAACGAGGCCCTGCACCTGTCGCCTGACAACGCCGACGTCCTGACCAACGCCGCCATCGCCCGCATCGGCGAGGGGGATGCGCCATCCGCCGAAATCCTGTTGCGTCGCGCGGCGGCCCAGCCGGGCGCCAGTCTGCAGGTGCGTCAGAACCTGGCCCTTGCGCTGGGCCTGCAGGGCAAGACCGCCGAGGCCGAGGCCATCCTGCGCCGCGACCTGCCGCCCGAGGCCGCCGACCAGAACCTGCGCTGGCTGGCCGCGCGGATGCAGCCGGGGCAGAGCGCGGCGGCAGTCGCCCCCGCCCTCACTGAGGCGTCGCCGACGGCGCGGACTTGGTCGTCGCTGCAGGGCGGGTAGAGGCTCACCCCGTTCAAATATTACTGCCGTCATCCTCGGGCTTGACCCGAGGATCGGACCATATGCCCGCGCCTCATTGGATAGGTCACGCGCGCCGCTACGCTCGATCCTCGGGTCAAGCCCGAGGATGACGGCGGGATAGGCGGAAGGCGCGACTTTCTCCCTCCCCTTTATGGGGAGGGTGGCTGAGCCCGTATGGGCGAGGTCGGGTGGGGGCGGCGAGGCTATTCAAGCGCAGAGCCCAGATCACCAAGCCCTCTCCACCCGGTCGCTGCGCGACCACCCTCCCCATGAAGGGGAGGGAGAGCCGCGACGTCTCTTCACCTTCCGCCCTTGAACGCCTATCTTCATCCCGTGATCGACGACCTCTACAGCGCGCGCATTCTGTCGCTGGCGGCCAACCTGCCGCACAGCGGGCGCCTGCCTGCGCCCGAAGGCTCGGCCGAGCGGGTCGCCAAGCTGTGCGGGTCGAAGGCGATCATCGACGTGATGCTGGACGCCGACGGCCGCGTCAGCAACTTCGCCCAGACGGTCAAGGCCTGCGCCCTGGGTCAGGCGGCGGCGGGCGTGGTCGGGGAAAACATCCTCGGCGCATCGGTTCAGGAGATCGAGGCCGCGCGCGACGCCATGTCGGCCATGCTGAAATCCGGCGGCGAAGGCCCCGAGGGCCGCTTCGAAGCCCTGCGCGTCCTGAAGCAGGTCGCTGACTACCCGGCCCGCCACGCCTCCACCATGGTGGCGCTGGAGGCGACGCTGGACGCCGTGAAGCAGGCGTTGGCCAAACACCACAGCGATACGCGAACTCGCCTCGCCGGCGCGGCCTGAACGGCGCGTCGGTTGATCCCCCTGCTGTGAAGAGGGATAAGCGCGACGAACCCGAAACAGAGCCCCCGGCGAAGGGACCGATGTCTCTCTACGAACGCAGCGTCCACGCGGCCCATCGGGGCTATAAGCTGACGCTGTCCCCCCTGATCGGCCAGCAGTGCCGGTTCATGCCGACCTGTTCGGATTACGGGCGCGACGCCCTGATCCGGCACGGTCCGGTGCGGGGGGGATGGCTCACCGTGCGGCGCCTCTGTAAATGCCATCCCTTCGGCGGTTCGGGCTATGATCCCGTTCCGCCCGCCAAGTCTGAAAAAGAACGACCGTCATGATCGAACTGAAATTCCCCGACGGCGCCGTGCGTCAGTATCCGGCCGGCTCGACGGGCCGCGATGTGGCCGCCGCCATCTCGCCCTCGCTGGCCAAGAAGGCGGCCCTGGTCGTCTGGAACGGCGAGCAGCGCGACCTGGACCGCGTCATCGACGGGAACGGCGACTTCCGCCTGCTGATGCGCGACGACGCCGAGGCGCTGGAGACCATCCGCCACGACGCCGCCCACGTGCTGGCGCAGGCCGTGCAGGAGCTGTTCCCCGGCACCCAGGTGACGATCGGCCCAGCGATCGAGGACGGCTTCTATTACGACTTCGCCCGCGACGAGCCCTTCTCGACCGACGACTTCCCGAAGATCGAGAAGAAGATGGCCGAGATCATCGACCGGGGCGCGCCGCTGGAGCGTCAGGTCTGGAACCGCGACGAGGCCATCGCCCACTTCGAGACGCTCGGCGAAACCTATAAGGCCGAACTGATCCGCGACCTGCCCGAGACGGAAACGATCACCGTCTACAAGCAGGGCGAATGGGCAGACCTGTGCCGGGGGCCGCACTTCCCGACGACCAAGTTCGTGGGCAAGGCCTTCAAGCTGACCAAGCTGGCGGGCGCCTATTGGCGCGGCGATTCCAGCCGCGCCCAGCTTCAGCGCATCTACGGCACGGCCTGGGCGACCAAGGAGGATCTGGACGCCTATCTGCTGCGCATCGAAGAGGCCGAGAAGCGCGACCACCGCAAGCTGGGCCGCGCCATGGAGCTCTTCCACATGCAGGAAGAGGGCCGAGGCATGGTCTTCTGGCACCCCAAGGGCTGGGTGCTGTGGCGCGTGCTGGAGGCCTATATGCGCCGCCGTCTGGACGCCGCCGGATACGTCGAGGTCAAGACGCCGCAGGTGCTGGACCGGAAGTTCTGGGAGGCCTCGGGCCACTGGGACAAGTACCGCGCCAATATGTTCGTCTGCGAGACGGTCGAGGGCGAGACGCTCAGCCTCAAGCCGATGAACTGCCCCGGTCACGTGCAGATCTTCGATCAGGGCCAGCGGTCCTATCGCGAACTGCCGCTGCGCATGGCCGAGTTCGGCGCCTGCCACCGCTATGAGCCGTCGGGCTCGCTGCACGGCCTGATGCGGGTGCGGGGCTTTACGCAGGACGACGCCCACATCTTCTGCCGCGAGGACCAGATCGTCGAGGAGACGGCCGAGTTCATCAAGCTGGCCTATTCGGTCCACGCCGACCTGGGCATGGAGACCAAATACATCAGCCTCGGCACCCGCCCCGAGCTGCGCGCCGGCACCGAGGAATTCTGGGACAAGGCCGAGGCCCAGATGCTGGAAGCCGCCCGCGCCGCCGGAACCGAGCCGGTCGTCACCGAGGGCGACGGCGCCTTCTACGCGCCCAAGCTGGACTTCATCGTCAAGGACGCCATCGGCCGCGAATGGACCTGCGGCACGATCCAGCTGGACTATGTCCTGCCAGAACGTCTGGATGCGACCTACATCGCCGAAGACGGCCAGAAGCACCGCCCGGTCATGCTGCACCGCGCGATCCTGGGCTCTTTCGAGCGCTTCGTCGGCATCATGATCGAGAACTACGCCGGGGCCTTCCCGCTGTGGCTGGCGCCGACGCAGGCCGTGGTGGCGACCATCACCTCGGACGCCGACGGCTATGCGCAGGAGGTTCTGGCCAGGTTCCGCGCGGCGGGCCTGCGCACCGAGATCGACCTGCGCAACGAGAAGATCAACTACAAGATCCGCGAACACTCGGTCGCCAAGGTGCCCGCCATCGCCGTGGTCGGCCGCAAGGAGGCCGAAGAAGGCAAGGTCGCCATCCGCCGCTTCGGCTCGCAGGCCCAGACCATCGTTACGGTGGATGAGGCCATCGCCATGCTGACCGACGAGGCTCTGGCGCCGGACCTGAAGCGCATCCGCGACGGCGTGGCGTAAGACTGAGCGCGCGTCTCCTCCCCACGGCGTGGGGAGGGGGACCACGAAGTGGTGGAGGGGGCGACGCCGACATTGACCGTCGAGACGCCCCCTCCGTCACGTCGCCTTCGGCGCCGCGCCACCTCCCCATTGCATGGGGAGGAGAAAGTCGCGTCGGGTCGAGAAGGCGGAGCCTTCTGCCCGCGACCCGGCATCAAGCGGCCTTCTCGTCGCGTGCGCGACGGGCCATAAGCCTGTCATGGCCGCCACCCTCTACATCGACGCCGACGCCTGCCCCGTGAAGGAGGAAGTCTACCGCGTGGCGCGACGCTGCGGCCTGAAGGTCTTCGTGGTGTCCAACGCCTGGATCAACACCCCGCGCGAGCCGCTGATCGAACAGGTGGTCGTCGACGCCGGGCCGGATGTCGCCGACGACTGGATCGCCGAGCGCGCCAAACGCGGCGACATCGTCATCACCGCCGATATTCCACTGGCCGACCGGGTGCTGAAATCGGGCGCACAGGCGCTGAAGTCCAACGGCCAGCCGTTCACGTCCGACTCCATCGGCTCGGCCCTGGCCGGGCGGATGATCGGCGAGCACCTGCGCTCCATGGGGGTGCCGACCAGCGGACCGCCGCCCTTCTCCGCCGCCGACCGCTCGCGCTTCCTGCAGGCGCTGGACGCGGCCGTGGTGCGGGCGCGCAGAGAGGCGTCATGAGCCGCATTCCCGAGGACGAGCTGGAGTTCCGCTTCTTCCGCGCCGGCGGGCCGGGCGGCCAGAACGTCAACAAGGTCTCGACCGCCGTTCAGATGCGGTTCGACGTGAAGAACTCGCCCAGCCTGACCGAGCCGGTGAAGACGCGGCTGATGAAGCTGGCGGGCAGCCGCCTGACGCTGGACGGCGTGATCGTCATCAGCGCCGTGCGCTTCCGCACGCAGGAACGCAACAAGGCGGACGCCGTCGAGCGGCTGGAGACAATGGTCGCCGAGGCTTCGATCAGACAGGTCTATCGCGTGCCGACCCGGCCGACGCGGGCGTCAAAGGAACGGCGGCTGCAGGCCAAGTCCAGCCGTTCCGCAATCAAGAGCGGGCGCGGGAAACCGTCGCTGGATTAGGGACTGGCCCAGCCACTCCCCACCGCCGTCATCCTCGGGCTTGACCCGAGGATCCAGCCATCCGCGCGCCCGACCCCGGACAACAGGAGCGCGCCCTTACCCTCGATCCTCGGGTCAAGCCCGAGGATGACGGCGAAAGGACGCCCTCAGTCCTGCGCCGGGCGGAACAGCAGGGCGGCGATCTGGTCCTCGGCGTCGAAGCCGATCACCCAGTCGGTGGCCTGTTTGTCGAACACCACGCGAAAGATGTCGGCGCCGTTCTGCTGGCCGCGATGCTCGACAGTCTTTATCGCGCCGAACTGCTGGATCAGCGGGATCATCTCGCCCGACTTGGCGCGCACCTGTTCAGCCAGCCCAGTCGTGAAGTCCGTATAGTCGATGTTTCCGCTCTGGAAGGCGGCGATGACCACGCGCAGCGCCTCTTCCGAACGGGCGATGTCCGGCGCCGTCGCAGCAGGGCCGGATATGGCGGGCGGACCCGCCTTTTGGCGAGGAGCCGCGTCGCCCTCAAAGCTGTCCGGCAGGGTGGCTGCGGCGCCCGGCTGCGCAGGCGCCTGCGCCAGAACGGGCGTCGCGATCTGAGCAGCCAGCAGGGTCGCGCCCATCAGGGCGGCGGTCAGCGAAAGGGTCTTCATGCGCAGGCTCCGAAGAAACGTCAGGCGACGATCATCGGCCAAAGCGTCAGCACCAAGGCGGCTGTCGACACACATACGGCGACGGTGACGGCGGCGACCACCCAGGGCCGCGTTCCGGCCTTGTCGATCACCAACGTCTGAGACTGCGGCGGGTTCTGCACCAGACGCGACAGGGCCTTCAGCGTCGCCAGCGCCTCCTCCACCGTTTCCTTCACCTGAGCGGTCGGGCCCAGTTCGCGCTTGATCCAGCGCTCTACCACGGGCTTGGCCGCATCCCACAGGTCGTGATCGGGGTTGAGACGCCGCGCCACCCCCTCGACCGAGACCATGGTCTTCTGCAGCAGCACCAGTTCGGGGCGCAGGTGCATGTCGAACAGGGCGGTGATCTCGAACAACTGGCCCAGCAGACGCCCCATCGACACCTGACTGGCCTGACGCCCCACGACCGGCTCGCCCACCGCGCGCAGGGCCTGCGCAAAGGTGTCGACCGAATGATGCGGCGGCACGTAACCGGCCTCGAAGTGAACCCGGCTGATGCGGTCGTAATCGCGGCTGATGAAGCCCCACAGGATCTCGGCCAGATAGCGTCGCTCGGACGGACCCAGCCGCCCGACGATGCCGAAGTCGATGGCCGTCAGCTGGGCCGGAGCATCGGCGAACAGATTGCCCTCGTGCAGGTCGGCGTGGAAGACGCCGTGATCCAGCGCCTGCACCAGAAAGGCCCGCACCACCTTGTCGGCCAGGGCGTCCTTGTCGAGGCCGGGCAGGTCGATCAGGGCCGGGTCCGTCATCGGCACGCCCTGCGCCCATTCCAGCGTCAGCACCCGCTTGCCCACCCCGTCCCAGACGACGGCCGGGGCGGTCATATAGCCATCCTTGGCCATGACCTCGGCCAGTTCTGAGGCGGCGGCCGCCTCCAGCCGCATGTCCAGTTCAAGCTGCAGCGACTGGGCGATGATCTCGACGAAGGCACGCGGCTCAAGCCGACGGGCGGGTTCGACGAAGCGGTCGACCAGCTTGGCCCCCAGACGCATGGCGTCCAGCCCCTGGGCCACGCGGCGCTCGACGCCGGGACGCAGCACCTTGACCGCCACCTTGCGCCCGTCCGCCAGCCAGGCCGGGTGCGCCTGGGCCAGCGACGCCGCGCCCATCGGCTCGGCCAGATCGATGAACAGGCTCTCGGCCGGGCGGCCCAGCGAGCGTTCGATCTCGCGCTTGGCCTCTTCCAGCGGGAAGGGCGGCAGCTTGTCTTTCAGGCGCCCCAGATCCTGCGCGAACTGCAGGCCGAAGATGTCGGCGCGCGTGGCCAGAACCTGTCCCAGTTTGATGGCGACCGGGCCCAGATGCTCGAACGCCTGACCGACGCGCTGTCCCGGTCGCCCGGCGCGGTGCCTGCGGCTGGCGAACATCTGGACGAAGCGGGCGAACGGACGCCCCCACGCAGGCAGCAGGGGGGTGGCTTCGCGCGGGATCAGGGCGTCATGGCGCGCCAGCACCCAGCCCCAGCGCACCATGCGCAAAGCCGCCCCGACCGGATGGCGGACCGGCTGGGCCTGAGGCGTCGGCGGCGGCGCGTTGAAGGTCAACCGGCTCAGATCGCCCACCCGTGGTGGATGGCGGCGATCCCGCCCGACAGATTGGTGACGCTGACGCGGCTGAAGCCCGCCTCCTCGATCATCCGCTTGAAGGTCTGCTGATCGGGGAAACGGCGGATGCTCTCAACCAGATACTGATAGGAATCCCGATCCTTGGCGACCAACTGGCCGATGCGCGGAATGGCGTGGAAGGACCAGGCGTCATAGGCCTTCCTCAGCGCGCCGGTCGTGGGCCGCGAGAACTCCAGACAGATGAAGCGGCCGCCCGGCTTCAGCGCGCGGCGCGCCTCGCGCAGGGCCTGCGGAATGTCGGCCACATTGCGGATGCCGAAGCTGATCGAATAGGCGTCCAGGCAGGCGTCCGGCAGCGGCAGATGCATGGCGTCGCCGACGCCCCAGGCCATCTCGGGCTCGCCGCCCTTGGCCACGCCGTTCAGGATCATCTCGGCGTTGTAGTCCATGACGATGACCGTGGCGTCCTCGCCCCCGCGCCGATCCTGCGCCGCGCGGGCCATCTTGGAATAGCGGCGCGCCATGTCGCCGGTGCCCCCGGCCATGTCCAGCACCACCTCGCCCGGCCGGACGTTCAGCTTGGCCGCCGTCGCGTCCTTCCAGATGCGGTGAACGCCCGCGCTCATCAGATCGTTCATCAGGTCATAGTTGGACGCGACGGAATCGAACACGCCGCGAACCATCTGCACCTTTTCCTTCGCGTCCACATCGCGGAAACCGAAGGAGGAAGTCTTGCCGGAAGCGTTGGGAGAGGGATCGGCCTGGGTCATGGCTGAGGGTTTAACGCCTCCCGCCGTCGCCGTCATCCGGGGAAGCGTCGCATCGGACGTTGCGTCACGGCTTGTCGCGTCACGAGGCGCGCGATACGCCTGATGAAAATCCAAGGAGACGCCCATGACCGCCGCCCTCGATGTGACCGAAGTTCTGGCGAGCCTGCCCGAATGGCGCCGCGCCGACGATCCGCGTCCGGCCATCGCGCGGTCGTTGCGTTTCGCCGATTTCAACGCCGCCTTCGGCTTCATGACCCGCGTCGCCCTGCTGGCGGACAAGGTCGATCACCATCCGGAGTGGTCCAATGTCTACAATCGTGTCGAGGTGCTGCTGACCACCCATGATGCGGGCGGCGTGACCGAGCGGGACGTGGCGATGGCGCGCTTCATCGACGAAGCGGTCAAAGGGCTGGCGGAATGAGCGCCCCCGGCCGCGTCGCGGGCAAGGCGGCCCTGATCACCGGCGCCGCCGGTGGTCTGGGTCAGGCGATGGCGCGGATGCTGGTCCGCGAAGGCGCCAGGGTCGCGCTCAGCGATCTGGATCTGGACCGCGCGCAGGCTCTGGCCAAGGCGATCAACGCCGAGCATCCCGGCATGGCCTTCGCCTATGAGCACGACGTCACGCGTGAGGACGACTGGGTGCGCGTGGTCGCGGCGGCGGTTCAGGACATGGGCGGGCTCAACATACTGGTGAACAACGCCGGCATCGGCGGCGAGCTTCTGTGGGCCGAACAGGACACGCTGGAGAACTGGCGTCGGGTTCAGGCGATCAATCTGGAATCCGTCATGCTGGGCTGCAAGCACGCCATGGCGCCGCTGCGGGCGTCGGGCGCGGGGTCCATCGTCAACATTTCCTCGATCGCGGGGCTGGCGGCGGCGCCGGGCATGGGCGCCTATAACGCCACCAAGGCGGCGGTCTGGCTCTATACCAAGACGGTGGCGCTGGAGGCGGCCAAGGCGGGCTGGAACGTGCGCGCCAACTCGGTGCATCCGGTCTTCATCAAGACGCCGATCCTTGATCCCTTCATCGCCATGGCAGGCGGAGACGAGGCGAACGCCCACGAAAAGCTGGCGCGCGGCATTCCGTTGAAGCGGATCGGCGAGCCGGACGATGTAGCGTACTGCGTGCTGTATCTGGCCTCGGACGAGTCCAAGTTCGTGACCGGCGCTGAGTTCAAGATCGATGGCGGGCTGACGGCGCAGTAGGGGGCAGGGATGGGGGTGGACGTGCGACCTGGCCGGACAAGCGCGCGAGGCGCTGCGGCGTCTCATCCGCCACACTGGAAACCTCCTGCCGCCGCCCCCACCCAACCCTCCCCCATCGAGGGGGAGGGCTTTAAGCACAAACGAAAAAGGGCGCCGCGGTTTCCCGCAGCGCCCTTTCTGTCTTCTGACCTTGAAGCCTTAGCGGCCGTAGGCAGGCGGCATGGCCCCTTCGCCGCCCGTGCGATAGCGGTCGCGCAGCAGCAGGTTGCGGCCCTGCAGCGGCTGCTCCACCCCGTCGATCAGCACGGCCGAGGGCTGGCTGAAGGGCTCCAGCGGATCGCCCGACCAGACCACGACGTCGCCCGCAGCCCCAGCCTTCAGCTCGCCGAACTGGCCGTCGAAGCCGAAGATGCGGGCGGGGTTGACCGTGATCGCCTGAATGGCCGCCGCGAAGGGCAGGCCGTGCGAAACGGCGTTGCCCGCATTGTAGCGGATGTCGCGGGCGCGGTGGGCCGAGCCCTCATTGCCCTTGATGGCGATGACCACGCCGGCCGCATTCAGGGCCGCCGCATTCTGCATCCGCGCCGCCCGCATCTCGAAGTTCGAGGGCAGGTTGGTGATCGGGTGCAGCAGGACCGGGACGTTGGCCGCCGCGATCTCATTGGCCACCAGCCAGCCTTCGGCGGCGCCGTCCAGGATGACCTTGACGCCTTCCTCGCGCGACAGGCGCAGCACCTGCTGGATGTCCGAGGCGCGGTTGACCGTGACGATCAGCGGCATCCGACCCTCAGCCACCGGGATCAGGGCCTCCAGATCGGCGCGCGACAGCGACAGGGCGCGCATGTCGGCGCGGTCATAGGCCGCCTTGTTGCGGGCGAAGGCGCGCACCTCGGCCAGGGTTTCCTTGAACAGGACGAACTCGGCGCCGCGCGCGCCGCCTGCGACTGCTGCGCCCGCCTCGCCGAAGGGGGCGGTCATGGCGACCTTGGACTTCACCAGGATGTCGGTTCCGCCCAGCTTGATGACGGCCGCCTGACCCGCGAACAGGCCCGGCGTCTGATAGCCGCCGTCGCCCGCGCCCGCGAAGTCGGAGTCGTCATGGCTGTGGCCCGCGCGCGACCCGGCGTGACGCGGGGTGACGACGGCGCGGGTGACGCCGCCCAGACGCGCCACCGGCAGGGTGAAGGACCACGGGTCCAGCCCATAGGACAGGTCGAAGGCCGCCGTCAGGGTGTTGGCGCTGTTCGACAGGTCGTTGGAGCCGCGCACCGAGCCGACCTCGGTGCCGCCCAGACCGGAATCCACGGCGACGAAGCCGGGGGTGACGACCTTGCCGCGCGCATCGATGACGCGCATTCCGGCCGGAGCCGCGCCGGTTCCGACCGAGACGACCTTGCCGTTACGGATGACGACGGTGCCGTTCTCGACCACCGAGGTTCCGGTCAGCACCTGGCCGCCGGTGATGGCGACGTCCTGCGCCAGAGCGGGGCCGGTCAGGGCGAAGGCTGCGACAGCGCCCGCGAGGAGAGTTTTGATACGCATGGTTCAGCGGGCTCCCTGAGCGACGCCGGCGGCGGACAGGCCATAGCCGGGCTGGCCCAGTTCGAAGTCGGACACGGGCTGGAAGGCGGGGTTCAGGCGGTCGAACGCCAGTCCGCCGTCGATGAAGACCTGATCGGCGCGGGCGTAGATCGAGAAGGGATCATGGCTCCAGATCACCACATCGGCGCGTTTGCCGTTCTCCAGAGAGCCGGTTTCCTTGTCGATGCCGATGGCTTTGGCCGCGTTCAGCGTGATCCAGCCGATAGCGTGCTCTTCGGAAATGGTCAGGCCCGCCCGGCGACCGGCCGAGACGGCGGCGGCGGCTTCCTGATTCAGGCGCTGGATCAGCATGTCGTCGTCCGAGTGGATGACGGCGCATGAGCCTTCGGCCGCGTCGGTCAGGGCGGCGTTTTCCTCAATGCCGTCCAGAGCTTCCATCTTGAAGCCCCACCAGCCGGTCCACATCGCCGCGCAGACGCCTTCACGCGCCAGCATGGGGGCGATCTTATAGGCCTCGACCGCGTGGTGGAAGGTGGTGACCTTATAGCCGAACTCCTTGGCCACATCGAGCATCACGGCCATTTCGTCGGCGCGATAGCAGTGGTTCTGCACCAGGATCGAACCGTCCAGCACGCCCGCCAGAGTCTCAAGCTGCAGGTTGCGGGTCGGGGGCGTCCCCTGACCGTCCTCACGCCACTTGTCCCACTTGGCCTTGTAGTCGCGCGCGGCGATGAAGCCCGCGCGATAGCCGGCGACATTGCCCATGCCGGTGGCCGGCGACTGATTGCGCGAACCATAGACTCGCGACGGGTTCTCGCCGCAGGCCATCTTCAGGCCGTAGGGGGCGCCCGGGAACTTCATTCCCTGCATCGTCACCGAGGGGACGTTGCGCAGGGTCACGCCGCGGCCGCCGAACAGATTGGCCGAGCCGGGCAGGATCTGGATGGTCGTCACCCCGCCCGCGCGGGCGGTGTTGAAGCCGGGATCCTGCGGCCAGATCGAATGTTCAGACCAGACCTGGGCGGTGTTGGGGTTGGTGGCTTCGTTGCCGTCGCTCATCCCCTGCACGGCCGGCGAGGGATAGACGCCCAGGTGGCTGTGAATATCGATGACGCCCGGCGTGACGAAGCGGCCGCGTGCGTCGACCACCTGGTGCCCGGCCGGAACCGGGGTGTCCGCCCCGCCGACAGCGGCGATGCGGCCATCGGTGACGACGACGACGCCGCCCTCGATCTTCTGGCCCGCGCCGGTCAGCACCGTGGCGCCGACAATGGCCATGTTCTGGCGCGGCAGGCCGCGATAGGTCGACGGATAGGGATCCTGATTGGCCCAGCCGTCCAGACCCGGCGCCATCGTCCGGTCCTTCGAGGACGACGAATCAGACGCGGTCTGCGTCTTGGGCGACGCCTCGCCGGTCGTGGCGCAGGCCGAAAGGCTGAGCGCAGCGAGCGCGCAGGTGAGAACAGCGAGGCTTGGACCCCGCAGGCGACTGAACAACATGGGCGAGCCCCCTCGCGCCCGCCGAACCGCGGGCAGACAATATTGGCTATACAATCGCCAGTTTCCGTCAGGGTAAAGCTCTAAATCCCCGGCTCGCGGCAAAGTCAGCGAAGATATCAGGCGCCGGACAGCCGCGCGTGGACCTCGGCGTTGTCCAGACCATCGACCTCGATCATCTTCAGCCGCGACTGGCCGCCGCGCGCCAGGGTCACATCGCGCTTGGGCACGCCCAGCGCCTTAGCCAGGAAGGCGGTCAGGGCGGCGTTGGCCTCTCCCTCAACCGGCTGGGCGCGAACGCGGACCTTCAGCACCGGGCGGCCGTCGGGGTCGACATCCCAGCCGTCGATGCGATCGGCCGAGGCGCGCGGGGTCAGTTTGATGGCGAGGCGGGCGGTCATGGGGAGCCTGTTTGGCTCATTCGCCAACTTTGGCCAACTCCTCTCCGCTCATCCCGGCGGACGCCGGGACCCAGTAAGAGCTACGCGCTCAACCCTAAAGATTTTCGCAGGCATTCTGCTCTGCGCCTGAAGCCAAAGCACTGGATCCCGGCGTCCGCCGGGATGAGCGGATAGAGAAGGCGCAAAAAGAAAACGCGCCGGACGATCCCTCGCCCGGCGCGCTTCCAACTCAGCGTGTGAAACCGATCAGCCCAGGGCGGCCATCAGTTCCGGCACGGCGGTCTTGTAGTCGGCGACCCAACCGTAGTCGGCGACCTGGAAGATCGGGGCGTCGGCGTCCTTGTTGATGGCGACGATCACCTTGGAGTCCTTCATCCCGGCCAGGTGCTGGATGGCGCCCGAGATGCCGATGGCGATGTACAGGCCCGGCGCCACGACCTTGCCGGTCTGGCCGACCTGATAGTCGTTGGGGGCATAGCCCGCATCGACAGCCGCGCGCGAAGCGCCGACGGCGGCGCCCAGCTTGTCGGCCAGCGGGTCGATGACCGCCGTGAACTCTTCGGCCGAGCCCAGGGCGCGGCCGCCCGAGACGACGATCTTGGCGGCGCCCAGTTCGGGGCGGTCCGACTTGACCATTTCTTCCGAGACGAAGGCTGTCTGGGGCGCTTCACCGGCGGCGACGCTCTCGACCGAGGCCGAGCCGCCTTCAGCGGCGGCGGCGAAGGCCGTCGGGCGCACGGTGATGACCTTCTTGGCGTCGGCCGACTGGACCGTCTCCAGCGCATTGCCCGCATAGATCGGGCGCACGAAGGTGTCGGCCGAGACGACCTCGACGATGTCCGAGATCGGCGCCGTGTCCAGCTTGGCGGCGATGCGCGGGGCGAAGTTCTTACCGTCGGTGTTGGCCGGGGTCAGGATGGCGTCGTAGTTTCCGGCCAGCGGCAGGACCGTGGCCTCGACGGCCTCGGCCAGACCGTGGGCGACGGCGTCGCCTTCGGCCAGCAGAACCTTGCGCACGCCCGAGATCTTGGCGGCGGCGTCAGCCACGCCCTTGGCGTCCTTGCCCAGAACCAGGACGTCGACGTCCGACGACAGGGCCAGAGCCGCAGTCACGGTCTTGTGGGTGGTGTCGCGAACGGCCGAGCCGTCGTGGTCGGCGATGACGAGAACGGCCATTACAGAACCCCTGCGTCTTTGAGCTTGGAAACCAGTTCGGCCGCATCGGCGACCTTGACGCCCGCCGAACGCTTCGGCGGCTCCGTCACCTTCAGCACCTTGAGGCGATCCGCCGTATCGACGCCGTAGTCGGCGACCGACTTCATGGCGATCTCCTTCTTCTTGGCCTTCATGATGTTGGGCAGCGACGCATAGCGCGGCGTGTTCAGGCGCAGGTCGACCGACACCACGGCGGGCAGTTCGGCCGAGACGGTCTGCAGGCCGCCGTCGACTTCACGGGTGACGACAGCCTTGCCGCCTTCGATCGCCAGCTTGCCGGCGAAGGTGGCCTGGGGCCAGTCCAGCAGGGCGGCCAGCATCTGGCCCACGGCGTTGTTGTCGCCGTCGATCGACTGCTTGCCCAGCAGCACCAGGTCGGGCTTCTCTTCGTCCACCACGGCCTTCAGCACCTTGGCGACGGCCAGCGGCTCAAGGTCCGTGTCCGACTGGACCAGAACGCCGCGGTCGGCGCCCATGGCCAGGGCCGTGCGCAGGGTTTCCTGGGCCTGGGTCACGCCGATGGAGACGACGACGATCTCGGTCGCCGTGCCTGCGGCATGGTGTTCTTTGCCTTCCTTCAGGCGCACGGCCTCTTCGACGGCGATTTCGTCGAAGGGGTTCATGCTCATTTTGACGTTGGCCAGGTCGACGCCGGTCTGATCCGCCTTGACGCGCGCCTTGACGTTGGAGTCGATCACCCGTTTCACCGGGACGAGTACCTTCATGAGCCTATCCACTTGGTCATCGGAAAAGTCGGTGCAGGGATTGGACCGATGAGGCCGACCTGTCAACGTAACGCTACGTGAACTGCACCCGTGTCGCGGGCGCTTTTTTCATCTATGAGGATGCGCATGAACCGCTTCCTGACCATCCGCCGCCTCAGCTTCATCTTCTTCGGACTGTTCGCCGTGGTGCTGGCGGGCGTGTTCGCCTTCCAGCGTTTCTGGGTCGATCCCGGCGATCGCTGCACGGCCAAGGGCTATTGGTACGACATGGAGACGCGCATCTGCGCCCAGCCCATCTACATCCCCGACATCACCGGCCGCCCCGAGGGCGTCAGCCGCGCTGACGCCTCGGCCGAAGCCAACCGCGACCTTGTGAAGCTGGAAGATCAGGTCGCCGCCGACAAGCGCGCCCGCGCCGCCGCCACCGAGGCAGAACGCGCCCGGGTCAAGGCGCTGCAGGGGCGCTAGGCCTTCAGGCTCAGCGCGTCGCGCCGGGACGCCACAGGACGTCGCCCGCGCCATTGGCGTTGGCGCGGCGGGCGGCGCAGAACAGCAGGTCCGACAGGCGGTTCAGATAGCGGACCGCATCCGGGTTCACCTGCTCGCCCGATTCCACCAGCCGCACCGCGTCGCGCTCGGCCCGGCGGCAGACGGTGCGCGCCAGATGCAGGTGCGCCGACAAGGGCGAGCCGCCCGACAGGATGAAGCTGTCCAGCGGCTTCAGGCTCTCATTCATCCAGTCGATTTCGTTTTCCAGCCGCTCGACCTGAGAGGCGATGATGCGCAGCGCCTCCCATTTCGGGGCCGGGTCCAGCGGCGTGGCCAGATCGGCGCCGAGGTCGAAAAGCTCGTTCTGGATACGGCCCAGCATGGCGTCGATGCGATCGTTCTGGCCGCTGTTCAGGCGGGCCACGCCGATGACGGCGTTCAGTTCGTCCACCGTGCCGTAGGCCTCGACCCGATGGTCCGTCTTGGACACCGGCGCGCCCGAGGCCAGACGGGTTTTCCCGGCGTCGCCGGTACGGGTGTAGATCTTGTTCAGCGTCACCATGACGCGCCCTCCCCTTTAATGAATCCTGCGGCCGATCAGCCCGCGTGCGTGCGCTTCAGCCACATGCCGACCATCAGCAGCAGCACCGCCACCGCCTGAAGGATGATGCGCAGCCGCATCAGCTTGTTCGAGCGGACGCGCGCCTCCGGCCCTTCGCGGTTCAGGTTGTAGAGGCCGAAGCCCAGGGTCACGGCCACGGCCGCCACGGCGATGAGGATCAGGATGTCGATGATGTCCATGGCCTGTGTCTTAGGCCCGTCGCCCCGGCCGCGCCAGACGTGACCGAACCATGGCGCAATTGCGACCTATTCGCACACCCCCATTGTCCATCCCGGCCAAATGCTGTTGAGAAGCGCTCGCAAAATAACCGCAGGATCATAATCCTTATGCCTTCATCGCATTTTCGTCGCACCCTGCTGCTCGCCGGGGTCAGCCTGACCGCCGCCATGATGGCGGGCGCCGCAGCCTCGGCCGAGACGGCGACCGACCAGCAGACCGATCCCAGCCGCGTCGCCGACGTCGTCGTCACCGCTTCGGGGTTCGAACAGAAGATCGTGGAGGCGCCCGCCAGCATCAGCGTCATCAGCGCCGAGGAACTGCAGCAGCGGCCCTATATGACCCTGATCGACGCCGTGCGTGATCTGGAAGGCGTCGACGTGGGCGAGACCTCGGACAAGACCGGCCAGCGCACCATCAGCATCCGCGGCATGGGCCCCGAATACACGCTGATCCTGATCAACGGACGGCGCCAGAACAACCACGGCGACATCTATCCGAACGCCTTCGGCGGCAACCAATTCAACCACATCCCGCCGCTGGATTCGATCAAGCGGATCGAGGTCATCCGCGGCCCGGCCTCGACCCTGTACGGCGCGGACGCCCTGGGCGGCGTCATCAACATCATCACCCATCCGGTGACGGACGCCTGGCGCGGATCGGCCACGGCGGGCCGCAGCTTCCAGTCGGACGACAGCTTCGGCGACGACATCACCTTCGACTTCGCCGCCAGCGGCCCGCTGATCCGCGACGTGCTGGGCCTGTCGGTGCGCGGCGCCGTCTATGAGCGTCTGGCCTCGACCCCGGAATACGACAGCGTCGTCGACCCGGCGGGCGTGCCCCATGTTCGGGCGCTGGGCTTCGGCGGCGGCGGCAAGACCGTCGACAACACCAACTATTCCGCCGGCCTGACGCTGGACTGGAAGATCAATGAGCAGCAGTCGCTGAGCTTCGACTACGACATCTCGCGCCAGACCTACGACAACCGCCCGACCTATGACGTGGAGACCGGCGCGGTCGGCTATCCGCTGGGCACGGTCGACAGCATCGACACCATCTGGCGCGCCTCGCGCGGCGTGGTGCAGCCCCGCGTCGGCTATACCGACGAGCAGGAGTTCAACCGCAACCAGTTCGCCCTGACCCATAACGGCGACTGGGGCTGGGGCCGCAGCTTCGTCTCGCTGGCCTATGTCGAGACCAGCAATGACGGCCGCACCCTGCCCTTCTCGGTGGCCGAGCGGCTGTTGCTGCAGAGCATGTTCAGCGGCACGGGCGCCTATGCCGGGATGAGCGAACAGGCCCGTCGCGACGCCGCCGCCAAGGCCTTCCTGCCCCGTCCCAAGCGCGATCTGGAAAGCAACCAGTTCACCCTCGACGTCAAGTTCGACATCCCGGTCGAGGATCTGGCCGGACGCCACCACTTCGTCATCGGCGGCCAGGTGATCGACGGCGAACTGAAGGACGGCGTCTTCGGTCTGGAAGCCAGCGCCGAGGGCCGCTCCGCCGTCTCCAAACAGCAGCAGTATTCGATCTTCGCCGAGGACAACTGGACGCCGATCGACCGGCTGACCGTCACGGCGGGCATACGCTATGACGACCACAAGACCTTTGGCGGACACGTCAGCCCGCGCATCTACGCCGTCTATGACGTGGCCCCGGCCTGGGTGATCAAGGGCGGCGTCAGCACCGGCTACAAGACGCCCAAGACCACGGACCTGTATGACGGCATCACCGGCTTCGGCGGTCAGGGCACCAGCCCCTGGACCGGCAACCCGGATCTGAAGCCCGAAACCAGCACCAACTATGAAATCGCGACCTACTGGACGTCGGACGCGGGCCACAGCTTCAACGTCACCTATTTCCAGAACGACTTCAAAGACAAGATCTCGTCGGCGCCCGTCACCGCGACCTGCGCCGAGACGGGCGGAGTGCGCCCCTGCGCCAATCTGGGCGCCTATTGGGAGATTCTGGGCGTCGGCGGCCTGAGCCAGCCGATCAACGTCGACAAGGCCCGCATCAAGGGCTGGGAAGTCGCGGGCCGCTATCAGATCCTGGAGGCCCTATCGCTGCGGGCCAACTACACCCATACCGACAGCGAACAGCTGACCGGCGCCAACAAGGGCCTGCCCCTGACCAATCTGGCCAAGCACATGGCCAACGCCACGCTGGACTGGCGCATCACCGACCGCCTGAACACCCAGCTGACGATGGAGGCCCGCTCGGACCGCTATCGCGGCGTCAACACGGTCACGCGCGAACACCTCTATTACAAGAGCTATGAGGTGCTGCACCTGGGCGCCCAGTACCGGGTGAACGACCACATCACGATCAACGCCCGGATCAACAACCTGCTGGATCAGGACTTCACCAGCTATCAGACCAGCTTCGCCGACAACGGCGACGGCACATGGACCCCGTCGTTCCAGGACGACTACAACAACAAGGACAAGGCCCGCAGCTACTGGATCAGCATCAACGCGCGCTTCTGACCCCTTCCCCCTTCCTCCCCGACTGACCGGGCCGCCTCCTTCGGGATGCGGCCCGTTTTTTTGATTGCCCGGCGAAAGCGGTTGGTCATCTTTGGCTGGCAGGGTGGGCGCCATGACTGATCGCGCCATCCGCAACCTCGAACACCTGCGTCGCTCCGCCTCGACCGCGCGCGTGCTGAACCTGCTTAAGGTCTATGACGAACATCGGGACAACGAGGACTGGGCCGAGCGCCCCATGTTCCGCAATCCGGCGCTGAACCGCGCCCTCATCATCAAGCACCGCCTGCGCCGCAATGAGACGGACGCCTTTCCGGGGCGCCGTCAGGTGGCGACCAAGATCGTGGTGCCGATCGACAGCACCGATCTGAAGACCGGCGGCCGCTTCATCTTCGTCAACCAGATCGGCTTCGAGCGCGCCATGCAGGAGGCGTTCGGCGTCGACGGCGAGCACCCCGACCTGAAGACCCTGCGGCTGATGGACCAGTTGCCGTCGCTGGACCCCTTCCTGCTGCGCGAGCAGCTGCGGCGCGGCGGCGTCGATCCTGCGCCCTGCTATTTCGCGCTCAGCGAGGCCGATCTGGAGCGGATGCTGGCCTTCGTCCAGAGCGAGATCGAGCCGCTGGTCACCCTCAGCGTCGGCGACAGCGTCGTGGCGGCGGGCTCCACCGCGCGCATGGCGGCCAAGATCCTGTCCAACGCGCCCGGCGACCGGCTGGAGGCCCTGCGCCTGACGCTGAAGCTGGAGCCGGAGCAGTATCAGGAGGGCGTCTTCTGCTGGAAGGGCTTCCTCTATTACAAATGGGCGCTGAACAGTCTGATGGCCGACATCGTCCATGTCGCCGACGAAGTGGGATCCATCCGCCCCGCCGGTCCCAGCGATCAGGCGGCCAAGGACTATATCGCCCGCGGGCGCGGCGTCTTGCGCGGCCGCATCATGAAGACATGCGAAGAAGTCAGCCGCACCCTGCGCTATTACGACGACGCCTATGCGGGGCTGACGCGCGAGGGCAATCCGGTGGCCTTCCGCGACTTCCTGCTGGAGGCGCCGGCCATGTTCACCCGACTGGGCGACCAGCTGGGCGCGGTGCAGCACATCGTCAGCTTCTGGCGCTTCCGCTTCAGCCCCAAGGCGCCGCCCGTGGGCGTGGACGAGCTGATCGACATCTTCATGGATTTCGAGACCGGCCTGATGGGCCGCGCCGCGGACGAGTTCGACCCGCGCGACATCGCGGCCTAAGGCGCCCGCCTCTGCCTCTCATGGCGAGGAAAAGAAAACCCCGCGCCGTCGCCGGCGCGGGGTTCTGTGTTTTCGGACCGGAAGGCGGCCTTAGTAGCGGTAGTGTTCCGGCTTGAACGGACCTTCGACCGGCACATTGATGTAGTCGGCCTGATCCTGCTTCAGCGTGGTCAGCTTGGCGCCCAGCTTGGCCAGGTGCAGGAAGGCGACCTTCTCGTCCAGGTGCTTGGGCAGGGTGTAGACCTTGTTGTCGTAGGCCTTGGCGTTGGTCCACAGCTCGATCTGAGCCAGCGTCTGGTTGGTGAAGGACGCCGACATCACGAAGGACGGGTGGCCCGTGGCGTTGCCCAGGTTCACCAGACGGCCTTCCGACAGCAGGATAATCTTCTTGCCGTCCGGGAATTCGATGTGGTGGACCTGATCCTTGATCTTGTCCCACTTGAAGTTCTTCAGGCCCGCGACCTGAATCTCAGAGTCGAAGTGGCCGATGTTGCAGACGATGGCGTTGTTGCGCATGGCGCGCATGTGCTCGACGCGGATGACGTCCTTGTTGCCCGTCGTGGTGACGAAGATGTCGGCCTTGTCGGCGACGTCTTCCAAGGTCTGGACCTCATAGCCTTCCATCGCCGCCTGCAGGGCGCAGATCGGGTCGATCTCGGTGACGATGACCCGGGCGCCGCCGTTGCGAAGCGAAGCCGCCGAGCCCTTGCCCACGTCGCCATAGCCGCAGACCACCGCCACCTTGCCCGACAGCATGACGTCGGTGCCGCGACGGATGGCGTCGACCAGGGATTCACGGCAGCCGTACAGGTTGTCGAACTTCGACTTGGTGACGCTGTCGTTGACGTTGATGGCGGGGAACGGCAGTTCGCCGCGCTCGGCCATCTGATACAGGCGATGGACGCCCGTGGTCGTCTCTTCCGACACGCCGCCGATGGCGTCGCGGATGGCCGAATAGAAGCCCGGCTTTTCCTTCAGATAGCGCTTCATGACCGAGAAGAGAGCTTCCTCTTCCTCGTTCTGCGGGTTGTCGAGGACGCTGGCGTCCTTCTCGGCCTTCGGACCCAGCACGCACAGCAGGGTGGCGTCGCCCCCGTCGTCCAGAATCAGGTTGGGATAACCGCCATCAGCCCATTCGAAAATCTTGTGGGCGTATTCCCAGTATTCGACCAGATTCTCGCCCTTGAAGGCGAAGACCGGCGTGCCCGACGCGGCGATGGCGGCGGCGGCGTGGTCCTGGGTCGAGAAGATGTTGCACGAGGCCCAGCGTACTTCGGCGCCCAGGGCTTCCAGCGTCTGGATCAGCACGGCCGTCTGGATGGTCATGTGCAGGGAGCCGGCGATGCGGGCGCCCTTCAGCGGCTGGGCGGCGCCGTATTCGTCGCGCAGCGCCATCAGGCCCGGCATCTCGGTTTCGGCGATGGCGATTTCCTTGTTGCCGAAGTCGGCCAGGGAGATGTCGCGGACGATGTAGTCGGTCATGCTGAAATGTCTTTCGGCCACTATCGGGGGATCGCCGCCGCTATAGCGCGCCCCGGCCGCCGGAGCAATCAAGACATAAGGATGTCTTTATATGACATCGCCCGCCCCCGCGCCGTTAAGGGAATCTACGCAATCGAAGCGTAACGGGAAGAATACCCACTTTCGTACAAGGGTTATAGGGCTCTCCCCCGCCCTGCGTTCAAACGAGTACTGCGCCATGGCTTCCCACGAAATCGACCGTCGCATGAACTTCATGGGCCTGGGTCGGCCGTCTGCCGGATACAGCGCCATATCCCCCGTGCTGCGACAGGCCCTGCCCCAGGCCCTGTCCGCCTTCTACGACAAGGTGCGCGCCGAGCCGGAGACCCATCGCTTCTTCCAGAACGAGGGTCACATCACCGCCGCCAGCAACGCCCAGCAGCGCCACTGGGACGCCATCATCGACGGCCGGGCGGATGAAAGCTATGCCGCCTCGGTGCGGACCATCGGCCACGTCCACGCCCGCATCGGCCTTGAGCCGCGCTGGTACATCGGCGGCTACAGCGTCATTCTGGCGCACCTGACCCGCGCCGTGGTCGAGCGGCCCCGGAAGCTGTTCGCCAACCGCCGCGCCCACGACCGCGTCACCGCCGAGGCCCTGGCCGAGCTGAACCAGCGGGTCATGCTGGACATGGATCTGGCCATTTCGATCTATCTGGACGCCCTGCAGGAAGAACGCGACCGCGTTCAGGCCGAACAAGCCGCCGCCGAAGCTCGTCAGGCCCAGGTCGTGCGCGCCCTCGGCGACGCCCTGCACAGCCTGGCTGACAACGACCTGTCGGTGACGCTGCCGGACGTCTTCCCCGAGGAATACCGCTCGCTGCAGAACGACTTCCACGCCGCGACGCGCGCCCTGCGCACCGCCGTCCGCGCCGTGGCCGACAGCGTCGAGAGCCTGAGCGCCGGGTCCAGCCAGCTGGCCATCGCCTCCGAAGACCTGGCCACCCGCACCGAGCGTCAGGCCGCCAACCTTGAACGCACCGTCAACGAAGCCGACGCCATCGCCCGTCAGGTCGCCTCGACCGCCGACGGCGCGCGCCAGACCGCCGAGGCTCTGGCCGCCGCCCGCGCCGAGGTCGAAAACACGGCTCAGGTGGTCGGGGACGCCGTCTCGGCCATCCACGCCATCGCCGAATCCTCGACCGGCATCGCCAGCTTCACCAGCCTGATCGACGAGATCGCCTTCCAGACCAACCTGCTGGCCCTGAACGCCGGGGTCGAGGCCGCCCGCGCGGGCGACGCCGGACGCGGCTTCGCCGTGGTGGCCCAGGAAGTGCGCGCCCTGGCCCAGCGCTCGTCCGAGGCCTCGGGCGAGATCCGCGCCCTGATCTCCACCTCCTCGGCCCAGGTGGCGCGCGGCGTCGATCTGGTCGAGCGCACCGGCGCGGCGCTGGAGCGCATCGGCGCCAAGGTCACGGCCGTCGACGGTCTGGCGGGCGGCATCGCCGGCTCGGCTCAGGAACAGTCCGACGGCCTGGCCCGCGTCCGCCGCGCCATGGGCGAGATGGACGAGATCACCCAGCAGAACGCCGCCATGACCGAGGAAGCCACCGCCGCCGCCCGCCAGTTGGCCAATGAGGCTGTCAGCCTGAACCAGCAGGTCGGTCGCTTCCATCTGGACCGCCCCGTCGGCGGCCGACCGGACGACACGTCTGCGAACGGCCCGCGTCTGGTCGCCTAACCCGGTTCGCCTCTTCGCCCTTGGAGCCACGTCGTCAGGTTGTTACAGCAGCGCCTCGCCCTGGAGGACCCAATGGCTGACGACGCTTCGATCCGACCCGCCCGCGATTATTCGATCCCCCGCCACGACTGGACCGTGGAGGAGGTCGAAGCCCTGTTCGCCCGCCCCTTCATGGAGCTGGTGTTCGAGGCGGCGACCGTGCACCGGCGCACCTTCGACCCGAATGAGGTGCAGAAGTCGCAACTGCTGTCGATCAAGACCGGCGGCTGCGCCGAGAACTGCGGCTACTGCTCGCAGTCGGCCAGCTTCAAGACCGGGCTGAAGGCCGAGAAGCTGATGGAGCCGACCGCCGTCATCGCCGAGGCCATAGCGGCCAAGGCGGGCGGGGCGAGCCGCTTCTGCATGGGCGCCGCCTGGCGCGAGCTGAAGGATCGCGACACGCCCAAGCTGGCGGCCATGATCTCGGGCGTGAAGGCGCTGGGGCTGGAAACCTGCGCCACTCTGGGGATGCTGAACGCCGATCAGGCGAAACAGCTGAAGGAGGCGGGCCTCGACTACTACAACCACAACCTCGACACCGGGCCTGAGTATTACGCCGAGGTGGTGACGACCCGCTCCTATCAGGACCGTCTGGAGACGCTGCAGCACGTGCGCGATGCAGGCATGTCGACCTGCTGCGGCGGCATCGTCGGCATGGGCGAGAAGCGCCGCGACCGCGCCGGCCTGCTGCATGCGCTGGCCACCCTGCCCGTCCACCCCGACAGCCTGCCGGTCAACGCCCTGGTCCCCGTCGGCGGCACGCCGCTGGGCGAGCGGGTGCTGAAGGAAGGCGAGATCGATCCGATCGAGTTCGTCCGCACCGTCGCCGTCGCCCGTCTGGTGTGCCCGCAGTCGATGGTCCGCCTGTCGGCCGGTCGCGAAGGCATGACGCCGGAGATGCAGGCCCTGTGCTTCCTGGCGGGCGCCAACTCCATCTTCGTCGGCGGCAAACTGCTGACCACGCCGAACCCGGAAGAGGACGACGACGCCAAACTGTTCGCCCTGCTGGATCTCAAGCCCATGCCCGCCAAGGGCTGCGACGCCCATTGATCCGGGTCCGCCCGACGCGCGAGGCGGACATCGGCCGTCTCGACGCCATAGAGCGGTCGTCATCGACGCTGTTCCGCACCATCCCCGATCTGGCCTGGCTGGCCGACGACCGCACCGCCGGGCCAGAAGCCCATGCGCTCGCTGTCGCACAGGGCCTGTCATGGGTCGCCGTCGACGAAGAGGATCAGCCGGTCGGCTTCCTGATCGCCGCCGTCGAGGACGACGCGGATCTGCACATTCTTGAACTGGCGGTCGGCGCCGACCATCAAGGGTGCGGCGCCGGGCGGGCGCTGATGCAGACGGCCCGTCGCGAGGCCGAGGCCCGCGCCCTGAAGGCCCTGACCCTGACGACGTTCAGAAGCGTCGCGTGGAACGCCCCCTTCTACGCCCGCCTCGGCTATGAGGCGCTGAATGCGGAAGCCATGCCCGCCTATCTGCTTGAGGCGCTGGCTGCGCAAGCAGAACATGGCCTGACCGACCGCGTCGCCATGCGACTTAGTCTCTGACGCCTATTTGGTCGTCCAGGGTCGCGAAGCCCCGCTCTTGATGCGAGCCGCCTGTTCGCGCTGGAAACGTCCGCCGCGCGGCGGCTTGGGCCGAGCGTCGATCGCCGCCTTCTTGAGCCGCAAAGCCCTCTGAACGGGCGTCTCGCCGGGAACGGCGTCCGCAGGTTCGGCGGCGGGGGCGTGATTGTCGTCAGTGCTCATGCGATGCTTCTAGCACGCTGCGGCGATATCCCCGCACGCTATGAAAGCTTAGCGCCCCGGTCGCCGGGTCATCGCCGAGGCGGGGGCCAGTTGCAGGCCGCGCGCCTCCAGACCGGCAGTCCAGCGGGCGGCGGCTTCGACGGTGACGGGATACGAGAAGCCGGTCCCCAGCGCCGCGCCATTGGTCTTGGCGGCGGCCTCAAGCGCGTTGAACTGGCGCAGGATGGCGGCGGGGGTCTGTTCCTCATCGATGACGCGGTCGGCGCTGGCGCGGGCGAAGGCGCCGGGGCGGCGGCGCATCGAACCGTCGTCGAGGAAGGCCAGGCCGCGCTGGCGCAGATTGGTCATCAGGGCCGTCACGCCCTCGTCTGAGGTCGCGAAACGGTCGCCCAGATAGTTGGTCACGCCGAAATAGCCGGTGGCGCGCGCCAGCAGCCAGTCCAGCTTGACCGCCACATCGTCGGCGCCGCCGCTCGACAGCAGGGTGTAGGGGCCGGGGTCGTTGTCCGGATAGCCGGTCGGCTCCATCGGCAGTTCAATCATCACCTCATGGCCGTGGGCGCGGGCCATGTCGATCCACGTCTGCAGGCCTTCGGCGTAGGGCACGAAGGACAGGGTCACCTCGGCCGGCAGACGCTCGATCGCCGCACGGGTCGTGGCGCTGTTCAGACCCAGACCGCCGACCACCAGGGCCACCATCGGCTTGCCGTTCGAGCGGAAGGGCCGGGCGTAGGCCTGAGCCGGAACGCGGCCGTCGGCGGCGATGCGCGGCAGGGGGCCGTTCGGGCCGGGTTGGAACAGGCCCGCGATCGGCGCCTTGGGCAGGGGGTTGGACGGGGCGCGCACCGGGGCGCTGAAGCCCTGCCCCGAGGCCACGCTGGCGCCGTCGGGCAAGGTGATGAGGGCCTCGCCCGCCATGCCTGCGCCCTCCTCGCCCATCAGGGCCGGGTCGATGGGGCCGAGGTCCTGATAGATGTCCAGACCGCTGAAGCCGAAAGCCTCGGCCCCGGTCGGGGCCGTGTCCGCGGCGGCGGCGCGCTCCAGCACGGCGCTGGCTGTCGGCGCGCCCGCGCGCGGGTCGCCCAGCACGGCGACGAACAGGGCGGCGGCGGCGATGACGAAGGCCCCGGCCGCGCCCGCCGCGACGGGGGGCTTCTTCAGGGCGTTCAGGACCGGCTCCATGGCGAGGCGCGACCGGGGCTCCGGCGGCGCGCCTGCGGCGGCGGCGAGGGCGGACTGGCGCTTGGCGAACATGGTCAGGGCGGCGGCTCTGGCTTGCAGGCGCCGCACAGGCGCGGCGCCCCTCAGCCTCAGTTAACCCCTGCGCCGGTTAAGAAAGCCTAACGGTGCGTTCACCATGTTTGCGGGCCGCGCCGCTGAATCAGTTCTTCTTCGGCTCGTCCGGCTTGATCGTGACGGTCGGCGTGTCGCTCTTGTCCGACTTGTCCGCCTTGTCGTCCGCCGCTTCGGCCTTTTCCTGACCCGGCTCGGTGATGACGATGCCCTCGGGCGCAGCAGCCAGCTTGGTCAGGTCGCCGCCGGCGCGCAGCACGTCCAGCGCCCGCTCCAGCTGATAGTCCTTGTCCTTGGCGTAGTCGGCGCCCGGCGCTTCACGCGGGGTGTGCGGTCCCTTGCGCTCGGCGCCGATGGAGGAGTCCAGCGCCGTCGAATAGGCCGCCTCGGAATAGATGAAGCTTGAGCGCGAGACGATGCGCGCCTCGGCCTCGGACCGGGCGACCTCCAGGTCCGGCTCGATGCCGATCTTCTGGATCGAGCGGCCCGACGGCGTGTAGTAGCGCGCCGTGGTGATCGACAGGGCGCCGTCGCGACCGCCGCGCAGCGGGATCACCGTCTGCACCGACCCCTTGCCGAAGCTGGTCAGGCCGACGACCGTCGCCCGCTCCTGATCCTTCAGGGCGCCCGCCACGATCTCGGACGCCGAGGCCGAGCCGTAGTTGATCAGCACCACCACCGGCAGGCCGCCGGTCAGGTCGCCCGGCTTGGCGGCGTAGCGTTCGATGTCCTCGGGCTTGCGGCCGCGCTGGCTGACGATCTCGCCGCGCTCCAGGAAGGCGTCGGACACGTCGATGGCCGCCGTCAGCAGGCCGCCGCCGTTGTTGCGCAGGTCCAGCACATAACCCTTCAGGCCCGGCTTCTCGCGCTTCAGCCGCTCGATCGTCTCGGTCAGTTCGCGGCCGGTGTTCTCGTTGAAGGTCGAGATACGTAAGTAGCCGAAGTCGCCTTCCAGACGGCCGGTGACGGATTCGATCTTGATGACCTCGCGGGTCAGCACGACCTCGCGGGGCTCCTCGCCGTCGCGCAGGAAGGTGATGGTGACGCTGGTGCCCGTGGCGCCGCGCAGCTTGTCCGACACCTCGGACACGGTCAGACCGGCCGCGTTCTGGCCGTTAACGGCGCTGATGACGTCGCCCGCCTGAACCCCCGCGCGCCCCGCCGGGCTTTCGTCCATCGGCGAGATGACCTTCACCAGCCCGCCTTCGGAGGTGATGGTCAGGCCGACGCCGGAATATTCGCCCGAGGTCCGCTCGCGCAGGTCGTCAAACCCCTTGGCCGGCAGATAGTTGGAGTGCGGGTCCAGCGCCGTCATCATGCCCTGCAGAGCGGCCTCGATCAGCTTCTTGTTGTCGACGGGAACCACATAGGCCTGCTCGACGATGCCCAGCACGTCGCCGAACATTTCGAGCATGCGGAAGGTCTCGTTACGCGGGGTCTGGCTGGCCACAGCCGCCGCCGATCCGCCCAGCGCCAGGGCGGCGGCGCCCACGAGAAGCAGTTTACGCATTCGGTCTCTTTCCATCGGATCCGCTTTCGGCTCCGGTCGTCCAGGGCGGCGCGGGCACCCCAAACGGCGCGCGCGACAGTTGGGCCGATACAAACAGCGTCCGCGCCGATTTGAAAGGGATTTCGCGCGGTTGGGACGAAAGCGTCGGGTCGGCCTCCCCCGTCATTCTCCCTTCGCGCCTCCCGCCGTCATTCTCGAGCTTGCCACGGGAATCCGGCCAATACGACCGAGGCCGCTTCGACCCTCACGACAATTCAGGCGTCGAGAGACGGGATTCTCGGGTCAAGCCCGAGAATGACGGCGGCTGGGACGCCCCGCGCGTCATCCCGGAAGCGGCGCAGCCGCTATCCGGGACCGCAGCAAACTCTGGCGGCGGCGTCCTGAGCGGTCCCGGCTCAAGGCCGGGATGACGGGATGAAATAAGGGCCGGATGACGGGCGAAGCGTCTAGCGCAACCAGGGCGCCGGATCGATGGGCCGTTCCTGACGGCGCAGTTCGAAATAGGCCTCGCCGTCCTCGCCGGTGCGGCCAAGGGTCTGGCCGTCGGCCACGCGCTGCCCCGTCTCGACCTCCAGGCGGTCGAGACCCGCGATCACCGCGCGCCAGCCGGGGCCAAGGTCGAGGATCACCACCTCGCCCCACTCCTTCAGCGGCCCGGCATAGGCGACGCGGCCCGCGGCGGGGGCGCCGACCGCCTCATGACTGGAGCGCCAGCTCCAACCCGCCGAGCGGCCGCCGAAACGCTGGGACGGCGTGCCCGCGATGGGCGGCGTCAGGCGGCTGCGGCCCGCAGGCAGACGGGCGGCGGGGGCCTCCTCGGGCGCTTCAGCGATCTGCGGCGTCTGGCCGCCCAGTTCGCGGATACGGGCCTCCAGCGCCTTGGTCGCCCGCTCGGCCCGCGCCGCCTCGGCCCGCAGGACGGAGCGCAAGGCGGTCTTGCGCGCCGTCAGCCCCTCGATCTCGGCGCGGCGGTCGTTCTGGGCGCTTTCGACGGTGAACAGCCGCTCACTGGACAGGGCGGCCAGACGACGGATGCGGGCGATCTCGGCCTGACGCTCGACCAGAGTCTTCGCCCGCTCCTGCAGATCCGGCGTGATGGCGCGGATCAGGATGGAGGCGCGCACCGTATCCACAGCCTGATCGGCCGGGATCAGCAGGGGCGGCGGCGGCTTGCGGCTCATCATCTGCAGGGCGGACAGCAGCCGTCCCTGCGCCGCGCGCTCGCGCGACAGTGCGGCCAGCAGGGCGGCCTCGCGGTCGGCCAGTTCCTTCAGACGGGCGCGCTGGGCTTCCAGTTGCACATCGTCTTCGGCCTCGGCGCGGCGCAGTTCACGTAGCTGGCGGTCAAGATCGACGATCTCCTCGGCGGCGGCGGCGGCCTCGGCCCTCAGGCGGCGCGCGCGGGCCGTCTCGTCGCGATACTCGGCCTGAAGCCGGGTCAGCTCGGCGTTCGACGGGGCCGCGCGCTGGCTGGCCGCAGGCCCGGCAAGGGCCAGCAGCAGGCAGGAGGAGCTCAGAAGAAGAAGGGGTCCGCGCCGCATCAGTCGCGATGATAGGGCGAACCGGCCAGAATGGTCACGGCCCGATACAGCTGTTCGGCCAGCATGGCGCGCGCCAGGGCGTGAGGCCAGGTCTGTGGTCCAAACGCCAGCGTCGAACGGGCGGCGCGGCGCACGCTCTCGTCCAGACCGTCGGCGCCGCCGATGACGAAGACCAGCCGCCGCTCGCCCTGATCGCGCAGGGCCGCCACATGATCGGCGAAGGCGCGCGACGAATAGGTCCGCCCCCGCTCGTCGCAGGCGATCAGATGCGCCCCCTCGGCGGCGGCCAGCAGCAGTTCGGCCTCCGGCGCCTTGCCAGGCTTCTTCGGCTCAAGATCGATGAGTTCGAGGGGGCCGAGGCCCAGCGGCCGTCCCGACAGGGTGGCGCGCCGGGCGTAGTCGTCGGCCAGGGCCGCCTCTGGACCGCGGCCCGGCTTGCCGATGGCCGCGATCGCCAGCTTCATGAGGTCAGCCCGCCGTCAGACAAGAGGGATCAGTCAGCCGCGGACGGGGCCGCCGCGGTGGGCGCTGTCGACGGCCCAGATCTTCTCGATGTTGTAGAAGGTGCGCACTTCCGGGCGGAACAGGTGGACGATGACGTCGCCCGCATCCAGCAGCACCCAGTCGCAGTGCGGCAGACCCTCGACCTTCACCTTGCCCAGCCCCTGCTCCTTGAACAGGCGCAGCAGGTGGTCGGCGATGGCGCCGACGTGGCGGTGCGAGCGGCCCGAAGCCACGATCATGGCGTCGGACATCGGGCTCTTGCCGCGCAGGTCGATCAGGACGATGTCCTGCGCCTTGTCTTCATCAAGTTTAGCGAGGATGGCCTGCTCCAGCGCGGTCGCGCCGACCGGCAGGGGCTGGCGCTCGTCGCTACTGGGGCCGTCCTCGGCCTGACCATCTTCGGAATGGACGGAATCCATCAGGTCCATTTCGTGCGCCGCGTTCGAAACGGCGTCTTGCGCATCGTGCGCGGTCGAGGGGGTCAGCGGAGGGCTCCAAGGCGATTTACTAAAACTCCAGTCTAGCACGCCCGGCGCAAAACGTCACCCGGCAGGCGACGACTCTTCGCCCCGTGTCGCGCGGGACGCCCGGATGGCGGTCGATGAGCGGTGATTCAGCGGCGCCGACAGATAGGTCCACGCCGGCGCTTCAAGACTGGGCAGCAGTCCGGCCTGAGCCATAGGCACGCGATAGCGGGCGAAGCGCGCGGCGGCCGGGGCCGTGCGGCTGTCCAGCAGGCTGCCTGGCCGGGCGATCACCGCCACCGGCATCAGCCGCATGATGTCGGTCCAGCCGCGCCAGCGGTGAAAGCCCGCCAGATTGTCCGACCCCATCAGCCAGACGAACTGCACGCCCGGATGGCGCGCGACGATGGCGCGCAGGGTGTCGACGGTCCAGCGCGTGCCCGCCCGCGTCTCGAAGTCGGAAACGATCATGGCCGGGCCGACGCCGGCGGCCACGGCGCGCGCCGAGGCCATACGCTCGGACAGGGGCGCCATGTCACGACTGGATTTCAGCGGGTTCTGCGGCGAGACCAGCCAGACCACCCGGTCCAGCCCCAGCCGCTGCATGGCGGTGGCGGCCACATGGGCGTGTCCGTCATGGGCCGGATTGAAAGAGCCGCCGAACAGGCCGACCTTCATCCTCGGTGCCAGATCCAGGCCGTCGCGCAGGGCGCCTCGGCGAAGACCGGAGCCTTTCGGCGCGGGACCGGCGTGGAAGAAGGGCAAGGGCGTCTCTTGCGGCGGCGGCGAACAGATGAGCGCGGCCAACGCCTTATGCTCACCTGCGCCCTAACACGGTCAGACGCGGCTGTCTCGCTCCGCGAACGGACTGAGCGCTGACGCAAAGACCTGAGTTCATCGAGACCGCGCCCGAAGCGGCGCGCCGCCTAGAATTCCTTCCAGCTGGACCCCGGATCGCGCGTGCCCGGCTGGGCCAGCTGCTGGCCCCAGGTCAGCATCATGAAGGCCTTGTGGCTGCGGATCTTGTACTGGCCGATCATCGGCGTGACGGCGCCCAGCGGCATCCCGGTGCGCGCGTCGTAGAGGAAGCCCGAAAACTCGGCCACGCCCATGCGGTCGCGGTTCGAATAGACCGACAGTTCCGGCAGGGAGACGACGTTCAGGCTTTCATTGATCGGCACCCGCATGTCGGGAATGCCTACCACCCGGCGCAGCTGGTCCAGCGACAGGGCCCCGGCGCGCACCTCGAAGATGGCGTCGGCCTCGCCGCGCTCGCGCACGATGGCGTAACCCGCTTCGGACAGGGCCGCGCGGATGGCGCTGAGGGCGTAGCGGGCGTTTTCAGCCTGAAAATAGGTCTCGTCGACGAAGACCCGCGCGCCCTGCGGAATCGGCAGGGTCAGCCCTTCGACCGCCCGATCGGCGGCGCGGTTGACCAGCAGCATGTCGGTGGCCGTCCGCGCCGGGTTCGTCTCTGTGACCATGGCGCAGCCGCCCAGAACCGTCAGCACGGCCAGCGGCGCGATCAGACGCGCGGCGCGGTCGCCTACCATGCGCCCACGTTCGGCATGGAGGCCCACGGCTCGGCCGGCGCCAGGCGCTCGCCCGCCTGCAGCAGCTCGATCGAGATGCCGTCCGGCGAGCGAACGAAGGCCATGTGGCCGTCACGCGGCGGGCGGTTGATGACGACGCCGCCGTCCATCAGCCGCTGGCAGACGGCGTAGATGTCGTCGACCTGAAACGCCAGATGGCCGAAGTTGCGGCCGCCGTCATAATCCTGATCGTCCCAGTTGAAGGTCAGCTCGACCTCGGGCGATTTCTCGGCCTCGGCGCGGGCCTTGTCGGCGGGCGCGGCCAGATAGATCAGGGTGAAGCGTCCGGCCTCGTAATCCGCGCGCCGCGTCTCCTCCAGACCCAGCAGGTCGCAGTAGAAACGCATCGAGGCGTCCAGATCCTTCACCCGGACCATGGCGTGCAGATAGCGCATGGTCAGGCTCAGTGCGCCTCGGGCGGGCGGGCCGCCGGGTCGAGGTATTCGCTCTCCGGGTGCGGATGGTCCGACAGCACGAAGCGGCGGTCGCAATAGCCGCACTCGATGAAGTCGTCCTCGCCCATGTCCATATAGACAAGCGGGTGGCCCAGGGCGCCGCCGCCGCCGTCACAGGCGACGCGCTTGGTCGAGACCACGACTTCTTCGGGCGGAGGAATGACGGCTTCGAGATGGCGGGGAGGCATGATCCGGTCCGGTCTGGAAAGGCTTTCGCCGTTCCTAGGCGGACCGGACCGTCAGGTCAAACGTCAGAGGAAACGGTCTTGCGGCCCATCACCTTGTCGAACAGGGCCTTGCGCTTCTTGAACAGGGTCAGGCCCAGGCAGCCCGCCCCGACCCACAGGCCGATCTCGCCGATCACGGCGGCGACCGCGGCGATGACCGCCGCCTGCGTCATGGGCAGATAGTCCAGCTTGCCCGCCAGCAGGGCCAGGGTGAAGCTGGCGTATCCGACAGCGCAGAACCCCATGGCGATGAAGCCGATCAGGCGTGTGCGGGTCATGGGTTTGCGGGCCTGAGGCTTGCGGGTCTGAGACTTGCGGGGGGCGATTGCGGTGGTCATGGCGCTTCCTCGTCCAAGAAGATTGTCTTTATGACAAGCACGCTAGACATCGCATTCAGACACGTCAAGCACCATTTACATATCGTCTCGCGACCTTGTCCCCTTCATGAACAGCGACGCCTTGGCGAACGGCGTCGCGGCCCCTACCTATGCCGTCCGCACGTCCCTGCCCGAGTTGAAGTCCCGTCATGACCCACGCCCCCGCCCTGCCCGTCAACGCCATCGAGGTCAGGGGGCTGAAGAAGACCTACAAGGGCTCGCGCAAGTCACCGCCGAAGACGGCCCTGCGCGGCGTCGACCTGACCGTGCCGCGCGGCTCGATGTTCGGCCTGCTGGGGCCCAACGGCGCGGGCAAGTCTACCCTGATCAACATCATCGCCGGAGTAGTGAACAAGTCCGAAGGAACCGTCCGCATCTGGGACCGCGACATCGACCATGAGGCGCGCGACGCCCGCTCTGCACTGGGCGTGGTGCCGCAGGAAATCGTCGCCGACGTCTTCTTCACCCCGCGCGAGGCGCTGGAGGTGCAGGCCGGTTTCTATGGCGTGCCCGCCAACGAGCGCCGCTCTGACGAGCTGCTGGCGGCGCTGGGCCTGTCGGACAAGGCCAACGCCTATGTCCGCGCCCTTTCCGGCGGGATGAAGCGGCGCCTGATGGTGGCCAAAGCCCTGGTCCACAATCCGCCGGTTCTGATCCTGGACGAGCCGACGGCGGGCGTGGACGTCGAGCTGCGCCGCCAACTGTGGGAATACGTCCGCAAGATCAATGAGGAAGGTGTGACGGTGATCCTGACCACCCACTACCTCGAAGAGGCGCAGGAGCTGTGCGACACTATCGCCATCATCAACCGCGGCGAAGTCGTCGCCTGCGAGCCGACTGAGCAGCTTCTGAAGCGGCTGGATACCCGCAACGTTGTGGTGACGCCCGAGACGACGCCCGAAACCCTGCCCGCCCTGAACGGTTTCGCGGTCGCCCCGCGCGCCAACGGCGCCTTCGTCGTCACCTACCGGACGGGCGAATCCAGCGTCGAACAGGTGCTGGCCGCCGTCCGCGCCGCGGGCGTGACCATCAAGGACATCGCCACCGAAGACCCCGATCTGGAGGATGTCTTCCTCGCCATGACCTACGGCGACACGAGCCGCCCCGACCCGACGCAGGATTGAGGGAGGAGGCGACGCGACGCCCCTTCGCTTCGCACCTCACCCCCTTCCCCACGCCGTCATCCTCGGGCTTGATCCGAGGATCCAGCGCAGGGCGCGCTCGACCTGGCTTATGTCGCGTGGGCGGATGACTGGATCCTCGGGTCAAGCCCGAGGATGACGGCAAATGTGGCGGATAAGGCTTGTGCAAAAGCTCACAGCGCGTGACGCGGCCATGAGCGGTCGCCGCCTCACGCCACCATCACCGTTCCCAGCAACAGCTTCGCCCCCGGCTTGCCCAGAATGGCGTCCGTCGCGTGCTGCAACGCCACCACCAGCCATTCCACATTGGGCGGCGCGTCCGGCAGCAGCCGCTCCGCAGCAATCCGGACGATCTCATTATAGGCCGCGCTGAGACGCGGCTGTGACAGGCGCGCCCGCTCCATCAGGGCGCCGTCGGCGATGTCGAGGCCCGTCTCGACCGTCATCACACCGCGCCGTCCGTCGCGACGCAGCACGGTGGCCGTCGCGGTCGGCAGGGACAGATAGCCGCCCTTTCCGCCGCCGCTCTTCTCGGGCGAAGCATGCGCGCCGCCCGCCAGCGCCATGCCGCCCAGCGCCACACCGCTCAGAGTCAGGCCGATCAGATAACGTCTGTCCATGAAACGACCCTAGCGGCGCGCGCCTTTCCCGGACGTTGACGCCTAGCCCGCATCGACACGGCGGCGTATGCGAAGGACATGAGCATCGACCTGTCCCTCTATCGCCCCAACGTCGGCGTTGTCCTGTTCAACCCGGCCGGCCAGGTCTGGTTCGGCCGCCGCGCCGACACGCCCGAGCCGTGGAACTGGCAGTTCCCGCAAGGCGGCGTCGACGACGGCGAAGACCTGGAAGCCGCCGCCCGCCGCGAACTGCACGAGGAGACGGGCGTGCGCTCCATCGCCCTGCTGGGCCGCACGACGGAATGGATTCCCTATGACTTCCCCGAAGGCCTGCCGAGTCCGAAAAGCTGGAAGGGTCTGAAAGGCCAGCGCCAGCAGTGGTTCGCCTTCCGCCTGACCGGCGCCGAGGACGAGATCGACCTGAACGCCCACGGCGAGCCCGAATTCGACGCCTGGCGCTGGGGACGGCTGGAGGAGGCCCCCAGCCTGATCGTGCCGTTCAAGCGGCCGGTCTATGAGCAGGTGGTGCGGGCCTTCTCCCCCTTGGCCTGATACGCCGTCCTCGACCTGAGGATTGTCAGCAGCAGGCTATGATCTGTGGTGCAGGCGTCGCCACAGGCGGTGGGCCAGGATGGGGGCGAAGCCGCAGACGAGGGCGGCGATCAGGACCATCCAGAACCCGCCCCCCAGCCAGTATTCGCCTGCCAAAGCCCCGGCCCCGGCCGCCAGAAGCGGGCCGAGCCAGGGCAGCCAGTGTGGTGGCCGAAATCGCATTCAGGCGTCGACCTTGATGACGCCGCGACGGATCTGGTCCAGCTCGATCGAATCGAACAGGGCCTGGAAGTTGCCGTTGCCGAAGCCTTCATTGCCCTTGCGCTGGATGATCTCGAAGAAGATCGGGCCGAAGGTGTCCTGGGTGAAGATCTGCAGCAGCAGGCCTTCCTCGTCCGAACCGTCGATCAGGATGCGGTTCTTGCGCATCCGCTCCACGTCCTCGCCGTGGCCCGGCAGGCGTTTGTCGATCAGTTCGAAATAGGTCTCGATGGTGTCCTGGAAGTCGACGCCGCGTTCGCGCATGGCCTCGACCGTCTCGAAGATGTTCTCGGTCGTCAGGGCGATGTGCTGGATGCCTTCGCCGTTGTAGCGGCGGATGAATTCCTCGATCTGGGAGTTCTCGTCCTGGCTTTCGTTCAGCGGAATGCGGATGGCGCGGTCGGGCGCGATCATGGCCTGGGAGAACAGGCCCGTCGCCTTGCCCTTGATGTCGAAATACTTCTGCTCCTCGAAGTTGAACACCGAGTTGTAGAAGCCCGACCAGGTGCGCATCTCGCCGCGGCGCACGTTGTGGGTCAGGTGGTCCAGGATCTCCAGACCGACGCTGTTCTTGCGCTCGGCCTCTTCCCAGCCCTCGATCTCGTCCCAGGCGTCATAGAGGGAGCCGTTCTCGCCATAACGGTCGATGACGTAGAGCAGGCTTCCGCCAATGCCCTGCAGCACATAGGGGTAGTCGCCGCCCAGGGCGCCGCCGTCCATGCCTTCGGCCTTGCGGGCGCCGCGCTCCAGCGCGCCCTCATAGGCGGCCTTGGCGTCGGCGACGCGGAAGGCCATGCCGTTGGCCGAGGGGCCGTGATCCTTGGCGAAATCCCCCGCCTGACCCGCCGGCGTGCGGTGGACCAGCATGGTGATGTCGCCCTGCTTCAGGCGCACCACGCCGTTGGCCGGGTTCACATGGGTCGGGGTGAAGCCCATCATTTCCAGACGCGAGATCATCGCCTCCGGTTCGGGGCCGGTGAATTCGACGAACTCGAAGCCGTCGACGCCGAGGGGGTTTTCCTGGTCGAGTTTGGCGGCATCCTGCATGGTGCGTCTCCTCTCTCTTATGGTTTGGCGCGGCACGGGCCGTCCTGGCGCGGCCGCTGATTGGGGCGGAACCTACTGGCGGTGCGGTATCGGGCGCAAGGCGGGCGTGCGCTGAAACGGCACACGTTCCGGTGTCGCAGGCCCGGTTCGCCTCTCGCCCCCGTGCGTCCGGCCTGCTATCGGCGGAGAATGAGAGGCGGGGGCCTCGATCAGGACGCCTGAATGCTTCGCAAGCTCTATGACTGGGTCTTCTCCCTGGCCCGCCACCGTCACGCGACCCGGTCGCTGGCGGTCGTTTCCTTCGCCGAGAGCTCCTTCTTCCCGATCCCACCCGACGTCATGCTGGCGCCCATGGTGCTGGCCAAGCCGGAGCGCGCCTATTTCTACGCCCTGGTCTGCACCGTGGCCTCGGTGCTGGGCGGCCTGCTGGGCTATGCGATCGGTTACTTCCTTGAGCCGCTGGGCCTGCAGATGCTGGCCTGGCTGGGCAAGGCGGACACCTTTGAAACCTCCAAGGCCCTGTTCCAGCAGCACGGCGCCTGGGTGATCCTGATCAAGGGGCTGACGCCCATCCCCTTCAAGCTGATCACCATTTCTTCGGGCATCTTCCAGTTCAATCTGGCCCTGTTCACCGCCTTGTGCGTCATCACGCGCGGCGCCCGTTTCTTCCTGGTGGCCTTTGTGCTGAAGCGCTGGGGGCCGCCGATGCTGGCCATCGTCGAGAAGCGGCTGGCCCTGTTCACGGTACTGTTCCTGATTGTGCTGGTGGGCGCCTTCTTTATGGTCAAGCTGATCGGTCACTGATCGACGCCGGTTCGCGCCCGGTTTATGAGAGGCGCCTGGTTCCTGTGAGACGCAGATGAGCGCGATCTACAAATTGCTGACCCGCTGGTGGACGGCTTTCGCCCTGGGGGCGTCGCTGGCCATGCTGGGCGCGGCCCATGCGTTCGAAAGCTTCGGCGGACTGCCGCCGTGCAACCTGTGCCTCAAGCAGCGCGAGGTCTATTGGGCCGCCGTCGCCATCGCCGCGGCCGCTACCTTCTGGGCCCTGTTCAGCCGCGCCAGCCGGGGTACGCCGCGCATCGCCGCCTTCCTGCTGGCCGCCGTCTTCACGACCGGAGCGGTCGCGGCGGGCTATCATGCCGGGGGCGAACTGCACTGGTGGGATCTGCCCGCCACCTGTCTGGCGGCGCCGACGACCAGCATCGACCTGTCGGCGCTGACGGCCCTGCTGGACGGAACGGGCGAGACTGAAGGCTTCGCCTCGTGCGGCGACATTCCGTGGAGCTTCGCGGGCCTGTCGATGGCGGGCTGGAACTTTGTGATCTCTGCGGCGCTCGCTATCTTCAGCCTGCTGGCGGCGAAACGTCCCAAGGACGCCCGCGCGCCGAGAAGCTAGGATCAAAGGCGTCATGACCGAAGCAGCCGAAGCCGTCTCCGAAGCCCGCCGCATTCCCCTGCCTCGCCCCGGCGTGGGGCAGGACAAGGCGCGCATGGCCGAAATGCTGCGCGTCGACCACGCGGGCGAGTTCGCCGCCGTCCACATCTACCGCGCCCAGCGCGCCGTGCTGGAAGGTCGCAAGGGCAAGGACGCCATCGCCGCTGACCTGACCGAGATGGAGGGGCATGAGGCCGTCCACCTGGCCCGGTTCGAGGCCCTGCTGAACGAGAACCGGGTGCGTCCCACGGCGATGATCCCGCTGTGGAAGCTGGCGGCGACGGCGCTGGGCGCGGGCACGGCCCTGATCTCGGAAAAAGCCGCCCATGCCTGCACCGAGGCGGTCGAGAGCGTCATCGAGAAACACTACGCCGACCAGATCGAGGAAATCCGTGACCGCGACCCCGAACTGGCCGCCGAACTGACCCGGTTCCGCGAAGAGGAACTGGCCCACCACGACCACGCCATCGAGCACGGCAGCCGCGAGGCCCCCGCCTACCGCCTGCTCAGCAGCGTCATCAAGGTCGGCTGCAAGGCCGCGATCAAGATCAGCGAACGCATTTGATACTACGCCTCTCCCTCCCCTTTATGGGGAGGGTGGCTGAGCCTGAAAGGCGAGGCCGGGTGGGGGCGGCTTAGCAAGTCAAACGCCGAGCTCGTATCACCTCGCCCTCCCCACCCGGTCGCTGCGCGACCACCCTCCCCGGGACGGGGAGGGAGAAGGATCACTGGATGTCAAACGCCAGCATCAACGTCTTCTGCATCGGATTGGCGTTGTCGTCGGACAGGATGTAAAGGCGCACGCTGTCGCCTTTCGCCTCGGCGGCGATCCCCTCGAAATTATCCGTCAGGCCCGGCAGTTTCAGTTCCACCAGCACCGGCCCCAGCGTCCCCTCTGCATCCATCCGGCGCACCCGTGCGCGCAGGTCGAAGGGCGGGCGCCACGACCGCTGCACGGCGAACCAGCCGTCGCCGCCCGGATCGCGATCCAGCCCGGTCAGTCGCCAGCTGTCGGCGGGCGCCGTCGGTTCGACCACCGTGCGGCAGCCCTTGGTTGAACAGTCCCACACGCCGCCCCCTTCGCCGCCCACGCGCCAGCCGCCCGGCGCAGGCGCCAGCGCCTCCATGCCCTCGTTCAGCGGGAAATCCGTTGTTGGATGCGGGCGCGTCTGCGGCCGGACGCTCAGGGCGTTCAGCGGGCCATAGCTCCAGATGCGATGCTCGCGCTCAAAGCTGACCAGCACCTCTGCGTCGCCGATCAGGGCCAGCCCCTCGGCGTCGCCCATACGCTTGTCGGCGATCGGTTCGCCGTCAGTCAGCGTCAGCCGCCGCACCCTCAGATCATGCAGTCCTGTCAGCTTGTCGTCGGCATCCAGTTCAAGCTGTCCGCGCACCAGATCGCCATAATCCGACACCGCGACGAAGCCGCCGTGGCCCGTCAGCTTGAGATCGGAAAGCCCGTGCAGGGCGGACATCGGGGCTGCGATCAACTGCACGCCGCCAGCATAACGCACGCCCTTGGCCAGTCGTGCGCCGCCCGGCAGTCCCAGCCCGACCTGCCGGGTCGAACCGCCCGCAGGCGTCCAGCCGTCGGCGGTCGCCTCCGGCGTCCAGGGATGAGACGACACCGCCGCCCCGGCGCAGGCGGCCAGGGCGAGGGAGATCAGAGCGGCGACATAGAGGCGGCGATTCACGCCGCGCGCTTGTGCGGAGCCCGTCCGCCCTTGCTGCTGACGGACTTCGGTTCGGCCTCGAACAGTTCGGCCAGCTTTTCGGTCATGGCGCCCGCCAGTTGTTCGACGTCGACGATGGTCAGGGCGCGGCGATACCAGCGGGTCACGTCATGGCCGATGCCGATGGCCAGCAGTTCGACCGGGCTGCGCGTCTCAATCTTCTCGATCACCTGCCGCAGGTGCTTGTCCAGATAGAGGGCCGCGTTGGCCGACTGGGTGGAATCATCGACCGGCGAGCCGTCCGAGATGACCATCATGATCTGCCGCGCTTCGGGCCGGGCCAGCAGGCGGTCGTGCGCCCATTCCAGCGCCTCGCCGTCGATGTTTTCCTTCAGCAGGCCCTCGCGCATCATCAGGCCCAGGTTCTTCTTGGCCCGGCGCCACGGCGCGTCGGCGCCCTTGTAGATGATGTGGCGCAGGTCGTTCAGGCGGCCGGGGTTGGCGGGCTTGCCGGCGCTGATCCAGGCCTCGCGCGACTGCCCGCCCTTCCAGGCGCGGGTGGTGAAGCCCAGAATCTCGACCTTGACCCCGCACCGCTCCAGCGTCCGCGCCAGAATGTCGGCGCAGACCGCCGCCACCATGATCGGCCGCCCGCGCATCGAGCCCGAGTTGTCGATCAGCAGGGTCACGACCGTGTCGCGGAAGGGGCTTTCGCTCTCCATCTTGAACGACAGGGGGCTGGTCGGGTCGGTGATGACGCGGGTCAGGCGCGCCGTATCCAGCATCCCTTCCTCAAGGTCGAACATCCACGAGCGGTTCTGTTGAGCCAGCAGTCGCCGTTGCAGCTTGTTGGCCAGCCGCGAGACGACGCTGCCCAGCGTCGACAGCTGGGCGTCCAGCAGGGCGCGCAGCCGGTCCAGCTCCATCGGGTCGCACAGCTCGGCCGCGTCGATGACCTCGTCATAGGCGGTGGTGAAGGCGCGGTAGAACTCAACCACCCGGCCGTCATCCTGGGTCTGCTGATGGTTGGGGCGGTCGCCTTCGCTCAGTTCAGGGGCGTCTTCGCTGCCTTCGCCGTCGGTCTCGCCCGGCGTGCCGTCGGGACGGGCGTCGCGGTCCTGATCGGCGGACTGATCGTCAGCCGAGCCGTCGAGGGAATCGCCGCCTTCGCCGCCGTCCTGCTCTTCCTGTTCTTCGGGCTCGGCCTGATCCTGATCGGGCTTGTCGGCGTCGTCCTCGCCCTCTTCTTCGGGAGAATCGCCGCCATCAGCGTCGCCGGGATCGAGATCCAGCGCGCGCAGCAGATCCTTCAACCGCGCGCCGAAGGCCGCCTGATCGTCGCCTGACACCGCCAACGCATCCAGCGCCTCGCCCGCCCTGGCCTCAAGGTCCGCGCGAACGCGGTCCAGCATGGTCTTGGCGCCGTCCGGAGCAGGCTCGCCCGTCATCCGCTCGCGCAGCAGCAGGGCCGCGGCCTCGGCCACCGGCACCTGCGCCGCCTCGGCGCGCAGGGCGCCCAGCTTCTCCAGCCGGGTGATGAGGGCGGATTCGAGATTGCGCCGCACGCCCGCCAGCTCGCGCGCGCCGACAGCCTCGACGCGGGCCTGTTCGACGGCGTCAAACACCTCTGCGGCGTTCAGGTCGGTCGGGCGCAGCCGCGCATCCAGCGCCGGATCATGATTGGCCAGACGCAGCGCCAGCCGGTCGGCCTGACCGCGCAGAGTGGCGCTTTCCGGCGCCGCCGGATCGCGCGGCGGATGCGGCAGGGACAGCACCCCGTTCGTCAGGCGCGGCCCGTCCGAACCAAAGCGCACCTCCAGCTCGGCCTGCTCGGCCAGCGCCCGCGCGGCGTGCGACAGGGCGCGTTTGAATGTCTCTACGGGTGTCTCTGCAGCGGCCATGCGCCACACATAGACCATGCTGCGCGGGGGGAAAGAGGGCGAAGCGCCCTAGGTTCGCGAATCCACACGGGCGCCGGCTAATCTGACGTCACGCCTCCATACGAAAACGGGCATGCCGCTCCAGGGAGGCCGCTCTAGAAGACCGGCCGCCCTCCAGGCGCGCGCGGGACGGGCAGTTCACCCCAGCGAGAGCCCTGCATTTCGCGCATCATGTCGCTCGACATCCGTTCACGCTGACTGCTGTTGACGACCACCTGACGGCAGACCTTCTGCTGGATGGTGCTGCCCATGGCGCGCTCCCAGCCACATACGGTCCGCGTGGGAGCATTCGTCAGGCTCGGGGGTCGGGCTGAAATGGTGCGGGACGGCGAACTGGAAGAAACAGGCGGACGGGCCTGACGGGGATTGTCCGCTTCTCCGTTCTGGGCCGGAGCGCCGCCCAGCGCCAACATGGCAAACGTCAGAACTAACATTTCCAAAGGCTCCCTTGCTCAAAGGAAAGGACAAGCAACATGAACCCTGGACGCCAGACTTACAACAACGTTCGCTGAATCGGCCCCGCCGCTTTCAACCTTTCAGCCGCACCCGCATGGCGCCGCCGGGACCAACCTCGACATCGAAACGGCCTGTAGCACGCACCAGTTCGGACAGTTTGGCATGCCCATAGGTGCGCTGGTCGAAATCGGGATAGGTGTTGCGCAGACGGTTGGCCAGGCCGCCGATATTCACCCAGCCGTCTCCATCTTCATCCATGTCAGTGATCGCCCGCGCGATCAGCGGAGCCGCCTCCACCGCCTTGCGTTCCGCCGAGGGCGGCGCATCGTCGCCCGCCTCGACCGCAGCGCGCCCGCTCAGGTTCTCTGTATAGATGAAACGGCTGCAGGCCTGACGGAAACTCTCTGGCGTCTTGCGCTCCCCGAACCCGTAAACTGGCGCCCCCTGCTCACGGATACGCGCCGCCAACCGGGTGAAATCACTGTCCGACGAAACCAGACAGAAGCCGTCGAACCGGCCTGAATGCAGCAGGTCCATCGCATCGATGACCAGGGCGATATCGCCTGAATTCTTGCCCTTGGTGTTCTGGAAATTCTGCTGCCACTGGATCGCCCACCGCGGCAGGACATCGATCCACCCCCGCAGCGCCGGACTGGCCGCATCGCCATAGATGCGCCGCGCCGAAGCCTCGCCCAGTGTCGCGATTTCAGTGAACAGGGCCTCGGCGATCCGCGCCGAGGCGTTCTCGCCGTCGATCAGCACGGCCAGACGAGGCGCGCGGGCGACCGGGAGCGGTTCAATGGACATAGAGGCAGACCTTCAAGACAACGCTTCAGCAGGATCAGCGACCTGCCGTTCAATCCTGATGCCTCAGAATTACAACGGCTCCAGCCAGCCAGAGGCTTGCCTGTTTCCGCCCCGGGTTCAACCGTTCCCCGAGACGGCGGTTACAAAGCGCCAATCCGGTCAAACCAGATGGCTAAATGTTTGAAGCTTCAAGTGCAGCCGACATGCGGCTTACCAACTAGACAGCAGTGCACGACAGCATATGCCGCCACAACTCAAACGCTGATCATTTCAGAGGAAGAGAATGGCGCGCCGCCGTGGATGATTCTGAGAACTATTCGGCCTTGGTCGACTTGGCCTCGGGAGGACTGCGCGCAAACCAGAACAACTTCACCGGCTGCCATCCCTATATTCAAAGTGAATCGTAGAAGTCCGCCCGCTTGAACACCTTGACGTCTGTCTCAGGTTGGACGCGACCAGCATCCCATGCCACGCTCCCTTGCTGCAGCCGACGCTTAAAAGCACTGAAGTCGCAGGGTTCGACCTTCGCCCCATCTGATGACACCGCGGCCGCGGGTTTGGGAGGGAGCCAGATAATAAGCGTATCCCCCGCAGCGAATACAAGACATGCCGTTCGGGATCGATCGTCCGTCGATCTCGCCGCCGGAAAGACGACAGGTACGCCCCCACCGAGATTCGCTGTTCGCAAAGCGTAGCCGACCAGGGCGCGATCACCCACCGAGCCGACAAGGAGCAGCCCCACCAATAGCGCGACGGGCGCGGCAGCCTTCCAACGGAATACGATCATCAGAAAATACAGGGTGATGAGTATTCCACCTGCGGCTGCGGCGATCAAATCTGTCGACATTGCCCGCCCCCAAATACCGTGGAGGAAGTTCGTAACCGGTTGAGTGAGGGCAATGACCCACATGAACAACATCAGGCTAGCGCTGAAGGCGACCAAAGCGCTTCGCATGAAGTGAGAACGCCGACGCCCTTTAGCTTCCGAGATCGGTGCCTCGCGCCACGCCCATGCAAGGCTGACCAGGCCACCGATCGCGACCACCGCACCAAGGCCGATCATCTCCCACCGGTCAGGAATGAGGCTAGCAAGCACTACCCATAGGCAACCTGCCAGGCTGGCCGCGTGAGCCATGACGAACTGGATGCACGAAGGTTGAAAACCCTCACGCGCGTCGCCGACAAAGGCGTGCCCATCGCGCGTATCGAACATCGGGCGCACCAAGATCGGCACACCGACGAGGAGCACAAATACCATGACCAGAGAGATCATGAGCAGGAGCACGAGAGGCAGATAATCGACGATCTGGCCGAATGACGTTGGTCCGGGCTGACCAAAAGCACCTAGATATCGGCCGACAGAGAGCGCGCCGAACACGAATGCGACCGGCGCGATCGCCGCGAGCAGTTTTACGAAGGCTTCGCTGACCTTCGACGTGAACTCGATGGCCGATGAGACTGGCAGTCCTTTCTCCACCTTTTCACTTGCTGACCGAGGGCAGACACAGGAAACGATAGTGGGGCTTGGTCGAATGAAACGACGAGGGGGGCGAACGATAGACATCCCGCCAGCTACAAGCTTCACCGTAAATATTCGGTGCTGATTGGAGGCTAGTGAGACATCGACACGGTCCAAGCGCGGTGGCCTGGTGAGTTGAGTCCCGAAATCGGCTGCAAACACTCGTGGCCGGATACGTTGCTTACAGTGCGCAGTAAGCATTTCCCGCGTGATCAGTTGCATGCCGAAGAGTCCCGTTCCACCGCGTCGAGGACGCAGGGCGTGATTTCGGCACCAGCAATCGGCCGGGCGCGCACTATGGCGTACAAACGGCGGTTGAGCGCTGCGGTGGAAAAACGATGAGAACTACTGCGCGATGGTGGCCTGGCCTGGCTAAGCCTTCTCCACACATCAGTTCATCTGAAACGAAGCCTTCAGGGCTCTCAAACGTCTCTCCATCCCCGCCGCCTTGAGCGGTCGCTGATGGAGCCACTATTTCTGACTTTGCCTTCGATATCGTCCCTTTCCCAACGAAGAGTGGGATGCGTTTGAAGTCGCCCACGCTCACGGACATCGACTTTCAGCGTTCCGGAATCTGACGCTGATCTTGCCTTGACGAAAAGTGATCGCCTCGGGTGCCACGCACTTGCGAGCCGAGAAGCAAGCGCTATTCTGACAGCTGGCTGATCCGGCCATGCCGTCCACAATGGCGAAGCTCACGGGCGGGAAATACAGAACCATCCCGCTTAAACCTTTCAGGTGCGCGGGCTTAGTGGACACGCCGCTCTCAGCACCGCCGGAATGGTTTAGAAATGCGTATTCAATTCAGCGACACCTCGCGGCCGAAACAGGCCGCCAAGAACCTCGCGCGCCTCCCAGGCGCACCCGCCCTTTCAACCGTCCAGGCCGTCGTCGCACGGTCTCTCGGATACCGGGACTGGCATGACCTCGACCAGAACCCGGGTACCGACTCCGCTGTCTCCTCGACAGGCCCGGACGCGCCGAGGATCATTTCGAATCTAGCCGCGTTGATCGGACTTCCCGACGCAGATGTCCAGTATGCTGTCTCGAAGGCCCGGCTCTTCGGCTCGACACCTTGGACCCTCGACGAGCAGCTCGACATCCGTGCGGGGCTCTGGCGCAGCCGCTTGTTCGGACCACCCGGACGCGGCAAGCCTGGAACCGTCGTGCGGGACATGGCCTATAACGCCCGCACCCCCGCCTACCTGCTTGTTCCCGGAAAGCCGACGACCATACTGTCAGACACCCAGCGGCTCACGCGAGCCGATTTTGAGGTCACGACGCCCCGCACGCCGGCGGCTGATTTCGTCCCGTCGCGGCTCTGGCTTCCCTATGGTGCCTGGACACTGAACGACGGGTCGGAGGTCCTCTTCTCCCGCGACTATTACCCGCTCTGGCGGATCGATGGTGAGCGGGTCGAACGCATCGACCCATGGCTCTGGATCGACGGCAAGGTGGATGAGATGCACTTCGCGCCGCCGCGAAGCAGCGTCTGGGCTTCCGGCCCGGCGCGCGACGCTGCGCTCGAGAAGCTGGCCCGGCACCGGATCGCCGACGTGCCGCGTCTCGCGGACATCATGGCCCATCTGATCGATCCAGACATCGACACCTTCGGACCCGCCGTCGCCAGGCTGCGGGTTCGATCCTATCCCGACGCCGTCACGCCGGTCTTCGCCCGTATCAACGAGATGCTGCGTTACGACTGACGAAAGGCAGCTCGCCCCATCCGAAGCCGACCGTTCCCGCCCGATCGAGCGGGGACGGTCCGGTTAGGCTGTCTCAGTGGGCGCGTCAGGCTCCGGGACCGCCTCCTCCTCCACGCGAGGGCCGTTCGCGGCCTGGGCCTGCGCCTCGGCGGCCAGCCGTTCCACCTCGAACGACACCCGAAGACCGGACAGCCGGTCACGGAAGTCTTCATAGGGCTCGATCCGCGCCAGGAAATCATCCTCCAGACGGAAGTCCCTTCGAATGGCCGTCAGGCCTCGCCGAATCGCCTCGGCCTCGATCGAGGTATCGAGCAGGCGGGCGATGTCCTCGAGCAGTTCGAACCCCTCTTCCCGCGTCGCCGAGTCCGGATGATCCCTGACGAACGTCCGCTGCTGCCGGTCGATCAGCGACGACAGCTTCTCGACGCTCGCCGCGTGCTCCGCGCCGCGCCGCGCTCTGTTGAGGGCCGCGAACAACTTGCGCATGCGGCCGAGATAGGTGGTCACGGCCTCGGCAAGCTCACCCTCTTGGGGCTCCACGCAGCGCTCGACAATCATGCGGGCGAAGGCCAGCTTCTCGATGTGGCCGCCCTTCGCCCGTGCGACGGCGTTGACCGCATCCCACTGGGTGCCCCCGCCGCGCGCCGCGGTGATCTCCTCGGCGGTGATCGTCGGTCCCTCGCCGGTCCGGAACCGCGTCACCTCCTCGACGCAGTCGTTGACGGCGGCAGTCACGAGGGCAAGCGGGATCACATCCTCGATCTCCCGCACCGCGCCGGTATCGCATTCCAGCTTGAGGTCGCCCAGCTGGAGCACCTGCTCCTTGGGCAGGAGGCCCTTAAAGCGCTTGTCCTTGCGCATAAGCTCGGCGGCCGTGTCGCCGGACGTGTCTGAATCAAGGAGCGCGACCACCGGCGGCTTCTCGGTGTCCCGCCCCCTCACGATGTAAACCATGTAGGGCACTTGGCTGGCCGAGCCGCAGGGCACGACGACCAGCCGGTTCAGGTCGAGGGTCTCGCGGTCCGGCACCCCGCCCAAATTCCGCAGAGCCGTCGCGGCGCCCGCGAGCAGGACCTGGTCGGTCACGCCCTCGACCAGGAGGTTGACGGACCCGATAAAGGCCGTCTCGCCAACGAAGGCGCCGAACGCCGAGCGGAGGGGCTCGTAGTGGTTGCGGGAGACCGAGCTGATCACCCGGGTACCGTCCTGATTCTTCCCCTTCTCCAACACCCGAATCCGCTCGCCGTGGTTCTTGTCGAGCAGGAATGGCGAGTGAGTCACATAGACGACCTGGACGGCCGGCCGGTCGGGTTGCGGCACGACCAGATCAGCGAATATCCGCATCAGGTCCTGCTGGGCTTCCGCCGACAGATAGGTGTCGGGCTCGTCCATCAGCATGATGGTCTCGCGGTTGGCGACCGGTCGGTGCGCCTGGCTCTGGATCAGATAGGAGAGGAAGTATCGCAGTCCGTTGGAGCGCTCCCCGAAGGTGTATTCGGTCCCGGTGCGATCCCGGATCGTGAAGACCAGTTCATGCTCGCGCGGGGTCACACGCAGGGAGAAGTCGCGGTCCTGCACCCACCACTTCTTGAAGTTCAGGTGCTTCTCAAGCTGGGCGTTGATCCGTTCCGTGATCCCGTTGGCGAACCCCTCGTCCCCATCCGCGATGGCCTCGGCCAAGTCTCCGAAGCGGGTGGGTTCGACGCGCGACAGATCGACCAGCAGGCTTCGGGCCAGCTTGAGAGCCCGCGCCTCATCATTGTTCGACTTCGCCTTTCCGGGCCTCACGAACGGGTCGAAAGCCTGCAGGATCGGGGCGGCGTGGCTCTGGATCACCGACGCGTCGCCGGTCCAGAAGGGCCGGACCGCCAGGGCACCCGCCATCAGGTGCGCGCGTTCGCGACGGGTCGTCGCCGGTGCCTCTGCCCCGTCCCCATGCTGGAGCCAAGACAGCGGCACGGAGTCCGGCAAGGCGATGTTCGAGTGGATGCGGTAGGGACGGGGCAGCCAAGCCCTCGTGAACGCCTCCGCCTCTTCGAGGCTGAGAGCCTTGCTCGACCAGAGCCCCCCCTCGCGCGGAAGCCACAAGGTCAGGTTCTTCGGGCCTTCCCGGAACATCATGAACCGGTCGAGCCCCTCCGGTTCGGCGCCGACGGCCTCGGCCACTCCCGCAGCCTCCTCGGGCGTCAGGTCGGTCCAAGCGACGCCCAGATGCGGCCAAGCCACCTTGTCACGCTCAACCCCGAAGAAGTCGCAGTAGCGGCACAGATCCCGTTGGGAGAAATCCTCGCCCGTGACGGCCTTCTCGATCGCCGAGAGCAGTTGGCTCTTACCGGACTCGTTCGCGCCTACGATCGTGGTGACCCGTCCGTCGATCGTCACCTCGACGTAGGGGTACCATTTCCCCTCGTGCATCTCCCAGTCGCCCTTCGGCGCGCCGCCGCTCGCCTTGCGAACGTGGTCCACGTTGAAGGATTTGTAGAAGCGGGCGTAGACGGTGCTGAGTTTCATGGTGCGATCTCCGATCGACCGATGACTGTGCGCCGATTCCCGGACCGGTGGATCAGTGTTTGCGCAACTACTTTTCTACCTTAGCGATCTCCGACATTCACATCGGAGATCGCCCGCATGACCCTAGCCCGCCGTGAATCCATAGGTTGGCAAGTCATACAGGCTCACCACCAATTGGAAGGATGCCGTCAGAGAATATCGGCTATTCGGGAACGAGCCGATTTCCGTTCTGCGAACCGAGCAGGCATCGTTAGCAATGAGATATCGTAAGATATCGAACGTCCTCGTAGGCGTCGCCTCGACGGATGACGTCGAAAACTACTGTGCGAGCGTCTTGCTGGTGGGGTGACATCTCGAGGGCGTCAGAGGCGGCCAGGCGGACCCGTGCAGAATAAGACATTCCAAACTTTTGTCGCGAGCTGACCGACCACATCGAAGGCAATGTTGACCGTTCCCATGGCCGTGCGCCTCCAAGTTGGGACCGGGCAACATCGCTACCGTCCGTGTGGGCATTAACGCCAAGTAAGAGGAGCGCCTTGCTTGGCGAGAACCGCGAAGCTAGACTCGCCAGTCGGGGGAGAATTATGGCAGCACCACAGGCGATTTCGAAGCTTGTTAGACGTTTCAACGAGCAACGTGATGTATACCTCTCCGGATCGTACAACGAGACGCAGGTTCGTCGTGACTTTATAGACCCATTCTTCAAGGCGCTTGGATGGGACATCGATAATGAGAGCGACTACGCCGAAGCGTACCGTGACGTGATTCATGAGGACATGGTTCTCGTCGGCGTGTCGAAGAAGGCTCCAGACTATTCTTTTCGAATTGGCGGGACTCGGAAATTCTTTGTTGAAGCAAAGAAGCCGTCAGTATCGATAAGCTCTGACCCTAAATCAGCCTTTCAGCTAAGGCGCTACGGCTGGAGCGCAAAACTACCTATTAGCATTCTAACCGATTTTGAAGAGTTTGCAGTTTACGACTGCACCTACGCGCCTGAAGAAAAGCATAATGCCGCCATTGGTAGGCTATATTATTATAAATACAGCGATTACGAAGAAAAATGGGACGAGATTTCAGCTCTGTTCTCTAAAGAGGCAGTGATGAAGGGGTCGTTCGACCGGTTCGTAAACTCCAAGAAGAAGGGCACAGCTACTGTCGATGATGCTTTTCTGGCGGAGATCGAGGAATGGCGGGAGGTCCTTGCCAGAAACATTCTGGCCAACAACGAGATCAGCGAACGTGATCTTAACCTGGCCGTTCAGCTTACGATCGATCGAATTATCTTTCTTCGCATTTGCGAGGACCGCGGGATCGAACCGCCAGAAAGATTGCTGAGGGTCTGCAGGTCGAAGGGCGCGTACCAGCAGCTCTCCAAGCTCTTCAAGGACGCGGACGATCGGTACAACTCCGGCCTATTCCACTTTAATCCAAAGGAGGTTCATGCGACGGCGGTTGACACCGTGACCCTTAAGTTGGTGGTCGACGATGAACCGCTTCACCGCATTCTCCGGAGCCTTTATCTCCCAAACCCCTACGAATTCTCGGTCATCCCAGCTGACATTCTTGGTCAGGTGTACGAGCGATTTCTGGGAAAGGTCATCCAGGTCGACGGGAAGACCGCAGTCATTGAGGATAAGCCAGAGGTAAAGAAGGCTGGCGGAGTCTTTTATACCCCCAGTTATATCGTCGAGTTCATCGCAAAAGAGACGATCGACACCCTGCTGCAGGGCAAGACCCCAAAGCAAGTCGAGAAAATTAGAATCCTCGACCCAGCATGCGGCTCGGGTTCGTTTCTAATCGTCGCTTATCAGCATCTGCTCGACTGGCACCTTTCTTACTATATGGCGAACGGTGGCGCCTCGAAGTTTAAGAAAGAACTTCATCAAACCGACAAAGGGTCGTGGAGACTGACAACACAAATCCGCAAGTCCATCCTACTAAACAATGTCTTCGGCGTCGATATCGATCCGCAAGCCGTAGAAGTGACTAAGCTGGCCCTGTTGCTCAAGGTTCTGGAAGGCGAGAGCGGTGAGGCTATCGGCAAAAACCTGTCACTGTTTCATGAGCGCGCGCTACCCGACCTCGGCAGCAATATTAAATGCGGCAACAGTCTCGTAGACTCCGACTTCTATGACCAAGGCGAATTGACCGACCTCGACGATGACGATCATTTCCGAATCAACGCCTTCGACTGGGTGGAGGAGTTTCCGCTCATATTTAAAGCGGGCGGCTTCGATGCTGTGATCGGAAATCCGCCATACGGGGCGACTTTGTATCCCTTAGAAAAAAACTATCTCAAGTCAAAGTTTCGGCACCAATCCTATCAGTTAGATAGCTACTTACTGTTCATTGAGCTGTCGATCAAAAGGCTTCTGAAAAAGGGGGCGCTTTGGGGGATGATCATCCCTAACCCGTGGCTAAGCAATCTGAGACAAGGAAAGCTTCGAAGGCTTGTGATGGGATCGACGCAGGTGCGAAAGATCGTCCACTTCCAGTATTCGGTGTTCAAGAAGGTAGTGGTCGATACCGAAGTTGTTTTGTTCCAAAACGGTTTCGCCAAAAAGATGACCCCTGAAGTGTGCATCGTGCCCGGTGAGCCTACGGCGGCCTTGCTCGAAGACGCAAGGATTATAATCGGTAGTCAAGATGAGTGGCTTCAATCATCGGATAGGCCGATCAACATCTTCCTTTCGCCCGAGGAACGGGCGCTAAGAAAGAAGCTCTTCTCTCAGCCGCTCGCGATCTCTGATCTTCTCAAGGTCAATGTTGGCGTAAAGCCCTATCAGGTCGGGAAGGGCAAGCCAGCACAGACCAAGCAGGTCGTGACCGATCGCGTATATGACGCGACTTCGCGGTTGACCAGTGAGTACCGCCAGTACCTTCGAGGGAAGGATATCGGACGCTTCGAAATCAAACCCTTAGAGAAGCGGTTTCTCCGGTATGGTCCATGGTTGGCTGAGCCTCGCCCAGCGGCCAACTTCGACTCGGCTGCAAAAATCCTTGTCAGACAGACAGGTGATGCGATCATTGCTGCGCTGGACGTTGATAAACACCTCTGCCTGAACAACCTACATGTGCTCGAGCCGCGTGACCCGACGCTCGATCTTCCCGCCATCGTGGCGCTCCTCAACTCCAAACTTCTGACCTGGTGCCTGCGGGCCATGAACCCGGAGGCAGGCGAGGCCTTGGCCGAGGTAAAGAAGGAGTTTGTGGAAATGCTACCGGTTCCTTCTCGGGAGTGCTTCGGCCGCCTTTCCAAACTTTCTGACTCTATGATGGCTCTGAAAATAACTGCGCCCTCAGTGATGAGAGATCGCCAAATCCGAGTAGTCGCCAAGCAGATCGATGCTGCAGTTAATGAGGCGTTCGAGCTCACTGCTGAGGAAGCTGCTCTTATCGATGGCGTCGAGGCGTTAGTCGGCGTCGATTGACGTCGTTTGGCTTACAAGATGATTGTGGATATGATTTATATTCGAGCGCAGGCCTCAAAGCGCCCCTAACTAAAATCAGCCGAGATTAAATAAAGGCCATTAGGCTAATTTAGGAACGTAAAGGCTGCATCTGAACCTTTGCGGCGGTGAGAAGATTCCACTTTGAAGTCCGTCACACGCGAGCAAATTGTTCAGCGCCATGCGATGATAACTAGCATCCGAAGCTTTATAGAATAATTATAACATTAACTCCAACACGAATCGCTGATGCGGTCGTCAGCGGGTGATCCAGACCGGTCCAGGGGGGCAAACATGCGTCTTGAGACAATCGCCGTTCGAAACTTCCGGCTGCTCCGTCGACTGACTATCGACTTGGCTCAGGACAGAACGACCACCATTTTGGTTGGCCCGAACAACAGCGGAAAAACATCCGTCATGGATGCGCTTCGAGTTTTCGGCACCTCAGGTTCGAAGGCACCAGAGGTGTCATTCCACGACCTTTCACAGCTACGCCATAAAGACTTTCGTCGCATCGAGACACTGATTGCCACCGCTGTCGATGGAACGGCTAAGGCAGAGATTGTTCGCCGACTGGCTCCTCGAATGCGGATCGATCTGATTTTCTCATATACAGACGACCCTTCCGACTTGGTCGCGGCTACAGACTTGCTGATGGACCTGAATGCCGGGGCAAATCGCATTCGGATCAGGATCGATTACAGCCTCAAAAACGCGAAGCAGTTGGTGGATGAGTTCGAGGCCCGCCCGGTTCTGGAGCAGACGCTATGCGACTTCCTGAAAGACCGCTTCGCTCGACACTACGAGCGCACCTACGCAAAAGTCTCCGAAGACGGGACTGAAGTGGTACCGCTGGAAGATGGAGCACCTCTGAAGCGCCTGCTGAAGATCGACCTAGTTCCCGCCCAACGCCACGTCGATGACGACGAAACGAGCCGTTCGGCGAAGCTCTCCAAGCTCCTCCATGATCATTACACCCGCTTCTACAAAGTCGATGACGCCGAGGGCTACCAAGCTATCGAAAACGCGCTCACCGACAGCGCCTCTGATCTTACGGAGAAATACGGGACGGCGTTCGGTCGTCTGACGACGCGACTTCAAAGTTTCGGATATCCCCAAGGCCAGTCCGCACCCGACCTCCGCGTGCGAGCACAACTGAGCGCTGAGACGATCTATCGAGATAACGCGAGAATCTTCTACGCCAGTCAGCATACGGGGCGAGAAGGCGTCATCGAGGAGTTTGAGCTACCTGAGAAGTACAACGGTCTCGGCTATAAAAATCTTATCTACATCGTGCTCCAGTTAGAGTCGTTCAGGGCCGCACTCGAAGCATCACCCGACGAGAGGCCTCGGGTCCACATAATCGCGATTGAGGAGCCCGAAGCGCACCTGCACCCTCAAATGCAGACAGTTTTCATCAGTGAGATTTCTAGGGCTTTAGAAGCCGATGGCGGAACGACGCCGCAAGTTCTTCTGTCCACCCATTCGTCCCACATGATCGCCCATTCGGAGTTTGGGCCGGTGCGATATTTTCGGCGCGCGGGCCGTGAGGTTATAATCAAAGACCTGTCCAAACTTCCGATGCCTGCCGGCGATCCCAATGCGCTCAGTTTCTTGCGGCGCTACATTCGGCTGACGCACTGCGATCTCTTCTTCGCAGACAAAGCCATTTTCATCGAGGGTCAGGTCGAGCGGCTTCTCATGCCGATGATGATCGAAGCCTGCGCCCAGCTAGAGGGCTGCGAGACGTTCACGAGCCAATATATCAGCGTGTCGGAAATCGGCGGAGCTTATGCACATAAGTTCAAACCGCTGATCGATTTCCTCGGTATTCCCACGCTCATCGTGACCGACCTCGACTCTGTGAATGCGGCGTCTGAAAAGTGTCCGGTTGCAACCGGTGTTGGGACCAGCAATGTCGCGCTTCGTGAGTGGCTTCCCGGAAAAGCTGATCTGGCAGAGCTACGCGCCTGCGATGCCGAGGCCAAAACGCAACGGGCGATCCAAGTGGCATACCAAGTCGATGAGGGTGGCCAATGTGGTCGGTCTTTCGAGGAAGCTTTTATTTACGCCAACATCGCCTGGCTGACTGCTAATCATGCCAATTTGGAAGCGACAGGTGGCTCTATCGGAAGGTCCGTGGCACGGGGGCTGCCCGCTGATGGATGGAGCTTGAGCGGAAAGCTGGGCAAGGTTGATTTCGCCTTGGATCTGTTGGCGAACCCCGGCTGGAACACTCCCAAGTATATTCAGGACGGTTTGGTTTGGCTTGCCGGAAAGCGGGCCAACACATGACCGAGGCTGACGAACGAATCTTGGCCTGCCTGAAAGAGCGCCGGAGCTTCTTGATCGATGCAGGAGCGGGTTCCGGTAAAACTTCTTCATTGATCCGGGCCTTGGATTATATCCGGGGGCCTAACCGGAAATCTTGCGTGCAGGAGGGGCAGCGGGTTGCCTGCATCACCTTCACCAATGTCGCCAAGAACGAGATCATCGAACGGACGGATCACGACGACCTGTTCAAGGTCACCACAATCCACGACTTCCTCTGGGATGCGATCAAGGCCTTTCAAAAGGAGTTGAAGCCTGCGCTTTTGACCTTCAACGCGGAGCTTCCGGGTAACAGCCGCCGAAAGAAGGATCATGCCGAGCTTGAGGCAGCGCTGAATGACGCGTCCGGCGTGAGCTATTCAGACAGAGGGGGAAATTTTCTAGAAGGTCGCATCTACCACGATGACCTGTTGGGCGTAGCGCACGTCATGTTCCGCTCCCATCCGATGCTCGCCCGTTTGGTCGCGGCGCGTTACCCATTCATCTTCGTCGATGAGTATCAGGACACTGACCCTGCTGTGATCGAGATTCTTATCGATCATCTCCATCAAGCGGACCCTCAGCCCGTCATAGGATTCTTTGGCGACAAGGTTCAGAGCATTTATCCGGGCGGTGTTGGCGAACTTGCAGTCGATCAGCAAGCCCGGCTCGAAATTATCCAAAAGCAAGAAAATTATCGCTGCTCGAAAGCCGTGATTGATGTGCTGAACAAGGTGCGGACTGACATCAAACAAGAGGCAGCCGGGGATAACCGGGACGGACGTGCTGTCTATGTGAATCTTGCCGGTTTGGACCCTACAGCTGACATCACAGACGCTGCCCTGGCAAAAGCGCGGAGCGCTTTTGGTATCGACCTGTCTGGGAAGGAGCTGAAAGTTCTGTTCCTCACCCACCGCTTGATTGCCCGAAAGGCCGGTTACGAGGGACTTTGGTCTGCCTACAACGCGCGCAGCAGCTTCGCCAAAGACGACTTCCAGTCTGGCGATGATCCCATTGCCAAGTTTTTGAGCGAGACAGTTGCAGCCGCCGTGGAGCAATGGCGAGTCGGGAAGACAGGCGCGACCATAGGCATTCTCAAGCGATCGGGGACCACACTCGCCGCCGCCGACGAAAAGGCCAAAGCAAAAGCAGCATTGGACGCTTTGGTCCATCTGGCAGAGACAGGCACAATTGGTGATGTGCTGCGCCATATTCAGGCATCGGGCCTGTTGGTCATCCTCGATGATCTCACCGATGCCTTGGCAGGAGCCTTGCCCGACGCTGAGCCTGGTAGCTCTGAGGAGCGACATCAAACCTTCATGGCAACGCTTCTGGCGTTGCCATTCCGAGAAGTCAGCACCTACCGGGCGGTCTCTGAGAGCCATCTGCCATACACCACGAAGCATGGGGTGAAGGGCGAAGAATTCGACAATGTCCTTGTCGTCCTCGACGACGCTGGCGCTAACTGGAACCAGTACTCTTTCGGAAATCTCTTGGCCGATCAGGAGGGAAACGCAAACAGGCTCACTCGAACGCGAAACCTCTTTTATGTGTGCTGTTCCCGCGCCAAGGACATTCTAATTGTGGCTCATGTGGGCGACGCCAACCGTGCCAGAATGGAAGAGCTTTTCGGCGAAGAAAGCTTGGCTCTCTAGCTTCATCCAGACTCGCCGACAAATCCCTCGGGCAGGCGAATTCCAGCCTGTTAAGCTGGCGAAATCGTTCGCACATGCTGAATGTCCGATCGTGGCGACGACCTAATGTCCGCGTCTGTCGCAAGGCAGAGGGGAGCCCGGCACCTTAGGCTCGCGCATGCAACTGCTCGATCCGCTCTAGTTCGCCCCGTCCCTCGATCGCGGCCTTTGACAGGTCGTGCGTGGTCTGGAGGTTGATCCAGTACTGGGGCGACGTGCCGAACACCTTGGCCAGACGCAGAGCCGTGTCGGCCGTGACCGACTGCTTCTCACGCACCAGACGCTCGATACGGGCTCGGTCCTTCAGGCCCATGGCCTTGGCAAGGGCGCCGGCGCTGAGACCGTAGGCGGGCAGATAGTCTTCCCGCAGGTGTTCGCCAGGGTGCGGCGCGGGCGCCGCGAAGTTGGCGAAGTCATGCATCTCCATCGGCGAACTTCTCTCTTCCTGGTCCGATCCCGGACCGCTCCACCAAGCCCCCGCTCAGTGGTAATCTACGAACTCAACATCCTCCGGGCCCTGATCGGTCCATCGGAAGCAGATGCGGAACTGGTCGTTCACACTGATCGACCACTGCCCCGCCCGGTCTTCGTGCAGGCGGTGCAGGCGGTTCCCCGGGGGATGTTTGAGATCATCGAGCCGCGTCGCCGCATCCAACTGGAAGAGGCTCCGCCGCACCCGCTTGAAGAGGTCGGCCGGAAAACCTTTGGGGCAGTTGCCCTCAAAGACCTCCCTGGCTTGTTTACCCTTCCAGCTGAGGATCACGGCGGCAGTCTTCCAGATAGCATGTAGCGCCATGTGCTACGCGAGTCAATAAAACGTAGCGCGATTCGCTACAAGGTGAGCGATTGACAGGCAGATTGGGAGGTGGGTTCCGAGAGAGTCAGCTCTTCAGTCGGACACCCGGTCCGCCCGTGGCATCGGCTGACACGAAGATAGCGCCGTCCGCTTCGAGGGCGGACTGAAGGCGCTCGAGTGTATTGGTCTGCATCCCACCCCGGCCAGCCTCAAAGCGGTGAATGGTTGATTCAGCCACGTTGGACCGTTCAGCCAGTGCTCGAACGCTGATGCCAAGGCCTGCGCGAGCCATGCGGATTTGGGCGGGATTGATCATTTTTAGCGAAAACCTCCGACTAGTTGCAGAATTCTGTTGACTCAGTCGGCGAATTCCGCTGAACTCTAACCGAAATACTCCGAAACTCCACCGTTCAGCATGATCTGAGCGACCGGGCGGCTGCGCGGGAGGTCACGCATGCCTGACCACCAGGATACCCAAAGACGTGCGATTTCTCCTCGCGGGGAAGCGACACAGGGCTCAGCGAGCGCGGTGTCATGAGGACCCGCCGGCGCGACCCCAACCCCCACCTTGCACGGGCGTTCGCCCATAACGCGCGCGCCTTCCACGCGATGGCCTGGACCGACGATGACCGCGTCGGCGTCCGATCGGCCTACCACTCGGCCATCGCCATCGAACTCGGCCTCAAAGCCTACCTGCTCCATCGCGGGCTCTCCGACGACTGGAATCGCACCCACCTGCGTCACGACCTGACCAAGGCGCTTCGGTGCGTCCGGATGCTGGGGTTTCGAGGCATCCCAGACGGCATCGCCGAACTCGCTGCTGTGCTCGGCCCTCTCTACGTCTCCGGCGCCTTGCGCTCAGGTATGTGCGATCCGGAACTACCGCTACCGTCCGACGCGATCGATCAGGCCATCTGCGACCTCCTCTGCGCAGTGGAGGCCGCCATCGGGGTGGAATGTGAGGCGACCCCATGAGGCGCTGGCCCTCGCCGCTCCGACGGCGTCCTCGTCGATCAGCCGAAGAACACCAACGCCGGGTTCTCGTCCGGGCGATCCGCCGACTGCCACGCGAATCTCGCGACGCTTTCGTTCTCCATCGCTTCGCCGGAATGTCCCTAGATCAGATCGCCGAGCATCTGGGTATCGACCAGCAGGCGGTCGAAGCGCGTCTGGCGCAGGCGCTCGTTCGCTTGGGCCGAGCCGTCGATGAGGCGGGCGGTTGCGAGCCTTCTGAACGGCAATGAGGGTCTAGGGCAGGATAGGCTTTGCGCCGGCATTGTCTGACAGGCTTGGCTGTATTGACCCTCATTTTGGGGTGGGGAGCAGCGCCGTCCGCCCGCTTCAACCCCGCTTCGCGCCCTGCGGGCTGCGGCGGGCGCCGCAGGCGTTGACCCGGTCGGCCGCTGCCGCTGGGGGCCTGGCATGGATCGAGGGATCGATCCGCTTTGCGAGAAAGCGGCCTCCGGAGATTTGCGAGGGAGAGGTTACGAATATGCGCGCGCTTATGGAGCGGACAGCTTGCTGGCTATGTATGTCCAGCCGTCATCAGAGCCCGTGGCGTGCCGGCGCCGGACTCCGCCCGCCCGGCGAGTTGGCGTACAGTCGGCCGTCCGCGTCACCGACACCTGGCCCGATGATCTCCCGATCACCCCGGCCGAGCTTCTGGCGGTGGAGGCGTGGCTTGGCGAGGTGCTCGACGAGATTCTGGGTCCGCGCCTCTGAGAGGAGCAGGGCATGAGCCGCAAATTTATTGCCACGACAGCAGGCCTCCAGAGCCGCGCCGCCCTCTATCTTCGGGTCTCGACCGGACGACAGGCCGTCAACGATTTGTCGATCCCCGATCAGCGCCGTCAGCTTGAAGCCTACTGCGAGAGCAAGGGATGGGAGACGACGGCGGAGTATGTCGAGCCGGGCAACACCGCCACCGACGATCGGCGGCCATCCTTCCAGTCCATGATCGAGGCCGCGCTGATCAAGCCGCCCGCCTTCGACATCATCGTGGTGCACAGCTTCTCGCGGTTCTTCCGCGATCAGTTCCAGTTCGAGTTCTACGTCCGGAAGCTGGCGAAGAACGGCGTGCGTCTGGTCTCCATCACCCAAGAGCTGGGCGATGATCCCATGAGCGTGATGATGCGCCAGATCATGACGCTCTTCGACGAGTATCAATCCCGCGAGAACGCCAAACACACCCTCAGGGCCATGAAGGAAAACGCCCGTCAGGGTTTCTGGAACGGCGCCCGGCCGCCCATCGGTTACCGCATCGTCGCGGCGGAGCAGCGTGGGGCCAAGATCAAGAAGGCGCTGGAGATCGATCCGCTCCAGGCTGAGATGGTGCGGACAATCTATCGCTGGGCGCTGACCGGCGACGGCTCGCAGGGACCGATGGGGCTGAAGACCATCGCCACGCGGCTCAACGATCAGAACATCCGCACGCGGGACGGGGGGCGCTGGGGCATCAGCGCCGTTCATCAGATCCTGACCCGCTCGACCTATATGGGCGAGCACCGGTTCAACACCCGCGACCACAAGACCCGAACGCCAAAGCCAGAATCCGAGCATGCCGTGATGGCGGTGCCGCCTATCGTATCGAAGGCGGATCATGAAGCTGTCCGTGCGCGCCTGGCGTCGCGGAACCCCAAGTGGACGCCGCCGCGCGTTTCGACCGGCCCGAACCTGCTGACGGGCATCTGCTTCTGCGGGTTCTGCGGCGGCGCGATGACCTTGAGGACAGGGAAGGGCCAGGCGGGCGGCCAGTATCGCTACTACGCCTGTTCGACCAAGGCGCGGATGGGTGAGACGGGATGCACTGGGTTGGCCGTCCCCATGCACAAGCTGGATGACGCGATTATCGACCACCTCGAGACACGGCTGCTCGATTCAGAGCGTCTCGCGGGGCTGATGGAGCAGCTTCTGGATCGCCGCGAGGAATGGGCCGACCAGAGGCGCGGCCACATCGCGGAGATGCGCAAGCGCGCGACAGAGGCCGAGGCCAAGCTCAATCGGCTCTATGAAGCCATCGAGAACGGCCTGCTCGCGCCGGACGACACATCGCTGAAGGATCGCGTGGCTGAACTTTCCGGCATCCGCGACCAGGCCAGAGCGGACGCCGAGCGGATCAGCGCTTCAGTGGAGCGGCTGGCGCCGACAATCACTCCAGATGTCTTGAGCCGGTTCGCCACCGCCGCGCGACGTAAGTTACAGGACCGCACAAGCGGCTATCGTCGGGATCACCTGCGGGCTCTGACCCAACGGGTGGAGGTCATCAGCAAGACCGAGGCGCGCATCATCGGCTCGCGAACCGAGCTTCTGCGGGCCTTGGCGTCTAACGATGGTGAGAGTTACGCCGCCGCTGGCGGAGTTCTCGGTTTTAAACCGAAGTGGCGCACCCGAAGAGATTCGAACTCCTGACCCCCAGATTCGTAGTCTGGTGCTCTATCCAGCTGAGCTACGGGTGCGCACCGCCTTGCGGGCAGGGCCGGGTATCTAGCGGGTCGCTTTCGGACTGGCAAGCGGCTTTTCTCAGAAAATCTTGAGAAAATGCAGGGTTGGCCTGAAGGGGCTGCGGGCCTAGGCATAAAGGCCCCTGCAACGTGCCGGAGAGATTGCGTGCGCGCCTTGTCATTTTCCCCTGTCCGCCCTGCGCGCAGAATGTCCATGCTCGTCGCTGGAGCCGCCGCTGCGGCCCTGCTGCTGAGCGGATGCGCGACCTCCGCCATTGATGCGGGGGCGGGTGATGCGGCCGTCAACCGGGCCGGGGCGGCGCAGAACCTCGCGCGCGGGCCGTTCGTGTCGGCGGCCAATCCTCTGGCGGTCGATGCGGGGATGAAGGTGCTGGCGCGCGGCGGGTCGGCCGTGGATGCGGCCGTGGCCGTGCAGGCGGTGCTGGGGCTGGCCGAGCCGCAATCGTCGGGTCTGGGCGGCGGCGCCTTCATGATGTTCTATGACGCCGACAGCGGCGCCATCACCGTCTATGACGGGCGCGAGACGGCTCCTGCCGCCGCCACGTCCGAACTGTTTTATGAGAACGGCAAGCCGCTGGCCTTTGTCGATGCGGTGTTGAGCGGGCGCTCGACCGGGGCGCCGGGCGTGGTGCCCATGCTGGCCCTGGCCCAGAAGCAGCACGGCGCACTGGCCTGGTCCGAGCTGTTCGGCGACGCGGAAAAACTGGCGCAGGACGGCTTTGTCGTCAGCGAGCGTCTGGCGGGCATGATCAACGGCGACGCGCCTCAGTCCAAGACGCGCTGGGCGACCGAGTATTTCACCAAGGCCGACGGCACGCGCTATCAGGCGGGCGAGACGTTGCGAAACCCGGCCTATGCCGAGACGGTGCGCCGCATCGCCCGTGAAGGCGCGGCGGCCCTGCAACAGGGCCCGCTGGCCGAGGCCATCGTCGCCGCCGTGCATGAAGGTCCGCGCCCCGGCGCCCTGACCACCGCCGATGTCGCCGGTTACCGCCCCGTCGTGCGCGAGGCGGTGTGCGGTCCCTATAAGATCTACACCATCTGCGTGCCGCCGCCGCCGTCCAGCGGGGCGTCGATCCTGGAACTTCTGGCCATGGCCGAGCAGACGCCGGACATTGAAAAGGGCTCCGCCAGCCCCGAGGCCTGGGCCGCCTTCGGCCAGCTTCAGCGGCTGATGTATGCGGACCGTGATCGCTATTTCGGCGATCCTGATTTTGTCAGCGTGCCGGTCGCGGGCCTGCTGGACCCGGCCTATGTCGCAGAGCGCGCGGCGCTGGCGCCGGGTCTTCGCGGCGCGGCGCCCTATGGCGTGCCTGCGGGGGCGCCGAACGTCGGCGCGGACGCCACGCGCGAACCGGCGGGGACGTCGCACCTGGTCATCGTCGACGCCAAGGGCAACGCCGTCAGCATGACCACCACGGTCGAGAGCCTGTTCGGCTCGGGCCGGATGGCGGGCGGCTTCTTCCTGAACAATCAGCTGACCGATTTCTCGATGGTTCCGACGGCGTCGGACGGCACGCCTGCGGCCAACGCCGTGGCGGCGGGCAAGCGGCCGCGCTCGTCCATGTCGCCCGCCCTGATCCTGGATCGCGAAGGGCGGCTGGTGGGCCTGCTGGGCTCGCCGGGCGGGTCGTCCATCCTGGCCTATAACGCCAAGGCCCTGATCGGCGCCCTGGCCTGGGGCCTGCCGCTGCAACAGGCCTTTGACCTGCCGAACCTGGTGGCCAAGGGCGACGGCTTCGGCGCCGACACCGAGGGCTTCCCGGCGCCGGTGCGCGAAGGCATGGCGGCGCGCGGCGTCGTGCTTCAGCCGAACACGACCGAAACCTCAGGCCTGCATGGCGGTCTGTGGCGCAACGGCCGCTGGGACGGCGCGGCCGACAGCCGTCGCGAAGGCGTGGCCCGCACGCACTGAAGGATGGCGCGCTGACGATGATCTGGAGCAGGCCAGTTGCTGGCCTGCTCCAGACCCGACGCCATGACCCGCCAGCGCCCGGTCTTCCGTACAGAACGGGTTCATTTGCCGCTCCCATCCGCCGTTGAGCGAGCAGGAATAGCAGCCGGACAGCATGACGCAGACGCCGGTCACAGCCAGAAGCTTCCAGATACGATCAGTCGTCATCTTTCCTCGGTCGCCTCTCATTAAAGCGTCGCGCCGTCATCATCCCGCGTGACGACCCGTGCGTACCGGACACGTCCGGTGCAGCTTGCGCGCGACTTGTGCATTTCAGGAAAACACCTCTTGAACAAGCGGACACAAGTGTCCACTTAGCGCGCCATGAACCGTCCCTTGCGACAAGACGCCGCGGAACGCCGTGAAAGGCTGCTGAAGGCGGCCGAGGAAGCCTTTGCGCGCGAGGGGCTGGATGCGCCGCTGCATTTGATCGCTGAACAGGCCGGGGTCGGGCGGGCGACGCTGTATCGGAATTTCGCGGACCGGTCTGAGCTCGCGCTGGCGGTCTTCGTCCAGCAGATCGAGGATCTGGGGCGCCGCACGCGCACGCGGCTGGACGACCCGGACGCCTTCATCTGGTTTCTGGAGCAGGTGACGCGGCTGATGCTGGACAATGCGGGCCTGTCCAGCGCCATCCGCGACCTGAAGGACGAGGCGCTTGCCCCCATCCGGCGCGGCATGAAGCAGGCAGGCGCCGAGGCGCTGGCCGCATCGCAGGCGGCCGGGCGGGTGCGCGGCGACCTGACGACCGAGGACATCCGCGTCATCACCCTGATGCTGGGGGCGCCGTCGCGCACCGTGGCGCCGCAGGACCGCGAGGCGCTGAGCCGCCGCTCGCTGGAGTTGGTGCTGGACGCCATTCGGCCGCGCCCAGCAGATCACAAGGGCGATCAGACGGGCGAGGCCGCATGAGCCGCCGTCACTGGGACCTGCCGTGGGAGGATTACCTCGCCACGCTGAAGCCGCATGAACGCCCGGTCCTGCCCGGCTCGCCCGCGACGCCGGACCATACGACGCCGTGGCGTCTGGCCTATGGGGTGGTCGGCATTCTGGTGGCCCTGACCGGCCAGTTGGGCAATGCGGCGGTGACGGCCAGCGTGCCGCAACTGGCAGGCGCCCTTGGCGTGACCACGACCGAGGCGGCATGGCTGCCCGTGGTCTTCATCATGACCAACGCCTGCATGAACCTGCTGCTGGTCAAGTTCAGGATGCAATACGGCCTGCGCCTGTTCGCCGAGATCATCATGATGGTCTTTCTGGCGACGACGGCGGCCCACCTGTTTCTGGAGGATTTCGGCTCGACCCTGGTGGTGCGGGGTGTGGCGGGCATGGCCGCGGCGGGGATGTCGACGCTGGGCATCCTCTACATCATTCAGGCCTTTCCCGCGCAGCACAGGCTGAAGGGGATCATCATCGCCGTCGGCCTGTCCAGCCTGGCCATTCCGCTGGCGCGGCTGGGGGTCATGCATCTGCTGGATCTGGACCAGTGGCGGGCCTTCTACATGTTCGAGCTGGGGCTGGTGCTGCTCGCCCTGCCCGCCGTCTTCGCCCTGCGCATGCCGCCGTCCCAGCGGGTGCGAGCTTTCGAGAAGCTGGACTTCCTGACCTTCGCCCTGTTCGCGCCAGGGGTGGCCCTGCTGACGGCGGTGCTGGGGCTGGGGCGTATCGTCTGGTGGACCGAGGCGGCGTGGATCGGCTGGGCGCTGGTCGGGGCGATCGTGCTGCTGACCGCCGCCGTGCTGATCGAGTACAACCGCGCCAATCCCCTGATTGATCTGAAATGGCTGGCCGGGCGCGATCTGGTGCGGCTGATGCTGGCCATCCTGCTGGTGCGGATCGTGCTGTCCGAGCAGACCACCGGGGCCGTCGGCTTCCTGCAGCAGATGGGTCTGGTGCCGCAGCAGATGCAGGGCCTGTTCCTGATCATGCTGATCGCCACGGCGGCGGGCACGCTGGTCAGCGCGATGACCCTGAACCCGATGAAGCTGTGGCGGCCCATCTCCATCGCCCTGGTGATGATTGCGGTCGGCGCCTTCATGGACAGCCATGCGACGGTGCTGACGCGCCCGACCCAGCTCTATTTCAGTCAGGCGCTGCTGGCCTTCGCCGCCGCCTTCTTTATCGGGCCGACGATGATCCTGGGCTTCGGCAAGGTGCTGCAGGGCGGGGGCAAGAACATGGTCAGCTTCATCGTCCTGTTCTCCATCGGACAGAACGTGGGCGGCCTGCTGGGCTCGGCGATGGTCGGCACGGTGCAGACCCTGCGTGAGAAGTTCCACTCCAACCAGCTGGCCGAGAGCATCGGCATGGGCGACCCGGAAACGGTGCTGCGCCTGCAACAGCTGGGCGGCGCCTACGCCCATGTCATCGGCGATGCAGCCCAGCGCCAGACCGAAGCCCTGCGTCTGTTGCAGCAGCAGATCAGCCAGCAGGCGCAGGTGCTGGCCTATAACGACGTCTTCCTACTGATCTCGGGGGCCGCCGCCATCGGCGCCGCCTGGGTCGCCTTCAACCATTTCGGTCCCGGTCTGGAGGCGCGCCGCGCCGCCCGGCGCGAGGCCCGCAAAGCCGCCGGGGCCGCTGCATCCGCAGCCGCCGCCATCGATTGAACCGGACATCCGAATGACCGACGCCGCTCCTCCTCCTGCGCCCTCAACCCCGCCGCCCCCGGCACAGCCACCCGCCGCACCGGCGGCGCCCGCAACGCCGCCGCCGTCGAAAGGCCGCCGGGTGATGTGGACCGTAGTGCTGATCGCCATCGCCCTGGTCGGGGTGGGGCTGGTGCTGCACGCCTGGCGCCTGCCGCCCTTTTCCGGCGGGCCCCAGACGACGGACAACGCCTATGTGCGCGGTCAGGTGACCATCATCAGCCCGCAGGTCAGCGGCTATGTGACCTCGGTCGAGGTGCAGGACTTCCAGACGGTGAAGCAGGGTCAGCTGCTGGCCACCATCGACGACCGCATCTATCGCCAGCGGCTGGAGCAGGCGCAGGCCTCGCTGCATTCCGCCGAGGCGGCGCTGGCCAACTCGGCCCAGAGCCAGGCCTCGGCGCGCGGATCGGTGGCCCAGACGCAGGCCGCCATCGCCGCCGCCCAGTCGGCCGTGACCAAGGCCCGCGCCGATGCGACCCGCGTGCGCACCCTGTTCGACGGCGGCTGGGTCGCACAGGCTCAGGTCGACGTGGCCCAGAACGCCCTGCGTTCCGCCGAGGCGCAGCTGGCCGAAGCCCGCGCCGCCGAGGGCGTGGCCCAGACCGGCGTCACCTCGGCCGTGGTCAGCAAGGGCTCGCTGGAGGCCGCCGTCGAGAACGCCCGCGCTCAGGTGCGGCTGGCGCAGATCGATCTGGACAACACCCGCATCGAGGCCCCGCGCGACGGCCGTCTGGGCGAGATCTCCATGCGTCAGGGCCAGCAGGTCGCGGTCGGCACGCAGATGACGGCGCTGGTCCCCGATGTGGTCTGGGTCACGGCCAATATGAAGGAAAACCAGATGCGCGACGTGCGCGTGGGCCAGCCGGTCAAGATCACCGTCGACGCCCTGGGCGGGCGCGTCCTGACCGGCAAGGTCGAGCGGATCTCGCCAGCCACCGGCTCCGAGTTCAGCGTCATCCGGCCTGACAACGCCACCGGCAACTTCACCAAGGTGGCCCAGCGCATCCCCGTCCGCATCGCCGTCGATCCGGGTCAGGAGGGCATTGAGCGCCTGTCGCCCGGCATGTCGGTGACGGCGCGGATTCACGTGCGCTGAGCGCTGTCGCTCTTTGATATTAATGTTGCAGCGCGACAAACCTTTTCTGAACAGGCTTGCGTCAGGCTGACGCAGGCCGCATCTGGGCGAAATGACCATCGCCCCTTCATCCGCGACCGAGGCCCGGCCTCCGCTTCCTGCGAAGGGGCCGGGATTCGCTGAATTCGTCTGCCTGATCGCCGTCATGATGGCGCTGAACGCCCTGGCGATCGACGCCATGCTGCCCGCCCTGCCCTACATCGGCGAAGACCTGGGCGTGACGAATGAGAACAGCCGACAGTGGGTGATCACCGCCTATCTGCTGGGCTTCGGCGGGGCGCAGCTGTTCTATGGCCCGCTGTCGGACCGTTACGGCCGTCGGCCGGTGCTGTTCGCGGGCATCGGCCTTTATGTGGTCTTCAGCATCGCGGCCGCCTTCGCCCACACCTTCGACATGCTGATCCTGTCGCGGATCGGCATGGGGATCGGGGCGGCGGCGACGCGGGTGCTGGCTGTGTCGATCGTGCGCGACCGCTATTCCGGGCGGACCATGGCGCGGGTCATGTCGCTGAGCTTCCTGGTCTTCCTGGGCGTGCCCATACTGGCGCCCGCCGTAGGGCAGATGGTCATGCTGGTCGCGCCCTGGCCGTGGATTTTCGGCGTCTTCGCCCTGTCGGGCGGCGCCTTTCTGATCTGGGCGGGTCTGCGCCTGCCGGAAACCCTGCACGCCGAAGACCGGATGCCGATCAATCTGGGTCGCATCGCGGGCGCCTTCCGCTTCGCCCTGACCCACCGCACGGGCATGGGCTACACCCTGGCGATGACCGTCATCACCGGGGCGCTGTTCGGCTTCATCAACTCCTCGCAGCAGATTTTCTTCGACGTGTTCAAGGCGCCGGGCCTGTTCCCCGTGGTCTTCGCCCTGGTGGCGGGCGGCATCGCCGTGGCCTCGATCCTGAACGCCCGACTGGTCGAGAAGCTGGGCTCGCGCCTGATCGCCCATACGGCCCTGATGGGCTTCATCGGTTTCAGCGCCCTGCACGCCGTCATCGCCTGGACCGGCCACGACAGCCTGTGGATGTTCGCCGCGCTTCAGGCCTGCAAGATGTTCTGCTTCGGCTTCATCGCCGGTAATTTCGGCTCGATGGCGATGGAGCCGATGGGCCATATCGCAGGCACGGCCTCTTCGGCCCAGGGCTTCATATCCTCGATCGGCGGCGCCCTGCTGGGCTTCGCCATCGGCCAGCAGTTCGACGGCTCGACCGTGCCGCTGACGGTCGGCTTCCTCATTCTGGGCGTCGCCGCCCTGCTGTTGGTGCTGGCGGCTGAAAAGGGACGGCTGTTCAAGGCGCACCACCTGCCGCCGCCCGCAACTGCGGGTTGAAGGGTTGATCTTTTCGGCCTGAGAGCGCCTGTTCACCCGTAGAAAATACGGAGCGTTTCATGACCCTGAAGCCGGTCGGGCGGGTTTCCGCCCTCGCCCTCATCACCGCCCTCGCCGCCTCTGTGGGCGCCTGCGCCACGACAATGGACAGCATCCCGATGTCCCCCCTGGTCCCGGCCGCGCAGATCGCCCCTGCCGCCGCCTATGTGAACGACCCCCACTCCTACGCCCGTCCGGCGGAGGCGCGGGTGACGCATCTGGACGTCGACCTGACCGCCGACTTTACGGCCAAGACCCTGTCCGGCCGGGCGACGCTGGACGTGACCGGCCGCCACGGCGCGACCGAGGTGGTGCTGGACACCAAGATGCTGGACATCAAGGGCGTGACCGACGCGCGCGGCCGTCCGCTGAAATGGAGCCTCGGCGCCGCCGATCCGATCAGGGGCCAGCCGCTCAGCGTGCGCATCCCCGCCTTCCGCGGCGGTGAAACGCAGAAGATCGTCGTCGCCTATTCCACCCGCCCCGACGCCTCGGCCCTGCAGTGGCTGAGCCCGCAACAGACGGCGGGCGGTCAGAAGCCCTATCTGTTCAGCCAGGGGCAGGCGATCCTGACCCGCACCTGGATCCCGACGCAGGACAGCCCGGGCATCCGCCAGACCTACAGCGCCCGCATCGCGGCGCCGTCCGATCTGACCGTCGTCATGTCCGCCGAACATCTGACCCCGCAGGGCGAGGCGGCGGGCGCCGGGATGAAGGCGTGGCGCTTCAAGCTGGACCAGCCGATCCCGCCCTATCTGATCGCCATCGGCGTGGGCGATCTGGCCTTCGCCCCCTTCGACGGCCGCACCGGCGTCTGGACCGAGCCGGGCCAGCTGAAGGCCGCCCAGTGGGAGCTGGAGCCGACCGCCCGCATGGTCGACGCGGCCGAGGCGCTGTACGGCCCCTATCGCTGGGGCCGCTATGATCTGCTGGTCCTGCCGCCCAGCTTCCCCTTCGGCGGGATGGAGAATCCGCGCCTGACCTTCGCCACCCCGACCATTGTGGCGGGCGACCGGTCGCTGGTGTCGCTGGTGGCGCACGAACTGGCGCACTCCTGGTCCGGCAATCTGGTGACCAACGCCACCTGGGCCGACATCTGGCTGAACGAAGGCACGACCACCTATTTCGAGAACCGCATCATGGAGGCGCTCTACGGCCGCGAGCGCGCCCTGCAGGAACAGGCCCTGGCCTGGAACGATCTGGTCGCCGAGATCGCCGCCACCGACCCGGCCGACACCCGCCTGCATCTGGACCTGACGGGTCGCGACCCGGACGACGGCCTGTCGGGCATCCCCTATGACAAGGGCGCCGCCTTCCTGCGCACCATCGAACGCATCGTCGGGCGCGAGACGTTCGACGTCTGGCTGCGCGGCTATTTCGACCGCCACGCCTTCCAGCCGATGACCGATGTGGGCTTCCTGGCCGACATCCGCGAGCATCTGGTCAAGGGCGACGCACGGCTGGAAGCCGAGCTTCAGCTGGAGAACTGGATCTATCAACCCGGCCTGCCGTCCAATGCACAGGCGCCGATCTCGCACGCCTTTGAGGCGGTGGATGCGGCGGCCAGCGCCTTCTATGTCGCCAAGGGCCCGGCCTCGGCCGTGCCGTGGAAGGACTGGAACACCCAGCAGCGCCTGCGCTTCCTGTCGTGGCGGCCCGAGGGTCTGAAGCCCGGCGCCGACTGGCTGACCGCCGCCCAGATGGCGGACCTTGAGCAGACGCTGAAACTGGACAGCGAGGGCAACGCCGAACTGACCTTCGCCTGGCTGCAGGCGGCGCTGGCCAACCGTTATGAGCCCGCCATCGCCACGGCCGAACGCTTCCTGACCACGCAGGGGCGACGCAAATTCGTCCTGCCTCTGTTCCAGACCCTGTGGGCCGAAGGCGACTGGGGCCGCCCCATCGCCACGCGCATCTACGCCAAGGCGCGTCCGCTTTACCACCCGGTGACGAGCAACTCGGTCGATCAGGTGGTGGGGCGGCCGTAAGCGCCCCTCCGCTTTCGTCATCCTCCGACAAGCCGCGTAGCGGCGCAGATCGGGAGACCCAGCGGCGCCGAAGGCGATCTTCGAGGCAAGCGGCGCGCGTGGATTTTTCGCGCTCACGCGCGCCGCTGGGTCCCCCGGTCGTCGCTTCGCTCCGCCGGAGGATGACGGAGGCAACACTGGATCGCTTGACGCCAAGCTCAGCTGCGGCTCCCCTGCGCCCCGACTGGAGGCGCTGATGATCCGAATCCTGAAAACGACCCTGCCGCTGGCGGCCGCGCTGATGCTGGCGGCTGCGCCTGCGGCCTATGCCCAGAACCTGTTGATCCGGGGCGGGACCATCCACACCGGCGACGAGGCGGCGCCGACCGCCGAGGTCGTCGTCGTGCGCGACGGGCGCATCGCCTATGTCGGAGCAGCGAACCGCGCCCCTTCGGCCCAGGGGCTGGAGGTCGTGGATCTGAAGGGGGCCACGCTGTTCCCCGGCTTCACTGACGGCCACGCCCACCTGAACGGCATCGGCTGGCGCGAGATGACGCTGAATCTGGAAGGCGCCGCCTCCATCATCGAGGCGATGGCGCGGCTGACCGCCTGGGCCGAGGCGCACCCCGAGGGCGTCATCGCCGGGCGCGGCTGGATCGAGACCCACTGGCCCGAGAAACGCTTCCTGACCGCCGCCGATCTGGACGCCGCCGCGCCGGGGCGGGTGGTGCTGCTGGGCCGCGCCGACGGTCACGCCGTGGTCGCCTCCAGCGCCGCCCTGGCCGCCGCCGGGGTCGATGCGACGACACCCGCGCCTTCGGGCGGAGAAATCCTGAAGGACGCCGCCGGGCGACCGACCGGCCTGCTGGTCGACGCGGCCCAGTCTCTGGTCAGCGGCCTGAAGCCGGAGGCTGACGAAGCGGCGACGCGCGAAGCCTATCGCGCGGGCTTCAACGTCTATGCCCGCTATGGCTGGACCGGCGTCCACTTCATGAGCGCGCCGTGGGAGGACGTGCCGCTGATGGAGCAGATGGCGCGCGACGGCGAGGCGCCCCTGCGGGTTTACAACAGCATCGACATGAAGGACGCGCGCGCCCTGATGGCAGGCGGCCCGCGCGATGCAGGCGATGGCCGCATCATCACCCGCGCGATCAAATTCTATGCCGACGGCGCCCTGGGCTCGCGCGGCGCCAAGCTGTTCGAGCCCTATGCCGACCGGCCGGATACGTCGGGCCTGATGCTGACCTCGCGACAGGACGTCATGCCGCTGTATCAGGAGGCGCTGCGGACCGGCATCCAGATCGCCACCCACGCCATCGGCGACCAGAGCAACCACGACGTCGCCGTCTGGTATGAAGAGGCGCTGCGGTCCGTGCCCAAGGCCGAGTGGAAACTGGCCGATCCGCGCTGGCGCATCGAACACGCCCAGCTGATCCGGCCGCGCGACTATCACTATTTCGACGAGCTGCCGATCATCGCCTCCATGCAGCCCAGCCACGCCATAGGCGACCTGCATTTCGCCGCCGACCGTCTGGGCGACGCGCGGCTGGACGGCGCCTATGCCTGGCATACGCTGGTGGATCGCGGCGTGATCGTGGTCGGCGGCTCGGACGCGCCGGTCGAGCGCGGCGATCCGTTGATCGAGTTCTACGCCGCCGTCGCGCGCCGCGATCTGAACGGCTTCCAAGGCCCCGATTGGCGTCCGAACGAGGCGGTCGACCGGGCGACGGCGCTGAAGATGTTCACCCTGTGGCCCGCCTACGCCAGCTTCCGCGAGAATGAGCTGGGCACGATCGAGGTCGGCAAGCGCGGCGACTTCACCGCCTTCAACATCGACCTGATGACCGTCCCCGCCGCCGACATCCCCAAGGGCCGGGCCGTGCTGACGGTTGTGGACGGACGGATCGTCCATCGAGCCGATTGATCCGGCGGAATCCCGTCCCTTCTCGTTGCGAGGCGGGGCCGCTTCGGTTAAGCCCCGCCCATAGGATTTTCGCCTCCGGCCTCCCGTTGCGGCCGGGGCCTGGCGTTTGGAGCGTCTGAGATGGCTGATTTCGCCCCCGGTCTGGTCACCGTGTTCGGTGGCTCGGGCTTCATCGGAACCCAGGTCGTGCGCGCCCTGGCCCGTCGCGGCTGGCGCGTGCGCGTCGCCGCGCGCAACGCCAAGAGCGCGCCCGTGCTGCACATGGCCGGCGACGTCGGCCAGGTTCAGGTCCTGCGCTGCAACATCACCGACAAGGCCGCCGTGGCCGAGGCGGTGCGCGGCGCCGACGCCGTCGTCAATCTGGTCGGCATCCTGTTCGAGACGGGCGGCCGCAAGTTCCGCACCCTGCACGTCGAGGGCGCCGCCAATGTCGCCGAGGCGGCTGCGGCCGCGGGCGTCAAACGCCTGACCCACATCTCGGCCATCGGCGCCGACGCCAACGGCGCGGCCGACTACGCCCGCACCAAGGGCGAGGCCGAGGCCGCCGTGCGCGCCGCCTTCCCCGGCGCAGTGATCGTTCGCCCGTCGATCGTGTTCGGTTCGGGCGACCAGTTCCTGAACCGCTTCGCCGCCATGGCCAGCTGGTCGCCGGTCCTGCCGCTGATCGGCGGCGGCCAGACGAAGTTCCAGCCCGTCTATGTCGCCGACGCCGCCGAGGCCGTCGCCCGCGCCACCGTGGCTCCCGACGCCGAGGGCCAGACCTATGAACTGGGCGGCCCGTCGGTCTGGACCTTTGAGGACATCCTGAAGTTCATCCTGCGCGAGACGAACCGCCGCAACATCCTGCTGCCGCTGCCCTTCCCGATCGCGCGCCTGATCGGTTCGCTGGCCCAGATTCCGGCCGTGATCGGCCTGCGCCCCATGCTGACCCGCGATCAGGTCGTGCTGCTGGAGAGCGACAATGTCGTGTCGCCGGGCGCCAAGGGGCTGGCCGATCTGGGCGTCGAGCCTTCGGGGCTGGAAGCCATCGCGCCGAACTATCTGTGGCGCTATCGCGACGGCGGCCAGTACGCCGAAAACCCCGCCGCCTGATAGCGGAAGCCTTCATGAAAAACCCCTCGGGACCGGCGTCCCGAGGGGTTTTTTCTGGCCTTACAGACCGCCTGTCAGCGCCAGTCCGATGATGCCGACCACGCCCACCGCGATCCGCCACCAGGCAAAGGGGCCGAAGCCCCGCCGCGACACGAAGTCGAGCAGGAACCGCACCACCGCCAGCGCCGAGATGAAGGCCGCCACAAAGCCGATGGCGATCAGCCCCATGTCGTCGAAGCTCAACACATCGCGGCTCTTGAACAGATCATAGGCGACCGCCGCCCCCATGGTCGGCAGGGCCAGGAAGAAGCTGAACTCGGCCGCCGAACGCTTGTCCGTGCCCAGCAGCAGGCCGCCCGCGATGGTGGCGCCCGAGCGCGACACGCCGGGGATCATGGCCAGACACTGGAACAGGCCGATCAGGAAATAGACGCGGAACGGATAGAGCTCGGGGTCCAGATAGGCGGGCCGCTTGTTCATCCGGTCCAGCCACAACAGCAGCACCCCGCCGACGATCAGGGCGACGCAGATCACCAGCGGCGTCTCGAACAGCACCGTCTTGATGAAGCCATAGGCCAGAAAGCCGATCACCACGGCAGGCATGAAGGCGATCAACAGACCGATCAGGAAACGCCGCGCCTCGGCGTCGACCGGCCAGCGCGTCGCCAGATGCCACAGCCGCTTGAAATAGACGCTGATGATGGCCAGCAGGGCGCCCAGCTGGATGACGATCTCGAACGTCTTGCCCGTGCTTTCAAAGCCGAGGAAATGCCCCAGCAACAGCATATGCCCCGTGGACGACACCGGAATGAACTCGGTCAATCCTTCGACCAGACCCAGAAGGATCGCCATCAGCCAGTCCGCCATGAATGCTCCGTCTCGGTCTTTCTGGTCTTGGGGGGCAGGACCGCCTGCGCGGCGGACCGTTTCATTCCTCTTAGCGCCCTGCGGCGGTCGCCGCCATTGGCGCGGCGGCCGTTTTGAGCGACAAGTGTGAGGAAATGACGACCTCCCCCCTCGACGCCGCCCACCAGACAACACGCCGGATCACCACTCTGTCGGTGGCCGCGGCGGTCCTGCTGATCGTCATGAAGGCCTTTGCGCTGGGGGCGTCAGGCTCTGTCTCCATCCTGGCCAGTCTGGCGGATTCGACGCTGGATCTGGTCGCGTCGCTGGCGACCTTCTTCGCCGTGCGCTGGGCCGCCGCGCCCCCGGACGACGACCACCGCTATGGTCACGGCAAGGCCGAGGGGCTGGCCTCCCTCGTGCAGGCGGGCATGGTGCTGGCGTCCGGCGTCTTCATCGGCTGGGAGGCGATCCAGCGCATCTTCGATCCGCGCCCCGTCACTTCGGGCGGATGGGCCGTCGGGGTGATGGTGCTGGCCATCATCGTCACCGCCGCCCTGGTGTGGATGCAGACGCAGGCGGTCAAGAAGACCGGCTCTCTGGCCGTGGCGGGGGACCGCGCCCACTACGCCGCCGATCTGGCGGCCAATGTGGTGGTGCTGATCGGCATCATCTCGGGCTCATTCCTCAAGGCGCCGGGACTGGATGCGGCGGCCGGTCTGGTGGTGGCGGTCTGGCTGGCCTGGGGGGCGGTGAATCTGCTGAAGGACGCCTCGAACCATTTGCTGGACCGCGCCGCGCCCGAGTCCGACCGCGCCGCCATCGTCGCCGCCGTGACTGAAGACGCCCGCATCGCCAACGTCCATCAGCTGCGCACCCGCATGGCCGGTCAGGCCCTGATGATCCAGATGCATATCGACCTGGACCCGGACCTCAGCCTGAAGGCCGCCCACGACATCATACTGGCGGCGGAAAAGCGGGTGCTGGCGGCCTATCCCCACGCCGACATCCTGATCCACCCCGACCCGCGCGGCGCAGCTGAGCCGCACGGCGGCGCCTTTGTCGCGCAGCGCCCGGCATCGTCGGACGCCGCCCCGGATACGGCGCCGGACGCTGCATCGAGCGACGGCCCATCCAAGCCTTCCGGCCCCTGGTCCTGACCCCCTGCGACAATCGCGCGCGGTAAAGAGGGTGTTAACGCGCACAGGGGCATGAAGGCGGACAATGACCACGCCCGCCGTCCTTTATCATTTCGCCTTCCACCCCGCCTCGCGCGCGGCGCGACTGGCGTTGGGCGAGGCCAAGGTCAGCTATGGCGAGGAGCCCGTCCGCCCGTGGGAGGACGACTGCCCCCTGTTCGAGCTGAACCCCTCGGGCATGCCGCCGGTGCTGACGGCGACGGAAAAGGGGCGCAGCCTGACGTTGTGCGAACTGGACGCCATCCTCGGCTGGCTGGAGGACCGGACCAAGGGCGACTTCCTGCTGCCCGCCGACGCAGGCGAACGGGCCGAGGCGCGCCGTCTGGCGACATGGTTCAGCCGCCGCTTCACCGATGAGGTCGACGCCGTCCTGCTGCATGAGCGGATGGAGAAGCCCCTGCTGCGGCTCGGCTCGCCCGACGCCCGGATGCTGCGCGAGGGGCGTGAGGCGATGAAGGCCCATCTGGCCGTGCTGGAGCCGATGGCGGCCGGGCGCGAATGGCTGGCGGGGCGCCGTCTCAGTCAGGCCGACCTGATCGCGGCGGGGCACCTGTCGGTGCTGGACTATTTCGGCGAGATTCCGTGGGCGTCGTGGCCGGCGCTGAAACTGTGGTATTCCAAGCTGAAGTCGCGCCCCTGTTTCCGGCCTCTGCTGGGCGACCGCTTCCCCGGCGTGCATCCGGCGCCGTGGTACGCCGACCTCGACTTCTGAGGCTTCACAGGGCTAAAGCGCCCCTCATGGCGGCCGATCCCCGCATCTTCATCCGACAGCGCGCCGCCGAACTGGGCTTCGGCGTGTGCCGTTTCGCCTCGGCCAGCGATCCGTGGAGCGCGGGTGAGAAGCTGGCCCACTTCGTCGATGCGGGCCGTCACGGCGACATGGACTGGATGGAGACGACGCTGGAGCGCCGCGCCCACCCCACCGCCATGTGGGACGGCGCCAGAACGGCCATCGTTCTGGGCATGAACTACGGCCCCGACGAAGACCCCCGGCCCGAACTGGAGATAGCATCGGCGGCCTATATCTCCGTCTATGCGCGCGGCGACGACTATCATGAAGTCATCAAGGGACGGCTGAAGATTCTGGCCGGTCAGATCGCCGCCCGGCTGAAGCAGGAGGTGAAGGTCTTCGTCGACACCGCCCCCCTGATGGAGAAGCCGCTGGCCCAGCGGGCAGGGCTGGGCTGGCAGGGCAAGCACACCAATCTGCTGAGCCGCACCCACGGCAACTGGCTGTTTCTGGGCGTGATCCTGACCGCCGCCGAGATCGAGCCGGACGAGACCGAGGTCGAACACTGCGGCCGCTGCACCGCCTGTCTGGACGCCTGCCCGACGCAGGCCTTTCCCGCGCCGTTCCAGATCGACGCCCGGCGGTGCCTCTCCTATCTGACCATCGAATACGCCGACGCCTGGCCGCGCGAGTTCCGCACGGCGACGGGCAACCGCATCTACGGCTGCGACGACTGTCTGGCCGCCTGCCCGTGGAACAAGTTCGCGCAGGAGGCGTCGGAGGCGCGGCTGCAGGCGCGCGATGCGCTGAAGTCGCCGCCGCTGGCGGACCTTCTGGCGCTGGACGACCCCGCCTTCCGCGCCCTGTTCACCAAGAGCCCGATCAAACGCATCGGCCGCGACCGGTTCATCCGCAACGTGCTGTATGCGACGGGGAACTCGGGCGAGACGACGTTAGTCGGGGCGGTCGAAGGGCTGCTGGATGATCCGGCGCCTGTGGTGCGCGGCGCGGCCGTGTGGGCGCTGTCACGCCTGTCGCCAGAACGGTTCGAGGCCGAACGCGATGGGCGGCTGACGCAGGAAACGGACGAAGACGTCAAACAGGAGTGGTCCTTCTCCCCTTGAGGGAGAAGGTGGCAGGCGGAGCCTGACGGATGAGGAGTGATGGCGCCGTGGTTTGACGGCTCGATCCCGACGTCGCCGCTCTTGTTCCTAATGCCGCGCCGACACCCCTCATCCGAGCACCTCCGGCGCCCACCTTCTCCCACAAGGGGAGAAGGGTTTGGATGCGCTAACGCCTTCGGCTGCTTGAGCGGTCAGCCCGTGGCCTGGCCCACGCCGCGGCCGCCGCCGGGCACGGGCGCCACGTCCAGCAGCTTCAGCCGGAACACCAGCACCGCATTGCCGGGGATCATCGGCGGGCCGCCCATCTCGCCATAGCCCAGTTCCGGCGGCAGGAAGAGAATCCACTCGTCGCCCGGCTTCATCATCTGCAGGGCCTCGGTCCAGCCGGGCACCACGCCCTCGGGCGAGAAGATCGCCGGGGCGCCGCGCTTGAACGAGCTGTCGAACACCGTGCCGTCGGTCAGCGTGCCTTCATAATCGACCTTGACCAGATCATTGCGGTCAGGCTGGACGCCGCCCGCCGGGCCCGAGGCCACGACCTTGTATTGCAGGCCCGACGGCAGGGTCTGCACGCCCTCCTCCGTCGCGTTCTGCTTCATGAAGGCGGCGGATTCGGCGGCGTTCTTCGCCAGATCCTCAGGCGCGGCGGACGGGCGGCCGCAGGCGGCCAGGGCCAGAAGGGCGGCCACGGCCATCGCCGCGCCGAAGGGGCGATCAGCCCATGCGAAGTTCATAACCCTGGTCCTTCAAGGCGGCGCCGATTTCCTCGGCATGACGGGAGTCGCGGGTCTCGACCATGATGTCGAACTCGGCCCCCTTGGCGGGCACGTCCAGCGCCAGCCGGTTATGCACCACGTCGATGATGTTGCCGCCCAGACCGCCGATGACGGCGGCCATCGCCGACAGCATTCCGGGGCGGTCATCGCCCAGAATGCGATAGACGATCAACCGCTTTTCGCGGACCATTTCACGGTTCAGCACCACCGCCAGCATCCGGGCGTCGATGTTGCCGCCAGTCAGTTCGACGCCGATCTTCATGCCCTTGAAGCGTTCCGGGTTGGCCAGGATGGCGGCCAGTCCGCCTGCGCCCGCGCCCTCGGCCACCGTCTTCTCCAGCGTCGCCAGCAGGGCCACGCCCTTTTCGAAATCCGCCTCTTCGCAGACGAAGACCTCGTCGATCAGGCCGTCGGCCAGAGCAAAGGGAATCTCGCCCACGGCCTTGATGGCGATGCCCTCGGCGATGGTCTGGCCGCTGCATTTGGGCGGCTCGCCCCGACGGCGCGCGGTGAAAGACGGATAGCGGGCGGCCTCAACGCCGAAGATCTTGATGTCCGGCTTCATCGCCTTGGCGGCGATGGCGCTGCCGGCGATCAGACCGCCGCCGCCGATCGGGATGATCAGGGCGTCCAGATCCGGCGCCTCTTCCAGAAACTCAAGGCCGCAGACGCCCTGTCCGGCGACAATGCCTTCATCGTCGAAGGCCGAGACGAAGACATAGCCATGCTCGACCTGAAGGCGCCTGGCCTCCTCGGTCGAGCCGGAAAAGTCGAGGCCGTGGATGACGACATTGGCGCCGTGGGCGCGGGTGCCGTCCACCTTCACGAAGGGGGTGCCCTCGGGCATGACGATGGTGACCGGCACGCCCAGACGGCCGCCGTGATAGGCCAGCGCCTGCGCATGGTTTCCCGCCGAGGCGGCGACGACGCCGCGTTTCTTTTCCTCCGGCGTCAACTGCATCAGCCGGTTCAGGGCGCCGCGCTCCTTGAAGCTGCCGGTGAAGTGCAGATTGTCGAACTTGATCCAGATTTCCGCGCCGGTCAGTTGCGACAGACGGCGGGAATAGCGGACAGGCGTGCGGTCGACCTGACCAGCGATGCGTTTTTGCGCCGCGCGGATGTCGTCGATGGTGACGGTCATGAAGTCCCTGATTTTGCTGGCGACCGGCCTCTGTCGTCCGATCTTTGGCGCCTGTTGTGGAACAGGCCGGGGCGGCGGGCAACCTTGACTCGGCATGGCGCACAAGGTCATGCCCGGTCGTCGCCTGAACCGTAATCCGGGAGCCGCCCCACATGACCCCTTCTTCGCGATCGCTGGTCCGTTCCAGCGCCCTTGTCGCCGCTGTGATCGGCGGCCTGACCCTGACCGCCTGCGCCACCACGCCGATGGGCGGAAGCGCGATCGGCCCGGCTGTGTTCGACGCCGATGACTTCGCCTGGTCGACCCGGACCGGACAGGCCGCCGTCGAGGGCCGCGTCGCCTTTGTTCAGGACGGCCGCGCCTATGAATGCGCAGGCAATGTCGGCCTGATCCCCGACACCCGTTATACCCGCGCCCGCATCGACCGCCTGTACGGCGCCGCCGACCGGGCCGCCGTCCCCGCCGCCGTGGTGCGCGCCCGCTCGGCCGGGGAACAGGGCGCCGACTACCGTTCATACGAAAGGGCGCAGGCCTGTGCGGACAACGGCTTCCGCTTCTCCGACCTGCCGGACGGCGGCTGGTTCCTGATCGCCCCGGTCAAGGCGGATGACAGCGTCATGGTGCTGATGCGCCGGGTCCAGACCCGCGGCGGGCGCACGGTCAATGTGACGCTGGGCGGCTGATTTCACACCGAAAAAGCCAAGCTTTCAAAGGCGGCCCCGATCCCGAGGTCGCCTTTTTGCTACCAGCGTTCGCCATGCTTTGGCCCTATCAGACCGCTTTTTGAGCTGATCCGTACGGGAACAGTCGGGAGCGTCTCTTGTCCCAGCACAACATCATCGGCTCCGAAGCCTTCAGCAACCGCACCCATGTCATGGTGCAGGGCATGCGAACCGGCGCCTTTCGCCGTCGTCGCGCCCGCTCGACCCTGACCTATATGATCGTCGCCGTTCTGGCCCTGGTCGTGGGCGGCGTGGTCGCCACCCTGGCCCTGGCGCCCCTGCTGGCGGACAGGAATGCGGCCAAGCCCGCCATCATCGCGGTTCCCGTGCCGCAGGCCGTGACGCCTGCGCCCGCGGCGCCTGCCGCCCCCTGACCGCGACCGGCTTCATCTCCAACCGCAATTGAAAACGGCGGCCCCTGCAAAGGCGCCGCCGTTTCCATGTCTTCAGGAGGGTGCGGCCGCTCAGGCGACCGCAGGGCGTCCGGCTTCGTCGCCGGGCTCGATGTCCTGAATATCGTCCAGTTCGCCTTCCCACTTGGCGACCACGGCGGCAGCGACGGAGTTGCCGACGACGTTGGTGGCCGAACGGCCCATGTCGAGCAGGTGGTCGACGCCCAGAACGATGGCGATCCACGCCTCGGGCAGGCCGAAATAGGTCAGGGTCGCCATGATGACCACCAGTGAGGCGCGCGGGATGCCCGCAATGCCCTTTGACGTGACCATCAGCAGCAGCAGCATGAAGATCTGTTGCGACACCGTCAGATGCACGCCGTGGGCCTGCATGATGAACATGGTGCCGAAGGTGCAGTAGAGCATCGATCCGTCCAGGTTGAACGAATAGCCCAGCGGCAGGACGAAGCTGACGATCCGGCGGCGCACGCCGACCTTGGGCAGGGCCTCAAGGATACGCGGATAGGCCGCTTCCGAGCTGGCGGTCGAGAAGGCCAGCAGGGTCGGGGTGCGGATGGCCTGGAACAGCGGGATGACGCGCTTGCCCAGCACCACGGCGCCCGCCAGGAACAGCAGCAGCCACAGCACGCCCATCGAGCCATAGAAGCCGAAGACGAACTTGGCGTAGGTGCCCAGCATCTCAAGCCCTTGGGTGGCGATGGTCGAGGCCAGGGCGGCGAAGATGGCGAACGGCGCCAGCTTCATCACGAACTCGGTCACCTTCAGCATGATGGAGGCGGCCTGTTCGACGACGTGCATCACGGCCGGAGCCTTGTCGTCCAGGGCGGCGACCGCCGTGCCGACGAAGACCGAGAAGACGACGATCTGCAGGATCTCGTTCTTGGCCATGGCGTCGAAGATCGACGTGGGCACCAGGTGGGTGACGAAGCCGTGCAGCGAGAAGGCGTCCGTCGAGGCGGCAGGCGCCGAACCGATCACCGCCTCGGGCAGGTGCATGTTCGCGCCGGGCTGCAGCAGCTGGACCATCACCAGACCCAGCAGCAGGGAGACGATCGAGGCGCAGATGAACCAGCTCATCGTCTTGACGCCGATCCGTCCGACCGAGGCCGCGTCTTCCATGTGGGCGATGCCCGCAACCAGGGTGGTGAACACCAGCGGCGCGATGATCATCTTGATCAGGCGCAGAAAGACGTCCGTCACAAGATTGAGGTTCGCGGCCGCAGCCGTAGCCTGGTCAGCGGTCAGGAAATGATTGAGGCCCCAGCCCGCGAGGACCCCTAAAATCATCGCTCCCACGATGAAATAAGCGAACAAGCGTTTCATACAAAAGTCGTCCAGCTTTGCAGGCCGACTCGCGCCGGACCGCAGTTACAAACCGATGGAGGATCCCCACCCGCCCAGAAGGTAAGGGGCAGCGAATAACCGAAAATCCGTCGCCCTCCAATGAACTCCTCGTGGTTCAGAGGGCGGCGAGCGCTTTGGCCGCCGAATTTTCGGCGAAAAATGCAGGCTTTTCCCCCATCCACGCCGTGCGGATGGGCCCTAAAGGGCCCAATTCCCCACCGGGACCGATATCACCCGGCTTGCCTGCAAAAGTGAAGAAAAATTACTCAAAAAAAGCGCGACGAACCCGCGCAAGGCAAATTGCGTCCCTGCTTCGAAACGTTCAAGGTTGCGCCCAGGCCTCGCAGAAGGCCCTTTGAGTGAACGCATCAGGAGTCTGCATGTCCCGCCCCTTCCTCCGTCCGGCGTCCCGATGGGCTGTCGGGCTGGCCGCCCTCGCCCTGTCCTCGACCAGCGCCCTGGCGCTTGAGGCGGCGACCGCCACGCTCCCGGCAGCCGCTTCCGCTGTTACAATCGCCGCCCCGAGCCGCGCCCTGACCACGCCGATGCAGGCCTTCGGTCACGAGGTCGGCGCCGACTATCATCTGGTCACCTACACCCAGTTCGAGCGCTATCTGCACACGCTGGCCGGCGAATCCGACCGGATGAAGCTGATCGAGATCGGCAAGTCGTCCGAGGGGCGCAACCACTACACCGCCATCGTCTCCTCGCCCGCCAACCTGGCCAATCTGGACCGCTATCAGGAGATCGCGCGCCGTCTGGCCAAGGCCGAAGGCGTCAGCGAGGCCGAGGCCCGCGCCCTGGCGGCTGAGGGCAAGGCGGTCATCTGGATCGACGGCGGCCTGCACTCGACCGAGACGGTCCCGCCTCAGGCGCTGATCGCGGCCCTGTATGAATGGCTGACGGCCCAGGACGAGGAAGCCCTGCGGGTTCTGGACGACGTCATCATCCTGTTCACGCCGATGAACCCGGACGGCTGGGAACTGGTGTCCAACTGGTACATGCGCAACGCCGATCCGCTGAAACGCGAGTACGACAGCATCCCGGTGCTGTATCAGAAGTACGTCGGCCACGATAACAACCGCGACTATTTCCTGTCGGCGATGACCGAGACGACGAACACCAACCGGATGTTCTTCCGCGAGTGGTTCCCGCAGATCATCTACAACCACCACCAGACGGCGCCGGCGGGGACCGTGGTCTTCATGCCGCCGTTCCGCGACCCCTTCAATTACAACTACGACCCGCTGGTCATGAGCACCCTGTCCGAGGTCGGCGCCGCCATGCACAGCCGCCTGATCGAAGAGGGCAAGCCCGGCTCGACCATGCGCAGCGGAGCCAACTATTCGACGTGGAACAACGGGATGGAACGCTCCGTCACCTATTTCCACAACGCCGTTGGCCTGCTGACCGAGATCACCGGCCACCCGACGCCCAGCCAGATCAGCCTGATCCCGCAGAACCAGCTGGCCCGTAACGACCTGCCGATGCCGATCGCGCCGCAGACCTGGCATTTCGCCCAGTCGATCGAATACTCCCAGTCGATCAACCGCGCCGTGCTGAACTACGCCGCGCGCAACAAGGACCGGACGCTGTTCAACATCTGGCGCATGGGCCAGAACGCCATCGACAAGGGCAATACCGACACCTGGCGCATCACGCCATCAACGGTAGACGCCCTGAATGCAGCGGCCACGACCCCGGCCGACGCCCGACGCGGCGTCGATCCGGCCCTGTATGAGCGCATCATGCGCGACCCGGCCCGGCGCGACCCGCGCGGCTACGTCATCCCGGCTGATCAGGCCGACCTGCCCACCGCCGTCGCCTTCCTGAACAGCCTGATCAAGACCGGCGTCGACGTCGAGCGCGCCACCCGCGCCTTCACCGTGAACGGCAAGACCTATCCCGCGGGCTCCTATGTGGTGAAGACGGCCCAGGCCTATCGCCCGCACGTGCTGGATATGTTCGAGCCGCAGGATCACCCGCACGACCTGCAGTATCCGGGCGGCCCGCCCGCCCTGCCCTATGACGCCACCGGCTACACCCTGGCCATGCAGATGGGCGTCAAGTTCGACCGCATCCTCGACGGCTTCGAGGCGCCGACCGAGCGCGTCGCCGACGTCATGGCCCCCCCGCCCGGCAAGATCGAGGGCAATGGCCGCGCAGGCTGGCTGATCGATCATGCGCCGGTCAACGGCTACATCCTGACCAACCGCCTGCTGGCGGCGGGCGTGCCGGTCTATTGGCAGGAAGGCGAGACCCGCGCGGGCCGCGCCGCCCTGGCGCCCGGCGCCCTGTGGATCCCGGCCGACGACAAGGCCCGCCCCATCGTCGAGGCGGCCGTGCGCGATCTGGGCCTGAACGCCCACGCCGTCGCCCGCGCGCCCGGCGGCGAGCGGATCACGCTGAAGCCGGTCCGCATCGGGCTGGTTGATCGTTACGGCGGCTCGATGGCGTCAGGCTGGACCAAATGGATGCTCGAACAGTTCGAATATCCGTTCGAGGTCGTCTATCCTCAGCGCCTCGACGCGGGCGATCTGAACAAGGACTTCGACGTCCTGCTGTTCGCCTCGGACATGATCCCGGCCGACCTGTCCGCCGCCGCCCAGCGCCCTCAACCGGCGCCGGACAGCATCCCCGCCGAATATCGCGGCTGGCTGGGCCACATCACCGCCGAGAAGACCGTGCCCCAGCTGGACGCCTTTGCGCGGGCGGGCGGCAGCGTCGTCACCATCGGCTCGGCCCACCGACTGGCCGCCGCCATGGGCGCGCCCGTTCAGGACGTGCTGACGGGCGCGGACGGCAAGCCTCTGGCCTCGACCGACTTCTTCATCCCCGGCGCGGTGATGAAGACCGAGGTCGACAACAGCCGCCCGCTGACCTTCGGCGCCCCGCGTCAGCTGGATGTCTTCTTCAACCGCAATGCGGGCTTCCGCCATGCGGGCGAGGGCGCGTCCCTGGTGCGCTATCCGCAGCAGGTCTCGGTCTCCAGCGGCTGGGCCATCGGCTCGGACAAGCTGTCGGGCGCCGACGCCGTGCTGGACCTTGAACACGGCCAGGGCCGCGTCATCGTCCTGGGCCCCGACGTGGTCAACCGCGCCCAGGCCCGCGCCTCCAGCCGCCTGCTGTTCAACGCCCTGTTCTACGGCCCCGCAGCAAAGGGCGGCGCAGGCCGATAGAGCCCGGCTGAAGACATAAAAAGGGCCGCCCGACAGTCTGTCAGGCGGCCCTTGTCTTATGAGCCTTCGAGAAGCGGCGACGAAGACCGATCAATCCTCGTCCATCTTCAGAGCGGCGATGAAGGCTTCCTGCGGAATCTCCACCTTGCCGAACTGGCGCATGCGCTTCTTGCCCGCCTTCTGCTTCTCCAGCAGCTTCTTCTTGCGGGTGGCGTCGCCGCCGTAGCACTTGCTGGTCACGTCCTTGCGCAGGGCGCGCACCGTCTCGCGGGCGATGATCTTGCCGCCGATGGCCGCCTGGATCGGGATGACGAACATGTGGGGCGGGATCAGTTCCTTCATCTTCTCGACCATGCCGCGGCCGCGCGTCTCGGCGCGGGCGCGGTGGACCAGCATGCTGAGGGCGTCCACCGGCTCGGCGTTGACCAGGATCGACATCTTCACCAGGTCGCCGACCTTGTAGTCGGTGATCTCATAGTCGAACGAGGCATAGCCCTTCGAGATCGACTTCAGCCGGTCGTAGAAGTCGAACACCACCTCGTTCAGCGGCAGCTCATAGACGACCAGCGCCCGGCTGCCGACGTAGGACAGCTCGATCTGGCTGCCGCGACGGTCCTGGCACAGCTTGATCACGCCGCCGAGGTATTCGTCAGGCGTCAGGATGGTGGCCTTGATCCACGGCTCGCTGATCGTTTCGATCTGCATGACGTCCGGCAGGTCGGCCGGGTTGTGCAGGTCGATCTCGGTCCCGTCGCGCAGGCCGATCTTGTAGACGACCGAGGGGGCCGTCGCGATCAGGTCGAGGTTGAACTCGCGGCTCAGACGCTCCTGGATGATCTCCAGGTGCAGCAGACCCAGGAAGCCGCAGCGGAAGCCGAAGCCGAGGGCGGCAGAGGATTCCATCTCATAGGTGAAGCTGGCGTCGTTCAGGCGCAGCTTGCCGATGGCGGCGCGCAGGTCTTCAAAGTCGGCGGCATCGACCGGGAACAGGCCGCAGAACACCACCGACTGGACTTCCTTAAAGCCCTTCAGCGGTTCGGCCGTGGGCTTCTTCTCGTCGGTAATGGTGTCGCCGACGGCGGCGTGGGCTACTTCCTTGATCTGGGCGGTGATGAAGCCGACCTCGCCGGGGCCAAGCTGCTCGACCGGGGTGTTCTTGGGCAGGAAGACGCCGACGCGATCGACCAGATGGGTTGAGCCGGTCTGCATCATCTTGACGCGCATCCCGGCCTTCAGCACGCCGTCAAACACGCGCACCAGCAGCACCACGCCCAGATAGGGGTCGTACCAGGCGTCGACCAGCATGGCCTTCAGCGGGGCGTTGATGTCGCCCTTGGGCGCGGGCAGGCGGGCGACGATGGCCTCAAGCACGTCCTCGATGCCGATGCCCGACTTGGCCGAGCACATGACGGCCTCCGAGGCGTCAATGCCGATGACGTCCTCGATCTGGGCCCGCACCCGGTCCGGCTCGGCGGCAGGCAGGTCGATCTTGTTCAGGACCGGGACGATCTCATGGTTGTTGTCGATCGCCTGATAGACGTTGGCCAGCGTCTGGGCCTCAACGCCCTGCGAGGCGTCCACCACCAGGATCGAGCCTTCGCAGGCGGCCAGCGAACGCGACACCTCATAGGCGAAGTCGACGTGGCCAGGCGTGTCCATCAGGTTCAGGACGTAGGTCTCACCGTCCTTGGCCTTATAGTTCAGGCGCACGGTCTGCGCCTTGATGGTGATGCCGCGCTCTTTCTCGATGTCCATGTTGTCGAGCACCTGCTCGGACATTTCGCGCGCGGTCAGGCCGCCCGTGAACTGGATCAGGCGGTCCGACAGGGTCGACTTGCCGTGGTCGATATGGGCGACCACCGAGAAATTGCGGATGCGTTCAATAGGAGGCGTCGTCATGCGGCGCGCGTAGCACGGCCCGAGCGATTGCGCCACGGGAGGCGTGAAACCGTAGCGCGACTACCTCGGCCCGGTCAGCCGGATCTCGAACAGGCTGGGCCAGTTCTTGCCAGTGACGAACAGGCGGCGGTTCTGCGCGTCCCAGGCGATGCCGTTCAGCACGTCGTCGACCGGATCCTTCACCTGATCCCGGGGCAGCAGGCCGCTGAGGTCGATGACGCCGACCACGTGGCCGGACGCAGGGTCGATGCGGACGATATAGTCGGTCTGCCAGACGTTGGCCCAGACCTCGCCGTCGATCCATTCCAACTCGTTCAGCTGGCGTACCGGGCGGCCGTTCAGGGTGACGGAGACGCGGCCTGTTTCGGCTTGAGTATCGGGGTCGAGGAAACGCAGGGCCGCCGAGCCGTCCGACAGGATCAGGCGCGTCCCATCGTGCGTCAGCCCCCAGCCCTCGCCTTCATAGGTGAAGCGGGAGACGGGCTTCAGGTCGTCCGCGCTCCAGATGAAGCCGACGCCGTTGACCCAGGACAGGGAGAAGACGCGGCCGTCCTTCTCGGTCAGGCCTTCGCCGAAATATTCGGGATCGAGAGCGCGCTTCTGCAGCACGGCGCCGTCTTCCAGCCGCACGCGGCGCACGCTGGAGGGATTGCGGCCGGTGCTCTCGATCAGCACGTCGTCGCGGATGACCAGACCCTGGGTGAAGGCGGTCGGGTCGTGGGGGAAGGTCCGCACCACTTCATAGCCATAGACTGGCACGCGGGCGGGCGCAGCTTGGGCGGGGGAAGAAGAGGGGGCCGGTCCCGGCGCCTGCGCCGCCGCTGACGCAGGCAGCGCCAACAGCAGCATCGCCAGGACCGGCCCGATATGCACGATCAGACGCCCGGCTCGGCGGTTTCCGCCTTGTTAACGGCGGCTCTGGCGGCTTCTTCCGCCTTGTCTTTTCTGATCTTGGCGTTGCGCGACCACATGTTCAGACCCTCGACCAGGGCCGAGAAGGCCATGGCGGCGTAGATATAACCCTTGGGCACATGAACGCCGAAACCGTCCGCGATCAAGACCGCGCCGATCATCAGCAGGAAGCCCAGGGCCAGCATGACCACCGTCGGGTTCTTGTCGATGAAGTTGGCCAGCGGATCGGCGGCCAGCAGCATGACGGTCACGGCGATGATCACGGCCGTCATCATGATGGGGATGTGGTCGGTCATGCCCACGGCGGTCAGGATGGAGTCGACCGAGAACACCAGGTCCAGCAGGATGATCTGGAAAATGGCCGCGCCGACATTGTTGATGACGACGTCCTTCTTGTCCTTCTCCAGCATGTCGTTCGACGGGGTGACGTCGACGGCGTGGTGGATCTCCTTGGTGGCCTTCCACAGCAGGAACAGGCCGCCCGCGATCAGGATCAGGTCGCGCCAGGAGAAGGAGGTGTCGAAGTTCTCGCCATGAAAGCCCAGGTTGAACACGGGCGTGGTCAGGCCGACGATCCAGCCGATCGTGGCCAGAAGGCCCAGGCGCATGATGAGGGCCAGGCCGATGCCGATACGGCGCGTGCGCTGACGGTGTTCCGGGGGCAGCTTGTTCGACAGGATCGAGATGAAGATCAGGTTGTCGATCCCCAGCACCACCTCCATGACCACAAGGGTCACAAGGGCCGCCCAGGCGGCAGGATCGGTCAACAGCGGGGTTATGCTCTCAAGCATCGGGGTTCCTGATGGAGGTTAAGACTTTTTCGGTAACGGGAGCGTGAGCACGCATCAAGCGGTCGGCGGCGTCGTCATCGTCGCAGGCTGTTGTCTCGGCTCCCGCTTGACCGGTGCGTCTTCGACCAAAGAGAGCGCGGGTGCGGCGTTATCGTTCCGCGCCCATTGGTTGCGGGTTGCGGCCTTGCATGGTATCAGCCGCGCGGCTTTAGCGAAGGGCGTATCCAAAGATGCGTCCCCAGCGTGCTTTCTTAAAGCATATCAGGCCCTTGGCTGGCGCAGGCGACTGCGGCCGGTCTTGCGACAATCGCTTCAGACGCGGACCAATATAAGTGGCGGACGATTTCAGGACGACGGAAGTCGGCGAACGGTATGCACAGGCGCTGTTCGACCTCGCGGACGAGACGGGGGCGCTGGACGCCGTGCGCGCCGATCTGGGCGCGCTGAAGGCGGCCTGGCTGGACAGTGCGGACCTGCGCCGTCTGGCCACATCGCCTGTCGTGGCGTCGGTGGATCAGGCCAAGGGTCTGGGCGCCATCGCCGACAAGGCCAAGTTCAATGTGACGACGCGCAACTTCCTGGGCCTGCTGGGCCAGAACGGCCGCGCGTCGGACCTGCCGGGCGTGATCGCCGCTTTTGAGGCGCTGTACGCCAAGAAGACGGGCGTCGTGGCCGCAGAGGTGGTCTCGGCCGTGGCGCTGAGCGCCGCCCAGACCAAGAAGATCCAGGCCGAGCTGCGCGCCGCCCTGGGCCGCGACCCCGAGCTGACCGCCCGCGTCGATCCGTCGATCCTGGGCGGCCTCAAGGTCAAGGTGGGCTCGAAGCTGTTCGACGCCTCGCTGAAGACCAAGCTCGACCAGATGACCTTTGCGCTGAAGCGCGCCTAAGCCCCGAATTCCAGATCAAGCCGGGCCAGCGGGCCCGCACCGAAGACGAAAGCCGAAAGAGCCAATCATGGATATCCGCGCCGCCGAAATCTCGGCCATCCTCAAGTCGCAGATCGCCAACTTCGGCGTGGAAGCCGACGTCTCGGACGTCGGCCAGGTGCTGTCGGTCGGCGACGGCATCGCGCGCATTCACGGTCTGGACAACGTTCAGGCCGGTGAAATGGTCGAGTTCACCAAGGCCGGCGTGAAGGGCATGGCCCTGAACCTGGAACGCGACAACGTCGGCGCCGTGATCTTCGGCGCGGACGCCGCCATCGCCGAGGGCGACGACGTGCGCCGCCTGGGCGAGATCGTGGACGTGCCGGTCGGCAAGGGCCTGCTGGGCCGCGTCGTCAACCCGCTGGGCGAGCCGATCGACGGCAAGGGCCCGATCCAGTTCACCGAGCGTCGCCGCGTCGACGTGAAGGCCCCCGGCATCATCCCGCGCAAGTCGGTTCACGAGCCGATGCAGACGGGCATGAAGGCCATCGACACCCTGATCCCGGTCGGCCGCGGCCAGCGCGAACTGATCATTGGCGACCGTCAGGTCGGCAAGACAGCCGTCGCCATCGACACCATCCTGAACCAGAAGACGGTCAACAAGTCGGACGACGAGTCCGCCAAGCTGTACTGCATCTACGTCGCCATCGGTCAGAAGCGCTCGACCGTGGCCCAGATCGTCAAGACCCTCGAAGAGTCGGGCGCGCTGGAATACACCATCGTCGTGGCCGCCACGGCGTCGGAACCGGCCCCGCTGCAGTTCCTGGCTCCGTTCGCCGGCACCGCCATGGGCGAGTATTTCCGCGACAACGGCATGCACGGCCTGATCATCTATGACGACCTGTCCAAGCAGGCCGTGGCCTACCGCCAGATGTCGCTGCTGCTGCGCCGTCCGCCGGGCCGTGAAGCCTATCCGGGCGACGTCTTCTACCTGCACAGCCGCCTGCTGGAGCGTTCGGCCAAGCTGAACGAGGACTACGGCTCGGGCTCGCTGACCGCCCTGCCGATCATTGAAACCCAGGCCAACGACGTGTCGGCCTACATCCCGACCAACGTGATCTCGATCACCGACGGCCAGATCTTCCTGGAATCGGACCTGTTCTATCAGGGCATCCGTCCGGCCGTGAACGTCGGCATCTCTGTGTCGCGCGTCGGCTCCTCGGCTCAGATCAAGGCCATGAAGCAGGTCGCCGGTTCGATTAAGGGCGAACTGGCCCAGTATCGTGAAATGGCCGCCTTCGCGAAGTTCGGCTCGGACCTGGACATCTCGACCCAGAAGCTGCTGGCGCGCGGCGCCCGCCTGACCGAGCTGCTGAAGCAGCCGCAGTATTCGCCGCTGGCCGTCGAAGAGCAGGTCGTCTCCATCTACGCCGGCACGCGCGGCTATCTGGACGGCATCGCCGTCTCGGACGTCGGCCGCTTCGAGAGCGAACTGCTGGCCCGCGTCCACGCCAACCACGCCTCGCTGCTGGAAGGCATCCGCACCAAGAAGGCCCTGACGCCCGAGCTGGAAGCCGAGCTGAAGGACATCCTGGCGGCCTTCGCCAAGACCTTCGCCTGATCGTTCGGCCCTGTAGTCAAAGGAAGAGCAGAGCCGGATGGCTAGCCTCAAGGAAATGCGCGATCGGATCGGAAGCGTCAAAGCGACGCAGAAGATCACGAAAGCCATGCAGATGGTCGCGGCGGCCAAGCTGAAGCGCGCCCAGGAGCAGGCGGAGAACGCCCGTCCCTATGCGACGCGGATGGCCTCGGTCATCGCCAACCTGGCGGCCGGCCTCGGCGACGACGGCCCGCGCCTGATGACCGGAACCGGCGCCGACCAGAAGCATCTGGTCGTCGTCGCCACGGCCGATAAGGGCCTGGCGGGCGGGTTCTCGACCAACGTCATCCGCGCTGCGCGCGACCACATCAACAGCCTGATTGCCAACGGCAAGACGGTCGAGATCGTGGCCGTCGGCCGCAAGTCGCGCGACCAGCTGAGCCGCCTGTTCGGCGACAAGGTCGTCAAGACCTTCGAACTGAGCGAGCACAAGACGGTGGGTCTGCATTCGGCCCAGCCGATCGCCGAACTGCTGGCCGAAAAGTTCGAGGCGGGCGAGGCCGACAAGGTCACCCTCTTCTACAGCCAGTTCAAGTCGGTGATCTCCCAGGTCCCGTCGCTGCGTCAGCTGGCCCCGGCCGAAGTCGACGCGGACGCCTCGGCCGACGCTGGCGCGCTCTATGAGTATGAGCCGTCGGAAGAGGACATCCTCGAGACCCTGCTGCCGCGCAACCTGACGACGCAGATCTTGGCCGCCCTTCTGGAAAACCAGGCCGGCTTCTTCGGCGCCCAGATGGCTGCGATGGACAACGCCACGCGCAATGCGGGCGATCTCATCAGCGCCCTGACGCTGCAGTACAACCGTTCCCGCCAGGCTCAGATCACCACCGAGCTGATCGAGATCATCGCCGGCGCTGAAGCGCTCTGATCCCGACACAGCTGACATTCGACACGGACAAGCACCGATGACCGACACCACCGCCCCGAAGAAACCCGCCGCCAAAAAGCCGGCCGCTCCCAAGAAGGCCGCCGCCGCCGTTACGGCCCAGGGCAAGATCGCCCAGGTCATCGGCGCAGTCGTCGACGTTGAGTTCGACGGCCACCTGCCGGGCATCCTGAACGCTCTGGAAACCCAGAACGTCGACCAGAAGACGGGCGAGCCCTTCACCCTGGTTCTGGAAGTCGCCCAGCACCTGGGTGAGAACATGGTCCGCACCATCGCCATGGACACGACCGAAGGTCTGACGCGCGGCCAGGCCGTCGTCGACACTGGCAAGTCGATCATGGCGCCGGTCGGTCCGGGCACGCTGGGCCGCATCATGAACGTCGTCGGCCAGCCGATCGACGAAGCCGGTCCGATCAAGACCACCGAGTTCCGCCCGATCCACCGCGAGGCGCCTTCGTTCGAAGAGCAGTCGACCTCGTCGGAAATCCTGGTCACGGGCATCAAGGTCATCGACCTGATCTGCCCCTACACCAAGGGCGGCAAGACCGGCCTGTTCGGCGGCGCCGGCGTCGGCAAGACCGTGACCATGCAGGAACTGATCAACAACATCGCCAAGGCTTACGGCGGTTATTCGGTTCTGGCCGGCGTGGGCGAACGCACCCGCGAAGGCAACGACCTGTATCACGAGATGATCGAGTCGAACGTGAACATCGCCGGCGGCGGCGAAGGCTCCAAATGCGCCCTGGTCTACGGCCAGATGAACGAGCCCCCCGGCGCCCGCGCCCGCGTCGCCCTGACCGGCCTGGCCCAGGCCGAATACTTCCGCGATGAAGAGGGCAAGGACGTCCTGCTGTTCATCGACAACATCTTCCGCTTCACGCAGGCCGGTTCGGAAATGTCGGCTCTGCTGGGCCGCATCCCCTCGGCCGTGGGCTATCAGCCGACGCTGGCCACCGAGATGGGCAACCTGCAGGAGCGCATCACCTCGACCAAGAAGGGCTCGATCACCTCGATCCAGGCCATCTACGTCCCGGCTGACGACCTGACCGACCCGGCGCCCGCCGCCTCGTTCGCCCACCTGGATGCGACCACGGTTCTGAACCGCGACATCGCCGCCCAAGCCATCTTCCCGGCCGTGGACCCGCTGGACTCCACCTCGCGGATCATGGACCCGCTGGTCATCGGCGAAGAGCACTACACGGTCGCTCGCCGCGTGCAGGAAACCCTGCAGCAGTACAAGGCGCTGAAGGACATCATCGCCATCCTGGGCATGGACGAGCTGTCGGAAGACGACAAGCTGGTCGTGTCGCGCGCCCGCAAGATCAGCCGCTTCCTGTCGCAGCCCTTCTTCGTGGCCGAGCAGTTCACCGGTTCGCCGGGCAAGTTCGTCGAACTGGCCGACACCATCCGCTCGTTCAAGGCGATCTGCGACGGTGAATACGACCACCTGCCGGAAGCCGCCTTCTACATGGTCGGCGCCATCGAAGAGGCTGTCGAGAAGGCCGCCAAGATGGCTGCGGAAGCCTAAGTCATGGCCGGTAAGCTGAACTTCTCCCTCGTCGCCCCGGAACGCGAAGTCTTCGCCGGCTCGGTCGATCAGGTCGATGCGCCGGGCGTCGAGGGCGACTTCGGCGTCCTGCCGGGCCACGCGCCCTTCATGACCACCCTGCGCGAAGGCGTGGTGACGGTCTATGACGGCGCCCAGCGCCGCCGCTTCGAGGTCAAGGGCGGCTTCGCCGACGTCAACGGCGAAGGCCTGACCATCCTGGCCGAAGAGGCTTCGGAGCTGGCTTCGGCCTGAGGCTTCTGAACAGCGCCGGATTTCGGTTCGGCTCTGCACAAGCGACATAAGGCGCCGTGAGCTTTCAGCTTCGGCGCCTTTTTGCTGGCCAGCGTCCGCAAGGCGACGCCTCTGGACGGCTTGACCTCCGGGCTGAACAGCGGGACTAGGTTCGCCAGTTCCTCCGTTGAGGCGGCTGTGGCGTGAAAGGCAGGTGCGGTGACACTCTTCGCCGACCGCACGCCGCCAGCGCTCTGGGCGCCCGTCTGGCGGAGAAAAACAACAACCGGGGAGCCTGAAATGAAATCCATCGCCTTCGCCGCCGCTGCGGCTGTCGCCCTGCTGGCCTCTTCGGCCGTCGCTCAGGACGCGCCGCAATGGTCGCTGGCCATTCACGGCGGCGCGGGCGTGATCGAGCGCGCCCAGCTGAGCCCCGAGCGCGACGCCGCCTATCGCGCGGGCCTGCAGGCGGCGCTGGACGCCGGGTCGGCCGTGCTGGCGCGCGGCGGCTCGTCGCTGGACGCGGTTCAGGCCGCCATCGAGGTGATGGAGGAGAACCCCCTGTTCAACGCGGGCAAGGGCGCCGTCTTCACCTCGGCCGGGAAGAATGAACTGGACGCCGCCGTCATGGACGGCACGGACCTGAACGCCGGGGCCGTCGCGGGCCTGACCCGCACGCGCCACCCGATCGCCGCCGCCCGCGCGGTGATGGAGAAGTCGCCCCACGTCATGCTGATCGGCGAAGGCGCCGAAACCTTCGCCCGCTCGGCCGGTCTGGAAGAAGTCGGCCCCGGCTTCTTCTTCACCGAAAGCCGCTGGCAGGCCCTGCTGAAGGCGCTGCGCGATGCGGGCGAGCCCCTGCCGCCGCGCCCCGAAGGCGCGCCCGCCGAACCGGCCCGCCTGGGCCCAGCCGCGCCGCTGGCCTTCAACCTGCATGAAGCCCCGCTGGACGAGCGCAAGTTCGGCACCGTCGGCGCCGTGGCCGTCGACAGCCAGGGTCGTCTGGCCGCAGGCACCTCGACCGGCGGCACCACGGCCAAGCGCTGGGGCCGGGTCGGCGACGTGCCGATCATCGGCGCAGGCACCTATGCCTCCAACGCCGACGGCTGCGCCGTCTCGGCCACCGGCACGGGCGAATACTTCATCCGCGCCACCGTCGCGCGCGACATCTGCCGCCGCACCGCCGAGGGCGCCAGCGTGCAACAGGCCGCCGACGCCGAAATCGCCGAGGTCGGGTCCATCGGCGGCGACGGCGGCGTCATCGTCATGGGCAAGGACGGCGTCCACGCCTTCTCGATGAACACCTCGGGCATGTATCGCGGGGCGGTGTCCTCGACCTCGCCCGCCCGCGTCGCCATCTATGGCGACGAAGAAGGCGCGCGTTGAGCGCCAGGGGCGACCATGCGGGGGTCATCGCGCCCCCGCCCCTGATCTATCTGGCCTTTCTGCTGGCCGGGTTCGGGATCGGCCGCCTGATCGACGAGCCGTCGCTGGGGCTGGCGACGGACTGGCGGCGCGGTCTGGCCTTTGTGCTGGTGATCGGCGGTCTGGCGCTGGACGGGATCGCCGCCGGAACCTTCCGCCGTCTGGGCACCCCGCCAGAGCCATGGAAGCCGACGACGGCGCTGGCCACCGGCGGCCTCTATCGCTTCAGCCGCAACCCGATCTATCTGGGCTTCGCCCTGACCTATGTCGGGTTCGCCGTCGCCATGGACAGCCCGGTCGCCCTGGCCCTGATCCTGCCCTGTCTGATCGTCATCGACCGCTTCGTCATCGCCCGCGAAGAACGCTATCTGACGGCCCGCTTCGGCGCCGACTATGCGGCCTATAAAGGAAGGGTCCGCCGATGGCTGTGAGCCCCGAATCGCCCCCGCCCCACGCCGATGAACTGTCGGAAATGGCCATCGAGGAACTGGACGCCGCCTGCGGGCTGCGCTGGGTCGAGATGAAGGCCATCACTCCGTGGGGCGACACCTATGAGGGCATGGCCCCGTCCGGCCGCACGGTCGAGATCGAGCGCCGCTACCTGTGGTCGCACGAGCCCGCCGGGGCCGTCATCGTCGAGGTCGAAGTCCGCGATCCAGCACTCCAGACCGGCGCCGAGGCCCGTGCTGTCATCACCCCGCCCGACCGTTGATCGAACAACGCTCGCGTCGATCATCTGCCCGCTTCCCAATCGCCTCAGCCAAGACTAGCTTCGTCCCATGAAACTCGCCTCGCTCAAGCACGGCCGTGACGGCCGCCTCGTTGTCGTCTCCAACGACCTGAACTGGTTCACGGACGCCTTCCTGATCGCGCCGACGCTGCAGGCGGCGCTGGATGACTGGGAGCGCTGCGAACCGCTGTTGCGCGCCCTTGCCCAAAGCCTTGAACATGAAGCGGTGCCGCGCGGCCGCTTCCGCGAGCATGAGGCCGCCGCCCCCCTGCCCCGCGCCTATCAGTGGGCCGACGGCTCGGCCTATGTGAACCACGTCGAACTGGTGCGTAAGGCGCGCGGCGCCGAGATGCCCCAGAGCTTCTGGACTGACCCGCTGATGTATCAGGGCGGCTCCGACGGTTTCCTGTCGCCGCGCGACGCCATCCCGCTGAAGGACGAGGCCTGGGGCTGCGACCTGGAGGCCGAGATCGTGGTCGTCACCGGCGACGTGCCGCTGGGCGCGACGCGCGAAGAGGCCCTGGCGGCGATCCGCCTGGTCGGCCTGGTCAACGACGTCTCGCTTCGCGGCCTGATCCCCGGCGAACTGTCCAAGGGCTTCGGCTTCGTCCAGTCCAAGCCCGCCAGCGCCCTGTCGCCGGTCTTCATCACGCCGGATGCCCTCGGCGACCGCTGGCAAGACGGAAAGCTGCACGGCGCCCTTCTGGTTCAGATCAACGGCCAGGACTTCGGCCGCGCCGATGCGGGCGTCGACATGACCTTCGACTTCGGCACGCTGATCGCCCATCTGGCCAAGACCCGCGCCCTGGGCGCCGGGACGATCATCGGCTCGGGCACGGTGTCGAACAAGGACGCCGACGGCGGCCCCGGCAAGCCGGTGTCCGAAGGCGGTCTTGGCTACAGCTGCATCGCCGAAATCCGCACGGTCGAGACCATCCAGAGCGGCGCGGCCAAGACCCCCTTCCTCAAGCACGGCGACACCGTCCGCATCGAAATGCTGGACGAAAAAAACCACAGCCTGTTCGGCGCCATCGAACAGACGGTGGCGGACGCCTGAGCAAACGCCGGTCTGTTGTCGCTTGCGGCGAGACGCAGACCGGCTAACTATTCCGGTTATGGCGCGAGGAAGGTCGATGAAAAGCAGATTGTTTCAGGGCCTGGCGGCTGCTGTCTTCAGTCTGATGGCGGCCTCATCAGCGCTTGCTCAGGACTCGGATGACTGGGATCTGCTGATTCAGCCCGAGAACCAGCTGACCGTGGCCTATACTCAGTTCGACAGTGGTCTTCTGTTGGCCGCCCGATGCCAACGGGGGGTCTATCAGGTCATGATCGGCGGCCTGCCGGCGGCGCCACAGAGCAAGGACCTCCATAAAGCCAACCGCACGCTCGTCATCGGCATCGGTGATGAGGAGGAAGCGGAGCAGCGCTTCCTGTTGGGCGATAATCCCAGCATCGCCTTTTCGGAACTGCCCGCGCCCCTGGCGCGCCAGATGCGAGAGGGCGGACCGATGACGATCGTGGCGCCCGGAGGCGGCGAAGGCGGTCGAAACCTGCGCTATCGGGTGGAGCTGCCTGCATCCAACGCCGCAATAGATCAGTCTCTGGCGGCCTGCGACCGACCTCTTGTCGATCCGCGTGACCAGCAACTGGACGAGCTAAAGGATGACGGCCTCCCAACCAACCTGACCTGGAAACGGCTGCCCCAACCTGAGTACCCCGAAGGGCGGACCTATACGGCGGGATTTGCGGTCATCACCTGCCTCAGTCAGGCCAACGGCCGGGTTGACGATTGTGTGGTCGAGACTGAATTTCCGGTCGACGGCGGCTTCGGCGCCGCCGCCATTCGCGGAACACGCAAGGGGCAACTGGAAAATCGCGGCGGCGGCGATGGGCCTATTCCGACCCGTCTGATCGTCTATCGCGTCAACTACAGCATGTCCGATCCCGAGTTCTCGACAGGCAGCCGCATCCGTCGCGGCGACGAATGACGCATCACGGTGCGATCTTCGATTGACGGAGGCTTCGCCGCCGCTAGATTGCGCCGCCTTGATCCAGACCGTGCCGGTGTGGTGGAATTGGTAGACGCGCCGGACTCAAAATCCGGTTCCGCAAGGAGTGTCGGTTCGAGTCCGACCACCGGCACCATATGTCGATTTCAGCGCAGGCAGCTCACAGCGCCGCGGCTCTACAGAAAATTATACGGATCCACGTCCACCGTCAGCCGAACCGAGGCCGGAACCTTCACCCGCGCCAGCCAGGCGCGCAGGAAAGCCTGAAGGTTCACGTCCCGGTCGGCCCGGACCAGCAGCCGCTTGCGCCGACGCCCCCGCACCAGAGCCAGCGGCGCGTCGGCGGGGCCGTAGACCTCCAGTCGTTCGGCGTTGGGGATGGCCTCAGCCAGATCGCGGGCGACCTTCTCGACCGCCATGGCGTTCTCGCTGGACAGGATCAGCGCCGCCAGACGGCCGTGAGGCGGCAGGGAGGCGGCCTCGCGCTCGGCCATCTCGGCCTCGACGAAGGCGTCGCGGTCGCCCGCCGCCAGCGCCTGAAGCACCGGATGCTCAGGCGTCCAGGTCTGCAGCAGGGCGCGACCCGGCTTGTCCGCCCGCCCCGCCCGGCCCGTTGCCTGAGCCAGAAGCTGATAGGTCCGCTCGGCCGCGCGCAGGTCGCCGCCGCGAAGCCCTAGGTCCGCATCGACCACCCCGACCAGCGTCAGACGCGGGAAGTTGTGGCCTTTCGCCGCAGCTTGGGTGGCGACCAGGATGTCGATCTCGCCGTCGGCCATGGATTGGATCAGGGCGCGGGCCGACTTGCCGTCCGGCACGGTGTCCGAGCTGAAGACGGCGGTGCGCGCCTGCGGGAAGAGCTGGCGCACCTCCTCCTCGACCCGTTCGACGCCCGGGCCCACGGGGACCAGCGAATCTTCGGCCCCGCACGAGGGACAGGCCTTGGGCTTGGGCATGGAGAAGCCGGTCAGATGGCAGACCAGCCGGCCGGTATAGCGATGCTCGACCAGCCATGAATCCGTATCCGGCGCCGTCAGCCGATGCCCGCACGACCGGCACAGCACCACCGGCGCATAGCCGCGCCGGTTGAGGAACAACAGGCTCTGTTCGCCCCGCGCCAGCGTCTCGCCGATGGCTTCGCGCAGAGGCTGGGACAGCCAGGTCTGCGGATCGGGCGGACATTCGCGCAGGTCGATCAGGCCGATCTCGGGCAGCACCGCCGCCCCGTGCCGCGCTGCCAGCTTCAGCCAGCGATACCGCCCCTGATGGGCGTTCCACAGGGTCTCCAGCGACGGGGTGGCCGAGGCCAGGACCACCGCCGCCCCCTCGATCCGCGCCCGCGCCACGGCCAGGTCGCGGCCGTGATAGACCAGCCCCTCCTCCTGTTTGAACGAGCCGTCGTGCTCCTCGTCCACCACGATCAGGCGCAGGTTGGCGTAGGGCAGGAACAGGGCCGAGCGCGCGCCGACCACGATGTTGCAGCGCCCGGCGACCACCGCCTCCCACGCCTGTCGCCGGCGCGGCGGGGCGACGCCGGAATGCCATTCAGCCGGGGCGACGCCGAAGCGGGCGGTGATGCGCTCGATCACCGCCTGGGTCAGGGCGATCTCAGGCAGCAGGATCAGCACCTGCGCCGTCGGATCGGCGCGCAGCGCCCGCGCCGCCGCCTCCAGATAGGCCTCCGTCTTGCCCGAGCCCGTCACCCCGTCCAGCAGGAAGGGCGCGAAGCCGCCCGCCGCGGTCGCCTCGGCGATGGCCGCAGCCGAGGCCGCCTGATCGGGGTTCAGGGTCGCGGGCGCATGGTCGGGATCGGGCGGATCGAAGGCGGCGACGGCCTCGACCTCAAACGCCTCCAGCACTCCTTCATCGACCAGTCCCTTGACCACGCCGGACGAGACGCTCGCCGCGCGGGCCAGATCGGGGCCGGGCATGGACCGCGTCCCCAGCGCCTCCAGCACCGCCGTGCGCGCCGCCGTGGGGCGGGCGGGACTGCGCCCCTCGACGCGCCGCACCCGGCGCTCGGGCCGGGGTCGGGGCGCGCGCAGGCCCTTCAGCGCCGTCGCCGCCATCTCGCCGGGCGGGCTGAGGGTCCAGCGCGCCGCCCATTCGATGAAGTCCAGCGTCCGTTCCGGCAGGCGCGGATCATCCAGCACCTGCTCGACCGCCTTCAGCTTGCGATTGGAGCCGGTCGTCTCGAACACCTCGGCCACCACGCCCCGGATCAGGCGCGGTCCCAGCGGCACGGCGACCTGATCGCCGCGCACGACCGACAGCGCCTCGGGGACTTCGTAGTCGAAGGCTTCCGGCACGGGCAGGGGAATGAGGACAGAGGCGACCTTCACCACGCTCTTTCCTCCCCACTGTGTGGGGAGGGGGACCGCGAAGCGGTGGAGGGGGTGGCGCAAACGTCCGTCGTCGAGACGCCCCCTCCGTCACGGCCGCTGCGCGTCCGCGCCACCTCCCCACAAAGTGGGGAGGAGAAGAATCGGAGTCGCCCTTCGCCTTGGTCAGGGTTAGAACTCTTCCCCATGAAACTCTTTCTCGACACCGCCGACGTCGCCGTCATCAAGGACCTGCTGCCCACCGGGATGGTGGACGGCGTCACCACCAATCCTAGCCTGATCGCAAAGTCGGGTCGCAACATCGCCGAGGTCATCGCCGAAATCTGCGCCCTGGTCGAGGGGCCGATCTCGGCCGAGGCCGTGGCCACCGACTTCGAGACCATGGTCAAGGAGGGCGACAAGCTGGCCTCCATCGCTCCCAACGTCGTGGTCAAGCTGCCGCTGACGTGGGACGGCCTGCGCGCCACCCGCGCCTTCGCCGACAAGGGGATCAAGACCAACGTCACCCTGTGCTTCTCGGCGGCCCAGGCCATGCTGGCGGCCAAGGCGGGGGCGACCTTCATCTCGCCCTTCATCGGCCGTCTGGACGATGTCGGCGCCGACGGCGTGGGCCTGCTGGAAGACATCCGCACCCTTTACGACATCCACGACTTCAGCACGGAAATTCTGGCCGCCTCGGTGCGCAATGCGGACCATGTGACCGCCGCTGCACTGGCCGGCGCCGACGCCTCGACCATCCCGGCTGACGTTTTCAAGGCCCTGGTCAAGCACCCGTTAACCGACAAGGGGTTGGATGCGTTTCTGGCGGACTGGGGCAAGACCGGTCAGTCCATCCTGTAGTTTCTGACCCGATGAGAGGTCCCGCTTGAGCACTTCCCTGGACCTCTCCACCGACCCGTTGGCGGGCCTGCACTGGCCGCAGGTGCGCGCCTGGCTGGGCGATCACGCTGAACACCTGCTGGACGACCGCGCCCTGCTGGAAGAGCTGGGGCTGACCGCCACCGGCCGTAACGTCGTCGACTTCGGCCGCGCCGCCCTGGCGCGGCTGGAGGCCGTCGCCCAGCGCGAGGCGGGCGCCCGCAAGCTGATCGAAGAGATCGCCCGCGCCAACTTCGCCGCCCAGACCCAGACCCACGTCGCCGCCCTCGACCTGATGGAGGCGACTACCCACGCCGAACTGGCCCGCCAACTGGACGCCGTATCTCAAGGCCGCTTCGGTCTGGCGGGCGCCGCCGTGGCGATCGAAAAGCCGGGCGCCGTGCCCTTCGGCTGGAAGGCGCTGGAGCCGGGTCGCATCGACGCCCTGCTGGGCGAGGACGGCCTGCACTGGCTCGGCCCCAACTTCACCGGGCTTGGCCTGTTCGGCCCGGCTGAGGGCGATGTCCGCTCAGTCGCCCTGGTGCGGATGAGCGTTCAGGCGCCCGGCGCCGACGCCCCGCGCACCGCCCTGTGCGCTTTCGGTTCGAGCGAGGACGACGGCTTCACCCCTGCCATGGGCTGCGAACTTGTGGCCTTCGTCGCGCGGGTGGTCGAACGCATGGCCGGGCGATGGCCGCTGGACGCCTAAGCGCCCCCTCCATGACCTCGCAGCAGGCTCTGGCCGCATGGCTGGAGCATCTGGCGCATGAGCGGCGCCTGTCGCCGCGCACGCTGGAGGCCTATGGCCACATCGGGCGGCTGTATCTGGCCTTTCTGGAGCGCCATCGCGGGGGGCCGCAGAGCGCGGCGGACCTCGAGTCCGTCACGGCCGCCGAGGCGCGCGCCCATCTGGCCGAGCGCCGCAGCGGGGATCGCCCGCTGAACGCCCGCTCGCTCAGCCAGACCCTGGCCGCCATCCGGGGCTTTCACGCCTTCCTCGCCCGGCGCCTCGGCGTCGAGACGCCGCAGCTGGCCCTTGTGCGCGGCCCCAAGGTCAAACCCTCCCTGCCCCGCCCGGTCAGCGAGGATCAGGCCAGGGGGATGCTGCACGAACCCGAGGCCGATCCCGACATGGAGCCGTGGGAGGCCGCGCGCGACCGCGCCGTCCTGACCCTGCTCTACGGCTGCGGCCTGCGGATTTCGGAGGCCCTGTCGCTGAAGCGGTCCGACGCCCCCCTGCCCGACAGTCTTCGCATCACCGGCAAGGGCGACAAGACGCGCATGGTCCCGGTCCTGCCCCAGGTGCGCGAGGCGACCGACGCCTATCTGGCGCTTCAGCCCTTCGTCATCGACGCCGATCAGGCCCTGTTCCGCGCGCGGCGCGGCGGCCCCTTAAGCGCCCGTCACGTACAGGCGACGGTGCAGCGGCTGCGTGGGCGCCTCGGCCTGCCCGCCTCGGCCACGCCCCATGCGCTGAGACACAGCTTCGCCACCCATCTGCTGGGGGCGGGCGCCGACCTGCGCTCGATTCAGGAACTGCTGGGACACGCCAGCCTGTCGACGACGCAGAAATATACTCAGGTCGACGCCGCCCGCCTGCTGGCCGCCTATTCGCAGGCCCACCCACGCAGCTGAAGCCAGCGCATCAGACCGCCCTGACCGCCCCGCCGTCGATACGGATCAGCGAGCCGGTGACATAGCCCGCCAACGGACTGGCCAGAAAGGCGGCGACGGCGCCGAACTCTTCCGTCGTCCCGATGCGTCCGGCCGGGATGGTCTTGACCGATTCCGCACGCGCCTCGGCCGGTTCGACGCCGGTGGCGGCGGCGCGGGCGGCGTCCAGCCGCTCGATGCGCGGCGTGTCGATCCGCCCCGGCAGCAGGGTGTTGACTGTCACCCCATTTGCCGCGACCTCGCCCGCCAGCGTCTTGGCCCAGGCCGCCACCGAGGCGCGCAGGGTGTTGGACACGCCCAGCACCCCGATCGGCTCGATCACGCTGGTCGAGGCGACATTCAGCACCCGGCCCCAGCCCATCGACCGCATCCCCGGCATCACCCGATCCGTCAGGCGGAAGACCGACAGCACCATCGCCTCAAACTGCTCGCGCCACAGCGCCGGGTCCAGCCCCGCCACGCCCGAGGGCGGCGGTCCGCCGGTGTTGTTCAGCAGGATCTGGATCGGCCCGCCCAGTCCTTCCTCGGCGGCATCCACCGCCTTCAGCAGGGCCTCGTGATCGGCCAGATCGGCCGGAGCGATGATCGCCCGACCCGGCCCCATGGCGTTCAGTTCATCGGCCACGGCCTGCAGCTTGGCCGCATCGCGCGACAGCAGGGCCACATGCGCGCCCTCGGCCACTAAGGCCGTCGCCACCGCCCGCCCCAGACCGCTGGAGCCGCCGCAGATCAGGGCGCGCTTGCCGGTGAGTTGAAGGTCCATGGCGATTTCCCGTTGCGATAGGCGATAGACTTCACATGTACGAAGCCCGCCTCCCCAGACAAGGGCTCCTATGTCGCTTCCGTCCCTACCCATCGAAACCCGACGCCTATCGCTTCGCCCCTTCCGTGCGGACGATTTCGAGGCCTATCGCGACTACCACGTTCGCCCCGAGGTCTATCGTTTTCTCTACGCCGCGCCGGCCGGCGCCGAGGAGGCGCGCGCCGCCTTCACCGCCGCAACCCTTCCCACATTCGCCAAGGACGGCGATGTGATGCGGTTGGCGGTCTCGCGCCGAACGGACAACGCCCTGTTGGGCGAGGTCTTGCTCAAACTCGCCAGTATGAGCGCGCTCCAGGCCGAAGTCGGCTACATCTTCAATCCCGACTTCAACGGGCAGGGTTATGCAACCGAGGCCGTCGGCGCCTTGGTCGACGCCGGTTTCGCCACGCTTGGCATGCACCGCATATTCGCTCGACTAGACGCCGATAATCGCGGCTCCATAGGCGTGGTCGAGCGCCTGCGTTTCCGACGTGAGGCGCACTTGATCCAGAATGATCGATTCAACGACGTCTGGGGTGACGAGTTCATCTACGCCGTGCTGGCTGCGGAGTGGGCCCGCCGCTAACGCAGAACCTCGTCCGAGCTAACCAGCCGCACGTCGTGCATCTGGTTCAGATAGGCCTCGTAATAGCCCTTGTGCGAGACGCCCACGATGGTCAGCATCCGCGTGCCCGGATAGCGCCCCAGCACATCGCGCATATTGGCGACCATGCGCAGGTTGCGAGTCTCCCAATAGCCGAGATAGCGGCGCCCGAACGCCTGCGGCGACGGCTCGACGTGGGCGGCGCCGAAATCGCCGCGATAGGCCAGCATCTGCGCTTCCGGCCTGTTATAAGCCCGGTAGATGTTCAGCATGCCGTCCGCCTTGTCCAGATCGGCCTCCAGCCGCTGATCCATGGCTCTGATCGCCTGGACATGGGGGTTGTCCCAGGCCGCCATGATGGCCTTGCCTTGGGCCTCTTCCTCATCGGGCGGGGTCGGGAAATCCGCCGTGTGATCATCCACGGGCCACAGACGCTCGTGTCCCAGCCGCGCCGCCAGGACGGCGGCGATCAGATCGACCTCGTTCTTTCTCGTCACGCGGCGATTCAGCGTCGCCGCCATGTCGTCCGTCAGGGTGTCGCCCGACGCCCGTTCGTCTGCGGGCAGACGCAGCCATTGGACCAGGGCGGAGCCCGGCTCTCCCGCAGCGAGGAACAGGGCCGCCAGACGCCGCCGTTCGGCCGCCGACGGCGTCTCGGGCCAGGCCGCCAGCAGGCGCTCCACCTCGGCGTTGGCCGCCGGCACGTCCAGCCCCAGCGCCCGCCCTTCGTCGGCCGGATCATAGCAGTAATCCTCGACCGTCTCGGCGTAGCGCGACGGATAGCGCCGCATGGAGTCGCACTGCAGGCCCGACAGATTCTCGATGGCGATGGCGGTCGGCGCCCACGCTTCCAGCCGCGTCAGCAGGGGCTCCAACCGCTCGGACCGGAAACTGTCCGGCAGGGCGGACAGGTGCGGCGAGCCGAGCACCAGCACCTCATTGAGCGCGCCCGCCGGAGGGCCCTTCAACTGGTCGGGATGAAACGTGGGACGATACTCCTGCGCCACAGCCGCCGAACCGATCGCCGCACAGGCCGCCGCCGCCAGCCAAAACCCCAAACGCATCGCCTCGCCCTCGCTCTTGGAAACCGCCGCGAAGCTGAGGGCCAAGCCGCGTCCGGACAAGTTAAGTTTCCGCAATCCGCCCCAACGAAAACGGCGCGCCCCTTGCGGAGCGCGCCGTGCCGATTTCGATCTGAAAGACGGTGAGGCTCTTACGCCTGCATCGTCCAGCCTTCGACGCCCATGGCGGCCTGACGGAAGGCTTCCGAGCGGGTCGGGTGCGGGTGGCAGGTGCGGGCCACGTCTTCCGAGGCGCCGCCGAAGGCCATGGTCATGCAGGCCTCGCCGATCAGCTCGCCCGCCTGCGGGCCATAGATGTGGACGCCCAGAACCTTGTCGGTCGCGGCGTCGGCCAGAACCTTCACGAAGCCCTCGGTCTCGTGGTTGATCTTGGCGCGGCTGTTGGCGGCGAAGGGGAACTTGCCCTTCTTGTAGTTGACGCCCGCGGCCTTCAGCGCCTCTTCGGTCTTGCCGACCCAGGCCACTTCCGGGCCGGTGTAGATGACCGACGGCACCAGGTCGTAGTCGACGTGGCCCGGCTTGCCTGCGATCAGCTCGATCACGGCCACGGCGTCTTCCTCGGCCTTGTGGGCCAGCATCGGGCCGTGGGTCACGTCGCCGATGACCCAGACGCCCGGCGCCGAGGTCTTGAAGTGGTCGTTGGCGATGAAGCCGCGCTGATCCGGCGTGACGCCGACCGTCTCCAGCCCCAGACCTTCGGTGTAGGGACGACGGCCGATGGCGACCAGAACCACGTCGCCCTTCAGGGTCTCGGCCTCGCCGCCCTTGGCCGGTTCGAGAGTCAGTTCAACGCCGTCCTTGGACGTCTTGGCGCCGGTGACCTTCGTGCCCATGCGGAAGGTCATGCCCTGCTTGGTCAGGCCGCGCTGGAAGGCGGTGGCGACTTCGCCGTCCATGCCCGCGCCGACCTTGTCGAGGAATTCGACGACCGTGACCTGGGCGCCCAGACGACGCCAGACCGAGCCGAGCTCAAGGCCGATGACGCCCGCGCCGATGACGATCAGATGCTTGGGAACCTTGGGCAGAAACAGGGCGCCGGTGCTGTCGATCACCTTGCCGTCCTCGAAGGCGACACCCGGCAGCGGGGTCGGCTCGGAGCCGGTGGCGATGACGATGTTCCTGGTTTCGAGCGTGGTCTTGGCGCCGCCCTCGGCTTCGACTTCGACCTTGCCGGCGCCCGCGATGCGGCCAAAGCCCTTCACCACGTCGACCTTGTTCTTCTTCATCAGGAATTCGATGCCCTTGGTCAGGGCCTCGACGCTGTCGTCCTTGGCCTTGTGCATCTGGCCCAGGTTCAGCTTGGGCTTCACCTCGATGCCGATACCGGCGAATTCGTTGTTGGCGGCCTCATACAGTTCCGAGGCGTGCAGCAGGGCCTTGGACGGCATGCAGCCGACGTTCAGGCAGGTGCCGCCCAGCGTCGCGCGCTTTTCCACCAGGGCGGCTTTCAGCCCCAGCTGTCCGGCGCGGATGGCGGCGTTGTAGCCGCCCGGCCCGCCCCCGATGATCACCACGTCATAGGTCTGGGAAGCGGCGTCGGCCATGAGGTCCTCTGAGGGTTCGGGCGCCGGGCAGGCGCTGAAAAAGAAGCGGCGCGGACACTAGCGCCAGCCCCGGCGGGGTCAACCGCCACAGTCCATATAGGCCCTGATCCCGGCGGGGGCCATGCCGGCGAAAGCAAAAGGCCGGGCGTCGCCGCCCGGCCTTCCGTTTTCAGCCGATCAGTTCAGCTGCTCAGGAACCGATCAGTATTTGAAGCGAACGCCCATGAAGACGTTGTAGCCGAACTTCTCATACTCATAGGTCCGCTCGCGCGAGCCATAGTAGCGGACGCCCGCCGTGTCGGTCAGGTTCTTGGCCTCGCCGAACACCTCGACCCCGTTGCCGAAGTCGTAGGAGGCGGTGAAGTCCAGCTGGCCGCGCCCCTCGACCCACAGGTCCATGCCGGGGTTCTTGGCGTCGATCGCCTCCAGATAGTCGCCGCGATGGGTGTAGGACACCCGCGCGCTGAGGCCGCTGCGCTCATAGAAGAGGGCGAGGTTATAGGTCGCATCCGACTGGCCCGGCAGGGTGAAGCGGTCGCGCCCGCCATAGGTCCCGCTGGTTTTGATCTCGGCGTCCGTCAGGGTGTAGTTGGCGAAGACGCCGAAACCGGACGCCCATCCCGGCAGGAAGCCGAAGGTCTGCTGCCAGTTGAACTCAATGCCCATCAGATGGCCGTCCGGCGCGTTCAGGGCCTCGGTGATGGACGCCACGCCCGACGGCGACGGGGCATAGGGCGCCCCCTCCGTGATCAGGGTGAAGCGGTAGTTCGACAGATCCTTGTAGAAGGCGTTGGCCGACACCACGCCCAGCGGACGCAGATAATACTCCAGCCCCGCGTCGATGTTGTTCGACAGGGTCGGCTTCAGGTCGGGATTGCCGCGCGACACCGTGGTGCGGCCGCTGTCGGTGGTGTCCAGAACACGCGGAACGATGTCCTTGTAGTCCGGCCGCGAGATCGCCCGCGTCAGGGCGAAGCGGCCGACCAGTTGGTCGCTGAAGCTGTGGCGCAGCGTCAGATTGGGGAAGAAATCGGTCTGGTCGCGCTGGACCGTGACCTTCACCGGATCGCCCTTGTTCGGAACATTGAGCGCCGAACCCTCGAAATCCGTCTTCTCGACACGCAGGCCGACCAGGACATTGGTCGCGCCGACGTCGAAACGCGCCTGACCATAGGCCGCCAGCACGTCTTCATTGGCGGTGTAGTCGGCCGTGATCGACTGCGGGACGCGGCGCACCCCGGCGGCCGGATCCGGATTGGTCGACGTCGCGCGGATACGCTCGAAATAATCCGCGACCTGACCGTGATCCAGCTTGAAGCCCAGCCGGTAGTCATAGTTCTGGGACTCGCTGCCCGACAGCAGCGGCCCCATCGCCCCGGGGCTGACGGCGGCGTTGCGATCACGGAAGCGTTCTTCATCCGCCTCCACGTCGCGGGTGCTGTATTTGGCGCCGAACTTCAGCGTCACTTCGCGACCGGCGATGATGGTCGGCAGCTCATAGTTCGTCCTGAACGCCACATCCTCCTGCGTGGTCGAGTTCGAGCGGAAGGTGTTCTCGCGGAAGTCGTAATTGGCGGCGTTCAGATAATAGCCGCTCGGATCAGCAAAGGCCGAATATGTCGGCTGATAGTGGTCGCTGGTGTCATAGCTCAGCGTCTGCTTGCCGGACCGGAAGACCAGTTCATCGCGGTGCGGATAGGTCTGCTCGCTCCTGGCCCACGACAGGGTCGCATCCCACACGGCGCCGTTGCCGAAGGTGCGTTCCATCCCCGTGTTCAGCGTCGTGATCTGGTTGTTCTGGGTGCGGTGACGCAGGGCCTTATAGATGCGCGCATCTTTGAAGGTCGCCGAATGATCGGTCGCGCCCGCCTGAACCTCGCCGTCCGAATAGCCGAACCGCAGGGTGTCGCGATATTCGTCGTCCTCGAACTCGGCGTGTGAGCCCCGCAGCCAGGCGCGCACGGCGTCGTTGGGGCGCCATTCCAGAGCGCCGGTCAGGGCCTGACGCGTGCGCTTGGTCTCATAGTCCTTGAACAGCGTCTCTTCGATCAGATAGCGCCCGGTATCTTCGTCAAAGACCCAGGCGTTCTCGACGTTGTCGGGGCGACGGTTGGTTTCCGAATAGCTGAGCGACAGCAGGGCGCCGAAGGTCTGGTCCGGGCCGAAGACGTTGGAGATGGTCGCGCCCGCCCGCGTGTCCGAGCCGCCGTAGTCGTTATAGCTGCCGCCCGCATAGCCGCTGACCGCCAGACGGCGCTTGTCGAAGGGCGAGCGGGTCTTGATCTCGACCGCGCCGGCGATGGAGTCCGCATCCTGGGTCGGGGTCAGGGTCTTGGACACCTCGACCGTCGAGACGATGTCGCTGGGCAGGGTGTCCAGATCGACGGCGCGGGTCGTCGGGCTGACCGCAGGAATAGCCACGCCGTCCACGGAAATGGCGGTGAAGGACGACGGCGCGCCGCGCACGTTGATATAGCGGCCCTCGCCCTGATCGCGCTGGATAGCGATGCCCTGCACCCGCTGCAGCGATTCCGCCACGTTCGGGTCGGGATAGCGGCCGATGGCGTCGGCCGACAGGATGTTGACGGTGCCGTCCGCATTCTTCTGCTGGTTCAGCGAGCGGGCCACGCCATCGGTGATGACGCCGTTGACGACGACATCGGCCACGGCGACCGCGTCGCCCGATCCCATCATGACAGTAACCGAAGTCAGGCGCCCCGGCGCGGCGGCGACCGTCTGCGTCGCGGTCGGCAGGCCGATGTAGCGGGCCTCAAGCGTCACCTGACCCGAGACGCCGCCCAGGTTGAACTCGCCCTGGCTGTTGCTGACGGCGCGGCGGCCGCTGGCGCGGTCGATGATCTCGACGCCCGGCAGAGGCGAGCCGTCGGCGCTGACGACGCGGCCGACCAGACCGTCGCCCGCCACGGCGGCTACGGCGGCGGGAGCCGCGTCCACATCAGCCGCCACATCAGCCGCCTGGGCGGCCACGGCGAAAATAAGCGGCAGGCTGGCCGCGCTGAGAAGAAGTCCGAGCTTCATGTGCTTGTCCCCGACGCCCGGCGCCGCATCTGGCGCTCCGGTTCTGGCGGGGATGGCTAATGTGCAGCGGCGACGCGGTAGCGACGGTTTGACGAAAAGGAATCTGCGCGCGGAACACGGAACCGCGACAGTTGATCCCAGCCCGGATCATTCGTCTGCGATGGTGGGCGCAAAAGGAAACGGGGCCCGACCTTGCGGCCGGACCCCGTTTTCCCTTTCGACTGGAGCGGGCGAGGCGATTCGAACGCCCGACCCTCACCTTGGCAAGGTGATGCTCTACCCCTGAGCTACGCCCGCACTCCGTTGGGAGCGATGTGCTGCTCCCCGTCGAGGAAGGGGCGTATAGCGGACACGCTTCGGATCGCGCAAGCCCCTTTTTCGATTTTCGACCAATCCGCTGATCTTTTTCGAATAGTCCTGAAACTCCACACGAAAACGGCCCCCGAAACGCCCGCAAGGACGCCTCGGAGGCCGCTTCAAAAACAGAGCCGCCAGTTCCTTATGCGCCCAGCCCGCTCAAGCAGCGAGCCGCCGCGCGGCGAGCGTTAGCGGCCTTCCCCTCCTCGCCTTAGCGAGGCGCCAGGCGGATCGCTCCGTCCAGACGGATGCACTCGCCGTTGATGTAGACGTTCTCGGCCAGATGCAGGGCCAGTGCGGCGTAGTCCGCAGGCGTGCCGAGGCGGCTGGGGAAGGGGATGGCGGCGGCCAGACTGTCCTGAACCTTCTGGTCCATGCCGGCCATCATCGGCGTCCACATGATGCCGGGCAGGATGGTGTTCACCCGCACGCCTTCCTGCGCCAGGTCGCGCGCGACCGGCAGGGTCATGGCGTAGACGCCGCCCTTGGACGCCGAATAGGCCGCCTGGCCGATCTGGCCGTCCTGAGCCGCCACCGAGGCGGTGTTGACGATCAGGCCGCGCTCGCCGTCTTCCATCGGCTCCAGCGTCACCATGCCCGCCGCCGACTGCGACAGGACGCGGAAGGTGCCGAACAGGTTGATCGAGACGGTGCGCTCGAACTGGGCCATGTCGTGGGCGCGGATCTCGCCGGTGTCGCGCTTGCGGCTGACGGTCTTCTGGCCTGTGGCGATCCCGGCGCAGTTGACGGTCAGACGCTCCTGCCCGTGGGCGGCGCGGGCCTTGGCGAAGCCGGCGGCGACGCTCTCGTCCGAGGTCACGTCGACCTTGCAGAAGACGCCGCCGATTTCCTTGGCGATGACCTCGCCCTTTTCCTCGTTCAGGTCGAACAGGGCGACCTTGACGCCCTTGGCCGCCAGGGCGCGCGCCGTGCCTTCGCCGAGGCCCGAAGCCCCGCCCGTCACCACCGCCGCGATCGAAGCGTCGAGTTTCATGGAAGTCGTCCCTATATTCGATTGAACCGAGTGCTCACGCGAGGATTTAGCGGTCATGACCGCAAAGACCAATGGAATGTCGCCCGAAGACGCCATCAATCCTGAGAAGGCGCTGCTTCCCTCTGTCCAGAAGGTGAATGAGGTCCGCGTGCGCAAGGGCTTCTGGCCCAAGATGCGCCGCACCGCCGCCCGCATCCCCTTCGCCGATCAGGCCGTCGCGGCCTGGTATGCGGCCCAGGATCCCAAGACGCCGCTGGCGGCCAAAGGGCTGATCCTGGGCGCGCTGGCCTATTTCGTCATGCCGTTCGACGCCATTCCCGACGTCTTTGTCGGCATCGGCTTCACCGACGACGCAGCGGTCCTCGCCGCCGTGCTGGCCACTCTCGGCGCCCACCTCAAGCCCCGCCACCATGAACTGGCCGCGCAGGCGTTGAAGCGGCTGCGAGAGGAAGAGGAATAGGTCCTTCTCCCACAAGGGGAGAAGGACACTGCGATCAATCCTCGACCTTCACGACGATCTTACCGATGGCGGTGCGGTCGCTGAGGGCCTGGATGGCTTCGTGTGCGCGTTCCAGCGGGAAGGTGCGGCTGACGCGGGGCTTGATCTTGCCCTCGGTGTAGAGCTGCATCAGTTCGGCCATGTTGGCGGCGTGGCCTTGCGGGTCGCGCGCCACGGCGGCGCCCCAGAAGACGCCGACCACCGACACCGACTTCAACAGTGTCAGGTTCAGCGGCAGGGATGGAATCCCAGCCGGGAAGCCCACCACCAGATAGCGGCCGTTCCAGTCCATCGCGCGCAGGGCCGGTTCGGCGTAGTCGCCGCCGACGCCGTCGAACACCACATCGGCGCCGTCGCGGCCGGTCGACAGTTTGAACTCGCCCGACAGCTCTTTCTGGGCCGCCTTGTCCATCGGGCCGGAGGGGTAGATCAGGCCGTTGTCGGCGCCCAGCTCCAGCGCGAACTCGACCTTGTCGTTGGTCGAGGCGGCGGCGACCACGCGCGCGCCCATCGCCTTGCCCAGTTCGACGGCGGCGGCGCCGACGCCGCCCGCCGCGCCCAGCACCAGCAGGGTCTCGCCCGGCTGAAGCTGCGCCCGGTCCTTCAGGGCGTAGTAGCTGGTGCCGTAGGTCATGATGAAGGCGGCGGCGGTCTCATAATCCATGCCGTCGGGAATGGGGATCAGGGTCTCGGCCCTGACCTTCAGCCGCTCGACCATGCCGCCCCAGCCGGGCACGGCAACGACGCGATCGCCCCGGAACACGCCCTTTACGCCCTCGCCGACGGCGTCGACCACGCCTGCGACCTCGGCGCCCGGCGCAAACGGGCGCTCGGGCCTGAACTGGTATTTGTCGGCGATGATCAGGGCGTCCGGATAGTTGACGCCCACCGCCTTGACCTCGATCACCACCTCGCCCGGTCCGGGCGTGGGGTCCATGATCTCCTCGACGACAAGCGATTCCGGGCCGCCGGGGGCCTTGGACAGGACTGCGCGCATAGGAACTCTTTTCAGCTATCCCCCATCGGCCTTGGCGCCGACACGATCACGACGCTAATCAGCGCACGGCCGGATGCAAAGAGGCCAAACGAGGCAAGGAGACGATCATGGCGAAAACCGCCCTTATCCTTCATGGCGGCGCGGGCGCCCGGCGCGAGCGCAACTATGACGCCGAGGTGGTGCACATGCGCGAGGTCGTCGAAGCCATGAAGGCGCGGCTGGACGCCGGGGCCTCGGCGCTGGATGTGGCGGTCGAGGCGGTGGTCATGCTGGAGGATTCAGGCCTCTATGTCGCCGGGCGCGGCGCCTCGCCCAATCTGGCGGGCGACTATGAGCTGGACGCCAGCATCATGGACAGCGTGACAGGCAAGGCCGGAGCCGTCGCGGCCCTGCAGGGCTTCCGCAACCCGGTCGTCGCCGCCCGCGCGGTGATGGACCGCACCCCCCACGTCATGCTGGCCGGGAACGGCGCCGCCCGCTTCGCCGACGAACAGGGTCTGGCGCGGATCGAAGACCCAGAGGCCTGGTACACCCGCGCCGGCACGGGCGAGGACAACCATCCGCCCGGCGGCCTGAGCCACGGCACCGTCGGCTGCTGCGTGCTGGATAGCCAGGGCCGTCTGGCCGCCGCCACCTCGACGGCGGGCGTGTTCGGCAAGATGCCGGGCCGTGTCGGCGACACCCCCATCCCCGCCGCCGGAACCTGGGCCGACGAGCACGCCGCCGTCTCCTGCACCGGACAGGGCGAGTATTTCATCCGCGTCGCCGCCGCCGCGCGGACGGCCTTCGGCGTCGCCGCCGGTCAGTCGCTGGCCGAGGCGTCGCAGGCTGTCATCGACCGCATCGGCGCCCTGGGCGGAGACGGCGGCCTGATCGCTCTGGATCGCGAAGGGAACATCGCCCAGCCCTACAACAGTCAGGGCATGAAGCGCGCCTGGCTGGCGACCGACGGCAGGGTCGGCGTCGAGGTGTTCGGGCGGTAGGGGTTTGCTCGCTGAAGCGAGAGAGCAGGAATGGGAGATAGCTACGTCAAACTGCCCGGTGACGCCGCCCGCCATGCGGGTTAGCGTGCCGTCATGAACTACAAGCCCCTGTTCTCGCGCGCGCTGGGCCTCGACCCGGAACGCCTGCATTTCGCCGCTCACAGCCATCACCTGTGGCCCGACGCCAGCTTCGACGGTCAGGTTCAGGCCTGGGCCGAGGCCAACCGTTTCGCCGACCGCAAATGGGATCTGGTCTTCGGCGACGTCGTGCCCGAGGCGCAGGGCCACGTCGCCCGCGAACTGAACCTGCCCTCGCCCGACAGCCTGATCTTCGCGCCCAATACGCATGAAATCCTGCTGCGCATCGTCTCGGCCATCGACACGGCGGGGCCGGTGCGCATCCTGGCCACCGACGGAGAGTTCCACTCCTTCCGCCGCCAGTCGGAGCGTTGGGAAGAAGCCGGCCAGGTTGTCGTCACCCGCATCCCGCTGGCCCCGTTCGACACCTTCGCCGATCGCTTCGTCGCGGCGGCCAGGGCAGGCGGCCACGATCTGATCTTCGTCAGTCAGGTCTTCTTCCGCACCGGCGGCCTGTTCGAGCGCATCGCCGAACTGGCGGAACTGGCCGATCCGGCCGGGCCCTGGGTGGTGGTCGACGGCTATCACGGCTTCATGGCGACGCCGACCGATCTGTCAGCCGTGGCGGACAGGATCTTCTATCTGGCGGGCGGCTATAAATACGCCATGGCGGGCGAAGGCGCCTGCTTCCTGCACGCCCCGCCCGGCTTCGGCCCGCGCCCGGTCGTGACCGGCTGGTTCGCCGAGTTCGGCCATCTGGAAGGCCCGCCCGGCGGCGTTCAATACCGCACCGACGGCGGCCGGTTCTGGGGCGCCACCTTCGACGCCAGCGCCCTTTACCGCTTCAACGCCGTGCGCCGGATGCTGGACCAGCACGACCTGACCACGGCGATGATCGCCGATCACGCGCGCGGTCTTCAGGCCCGTTTCCAGACGGCGATCCGATCAAACGAGGCCGGGGCGCTGGCGCAGGCCGAGATCCTGAACCCGGTCGAGGGGACGGCGCCGCGCGCGCGTTTTCTGGCGCTGCGCCACGCTGACGCCCCGCGCTGGAAGGCGGCGCTTCAGGACATGAACGTCATCGCCGACGTGCGCGACGACGTGATCCGCTTCGGCTTCAGCCTGTATCAGAGCGAGGACGACGTGGAGAAGCTGATCCACGCCTGCGCCCGGCTGGACTGAGGCTTCAGAAGAACAGGCTGTCGGCGTCGCGTCGCGCCTGAGGCGGGTCCGTGCGCCGGGGCGATGAAGGGCGCGCGCCCGGCGCTCGTGCAGGCGCAGGCGTTGTCTTCGCCTGTTTCTCCGCAGGCGTCGGATCCCCCGGCAGGGAGGGCGGCGGCGTGGTGCGCTCGGGCAGCGCGGGCGCCTTCGCCGGTTCCGCCGAGGCCTTTGGCTGTTCCGGCCTCTGCGACTCTGCCTTTTCCGGCGGGCCGAGACGGGGATAGGGCGCGCCGCCCTGTCCGGCCGCCGGACGGCGCGACGACGGCGCTTTCACGTCCGGCGTATCGGGAGCCGCCTGCGGCCCGGCCAGCAGCAGACGCGCCTGCGCCCGCGCGCGGGGGTGGTCGCAGCGGCACAGCATCAGCCCCCCCGGTCCCCGCCAGATCAACAAGGGGCGACGCGGCGGCTCGGCCCAGCGCCCGGCCAGACGTTCGATCTCGCGGACCAGTTCAGCATCATCGGACGGCACAGGCCGTAATTCGCGCCCCTGCGCCTCCAGTTCGGGCGCGACGCCCGCCAGCCACTTTGCGCCCGCCCCTGCCGGGTCATGCACATAGACCGGCTCAAGTCCGAAGGCCGTCGGTCCCGCCGCCGCCTGCAGCCGCGCCTCAAGATCTTCCGACGGCGCAAGACGCTGGGGCTCATGCCGCGCCACGGCCAGCCACCAGGCAGCCAGCGCCACGCCCAGCATCAACAGGCCCAGAACGGCGCCGATCAGCGTCCCCAGCAGGATGCGCGGCAGATGAGGGGAAACGGCGTTCGACGTCATCGTCCGTCAGGACTAGCACCGAACCGCCGCGCGGCAAGCCCCGGCGCGCTCAGACCGCCAGATCGAACAGGGCGTCGCGCGTGATCTCGGCGTGGGTCATGGGGAACAGATGCCCGCCGCCCGCGACCGTCTCCACCTGCACGCGGGATCGGCGCGATGAGGGCGCGACCGCACACAGACTGCCCGTCTCGCCCTTCAGGATGCGCACCGCGCCCGGATAGCGGGCCAGCGCCCGCCACGGATCATGCGCCTGTGCGGCATAGTTAGAGGCCTCCCACGCCGGGGCGCAGGTCAGCTCCAGCCCTCTGTCCGTCTCGGTCAGCCCGTCGGCCAGATAGTCGGCCAGCATCATGTCGGACCAGCCCTTGAAGGCGCCGCGTCCGCGATAGGCGGCCAGCGCCTGCTCGCGGCTGTCGAACACCGCACGGCGCTTCAGCGTCTGCGAAACAATAGGCAAGCCGCGCAAGGCGAGCTCCGACAACGGCAGCCTCAACGCCATCACCATGGAGCGCGGCCAGATGACCGGGTCCATCAGCAGCAGGCGCGACACCCGGTCCGGCCGTTCTGCGGCGGCCAGCAGGCCGCTGGTCCCGCCGATGGAATGACCGGCCAGGGCGACGGGCGGACCGTTGATCGCCTGCAACAGGGCGATCAGGTCGTCGCGATGATCTTTCCAGCTGCGATGACCATGCGGCGTGGCGGGCAGGCGTGTCGCGCCGTGGCCGCGCAGGTCCGGCGCCCAGATGCGCAGGGCGCTGGACAGGGGCTGCAGCAGGGTGCGGTAGGTGCGGGCGTTGAAGCCGTTGGCGTGGACGAAGACCAGATCGACCGGGCGCTCCGGATCGCCGAAGTCGAGGACCGCCATCTCGCCCGCGCCCCAGCGGTTGTCGATGGGGACGCTGATCCGGCGCGGCGCCGACAGGGCCAGGGCGTCCATCGGCTTCAGGCCGCCACGCGACAGGCCGGACAGCGGCCATGCCCTTCTATGGTGGTGCGTTCAATGGCGTAACCCGCCCCGGCGGCGGCGCGGGCGAAAGCGTCGCCGCCCTGAACCGCCACCTCTTCAGCGGCGCCGCAGCAGTCGCAGATCAGAAAGGCCGCCGCATGGCCCTGATCCTCGCCCAGCGCATCGGCGGTGCAGGCGACATAGGCGCTGATGGAGGCGATTCGGTGCGCCAGTCCCCGGCGCTCCAAAAAGTCCAGCGCGCGATAGACCGTCGGGGGCTTGGCCGCCTGTCCATCCACCCCATAGCGGGCGATCAGATCATAGGCCTTCACCGGCTCGCCCGCGGCCAGCAGCAGTTCAAGCACGCGGCGACGCGGGGCGGTCATGCGCTCGCCGTCGGCGGCGCAGCGCGCCTCGACCGCCGTCAGGGCGCGTTCCACCTCGGCGGCGTCCGGCCCTCCGTGGACGTGTTCATGATCGCAAGCGAGACCCATGAACTACAGCTAGGTGTTCGGGATGAAGGCTGCAACCACATCCGTCGTCGCACCCGCCCGTCTGCGGGCGAGGCCTGTGCGTCATTGATCGAACACCGGCGTTTGCGGCAGCTCCGACCATGGGCTAGAAGAACCGACCTTTCTGTTCAGAAGATCCGACCATTCATGACCGACGCGACCCAAGCGAACAGCCCCCTGTCGGGCAACGTCCTGTTCTATTCCCAGCCCGAGCCCCTGTCGGCCGAGGCCCACGGCAAGCTGGGCGTGACCCCGGCGGACAAGCCCTACGCCTTTGTGGCCCAGACCAATGTCGTGCCGCTGACGGTGACCGAGTTCGCCCCGGCCGCCCTGACCTATCCGATCATCTTCGTCGGCGAAGCCAAGCAGCCGGTCGCGGCCATGGGCCTGAACGCCGGTGAGAACCTGTTCATCGAGGACGGCGACTTCCGCCCCGACGCCTATATCCCGGCCTATGTGCGCCGCTATCCGTTCGTCTTCGCCAATGACGACGAGCAAAAGCGTCTGGTCCTGTGCATCGACCGCGCCGCCCCCTTCGTGGTCGAAGGCGGCGAGACGCCCCTGTTCGAAAACGGCCAGCCCAGCGGTTACGTCAACTTCGGCATGGAGTTCTGCAACAACTTCGAACAGGAGCGCGTGCGCACCGAGTCCTTCCTGGCCCTGCTGAAGGAACTGGACCTGTTTGAAGTGCGCGAGGCCAACTACACCCCGCGCAACGCCGACGGCTCGGCCGGAACGCCGCAGAAGATCGCCGAATACTTCGCCATCTCGGAAGACAAGCTGAAGGCCCTGCCGGCCGAGAAGCTGGTCGAACTGCGCGACAACGGCGCCCTGGGCCAGATCTACGCCCATCTGGTGTCGCTGCTGGGCTGGGACCGCCTGATCGCCGTGGCCCTGACCCGCGCCGCCAAGCAGCAACCGTCTGCCGCCAACGCCTGATCTTTTTCAGGGGCCTGACGCGCGTTCGCGCTGCTTGAGGCCCTCAAAATACCAACGGCAAACGCCCCGTCAGGACACTGGCGGGGCGTTTTTCTTATCCTTTTCCCCTTGCGGGAGAAGGTGGCCCGCCAGGCCAGATGAGGGGTCTCTCCGAAGTTTGACGCCGGCTGACAGTCAGGGGCGCAAAACCCCTCATCCGTCCGGCTTCGCCGTCCACCTTCTCCCACAAGGGGAGAGGGGGTGATGTTACGGGTTTGTTTCTCTTCAGATTTGTCCACGCTCAATGCCTGCTCAGAGCCTATCCAGCCTATGGAGAGTCAAGGACTTAGGCCCTGAGGCGACACAGACCCTGCACAGGGAGCCGCCCGGATGGCCTTTTTGATCGACCCCCAGGAATTGAAGCCTGGGCTCATTCTCTTCCGCCGTGCCGATGTTCAGCACCGCAACTGGTATTGCCGCATCAGGGTGCCCGGCTCGGACCGATACAAGACGGTCTCGCTTCGCACCGCCGACGTGACGACGGCCAGGGAGGCGGCCTTCGACGCCGACGCGGATCTGCGCTTTCGCGTGAAGCACGATGTCCCGGTATTCAACCGGACCTTTGCTCAGATCGCGAAGATGTACGCCGACCATCAGAAGGCCCGCTCTGAGGCCGGCGAGATCACCCACCATCGCTGGAAGGTCGTGGAATCCATCATTCGCGCCCAGATCAATCGCTACGTAGGCGCCAAGCAGATCGCCCACGTCTCGCACGACGACTTCCTGGGCTATCCCCTCTGGCGCCGCCAGAATGGGCAGGGGCGCGGCGGACGACCGGTGTCGGACGCCACCATCCGCTATGAGATATCCATCTTCCGGTCTGTCATCGCCTTCGCAGCGGGCAAGCGGTTCGTGCCGGAGAGCCATGTCTACAAGGGCAAGCTGCCGCTGGCGAAAGTGCGCAGAGATGCGTTCACGCCCGAGGAGTACCGCAAGCTCCACACCTTCGCGCGCAGCTGGATCAAGCGCGCCAGAACCAGGAAGTCCGAATGGCACCGTCAGCTCGCCTACAACTTCATTCTGATCATGTGCAACACGGGCATGCGTCCGGCCGAGGCCAAGAACCTCCGCTGGAGGGATGTGGCGATCCGGACCGATACCGACGGGCGGCGGATGGTCGTTCTTCACGTGCGGGGAAAGGACAAGTCGCGCCAGCTGGTCGCGGCCGGAAATGTCGCCGACTACCTGGAGCGAGTTCGCTCCCTGACAACCGATGAGACGGCGCCCGAGGGGGCCGTCTTCGTCAATGGCAAGGGTGATCCCGCAGCCACCCTCTATGCCGATCAGATCGAAGCGCTTCTTAGAGAAGCAGGCCTGCTTCTCAGCGCATCAGGATCGACGCGCTCGACCTATTGCTTTCGCCACACCTACGCGACCTTCCGCCTGACCGAAGGCGTCGACGTCTATTTCTTGTCCAAGCAGATGGGTACGTCAGTGAAGATGATCGAGGACCATTATGGCCACATCAACCCGGTGAGGAACGCCGCGCGCATATTGCAAGGTCTGCCGGGTTGGGAGGCCGTTTAGCGTCAACAGCGGACATCGCCTCGAAACCGAAAATCGAACATTCCACTCACAAAGAGCAGCAAACTCTTTCGGCGAACTTCATTTGCCTCTTGATCGCCCGGTGACGGAAACGCAACAATCGAAGCTGTGCGCTGGAGGGGTAGCCTTTGAAGAACTTAAAGATATTGCCGGCCACAACCTCGGCAGGTGAGGAGCACGGATCGAGTCTAACGGCCTTCATCTCTTCGATGACCGCCTATGCTGATGCACAGCCTTTATTCAAATGCTATCGAGGCCAGCGCGATGCCCGCTGGCCCAATATTCCGGGTCTGTTCCGTTCAGATCTGACCAGTCTGGCCGACAGTGAAAAGCGAGCAGTCCGAGACCTTGTTTCTGTCCATCCTGGCGAATTCGCCACCGACGAGACGATGTTTGACCGTCTGGTGCGGATGCAGCATTTCGGCTTGCCTACCCGTTTGATGGACGTGTCGCAGAACCCCCTAGTGGCCTTATATTTTGCTACCGATCCGGGCCCCGCTGGTGAAGAAAGCGACGGGGCGGTGACAGCCTTCGCCGTTCCCGAGGAGCGCGAAAAATATTTCGACAGCGACGCCATAAGTTGCCTTGCCAATTTGGCAAACATGACCGCGCGGGAAAAGGTAGAGATAGTCAGAATACGGCAGAATCGAGCAGCCGGAACCAAACTAAGCGCGGAAATCGCGCGGATAAATGACGAGCCTGTCTATCAACGCCTTCACCAGTTCATCCGCGCCGAGAAGCCACATTTCCTGCCGATCATCAACTCAATCGACCTTTTCAAACCGTATTATGTCCACCCGAAAATGAGCAATCGTCGGATACTATCTCAGGCAGGCGGCTTCATTATTTATGGTCTGACGCCCACGAAAAAGATCAATTTCGCTCATCCGATCACCGAGACAAAGTTCGTCATACCCAAGGACGCCAAGGGCCCATTGCGTAAGGCGCTCGAGTTGCTCGGCATATCGGACAGCACGCTCTTTCCAGAGCTGGATCGTGCGGCCAATCGAATTAAAGCGCGCTATTCGACCTAGTGGTGATCGGTTGGGCAGCGTGCCCCAAAGAGCGCGACGCTCCGGAACTGGAAACTCAGAGCCGAGCCGGCCAGGAGTCAGCCTCAGCTCTGCGACGGCCGTCAATCGTCAGCAGCGGACATTGAGCTCGACGCGCGAAGCAGACGTTTGCCCAGCTCACTCACTGACGTCCGCTTCCGTCCCACTGCTTGCCTCGGGTATCCGTCAGCACAAGCGTGGCCGCTGTTGCCCCTCAGGTCGAGGTGACACACCGTCTCTGCACGGGTGACCCGATCATAGCGCCGGCTCCGCGCTTCACATTCCAAGACGAGATTCGCTGAAGTGCGGAATGCCAAAGCAGTCTGGCGGCGCCCGCGCCCGTCCCCCCCGTCATGGAATGCGATGTCCGACGGCACGATCGTCTAGGCCACCATAATGGGCGTTTTCACACTCGAAGGCGCCGGCCGACCACCGGGTATCCGCCATACGATGATCGCGCGGGGCGCACTGTCCGCCGGGCCCTGCACCTGCTCAACCCAGCAGTTGTCCTCCACCGTAAGGGACCAGGCCTTCTGCGAACACAGGTCAAGGACGACCAGAAAACCCAGTTTCGGCCCCGTTAGCAGATAGCTGGCGGCTTGGCCCAGATACTTGCGGATGCCTTCTCGGGACGCGTCGATCAGCTCGCGCTTAATCTCAATCACGCACCGCCAGTCGGGGCGCGTGATGGATACATCGGCTCGGCCCGTCCCTATGTCTGGCGTTTCGCGATGGATCTGGTGTTGGGGAATTCCGTCGGCGCTAAGGCACAGTGAATGCCATAGGCTTTTTTGGAGCTCGCGCTCCAGGGGAGCTTCATCCCTCAGTGCGAAGAGAAAGTCGAAAAATCCGTCGGCGGCCGACGGGGTGACGTCGAGGCAGTGGGCGAGGAAGCGGATCATGTTTTTGATCAGAACGCGGATATCCAACCGAACGGTGCCGGTGTAGTCGGGATGACCTCGCAACGCGTCGGTCAGCTGGATATAGACCTGTTCAAGCTTCCCGACGAGCGGGTTCCCGTGTGCGAGGTTATCCAGTCTGGCCAGCGCCTGCAGCGGGTCAGGTGAACCGTCGGGCGCTTCCCCCATCCCGCCGCTCGGCTTTCCCGGCCCAACCCCGCCGGCTTGGGCCATAGTCTCGAGTAGTGCCTGAGCATGCTTGCGCTCTTCGGGCGGCGTGCCGGGATCGTCCGCCCACGCGCGGACGTGAGCCCTGAGACCCTCGCGCGCGACCAGGCTGCCAGCCGTTCGATCGATCACTGCGGCACGGAGGCCATCCGACGCGAGGTCACCGGCCAAACTCTCGCGAAGCCTGCCGAGCTGCCGGAGCACTGGCACCGCGTTGAGCCAACTCGCCTCCTCCAGCCTGAGGGGCAAGCCCTCTAGTGCGCTAACAAGGCCATACCACGCGGTCTCGCTGGCGAAGGAAGGGCGCAACCAGCCGCGCAGCGCCGAGCGATCCATCTCCACCAAACGCGATCCAGCTATGGCCCGAGTCAACGCGATGTCGGACTCCACTTCCCTCGAATTGCGCCCCCAACAGTAACCCGCGACAGCCGAGACGGCATGATCCAGCGCGGCAGCTTCGTCCATGTCAGGTCCCGCCGCAGAAGCTCGACTGAAGGCTTCCGAAGCCGCCTCCAGGCCCGACAACAAAGCGGCGAGGTCAGTTTGTCCGAGCGCATCGTCAAGGGCGATCAGCGCCAGTTCATAGAGAGCCTGATCGGAGGCCTCGGCACTGAGCGTCAGTCGTTCCAGAACGACGGTCAGGTCAGGCGACTGCGACCACAGCCACGCCAGTCCCGCAAGCCGCGCCGCACGGGCGACGAACAAGGGATTTTCATCGGGCCGAACGTCATCCAAGGCCGCGATGACGGACGGTCTGGAGGCACCGGCCTCCTGAGCAAGCAGAAAGGCGCCCGCGAGCGCCTCGGACGCTCGGTCCGCATCTAGATCTGACCCTCGCTCGGAGATGCGTTCTAGCAACACCTTCTGGGCGGTGCGGGCGTCTCCGGCGGCCAGCTTCGCCGTCGCCACATGCTGGCTAGCAGCGGCCAGTACAAGCGGATGACGGTTACGCCTCAGAATGTCCAGGATGATAAGAAAGAGGTCGGGGGTGACCGCTCCAGAGCTAAGGATGGCCCACACAAGTCTGTCAGCATGAAGGTCCGTGGCGAGGTGAAGCTGACCGCTCAATGCCTCCGAGCCTCCGAGGTCGGCGAGCGACGGCGCCGGAACAGCCGAGAGCCGTTCGGCTACATCCATCATGACTCTATCACCGGCTGCATCAGAACATGGTCCCGGAACCCGTCGGGAGGATGACGTTGCCCTTGTGGAAGGCTGGCTGCAGCAGGTTGCCCCGGGCGGACGCCACGAACAACTGCAGGTTCGGCGTCTCTTCAGCGATCTGGTTAATCTCCGAGATCATCGCCAGCAGGTCCAGCTCACTCAATTCCTCGCTGCCGGGCGAGTCTATGAACAAAAGACCAGGGTGGTGGCCGAAGCCGCTGTCATGCGCCATTCTCATCATGGCAATGACAAGCGCGATCCTAAGGCGAAGCCTCTGCCCAGGGGTTTGCTTGCTGTAGTAGCTCGATACGCCCGAGATGCGGACCTGAATCCCGTTCCCGCGAACCGTGACGCTCTCTAGTCCCTTGAATCCGAACCGCTGGGCGATAAGCACCATCTCGTCACCGAGCTTGGATATGACGTCGATGCTGGCCGCTTTCATCCGGGTCTCGGCGATTTGCTCGGCGGCCTTAAGGATCACTAGGCGCTCGGCCGACTGCTCCGGCACTTCCTTACGGGCGAGGGCTTTCAACTGGTCGAGCGCGCCCGCCACACGCAGCGCCTCGTCCTCCAGTTCACGACGTCGGCGGATCGCCGCGGCTTGGGATTCCGCCTCACGCACCTTGTCCGCGACCGCCGTCCGCGACTTCACGACGCTCGTCAGCTCCTTCCGGGCCGCGTCAAGCTTGGACTGGGTCGTCTTCTCGGCGACCATGAGTTTCTCGACCCGTTCCCGCGCCGCCTCCAGCGCCTCCTCGAGCGCTTCGCCATCATCGTTCAGCGTCGAGCGATCACAGACCGCACATCGGCCCTCGGCCTCTTCGGCCAAACTGCGCGCCTCCTCGAAGGCGCTCGAGCATCGAGGACAGCAGACCGGATCGAGACCGGCGAAAACCTTCCGCGAGGCGGCTCCCTCCTTGAGGCGCCGTTGAGTGGCCTTGGCTTCATAGCGCTGGGTGCGCAGGCTGAACCTGCGATCTCTAGCTCCGAGACCCTCACCTGCAGGTCGCTGGACTCCCGCAAGAGGGTGGCGTTCTGAGCACTCAGCTCATCCAACTCACTAGCGCTGATCGCGGCTCCGGCCTCCTTCTTCAGGAGTTCCTTCAACCGTCGCGTCTCGCCCTCGAGATGCTTGATCTCGACGCCATAGCGCGCTTGGGCAGCGCGAGCGACGGAGATGCCTTCAGCCTGCGCCTGTTCAAGCGTGACGGCGTTCCTCAGCGCCATGTGGGTCGCTGCGTAGGGCATGCCCATGAACAGCTGCAGCATCCGCCACCAGAGGGCGCCGGTGGTGACGTCGCCCAAGATGGCAGGGTGGGAGCCTTCGATGAACATCGAGGCTACATAAGCCGTCCATGCATGCATGAATTGGCTAGCTTCCTCACCCGTATGGCTCACATTCGGGATGGGCTGCAGCGCGAAGCGCTCCATCATGAGGTTGCCCATCACCTGTTCAAAATGGTCCTCGCCCTTGAAGGCCTGGAGGGTTCGAGCCGGTCCGGGAGCCTGTAACACCAGCTTGCCCTGGGGGACGCCGTCGAGGTCGGTGAAGCTGACGCAATAGCGCTCGCCTCCGATGGTGAAGTCCAACTCGACCTCGTCGATCCAAGCCCGCACCTCCGGCTTCAGCGACCTCGGTCGCCCCCGCAAAGCCCAGACCATGACGTCGAGCAGAGTGCTCTTGCCAATCTGGTTGGCATCGGGGCTGAGAATTCCGAACAGACCTGGCCCGAGATCCGACCATGCGAACTGATAGGGACCATCCTCGTATTTGGTCGCGCGCTTGACCCCGCTAAACGCAAGGCGCCGGATCGCAAGGGTATCCGCCCGACGCGTGGGCCGCTCCTCCCCGACGCCGATCTCGGACAGCACAAGGTCCACCGCGGCCGGCGAGACCTTGGCTTTATCGGCGACGGCGTCACGAAGCGGCGCGAGCGGAGCTTCAGGGAGTGTTCCCCTCATCGGGCGGCTTCCAGTATTTCGAGTCTCTTGCGAACCTGCTCGGCGATAGACTTGATTGTCTCGCCGTTCGGGGCGTTGGCGTATTCGGGGTTTTGGTACTGCATGCGCGCCAGGTCCTCTCCCCTGCGGCCTTCGCAGAGTCGGCCGACCAGACCGGCGCGATCCGCATACCAGGTCGCCTCCGCCATCTCCTTTGCCATTCGGCCCGCCAACTCGGCTCCCTTCGCCAGAAGGAAATAGGTGCGACGGCGGTTGGCGGGGTGACGACGCGTCACGGCGAGGCCGTAGCTGATGAGCGGCGCCAGACCAGTATCGATCGGCTCGTAGGCACCCCAGAGATATTTTGCCATGGCGTCACGACGCAGCTCGGGCTCTTCACTGTTGAGAATGGCCTTAGCCTTACGCAGCCATCCGGCGTCTTCGCTGGCCTCGTATTCGTCTAGCAGGGCGTGAGCCAGATGGTCCGGATTGCGCATCCAGAAGTCCATCTTTTGCAGGCGTTTCTGGGACCAGATGACCCGAACCGCATCGGGTTCCGGCGGCGGATCGCCGGCTGCTTCACCCGCATAGGCGAGGATGAAGAGTAGCCGAAGCGCGTCGCGAAACTGCCGCGTTGGCTCATCAAGATATGTGGCGTTCAAAACGGCAACGTCCCCCGCACCCGTATCGACGCTACCGCCACCAAAACTAGACGGCAACCTCTGCGTGAGATCATGAACCGCCTGTCACAAGCATTTACACCTGTCGTTTTACACAGGCGGGTCTCGGTTATCGCCACAGCGGATCCGCGCTGTGTCAGCTGGTCTCGCGCACGAAGTCGTCCTCGTCTTCAACCACCACCTCTTCACCCTGTCGGTTGGGTCGGAACTGTCGACCCATGCTGCGGCGCGCGCTCTGGATGGAGTCGTAGAAGTCGTCAGCCGCGAGGCTGAGGCTCTCGGGCGCGAGAGCATGACGCACGGCGTCGGGATCCCACTCTTTGTTGAGCTGCTTCGCCAGGGCGAAGACGACCGCACGTCCGACGCGCAGCACCATGCTCTTCTCGGCCTGCCGGACCGCAGCCTCACGCATGCTGTCGAGATCGGCGACCGTAGCATAGGAGGCTTCTAGCGCATCACGCATCTCGCCAATCGATGGATAGAGCATATTGAGGAACAACTGGCCGTTCTCGTAGTAGCGGCCAGCTCTTCCTCGCAACTGTTTCTCGTCGATCTCCTCGGGCGATCTCAGAAGGACGATTTCGGGCGCGCGTTCGCGGTCCTTCCAGAGATCCGCCGCCTTCGAGCCCTGGGGTGCCAGATTCAGATCGACATGTCTGGTTTTGGGCTTTGAGCCGCCGCCGGCTCCGGCCTCTCCGTCTCGCGTAGGCTGAACGCCGACCCCGCTCGCCGGATCGATCAGACGGATCCCGGCAGGGGTAGGCCTTGGCGAAACTCGCCGGACCCTGAGCTCGTCGAGCAGCTTCTGCAGCTCGTCACGGATGTCGTCGTTGGACGTGCTCTCCGGCGCGAATGATCGAATGACATCGATCAGCCACTGGGGGCGATGCTGGGCAACGAGGTCGCCGAAATGCGCGGCCTGGACCGCATCCTGCTCCCCGGCCTGATACCGGAGGAACTGGCGGTAGGCCTCCGGTAGCACGGCCGCGTCGTCCGGCAGTTCGATGTGGACGGAGATGTGCTTGGATCCGAAGGGGATGCCGAACAGCGGCGCGTTGATGGACCAGGCCCGCCCGGTTTTCACATCATAGAGTTCATCGCGATAAACGACGCCGGCGAGGCTTAGGGCGGACTGGATCGCGCCGCTGATTGAGCGGTTGTGGCTCGGCGATTTCTCGTAGGGCGGATCATAGAAATAGTGGATCTTGATACCGTCGGGTGCCTCGACCGTCTCTGTCCGTTCGAAGGCGCCGGCGGCGGCGCGGCGCGGAAGGGGCTCGAAAGCCCGGGTTCCGTCACCGAGTTTGTGCGTCCCCGGCAGGAGGGTCACACGGACACCGTCAGGGAGGCGGTAGAACCGATGATAGAGGTAGGTCGCTAGCCACTGCGCATCGACAATTGGATCGCCGTTGTACGGTGCGCGGGCTGTCTCCTGGTCCGCCTCGTTCCCCAGCAACCGAACTTCCGTCCAGTCGTAAGTCAGGTCGTATCCTTCTTCGGTCGCCAGTTCGGTCACGTCGATGACCTCGACAAGGTCGCCGTTCTCCAGTGATCGCCGAAGACGACCGTAGCGTCCGTCGCGCTCGCAGAGGATCACCTCATTGACCGTACCAGACTTGCAGGAGCGGTAGACCATTCCCAATCGGTTGGACGGTAGGGAGGCCACCTTCGCCCCCATCCCGAAATTGGCGTCCAGGCCTTTCTGCTTGCGGATGGACGAGGCGAGGTCGCACATCCGATAGAGCTCGGCGGCGTCCATTCCGGGGCCGGTGTTCCAGATCGCGAGCTTGGGCGTGTCGTTGAACGTCACGGTGCGGAAGACGACCTGACGACTGCCACCGGGAGCGAGCGACGCCGCCTCCATTGCGTTCTTCGCCAACTCGCGCACCATCATCGTGCGTGGGCATCGTTCGATGGTGGTTGAGACGAGAAAGTCGATGTCGTCGATCTGGATCGGGGTGACGCTGGACGGGGTCATGGCTGCCTACAGCTTGAAGCCGGACTTGCGGGTCCGCGGCGCCTCGAACCGAGCCTCGACCTCCGCGACGGCGTCACGCAACGCCCGAATGATCTTCTTCACCTCTCCGTCCTCGTATTCGTAGACCTGCCGGTTCGACAGGTTGCCGATACGGGCGATCGCATCGAGCGCCTTGGTCGTGCGTCCTTCAGCCAATTCGCGGAATTTTTCGCGTTTTAGTGTCACTTACGGGCGTCCTTGTTATGGTATTCGTCAATATTTTCGCCGAATAAAAATCACATATCGCCGTCATTTGCAATCGTGTCGAGCCAGCAGGCATTCTGAGGACTTCGGCCACCAGACCTGACGCTCGCTTCCCGGTTGTTCCCCGATGCGCAGTCCTGGTCCGTTCGAGATCACCGAACCCGCGCGGGAGGCGCTGACCCACTGGTCGGATATGCTCAGGTCTCGGTCGGACGACTGGCTGTTCCCGAGCCGGATCAGCGCCGGCGCCCACATCAACATTCGATAGTACACCGGGCTCGTCGATGGTTGGGTTCAGATGATCGACCTGAATCCTGGTGCCTAGGACACCCATAGCCTGAGGCGGGTACCAAGGTCGCACTGATCTACAAGAAAGTCGGCAATCTACGTGCCTGCTAGCTGCTCCTTGGACATGGGAAGCTGGAGAGCACGGCTCGCTATCCGCGGCATCGAGGTGGATGACGCTCTGGAGATCTCCGAGCAGTTCGATTTGTGAGTGCGATGGGGTGCAGTTTGGCCCGAAAGCTAATCCGCACTTCGGCAGCCAAGGGTCGGAAGCGGTCTTCGACAGTGAGCCACGTTTAAGGTCAGCTACCGAGCTTCTAGCCCATGTCCGGTTCTGGCGCGTTTCAGCCTTTACTGGCGGCGTTCAACTCATTCAACCGATCGCGGCAAATCGTCTCCACCACGTCCTCAAGCACTTTCAGTCGCTCCAGCATCCAGGCGAGTTCCTCAGTCGTCACCCGATAATGCTCGGAGTACCGCGCCTTCACATAAGCCGCGCGCAGGAGCTCAAAGCACCGCTTCTGGAACTTCGTCTCCGTCGGCCAGACCTCCGCCAACCGCGCATCGATCGGCTCGGCTGCATTTCGCAGCCGGACCAGATTGTGGGACTTCGGCGTGTACAGCGTCGCGACGAGCAAGACGGCGTTGTAGAAGTTCTCCGCAGCCTGATGGAGATGGAAGGCCGCTAGGCTGTTCCATTCGTTCTCAATGTCTAGGCGAGCGTGCGTGATGAAGCGGCTCGCTGACGTCATATACTCGGCGTAGTATTTCTCGGCCTCTTTCACCGCCGCATCGCTTGGAAGAGGTTGCGGATCAACAAATGGATGGTCCGGCGCCTCAAACAGCACCACGCCCTCGCGCACGATGTCCGCGAAGAAGTAGCGGCCCTGGGCCAGTTGGTCGTTCACGTCCTTGAGCGAATGAATGATCAGGTCGGCGGGGGTGCGCAGATTGGCGCCCGAGGCGAGGTCCCGCCGCAGGCGCTTCTCGGCACCCTCCCAGAACTCCAACACATCGGTCAGCTTCTCATCGCTGACCACGACAAGCAGATCGAAGTCGGAGAAGTAGCGCCCGACCGGGTCTTCGACCCAGTCGCCCCGGGCGTATGATCCGTAGAGGATGACCTTGAGGATCTGGCCGTCCTTCACGCCTTCGGCGCGACGGTTGGCGATGGCCTTGCGGAACTCGTCCTTGATGACGCCGAGTACGTGCTCCAGCTCGCGGCGTTTGCCGAGCGGCAGATGGTCGAGACTCGTCTTCATTCGGCGAGTCTTGCCGTTACCGCCGCGCTTCGCAAGGCGAAGCTCCTCTCGGCCAGCTCTGTGGTATTCGCGACGGATCACCATGGGGCGGGAGCATCGCCACTGGGGGACTCCTTGTCACGCCTGAAGGCGCGCCGCCCCCGGTGCGCAAGAACCGCTACGACCTCGGTGCGTCGGTCGTTGTGCAGCAGGGCGGCGATGGTGATCAGGCCGCCGAGGATGGCGTTGCGGTCGTCGCCCGTCAGTTCGACCAGGCCCGCCTTCTGCACCAGGCCGCCCAGTTCGATCAGGTGACGGGTGCGGGCGCGCCGTGCGTCCTGACGTTCCTGATGTTCGGCTCGCCGCTGCATGGCTTCAGCCCGGCGTGTCAGCGCTGGAAACCGGGCCAGCCTTTGAGCCGTGACGCGAAGCGCCTGTCGCAGCGGCGCGCGTCCGTTCGCCCCGAAAGAAGGCCTCGCCCCGCTGGCGCCACTGGGCCCGAATCTGTTCGTTCTTCTCAGTCGCTGCGGCGCTCAGTGCGCCCATGAGGACGTCGGCGCCCATGGCGTCCGCGCCGCTGGCGATGACGAGTTCGCCAAGCTGGCTGACCCGGCGCGCCTTCAGCGCCGCCGCGCGTTCCGCCAGCGCTGCGAGTTCGGCGTCGATGTCTCTGGGCTTTCGCATGATGACGGCTCTCTCTTCCTTCGAAGAGCCGCCATCATGCTTGCGTCCCGCCTTACGCGCGCCCCCGTAAGTCTGCGGTAGTGCGCGGGCGTGAGCGGCTTACTTGGCCGCCGGCTTGCGTCCGCGTTTGGCAGGCTTGCGACCGCTCTGGCCGAGGCCCATCGACTTGGCCAGTTCCGACCGCGCGGCGGCGTAGTTCGGCGCCACCATCGGATAATCCGTCGGCAAGCCCCACTTGGCGCGATAGTCCTCCGGGGTGAGGCCGTACTTGTTGAACAGATGGCGCTTCATCGACCTGAAGGGCTTGCCGTCTTCCAGGCAGATGATGTGGTCCGGCGTGATGCTCTTGCGGATCGGCACCGCAGGCGTCTGAGGTTCGGGTTCGGGCACCGCACTCTGCGTCGTGCCGGCCAGCGCGCCATGCACGCCCGCGATCAGGCGCGGCAGGGCGTCGGTCGCGATGGCGTTGTTCGAAACGAAGGCCGAAACGATGTCGGCGGTCATGCCGATCAGGTCGGTCTCGGCGGTCAGCTCATCCATGCATTCAGGTCCTGGCGGTGGGGGAGTAATACGGCTCAGCCTTGCACGTCCCCTCCTGCCCGGAAACCGGACGCCATGAAGGATCGCGGCTTTCCACCTCCGTAGACTTGCGGGACGCCAGTCCCCGTCACGACGGACATGCTGTCCGGAGTGCGCGCTTATACGTCGTTCCGACGTGCGCTTTGCTCAAGGCGCTGCGGTCGTGGCCATCTACCACTTCTCCGCCAAGATCATCTCCCGCTCGACCGGGCGCAGCGCCGTGGCGGCGGCAGCCTATCGCTCGGCCTCGCGTCTGTTCGACGAGCGCACCGAGCAGCCCTTCGACTACAGCCGCAAGTCCGGCGTGCTGCACTCGGAAATCCTGCTACCGGACGGGGCGCCCGAGCGCTGGTCCGACCGACAGGCGCTCTGGAACGAGGTCGAATGGGGCGAGAAGCGTAAAGACGCCCAACTCTCCCGGGAGATCGAGTTCGCCCTGCCCAGAGAGATGAAGCCTGACGACGCCATCGAGCTGGCGCGCGCCTTCGTCGAGCGGGAGTTCGTGCGGCGGGGCATGGTCGCCGATCTGAACGTCCACTGCGATGTCGGCGAGGACGGCCTACCCAGGCCCCATGCGCATGTGATGCTGGCGCTGCGGGAAGTCGGCCGCGACGGCTTCGGCGCCAAGGCGCGGGACTGGAACAGCACCGCCCTACTGGAGCATTGGCGCGAAGCCTGGGGCGAGCATGTGAACGTCCGCCTGGCTGAACTCGACCTCGACATCCGCATCGATCACCGCAGCCTCAAGGACCAGGGCATCGACCTTGAGCCCCAGCTCAAGATCGGCCCGGCCGCCGCGCGATCTGAAGCGCGCGGCCGGGCCTCGGAACGGGCCGACCAGCACCGCGACATCGCGCGCCGCAACGGCGACCGGTTGCTTCGCAATCCGGCCGCTGCCCTCGAAGCTCTGACCCACACACAGGAGACCTTCACCCGTCATGATCTGGCGCGGTTCGTCTTTCGCCATACCGACGGCAGGGATCAGTTTGAGCGGCTCTACGTCAAAGTCCTCGTGCCACCGGAGCTGGTGCATCTGGGAGCCGACGAACGTGGACGGGAGCGCTTCACCAGCCGCGACCTGATCCGCGCACAGGAGGCCATGCTTCGGGCGTCTGACCGGCTGGAGAGCCAGCCTCATCACGCCATCACCGAACGCACTGGCCGCGCGGCCAGAGCGGAAATGGCCGCCGTGGCGCAACTTGGCGACGAGCAGGTGCTGGCGGTGGCGCATGTGCTGTCGGCCGGATGTCTGGCGGCGATCGTCGGCTACGCGGGGACCGGCAAGAGCACTGCGCTGGGCGTCGCGCGCGCGGCGTGGGAGGCAGAAGGTTATCGTGTGGTAGGCGCCGCGCTCAGCGGCATCGCGGCGGAGAATCTGGAGAAGGGCTCGGGCATTCCGTCACGGACGCTGGCGAGCCTGGAATACGCTTGGGCGCGTGGCCGGGACCACCTGACGCGCAACGACGTGCTGGTCATCGATGAGGCGGGCATGGTCGGGACGCGGCAGATGTGCCGCATCCTCGAAGCGGTTGAACGCGGCGGCGCCAAGGTCGTGATGGTCGGTGATCCGGAACAACTTCAGGCCATTGAGGCCGGGGCGCCGTTCCGGCAGTTGGTCGAGCGACACGGCGCCATGGAGATCACCGAGGTGCGCCGCCAACGCGAGGGCTGGCAGCGGGCGGCGACGCGGGAGCTGGCGACGGGACGAACCCAGGCCGCCATTGAGCGATACGACGCCGCAGGCGCCGTCTACGGGCACGATACGCGCGACGAGGCGCGACGGGCGTTAGTGAAGGACTGGATGTTGGATCGGGGGTGCGATCCGGCGGCGTCCCAGATGATGCTGGCCTACACGCGAGCGGACGTGGCGGAGCTGAATCGGCAGGCGCGGGAGACGCTGCGAGCTGCCGGGCAGTTGGGACCGGATCAGCCGGTGGAGACTACGAACGGAGAGCGGGCCTTCGCAGTTGGGGACCGGGTGATGTTCCTACGGAACGAGCGGTCCCTCGGAGTGAAAAACGGGACGCTAGGGACCCTGGCTGCGCTTGGTCCGTCAGCAATAGAGGTGCGACTGGATGACGGCCGAAACCTGCGGTTCGACCGCAAGGAATATACGGACCTGGCGCACGGCTACGCCGCGACGATTCACAAGATGCAGGGGGCGACGGTCGATAGGGCTTACGTTCTGGCTAGTAGGCACATGGATCGACACGCGGCTTATGTGGCGATGAGCCGGCATCGCGACGCAACGAAATTGCGGTATGGGCGCGAAGAGTTTGCAACGAGCGCAATCCTTGCGGCGGCAATGCAATCCACCCGCCATCACTTCCGCCGCGATCGAACTCGCTCGTGACCCAAGCTGCTCTCTTCCTATCCGCCCTGAGCATCAGCGCCGCTCCGAACTGCTGGCGATGTGGGGATGAAGCAGGGCGCGCTACCCTTTTGGTATCCGAATCCGATAAGTACGATTGACACCCTGCGAGACAAAGCTTCAGCCTCCCCGGGCTGCCTTCAGATAATTCGGATGCCTTATGACCAGCCCCTTAAATGCCTCTGCTAGCAGTGCCGGCGCGCTCATATCGAACTCCAGATTTACTGTTCCGTCGTTCCAGCGAGAATATGCGTGGGGCAAGGAGGAAGTAGGAGAATTCTGGCGTGATCTGAGTGGTAGCCTCGACGCTGACTCTTACTTCCTTGGATTGGTGATCCTTACCGAGGAAAACGGAACAAGGTATGTCGTTGATGGGCAGCAACGACTTATAACGCTTAGCTTGTTGGCTACCGCGCTTTACCACGAGGCTCTCATTAGAGACAGAAGGGCGCTTGCTGACAGAATTCAATCTGACTTTCTTCGGTCTATTGATTACGAAACTGATAGCACTGACCCACGCATACTTTTAACTGATCCGTCTGATAATAAAACATTCCAGACCCTTCTTGATACTGGCGATGTTTCATCCATTTCTGCAATTCCAGGCTCTGTATCTGAAAAGATGCTAGAGTCATATGCCTTTGTAAAATCGTCCCTACAATCAGACCTTTCGACAGATCCATTTAAGCGGCTTGGAAAGTGGACTGAGTTTATCACCAACCGCCTATACTTTGCGGTGTTCATACATCCGGATCCAGCAACTGCGTATCAGGTTTTTGAGGTAATCAACACTAGAGGAAAAGACCTTACAACTGCAGATTTGCTCAAAAATTACATTCTCAGTCAAACGGCACCACAAAAAAGAGATGACCGGTATGATCAATGGAAGGAGGTCTCGAGACCGTTCCCCCCTGAAGGTACAAATAATTTTGTGCAGTATATTCGCCACGTGGTGACCGTTGAGGGAGGGCACATCCTACCTAAGGACTTGTTTGGATTTCTTGCCCAGAGAGACAAGTCTCGCGGCAGAACACCTCCGGCCCCAGACCGGTTGATGGCGCTTCTCGAAGATCGCCTTCCTCTCTATCTGCAAATGATAGACCAGACTGCTGCTGGACCTGCTGACCAAGACGCTCTGGGCGTTTTTTCGGCCCTCAACAGCCTGGGCGTCATTGCCGTACGACCGATACTTCTTGCGATGTCGGACGTGCCTCATTCTGTAGACGGCATGCGGTTCATTTTGCAGCTAGTTGTACGCCGCATGGTGGTTGGGAACCTAGGAACCGGTAACGTTGAGCGGCGGTTTGGCGAGGCCGCTAAGAAGGTGGCCGATTCAGGAAATTGGTCATCGATAATCGATGATTTCAGCGACCTTAACCCATCGAAAGATGAATTCGTAAATCAGCTAAAGAAGAGATCATTCAATAAGGCTGTCCTCGCATTCCTGCGTAGATCTATTATTCAGGACAGTATCACGCCAGACCACTCTGGAACGCTTCATTTTATATGGGAGCGGCAGGCGGGCGACTGGAAGACCATGAGCGAGGAAGATGGATCCTTCTGGCAATCCACCATTGGAAATACATTCCTAGCCGACCTTGAGCGACGCCCTCGCGAGGTTACCGACTGGAATTCGTTCAAAGCTCTGATCATGCCTCATAGTGTGCAAGGAGAGTGGAAAGCCCGGCTCTCTCAGGTCGGAAGCTGGGACACTGATGCCGTGGCCAATATCGGTGTCGAGCTAGCGGAAGCTGGCGGAAACCTGTGGTATCGATAATGATGGCGGCTGAGCTAACGCCTCATGAGACAGCACTTATTAATGTGCTCGACCGAAAGACAAACATCGATGCCCTTAGGGCATTGATGTTTTCCCTACGCCCGGAGCCATCAACGGTTAGCTTGGCCAGTACGGCCATTGCCTTCGACGCAAACGTCTTCCTGCGCCTTTCAACGCACAAGCGAAGCGTCGATGTAATCGACTATATTCGATCATCGCATTCAGCTCCGATCATACTCCCAGGCCAAGCCATTCAGGAATTCTGGAACAACCAATTTGTGGCCGTAGATTCTATGGCCTCAGCTATAAGAAAAAATTTTGAAAAGCTGAAAGGTGATATAGAGAAAATTGACACCGCATTCGCAGAGTTTTCTGCGAAATTTCAAGCTCAAATCGAAGATTTTTCTAGTGAATACGGTCATGTTTTTGACGCCGCCACGATAAGCCGCACGAACGCATTCTTAGAAGTATTGGCTGATAAAGCCTCTGTACCATTCGTTCGGAGAAGTGTTCTCCATGAAATTGCAAGACATCGCAAACTAACGAAGACTCCACCGGGTTTTAAGGACGACGGAGATGGCGACTTTTTCATATGGGCGGATCTTTTAACTGGGATCCAAACAGCCATGGAGAATGGCGCAGACGTTCAGCGTGTCGTTCTCGTATCTCACGACAGAAAAATTGACTGGTCGCGCGAAGGGACACCGCACCCAATTTTGGCTGCCGAAGTCCAGGCTATTGCTGGTGTGCCATTCGAGATTTGGTCCATAGATGACCTTATCAAACAGGTCGTCCTAGCCATTTAGATATCGATCTGGCTTCACACCTTCTGCACAGAAACCAGAGGGGTGTAAAATCTTAGGGCTTATTGTAGTTTAGCAAGCCACCTTCTCCCACAAGGGGAGAAGGAAGCGTCAGCGGCGGGCGATCAGGGCGCGGGTCAGGCAGGAGAAGACCAGCCGCCCCGCCTCGTCCAGCAGGTCCTGCTGGGCGATGACCACGCCCTTTTCATCGCCGACCGGGTCCTTGCCCATGACGGTCAGCCGTCCGCGCAGCAGTTCGCCCGCCGGAGGGCTGCGCAGGAAACGCAGGCCATCGACGGCCAGCGTCTTCGATCCGGCCCAGCCCGCCGAGCGGTCCGCCGCCAGACGGCTCCACAGCGCATAGACCATGGCGTCAGGCGCGCCATAGGCCGTGTCCCACCCCGGCAGGAAGCGTTCGGCGAACAGCTCCAGCGCCGCCGCATCGACGGCGCAGGCGCCCAGGGGAATGACCTGACCGATCTCGAGATCCTCGAAATGGACGTGAAGCGGCTCGGTCATGCGTGGTCTTCCCTCCGTCAGGCGGCGGGTTCTTCCGACACCCGGACCATCAGCTTGCCGTCATGGTCGCCGGTGAACAAGCGATTCAGCGAGCCGACCGCGCCTTCCAGTCCGTCATCGACATGGACCTTCCACTGGATCTTTCCGTCAGCCAGCCACGGCCCCATCTCGGCGACCATTTCCTTGGCGCGGTGGGCGTAGTCGAGGACGAGGAAGCCCTGCACGTCCAGACGGTGGGTGATCAGGCGCGAGAAGTTCGGCGAGGGCGGCATCCGCGTGGCGTTATAGGCCGAGATCAGGCCGCAGACGGCCATGCGGCCGTGCACCTTCAGCCGGTTCCAGACGGCGATCATGATGTCGCCGCCGACGTTCTCGAAGTTGAGGTCGATCCCGTCCGGCGCCAGACGGTCCAGCGCATCGCCGACGTCCTCATTCTTATAATCGACGGCGCCGTCGAAGCCGAGGTCTTCGGTCAGCCAGCGGCATTTCTCGGCGCCGCCGGCGATGCCGATGACGCGGCAGCCACGCTGCTTGGCCACCTGACCGGCGATGGAGCCGACCGCCCCCGCCGCCGCCGAGATCACCAGCGTCTCGCCCGCCTTGGCCTTCAGCACGTCGGTGACGCCGAAATAGGCCGTCATGCCGGTCATCCCCAGCACCGACAGATTGGCCGTCAGAGGCAGGCCCGGCGCGCGGTGCACCGGCCGCAGCCCCGCCTCCGGCACGACGGCGTAGTCGGCCCAGGCGCCCGACAGCGGCGTGACCAGATCACCTTCCTTGAACCGTTCGCCGCGCGACTGTTCGACCACGCCCAAGGTCAGGCCGCGCATGACGTCGCCCAGCCCCACCGGCGGCAGATAGCCTTCGGAATCATTCATCCAGGTGCGGTTGGTCGGGTCGATCGACAGATAGACGGTGCGGACCAGAACCTCGCCGTCCTTCAGGTCCGGCACGAGGCTTTCGACCAGTTCCAGATCGCCGTCCTGAATCAGGCCGCGCGGGCGCTGGCGCAGGATCCACTGTCTGTTGCGCAGGCTCATCTTTGCATCTCCCACAGAGCGTTTTCTTTCAGAACCCATAGTGGCGCCCCAGGCGGTGAAGTCGAGAGCGGGGCGGCGGATGGCGGATCACAAAAAAGAAGGCGGACCCCATCCGGGATCCGCCAAGGTGTCGCATCATCGAGAATGAGGCGAGGACAAAGACCAGCGCGCCGGTCCGGGAATAGCCCTCGACCCGGTTGTAACGACGCGGGGCGACGCCAGTTCCCTGATGCGCGCGGCGAAGCGCATGCGGGCCTCCGCGCGTGCTTTTGCCGGAACGGCGCGGTCTGTCGCCACGTTGAGTTTCAGGGCCGCACATCCGGCCCGACCCTGAAGGAGGCGAGCCCGTGACCCACCAAGACCCGCATTCCCGTTCCGCCGACGCCGTGCATGAGCACCGCCCCGTCGAGGCGCAATATGTCCGTCAGGGACGCAGCGGACGGCGGCTGCTGATCGTTCTGATCGTCTCGGTCGCGGCGGCGGCCCTGCTGTTGCTGGGATGGTGGGCGCTGAACAACAACAGCCTGCAGGACACGGTCGAAGACTCCAGCGCCCGGCCGACGCCCGTCGAAGTCGTCCCTGCCGATCCATCCATGCCCGCAGAACCGGACGCCGCGCCGCCTCCGGCCCGGCCGTGAACGCCCCTCGCCAATGAAAAAGGGCTCCGCCGCGGCGGAGCCCTGAAGATATCGGCCGTATCCGGCGCCGTCAGGCGGCCTGTCGGTTGCGCGACGGATGGAAGAACAGGGCCTGGCTGATCGCCGCCTTCACCGTTTCCGGCTGGAACGGCTTGGTGATCAGGAAGGTCGGCTCGGGCCGTTCGCCGGTCAGCAGACGCTCGGGGAAGGCGGTGATGAAGATCACCGGCACGTCGAACTGCTTGAGGATGTCCTTGACCGCATCAATGCCCGAAGACCCATCGGCCAGCTGGATGTCGGCCAGCACCAGACCGGGCTTGCGACGGGCGACCGCTTCGATGGCCTCATCGTGGGTGGTGGCGGTGCCGGTGACGCTGTGGCCCAGCTCCTTCACTAGGCTTTCGATGTCGGCCGAGATGATGGCCTCATCCTCGATGATCAGGACGTCGGTGGCCAGTTCGGCGTCAATGTCCGACTGGGCCTCGGCGATCAGGCGTTCGACCGTGCGCGGGTCCACGGCCAGAATCTGCGCCGCCTCGGACGGAGTGAAACCTTCCAGCGCCGTCAGCAGGAAGGCCTGACGCGAGCGCGGAGAAATCCGCATCAGGCGCTGGGCGGCGTCATCGCCGTCGGCAGCGGTCGCGCCTTCAAGCTGGGCGCCGGTCGACGACCAGATGGCGTGGAAGACATGATAAAGGGCCACGCGCGGCGTCATGTCGGTGGGCAGTTGACGCTCGCCCGCCGCCAGAGCTTCAAGCGCCACGCGCACATAGTTGTCGCCCGTCGTCTGATCACCGGTCAGCGCCCGGGCGTAGCGACGGACATAAGGCAGATGCGGCGCAAGTCTGGCCAAAAGGCTCATATTGTTTCTTTCCCCGACAGTCTCAGCGCCGCACCTTAAGCAGCGCCACAAGAGGCAACAACGTATCAAATGCGCCACGGTTCCGGTCGCAAAGCCAGCTTGAGCATAAAAAGGCCAGACGCTAGGAACCCTATCGGAGAGGCGGCGTTTCCGCTTCAACAGGCGTATCAACAGGCTTGGCGGCAGCCGGACATTCCATGATCAATACCAAGGACACCCCCGCTCACCCCGACGGGTCGCCGTCGCGAGACCCGGGGCTGGAAGAGGTCCACCTGCGTCAGCAGGCCATCGGCGTAAAACTGCGCCACATGTTCGATGAAGTCGTCAATGAGCCGGTGCCGGACGAATTTCTGGAAATCCTGCGACGCGCCGACGAAGCGTCGACCAAGGAGGGCCAGTGACCAGCCCCTCGCCCGCTCCCCGGCCGCCGTCAGCGAATGACGGCGCCTTCAAGGCCGAACTGGTCACGCTGATCCCGCATCTGCGCGCCTTCGCCCGCACCCTGACCGGCGACCCGACCTCGGCCGACGACCTGGCGCAGGAAGCCATGATGAAGGCGTGGGACGCCCGCGCCAGCTATCAGATGGGCACGAACATGAAGGCCTGGACCTTCATGATCCTGCGCAACCAGTTCTATTCGGAAAAGCGCCGCTCGTGGCGCCAGACCCAGCTGGATCAGGAAGCCGCCGAACGCACCCTGATCGCGGTCGACGATCCCGAGGCGCCTGTCGCCCTGGACGAACTGCGTCAGGCCCTGCGCACCCTGCCCGAGGAACAGAGGGAAGCCCTGATCCTGGTCGGCGCCGGCGGCTTCGCCTACGAAGAAGCTGCTGAAATCTGCCAGTGCGCCGTCGGCACGGTGAAGAGCCGTGTCTCGCGCGCCCGCAAGGCGCTTCAGGCCACGCTGGAACGCGGCGGCTATGAACGCGACGGCAAGTCCGCAGGCGACGCCATGCGCTCCATCCTGGCCGACGCCGACAGGCTGAGCGGCGCCGGACGAGGGTAAGCGTGCTGCGGGGCGGCCGGTTTCTGCGCCGATCCTGGAGTCGCTTCTGGAGTCGGTTTTCGGGTCGCAGGACCGGGCGCCCCAACCTGCAGGGCATCCGGTTCCGGCTGGGCGTCGGCATGGCCGTCGCCCTGCTGCCGATCCTGCTGCTGGCCGCGATCCAGACCGAGGCCGGATTCCGGCGGCAGGCCGCCAGCCAGCGCACCGACCTGCAGCTTGCGGCCGACCGCAGCGCCGTCGACGCCAAGACCAGCATCGACACCGCCCTGGTGCTGCTGCAGGCCCTGGCCCCGGAAAGCGCCAGCTATTACTGCGAGCCGCGCCTGACGCCTCTGGTCGAGCAGATGGAGAACATCGCCGGCCTGTCGCGCTTCGACGTCAACGGCGAGGCGATCTGCGCCTCGAGCACGGTCCGCCCGCCGAGCGCCGACAAGATCAGGCAAAGGACGTGGTTCCAGCGCCTGAAGCGCGGCGAGAAGATCGCCATGCAGTGGACCGCTTCAGACCCCAGCGCCCTGATCGTCGCCGTCCGCTCGGAACGGCCCATGGGCGCCTTCGAGGGCGTGGTCGCGGCGGTCCTGCCCGCCGCCGCCCTGCAGCCGAACATCAATGATCCGGCCCTGCCCCCCGGTTCGCAGGCCGCCCTGGTCGATTCCACCGGCCGAATCCTGATCGCGACCGACCCCGACGCCTTTGTCCTGAGCGACCCTGACGCGGTGAACGCCTGGGTCGACAAGGCCGCCAGAGGCGACAGCGACCTGTTCGAGAGACGCGACGCCGATGGAACCCTGCGCGTCTACGCCGGGGCGCCGCTGTCGGGACGCGACGTCTTCATCCTGCTGTCGGCGCCCGCGCCGGGGCTGCTGTCATGGGCGCGGCTGAATCCGTTCGGCACCCTGTTGCTGCCGCTGGGCGCCTGGCTGGCGACCTTTGCGGCGGTCATGCTGCTGTCGGAACGGATGCTGGTTCGCTGGCTGGTCTATCTGGAGCGGGTGGCCGCCATCTATGCGCGCGGGCGTTTTTCGGTCCGCCCGGTGCAGGCCGAACACGCCCCGACCGAAATCCGCGTGCTGGCGCGGACGCTGGGCTCGCTGGGCGACACGATCACCCGCCGCGACACCGCCCTGCTGGAGGCGCTCGATGAAAAGGACGCGCTGATGCGCGAGATCCATCACCGGGTGAAGAACAACCTGCAGATCATCTCGTCCCTGCTGTCGATGCAGCAGCGGGCGGTCAGCGATCCGGCCGCCCACGCGGCGCTGGGCGACACCCGCCAGAGGATCGCCGCGCTCGCCCTGATCTATCGCATTCTCTACCAGAGCGAGCCGGTGCGCGAGGCCGACTCCGAGACCTTCCTGCGCGAACTGGTGGGACAACTTGTCGCCGGCGCCTCCATGCGCGGGCCGCTGGTCACCACCTCGATCGAGGCGGACCCGCTGGTCATCGATCCGGACAAGCTGGCGCCCCTGGCCCTGTGGGTGGTCGAGGCGGTGTCCAACGCCCAGAAGCACGCCTTCGACGATCGCGGCGGCGATCTTCAGGTCCGCTTCCGCGTCCACGGCGACACCAGCGTGCTGGAGGTTCAGGACGACGGGCCCGGCTTTACCGACACGGCGGCGCCCGGCGTGGGACGCACCCTGATGATCGCCTTCGCCAAACAGCTGCGCGGCGAGGCCGAAATCGTGGCGGCTCCCGATGGCGGCTCGATCGCCCGTCTGACCTTCGCCACCCCCGAGGCCAGCGGCGCCGCCAAGGTGCGCGAAGTCGCCGCCTTCAAGGTCAGTGGAACCCGACCTTGAGCATAGCGTTCAGAAGTCCGGTGGGCCGTCCCCCCAAAGGCCCATGTCTCAGGAGAATTCCATGCGCAAACTCATCATCCTGGCCGTTGCTGCGGCCGCCCTGTCCACCGCCGCCTGCAACACCATCCAGGGTGTGGGCAAGGACACCCAGGCCGCCGGCCAGGCTGTCGAAGGCGCCGCCAAGGACGCCAAGAACTAAGTTCCGCATAACGACCTTTTCAGGTCAGGTGGAACCCCGCGCGACGGCGACGTCCGCGGGGTTTTATTTTTCTCTGGCGCAGTCCGGGCGGCTTGTTTAGCGTCCGCCCGCCCCACGTCGGGACCAGGACACTGAAAGAAAAATGCGCGTCGGCTCCCCCCGAGAAACCAAGACCAATGAACACCGCGTCGGCCTGACGCCGGCCGCCGCCGGCGAATACGTCGCCCACGGCCACACCGTCCTGATCGAGACGGGCGCCGGTCTGGGCGCGGGCTTCACCGACGCCGACTACATCAAGGCGGGCGCGCGCATCGCCCCCGACGCCGCCGCCGTCTTCGCCGACAGCGACATGATCGTGAAGGTCAAGGAGCTTCAGCCCGCCGAGTTCGCCCTGCTGAAGCCCGAACACATCCTGTTCACCTATCTGCACCTGGCGCCCGATCCCGAACAGACCAAGGCCCTGCTGGCCTCGGGCTGCGCCGCCATCGCCTATGAGACGGTCACAGACCGCAACGGCGGCCTGCCGCTGCTGGCGCCCATGTCCGAGGTGGCGGGGCGCATCGGCGTCTTCTCGGCGGCCGAGACCCTGCTGAAGCACAAGGGCGGCATGGGGCTGCTGTTCTGCGGCGTGCCGGGCGTGGCGCCCGCGCGGGTGCTGGTGCTGGGCGGCGGCGTCGTCGGGCTGAACGCCGCGCGCATGGCCGTGGGGCTGGGCGCCGAGGTGGTGGTGCTGGAGCGCTCGATTCCCCGGATGCGCCACATCGACGAAGTGACCGGCGGGCGCGTCATCACCCGCTATTCCTCGCTGCACGCCATCGAGGAGGAACTACCCAAGGCCGATGTGGTGATTGGCGCCGTCCTGACGCCGGGCGCCGAGGCCCCGACCCTGGTGCGCCGCGACCAGCTGTCGTCAATGAAGAAGGACAGCGTTCTGATCGACGTCGCCATCGATCAGGGCGGCTGTTTCGAGACTTCGCGCCCGACCACCCACGACGATCCGACCTATGTCGTCGACGGCGTCATCCACTATTGCGTCGGCAATATGCCGGGCGCCGTGCCGCGCACCAGTTCCGAGGCCCTGAACAACGTCACCCTGCCCTATGGTCTGGCCCTGGCGGACCGGGGACTGGACGCCCTGCGCGCCGATCCGCATCTGGCTCACGGCCTGAACGTGCTGAAAGGCGAGATCACCCATCCGGCCGTCGGCAAGGCGCTGGACATGGCGTGGAGCGACCCCTTCGGCGTCTGGTCGAACGACTGAACCCAAGGCTGAAATCGCCTGCCTGTAATTCGCCGCGCTTCTGGGCCATAAGGCGCCCATGAAGTTCCTCGATCAGGCCAAGATCTATATTCGCTCCGGCAACGGCGGCGCGGGCTCCGTCTCGTTCCGCCGGGAGAAGTTCATTCCCAACGGCGGGCCCGACGGCGGCGACGGCGGCAAGGGCGGCGACGTCTGGGTCGAGGCGGCCGACGGGCTGAACACCCTGATCGACTTCCGCTATCAGCAGCATTTCAAGGCCCAGACCGGCAACCACGGCCAGGGCCGCCAGATGCACGGCGCCAAGGGCGAGGACGTGGTCCTGCGCGTCCCCGTCGGCACCCAGGTGCTGGACGAGGACAAGGAGACGGTGCTCGTCGATCTGGACGAACCGGGCATGAAGGTGAAGCTGCTGTCCGGCGGCAACGGCGGCTGGGGCAACACCCGCTTCAAGGGGCCGGTCAATCAGGCGCCGCGCCACGCCAACCCCGGTCAGGACGGTCAGGAGCGCTGGATCTGGCTGCGGCTGAAGCTGATCGCCGACATTGGTCTGGCGGGCCTGCCGAACGCCGGAAAGTCGACCTTCCTGTCGGCCGTCTCGGCGGCGCGGCCCAAGGTGGCGGACTATCCGTTCACCACCCTGACGCCGAACCTTGGCATGGTGGACCTGAGCCCGTCGGAACGCTTCGTCATCGCCGACATCCCAGGCCTGATCGAAGGCGCCAGCGAGGGGGCCGGTCTGGGCACCCGCTTCCTGGGCCACGTCGAGCGTTCGGCCAGCCTGATCCACCTGATCGACGGCACGCAGGACGATGTGGTCGAGGCCTACCGCATCATCCGCGGCGAGCTGGAGGCCTATGGCGAGGGTCTGGGCGACAAGACCGAGATTCTGGCCCTGAACAAGATCGACGCCCTGACGCCTGAAATCCGAGAGGAAAAGGCGGCGGCGCTGGAAGCCGTGGCGGGCCGTCGCCCCATGCTGGTGTCCGGCGTCTCGGGCGAAGGCGTGACCGACCTGCTGCGCGCCGCCTGGGCCGAGGTCAAACTGACCCGCGGCGAGGTCAGCGACGAGGGCGAGGACGTCATCCCCGAAACCCCGGGCGGCTGGCAGCCGTAAGACGCAGCGCCTCTCCTCCCCATTCCATGGGGAGGGGGACCACGAAGTGGTGGAGGGGGCGACGCGGACCTCGACCGTCGAGACGCCCATGCCGACCGTCGAGACACCCCCTCCGTCTCGTCGACTGCGCCGCCGATCCACCTCCCCATAGAATGGGGAGGAAAGCGGAACCCCGGATGACGCCGGCCTTTCCGCCCCCTATGTTCGCGGCATGACCGACGCGCCCGCCGAATCCGCCACGCCCGCCCCGTCCCCTTCGCAGGATGCAGCACCCCTGCGACTGTGGATGATCGACGCCTCGGCCTACATCTTCCGCGCCTATCACGCCCTGCCGCCGCTGACGCGCAAGTCGGACGGCCTGCCCGTGGGCGCGGTGCAGGGCTACTGCAACATGTTGTGGAAGCTGCTGAAGGACATGAAGGGCGAGGACGGCCCGACGCACCTGGTCGCTGTCTTCGACCATTCGGAGAAGACCTTCCGCAACGATCTCTATGATCAATACAAGGCCCACCGGCCCCCGGCGCCCGAGGATCTGGTGCCGCAGTTCCCGCTGGTGCGCGAGGCGACCAAGGCCTTCGGCGTCCACTGCGTCGAGATGGCCGGTTATGAAGCCGACGACCTGATCGCCACCTATGCCTGTCAGGCGCGCGACGCGGGCGGCGAGGCGGTGATCGTCAGCTCCGACAAGGACCTGATGCAGCTGATCGGCGACGGCGTGGTCATGTACGACCCGATGAAGGACCGCCGCCTTGAAGAAGAGGCCGTGTTCGAGAAATTCGGCGTCACGCCCGACAAGGTGGTCGAGGTTCAGGCCCTGATCGGCGACAGCGTCGACAACGTCCCCGGCGCCCCCGGCATCGGCCCCAAGACGGCGGCCCAGTTGATCCACGAATACGGCGATCTGGACACCCTGCTGGCCCGCGCCAGCGAGATCAAACAGCCCAAGCGCCGCGAGACCCTGATCAACTTCGCCGATCAGATCCGCTTGTCGCGCGAGCTGGTGAAGCTGACCTGCGACGCGCCGATCCCCGAACCGATCGCCGACTTCATCATCCGAGACCCGGACCCGGCGACCCTGTCGGACTTCCTTGAGACGATGGAGTTCCGCTCGCTGGCCCGCCGCGTCGGGGACGGCAAGGCGCCGCAGAAGGAGGGCTCGGCCTTCGCCCGCCAGCCGACGGCCCCGGTCGCCGCCCCGCGCTATGGCCAGACTGAAGCCGCCGTCCCGGCCGAAACCCACGCCATCGACCGCGACCGCTATGAGTGCGTGCAGACGCTGGAAGACCTGGACCGCTGGATCGCGCGCGCCAGGGCGGCGGGCGTGATCGGCTTCGACACCGAGACCGACGCCCTGTCCTCGACCCACGCGGGGCTGTGCGGCCTGTCGCTGGCGGTCGGGCCGAACGAGGCCTGCTACATTCCCCTGACGCATGAGCATGAGCCGACCGGCGACGGCGGGCTGGACTTCGGCGACGGCGGCGACGCCCGCCCGCCGCTGGTGCAGATCGACAAGGCGACGGCTCTGGAACGGCTGAAGCCGCTGCTGGAAGACCCCTCGGTCCTGAAGGTCGGCCAGAACATCAAATACGACCTGACCGTCATGGCGCGGCGCGGCGTGCGCGTCGCCCCGATCGACGACACCATGCTGATTTCCTATGTGCTGGAAGGCGGGATGCACGGCCACGGCATGGACGAACTGTCGCGCCTGCACCTCGGGCACGAGCCGATGACCTTTAAGAGCGTGGCGGGCACGGGCAAGAGCCAGAAAAGCTTCAAACATGTCGAGATGAAATCGGCCGTCTGCTACGCCGCCGAGGACGCGGATGTGACCCTGCGCCTGCATCGCCTTCTGAAACCGCGTCTGGCGGCCGAGGGGCTGTCCACCGTCTATGAGACGCTGGAGCGCGGGATGCCCGCCGTTCTGGCCGACATGGAGCAGGCGGGCGTTCGCGTCGATCCCGACCGGCTGCGCTCCCTGTCCTCGACCTTCGGCCAGCGCATGGCCGAACTGGAGGAGGAAGCGCACAAGCTGGCCGGGCGCCCGTTCAACGTCGGCAGCCCGCGCCAGATCGGCGAGATCCTGTTCGGCGAGATGAACCTGCCCGGCGGCAAGAAGACCGCCAGCGGCCAGTGGGGCACCGACGCCAGCGTGCTGGAGGATCTGGCCCACAGCCATCCCCTGCCCCGCACCATTCTGGACTGGCGCCAGCTGTCCAAGCTGAAGGGCACCTATACCGACGCCCTGGTCGCGGCGATGGATCCGCAGACGAACCGCGTCCACACCTCCTATCAGCTGGCGGCGGCGACGACGGGGCGTCTTGCCTCAAGCGACCCCAACCTGCAGAACATCCCGATCCGCACCGAGACCGGCCGCCAGATCCGTCAGGCCTTCATCGCCTCGCCGGGCCATGTGCTGATCAGCGCCGACTACAGCCAGATCGAACTGCGCCTTTTGGCCCACATCGGCGACATTCCCGAGCTGAAGCGCGCCTTCAAGAGCGGCCTCGACATTCACGCCGCCACGGCGTCCGAAATGTTCGGCGTCCCGGTCGAAGGCATGCCCAGCGAGACGCGCCGCCGGGCCAAGGCCATCAACTTCGGCATCATCTACGGCATCAGCGCCTTCGGACTGGCCGCCCAGCTGGGCATCGAACAGGGCGAGGCCGGCGCCTACATCAAGACCTATTTCGAGCGCTTCCCCGGCATCCGCGACTATATGGACAGGACCAAGGCGCTGGTGAAGGAGCAGGGCTTCGTCACCACCGTCTTCGGGCGGCGCATCCACATCCCGGCCATCCACTCCAAGTCCGGCGCCGAGCGCCAGTTCGGCGAGCGCGCGGCCATCAACGCCCCGATCCAGGGCGCCGCCGCCGACATCATCCGCCGCGCCATGATCCGTATGCCGGGCGCTTTGGCCGAAGCGGGCCTTCAGACCCGGATGCTGCTGCAGGTCCACGACGAACTGGTGTTCGAGGCCCCCGAGGCCGAGGCCGACCGCGCCGTCGCCCTGATCCGCCGCGTGATGGAGACGGCTGCTGAACCGGCCGTGGCCCTGAGCGTTCCGCTGGACGTCGAAGCCAAGGCCGCCGCCAACTGGGACGACGCGCACTAACGCCAATCAAGGACGAAGACATGAGCCTGGACCCCGAAATCCGCGACAACGAAGAGGCCAAGCGATACGAGCTGGATGTCGACGGCGAGACCGCCGTGGTCATCTACAACCCCGTCGCGGGCGGGCGGCTGATCACCGAGACCATCGTGCCGGTCCCGCTGGAAGGGCGCGGCATCGCCAGCCGCATGGCCAAGCACGTCCTGGCCGATCTGAAGGCGAAAGACCTGCTGATCCTGCCGACCTGCCCCTTCTTCTCCGGCTATCTGAAGAAGCACCCGGAATACGCCGATCAGGTGCATCCGACCTATCGGGCCATGCTGGGCCTGTAAGCCATCGCTTCGCGCCCCGCCGCCTGCTAGGGCGGGGCCATGAAGTCTTCAGACATCGACGTCCTGATCGTCGGCGCCGGCGCGGCCGGCATGATGTGCGCCATCGAGGCGGGCAAGCGCGGCCGCCGCGTGCGCGTGATCGACCACGCCCGCGCGCCCGGCGAGAAGATCCGCATCTCGGGCGGCGGACGCTGCAACTTCACCAATCTGGGGACCAGCGGCGCCAATTTTCTGGGCGAAAATCCGCGTTTCGCCCTGTCGGCCCTGCGCCGCTTCACCCAGCACGACTTCATCAAGATGGTCGATCGCCACGGCGTCGCCTGGCACGAGAAAACGCTGGGCCAGCTGTTCTGCGACGACAGCGCCAAACAGATCATCCGCATGCTGACAGACGAGATGAAGGCGGCGGGCGTCACCCTGTCGCTGGGCGTCGGCGTCAAGGCGGTGGAGCGCGCGGGCGAGCGGTTTCAGGTCGATCTGGACGACGGATCGCGGGTGACGGCGGCGTCTCTGGTCGTGGCGAGCGGCGGCAAATCCATTCCCAAGATGGGGGCCACCGGCTGGGGCTATGAGGTGGCGCGGCGCTTCGGCCTGCGCGTCACCGACACCCGGCCTGCGCTGGTTCCCCTGACGTTCGAGCCCGGCCTGCTGGAGCAGCTGAAGCCGCTGGCGGGCGTGTCGGTCGACGCCGTGGTGCGCCACAAGGCGCCCAAGGATGCGGGCGCGGGGCGCCCGGCCAAAGAAACCATTTTCCGCGAAGGCCTGCTGTTCACCCATCGCGGCCTGTCGGGGCCGTCGATCCTGCAGATCAGCTCCTACTGGCGCGAAGGCGAGGCGATCACCGTTGATCTGGCCCCCGACCGTGACGCCGCCGCCGAAATTCTGGCCGCCAAGACCGAGAACGGCAAGCAGGCGGTCCACACGGCCGTCGGCCACGTCGTGCCGCGCCGTCTGGCCGAGGCCCTGTGCGCGCGCGAAAACCTGTCGGGCAAGCTGGCCGAGGTCGGCGACAAAAAGCTGCGCGCCCTGGCCGAGGCGGTCAACGCCTGGACGGTCAAGCCGGTCGGCTCGGAAGGCTATCGCACGGCAGAGGTGACGCTGGGCGGGGTCGACACCGCCGCCCTTGATCAACAGACGATGGAGGCCAAGGCGGTCCCCGGCCTGTTCTTCATCGGCGAGGTCGCGGACGTGACCGGCTGGCTGGGCGGCTACAACTTCCAGTGGGCCTGGTCGTCGGGCTGGGCGGCGGGCCAGCACTGCTGACGGCAGGCGTCCTTCAGGCCGCCAGACCGGCCGCCAGCATCAGGGGTTTCAGCGTCTGCACCGCCTGCGGCTCGGCGCTGAGGGCGGCGCGGACGTCCGGGCCGCGCATCAGCCGCACCGCCTCGTCGCGGGCGCGCGCCGCCGCCGGGCCGGTCGGTCCGGTTTCCCCCGCCGCCAGACGCAACAGGGCCGCCAGCTTCTGCGGAACGGGCGCCGAAGAGCGGGCGATCTGCATCGTCATCCGCGCATCCGCCTCGATCGCCCCGCCGACCTGACCCAGGGCGTCGACGATGGCCTGCGTCTCCTTTTGGGGCAGGCCCGCATGACTGACCGCGCGTTGCAGTTCGGCCAGCGCCATCAGCCTCTGGCCCGGCGCGGGCGCGTTCGTCGCCGTGCGACCCCGCATTTCGCTCTCGAACCGCAGCGAGCCGACGCAAGCGTTCAGCCACCGCGCCGCCGCCCGTTTGTTGGCCGCGCCGGTGACGTTTTCGCACAACCATGTCAGCCGCTCCGCCTCGGCCAGCACCGTGGCGCAGTCGGCGACGCAGGCGGCGACGAAATCGGCCGCGACCAGACTGCGCGAGCGCTCGGTGAAGGCGGTCTGCACCTCTTCCAGCGTCAGCAGCCGCCCTGCCGTGGCCGTCAACGCCATGGCCAGAAGGCGCAGGGTCTCGATCTCTGCGGCCGCATCGCCGGGCCGCAGTCGCCGCCGCCCCATCAGTTCGCGCTGCACCACGCGGGCCAGCGCCGACGCCAGCAGAGGAAACTCGCCCGCCGCCAACCGCGCGCCCAGACGCGCAGGCGGGCCGTCGATCGGCGGCGCCAGCAGGGCCAGACGCGGATCATGGGCGATCAGGGCGCCGACCTCGACCGGGGCGGCCATGCGCACCGCCGCCGCCAGACTGACGCCCGGCTCCAGCCCCGGTCCCAGCAGCCGGGCCAGGCCCGCCCCCGACCCCAGAAGCTCGCACAGGATCTGCTCGACCGGCACGAAGACCAGCGCCCGCGGCGGCCCCGCAGGCGGCGCCTGATCGCACAGGTCCATCAGCCGCTCCAGCCGCGCCCGCGCCCCGCTTGCGCCGCGCAGGGACGCCGCCACCGCCCCGCCCATCCGAAAGGCCCGCTCGGTCGAACCGGTCAGGCGCGCCGCCACATCGGCGACCGGCTGTGTCCGCAGATCGGCGAACGCGCCGCTGCGCCCGGCCTTCAACAGCCGCTCCACCGCCTGTTCGGTCAGGCGCTGATAATGGCGCATCAGATCGTGCACCGACTGGCCGGGCATGGAGCGGGCCTCGGGTGCGGCCACCTTCTGTATGGCGTGCTGCAGCTCCACGCCCGACGCCTCCAGCCGCTCGGCCAGATCGGGGCGGTGCAGCAGTTCGAAGACCGTCGTCTCATGCCGGTTCAGCCAATCCTCCAGCACCCGCCCGATCGTCTCGCGCGCATGGGGGGCATAGAGGTCCTGCACGCTGCGACAGGCCGGGCCGCGCGGCGGCGCCGGTTCGCTGCGGCGTCGTTTCAGCATCGGGGCTCCGCGCGTCAGGATGACCGCGCTGGCGAACTCCATGGTTTCAGGGTCCAGCGTCTCGCGCGTGACGCGCACCGCCACGGCCTGACGCTCGCGCATCAGATCATCGGCGGCGTCCAGCGCCCGGCGCCGGTCCTCGGTCGCATGGGACAGGGTCCAGTCGTCCGGCGCCGCGCGGCGAACATGAATCTCATAGTGAACGGGACCGGCCATGGCGCCTTGCGTCGACAACAGGGCGGCATCCTGACGTTGCAGGCTTTAAGGCAAGGTTTCGTCTTTTCTGTGTGCGGCTTGAAAGCGCCGTCGGGTCAGACCATTTTGCATTGGCCGTAATGTCACCGTGAAAGCATAGAACGGTTACGCTTGCCGTGCGTTATCGGACAAAGGCGGCCGATCAGACGATCGCCCCGCCCGCACTAAGGAGAAGCCCTTGGCTAACATCACCCTTGTCGACGACGACGAGAACATCGTGGCCTCCGTCTCACTGGCGCTGGAAAGCCACGGCCACACGGTGACCGCCTATCACGACGGCGCCTCGGGCCTGGAAGCGCTGGAGGCGACGCCGCCTGATCTGGCCATACTGGACGTCAAGATGCCCCGCATGGACGGCATGGAAGTGCTGCGCCGCCTGCGCCAGACCTCCAGCATTCCGGTCATCATGCTGACGTCCAAGGACGAGGAGATCGACGAGATCCTCGGCTTCAACCTCGGCGCCGACGACTATATCCACAAGCCCTTCAGCCAGCGCCTGCTGATCGAGCGGGTGAAGGCCCTGCTGCGCCGTGCAGGCGTCGAAGGTCTGGACCCCGTCGATCCCGCCGCCGCCGAGGCCGGAAAAGCCATCAAGCGCGGCAAGCTGTCGATGGACCCGGCGCGCCACGAATCGACCTGGGACGGCAAGCCGGTGAAGCTGACCGTCACCGAGTTCCTGCTGCTGCAGGCTCTGGCCCAGCGCCCCGGTTTCGTGAAGAGCCGCGACAACCTGATGGACGCCGCCTATGACGATCAGGTCTATGTCGACGATCGCACCATCGACAGCCATGTGAAACGGATGCGAAAGAAGTTCCGCATGGTCGATCCTGAATTCGACGCTATCGAGACCCTGTATGGCGTCGGATACCGCTACCGCGAGAGCTGAAACCGAAGACGTCCGGGCGCGGCGCCGATTCCGCTTCGGCGGATCGCGCCTGGGCGGCTTCATCCTGGCCCTCAATCTGCTCAGCCTGCTGATTCTGTTCGGCGGCGCCCTGCTGCTGAACGAGTGGAAGCGCGGCCTGATCGAGGCGCGTCAGGAATCCCTCAGCGTTCAGGCTGAACTTCTGGCCAACGTTCTGGGCGAACTGGGCATCACCCAGGGCGACCCCTATCCCATGCTGGATGACCGCGCCGCCGCCCTGTGGCTGCGCGACAACTTCATTCCCGCCGGTCAGCGCGCCCGCCTGTTCGACATGGACGGGATCGAGGTGTCCGACTCCTATCGGGTCAGCGACACCATTCCGGGCGCCCCCCTGCCCCCTGCTCATCCCGCCGGAACCGCGCTGGCGCCGACCGAGCCGTCCCCGCGTGAGACGGCGCGGCTGGACCGCGCCGACGCCGAACTGTCGGCCGAGGTCGAGCGTGCTCTGCAAGGCGCGCCGCAGGCCGGTCTGCGCCGCAGCGAGGAAGGCGAGCGCGTCGTCTCCGTCTCCCTGCCCGTGCGCCATGTGCAGCAGGTTCTGGGCGTGCTGACGCTGGAGGCGGGCGACGTCAACGCCACCCTGGCGGCGCAGAGACGGGCGCTGACGCCCTTCGCCCTGGTCGCGCTGGCAGTCAATCTTCTGGCGTCGCTGGTGCTTCACCTGTTCGTGGCGCGACCTGTCATGCGACTGTCGGCGGCGGCGGATCAGGTGCGCCTGCAGCGCGCGCGCGCCATCTCCCTGCCCGACCTCGAGGGCCGTCGCGACGAGATCGGCGATCTGGCTCGCGCGCTGGAATCCATGACCGACACCCTGTCGACGCGGATGGACGCCATCGAGCGGTTCGCCGCCGACGTCAGCCACGAAATCAAGAACCCCCTGACCTCGATCCGCTCGGCGCTGGAGACCCTGCCTCTGGTCAAGACCGAGGAGCAGCGCGAGCGCCTGACGAATCTGCTGCAACAGGACGTGCGGCGTCTGGACCGGCTGATCACCGACATATCCAACGCCTCGCGGCTGGACGCCGAACTGTCGCGCGACCGGCCCCGCGCCATCGACCTGAAGGAACTGCTGGGCGACATCATCGGCGTCTATGAGGCGGGCCAGAAGCCGGGCGAGGTTCCGGTCCAGTTCCTCGCCGACGCCGACAACGCCCGTGTCGTCGGGCGCGACATTCCGCTGGGTCAGGTATTCCGCAATCTGATCGACAACGCCCGGTCCTTCAGCCCGCCCGACGGCGCGGTGCGCGTCAGTCTTGAACGCGACGAGAGCCAGCCGGACCTGCCCCTGCTGATCCGCGTCGACGACGACGGGCCCGGCATTCCGTCGGAAAATCTGGAGACGGTGTTCGAGCGCTTCTACACCTCGCGGCCCAAGGGGGCGGCCTTCGGCGCCAACTCCGGTCTGGGCCTGTCGATCGTCCGCCAGATCATCGACGCCCACGGCGGCCGCGTCCACGCCGAGAACCGCATGGATCCCGACGGCGCGATCACCGGCGCCCGGTTCGAGGTGCGGCTGCCCGCGTCCGGCCGCCGCGCATGACCCCTGCGCGCCAGCCTGTCCACGCCGCCGCCGCGGCCGTGCAGCTGAACGGCGGCTGGCGCGGGGTGCTGATTCAGGGGCCGTCGGGCGTCGGCAAGAGCGATCTGGCCCTGCGTCTGATGCATCAGGGCTGGCGGCTGATCGGCGATGACCGGGTCGAGGTCTTCGCCTGCGACGGCGACCTTTACGCCGCCCCGGCCGCCGCCATCGCCGGGCGGATGGAGGCGCGCGGTCTGGGCGTCATCGACCACGCCTTCCTGCCCATGACGCGGATCGTCCTGTCGCTGCACCTGACCCATGAGGAGATCGAACGGATGCCCGATCGCGCCCATGACAGGATTGAGGGCGTTGTCGTCCCCCGCCTGCGTCTGGACCCGCGCCCGGCGTCTGCGCCCCTGATCCTGGCGGCGGCGATGCAACGGGTCATGACGCCGGTTCGCGGGCGCGACGACAGCGCCCTTTGATCCGCGCCGCGATTGGCCTATGAAACAAGGCTTGGCGCCCGCTCAGGCGGGCTGGGGATGTCTTTGGTGAAGCCTATATGATCGGGCTGGTGATCGTCACCCACGGGGGCCTGGCCTCCGAATTCCTGTCGGCGATGGAGCATGTGGTGGGGCCGCAGCGCGGCGTCGCCGCCATATGCATAGGCCCTGACGACGACATGGAGCGGCGCCGCCGCGACATCGTCGACGCCGCCGCCGCTGTCGATGAAGGCGAAGGCGTCATCCTGCTGACCGACATGTTCGGCGGCACGCCCTCCAATCTGGCCATCTCCGTGATGGAGCAGACCGGCGCCGAGGTCATCGCCGGGTTGAACCTGCCCATGCTGATCAAGCTGGCCAGCGTGCGCGGCCGCGAAAGCCTTGAGGCCTGCGTGGCCCATGCGCAGGACGCAGGCCGCAAATACATCTCGGTCGCGTCGTGGGTGCTGGCGGGCGAGAAATGAGCGACGCCGACCTTTCCGCCCAGGCGGTGCTGAATATCTGCAACCAGCGCGGCCTGCACGCGCGCGCCTCGGCCAAGTTCGTGAAGCTGGCCTCGGAGTTCGAATCCGAGATTCAGGTGACGCGCGACGGGGTGACCGTGGACGCCCGCTCGATCATGGGCCTGCTGATGCTGGGCGCCGGGATCGGCTGTGATGTGCAGGTCGCCGCCGAAGGGCCGGACGCCGCCGAGGCCGTGGCCGCCCTGAGCGATCTGGTCGCCCGCCGCTTCGACGAGGACCAGTAGCCGCTTTCAGACCGCTTCTTCGGGATTGTCGCAGGCGTCTTCGGGCGGAACCTGATTGCCGTCCCCCGCGCGATCCGTGCGGTCGCGGAACAGGGCGGCGCGCGCCAGGATGATCAGCGTCACCGGCGTGGTGACGGTGAAGAAGACCCCGATCAGCAGTTCGCGCGGCATGAAGCGCTGCTCGAGCGCGGTGAAGAAGACGAACGACCCGGCCAGCAGCAGGGCCATGCCCAGGGTGGCGCCCAGCGTCGGCGCATGGACCCGCTCATAGAAGGTGCGCAGCCGGATCAGGCCCAGCGCCCCGATCAGCGTCACCGCCGCCCCCGCCAGCGACAGCAGGGTCGTCAGCGCCAGCACCCAGGCCGGAAGCTCTGTCGCCGTCATTCGATCACCTCGCCGCGCATCAGGAATTTGGCCATGGCGACGGTCGAGGCGAAGCCCAGCATGCCGATGATCAGGGCCGCGTAGAAATAGAGGTCGCTGCCGGTGCGCACGCCGAAGGCGATGATCTGCAGCATTCCCGCCTGATACAGGGTGTCCATGCCCAGGATGCGGTCCTGCGCCCGCGGCCCGGTGATGATGCGCCAGACGGCGATGCCCATGGCCCCGGCCAGCATCAGCTGGGTCAGCACCATCCCCCAATAGAAGACGGCGGCCATCATTCGAAGATCTCCATCAGGCGGCGTTCATACCGGCCCTTGATCACGCCCGCCCAGTCGTCCTCGGATTTAAGGTCGAGGATGTGCAGCAGAAGACTGCCGCTGGCCTCTTCATACTCGACCCAGATGGTGCCGGGCGTGCTGGTGATGATGATGGCCAGAATGCCCAGCGCGTATCGGTTGCGCAGGGCCAGCGGAATGTGGACGAAGCCCGGGACGCGCGCCGGCCCGCCCGACCGGTCGCCGCGCAGGACCAGACGCGCCACCTCCCAGTTCGAGCGCACGACATCGCCCGCCACGACCGCCATCAGGCTCAGGATGACCAGCGGACGACGCACCCGCACCGGCTCGACATCCAGCGCCCGCATCACCTGCGGCGCCGCCACGGCCGCCAGCAGGGCCAGCGCCAGCGACGGCGGGGCGACCGAGGCGCTCATCAACAGGGAGGCCGCGAACAGGGCCAGCGACAGTATGGGGTGCGGCAGGACGGCCCGGATCATGCGCCGCCTCCCAGCACCGCGCGGACATAGGCGTCCGGCCGTCCCAGCCAGTCGGCCGTATGGGCAGCGTAGGCGAAGGCCGATTCGCCGAACACCGCCAGCAGGACGCAGGCGCTCAACAGGCCGGTGATGGCGATCATCTCGGTCGCGCCGATAACCACCGGCGCCTCTTCCTCGTCGCGCGACCACAGGGCCGCCATGCCCAGCCGCGTCAGCCCGATCAGGGCCCCCAGGCTCGACAGCGACAGGGCGATGATGACCAGGATCGCCGCCACGCCGCCCGCCTTGGCCAGAGCCTCGATCATCGCCAGCTTGCCGATGAAGGCCGACAGCGGCGGCAGGCCCGCCAGCATCAGGGTGCACAGCAGGAACAACCCGCCCAGCGCCGCCACGGCCGCCGGAATAACCAGACCCGGCTCATTGCGTTCTTCATCGTCGAAGGGGTCGCTGAACTCATCTTCGAACACGGCGCGGCCGGAACGGGCGCCGGGGTCCTGTCCCCGGTGCAGCACCTCGCCCAGCATGAACAGGGCGCCGCACGCCAGCGTCGAGCCGACCAGATAGAAGACCGCCCCGCCCAGCGCATCCAGATCGCCCGTCCCCGCCACGGCCAGCACCGTCCCGGACGACACCATGACGGCGTAGGAGGCCGCGCACGCCAGATCACGCGCCGCGATCATGCCCGCCACGCCGAAGCCCATGGTGGCCAGCCCTCCGGCCAGCAGCCAGACCTCGCCGAACCCGGCCGATCCGGCCGCGCCCCCCCCGAACAGCAGCAGGCTGAGGCGGATGACGACATAGGCGCCGACCTTGGACAGGATGGCGAACACCGCCGCCGCCGGGGCGCTGGCCGCCGAATAGGTGGTGGTCAGCCAGAAGCCCAGCGGCCACATGGCGCATTTGGTCAGGAAGGCCACGCCCAGCACGGCCGCACCGACGTGGAACAGGCCGCGATCCTGTGCCGCGATGCCGGGAATCTTCTGGGCCAGATCGGCCATGTTCAGCGTGCCCGTCACCCCATAGATCAGGCTGACCCCGATCAGGAACAGCATGGAGGCCGTCAGGTTGACGGCGATATAGGCCAGCCCCGCCCGGATGCGCGCCTCGCCCGAACCATGCAGCGCCAGACCATAGGAGGCCGCCAGCATGATCTCAAAAAAGACGAACAGATTGAACAGGTCGCCCGTCAGAAAGGCCCCGTTCACCCCCATGACCAGCAACAGGAACAGGGCGTGGAAACGCGGCCCCGCCCGGTCCCATCGCGCCAGGGCGAAGATCAGCGAACAGGCGCCCAGCACGCTGGTCAGCGCCACCATCAGGGTCGATAGACGGTCAGCCACCAGCACGATGCCGAACGGCGCAGGCCATTCGCCCAGCCGATAGACGCGCGCCGTGTCCCCGCCCCCGACGGCGCCGGTGGCGCTTTCGTGCAGCAGGGCCAGGGCCATGACCAGAATGGCCGCCATGGCGAACAGGCTGAGCCCGCCCTTCAGCAGGCGGCGCCGCTCGTCGAACAGCAGCATGGCGGCGGCGATCACCATCGGCAGGACGATGGGGCCGATGATCAGGTGTTCCTGCCAGTGGGTCATTCCGCCGGCTCCTGTCCGTCGACGTGGTCGCTGCCGGTCTCCCCGCGCGAGGCGAGCAGGACCACCAGGAAGAGGGCCGTCAGCGCAAAGCTGATGACGATGGCCGTCAGCACCAGGGCTTGGGGCGTGGGGTCGGCATAGAGGGCCGGGTCCTCGGCGCCCTTGACCGTCACGGGCGCGGCGGCCGTGCGCAGCCGCCCCATGGAGAAGATGAACAGGTTCACCGCATAGGACACCAGCGACAGGCCGATGATGACCTGGAAGGTGCGCGGCCGCAGCAGCAGCCACACGCCCGATGCGGTCAGCACCCCGATGGCGAGGGCCAGGACGAGCTGCATCATGACGGCTCTCCTGCGGCTGTTTCAGGCAGGGCTTCGACCGCGGCGGCTTCGGCGGCCGCCTCCTCGACCCGCGCGCGGCGCAGCGACTGGTGCGCCAGGGCGACCAGGATCAGCACCGTGGCGCCGACCACCAGAATGACCACGCCCAGATCGAACAGAACCGCGCTGGCCAACGGCACGCGTCCCAGCAGCGGCAGGTCGACATACTGGAAGCCCATGGTCAGGAAGGGTCGCCCCATCACCCAGGCGGCCGCCCCGCTGGCGGCGGCCAGCAGCAGGCCCGCGCCGATCCACAGGATGGGCCGGATCGTCAGCCGCTCTTCCACCCAGGCCGCGCCCGAGGCCATGTATTGCAGGATGAAGGCGATCGACAGCGCCACCCCTGCGGCGAACCCCCCGCCCGGCTGGTCATGCCCGCGCAGGAACAGGTGCACCGCCAACAGAATGATGAAGGGGAACATCAGCCGCATGACCACGGCCGGAATCATCATCGTGTCCTTCAGGGTGTCGCCCTCGGACCGGCCTTCGCGCAGGCGATCGGACTCGTCCTGAACCTGTTTCTGCATCGGCCGGGACAGGCTGTCCGAACCCGGACGGAATCGGCGCAGCAGGGCCAGAACGGTCAGGCCCACCACGCCCAGCACGGTGATCTCGCCAAAGGTGTCGAAGGCGCGGAAGTCGACCAGGATGACATTGACGATGTTGCGCCCGCCCGCCTCTTCATAAGCGCGCTCGACGAAGAAGCGCGAGATGCCCTCGACCGGCGGACGGACCATGACGGTCCAGGCCACGATCGCCACCCCGGCGCCCGCCGCCACGGCGATCAGCCAGTCCAGACGGCGACGCCAGCGGGCGCGGCGCTGCTCGCCCGGGGGGACGTTGATCTCCTCCAGCCGCTTGGGCAGCCAGCGCAGGCCCAGCAGCAGCAGCACCGTCGTCACCACCTCGACCACCAGCTGCGTCAGCGCCAGATCCGGCGCCGACAGCCACACGAAGGTCAGGCAGCTGGCCAGCCCCGCTCCGCCCATCAGGACCACAGCGGCCAGGCGGTGATATTTGGCCTGCCAGGCGGCCGCCACAGCGCAGCCGCCCCCGACCAGCCACAGACCGGCGAAGGCCAGATTGTGCGGCTGGGGCGTGCGGAACTCGGGCCAGACGATGACGAAGCCCGCCGTCGCCGCCGCCCCTCCGGCCAGCAGGGCCGTCAGCACGATCAGACGCAGCTGCGGCTGCAGCCGCCGCGTGCCCAGACGCGTCTCGACCGTTTCCGACAGCCGCGACAGCAGGGTCATCGACCGCTCGAACAGATAGCCGCCGTTCAGCCGCTTCATCCCCCACGGCCCGCCGCGCGGATTGGCGTTCAGCGCCTTGCCGAAGACGACATAGAGGGCGATGCCGCTGGCCATGGCCACGACGCTAAGCAGCAGGGGCAGGTTGAAGCCGTGCCACAGCGACAGGCTGTAATAGGGCAGGTCGAAGCCCAGCATGGACACCGCCGCGCTGCGCAGGAACGGCCCGACAGTCAGGGCGGGCACGACGCCGACCAGCAGACACAGCGCCGCCAGCACCTCGACCGGGCGGCGCATCCAGCCCGGCGGCTCATGCGGGACGCGGTCCAGCTTGGTCGGCGGCGGGCCGAAGAAGGTGTTGTGGATGAAGCGCAGCGAATAGAGAACGCTGAACGCGCTGGCCAGGGTCGCCAGCACCGGCAGGGCCTGATTGAGGCTCTTGTGCTGGGCGCTGGCCAGGGCCTCGGCCAGGAACATCTCCTTGGACAGAAAGCCGTTCAGCAAGGGCACGCCCGCCATCGCCATGGCCGCGACCATCGCCAGTGTCGCGGTGATAGGCATGTAGCGGATCAGGCCGCTGAGCTTGCGCATATCGCGCGACCCGGCCTCGTGGTCGATGATGCCCGCCGCCATGAACAGGGAGGCCTTGAAGGTGGCGTGGTTGATGGTGTGGAAGATGGCGGCGATGGCCCCCAGGTCCGACCCCAGCCCCAGCAGCAGGCAGATCAGGCCCAGATGGCTGATGGTCGAATAGGCCAGCAGACCCTTCAGGTCGTGCTGGAAGATGGCGCACCAGGCGCCCAGCAACAGGGTCGTCAGCCCGGCCCCGCCGACGATGAAATACCACATCTCCGTCTCGCCGAAGACGGGCCAGAACCGCATCAGCAGGAAGACGCCCGCCTTCACCATGGTGGCCGAGTGCAGATAGGCGCTGACCGGCGTCGGCGCCGCCATGGCGCGCGGCAGCCAGATGTGGAACGGAAACTGTGCGCTCTTGGTCAGCGCCGCCAGCAGGATCAGGCCCAGCGCGACGGGGTAAAGCGGATCGGCCAGAATGACGTCGCGCGCCGCCACCACGTCATCCAGATCATAGCTGCCGGCGATGCGCCCGATCAGGATCGCGCCGACCAGCAGGCCGACCCCGCCGGTCGCCGTGATCGTCAGGGCCATGCGGGCGCCGTCGCGCGCCGCCGCATTCTGGTGCCAGTAGCCGATCAGCAGGAAGGAGAAGAGGCTGGTCATCTCCCAGAAAACGACCATCTGGATCAGGTTGCCCGACAGCACCACCCCCTGCATCGCGCCCATGAAGGCCAGCAGGAAGGAGAAGAAACGCGGCACCGGATCCTTCGGCGACATGTAATAGCGGGCATACAGCACCACCAGCGCGCCGATCCCCAGGATCAGGGCGCTGAACAGCCACGACAGACCGTCCAGGCGGATGATCAGATTGACGCCCAGCGACGGCAGCCAGTCGATCTGCTGCTTCAGAACCTCTCCGTCCTGGAACCGGGGCCACAGGATCGCCAGACAGATCACGCTGATCAGGGCGATGATCCACGACAGGATGGCCGCCGCCGTGCGCGCGTGGCGCGGCAGGCCCGCGGCGATCATGGCCCCGATGAAGGGCAGAACAAGGATGACGATCAGGAGAAGGCTGGCTGGCACGGGCGGTTCGATCTTCTCCGGGGTTGTGTTGGACTGGCTTCAGCAGGAGCGCCTCTGCGCCTCACCGTTCTGCCAGAGTTTTTCTTAAGGGAAATGACGCACTTCCGTCAAAGCGACCTGTTGGCGCATTTGTGACCGGCACAGTCGCCGTTGGAAAGCTTTGAGTTAAGATTGATTCTGCGACTTACTCGCACTACACACCCGGACAGTTTCAAACGGGGCCCGTAAAATGCGCTCGCTTCTCATGCTTTCCGCCGGTTTTTCCGCTCTGCTCATCGCGCTGCCTGCGCCGGGCGTCGCGCATGCGGACGAAGGCTCCCCGGACCTCAACGAGCCGGTGCGCGTGGCCCCGGTCACTGTCGTCGGCACCCGCACCGAGCGCCGCGTCGACGAGGTGCCCGCCAGCATCAGCGTCATCACCGCCAAGGATATCGAGACCAACCTCGTCACCGACATCAAGGACCTGATCCGGTTCGAGCCGGGCGTCAGCGTCCCGACCAGCCCCGCCCGCTTCTCGGCCGCCCTGTCCGGCGCCGGGCGCGACGGCAATTCGGGCTTCACCATCCGCGGCATGGGCGGCAACCGGGTGCTGATCGTTCAGGACGGGGTGCGGGTGCCCGACGGCTTCACCTTCGGCGCCCAGGCGGTGGGACGCGGCGGCTATAATGATCTGGATCTGGTCAAATCGGTCGAGATCCTGCGCGGCCCGGCCTCGGCCCTGTATGGTTCGGACGGGGTGGCGGGCGCCGTCAGCTTCACCTCGAAAGACCCGGCGGACTTCATCGAGGCGGGCCGCAACTTCGGCGCCCGCGCCCGCGTCGGCTACAACTCGGCCGATGACGGCTGGACCGAGGGTCTGGCCCTGGCCGGTCGCAGCGGCGCCCTGTCGGGCCTGCTGGCCTACACCCGCCGCGACGCCAATGAGACGGAAAACATGGCCGAAACGGGCGGCATGGGCGCGGCCCGCAACAAGCCGAACCCGCAGGACTTCGCCTCCAACGCCGTGCTGGCCAAGCTGGTGTGGGACGCTGCGCCCAACCACACCGTGCGCCTGACCTACGACCACTTCGATCAGGACATGAGCGGCGACGCCCTGAGCACGCGCGGGACCAGCACCATGACGATGGGCGGCCGCACCACCATCACCACCGTCAATCAGGTCCTGGCCGAGGACGAGACCCAGCGCGACCGCGTCAGCCTGGACTGGCGCTTCAACGACTTCCTGAATCTGGACAACGGCTCGATCACCGGCTTCTGGCAGGAGGCGACCACCCGCCAGTTCACCTTTGAAGACCGCGACATCACCACCATCGTCGGCGCCGCCCCGCCGGTCACCGCCTCGGGCGACCGCACGCGCGACGTGACCTTCGACAACGCCGTCTGGGGCCTGGCCGCGCAAGGGTCGAAGTCGTTCGGCGGCGACGGCATGCGCCACCGCGTCACCTTCGGCGCCGACTGGTCGCGCACGACCCAGGAAGGCGTCCGCGACGGCACCGTCCCCCCGGCGGGCGAAACCTTCCCGACACGGCCCTTCCCCAAGACCACCTTCGATCTGGCAGGCCTGTTCATCCAGGACGAGATCGACCTGATGGGCGGCCGCCTCAGCATCATCCCGGCCCTGCGCTACGACTGGTATGAGCTGACGCCCAAGAAGGACGCCCTGTTCCCCGCCGCCGCCGAAAAGCAGAGCGACGGCCATCTGTCGCCCAAGATCGGCGCCATCTACTGGGCCGACGACCACTTCGGCGTCTTCGCCAACTACGCCCAGGGCTTCAAGGCGCCCTCGCCGATGCAGGTGAACAACTTCTTCGCCAACCCGCTGTACGGCTATGAGTCCATCCCCAACCCGGACCTGAAGCCCGAAACCAGCGAGAGCATCGAGGGCGGCTTCCGCTTCCGGAATCTGGACCTGTTCGGCGGAAACCTGTCGCTTCAGGCCACCGCCTTCCGCACCGAATACGACGACTTCATCGATCAGGTGGTGGTGCGCGGAACCGGCGTGCCGGGCGTCGATCCGCTGATCTATCAATACGTCAACCGGACCACGGTGAAGATCTGGGGTCTGGAGGCGCGCGGCGACATCCACTGGGATAACGGCTTCTCGACCATCGTGGCCGCCTCCTTCGCCGACGGCGATCAGGAGACGGACGGCAAGCGCGGCGCCCTGACCAGCGTCGATCCGATCAAGCTGGTCGGCGGGCTGAACTACGCCGCGCCGTCGGGCGTCTGGGGCGGCAGCGCCACCGTCACATGGTCGGACCGCAAGTCGAACCATGAGTGCGGCGGCGGCCTGTGCTGGCCGGGCGAGCGCTTCACCCTGCTGGACGTCACCGCCTTCTGGAACGTGACCGAGCGGGCCACGGTGCGCGCGGGCGTCTTCAACGTCTTCGACGAGAAATACGCCTGGTGGAGCGATGTGCGCGGCCTGAGCCGTCCCGCCGTCGGCGCCAGCCCCGGAACCCTGGACGCCTTCACCCAGCCGGGCCGCAACGTCGGCGTCTCCCTGAGCGTGCGCCTGTGACCCCCAAGACCCTGCCTATCGCCAAGGAGCCTTCCATGCGCGCCATCCTGATCGCCGCCGCCCTGTTGACCGGGGCGGCGCCCGCCGCCGTCGCCACGGCGGCCTCCGCCCAGACGGCGCAGGCCGCTGCGCCCGCCCGCAGCCCGCAGTTCGAGCGCGACCGCCAGTCCATCCTGGCCCAGGCGGGCGAGTTCCGCGTCCACTTCGACATGCGCGAGAACGTCAGCTTCGTCGCGAACTACGACCCGCTGGAAGAGCAGCTGTCCAGCGGCACCGAAATCGTCCGCGTCGTCTATGACCACGGCGACCGCATCAGCCTGCAGCACATCCTGGTCATGGAGCACGGCGGCAAGAGCATCGTCGTCAAACACTGGCGCCAGGACTGGACCTATCAGCCGCAGAGCGTCCTGACCTATGTCGGCGACAACACCTGGCGCACCTCGCCCGTGCCCGCCGCCGAGCGTGAAGGCGCCTGGTCCCAGACCGTGTGGCAGACGGACGATTCCCCGCGCTATGGCGGCGTCGGCCGCTGGAGCTACGACAACGGCCTGCGCGCCTGGACCTCCAACCCGACGTGGCGGCCGCTGGCCCGTCGCGATGCGACGCGCAACCCGATCTATGACCGCTATCTGGGCACCAACCGCCACATCCTGAAGCATGACGGCTGGGTCCATATTCAGGACAATCTGAAGCTGTCGGGCCGGGACGGCGGCGAGCCGGTCGCCGTGGTGCAGGAAGACGTCATCAACAGCTATGACGCCTCCACCGCCTTCTCGCCCAAGGCGGGCGACGACTACTGGGCGTCGACCAAGACCTACTGGGCCGCCGTGCGCGACGCCTGGGACGCCGTGATCGCCCGCGACGGCGGCGTCCATGTCGAGGAAGAGGCCGAAACCGGCGCCATCACCGCCCCGCCCCTGATGACGCTGGCCGACAAGATCCACGCCGGCGAACTGACCACTGAGGCGGCCGTCGCCCAGGCCCGCGCCCTGATCGAGGCGAACGCCCGCTGATGCAGCAACGCCCCCGCTCCGGCCACGGAACGGGGGCGTTTTTTCAGTTCAGGACGTAACCCTCAGACCTCAGTGCTCGCCCATGCCCTCGGCCGGCTTGGGCGCAGAGCCTGAACGGACCTCGGCTTCGATGCGGGCGCCGACATCCGGGTCGATGCTCTTCCAGTAGTCGAAGGCCCGCTCCAGCACCGGCGAGCGCACCCCGTCCATCAGACTGCCCGCCACCTGATCGACCAGTCTGGCGCGCTGGTCGTCGTTGAACACCTCACGCACCAGTATGCCCGGCTGAGTGAAGTCGTCGTCCTCGGCGTGCAGGGTATAGGCGCTGCGGACCATTTCGCCGTCCGCCTCCCAGCCGTCGGCCACCGGCCCCGTCTCATCCGACCAGGTGCGGCCGCCGCTGTTGGGCACATAGACCGGCTGGGCGCCTGAGTGGTGATAGGCCATCTGCCCGTCGAACATATAGGTATTCACCGGAACTTTGGGCTGGTTCACCGGCAGCTGGTGGAAGTTGGTGCCGATGCGGTTCCGCTGGGCGTCGTTATAGGCGAAGGCCCGCCCCAGCAGCATCTTGTCCGGCGACAGGCCGATGCCGGGCACGGTGTTGCCGGGCGAAAAGGCCGCCTGTTCGATCTGGGCGAAGAAGTTCTCGGGGTTGCGGTTCAGCGTCATCACCCCGACCGGGATCAGCGGATAGTCCCTGTGCGACCAGGTCTTGGTCAGGTCGAACGGATTGATGCGATAGGTCGCCGCCTCGGCATAGGGCATGACCTGGACCGACATGTCCCAGACCGGATGCTCGCCACGCTTGATGGCGTCGAACAGGTCGCGGCGGTGGAAGTCGGCGTCGGCGCCCGACTGGGCCGAGGCCTCGTCGTTCGAGAAGAAGGCCATGCCCTGACGGGTATGGAAGTGGTATTTGACCCAGAACTTCTCGCCCGCGGCGTTGACCCACATATAGGTGTGCGACCCATAGCCGTTCATCTGACGCCAGGTGCGCGGCAGGCCCCGTTCGCCCATCAGATAGGTCACCTGATGCGCCGTCTCGGGGTTGTTGGTCCAGAAGTCCCACTGCATGTGATTGTCGCGCAGGCCTGAATCCGGCAGTCGCTTCTGGCTGCGGATGAAGTGCGGGAACTTCATCGGATCGCGCACGAAGAAGACCGGGGTGTTGTTGCCCACCAGGTCGTAGTTGCCTTCGTCCGTATAGAATTTCAGCGAGAAGCCGCGCACGTCGCGCCAGGTGTCCGGGCTGCCCTGCTCGCCCGCCACGGTCGAGAAGCGGGCCAGCATTTCGGTCTTCGCGCCCGGCTGGAACAGGGAGGCCTTGGTATAGGCCGAGACGTCGTGCGTCGTCTCGAACACGCCGAAGGCGCCGGAGCCCTTGGCGTGGGGCTGGCGCTCGGGAACCTTCTCGCGGTTGAAGTGCGCCATCTGCTCCAGAAAATGCACATCGTGCAGCACGATCGGCCCGTCCGGCCCGATCGTCAGCGAGTTACGATCGCTGACCGCCGGAGCGCCTGCGCCAGTCGTAGAGTTGGGGGTGGAGCCTGAATTCTGCGGGTTCATCGCCTGCCTCCTGTATCGCCCGGCGCCTGGGTTACGGTCGGGCCTGCACCATGAAATGGCCGGGCGACGCGAAAACGCAACCTGAGCAATCCGCCGAACCGTTCAAACTACCGTCAGGAGAAAAGGCGGCGAGGCCCGGTGCGACCTTCAGGCCCGACCTTCAGGCTTGGGCGGCGCTGTCGCCCATCGCTGTCGTCAGCATCGCCTGCGGAACCGGCGTCCGGCCCCGAGCCTGAGCCTCAGCCGGCTCAGGAAAAATGCTGATCAAGGCAGCCGCCGCCAGGGCCGTGGCCCCGATGATCAAAGGCGCAATGGCGCGTGGCGCAATCCCGAACTTCATCCTGTCGCCCCCTGTCTGCGATCAAGCCGAGTCTAGGCGGGGTTCGCAAAGGTCAGCGCACGCTTTGACTACGATCCCGCCAAGATCAGGCGACACGGATTCGGCAAACCATCGCTATGCGGAGCGATCCGCTCACGGCGCCGGAAACACGATCCGCGCCTTCAGGCCGCCTTCGGGCGCATCCCCCAGTTCAAGACGCGCCTCATAGAGGTGCAGCAGGTCGCGGACGGCCGCCAGACCCAGCCCTGCGCCGGGCCGGGACGGGTCCAGCCTCATGCCGACGTTGAAGACGGCGCTGCGCTGATGCTCGGGAATGCCCGGCCCATCGTCGCGGACCTCCAGCCCGTTTTCCGTTCCAGCCACGATCACGGCGCCCGTCGCCCATTTGCAGGCGTTATCGACCAGGTTGGAGACGATCTCGGCCAGATCGCCGCTGTCGCAGGGCAGAACGCAGTCGGGCGGCGTCTCTGAGCGGATAACCAGCCCCTTGTCCGCATGCAGCCGCCGCAGGGCGACGAGGATTTCTTCGACCAGAGGCGCGGCGCGGGTGACGGCGCTGCTGTCGCGCGTCCCGGCGGCGGCGGCGCGCGCCAGATGATAGTCCATGTGCCGCCGCATGGCCTCGCACTGTTCCAGCAGGAATTCGGCCGACCCCGCATCCCCGGACAGGCGCAGCTGTTCGGCCTCGCCCGCGATCAGGGCCAGCGGCGTGCGCAGATGGTGGGCCAGGGCGCCGGACTCGGTTCGGGCGCGCGCCACCACCTGGGCCTGACCGTCCAGCACGGCGTTCAGCCGCTGGACCAGAGGCGTGAACTCGGTCGGCGCATCCAGCGACAGTCGCGTGATCCGCCCGCGCCTCAACCGTTCGACCTCATCGCCCAGACGCAGCACCGGCAGCAGGCCGAACCACACCAGCACCGTCGCCCCGATCAGCAGCAGCACGGCGGTCACGACGATGGAGGCGACCAGATCGCGGTGAAAGGCGACAATCTGCTCCTGCAACAGTTCATGGCTGGACGCGATGGTGACAAGGGCGGGCGCCTCCGGCCCCAGCGGCGTCCAGACGCTGCGTTGCAGCAGGATGTCGTCGCCCCGCCGCGCATCGCCCCACAGCGGACTTTCCCGGTCGGCCCGCAGGGGCCGCCCCTCCAGCGAGGGCGACATCAGCGGCGCCCAACCGGCCGGCTCGATCTGCCAGTAGAGGCCCGACCCCGGCACATTGAACAGAGGGTCGGACAGGGGCTGGTGGTCCTGCGCCGCCTTCAGTCCGTCGCGCCGGATCAGGATGACCAGTTCGTCGTGGTGGTGATCCAGTTCGCTGCGGAACCGCTCGGTCGTGTGGACGCGATACAGGTTGGCCATGAACAGCCCGGCCATCACCATGGCCAGAATCACGGCGACCGCCGCTGCAAGGATCAAACGCAGACGCAGGCTGCGGATCATGCGCCGCCTCACGCGATCAGCCTGTAGCCGAAGCCCCGGACGGTCTCGATCTGATCGCGACCGATCTTGCGTCGCAGGCGGCCGACCAGAACCTCGACCGTATTGGCGTCCCGGTCGGCGTCCAGCCGATAGAGGCCGTCCATGATGGCCTGCCGCGACAGGGTCCGCCCCGGATTATAGAGCAGCAGCTGCAACAGGCGGAACTCATTGCCGGTCAGGGCCAGCGGCTCGCCGTCACGCCAGGCCTGACCATCGGCCGGGTCCAGCGCCAGCGCGCCCACGCTCAACCGCGTGGCGCTGTGTCCCGACGCGCGGCGCGCCAGCGCATGAAGACGGGCGATCAGCTCTTCGATGCGGACCGGCTTGACGATGAAGTCGTCGGCGCCCGCGTTCAGTCCATCGACCTTTTCACGCCAGCTGCCGCGCGCCGTCAGGATCAGCACCGGCGTCGCCACGCCTGAGCGGCGGATGCTGCGCACGAACTCCAGTCCCGACATCCCCGGCAGGCCGATGTCCACCACCAGAACCTGAAAGCCGTCGGCGACAAAGCCCAGGGCGTCCTCGGCCTGAGGCACCCATTCGCAGATGACGCCATGCCGGGCGAGGTTGGCGACCGTCCGCTCGGCCAGCCTGACTTCGTCCTCAATGAGAAGAATTCGCATAAGGCGCCCATTGGCAGCATTTTGACAGCTTAGGCCAATAGTTATCGCTCCGGTTCATTACCGGGGGCGTGAAAATGATACATCGGGCGACCTGCGCGTCGGCGCTTGCCTTGGTCTGGCTGCTGGGCGCCTGCAGCGGCGACAAGGCTCAGGCTCCTGAAGACCCGGCCCCGGCCGCCGCTGAGGCCAGGGGCGTCCTTCCCCTCAGCGCCGAACAGATCACCGGTCTGGGCATAGGGTTCGAGACGGCGCAGGCCGCGACCGAGGCCCCCCTCGGCTCCATCCCGGCCACGGTGGCGCCGCCGCCGAACGCCCGCGTCGCCGTCGCCGCCATCATGCCCGGCGTCGTCACCCGCACCCTGGTGGTCGAGGGCGATCAGGTGCGCGCCGGACAGGCGCTGGCCGTCATCGCCGCACGTGAACTCTTCACCCTGGGCGCCGCGCGCGAACAGGCCTCCGCCCGCGTGGAGATGGCGCGCGCCAACAACCGTCGTCTGCAACAGCTGGCCGCCGAGGGCGTCATCGCCGGCGCCCGCGCCGACGAGGCCCGCGCCGCACTGCGCGAGGCCGAGGCCGAACTGGCCGAACAGCGCCGCGTGCTGCAACTGGTCAACGGCTCGCCCGCACAGGGGACCTATACGCTGAAGGCGCCGATCGCAGGCCGCGTCGCCACGGCTTCGATCGAGACGGGCAGTCCCGTCGACGGCGCCACGGCCGCCTATGTCATCGACGCCGCCAACCAGTATGAGCTGACCGCCCAACTGCCCGAGCGCATGGTCGGCCAGGTGCGGCCGGGCATGGCCGTGGTGCTGCCCGACGGCGTGCGCGGCCAGATCACCAGCGTCGGCGCGGCGCTGGATCCACAAACCCGTTCGGCCCTGCTACGGGCCAAAATCCCGGCGGCCGAGGGCGTGCTGTCCGGCCGCGCGACCTCCGTCGTGGTCATGGGACCGACCGAGGGGACCGCCGTGACCGTGCCGACCCCGGCCATGGTCATGCTGGACGGCCAGCCGTCCGTCTTCGTGCGAACGGCTCAGGGCGTCGTCATACGCAAGGTGGATACGGCGACCGGCGCCGACGGCCTGACCGTCATCCGCACGGGCGTCGCGGCGGGCGAGGCCGTCGCCGTGCGCGGCGTCAGCGAGCTGAAATCCATCGCGGGACAGAACTGAAATGCTGCGCGCGCTCGTCGCCTGGTCGCTGTCCTATCGGCTGCTGATCCTGGCCCTGACGGCGGTGCTGGCCGCCGCGGGGGCCTGGGCCTATTCGCGCCTGCCGGTGGACGCCTATCCCGACATCTCCCAGACCCAGGTCAAGATCATCCTGAAGGCGCCGGGCATGACGCCCGAAGAGGTCGAGACCCGCGTCATCGCCCCCATCGAGATGGAGATGCTGGGCCTGCCGAACCAGTCGGTCCTGCGCTCCATGGCCAAATACGCCATCGCCGACATCACCATCGACTTCCACGACGGGACCGACATCTACTGGGCGCGTCAACAGGTGGGCGAGCGGCTGGCGGGCGTGATGGCCGAACTGCCGCCGGGGGTCGAGGGCGGCATGGCGCCGATCGCCACCCCCCTGTCCGACATGCTCATGTTCACCATCGAGGGGCCGCTGTCCCTGTCGGAAAAGCGCGAGCTGCTGGACTGGACCATCCGCCCGGCCCTGCGCACCGTGCCGGGCGTGGCCGATGTGAACGCCCTGGGCGGTCATGTGCGGACCTTTGAGGTGCGGCCCGATCCGGTGGCGCTGGCCGCCGCCCGCCTGAGCGTCGACGACCTGCGCGAGGCGATCGAGCGCGGCAACCGCAACGACGGCGCCGGACGGCTGGCCATGGGCGAAGAGACGCTGATCGTGCGCGCGGTCGGCGCCGTGCGCGACGCCGCCGATCTGGAGCAGGTCGTGGTCACAGCGCGCGAGGGGCGCATCGTGCGTCTGGCCGATGTGGCCAGCGTCGGCGTCGGCTCGATCACCCGCTACGGCGGCGTCACCGCCCACGGCGACGGCGAGGCGGTTCAGGGTCTGGTCATCGCCCTGCGCGGGGCCGACGCCCGTCAGGTGGTCGAGGGCGCCCGCGAACGCCTGACCGAGCTTGAGGCCAGCCTGCCCAAGGGCACGCGACTGGATATCTTCTATGACCGTTCCGACCTGATCAATCGCGCCGTCAGCACGGTGCAGAAGGCCCTGCTGGAGGCCACCGTTCTGGTGGTCATCCTGCTGATCCTGTTTCTGGGCGACTGGCGTGCGGCGGCCATTGTGGCGGCGACCCTGCCGATGGCGGCCCTGTCCACCTTCCTGTTCATGGGCTCGGCCGGGCTGTCGGCCAATCTGATGAGTCTGGGCGGGCTGGCCATCGCCATCGGCATATTGGTCGACGGCGCCGTCGTGGTGGTCGAGAACATCGTCGAGCGCCTGAACCACGCCAAATCGAACGACACGCCGCGCCTGAACATCGTCTTCCGCGCCACGGCCGAGGTGATCGTGCCGGTGTCGGCGGGCATCGCCATCATCGCCCTGGTCTTCCTGCCGCTGCTGTCGCTGGAAGGGCTGGAGGGCAAGCTGTTCGCCCCCGTCGCCCTGACCATCACCTTCGCCCTGGCCGGATCGCTGCTGCTGGCGCTGACGCTGGTGCCCGTGCTGGCCTCCATGGGGCTGAAGGGCGGCGCCCACGGCGAGCCGTGGATCATGCGTCGGCTGAACCCGCTCTACGCCCGCCTGCTGAACGGCGCCTTTGCGCGCAAGAAGCTGGTCTATGGCGTCGCCGGGCTGGGGCTGGCGCTGGCGGCGCTGGCCTATACAGCGGTGGGCAAGGCCTTCATGCCGACGATGGACGAAGGCGCCGTGGTCATTCAGGCGGCCAAGCTGCCGACCATCGGCCTTGACCGCTCCCTCGCCCTGACCAACCGCATCGAGGCCGAACTGATGCGTCAGGTGCCCGAGGTCAGCGGCGTCATCTCGCGCACCGGCACCGATGAACTGGGTCTGGACCCGATGGGTCTGAACGAGTCCGACCTGTTCGTCACCCTGAAGCCCGCCAAGGAATGGCGCGGCGACCGCGAGTTCGTCGTCGAGGAAATGCGCCGTGCGCTGGAGGCCATGCCCGGTCTGGACGTCACCTTCACCCAGCCGATCGAGATGCGCGTCGCCGAGATGCTGACCGGGGCGCGCGGCGATCTGGTGGTCAAGATCTTCGGCCCCGATCTGGCCGTGCTGTCGGATCTGGCGGGCAAGGTCCAGAGCGCCCTGCACGACACCCCCGGCGCCGCCGAGGTGACCACCGTGGCCAATGACACGGTCGATTATCTGCAGTTGGACATCGACCGCGCCGCCGCCGGACGCGCCGGAATGCCGGTCGAGACGCTGCAGGACACCCTGCGCGCCCAGCTGGAGGGCCTGTCCGCAGGCGTGGTGGCCGAGGGACAGAAGCGCATCCCCGTCGTCATCCGCGGCGACGAGACCATCCGTCAGGACGCCGGGCGCTTCTCGGACATGCAGCTGATGACCCCGACCGGACAGTTGGCCCGCGTCAGCGATCTGGCCCACATCAACCGCACCGAAGGCCCGATCCGCATCGACCACGAAGACGGCTCGCGCTACGCCCTTGTGCAGGCCTTCGTCTCGGGCCGGGATCTGGTCGGCTATGTCGACGACGCCCGCGCCCGCGTGGCCGAAAAGGTCGAGGTTCCGGCCGGCTACCGTCTGGTCTGGGGCGGTCAGTTCGAGAACCAGCAGCGCGCCTCGGCCCGGCTGATGATGGTGATCCCGGCGGCCCTGCTGCTGATCTTCTTCGTCCTTTACGCCACGCTGAAGTCGCTGCGCGCCTCGGCGCTGATCCTGGCCAACATCCCGTTCGCGGCGGTGGGGGGGATGATCTCCCTGTGGGCGACGGGGCAGTATCTGTCGGTCCCGGCCTCGGTCGGCTTCATCGCCCTGCTGGGCATCGCCGTGCTGAACGGTCTGGTGCTGGTGGTCTATTTCCGCCAGCTGCGCGAGGAGGGAACGCCGCTGGCCGAGGCCGTGCGCATCGGCGCGGCGCGGCGCTTCCGTCCCGTCATCATGACCGCCAGCATCGCCGCCTGCGGTCTGGTGCCCCTGCTGTTCGCCACCGGGCCGGGGTCCGAGATCCAGAAGCCGCTGGCCATCGTCGTCATCGGCGGCCTGATCACCTCGACCCTGCTGACGCTGGTGCTGCTGCCCATTCTTTACGAGCGGTTCGGCGAAAGCCGTGAGGAGGCGCAGGCATGAGCCGCATCGTCCTGACCTGTTTCTGCGCGCCCGGAGACGCCGATCTGGTGGGCCAGTTGCTGCGCGACGGCGCCGCCGCTCCCGTCCATATGCGGCGCGAAGAGGTTCTGGGCCGCGACTTCGGCGACGCCCGCAACGGCGAGCGCGTGTCCGGCAGCCTCAGCCGCATGGCCCTTGAGGTCGAGATGGACGAGGCCGCCCTCGACGCCCTGATCGAGGCCCTGAGCGGCCTCAGAAGACGCCAGCCGCTGCGCTGGCGCGTCACCCCCGTTCTGGCCGGAGGCCGTCTGGCATGAGTCTCGCCGTTCTGATCGCCGCCCAAGTCGCCGCCATGAGCGCCCCCATGAGCACAACAGCGCCGCTGCCGACCGCCCCTGCGCCGGTTGAAGCGGCCGTCGCCTCGCCCGCATCCGACCTGCCGCCCGAGGCCATGGCCCGGCAGGCGCTGGCCGACCATCCCGGCGTCGCCGCCTCTCGCGCCCGCGTCGGCATGGCCCGCGCCGAGGCCGAGGCCCTGCGTCGCGGCCCCCATGAAATCACGCTGGAGGGCGCCGCCGGTCGTCGCGACATCCACGGGGAGGGCGGCTTCAACGAGTTCGAGACCGGCCTGTCGCGCAGCTTCCGCCTGCCGGGCAAGGCGGCGCTGGACCGTCAGGCGGGCGATCTGGGGCTGGAGGCGGCGGGCGACCGGCTGGCGCTGGCGCGCCGCGACGCGGCCCTGTCGCTGGCCGCCCTGTGGTATGACTGGCTGCGCGCCGCCGAGGTGCAGCGCAACGCCGCCGAACTGGTCCAGACCCAGACCGCCGTGGCCCAGGCCACCCGCCGCCGCGTCGAACTGCGCGACGCCGCCGAACTTGAGCTGGAACAGGCAGGCGTCGCCCTCGCTATGGCCGAGGCGCAGATGCAGGACGCACAGGCCGAGCACGACCGCGCCCGCCTGCTGCTGGCCGGGCGCTTTCCCGAAATGCCGCTGCCGGACGAGGCCCCGCGCCTGTCCGATCCGGCGATGAATTCCGACGACATCCGCATGCTTCAGACCCTCATCATCGACCGCAGTCTGGAGACCGCCGCCGCCGCGCGTGAGGCCGAGCGTGAAGCGGTTCTGGCCCGGCGCGCCCGCGCCGACCGATACGCCGACCCCAGCGTGGGCCTGCGTCTGTTCAGCGAGCGCGGCGGCGACGAACAGGGGGCGGGCGTGACCGTCTCCATCCCGCTGGGCGGCGGCCATCGCCGCGCCCTGGCCGATCAGGCGACCGCCTCGGCCTCGGCCGCCCTGTCCGAGCGCCTGCTGACCGAGCGCGAGGTCATCGCCGCCGCCAACGCCGACGTCGCCGAACTGCGCGCCCGCCTCGCCAGCTGGCGCGCCGGGCATGAGGCCGTCAGCCGCGCCGAACGCAGCGCCGCCCTGTCGGCGCGGGGTCAGGCCCTGGGCGCCATCGACCTGACCGACCGCCTCTATGCCGAGCGTCAGGCCAATGAGGCCCGCCGTCTGGAGATCGACGCCCGCGCCGCCGCCCGCGCCCTCACCGCCGCCCTTTCCATCCGCGCCGGGCTTCTGTGGCCCCAGTGATGCCCGCCCTCTGATCCGTTTGCGGAGGATGTCGACGGTCTTTGAACAAGCGTCACTGTTTCTGACCCTAAGTGGAGAAATTCTACATTAGAGACGCCGCCGCACCGTGCCTTATTGCGCGCCCATTTGTGACTTTTATTGCGGTGCAGCATCATCATGTTACGGCCCTCCCTGACCGTTCTCGCCTTTCTTTCCGCGGCCGGGGCGTGCGGCGCCGCCCAGGCTCAGGGGCAGGTTCAGGACTCTGAAAATCTAACGGCCCACTCCGTGTCCGACGTCGTCGTCACCGGGTCCAACATCCGCAAGGCCAATACCGAAGGCTTCAACCCGGTTCAGGTGATCGGGCGCGAGGAACTGGAAAGCTCGGGCAAGTCGACGACGGCGGACCTGCTGCGCTCGATCTCGGCCAACACCGGCAACGGCTCGAACGAGACGCAGAACAGCGGCTGGTCGTCCGGCGCGGCGGGCATCGGCCTGCGCGGCCTGTCCCAGAAGAACACCCTGGTGCTGCTGAACGGACGGCGCGTGGCCAACTACGGCTTCCCCGGCGGCGGTCTGTCGGACACCTTCGTCAACCTGAACGCCCTGCCGATGGTGGCGACCCAGCGGCTGGAAGTGCTGAAGGACGGCGCCTCGGCCGTCTATGGCTCGGACGCGGTGGCGGGCGTCACCAACATCATCACCCGCCAGAACTTCCAGGGTCTGGAGTTCGGCGCCAGCTATGGCGTCGCCGGTCAGGGCGGACTGGAGACCTCGACCGCCAAACTGGTCGCCGGCCACGGCGATCTGGAGACGGACGGCTACAACATCCTGCTGTCGCTGGAGGCTTATACCCGCAACCGTCTGGATCAGGACCAGCGCGACCTGACCAAGAGCGGCGTCTACACCGACCTGCCCGGCGGCCGCTGGAACGGCTGGTCGGCCAAGGGGGCGCGCTTCCTGGTTGACGGCAAGTCCGTGCCCTTCCTCAACGCCCAGGGCCAGTGCCCCGAGGGCATGGTGCTGACCGCCAGCGCCCCGATCGACGGCCTGTCCGGCGACACCTGCGCCATCAATCTGGCGCCGCACACGACGCTGATCCCCTCGACCGACCGCTATCAGGCCTATCTGTTCGGCACGAAGCGTCTGACGCCGCAGATCGAGGCCTTCGGCGAGGTGCTCTATTCCTACGTCGAGGGCGCATCCCTGTTCGGCTCCAGCCCCTTCTTCACGCTGGAGGGCGGGCGGTTCGCGCTGAACGCCCAGACCGGGCTGGCCGAGCCGGTGTCCAACCTGCTGCCCGCCAATAATCCTTATAATCCCTACGGCGTCGCCACGCCGATCGAATACACCTTCTTCGATCTGGGCCGGACGCTGAAGACCAATGAGTCCAAGTCCTATCGCGCGCTGGGCGGCGTGCGCGGCCGCCATGACCGCTTCGACTGGGAGGCCGCCGTCTTCGCCTCGGGCAGCGATGAGCGCGAGACGGTGTCGGGCGGTTTCGCCCATCGCTGGAACCTGGCCGACGCCCTGGCTGACGGCACGCTGAACCTGCACGATCCGGGCGCCACGCCGCAGGCCGTGCTGGACGGCATCCGCCTGTCGACCCTGCGTCCGGCGGAGTCGCGCCTCTATGGGGCCGACTTCAAGATCTCGGGCGAGCTGTTCAACCTGCCCGCCGGTCAGATCGGCTATGCCGCCGGGGTCGAATTCCGCCACGAAAGCCTCGTCTCGACCAATCCGTGGCAGATCGACGCCGGGCTGCAGATCCGCCCCGCCATCGCCGCCGTCGACGGCAAGCGCGACGTCTGGGCCGCCTATGCCGAGTTCAACATTCCGGTCCTGAGCAACCTCGACGTTCAGGTCGCCGCGCGAGCCGATGAATACAGCGACTTCGGCAGCGCCTTCTCGCCCAAGGCGGGCGTGCGGTGGAAGCCGCTGGACTGGCTGGCGCTGCGGGCCTCGGCCTCACGCGGGTTCCGGGCGCCGTCGCTGTCGGAGAACTCGGCCTCGACCATGATCTCCTACGGCTCGGTCATCGACCCCTATGATCCTGACCTGCCCAACTCGCGTCAGAGCCCGACCTTCTTCACCGTCGGCAACACCAATCTGGAACCGGAAAAGACCCGATCCTACAATCTGGGCTTCGTCTTCACCCCGACGCGCGACACGGCGCTGAGCATCGACTGGTATCAGATCAAGCTCGACAATCTGATCGGCACGGGAAACACCACCGCCATCGTCCAGACGAACGACCCCGCCGACGTCATCCGCGACGCGCGCGGCAAGCTGCAGGCCGTCTACAACCGCTACCGCAACCTGACGGCGCTGGAGACGTCGGGCTTCGACGTGGACTTCAGCCAGCGCTGGCGCACCGAGGGATGGGGGACGTTCACCGCCTCCAGCGCCTATACGCACCTGCTGGAGTACAAGCGGCCGAACGCAGCGGGCGGGCCGTTGCTGGACTATGCTGGATCGAACCGCGGCTCGACCCTGCCGGCGCACAAGGCGACGACGCGGCTGGCGTGGAACCGCGATGTCTTCGACGCCAATCTGGCCTGGTATTACACCTCGGGCTACGATCAGGTCCCCGAAGTCGCCGGGCAGAAACGCGTCGACGCCTATCACCAGTTCGATCTCTATGCGGCGTGGTCCGGGCTGGAGCGCGTGACCCTCTACGCCAAGATCGAGAACCTGCTGGACGAGGCGCCGCCGCATGACGCCTCCTTCCCCGGCGTGCGCGCCCCCTATGACTTCGGCCAGTACGATCTGCGCGGGCGCTATTTCCGCGTCGGCTTCGATGTCCGCTTCTGATCCCTTTCGTATCGAGACCTGACACCATGAGCGTTCAACACGCCCGTTCACCCCTGCGCCGTCTGCTGACCGGCGGCGCGGCGGCGGCGATCCTGCTGGGCGGCGTCGCCCTGACGGCGCCCGCCCCGGCCCTGGCCCAGAGCGGCTATTTCTTCCCACAGGCGGCGGCGGGAGATTTCGACCCCGCCATTCCGACGCCCGAAGCCTTCCTCGGCTATCCGATCGGCACGCACTACACGCGCCACGACCGCATCGTGGACTATCTGCGCGAACTGGCCCGCCTGTCGGACCGGGTCACGGTCGAGGAGATCGGCCGCAGCTATGAAGAGCGGCCCCTGCTGTCCGTGGTCATCACCTCGGGCGCCAATCAGGGCCGGATCGACCAGATCCAGCGCGCCCATATCGCGGCGGGCGATCCCGGCGGCCCGGCCGCCACGGCCGACGCCCCGGTGGTCGTCGGCCTGTTCTACAGCGTCCACGGCAATGAGACGTCCAGCGGCGAGGCGGCCCTGCTGACCGCCTACTACCTCGCGGCCGGGCGCTCGCCCGAGGTGCTGGACTGGCTGGACAAGGCCGTGGTCGTCATCGACCCGTCCCAGAACCCCGACGGCCGCGACCGCGCCGCCAACTGGCACAACGCCTGGAAGAACCAGCCCGCCGTCTCGGACCCGCAGGACAAGGAGCACGTCGAGGCCTGGCCCGCCGGGCGCATCAACCACTATTTCACCGACCTGAACCGCGACTGGCTGGCGGTGACGCAGAAGGAGACGCGCGCCAAGCTGGAGGCCTTCCACCGCTGGCGCCCCAACATCCAGATCGACTTCCACGAAATGGGCGCGGGCAGCACCTATTATTTCGAGCCCTCGCCCGCCAGCATGGAAAGCCCCCTGCTGCCGCGCGCCAGCTATGAGTGGAACGTGACGCTGGCCAAGTATCACGCCCAGGCGCTGGATAGCCTCGGCTCGCTCTATTACACGCGCGAGACGTTCGACAACTTCTCGCCGGTCTATGGCTCGACCTATCCCGACTTCCACGGCGGGGTCGGGGTGACGGTCGAACAGGCCAGTTCGCGCGGTCTGGTGCAGGACACGGCCAACGGCCCCCTGACCTTCCCCTTCACCATCCGCAACCAGACCAACGTCGGACTGGCCACCATCCGCGGCGCCGTCGCCGAGCGCGCCGGGCTGCAGGCCTTCCAGCGCGACTTCTTCCGTTCGGCCGTCGAGCAGGGGCGGCGCCATTCCAGCCAGGCCTTCGTCTTCGGCGACGCGGCCGATCCGGGCCTGACGCGCCAGACGCTGGACCTGCTGCTGGCTCACCACATCCAGGTCCATCCGCTGACCGAGCGGGTGACGCAGAACGGCCGCGTGTATGAGCCGGGCAGCGCCTATGTCGTGCCCTCGGCCCAGCCGCAGTTCCGGCTGGTGCACTCCATCTTCGACCGGACGCCGCCGACAAAGGGCAGCGTCTACGGCAGCACCTCCTATTCGGTCGCCCTGGCCTATGGGCTGAAGAGCGACGGCCTGCGCCGCGTCCCCGCCCACGGGTCCGCCGTGACCGAAGCCCCCGCCGCAAGCGGCGGCGTCAGCGGACCTGAAGGCGCTTATGCCTATGTCGTCGACTGGCGCGATCTGAACGCACCGCGCGTTCTGGCCGCCCTGCTGCGTCAGGACGTGCGCGTCCGCGCCGCGTTCGAGCCGCTGACCGCAAGGACGGCGGCGGGCGACAGCGCCTTCGGGCGCGGCTCCCTCGTCGTCACTGCGGCGGGCCAGCCGCTGGACGCCGCCGCCCTGCGCGCCGCCGTCGACACCGCCGCGCGTGAGGCAGGCGTGGTCGCCCACGCCGTCTCGACCGGCGCGAGCGTCGCCGGCGTCGATCTGGGCAGCGACAATGTGAAAGTGGTGCGCGCGCCGCGCATCGCCCTGATCATGGGCGAGGGCGTCAACGCGACCGAGATCGGCGCGACCTGGTTCGCCCTCAGCGAGCGGCTGAACTATCCAGCGACGCGGCTGGACCCGTCGCAACTGGGCCGCGTCCCGCTGGGCGATTATGACAGCATCGTCCTGTCGGGCGGGCGCTATGACCAACTGGGCCAGCCGACGGTCGAGGCGCTGAAGGCCTGGGTGCGGGCGGGCGGCTCGCTGGTCGTGTTCGGCAGCGCCGCACGCTGGGCGGCCGACAACGGCCTCGCCCCCAAGGCCGCGTCTGAAGAGGATAAGAAGAAGACCGAGGTCGAACGCCGCGACTATGCCGATCGCGGCGCCGTTCAGGGGGAACAACGCACGGCGGGCAACGCCCTTTCGGCCGACGCCGACATCAGCCACCCGCTGGCCTTCGGCCTGTCGCGCCGCGACCTGTTCGTGAACAAGGAGACGGACGTCGTCCTGACGCCCGTGGCCGATCCCTTCGCCAACGTCGTGCGGATCGACGAGCGGCCCCAGGTCAACGGCTATCTGCCCGAGGCCCTGCGCGCCCGTTCGGCCGGTTCGGTCTGGGCGCAGGTGAACCCGGTCGGGGCGGGCAATGTCGTCCTGTTCGCCGATGACCCGGCGCACCGCAAATACTGGCTGGGGACCGAGCGGCTGCTGATCAACGCCCTGTTCCTGTCCAACCATCTGGGCGGTTCCGGCCGCCGCTGAGGCGAAGCGGCGCAGGCCTCAAACCTGCGACTGGCTATCATTCGCTTGTCCAGCGTCCTAATATGCCCGCTTCCGGTTCGAGCCGGAGGCGGGCGTATCCTCCAGCGCCCGTCGACCGCGCCGGTAGCGGTCAGGAGACGCTGAACCATGACCGACGCCCCCCTGCACCACGACATCGTCATCGCGGGCGCAGGCCCGGTCGGTCTGGCCTTCGCCCGGTCGCTGAAGGGGTCCGGCCTCAGCATATTGATCGTCGATCCCCAGCCCGAAGAGGCGCTGGCGGCCCCCGCCTTCGACGGGCGCGAGATCGCCCTGACCCACCGTTCGATGGCGATCCTGACCGAGTTGGGCGTGCGCGACCGGCTGGATCCGGCCGACATCTCCGACCTGCGGCAGGCGCAGGTGACGAACGGAACCGCCCCCCACGCCCTTCAGTTCGAGCCGCAGGATCGCAGCGGCGGGCGTCTGGGCGTGCTGGTCCCCAACCACCGCATCCGTGAAGCCCTTTATCGCCTGACCGTCGATCAGCCCGGCGTCGACATCCGCGCCGGACGGCGCATCGTTCAGGCCCGCATCCGCCCCGGAACACAGCGACAGCCCGGCGGCGCCGCGCTTCGTCTGGATGACGGAACCGCCCTGACGGCGGGCCTGCTGGTCGCAGCGGATTCCCGCTTCTCCACCGTGCGGACGCAGCTGGGCGTCGGCGCGGACCTTCACCCGCTGGGCCGCTCGATGATCGTCTGCCGGGTCCGCCACGACCGCGACCACGACCACGTGGCCGCCGAATGTTTCGACCACGGTCAGACCCTGGCCTTCCTGCCCCTGAACCCGGACGCGGACGGGTTTCGTTCGTCCATCGTGCTGACCCTGCCGACCGCCGCCGCCGAAGATCTGGCCCAGGCGTCCGACGCCGTCTTCGAGGCCGAACTGAACCGGCGCGCCCGGGGCCGCCTCGGGGCGATCCGGGTCATCAGCCCGCGCCACCTCTATCCCCTGACCGTGACCTGGAGCCGCCGTTTCGCGGGCGAGGGGTTCGCCCTGATCGGCGACGCCGCCGTCGGCATGAATCCTGTGACGGCCCACGGCTTCAACCTGGGCCTGAAAGGTCAGGACCGGCTGGCCCGTCAGGTGCTGAAAGCCCATGCGCGCGGCCGCCCGATCGGCGACGCCAGTCATCTGGCCGCCTTTGAGGCCGGGCACAGGCGCGACGCCCTGCCCCTCTATGCCGAAACCAACGCCATCGCCCGCCTGTTTTCAGACGAGCGCCTGCCCGCCCGGGCGCTGCGCAAGGCGGTGCTGAAGACGGCGCAGAAGCTGCCCCCCTTCCGCCACGCCGTCAGCGCCATGCTGACCGACGGCGGCGCGCGGCCGGTGCGGTTCTGAGGCGAAAAACGCAAGACTGCGTTTGCAATTGATACTCCTTCTCAATAAATTGGACAGGATCATCCGGTCGCGTTCCGCGCCCCTCCCCTGCCCAAGGTCGCCGCATGTCCACCCCGAACCGGCCCGCTTCCGCCCTCGCCGACCGGCGCCCGCCCCTGCCGCCCGAACCGTCGGTCAACGGCGCCGTCCTCGACCACGGCGTGCTCTATCGGGAGCTGTCGCACGGCGTCTATGAGGTGCGGTGCAACCCACGCGACGGCGCCGTCTATGTCGCCTCCGCCCTGGCCATCAGCGGGGTGAAAGGCGGGGTGATCTACCGGCTGGATCCCGAGACGCTGGAGCCGGTCGGCGCCATCCACACCGACCGGGGCAATTTCGGCCTGATGCTGAATGCGGCGGGCGACCGCCTGTATTCGACCAATCCGCGCGACCAGAGCCTGACCGGCTTCAATCTGGACGACGACACGGTCATCGGCCGCCTGGACTTTCAGGACGTCGGCGCCGACGGCCAGCGCTTCGGCCCGCGCGAAGTCATCTACGACGCCGAACGCGACCTGCTCTATGTCGGCGGCATCGGCGATCCGGCCGTCATCTGGGCCGTCGACGCCCGGACCCTGCAACTGAGCCACACCATCCGCAACGTCGGCAAATGGGTGACCGGCCTGATGCTGCACCCGCGCACCGGCGACCTTTACGCCCTGAACGGCGACAGCGAGGTGCTGATCATCGACCCGGCCTCGGGCGAGGTGCGCCAGCGCTTCCGTCCGGCCGGAGACGCCCAGGCCCTGTGGCTGAACCTGGCGCTGGATGTCGAGCGGAACCGCCTCTACATCACCGACCATTCGCGGCTGAAGACAGTGCTGATCCTTGATCCCGACACCGGCCGGAATCTGGGCGAACTGCCCGAGGCGGGCGAGTCCATGGGCATACTGCTGCACCCCGAACGGCGCGAACTCTACATCTCGCACCGCGAGCGCGGCGTGATCTCGACCTGGGACGCCGACACCCACGCCCTGAAACGCACGGTGCGGGCAGGCCCCTATCCCAACAGCCTGTGTCTGGGCGCCGACGGCCGGACGCTCTACGCCACGGTGAAGACCCCCTTCACCGCCGACTACGCCGCCAGCAAGGTCGAGAGCGTCCTGCGCATTCCGCTGGACTGAATCCGACGCGGGCGCGGCCGGATCGCGCCCCACAACCGCTGCGGCGCATTGACAAAATCCGCCGCAGGCCAGACATGACGGCGTCATTCCAAGGGGGCCTTCATGGGCAATGAACTCGACGAAGTCACCGGCTCGGTCAATCAGACGGGCCGGGACATCAACGTCATCGAAAAGCAGATTCCGGTGACGGTCGGCGTCGGCTCCACGATCTTCGAGATCGCCCTGTGGGTCGCCATTCCCGCCGTCGCCCTGGCCGCCACGGCCATGGGTCTGGTCCCCGCGCCCAAGGGGCTGGCGGCTGCGGCCGTGGGCGCCCTGCCCGGTCTGATCTTCCTGTTCATGAAGATCAACGCCCTGGCCTATCTGCGCAAGCTGCAGCAGAAGATTCAGGCCGACGCCTCACAGATCGACAACTATCTGGAACAGCGGGTCATCATCCTGAACAACGTCGTCGGCCTGTTGAACACGGCGGTCGATCTGGACAAGGACGTGATGAAGAGCGTCGCCGCCCTGCGCAGCGGCGCCAACGCCACGGACGCCCAGCGCAACGCCGCCTCGGCCCAGATGGACAGCGTCCTGTCGCGCATCAACGTCGCCTTCGAGGCCTATCCCGACCTGAAGGCCCACGCCGCCATCGCCGACGCCATGCAGCAGAACAGCTATCTGCAAAAGGAAATCACCGCCGCGCGCGCCCTGTACAATGACACGGTGGCGATCTGGAACCAGGACATCTTCGCCTGGCCGACCAAGCAGATCGTGGCCGCGCGCAACCGCTACACCACCCGCATCCCCTTCACGGCCAGCGCCGAGACCAAGGCCGCCGCGCGGGAGACCTTCTTCTGACCGAAGACGTCCACGAACCGCTCGACCACTATCAGGCCAGCCTGAAGGACGCCCACCAGAAGCACACGGCCGACTTCTTCGAAGACCTGGTTCGCACCTCGCGCGTGGATGAGGCGGCCAACGCCAAGACGGTTCAGGAAATCCGCGACCTTGAACAGCAGGGCAAGGCCTCGGGCGCCAGCACCCGCTGGTGGAAGCTGCTGCGCGTTGTGGTCTTCATCGGCGTGGCGGCGACCCTGTTCATGGCCTATCGCCAGCATCCGGCCTGGCTGGCCGGCGCGGGCGCCCTGCTGGTCGCCGTCTTCGCCAAGCTGAACCCCATCATCAAGGCCGGGAACAACCGCACCCAGGCCCTGGCCGAGGCGCGCGCCGAAAAAGAGGCCCTGGCCTGGGGTCAGATGGCCGGGCTGAACAGCCTGTTCGACTGGGACATCTTCTCGCGACTGGTCAGCAAGACCTTTCCCCGCGTCGAACTGGACCCTTATTTCACCCACGCCCGGCTGAACAGCCTGCGCCAGTCCTACGGCTGGAACGACGCCTTCAACAACAGCCGCTCGGTGATGTTCGCCCACACCGGCGTCGTCAGCGGCAACCCCTTCATCCTGGCCCAGACCCTGAACCACTGGATCGGGTCCAAGACCTACAACGGCAGCCTGACGATCCACTGGACCGAACAGGTGCGCGATTCCAACGGCCGCTGGAGCACGGTGTCGCGCTCACAGACCCTGCGGGCGTCGGTCAACAAGCCCTTCCCCGACTATGACACCGAGTCGATCCTGATCTACGGCAACCACGCGGCGCCGGACCTCAGCTTCAGCCGCCAGCCCTCATCCCTGTCTGGGCTGGATGATGGCGTCATCAACAAATGGCGCAAGAACCAGGCGATCAAGAAGCTGGAAGCCAAGGCCCGCAAACTGGCTTCCGGCTCAGGCTTCACGCCCATGGCCAACCGCGAGTTCGACGCCCTCTTCGCGGCGGGCGACCGCGATCACGAAGTCCAGTTCCGCATGCTGTTCACCCCCCTGGCCCAGCAGGAGATGGTGAAGATCCTGAAAGACAAGGCCGTCGGCTTCGGCGACAATTTCGTCTTCACCAAGCTGCAGAAAATCAACGCCGTCGAGCCGAAACACCTGACCGGCATGGACATCAGCGCCGCGCCCGAGAGCTTCCGCTTCTACGACCTGACGGCGGCGCGGGCGCACTTCAACGCCTATCACAATGACCTGTTCAAGGCCTTCTACTTCAGCTTCGCCCCCATCCTCGCCATCCCGCTTTACCAGCAGCACCGCCCGGCCGAGGACATCTATGCGGGCGTCATCCAGGGCTCGTGTTTCTGGGAGCATGAAGCCATCGCCAACTACATGGGCGAGGGACGCTTCAGCCACCCCGACAGCATCACCCGCAACGTCCTGAAGACCGCCAGCCACGGCGACGAGGACGGCGCCCAGAAGGTCCAGGTCACGGCCCACGGCTTCCGGGGCGTCAACCGGGTCGACCACATCTCCGTGCGCGGCGATGACGGCTACACCCACCAGGTGCCCGTGCACTGGGTCGAATATATCGCGGTCGACCGCACCTCAGATATCCTGGTGTGCGAAGACGCTCCGCCCGCCCCATCAGAACCCGCCACGAATGAAGCCGCGTCTGAACAGACAGCAGCGCCGCGCTGGCGCAGTCACTTCGCCCGACACGGCCTGTCCCCCGAAAACGCCATCGCCCGCCGCTCGATCTTCGCGGCTCTGCTGAACTGAAGGTGGAAGCGCTCTTGATGCCTTTTCGGCATTAACGCCGAACAAAACGGCATTTTAGATCATGAGATGCGGCGCCTAAGGTCTGTTTCAACGAAAACAGGCGGAGGCGACAGGGTGCAGGGATCAGCGATTGAACGGGTGGAGGCGATCGTCCTCGACGTGCCGACGATCCGGCCGCACGTCCTGTCGGTCGCCACCATGCAGTCGCAGACCGTGGTCCTGGTGCGGCTCTATTGCGCCGACGGCGTCGAAGGCGTCGGCGAAGGCACCACAATCGGCGGCCTGAACTACGGCGGGGAAAGCCCCGAAGGCGTCAAGCTGGCGATCGACACCTATTTCGCCCCCCTGCTGATCGGCGCTGACACCACCCGCCCGGCCATGATTATGGAGCGCCTGCGCCGCTCGATCATCGACAACCGCTTCGCCAAGAACGCCGTCGAGACGGCCCTGCTGGACATTCAGGGCAAGCGTCTGGGCGTGCCGGTCAGCGAGCTTCTGGGCGGGCGCGTTCACGACCGCCTGCCGGTGCTGTGGACGCTAGCCAGCGGCGACACCGCCCGCGACATCGCCGAGGCCGAGGTCATGCTGGCGTCGGGCCGCCACACCGCCTTCAAACTGAAAATCGGCAAGCGTCCGGTGCAGGAAGATATCGCCCACGTCGCGGCGATCAAGCTGGCGCTGGGCGACCGGGCCAGCATCCGCGTCGACGTCAATCAGGCCTGGAGCGAAGCCGCCGCCAAGCGCGCCCTGCCGCTGCTGGCCGAGGCGGGCGTCGACCTGATCGAACAGCCGATCCGCGCCCATGCGACGGCGGGTCTGGCGCGGCTGACGGCCATGGGTCTGGTCCCCGTCATGGCCGACGAAGCCCTGCAGGGTCCCGAAAGCGGCTATGCCCTGGCGTGCAGCCAGTCGGCCGATGTCTTCGCTCTGAAGATCGCCCAGGCGGGCGGGCTGACCGCGTGCAAACGACTGGCGGACGTGGCCCGATCGGCGGGCGTGGCCCTTTACGGCGGCACCATGCTGGAGGGGCCGGTCGGCACCATCGCCTCGGCCCAGCTGTTCTCCACCCTGCCGGAGATCGAGTTCGGCACCGAACTGTTCGGCCCCCTGCTGCTGACCGAGGAACTGCTGGCCGAGCCGCTGCACTATGCCGACGGCTGCCTGACCGTGCCGAACGGGCCGGGTCTGGGTCTTAAGCTGAACGAGGACGCCATTGCGGCGCTCCGGCGCGACCGGAGCACGCGCGCCCCGGCCGCTGCGCCCAAACTGGTAGCGGGGTAAGCCGATGCTGTTTCATGTGACCATGGATGTGCGCATCCCGCACGACGCCGACCCGGCCAAAATCGACAAGCTGAAGGCCGAGGAGAAGGCCCGCGCCCAGGACCTGCAGCGTCAGGGAATCTGGCGTCACCTGTGGCGCGTGGCGGGGCGTTACAGCAACGTCAGCGTCTTCGACGTCGCCGACGCCCAGACCCTGCACGACCTTCTCAGCACCCTGCCGCTGTTTCCCTACATGGACGTCCAGGTCACCGCCCTGTGTCGCCATCCGTCATCGATCCACGAGGACGATCGTTAAAGAGCCCATCAGGGCCGAACATACTGGAGGAAGACCATGACCGAAGATTTCGTCGCCACGCCCGAGATTCAACAGCTTCTGGACCGCGCCAGCGGCATGACCGTCGAGGGCGGCGATCCCCGTCTGAAGGCCATCATGCGCGACGTCGTCGAGGCCCTGATGCGCACCATCGTCAAGCACGACATCAGCGAGAACGAGTTCTGGGGCGCGATCAAATTCTTCCAGGACGGCGCCCAGGAGTTCGGCCTGATCGTGCCGGGTTCGGGTCTTGAGCACTTCATGGACCTGTTCCTCGACGCCAAGGACGCCGAGGCGGGCCGCACCGGCGGCACCCCGCGCACCATCGAAGGCCCCCTGTATGTCGAAGGCGCGCCGCTGGTCGAAGGCGACAGCGTCAACCTGACCGACGACGCCGATGACACCGACACCCTGTATATGACCGGCAACATCACCGGCCCCGACGGCGAGGCGCCCGCCGACGCCATCCTTCACGTCTGGCACGCCAATTCGAAGGGCTTCTATTCCCACTTCGACCCGACCGGCGAACAGACGCCGTTCAACAACCGCCGCCGCATCAAGATCGGCGCGGACGGCCGCTACTATTTCAGCTCCAAGATCCCCAGCGGCTATTCGGTGCCGCCGGACGGCCCGACCGACCGGATGCTGAAGGCCGTCGGTCGCCACGGCAACCGCCCGGCCCACGTCCACTTCTTCGTCGAAGCGCCCGGCTATCGTTCGCTGACGACCCAGATCAACTTCGGCGACGATCCGTTCGCGGCCGACGACTTCGCCTTCGCCACCCGCGACGGCCTGCTGCCGGTGCCGCAGCGTCAGGGCGACAGCGCCTATGTCGCCTTCGACTTCACCCTGCAGCGCGCCGCTGAAAAGACCGACGAAAGCCTGTCCGGCCGCGCCCGCGCGGCGGCCTGATCGAAAGACCTGCGGTTCGTGTCCAAGATTTTCGCTTCTCCCCGCGCCGCGCTCGAGGGCCTGTTGTTCGACGGCATGACCATCATGTCCGGCGGCTTCGGGCTCTCGGGCAACCCCGAGAGCCTGATCCCCGAGATCCGGGCTTCCGGGGTCGGCGGGCTGACCGTCATCTCCAACAATGCGGGCGCCGACGGCTTCGGCCTGTGGATGCTGCTGGAGAGCCGTCAGGTGAAGAAGATGATCTCCAGCTATGTCGGCGAGAACAAGCTGTTCGAGCAGCAGTATCTGTCCGGCGAGCTGGAGCTGGAACTGAACCCGCAGGGCACTCTGGCCGAACGCATCCGGGCGGGGGGCGCAGGCATCCCCGCCTTCTATACCAAGACCGGCGTCGGCACCGTTGTCGCCGAGGGCAAGCCCGTCGAGACCTTCGAGGGCGAAGACTATGTGCGCGAAACCTGGCTGCGCGCCGACCTGTCGATCATCAAGGCCTGGCGGGCAGATCCGGCCGGGAACCTGATGTTCCGCAAGACGGCGCGCAACTTCAATCCGAACATGGCGACGGCCGGAAAGACCACCGTGGTCGAGGTCGAGGAGATCGTCCCCGAAGGCGCCCTCGATCCCGACGCCATCCACACGCCGGGCATCTATGTCGACCGCATCGTCCTGAGCACCATCAACGAAAAGCGCATCGAGAAGCTGACGACCCGTCCGCGCGAGGAGGCCTCGGCATGAGCTGGACCCGCGACGAGATGGCCGCCCGCGCCGGACAGGAACTGCGCGACGGCTACTATGTGAATCTGGGCATCGGCATACCGACGCTGGTCGCCAACCATGTGCCCGAAGGCGTCCGCGTCACGCTGCAAAGCGAGAACGGCCTGCTGGGCATCGGGCCCTTTCCCTATGAGGGCGAGGCGGACCCCGACCTGATCAACGCCGGAAAGCAGACGGTGACGGTGCTGCCGACCTCCAGCTTCTTCTCGTCGGCGGACAGCTTCGCCATGATCCGGGGCGGTCATATCGACATGGCCGTGCTGGGGGCGATGGAGGTCGCCGCCAACGGCGATCTGGCCAACTGGACCATCCCCGGCAAGATGGTGAAGGGCATGGGCGGCGCCATGGATCTGGTCGCCGGGGTCAAGCGCATCGTCGTCGTGATGGACCACGTCGCCAAGGACGGCTCGCCCAAGATTCTGGAGCAATGCGCCCTGCCCCTGACCGGCCGCAAGGTCGTGGACCTGATCATCACCGATCTGGGCGTCATCGCCGTCGACCGCAAACAGGGCGGCCTGACGCTGATCGAGACCGCGCCCGGCGTCACGGTCGAGGAGATCACGGCCAAGACCGGCGCCCCGCTGGCCATCGCGGCGGCGGCGGCATGACCGCCCTCATGCAGGGAGCCGCCGCGCGGCGAGCGATAGGGCAAGCCATATGACCGAAGCCTTCATCTGCGACGCCGTCCGCACGCCTGTCGGGCGGCTGAACGGCGGGCTGTCGGCGGTGCGCGCCGACGATCTGGCGGCGATCCCGCTGCGGGCGCTGGCCGAACGCAACCCTGCGCTGGACTGGAGCGCCGTCGAGGACGTCATCCTGGGCTGCGCCAACCAGTCGGGCGAGGACAACCGCAACGTCGCGCGCATGGCCGTGCTGCTGGCGGGCCTGCCCGAGACCGTGCCGGGATCGACGATCAACCGCCTGTGCGGATCGGGCCTCAACGCTGTGGGGCTGGCCGCGCAGGCCATCCGCGCGGGCGAGGCCGAGTTGATGGTCGCGGGCGGCGCCGAGAGCATGACCCGCGCCCCCTATGTGATGGGCAAGGCCGCGACCGCCTTCGACCGCGCCCAGACGATCGAAGACACGACGATGGGCTGGCGCTTCATCAACCCGGCCCTGCGCGCCGCCTATGGCGTCGATACGATGCCGCAGACGGCCGAGAACGTCGCCGAACAGTGGGCGATCACCCGCGAGGCGCAGGACGCCTTCGCCCTCGATAGCCAGACCAAGGCCGCCAACGCCCTGGCCTCTGGCCGTTTCGACGCCGAGATCACGCCCGTTTCCGTGCCCCAGCGGCGCGGCGACCCCGTCGTCTTCGCCGTGGACGAGCATCCGCGCGCCACGTCGCTCGACGCGCTTGCAAAGCTGAAGCCGGTCGTGCGGCCGAACGGCACGGTGACGGCGGGCAACGCCTCGGGCCTCAATGACGGAGCGGCGGCGATGATCGTCGCCTCCGAGGCCGCCGCCCGCGTCCACGGCCTGACGCCGCGCGCCCGCGTCGTCGCCATGGCGGCCTCGGGCGTGGCGCCGCGCATCATGGGCGTCGGCCCGGTCGAGACGGCGCGCAAACTGTTCGCCCGCACCGGCCTGAGCATGGCCGACATGGACGTCATCGAGCTGAACGAGGCCTTCGCCGCGCAGGCCTTGGCCGTGCTGCAGGAGCTTGAGGTCGATCCGCGCGATCCACGCCTGAACCCCAACGGCGGCGCCATCGCCCTGGGCCATCCGCTCGGGATGTCGGGGGCCCGCATCGTCATGACAGCGGTGGAGCAGCTTCATCGCACCGGCGGCCGCTACGCCCTGTGCACCATGTGCATCGGCGTCGGTCAGGGCATCGGCATGATCGTGGAGCGGGTATGAGCGAGCAATACGTCACCCTCGGCGACGGCTGCTGTCTGGCTTATCGGTTTGACGGCCCTGAAGACGCGCCCGTGCTGCTGCTGTCCAACTCTCTGGGCACGCGGATGGAGATGTGGGACGCCCAGATGGCCGCCTTCTCGGCCCGCTTCCGGGTGCTGCGGTATGACAGCCGGGGGCATGGCGCCTCGGACGCGCCGGCGGGCGCCTATGGTCTCGACCGGCTGGGCCGCGACGTGGTGGAGTTGCTGGACGCGCTGGCGCTTGAGCGCGTCGCCTTCTGCGGCCTGTCGCTGGGCGGCATGGTCGGCCAGTGGCTGGGCGTGCGCGCGCCCGAACGGCTGGAGCGGCTGGTGCTGGCCAATACCTCGGCCTTCATGGGGCCGCCCTCGGCCTGGGATGCGCGGATCGCCAGCGCCCTGTCGCAGGGGATGGCGCCGCTGGCGGCGGCCTCGGTCGCGCGCTGGTTCACGCCGGACTTCGCCGCCCGCGCGCCCGATCCGGTCGCCGTCATCGAGGCCGGGCTTCTGGCCACCTCGCCGCAGGGTTACGCCGGGTGCTGCGCCGCCATCCGCGACATGGACTTAAGACGGCTGGGCAGACTGATAACGACGCCGACGCTGGTCATCTCGGGCGCCGCCGATCCGGCCACCCCGCCCGACCACGCCGCCGCCCTGGTGAAGGCCATCCCCGAGGCCCAGCTGAAGGTGCTGGACGGCGCCCATCTGTCGAACGTCGAACAGCCCGACCTCTTCGCCGGGGCCGTGCTCAGCTTCCTCTCGGCCTGATCTGGCTGCGGGTGCGTTCGCGCACCAGGGCGCAGAAGCCGCCCAGCACCGAAGACCGGTTGTCGCGCAGATAGGCCAGGCTCAGCTGCGTCTCCCTTTCCTCGCCCAGCAGGGGGCGATAGGCGACGCCGTGCAGCTGGGCCTCCGACGTCGATTCCGGCACGAGCGACACCCCCGCCCCCACCGACACCAGCGAGAGGGCGGTCTGGATCTCCAGCGTCTCCTGCGCGATCTCGGGGGTGAAGCCCTCGGCCCGGCACAGGTCCAGCACATGGTCGGCGAAGCTGGGCCGAGGCTGGCGCGGGTAAAGAATGAAGGGCCGCACCGCCAGATCGGCCAGGGCGATGTGGCTCTGTTCGGCCAGCACGTCGGTGTCCGGCAGAGCCACGATCAGCGGCTCGCGCTGGACCACCTCGCTGACGATGTCGGGATCCTGAATGCCGGGGCGGGCGAAGGCCACGTCGATGGAGCGGTCGCGCAGCGCCACCCTGAGTTCGGCGGTGTTCATGGCGTGCAGCACCAGTTCGACCTCGGGATACTGTTCGCGATAGGCGTTGAACACGCCCGGCAGGATGGAAAAGGTCGCCGAGCCGACGAAGCCCACCTGGATCACCCCGACCAGCCCCTCGGCCGCGCGGCGCGCCACGCGCACGGCGTCGGCCACCCGCGCCTGAATGTCGCGGGCGCGCGGCAGCAGGGCCTCGCCCGCCGGGGTCAGCTGGATGACGCTGCGGCTGCGGTCGAACAGCAGGGCGCCGATGGCGTTCTCAAGGCTGGCGATCTGACGGCTGAGCGCGGGCTGGGCGATATACAGCCGCTCGGCCGCCCGGCCGAAGTGCAGTTCTTCGGCCACGGCAAGAAAATAGCGCAAACGCCGCACATCGACGCCCGAAAGGACGGCGCGCGGCAGGGGTTCGGCCTTCGGCGAGCGTTTCATTCCAACATCAGAGCCTGACGCCCGCCCGCAAGGCAATACCGGAAAGGCATCAGACCCTGCCCTTTTTGTATTGGCCCATTATCAGACCCTCGGACAGTCTTCGTTTCAGGGATCAAGCAACGAGCCGCGCCAAAGCGGCCCAACCCAGGAAACGACCATGACAGCGGCGCCCAGCCCGATCACGCGACCCAGCCTGTTTTCGGGCGGTCGCCCCAAGCTCCAGACCGTCGTCCGCAACCTGACGGACAGCGGCATCGTGGAGTTCGACTTCATCTACGGCGACCCGGACCTGAGCGTCGAACTGGTCCTGCCGCGCGCCGCCTTCAAGGAGTTCTGCCTTGAGAACGGCTGTCTGGTGACCGCCGCCGATCCCGCCGCCAGCCACGCCGTGCTGCGCCTCGTCAAGGACGGCCCCGCCGTCGCCCCTGAGCCTGTTGGAGCGTCACAATGAATATCGACCTCAAAGCTGAGGCGATCACGCCGCGGCGTCACACCTTCTCGCACATCGCGCGGCGTTTCGGCGTCGACAAGCCCGCCTCGCGTTATGAAGAGGCGACCTATGACGTGCAGCCGATGGTCAACTTCCACTATCGGCCGACCTATTCGCCGCAGTTCGAACTGTACGATCCGCGCCGCACGCGCATCGTGATGAACGACTGGTACGTCTTCCGCGACCCGCGCCAGTTCTACTACGCCTCCTACAACATCAGCCGCGCGGCCATGCAGCAGTCGTTCGACGACGCCGTAAACTTCGTCGAGAAGCGCGACCTGATCGCCAGCGTCGCCCCCGAAGGACGCGACCTGTTCGCCGCCTGGCTGCTGCCGCTGCGCCATGTGGAATGGGCAGCGAACATGAACTGCCAGCTGATCGCCGACTGGGGCTATGGGACGCAGATCACCTCGGCGGCGGCCTTCTGCGGCGCCGACCGTCTGGGCATCGCCCAGGTCATTTCGCGTATCGGCCTGCTGCTGGGCCAGGGCACGGAAAGCGCCCTGAAAGAGGCCAAGACCCAGTGGCTGGAGGCCGACGTCTGGCAGCCGATGCGCCGCCTGGCCGAGGATCAGCTGGTCGTCCATGACTGGTTCGAGCTCTATGTCGCCCAGTTGATCGTGCTGGACGGCTATATCTATCCGCTGGCGACGGGCGCCTTCGACCGTGCAGGCGCGGCCCATAACGGCGCCGCCTTCTCGATGATGACCAGCTTCCTGGGCGACTGGTACGCCGACAACAGCCGCTGGACCGACGCCGTCATCAAGGCCGCCGCCGCAGAGTCCGAGGCCAATCGCATCGTTCTGGGCGAGTGGTTCGAGCGCTGGTCCGTCCGCGCCGAAGAGGCCGTCCGCCCCATCGCCGCCATGGTGCTGGGCGCCGAAGGCGACGCTGCCGTCGATGCGGTCGGCGCACGCCTGCGCGAACGGATGGTCGGCCTGAACGCCCTGGAAGCGCGGGAGATGGCGGCATGACCAAACCCGTCTCCATCACCCTGCAGAACACTCAGGACGGTTTCGCCATCGTCGAGGCCATCCTGGCCGACAATCCCGAAGCCAAGAGCAACCCCTTCCCGGCCATGACCAAGATCGACTGTCCCGGCCGCCTGGAGATCCGCGCCGACAGCGTCTCCGAGCGTCTGGGCCGCGACTGGGATCCGCAGGAAATCCATCTCAGCGTCATCTCCCTGTCCGGTTCGGTGGACGAGGACGACGGCGTTTTCGCCATTTTCTGGAGGTAGGCATGACACCCCCCCGCAAACTGAGCCTGAAGCAGAAATACGGCGCCTATACGCGCGGTCTGGACTGGGACCCCACCTATCAGAAGGCCGACGACATCTTCCCCTTCGCCAAATACGAGGGGATCAAGATCCACGACTGGGACGCCTGGGAAGACCCCTTCAAGCTGACCATGGACGCCTATTGGAAGTTCCAGGCGGAGAAGGAGCGCAAGCTCTACGCCGTCATCGACTCCATGGCCCAGAACAACGGCCAGCTGGGCATCACCGACGCCCGCTATCTGAATGCGGTCAAGCTGTTCATCCAGGGCGTGACGCCGCTGGAGTATCAGGCGCACCGCCACTTCGCCCACCTGGCGCGGCACCTGCCGGGCGCGGGCCTGCGCGTGGCGGCGCAGATGCAGTCGATCGACGAACTGCGTCACTGCCAGACGCAGATCCACACCATCAGCCACTACAACAAGTATTTCGACGGCATCCACGACTTCACCCACATGCATGACCGCCTGTGGTATCTGTCGGTGCCCAAGTCCTTCTTCGACGACGCGACCAGCGCCGGGCCGTTCGAGTTCATGACGGCGATCAGCTTCGCCTTCGAATACGTCCTGACCAATCTGCTGTTCGTGCCCTTCATGTCGGGCGCGGCCTACAACGGCGACATGGCGACGGTGACGTTCGGCTTCTCGGCCCAGTCGGACGAGAGCCGCCACATGACCCTGGGCCTCGAAGCCGTCCGCTTCCTGCTGGAGCAGGACGAGGCCAATGTGCCGATCGTCCAGGGCTGGATCGATAAGTGGTTCTGGCGCGGATACCGCCTGCTGTCGCTGGTCGGCATGATGATGGACTACATGCTGCCCAAGAAGGTCATGTCCTGGGGCGAGGCGTGGGAGACCTACTATGAGCAGGCGGGCGGCGCCCTGTTCGCCGACCTGGCCCGCTATGGCATCCGCGAGCCGAAATACGCCGACGTCGCCAAGGCCGAAAAGGGCCACATGACGCACCAGGCGTGGGGCGTCTTCTACAACTACACCCACGCCGCCGGCATGCACACCTGGGACATCGACGAGGCCCACATGGCCTGGCTGCGCGAGAAGTATCCCGACACCTTCGCCCAGCACTATGAGCCGCGCTATCGCAAGTGGCGCGAACAGGCCGAGGAAGGCAAACGCTTCTACAACGACGGCCTGCCCCAGCTGTGTCAGGTCTGCCAGATCCCGATGGCCTTCACCGAGGTCGGCGATCCGAACACCATCAGCTTCCGCGTCTCCGAACACGGCGGCGACAAGTTCCACACCTGTTCGGACGGCTGCAAGGACATCTTCGACCATGAGCCGGAGAAGTACGCCCAGGCCTGGCTGCCGGTGCACCAGATCTTCCAGGGCAACTGCGGCGGGGCGACCCTGCCCGAGGTGCTGGACTGGTATCACATCAATCAGGGCGCCGATAACATGGACTACGCCGGGTCCCCCGAAGAAGAGCAGTGGAACCGCTGGATGGAGGGGCGCCGCCCCGCCTTCCCGGTCGCCGCGGAATAAGGAGGACAGCCCCATGGCCACCGCAAGCCTGCAGCCCGGTTACACCGGCCCCGTCCGCGACCGCGTCGAGAACTTCCACGGCGCCCAGCTGGTCTATGTCCACTGGGAGGAGCATCTGAACTTCTGCTCTGCGATCACCCTGCCCCTGCCGCCGCAGACGCCCTTCGCCGCCCTGACCGGCGAGATCCTGCCGTCTCTCTATGCGGTGGATCCGGAATGGGCCGATGTCGACCTGTCCAGGGCCCGCTGGATGCTGGACGGCGCCGACTGGACGCCCGATCCGGCCCTGTCGCTGGCCGATCAGGGCGTCGGCCACAAGTCGCTGATCCGCTTCTGGACCGGCCCGTCCGCCACGGCCTGAGGATACGCCGATGCCGACCCTGACCATCGAACCGATCGGCGAGACCGTTGAGGTCGCGCCCGGTCAGACCCTGCTGGACGCCTGCCTTCGGGCCGGCGTCTGGCTGCCCCACGCCTGCGGCCACGGCCTGTGCGGCACCTGCAAGGTCGAGGTGCTGGAGGGCGAAGTCGATCACGGCGGCGCCTCCCCCTTCGCCCTGATGGATTTCGAGCGCGACGACGGCAAGACCCTGGCCTGCAGCGCCATGCTGTTGGCCGACACCGTCATCGAAGCCGACGTCGATGAGGACGAAGACGCCCGACGCATCACCGTCGACGACTATGTCGGACAGGTCGAACACCGCGAGATGATCACTCCGGACATCATGGCCCTGTGGCTGCGTCTGGACGGCGCCGGGCTGGACTTTCAGGCGGGGCAATACGTCAACCTGCGCCTGCCGGGCATCGAGGGCGCCCGCGCCTTCTCCATCGCCAGCAGTCCGGCCGAGCCGAACCTGATCGAACTGCACATCCGCCGCGTGCCCGGCGGCGCCGGCACCGCCTGGCTGCACGACGAACTGAAGACGGGCGACCGGCTGGAGTTCACCGGGCCGATGGGGCGCTTCTACGTCCGTCGCTCGGCCGAGAAGCCGCTGATCTTTCTGGCGGGCGGATCGGGCCTGTCCAGTCCCAAGGGCATGATCCTGGACCTGCTGGAACAGGGCTATTCCGAGCCGATCACCCTGCTGCACGGCGGGCGGCGCCCGTGCGACCTGCATTTCGGCGACCTGTTCCGTCGGCTGGAGAGCGAACACGACAACTTCCGCTATGTCCCCGCCGTCTCCCAGCCCGAGGCCGACGACGTCTGGGACGGCGAGACCGGCTATGTCCACGAAGCGGCCGAACGCCTGTTCGACGGCCGGTTCAGCGGCTGTCAGGCTTATCTGTGCGGCCCGCCGCCGATGATCGAGGCGGGCGTCATCGCCCTGATGAAGGGCCGCCTGTTCGAGCGGGACATCTTCATGGAGCGGTTCCTGACGGCCGGCGACGCCGAGGCGACGGCGCGCTCGCCCCTGTTCCGCAAGATCTGACGCCGAAACGCCGCGTCTGAGGGGCGCGGCGCAATCCAGACCGGTCAGGTTTCCGACCGGCGCACCCGCGCCGGACGGCGGCCTGCACCCAAAAACCAAGGGAGGGAAACGACAATGAAGACACTGAAAATCACGACCGCCTTGATGGCCGCCGCTCTGGCCATCGGCCTCGCAGGCGCCGCCCATGCGGGCGAAACGCGCGGCACGGCCTATGCCGACGGCGCGGAATCCATCGGCGTGGCGCAACTGCCGCCGCCGGGGACCTATCTGCTGACCTACACCAACTACTACACCGCCGACCGCCTGAACGACGGCGCCGGCGACAACCTTGTCCCGGACTTCTCGCTCAACGCCTTCGCCAATATCGCCCGCGTGGTCCACGTCAGCGACAAGACCTTTCTGGGCGCCACGGTCGCCGTCCACGCCCTGATCCCGGTCGTCAATCTGGACGTGAAGGCGGGCGGCCAGAGCCAGAGCAATTTCGGACTGGGCGACATCATCGTCAGCCCGCTGGTGCTGGGCTGGAAGAAGGGCGACTGGAACATGGTCGCCACGGTCGACACCTTCATTCCCACCGGCGACTACAAGGCGGGCGATCTGGCCAACATCGGCCGCAACTACTGGACCTTCGAGCCGGTCTTCGCCGCCACCTACGCCCAGCCCGGCGGCGGGTGGGAAGCGTCCGCTAAGGTGATGTACGACTTCAACACCACCAACGACGACACAGACTACAAATCGGGCCAAAGCCTGCACACCGACGCGGCGGTGGCCTACACCACCGGCAAGCTGACGCTGGGCCTGACCGGCTACTATTATCGCCAGACCAAAGACGACAAGATCGGCGGAGTCCGCGTCGGCCCCGACGGCGTCCGCGGCGAAGCCTTCGCCCTTGGCCCCCTTGTCCGCTACGTCGTCGGCAACGTCCCGATCACCGCCCAGTGGCAGCACGAGTTCCACGCCGAAAACCGCCCCCAGGGCGACAAGTTCTGGGTCAAGGCCGCCTTCCGCTTCTGATCAGCAGCAGCCCGTCCAGCAAAAAGGCCGTCTCTCAGTCGAGAGACGGCCTTACAGGTTTCCGCCTGCGTCGTCGGCCTGACCTAGGCGTCGACGGCGGCGTCCAGGGCGTTGTCCTGGATGAACTCGCGGCGCGGTTCGACCACGTCGCCCATCAGCTTGGCGAACAGGTCGTCGGCGTCGTCGCCGTGCTCGACCTTGACCTGCAGCAGGGTGCGGGCGTTGGCGTCCAGCGTCGTCTCCCACAGCTGTTCCGGGTTCATCTCGCCCAGACCCTTGTAGCGCTGGATGGCGATGCCCTTCTTGCCTGCGTCCAGCACGGCCGCCAGCAGGTCCAGCGGGCCGCGGATGGTCGTGGTCTTGTCCTTGCGGCGATAGACGGCCGGGGCCGAGAACAGGCCGTCGAAGGCGGCGGCGCGCTCGGCCAGACGACGGGCGTCCAGCGACCGGCCCAGCACCTCGTCCAGCACGATCGTCTCGCTGACGGCGCGGCGCACGCGGTTGAAGGCCACCCCGCCCTGTGCGGCCAGTTCGCCGCTCCACGGACCGTCGCCCTCTTCGGCGTAGAGGTTCAGGCGCTCGGCCGCGCGCGCGGCGCGGTCGGCCAGTTCGCCGGTGTTCTCATCGAACAGGCCCGCCAGCGCGCCCTGTTCGATGGCGAAGGCCGGGGCGCGGGCGGCCAGACGGTCGACCAGAGCCTTGAACGCCTTGGCCTCGCGGACCAGTTCCTGCAGGTCCATGCTGGCGCGCACCTCGCCCGAGGCCAGTTCCAGCGTCGCCTCGGCGCTCCCTTCCTCGATCAGATAGGCGTCCATCTCCGCCTGATCCTTGATGTAGCGGTGCTGCTTGCCCTTGGAGACCTTATAGAGCGGCGGCTGGGCGATGTAGACGTGGCCGCGCTCGATCAGCTCCGGCATCTGACGATAGAAGAAGGTCAGCAGCAGGGTGCGGATGTGGGCGCCGTCGACGTCGGCGTCGGCCATCAGAATGATCTTGTGATAGCGCAGCTTGTCGGCGTCGAAGTCGTCGCGGCCGATGCCGGTGCCCAGCGCCAGGATCAGGGTGCCGATGGTGTCGGACGACAGCATCCGGTCAAAGCGCGCGCGCTCGACGTTCAGGATCTTGCCGCGCAGGGGCAGGACGGCCTGGTTCTCGCGGTTGCGCGCCTGCTTGGCCGAGCCGCCGGCGGAATCGCCCTCGACGATGAACAGTTCGGACTTGGCCGGATCGCGTTCCTGGCAGTCTGCCAGCTTGCCGGGCAGGGAGCTGATTTCCAGCGCCGATTTGCGGCGGGTCAGGTCGCGCGCCTTGCGGGCGGCTTCGCGGGCTGAGGCCGCCTCGATGATCTTGGAGACCACCATTTTGGCTTCGACCGGGTGTTCCTCGAACCAGGTCGACAGGCCCTCGGTGCACAGGCTTTCAACGGCCGGACGCACCTCGGACGAGACCAGCTTGTCCTTGGTCTGGCTGGAGAATTTCGGATCGGGCACCTTGACCGACAGGACGCAGGTCAGGCCCTCGCGCGCGTCTTCGCCCGAGACGGAGACCTTCTCCTTCTTGGCCAGACCCGAGCTTTCGATATAGGCGCCCATGACGCGCGTCAGGCTGGTGCGGAAGGCCGACAGGTGGGTGCCGCCGTCGCGCTGATTGATGTTGTTGGTGAAGCACAACATCGTCTCGTGGTAGCTGTCGTTCCACCACAGGGCGAGGTCCAGCTCGATGCCGTCCTTCTGGCCGCGAATGACGATGACGTCCTTCAGGATCGGCGTCTTGGACTTGTCCAGGTGGCGCACGAAGGCTTCGACGCCGCCCTCATAGTGCAGCAGGATCTCCACCGGCTCCGGCCCGCGCCGGTCGCTCAGCTTGATGACCACGCCCGAGTTCAGGAAGGCCATTTCCCGCAGACGGTGTTCCAGCGTCTTCAGGTCGAAGTCGATGTGGCTGAAAGTGTCGATCGACGGGTAGAAGGTGACTTCAGTGCCGGTCAGCAGACGGCCCTTGTCCTCGCGCATCGGGGCGTCGCCGATGACAGCCAGCGACCGCACGGTGTCGCCGCGTTCGAAACGGACACTGTGCTTCTTGCCCTCGCGATAGATGACCAGTTCGAGCCAGTCCGACAGGGCGTTGACCACCGAGACGCCCACGCCGTGCAGGCCGCCGGACACCTTGTAGGAGTTCTGGTCGAACTTACCGCCCGCGTGCAGCTGGGTCATGATGACCTCGGCCGCCGAAATGCCTTCCTCGGCGTGGGTGGCCACCGGAATGCCGCGTCCGTTGTCGGTCACGGTGACCGAGCCGTCCTCGTTCAGGGTGACGGTGACCAGATCGGCGTGGCCGGCCAGGGCCTCGTCGATGGCGTTGTCCACCACCTCATAGACCATGTGGTGCAGGCCCGAGCCGTCGTCCGTGTCGCCGATATACATGCCGGGGCGCTTGCGCACCGCGTCCAGGCCTTTGAGAACCTTGATGGAATCGGCGCCGTATTCGGGCGAGGGAGCAGTCTGTTCGGTCATGAAAACGTCGGCTCAGGGTCCGCGGACGGACAGGGAAGTGGCGACGCGGAGGACGCCCGTTTCAGGGGCGCAAATCAGCACGTCCCGAAGTCTCCGATATATAGGAAATTCGACGGGAAAAGCGAGCCTTTAAGCCCTTCTCCCTCCCCTTCATGGGGAGGGTGGTCGCAGCGAAGCGAAGACCGGGTGGGGAGGGCCGAGCGATCCTGGCCTCGGCGCTTGAATAGCCCTGCCGCCCCCACCCGGCCTCGGCCTGACGGCCTCAGCCACCCTCCCCATGAAGGGGAGGGAGAAGGTCGCGCCGTTCATCCCGCCAGTCCGCCGCCTTCGACCGCCACAAACTGCGCCCGGCCCTCCAGCGCCGCGAACAGCGGGCGCTCAGTCCCGGTCATGAAGGCCTGCAGCTTCAGCGCCTCGATCTCGTCGAACAGCGCGGCGCGGCGGGCTTCGTCCAGATGAGCCGGAGCCTCGTCCAGCAGCAGGACCGGCCGTGCGGGCTGATCCGCCAGACGCGCCACCTGGGCCAGGATCAGATTCAGCACCAGCGCCTTCTGTTCGCCGGATGACCCTTCGGCGGCGGGGCGGTTCTTCTCGCGGTGCAGGGCCGTCAGGTCCGAGCGGTGCGGCCCGAACAGGCTGCGCCCGGCCGCGGCGTCGCGGGCGCGGGCGCGCATCAGGCCCTCGCCCAGCGCCTCGACGATGTCGGCCTCGTCGGCGCCCGCCGCCGCCATCTCCTCGGCTGGACCGGCCAGCCCCAGATCGGCCTGAGGGAAAGGACGATCCGTCCGGGCGTCGATCCCGGCCTGAAGCTCTTTCAACGCCGCCGCGCGCGCCACGGCGGCGCGCGCCCCGCTCTCGGCCAGCCGGGCCTCCAGCGCGTCCAGCCACAGGGGATCGGCCGCGCGCGTTTCATCGGTCAGCAGCCGCAGCCGCTCGCGCAGAGCCTTTTCATAGGTTGAGACCACGGCGGCGTGGTCAGGATGGGCGGCGAAAACCAGCCGGTCGAAGAACCTCAACCGCCCGGCCCGCGCGTCCGAGAACAGCCGGTCCTGCTCGGGCGTGGCCCAGACCGGGCGCAGATGGTCCAGCAGTCGTCCGGGCGGCGCCGTCTCGCCGTCGATGCGCACGATGCGCCGCGCCGACGGCCCCATGGTCTGAACGCCGGTGCCGAGGCGCACTTCGTCGCCGTCCGGAGCCCGCAACGTCGCCGCCACGGCCCAGGCGCGTCCCAGCGCCTCGCCCGGCTCGCGCCGCCCCATCTCGGCCGCCGTAGCCCCGCGCAGCCCCTTGCCGGGGGTCAGCAGGCTGATGGCCTCCAGCAGGTTGGTCTTGCCCGCCCCGTTCGGGCCATGCAGCACGACGGTTCCGCCGGAAACCGGCAGGGTGGCGCCCGCGTAAGAGCGGAAGTCGGTGAGGGCGAGGGAGGTGATCAAGCCTTGCTCCTAGCCCCAGCGAGTGCCGCTCGCCAGTGGGAGATCACTCCACCTTGCGGTACTGGGTCCGCCATTCCTCCAGAAGCGTCCTAACTTCGTCGGCGCTCTTTTCGAGGTAGGCAGGGATGTTCCCGTCAGCACGACTGGAAGATGCGGTCAGCGCAGTCGTGCGTTGCGCAGGCGACTGCACTGAGACCTTCAGCGTGAAGGACACGAACCTCGTGCTCTCCACCTCGGAGATGAAAAAACACTCGACGTTATTCCACGGCACGATCGGCTTCAGCCGCAACCCATGAACCTGGAAACCCTCACGGGTGAGAATCAGCTGTGTCGGCCTGACCAGAGAACGAAGCACCGGAAGTACAGTCGCGCCGAAGAACAACAGACCGAACCAGCCAAGCGCTAGGTTAAACTCGTCCGAACCCCGACTAAAAGACTCCGGGCTCACAACCATCCTAAGACTGATAGCCACGAAAACAGCAGAAGCCAAAAGGATGAGCGCGGAAATACGCCGTGGCCGCCTGAGGACAAGCCGATCGGACAAGCCCTACACCCGCAGCGGCATCAGCACGTACTGCACGCCCACGTCGCCGGGGTCGAGGACCAGCGTCGGGCTGGCCGGATCGGCAAATTTGAAGTGAGCCGTTTCGCCGGTGATCTGGCCGGCGACGTCCAACAGGTAGCGGGCGTTGAATCCGATCTCGAACGGTTCGTCGGAATAGCCGATCTCGACCTCTTCCTCGGCCTGACCGGCTTCCATGTTGCGGACGGTCAGCTTCACCCGGTCGTTGTCGAAGGCCAGCTTCACCGAGCGGCTCTTTTCGGCCGAGATGGTGGCCACGCGGTCGACGGCCTTGGCGAACAGGCTGTTGTCGATGTCGGCCTGCTTGTCGTTGCCCTTGGGAATGACGCGCAGATAGTCGGGGAAGGCGCCGTCGATGACCTTGGAGGTCAGGCTGGCCTCGCCGAACTCGAAGCGGATCTTCTGGGCCGAGACCTGGACCTCGACCGGGCCGGCGCCGTCGTCCAGCAGGCGGCGGACCTGATCCACCGTCTTGCGCGGCACGATGACGCCGGGGCCGCCCGCCGCGCCTTCCGGCGCCGGGGTCTCAGCCAAGGCCAGGCGGTGGCCGTCGGTGGCCACGGCGCGCAGCAGGGGAATGCCGCCATCGGCCACGGCGTGCAGATAAAGACCGTTCAGATAGTAGCGCGTCTCTTCGGTCGAGACGGCGAAGCGCGTCTTGTCGATCAGGCGGGCCAGATCTTCCTTGGGCAGGGTGTAGCGCGCGCCCGACGCCTCGGTCGACATGACCGGGAAGTCGCCCGCCGGCAGCACCGGCAAGTTGAAGCGCGAGCGGCCCGCCGCCACCACCAGACGCGGATCGTCGCCCGAATAGGTCAGCGACACCTCGGCGCCGTCCGGCAGCTTGCGCACTATTTCATACAAGGTGTGGGCCGGAGCCGTGATCTGGCCCTCGACGTTCACCTGGGCCTCGGCCTCGTCGACCATCTCCATGTCCAGGTCGGTGGCGGCGAACGACAGGCGGTCGCGCCCGGCGCTCAGCAACACGTTGGACAGGATCGGAATGGTGTTGCGACGCTCGACCACGCTCTGGACGTGCCCCAGGGCCCGAAGAAGCGCGGATCGTTCGATGGTCAGCTGCATTTGGTCTCGCCCGGTCGCGGCCCTGCCGAAGCAGCGCCGCCGTAAATATAGGCGGGAACACTAGCGCATTGAGCGAAAGGGGCAACGGGCAGAGGCGCTTGCCCCCGATTTCCACAGGCTGGGCGCCCCTGAAATCGGCTCATCCCGGCGAAGGCCGGGATCCAGATGCGGACGTTGTGGCGGGTTGGGCGGGATAAGGGGGCTTACCCGCGCAGCTTGCGCGTCAGGGCTTCCACGTCGCGGGCGATCTGGTCGTCCTTGGGCATCAACTCCTCGATCTTGCGGACCCCGTGCAGGACGGTGGTGTGGTCGCGCCCGCCGAAGCGGCGGCCGATGTCGGGATAGGAGCGGGTCGTGTGCTGTTTGCACAGGTACATGGCGACCTGACGCGGGCGGGCGATGGCGCGGGTGCGGCGCTCGCTCAGCAGATCGGCCTGCTTGAGGTTGAAGTGTTCGGCCACCGTCTTCTGGATTTCATCGACGGTGATGCGGCGCTCGGGGCCCGTGCGCAGGGCGGCGCCCAGCAGGGTCTGGACCTCATCAACCGTCAGGGCCGACAGGCGGCTTCCCGCGACGGCGGCCAGGGTGTTCACGGCGCCTTCCAGCTCGCGCATCGAGCCGGGGGTGCGGTCCACCAGATGCTCCAGCACATCGGCGCGGGCCTCGCCCGAGACGACGCCCAGCTTGCCCAGGGCGTTCAGACGCGATTGGGCCACGGCGACCTTCAGGTCGCGGTCCGCCGCCTCGACCGGGCAGGTCAGACCGGCGGCCAGATGGCTGCGCAGGCGCGGCTCGACATCGGTCAGGGCCACCGGCGCGCGGTCGGCCGACAGGACGATGCGTTTGCCGTCCTCGATCAGGGCCGTGAGGGTGTTCAGCAGCTCTTCCTGAGTGCTCGTCTTGCCGCCCACGAACTGGACGTCGTCCAGCAGCAGCATGTCAGCTGAGCGCAGGCTTTCCTTGAAGGCGGCGGTCGAGCGGTCCTGCATGGCGCGCACGAAGGTCGACAGGAAGCGCTCGGCGGTCAGATAGACCACCTTGGCGTCCGGGCGCAGGCGCTGGGCCTCCCAGGCGATGGCGTTCAGCAGGTGCGTCTTGCCGTAGCCATAGGGGCCGCAGAAGAAGACGGGGTTGAAGTGGCCGTCGGCCCAGGTCGCGACCTGCTTGGCGATGGCCAGGGCGAAGGCGTTGCCGTGGCCTTCGACGAAGCTGTCGAAGGTCAGGCGCTCCTGCAGGCCCGCGGCGCGCACGGCGCGGGCGCCGTCGGTGGCGGGGGCGAAGGCGGGCGCGGCGGCCGGAGCGGCCGGGGCGGGGCTGATCGAGGCCAGACGCGGGGCGTCGCGCAGGCCGGACGGCGGCGCCGAACCCATCTCGGCGCGGCAGCGCACCTCAAGACGGCGGGCCAGGCCATCCAGGCCCAGCCACAGCTCGTTCATCCGGCGCAGGGCGTTCTTGCGCACCCAGTCGCGCGCATAGGCGGTCGGCGTCACCAGGATCAGATTGCCCTGAGAGTCCACGCGCACGGCCGAGGGCGCAATGTATGAGCTGAAGGGCCCGTCGCCGATCTCAGCCTTCAGGCGATCCGACGCCTCGGTCCAGATACGGTTGGGATCCGTCATTCCCGACATTGCTGCGCCCCCGATCATGAAGAACACCCGCCACAAAAGTTATCACCGACGAACACCCTTCAAGACGCTGGATCCGGGGACGACTTCTCTCACCTCGCGAAGCTGGGCCTCGCAAGCGGGATCGTACTCACAGACAGACATCTCGCGCCGAGGGAAATCATTGATTTCCCTCGTCTTCATCCAGAAAGGACGGAAGTGCGTTACCCCCTCAACTTACCCCCCGGACGGCGGAGATCAACGCTGATTCGAGTCGAGATTCGCACTTAAATTGATTGACTCGGGCAAACCCCGACAGGGCTTGGGAAAATGCCGGCTTCCCCTCTCGGGTGAACGGGAATCGCTAAAAATAACTTAGCGCCGGACAGCAAGACGGCGAGGGAGCTTGCGCTTCCTCGCCGTTGAAATTCTTACATTCTTTTACGAAAGACCCGTTACAGGCCCTCCGCGGTCGCCGCATTACGCCGATTGACGAAGCCGTGAAGACCCGTCCGGGCGCCCCTGCGAAATCAGGCGGCCGACAGCTTCTTCAGCTGGGCGGCCAGACGGCTGACCTTGCGCGAGCCGGTGTTCTTGTGAACCACGCCCTTGGACACGGCGCGCATCAGTTCCGACTGTGCGGTGATGAACGCAGCCTTGGCGGTTTCCACGTCGCCGCCCGTGACGGCTTCCTGGAACTTGCGCAGGTAGGTGCGAACGCGGGTGCGGCGGGCCTTGTTCACTTCGGTCCGCGCTTCGATCTTGCGGATCGCCTTGCGGGCGCCTGCATTGTTGGCCATCGGGTAAAAACCTTCGAACGAAAACGCCGTAAACCACGCGTCCACGGCGAGAAAATCTCAAGAGCGGGCGGCTATAGCGGAAAGCCCCCGGACGGTCAACGCGATCCGGCCGGAATTGAGTCGGGGCCGGGGTTTGCGCCCCGCATCATCCGGCCCCGTCATGGATTCAGCGCCCCGTGAAGGTCGGTTTGCGCTTCTCGACGAAGGCGGCCATGCCTTCCTTCTGATCGTCGAAGGCGAACAGGGAGTGGAACAGGCGGCGCTCGAACACCACCCCCTGCGCCAGCGTCGTCTCGAAGGCGGCGTTGACCAGTTCCTTGTTGGCCATGACGGCCAGGATGGACTGACCGGCGATCTTGGCGGCGGCGGCGCGCGCCTCGTCCAGCAGGGCGTCGGCGGCCACGACGCGCGACACCAGACCGGCGCGCTCGGCCTCGGCGGCGTCCATCATCCGGCCGGTCAGGCACATGTCCATCGCCTTGGCCTTGCCCACGGCGCGGGTCAGGCGCTGCGAGCCGCCGATGCCGGGCGCCACGCCCAGATTGATCTCGGGTTGGCCGAACTTGGCCGTGTCCGAGGCGATGATGAAATCGCACAGCATGGCCAGCTCACACCCGCCGCCCAGGGCATAACCCGACACCGCCGCGATGATCGGCTTCCTGAAGTTCGCCACCCGGTCGTGAGCGCGGGCGAAGAAGTTGCCGCGATACATGTCGGCATAGGCCTGATCCGCCATCTCCTTGATGTCGGCGCCGGCCGCGAAGGCCTTCACCGAGCCGGTCAGGACGATGCAGCGCACGCTGTCGTCATCGGCTACGCTCTCCAGGAAGTCGCCCAGTTCGCCGGTCAGGGTGGTGTTCAGCGCGTTCAGCGCCTCGGGCCGGTTCAGGGTGACGACCGCATAGCCGTCCGCGTGGCGTTCGATCAGCAGGGTGGAATAGGCGTCGGCCATCAGGCGCTCCTCTCAACTCGTTCGGGGCAGGTCTAGCGTCTCGGGCGGCTCACAGGAACACCCCTCATCCCTTCTGGCAGAGCGGGCAGAAGAAGGTTGAGCGGCCGCCCTGCACGATGCGGTTCACTACGCCGCGGCACCCTTCGGTGCGACACGGCTCATGCTCGCGGCCGTAGACGTCGAAACGGTGCTGGAAATAGCCCTGTCCGCCCTCGACATTGGCGAAGTCCTTCAGGGTCGAGCCGCCCGCCGCGATGGCGTCGCCCAGCACATGACGGACCTCCAGCGCCAGCCGCTCCAGCCGGGGGCGGCTGACCTTGCCCGCCGCCGTCAGCGGCGAGATGCGCGCCCGGTAAAGCGCCTCGCACACATAGATATTGCCCAGACCGGCCACGATGCTCTGATCCAGCAGGCTGACTTTGATGTTCTGGGCCTTGCCCGCGAAGGCCCCGGCCAGATGGGCGCCGGAGAAGGCGTTGCCCAGCGGCTCCGGCCCCAGCCTGGCGAACCAGGCGTGCCCTTCGACCGCCTCGGTCGGGATCAGACCCATGAAGCCGAAGCGCCGTGCGTCGGCATAGCCCAGCCGCGTTAACACCCCGTCCCGATCGGCGGTCAGGCTCATATGCTCATGCTTGCCGACCACAGGGGCGTCCGTCTCGAACACGCCGGGGGCGACGCCTTCCAGCGTAAAGCGGCCGGTCATGCCCAGATGGGTGATCCAGGTCTCGCCCGTCGACAGGGGGAACAGCAGGTATTTCGCCCGTCGGTCCAGCCGCAGCACCGTCGCCCCCTCCAGCCGCTCGATGAAGCGCTCAGGGAAGGGAAAGCGCAGGTCCGGCCGGTTCTGGCGCGGCGCGGTCAGACGGGCGCCCTCCAGCACAGGCTCAAGGCCGCGGCGGACGGTTTCGACTTCGGGAAGTTCAGGCATGGCGCACATCTAATGCGTCCGGCCCGGCGCGAGAAGGTCGCCGCATGACCCGCCTTTCCGTCCGCCCCCTTACGATGCACCCGCAGGGGGAGAAAAGCGAAGGTTGCGCCCGCCCCCGTTGTCACGGCCGGGCTTTCGGGCTTAGCCTCGCCGCACATTCAGGAAAGCCCCCCGCATGACGGAAACCCCCGCCGGAACCGGCAAACGCATCGAACTGACCATCCGCGCCCTGATACTGGGGTGTCTGCTGGCGGCGGTCTTCACGGCGGCCAACACCTATCTGGGGCTGAAGGTCGGCCTGACCTTCGCCTCGGCCATACCGGCGGCGGTCATCTCCATGGCCCTGCTGAGGGCGTTCCGCGGCTCGACCATCTGGGAGAATATGACGGTCCAGACCGTCGCCTCGGTCGGCGGCTCGATGAGCGCCATCATCTTCGTCCTGCCCGGTCTGGTGATGATCGGCTGGTGGATGAACTTCCCCTTCTGGGAGTCGGTGATGATCTGCGTGCTGGGCGGGGTGCTGGGGGTGACCTTCTCCATTCCCCTGCGCCGCACCCTGGTCGTTCAGGGCGGCCTGCCCTACCCCGAGGGCGTCGCCGCCGCCGAGGTGCTGAAGGTCGGTTCGCCCGGCGCGGACCAGACCGAGGAGGCGGTGCGCGAGAACCGTTCGGGCCTGTTCGTCGTCATGGGCGGGGCGATCGCCTCGGCCATATTCGGTTTTCTGGCCGCCGCGCGCGTGTTCGCGGCTGAGACGGCCGCCTTCCTGCGCCTGCCTGCGGCCTTCGGCGGCGGGGCGACGGGCGTCGGCTTCTCCATGCAGTTCGCCCTGCTGGGCGCCGGGCACCTGATCGGTCTGGCCGTCGGCCTGACCCAGCTGTTCGGCCTGCTGCTGGCCTGGCTGATCTTCGTGCCGGTCCTGACCTCGCCCGAGTTCGCCGCATGGGCCGCCGCCCACGGCGTGCCGTCCATCGCCGCCACCGTTCCCGCCGAAGCGGGCGCCGAGGGTCTGGCCATGAGCGTCTGGGCGCAGGAGGTCCGCTTCATCGGCGCCGGGGTCATCGGCGTCGCCGCCCTGTGGACGCTGGCCAAGCTGGCCAGACCGCTGGCCGCCGGGCTGGCCTCGGCCATCTCGGCCCAGGCGCGCCGCGCCCACGGTGAGACGCTGGAGCTGGCCGAACAGGACATTCCCATCAAGATCGTCGGCCTGATCTCGGTCGCGGCGCTGGTCGGCATCGCCGTCCTGCTGGCCGTGGTGGCGCAGGGTACGGCTCTGGCCGGATCGGCGCCGCTGCTGGTGATCGGCGGTCTGGTCTATGTGGTGGTCATCGGCTTCGCCGTGGCGGCCATCTGCGGCTATATGGCCGGGCTGATCGGCTCGTCCAACAGCCCGGTGTCGGGCGTCGGCATTCTGGCCATCATCATCGCGTCGCTGCTGATGCTGGGCGTTCTGGCCATCGCGGGCGTGCCCGCGGATCCGTCGATCGTCGCCTTCGCCCTGATCGTCACCGCCGTGGTCTTCGCCGTGGCGGTGATCGCCAACGACAACCTGCAGGACCTCAAGACCGGCCAGCTGGTCGAGGCCACGCCCTGGCGTCAGCAGACGGCCCTGCTGGTCGGCGTCGTCGCGGGCGCCCTGGTCATCCCCTTCGTGCTGGACATGATGAACCAGGCCTTCGGCTTTGAAGGCGGCCCGCCCGCCATCGTCCAGGGCTCCAAGACGCTGGCGGCGCCGCAGGCGACCCTGATCTCGGCTCTGGCCAAGGGGGTCATCAGCGGCGACCTGCGCTGGGACCTGATCGGCATCGGCGCCGTGGTCGGGGTTATGGTCATCATCCTGGACGTCATCCTGCGTCGTACGACCAACGACCGGATCAAGCTGCCGCCGCTGGCGGCCGGGATCGGCGTCTATCTGCCCGCCGCCGTCACTACCATGCTGGTCATCGGCGCGGTCTGCGGCTGGCTGTACGACCGGGCGGTCAATTCGACGCGCTATGCCGATGTGGCCCGCCGCATGGGCGTGCTGCTGGCGTCCGGCCTGATCGTGGGCGAGAGCCTGTTCGGCGTCTTCACCGCCGCCGTCATCGTCGGCACCAAGAATGAAGCGCCCTTCGCCCTGTTGCCCGCCGACAGCGGCTGGCCCGCCATGTGGGCCGGGCTGATCGCCTTCGCGGCTCTGACCTACGCCCTTTACGCCTGGGTGCGTCGCCGCGCGGCCAAGGTCTAAGATGAACTAGAGGGCGGCGGCGAAGGCCTCCGCCGCCCGACTGGCGCTGCGCTCGCGATGGCGCAGCCGATAGAAGGGCCGCTCGGGCAGTTCCAGCGGCAGACGGACCAGCCGCCCCGCCTCGATCAGGGGGCGGGCGGCCAGCTCCGAGATCGCCGTGACCAGTCCGCCGCCGCCCCCGCCGCTGGCCGCCACCGCCGTCAGGATCGCCTCATTGGACGGCAGCACCAGCGTTGTCTTCATGTCCGGCGCGGCCATACCGCGCGGCAGGGCCGCCTCGAACTCGCTGCGGGTGCCCGAGCCCGCCTCACGCAGGGCCCAGTCCAGCGCCTTCAGGTCCACCGCCGCCAAAGGCCTGTCCCGATCCGCCAGCGGATGACCCGGCGCCGCCACCACGATCAGCCGGTCGGCGGCGATGCGCGTCCGCTCCAGCCGGGGCGCGTCCTCGGCGCCCTCGATCAGGCCCAGTTCCGCCTCGCCCGCCAGCACCGCCTCGATCACCTGATGGGTGTTGCCGATCGACAGGCGCAGCTCGATGCCCGGATGGCTCTGGGCGAAGGCGGCCATGCGCGGCGGCAGCCAGTAGGCGCCGATGGTCTGGCTGGCGAACAGCCGCACCGCGCCGCGCTTCAGCCCCGCCAGTTCATCCAGCAGCCGCCCCGCCGCCTCGGCGCGCGCCAGCACGGCCCGCGCCTCGGGCAGGAAGGCCGTCCCCGCCGCATTCAGCGCCAGCCCGCGCCCGACCCGGTCGAACAGCCGCGTGCCGTGCCGCGTCTCCAGCGCCTGAACCGCCGCGCTGACCGCCGACTGCGTCAGATGCAGCGCCTCGGCCGCCTGCGTCATGTTCAGCCGTTCCGCAACGGCGACGAAGATGCGGAGCTGTTCCAGCGTCATGCGTCATTGATCGATTAAATCGATTGTTAAGTCCATAACTACGCGTTGGATCGATGAATTGGGAGGACGGATAAGGGCGGCCATGACCCTCGCCCTCAATCCTGCTGCTTCTTCCCGCCGCCTGACGGGCCCGGCGCGTCTGCTGCCCGGCGTGGCTCTGTCCGCCGTCATCGGCGCCGTCGCCTTGGGCCTGCAGATCATTGAGGCGCGCCTGTTCGGTCAGGCGTGGATTGAAGGGCTGGTGCTGGCCATCCTGATCGGGGCGGCCCTGCGTCTGGTCTGGACGCCGTCGTCGCTGTGGGCGCCGGGCGTGACCTTCAGCGCCAAGACCTTGCTGGAGGTCGCCGTGGCCCTGTTGGGGGCGACCGTCTCGGGCGCGGCGGTGGCGGCGCTGGGGCCGTGGCTGCTGCTGGCCATCGTCGGCGTCGTCGCTGTGGCCATCCTTGGCGGCTATGCGCTGGGGCGGGCGTTCGGCCTGCCGCACGCCATGGCTCTGCTGGTCGCGTGCGGCAACGCCATCTGCGGCAACTCGGCCATCGCCGCCGTCGCCCCGGTCATCGAGGCGGAGGGCGAGGACGTGGCCGCCGCCATCGGCTTCACCGCCGTTCTGGGCATCGCCGTGGTGCTGCTGGTTCCGGTCGTCGGCGCCATGATGGGCTATGACGCCACGCGCGTCGGGGTGTTGGCGGGGCTGACCGTCTACGCCGTGCCGCAGGTGCTGGCCGCCGCCGCCCCCGCCGGCATGGCCGCCGTCCAGACGGGCGCGGTGGTCAAGCTGGTGCGCGTGCTGATGCTGGGGCCGGTCTGTCTGGTGCTGGGGCTGATGCGCTCGAAACAGACGGCGGGAGGCCGGGGGCCGAAGCTGCACCAGATTGCGCCGTGGTTCATTCTGGTCTTTCTGGCCCTGATGGCGGTGCGGTCGCTGGGCTGGCTGCCCGAGGCGATCCTGCCGCCGCTGCAGGCATCCGTTTCGGCCCTGACGCTGATCGCCATGGCGGCGCTGGGGCTGATGGTCGATCCGCGCGCGGTGGCGCGGGCCGGGCCGCGCGTCGCCGCTGTCGCGGCTCTGTCGGCCCTGCTGATCGGCGTGCTGGCGCTGGGCGTGATCGCTGTCCTGCCCTTGGGTTGAATGTCGATTCGCGCACCGGACTGGCGTTTACGCCCACATCACTGTAAGAGGCGCGCCGAACCCTTCCCTTTTCTGCAATCTTCTTGCAGCGGCGCGGCCCATCCGTGACCGAACACAGTCCGCCCGAGCCCGATATGAATCTTCGTAACGTCGCTATCATCGCCCACGTTGACCATGGCAAGACGACCATGGTTGACGCCCTGCTGGCCCAGTCGGGCCTGTTCCGCGCCAATGAGGCGACGACCGAGCGCGTCATGGACTCCGGCGATCAGGAGCGTGAGCGCGGCATCACCATCCTGGCCAAATGCACGTCGATCCTGTGGAACGGCAAGGCGGGCGAGACGCGCATCAACATCATCGACACGCCGGGCCACGCCGACTTCGGCGGCGAGGTCGAGCGCATCCTGGGCATGGTGGATGGCTGCGTTCTGCTGGTCGACGCCGAAGAGGGCGTCATGCCCCAGACCAAGTTCGTGCTGACCAAGGCGCTGAAGATGGGCCTGCGTCCCATCCTGTGCATCAACAAGGTCGACCGCGCCCACGCCGACCCGGACCGGGTGCTGAACGAGACCTTCGACCTGTTCGCCGCCCTGGGCGCCACGGACGAGCAGCTGGACTTCCCGGTCATCTACGCCTCGGGCCGTTCGGGCTGGGCGACGCTGGACCTGGCCCAGCCGAGCGACAACCTGCACCCGCTGTATGACCTGATCGTCGACCACGTCCCGGCCCCGGCCGCCCAGGCGCGCGTCAACGAGCCGTTCCAGATCCTGAACGTCCTGATCGAAAGCGACCCCTTCCTGGGCCGCCTGCTGACCGGCCGCATCCACTCGGGCAAGGCGGTTCCGGGCATGGCCATCAAGGCCCTGTCGCGCGACGGCAAGACCATCGAACAGGGCCGCATCACCAAGGTGCTGGCCTTCCGCGGCCTGAAGCGTCAGCCGATCGACGAGGGCGTCGAGGCGGGCGACATCGTCGCCATCGCCGGCATGTCCAAGGCCACCGTGGCCGACACCCTGTGCGCGCTGGAAGTGAATGAGGCGCTGGACGCCCTGCCGATCGATCCGCCGACCATCTCCATGACCGTGGGCGTGAACGACAGCCCGCTGGCCGGTCGCGAAGGCGACAAGGTGCAGTCGCGCGTCATCCGCGACCGCCTGCTGAAGGAAGCCGAGGCCAACGTCGCCATCCGCATCACCCAGACGCCGGACTCCGACGCCTATGAAGTCGCCGGTCGCGGCGAACTGCAACTGGGCGTGCTGATCGAGAACATGCGCCGCGAAGGCTTCGAGCTGTCGATCAGCCGTCCGCGCGTGGTCTATCAGAAGGGCGAGAACGGCGAACGTCTGGAGCCGATCGAAGACGTGGTGATCGACGTCGACGACGAATTCTCGGGCGTGGTCATCGAGAAGCTGTCGGCCCGCAAGGCCGAGCTGACCGACATGGGCCCCTCGGGCGCCGGCAAGACCCGCATCCAGCTGAAGTGCCCGTCGCGCTCGCTGATCGGCTATCAGGGCGAGTTCCTGACCGATACGCGCGGTTCGGGCGTGCTGAACCGCGTCTTCAGCCACTATGAAGGCCACAAGGGCGCCATCGAAGGCCGTCTGAAGGGCGTGCTGGTGTCGAACTCGGACGGCGACACGGCGGCCTTCGCCCTGTGGAACCTGGAAGACCGCGGCGTCATGTTCGTCGGCGCCGGGGAAAAGACCTATCAGGGCATGATCATCGGCGAGAACAGCCGTTCCGACGACCTGGACGTCAACCCGATCAAGGGCAAGCAGCTGACCAACGTCCGCGCCTCGGGCAAGGACGAGGCCGTGCGCCTGACCCCGGCGCGCAAGATGAGCCTGGAACAGGCCATCGCCTATATCGAGGAAGACGAACTGGTCGAGGTCACGCCCAAGTCGATCCGCCTGCGCAAGGAAGTGCTGAACCCCTCCTTCCGCAAGAAGCGCGTCCGCGCCGACTGATCGGCGTCGACATTGTCGAAATGAGAAAGGCGGCTCGAAAGGGCCGCCTTTTTTGTGCGCTGAGCCTATCGCCCTTCGGACTGCTTGAGGCCCTGCCCTCGCTCCCGTCATCCCGGCCGAAGCGGAGCGAAGAGCCGGGACCGCCCAAACCGCCGTCGTCGAGCCTTTGGCGGTCCCGGATCCCCCCCCTGCGGGGCGTCCGGGATGACGGAGGCGCTACCTCTTCAACCCCAGCAGCCCCAGCCAGCCGCCGCTGGTCAGCAGGGCCACGTCCAGCAGGGCCAGAGGCAGCGGCGTGGACGCCGGGGCCGCGATGAATTTCGGCCGCCACGCCGGGCCGAACTTGGCCTTGTAGGCGCGCAGGCCCTGAAAGCCGTAGACGGCTCCGCCTTCCTCGAACACCAGGGCGCCGACGCGGGCGAAGACGGGGGCCAGGCGCCGGTTCTCCAGCCCCGACAGCGGGGCCATGCCCAGATCCAGACCGGACAGGCCCTCGGCCTGCGCCCATTGCACGGCGCGGGTGAACAAGACGTCCATCACCCCGTGCGGCCCGTCCGGGTCATGGCGCATCAGATCGATCATGGCCTCGCGCCCGCCCGCCCCGTCCGTGCCGATCAGCAGATTGGCGAAGGCGACAATCCGCCCGTCGGCGCGGGCGACGACCAGCGGCGATCCGTCCAGATAGCCGATGTCGAAACGGCCCAGCGAAAAGGCCTTCTCGGCCCCGTTGTGGTGCGCCAGCCAGGCGTCCGACACGGCGCGCAGTTCGGCCTCCAGCGGGCGGGCGGCGCCGGGCGGCAGGATCTCGACCGTCATGCCTTCGCGCTCGGCCCGGTTGACGGCGGTGCGCAGGTTCTGGCGTCCCTTTCCGGCCAGGGAGAAGTCCGCCGCGCCGATCACGGCGGCCTCGCCCACCTTGCGCACGGCCAGCCCCAGGGTCGCCAGATCGACCAGCATCCCCTCGCTGACGGAATAGAAGACCGCCGCCCCGCCATAGCTGTCGGCCAGTTCGGCGAAGGCCCACAGCAGGGCCGTGCGCTCGGCCCTCAGCCCAGCCGGTTCGCCCATGGCGATCCAGCGCCGCCCGCGCACGCGATAGGCGATGAAGCTGCGTCCCGACGGACTGAACAACAGGGCCTTGTCGCCCAGCAGGGCCAGCCGCGCCTCGGGCGTAGCGGCGTCGGCGGCCTCCAGCGCCTCATGGGCGCGCGCGATGGCGTCGGGCGAGGCCGGGCCGTGGCTGCGCGCGCCCGGCGCCGTCAGCAGCGAGCGCACCGCCGCCGCCAGCGTCAGTATGGCCACCACCGCGCCGGCGCGCAGGAAGCCCGACGCCTGTCGGTCGGTCAGGAAGGTCCACCACAACTCGTCAGCATAGGCGGTGTCGCGATAGGCGAAGAAGCCCAGCCACAGCATGGCCGCCACCGCCGCCGCCAGCACCAGCAGCCACCCCGGCCGCAGAGGCTCGCCCAGCCGCGAGCGCCGGTTGAACGCCGCCCGGCACGGCGCCAGCAAAGCTGCCGCCGCCATCAGCTCTATCGCCACATCCCACGCCAGCCCCTTCAGCAGGGAGAAGACGGCGCCCATCACCAGACCCGTCAGCGCGGCGTAATAGGCCCCCCTGCGTCGGCGCCACAGCCCGGCCGACACCAGCAGCAGGATGAAGCCCGTGATGCTGGCGGCGAAGTGCGACAGGTCGATCAACAGGGGTGGGGAGAAGCGGCCCAGCGCATGCAGCCGCTCGCCGAAAGCCGGGGTCGCCGCCGACAGCAGCATCAGTCCGCCCAGCCCCGCGGTCGCCACGGCGAACACCTGCGGCGTCAGTTCAAACGCCAGTTCGCCCAGTCGGCTGAAGATGCGTCTGCGGTCAAGCTTTGCTGCATTTACGGTCATGCAAAGCTCATAAAGCACGATTTTTTCATTTGCGGCCCCAAAAAGGTCATTTCGGGGCAGGTGAAACCAACAGGGTTCACAGCAGTTCACCTTTTCGCGAGCGCCAGACTCGCCCAAATGGAGTAATCACATGATCCGCAAGACCGCCCTGCTGACCGGCATCGCCGGCGCCCTCTTCATCGCCGCGCCTGCCTTCGCCCAGGACGACATGACGTCGCAGACGCCCGAACCGGCCCCCGCTGAGGCGGCTGCGGCTCAACCCCAGAGCCTGACCCTGACCCCCGGTTCGACCGTCAAGGGTTCCGACGGCGCCGAGATCGGCAAGCTGGTCGGCGTCCAGAACGGCGCCAATGGTCAGGAACTGACCGTTCGCACCGCCGATGGCCAGGTCCGCCCGGTGCCGCTGGCCGGCATCCGTCAGGACGGTTCGGACATCGTGGTCGACGCCTCGGCTTCGGACATCCAGTCGGCCGCGCCGGTCGCCTCGGACGCCGCCGAACCGACCCCGGACGCCGCCCCGGCCCCGGATGCGTCTCCGACCGACGAGCCGACCAGCGACGAACCTTACTAAACCGTCCGCCTGAACGGCAGAAGGGGCGGCCCGACGGGTCGCCCCTTCTTCTGTGCGTGATTGCAAAAGGGGATCAGCGCCTTTTCTGGATCAGGCCCAGCAGGAACAGCAGCACCACGGCGCCCAGGGTGGCGACGATGATGCCCACGATCCAGTTGCCTGCGGCGTCGACGCCCAGAAGATTATTGGCCAGAAAGCCCCCGATCAGGGCGCCGACGACGCCGACGACCAGATTGGTGACCAGGCCGTGGTCGCGCTTCATGATCTTTTCCGCCAGCCACCCGGCGATGATGCCGATGATGATCCAGGCGATGAATCCAAATCCACCCATGGTGTCTTTCCTTCCTGAAAACCCGACGGCCCCGAAGTCCGGCAGCCTTGGCCGTTAATGCGCGGCGCGCCTGCGGGTTGCGCTGCGCCGTCCTGCACCTTCTGCACGAAACCGGCATGAGGTTTGCGACGAAGCCGACAGCCCGTGCCGATCCGGCACAGGCTGAGGGAGACAGGAGATCGTCATGCCTGCCGAGATCGACCTTCACCTGGGTCGGCGCCTGCGCCGCCGTCGCCGCCTTCTGGGCCTGACCCAGCAGCAGCTGGGCGACCGCGTCGGCATCCGCTTCCAGCAGGTCCAGAAATATGAGTGCGGCGCCAACCGCATCTCGGCCGCCCGTCTGTGGGAACTGGCCGAGGCGCTGGAAACGCCGGTCAGCTATTTCTACGACGGCCTCGGCGAAGGCGCCGACGCCCACGCTCCACGCCCCGGCGCCGGTCTGGCCGCCGCCGCCTGATGCTGTTTCCAGGCCGCCTGGCCGCGGGCTAGGTTTTTGCGGTCAGGCCGGTGTATGGCTGCGGCATGACCGGGTTTGAATCCTTCGCCATCCAACTGTCGCGTGAGGCTGCGCGCGTCGCCCTGCCGTTCTTCCGCGGCGACTTCACTCAGGAAGACAAGGGCGGCCCCGGCGCCTTCGACCCTGTCACCGAGGCCGACCGCGCCGCCGAGGCGGCCATCCGACGCCTGATCGCCGCACGCTATCCCGACCACGGCGTCATCGGCGAAGAGTATGGCGAGGACCGCCCCGACGCCGATCATGTCTGGGTGCTGGACCCGATCGACGGCACCCGCGCCTTCATTTCCGGCCTGCCGCTGTGGACCACGCTGATCGCCCTGCGTCAGGACGGCGCCCCCGTGATCGGCGCCGTCGGCCAGCCCTATATGGACGAGATCTTCATCGGCGGCCCGTCAGGCGCGCGGCTGTTGAAGGGCGATGCTGAAACCCCGCTGAAGACCCGCGCCTGCCCCGACCTGTCGCAGGCCGTCATCGCCACCACCGACCCGGAAATCTTCCTGGGCGCCGATCGCGCCGCCTGGGACCGGCTGCGCGCCGCGACCCGTCTGGCCCGGCTGGGCTGCGACGCCTATGCCTACGCCATGGTGGCGGCCGGGCGCATGGACATGGTCGCCGAGAGCGAGCTGAAGGTCTGGGACTGGTCCGCGCTGAAGCCTCTGGTCGAGGCGGCGGGCGGCCGTTTCACCGACTGGAACGGCGCCGCGCCGCAGGAAGCGGACGGCCGCGTGCTGGCGGTCGGCGACGCGGGGCTGACCGATCAGGCCCTGCCCCTGCTGGCCGCCGCCTGACGCCGGAAGGCAGGTCTCAGGCCGGTTCTGACGTCCGCGCGGCGGGCGATCCCGCAGACGCCGCCTCGCCCGGCGCGACATAGTCGGCCAGGGCGTCGAACTCATGCAGGAAGACGTTGCGCAACTCGTCGACCTCCATGATCACCTCATGCTTGGCGCCCGCGACCTCGGCATAGCGGCCGCGCCCCAGACGGCGGGCGGCCCAGCGGTTGGTCTGCTTCCAGACCTTGTCGTCCTCGGCCGCCTGAACGATGCAGACGGGGATTTTCACCGTCTTCAGCCCGCGGGGCTTCAGCGCCCGCTCGCCGGCGTCCAGCGCAAAGGCCAGCCAGCCCCAGGTCGGCCCGCCGATGGCCAGATGCGGGCAGGCGTAAAGCTGCTGGCGCCACAGGTCATAACGGCCGTAGTCCGAGGTCAGGGCGTCCTTTTCGAAGGTGTGGTCAAAGGGATCGTCCGGGTCGTCCAGCACATAGTCGCCGCCCTTGCCGTGGCGCAGGGCCCAGCGCACGGCCAGCTTGACCGTCCACATCGACCGCTTGCCGGTCTTGATGCGCAGCATGGGGCTGGACAGCACCGCCCCGGCGAAGCGCGCATCGCCCTCTTCCAGCGTCAGCAGGTTCAGACAGCCGCCCATCGAATGGCCGACCATGATCCACGGCTTTGGCGCGCGCGCCTCATAGGCGTCCAGCAGGCGGGCGTAGTCGTCGAGGAATTCCTCCACCGCCCGGGCGTGGCCGCGCAGACGATCCGGCAGCAGCCGCGCCGACAGGCCCTGACCGCGCCAGTCGTGCGCCAGAACGCAGAAGCCGCGCGCCAGAAAATTGCCGATCAGCTCGAAATATTTCTCGATCGGCTCGGTGCGGCCGGGGCTGAGGATGACGGTGCCGCGCGGCGTCCTGGCCTGCATCGACGACGGCGTCCAAAAACCGGCGCGCAGGCGAAGCCCGCCCGCGCCGCGGAACCAGTCGCCCTCTCCGCCCGGCGGGCAGGCGGCGCCGGGAACCCCCATCAGGGGCGCATGGGCGGCGAAGGCGGCGGGACGGTTCACTCGGGCTTCCTGAACTTCAGCGTCATGCGGTCGCTTTCGCCGATCTCATCATATTTGGCGCGGTCGAAGGCGGGATCGGCGGGCTGGCCCATCGGCGCCGTCAGACGGCGCGGCGGCAGGGTTTCGACGCCGAAGGGGTGATCCTTGGTGTCGGCCGGATTGGCGTTGATCTCGGACCCTTCAACGAAGACGAAGCCCGCTTCCTCGGCCAGCTGGCGCACGAAGGCTTCCTGCACATAGCCGTTGGCGGCGGCGGGGTCCTGATCCTCGTCCGGCTGAAGGCGGTGCTGTTCGATGCCCAGAATCCCGCCAGGACGCAGGGCCGTGAAGGCGTCGGCGAAGGCTTTTTCCGCGATGCCCGCCGCCATCCACGCCTGAATATAGCGCATGAACAGCACCAGATCGGCCGTCCCCGCCGGGGCGACCGGCGGCGAGGCGGGGCCGAAGGCGGTGAACTGCACCGGGCCGTACAGCTTCTTGTTGGCCAGAACCCGGGCCTTCAGCGTGTTGTTAATGGCCACCTGCGCCGGGTCGGCCCCTTCGCCTTCGTCAAAGCCCGCCAGATAGAGGCTGCCGCCGCCCCGGTTCAGATAGGGCGCCAGGATTTCCGCATACCAGCCGCTGCCGGGCCAGAAGTCGATCACCGTCATCTTGGGCTGAAGGCCGAAGAAACGCAGCGTCTCGACCGGATGGCGCCAGACGTCGCGCGCCTTGTCGTCGGCCGAGCGCCATTCGCCCGCCACAGCCCATTCCAGCGAACCTTCCGGCGGTCCCTTGGGCGCGTCCGGCTCGACCGGGGCCGCCTTGTTCTCCTTGCGCCCGCAGGCCGCCAGACCAAGCAGGGGGCTGAAAAGGGCCAGGGCGCTGGCGCCGGTCAGGACGGATCGTCGGGTCGACCGGTCTGTCATGCGCGCATCCTCTTGCCGCCAAGTCTCTGGGTTCGGGGCTTAAGGCGCTTCTGCGCCAGCGTCAAAACCACGCACGCGAATATCATCAGACTGTCTCAGTCGGCGGCGTAGGGCTTGCGGAAGCGCAGGGTCATGCGGTCGCTCTCGCCGATGGCGTCCAGTCGGGCGCGCTCGGCGGGCGTCAGGGCGCGGCCGTCGCGTTCCGAGGTGCGGGTGGGCTTCAGCGTCCACACGCCGAAGGGGTGGTCGCGGTCGTCCTTCGGATTGGCGTTCAGTTCGCTGCGCGCCTCCAGCTCGAAGCCGGCGCGGCGGGCGGCGTGGATCAGCCAGCTTTCGGGCACATAGCCGTTCGGCGCCGTCTCGGCCACGTTCAGCCCCTCGGCCGCGCGATGCTGCTCGACCGCCAGCACGCCGCCGGGCTTCAGCGCCGTGAAGAAGGCCGCCAGATAGGGCTCGGCCCGGCCGTCGCGCGACCAGTTGTGAAAGGCGCGGGCCACCACGACCATGTCGGCCGTCCCGTCGGCCACGCCCATGCTTTCGGTCGGGCGGTTGACGGGGACATAGCGCCCGCCGGTCGCGGCGGCGTAGGGCTCAAGGATGTGGCGCCACCATCCGGCGCCGCCCGGCTCGATCTCCACTACCGTCAGGCCGGGTTGCAGGCCCCAGAAGGTCAGGGTCTCGAACGGATGGCGCTCGTCGTCGCGGGCGCGGTCGGCCTCGGGCCGGGTCGTGGAGGCGACGGCCGCCTGCAGCGCCGCGTCCTCCGAAAAGCTGGGCATCTCCATCGACAGGCCCTGACGATGGGGCAGGCCGGCCGCCTCGAGCGGCGCCGACTGGGCCAGAACGGAGGAGGCCGAAACCGAGGGGGCGAGGGCGGCCCCGGCAAGGGCGATGAGGGCGAGGGCTCGCATGAAGGCTCCGACCGCTTCTGAAGGGTGAAGGTAAAATCCATACGCGGCCCCGCGCCGACCGCAAGGCGCCCCGGCGTTCAGCGACGATTTCGCGCGCCCCTTGCGCGGGGAAAACGACCTCCTACCTCTTTATCCGAGAGCGCCGATCCCGGGCTCTCCAGACCTGACGGGGCCGAATGCGGACCGCCGGGTTTGAAACCCACCGCCGACCGGGGCTGAAAATCGCCGGGCGGCTCTACCTTGCTGATCCTCAGGAGGATGACTGATGCGTAGCTATGATTTCTCGCCGCTGTACCGTTCGGCCGTCGGCTTCGACCGTCTGGCCCGTCAACTGGAAAGCGCCGCCCGCTCCAGCCAGGAAAACGGCTGGCCCCCCTACAACATCGAAACGACGGGCGAAGACGCCTATCGCATCGAGATCGCCGTCGCCGGTTTCTCGGCCGATGAGCTGAACATCGAGGCGAAGGAAAACCTGCTGACCGTCACCGGCAAGAAGGCGACGGAGGCGACCCCCGCCGACAATGACGGCGCGACCAAGCGCACCTTCCTGCACCGTGGTCTGGCCGAGCGCGACTTCGAGCGCCGTTTCCAGCTGGCGGACTATGTGGTGGTCAAGGGCGCGGCTCTGGCCAACGGCCTGCTGACCATCGACCTGAAGCGCGAACTGCCCGAGGCCCTCAAGCCCCGCAGCATTGAGATCGCCACCGGCTCGACCCTGATCGAGGGCGAGGCGAAGAAGGCGGCGTAAGCCTTTCAGCCTGACTGAACCGGAAGGGGCGGCGCTTGCGTCGCCCCTTTTTCGTGGGTGATCACTTTACCTCCGCTCATCCCGGCGGACGCCGGGACCCAGTGCTTTGGCTTCAAGCCCGCCGGCGGTCTGTGGAGCGCGTGGCTCTCACTGGATCCCGGCGTCCGCCGGGATGAGCGGGATAGATATGGCGTCGACCACCTACCCCGAGTTGGCTCACGCCTCGCCCGCGCCGGACAGGTCCAGACCCCGCGCGCCTGCGGTGCGGGCGTTGGTGAAGTCGGCCTGCCGGGTCTGGGCGCCGTGCAGGATCGCCCGGCTGAGGTCCGCCTCGATCAGCACGGCCCGGCGCATGTCCGCGCCCGTCAGGTCGGCGCCGCGCAGGTTCGCCCCGCTCAGATCGGCGGGCAAAAGCCGGTCCGCCGCCAGCATCAGCGGCCCCAGCTGCGCCTCGCGCAGATCGGCCCCGTTCAGACGCGCCCGCGTCAGCCGCGCACCGCGCAGGTCCGCCCGGCGCAGATTGGCCGAGCGCAGATCAGCGCCTTCCAGCTGCGCCCCCTGAAGCTGCACCCCCTCCATGTCCAGACCGTAGAAAACGGCGCCCTTGGCCGACAAAGCGGTCAGGTTCAGGCCGCGGATGCTGGCCAGCGGCCGCAGATCGACGCCGTCGAAGACCGAGGGCTGGCCCGCCGCGCCGCCCGTCTCGCACCACTGGGCGTGGTCGCGCAGCATCTCGGCGGCGGGCATCTGGCTGACCGGTTCGCCCGTCGGGCGGTCGTCGACAAGGGCGCCGTCCATATTGGCCCCGTCGGTCCGCCACATGGCCGCCTTGACCCCCACCAGTATGGCGTCGCTGAGATCGGCGCCCGACAGATCGGCGCCGGATAGATCCGCCCCTGCCAGGTCGGCGCCGCGAAAGCTGGCCTGTTTCAGATTGGCCCGGACCAGCTTGCAGTCCTTCATGACGGCGTCGGTGAAGTCGGCGGCCACGGCGATCACCCCGGTCATGCGCGACCGCTGCAGATTGGCGCCCGCCAGCACGGCGCCCTGCGCCTGGGTGTCCGCGCGCTTTTTCGCCTCCAGCACGCGGAAGCCCAGCTTGGCGTCGCTGGCGGCGATGGTCCCTTCGCGCAGGTCCGCCTCGAACAGGTCGGCGCCCGACAGGTCCGCCCCGCGCAGACAGGCGCCGCGCAGGTCGGCCCGGCGCAGGCTGGCGTCGATCAGGCTGGCGTCCTGCATGTCGGCGCCGAAGAAGTTGGCGTTGTCCAGCTTGCCGCCGCTGAGGTCGCAGCCGATCAGGCATGCGGCGGTGAAGTCGGCGTCGGCCAGATTGCGGCCCCGCAGCTCCAGCCCCGACAGGTCCATCCAGGCGAACACCGCCCGCGCCCCGCCCGGCTGGGCCCGCCACAGCCGGTCGTGCTTCAGACAGACAGCGTCGACCTCTGCCTGGGTCAGCTTTCTGCGGACGGGTTCTTCGGCCTCGCTCATGGCGCGGATCATGGCTGACGGCGGATTAAGGAAGATTTGCGGAAACAACGGTTTTCCGGGGCCGCCGTCGGCGCTCTCCCCTGCACCTCCTGCTCGGTCATCCTCGGGCTTGACCCGAGGATCGGGTGGTCCGCGGGCTGTGTCGGCGCCTGATTAAGCGCGTCCCTGCCGGCGAGGCGGCGCCGAAGGCTCGATCCTCGGGTCAAGCCCGAGGATGACGGCGGTGGGGAACGGGCGGCGCGCCCCGCCTATTGCGTCAGCAGCCCCTGTTGGCGCAGGGCGTCGGCCAGTTCGCCGTCCTGGGTCCACAGCCGGGTATAGCCCGCCTCGCCCAGCCGGTTCAGCTCGGTCGTCAGATCGGCGCGCGGCGCGGCGGCGAAACGCGCGTCGAAGCCCGTTCCGTCCTCGCTGATCCGCACCATCGGGCGGCCCGTCTCCAGCCGGTGCAGGAAACCTTCGCACAGGACGGCGGCCTCATCGGACAGCAGCCCCGTCTCGACGGTCAGCCCGGCCTGACGCAGACGCTCCGTCCCCCGCCCCGAGGCGAACGGGGACGGATCGAGCGCGGCGATCACCACCCGCTCGACCCCTGCCTCGGCCAGAAAATGAGCGCAGGACTTGCGGCCTGACGAGCGGGCGCCGCACGGCTCAAGCGTCACATAGGCCGTCGCGCCCTTCACGGCCTCGCCCGCCTCGGGCACGGCCTGCTCCTCGGCGTGGGGGCGTCCGCCCGGCGCCGTCGCCGCCTCGGCCAGCACGACCCCGTCCTTGACCAGAACGCAGCCGACGGCCGGATTGGGCCATGTCTCGCCCATGCGGCTGAGGGCCAGATCAATGGCCCGCCGCATGAAGACGGCGTCGTCCGCCGCGCCGCTCACGCGACTTGCGGCAGGGCCTGCGCCCGCCCCTCGTCCAGATAGCGGGCGGCGACCGGCTTCAGGTCCGCGTCCAGATCGATCTCCAGCGGATTGCCGGTCGGGATCTCGACATCGACGATGCGGTCGTCCGGCACGGCAAACAGCAGTTTGACGATGGCGCGCAGCGAATTGCCGTGGGCGGCGATCAGCACGTCTTCGCCCGCCTTCAGACGCGGGGCGATCTCAGCGTCCCAATAGGGCTGCACCCGGTCCAGCGTGGTCTTCAGGCTCTCGGTGTCCGGGATTTCCTTCCCGGCGTAGCGGGGATCGCCCGCGAAATCGAACTCGCCGCCCGGCGCCAGCGGCGGCGGCGGCACGTCATAGCTGCGGCGCCAGACCTTGACCTGATCCTCGCCGTGCTTGGCCGCCGTCTCGGCCTTGTCCAGCCCGGTCAGGCCGCCGTAGTGGCGCTCGTTCAGGCGCCAGTCCTCGATGACCGGCACGTCTTTCAATCCAGCCGAATCCAGCGCCAGGGCGCCGGTGCGCTTGGCCCGCTTCAGCACCGAGGTGAACATGACCGCAGGCTTGAACCCCGCCTGCGCGATCAGCTCGCCGCCGCGCCGGGCCTGGGCCTCGCCCTCGGCCGTCAGGTCGACGTCGACCCAGCCGGTGAACCGGTTCTCCAGGTTCCATTGGCTCTGGCCGTGGCGCAGCAGGATCAGGCGGGTCATGAGGGTCTCCGGGAGCATCCGTATCTTCGGCCACTCGCTAGGCCCCCGACGCGGGGGCGGTCAAGGTTTCGCCGCATCTGGACAACGACGGCAGCCATAACAAGGGTCGCGCGTTGTGGCCTCTCAGGCGGGGGAAGGCTATAGGGCCAGACAGATTTGCGCCCCCGCGTCTCCCCAGCGGCCTATTCAGGAACACCCATGCAAAAGCCCCGTCAGGACATCCGCCCCAACACCGCGGAGTATGAAACCCTGCCACTGGTCAAGCCGACCGGCTTTCGCGAATACGACGCCCGCTGGATTCTGGAAAAAGAGATCAACCTGCTGGGGATTCAGGCGCTGGGCCTTGGCCTGGCCACCTATGTCCACGAAATCGGCCAGACGCCGAAGATCGCCGTGGGCCACGACTTCCGCGGCTATTCCCTGTCGGTGAAGCAGGCGCTGATCCTGGGCCTGCTGGAAGGCGGGATGGAGGTGCTGGACATCGGTCTGGCCCTGTCGCCGATGGCCTATTACGCCCAGTTCGCGCTGGACTGCCCCTGCGTCGCCATGGTCACCGCCAGCCACAATGAGAACGGCTGGACCGGCGTGAAGATGGGCGCACAGGCGCCCCTGACCTTCGGCCCCGACGAAATGGGCCGCCTGAAGGAGATCGTCTTGAACGGCGAAGGCGTCGCCCGCCCCGGCGGCCGTCTGGAGCGCGTCGAGGGCTTCCGCGAGACCTACATTAAGGACGTGGCGTCCAAGGTGAAGCTGTCCCGCCCGCTGAAGGTCGTGGCCGCCTGCGGCAACGGCACGGCCGGCGCCTTCGCGCCCGAGGTTCTACGCCTGATGGGCTGTGAAGTGATCGAGATGGACACCGAGCTCGACTACACCTTCCCCAAATACAATCCGAACCCGGAAGATCACGCCATGCTGGTGCAGATGGCGGCGCGGGTGAAGGAGACAGGCGCCGATCTGGCTCTGGGCTTCGACGGCGACGGCGACCGCTGCGGCGTGGTCGACGACACGGGCGAGGAGATCTTCGCCGACAAGATCGGCCTGATGCTGGCTCGTGACCTGTCGGCTATCCATCCGAACGCCACCTTCGTCGTCGATGTGAAATCGACCGGCCTCTACAAGACCGACGAGGTGCTGAAGGCCAACGGCGCGACCACCGTCTACTGGAAGACCGGCCACTCCTACATCAAGCGCAAGACCGCCGAACTGGGCGCCCTGGCCGGGTTCGAGAAGTCGGGACATTTCTTCCTGTCGGGCGATCTGGGCCACGGCTATGACGACGGTCTGGTGGCGGCGGGCGCGGTGCTGGCCATGCTGGACCGCAACCCCGGCAAGAGCCTGTCGGAACTGAAGACCGCCCTGCCCGACGCCTGGACCAGCCTGACCATGTCGCCCCACTGCGACGACGAGCTGAAGTATGACGTGCTGGCCAGGATCGTGAAGGAATACGAAGACCTGGCGGCCTCCGGCGGCGAAATCCTCGGCCGCAAAATCGTCGAGGCCATTACCGTCAACGGCGTGCGCGTCCATCTGGACGACGGCTCATGGGTGCTGGTCCGCGCCTCGTCGAACAAGCCCGAACTGGTCGTGGTGGTCGAGAGCATGAGGTCCGCCGACGACATGCGCGACCTGTTCCGCAAGGAAGTGAAGCCGCGCCTCGCCGCCCACCCCGAAATCGGCGCCTTCAATCAGGAAATCTGAGCCCTAAAGCCAACCGCGCCTCTCCCTCCCCTTCATGGGGAGGGTGGCTGAGGCGAAGCCGAAGCCGGGTGGGGGCGGCAAGGCGATGCAGACGCATGACCCGACCCCGACTGGACCGGGCCGGAAACGCTGAAGGCCAGACCCGCAGAGCCTGCATCGCCGGACCCTCCCCACCCGGTCGCTGCGCGACCACCCTCCCCATGAAGGGGAGGGAGAGACGCGGCGTCTGGCCGCCTCTCTACAAAGTGTGGGGGGCAAGATTGACCTTCACCTCCGCCTCTGGCGTCCTTGTTCCATGAAAGAAACCGACGCCGCCGCCTTACTGCCCGTGCTCATCGTCGGCGGCGGATTTTCCGGCGCCATGCTGGCCGCGCGTCTGGCCGAGACGGGGCAGGCGTCGGTCCTGATCGAGCGCGGAGACGCGCCGGGGCTGGGCGTCGCCTATTCGGCCGTTCTGGACGCGCACCGCCTCAACGTCCGCTCCGAGCGGATGAGCGCCCGCCCCGACCGCCCGGCGGACTTCACCGACTGGCTGGCGGCCCATGCGCCCGACTTCGCCGATCCGAACGGCTTTGCCCCGCGCCGCCTCTACGGCCTCTATGTGCAGGATCGCCTGAGCCGCGTCGAAGCCGCCCATCCCGGCCTGATCCGCCGCCTGAAAGGCGAGGCTGTCCGTATCGAGGGTCAGACGGTCGTCCTGTCCGACGACAGCCGCATCCCCGGCCGCGCTGTGGTGCTGGCCACCGGCAATCCGCCGCCGCGCCCGGCCCTGGCGGGCGACGGCTCCCGCCGCATCCACGATCCGTGGAAGAGCGGCGCCCTTGATGTGATCGCGGCCGAGGACGATGTGCTGATCCTCGGTTCGGGCCTGACCATGGTCGATGTCCTTCTGGCGCTTCAGGCTCGGGACTGGCGCGGAAAGGCGACGGTCGTGTCGCGGCGCGGCCTGCTGCCGATGGCCCACGGTGCCCATCACGACGCCCCGGTAGACCTGCCCGCACAGGCTGTTGAGGGGCCGCTGTCGTGGCGTCTGGCGGCAGCGCGAAAACTGGCGCAGGCGCATGGCTGGCGCAGCGTCATGGAGGGCTATCGCTCCATCACCGCCGATCTGTGGCGCGCGGCGACGACGGCCGAGCGCGCCCGTTTCCTGCGCCATCTGCGGCCCTGGTGGGACGTGCGCCGCCACCGCATCGCCCCCGATATCGCCCGCACGCTGGACGACCTGAAGGCGGCCGGGCGCCTGACCGTCATCGCCGCCCGCGCCACGGCCCTGCAGGCCGACGACAGCGGCGCAGACCTGAGCGCCCGCATACGGAATGGGGCGGAGCGGCGGCTGCGCGCGGGATGGCTGATCGACTGCACTGGCCCGGGCCACGATGCGGCCTGCGCGCCTTTAACCGCCGACCTGATCGCCGAGGGACGCGCGCGGATCGACGCCGTCGACCTGGGTCTGGACCTCGACGCCGCAGGGCGCGTGATCCACGCCGACGGGGCGGTCGATCAGGGCCTGTTCGTGCTGGGCCCGCCCGCCCGCGCGGCCTTCTGGGAAACGATCGCCGTACCCGACATCCGCCAGCGCATCGAAGCCATGGTGCAATTGCTGAAAGACTGAACCGCGCGTCAGTCCGCCAGAAAGGCCTTCAACCACGCCGCCTGATCCGAGGTCATGAACCGCTGCAACAGCGCCACATTGGCGGCCAGCGGCGCCGAAACCTGCGCCAGCCGAGCCTCATCCCAGGCCAGCAGCTGCGTCAGCGGCAGGGCCGCGTGCCCTTCGGTCCACAGCTTCTCCTGACGCGACACCCGGATCTCGACGACGGGCCGCCGCAGGGCGGTCACGGCGAAGACCTCGGGCTTGCCGCCGCGATACAGATAGCGGCCGAAGCCGATCAGCACCGTTTTCAACTCGGTCGGGCTGAAGACGCAGCTGGTTTCCTCGAACAGCTCCCGCTCGATCTCGCGCCGGCAGAAGTCCTGAAACGTCAGCCCGGGCCGGGCGGCCAGCTTCTGATAGCGCGCCAGATCGAACGAGCCCGATCCGGTCGGCGCCAGCAGGCCTGAGCTTTCCGCGCTGGTGGCCGCCTGCCGCGTCAGATAGGCTGTCCCCGACTGATCAATCATGATCGTCGAACCGCCCAGCTGGTTGGACGCCGACGCCTGATCCAGCCGGATCAGTTCGTCGTCGCAGATGAAGTGGTCCCGCCCCGTCCAGACCCGCCGGTTGCGCGCCCGCGAATAGACGTCGGAGCGCAGCACCTCATTGGTCGTCCGGTCGAAGAAATAGGTGGTCTTCTGCAAGCGGACGGGCGCGTCGCCCCTGATGAAATCGCTGTCGATCTCGGTGCGCAGACCCAGCTTCTGCTCATTGACGACCAGAGGGTTCATCGCCTGTTCGGCCAGCCGCGCCGCCTGCGCCAGTTCATGCGGCCAGGCATAGGGCTGTTTCATCAGCGTCAGGCCATGACGCCCCTGATCCAGTCGTGCGTCGACGCCCAGATTGAGCGCGACCGGCCCGTTCGCCCCCGTCACCACCCGGATCGGGTCGGATGCGCCCTCCAGCCCCGAGACGCCCGTGACCGGGCGGGCGGGGCGCAATTCATAGTCGTCGGCCGCCGGGCGCAGGCGCCGGATCGCGGCGTAGGCCAGCCCGATCAGGCCGATCACCGCCAGGGCGAAAGCGACGACCTTGAACATCCAGCCCAGAACGGTCCACGCGGGTCCCTGCGGCAGATGATCCGCAAACGGACCAATCACGTCCCCGAACCCGGCGAAGCCGCCCAGAACGAACAGAATGGCGGCGTTGCGCGTCTTGAAAGCGCGGAACCAGAACTGCTCCCAGCCCGCCCGCAAGCGCCGTCCCAGTTGCTCGCGGCGAAAGCGAATACGCTGTTTCAGGCCGCCTTCGCCGTCCGTCATGATCCGTCAGCCCGCCGCCTTGACCGCCTCGACCACCTCGTCGACGACGCGGTTGACCAGAGCCTCGTCATCGCCCTCGGCCATGACGCGGATCAGCTTTTCCGTGCCCGACGGCCGGACCAGCAGGCGGCCCGAGCCGTTCAGGGCGGCCTCAGCGTCGGCCATGGCGGCCTTGACCTTGGCGTCCTCCAGCGGCTTCCCGGCGGTATAGCGGACGTTCTTCAGCAGTTGCGGCACGGGCTCGAACTGGCGGGCCAGTTCGCTCATCGGCGCGCCCGCCTCGACCAGAACGGCCAGCACCTGCAGCGCCGCCATCAGGCCGTCGCCGGTCGTGGCGTGGTCCTTCAGGATGATGTGGCCCGACTGCTCGCCGCCGATGTTGAAGCCGCCCTCGCGCATCCGTTCCATGACATAGCGGTCGCCGACCTTGGTGCGCTCCAGCGTCAGGCCCTCGGCCTTCAGACGGCGCTCCAGACCCAGATTGGACATGACGGTGGCGACGACGCCCTTGCCGTTCAGCCGCCCCCGTTTGGCCCAGTCCAGACCGATCAGGGCCATGATCTGATCGCCGTCGACCACATGGCCCTTCTCGTCGCAGATGATGACCCGGTCGGCGTCGCCGTCCAGCGCGATGCCGATGTCGCAGCGATAGCGCTTCACCGCCTCAGAGACGGTCTCGGGATGGGTCGAACCGCACTCGGCGTTGATGTTCAGGCCGTTCGGCTCCACCCCGACGGGGAAGACCTCGGCGCCCAGTTCATAGAGGGTGGTCGGCGCCACGCGGTAGCCCGCGCCGTTGGCGCAGTCGATGGCGATGCGCAGGCCCTTCAGGCTGAGACGCTTGGGGAAGGCCTGTTTGGCGATCTCGATATAGCGCGGAGGGGCGTCGTCGATGCGCTTGACCCGGCCCAGCTTGTTCGACGGCGCCAGATCGGCGTCCAGCGCGCCGTCCATCATGGATTCCAGCTTCAGCTCGATCTCGTCCGACAGCTTGTAGCCGTCCGGGCCGAACAGTTTGATGCCGTTGTCCGCAAAGTCGTTGTGCGAGGCCGAAATCATGATGCCCAGATCGGCGCGCATCGAGCGGGTCATCATCGCCACGCCCGGCGTCGGCAGCGGGCCGAAGGTGCGCACGTCCATGCCGACCGAGGCCAGACCGGCCACCAGCGCAGGCTCGATCATATAGCCGGACAGGCGGGTGTCCTTGCCGATCACCACCAGATGACGCCGGTCGTCGTCGGTGCGGAACAGGCGCCCGGCGGCCAGACCCACGCGCAAGGCCACCTCGGCCGTCATCGGATGGGTGTTGGCCCGGCCGCGAATGCCATCGGTGCCGAAGTATTTTCTCTCGCCCAAGAGGCCGTCCTTCGCTGGCGGCCCCGGAATTGCAAAGTAACCTTCCGAAACCCATTTTTTGATGTCGCCGCCCCCATGATTGCCTAGATGCGATCATCAAGGGCAGAAGGCTCGACCTTTTCGCTTACCCCAATTCCGCGGCCCGGCGCAAAGCCGGCGACCGCGTTCCGTTCGGAGCAGACCCTCATGTGCGGCATCATCGGCGTTACCGGAACCGGCCCTGTCGTCCCCCGTCTGATCGACAGCCTGAAACGGCTGGAGTATCGGGGCTATGACTCGGCGGGCATCGCCGTCCAGAACGGCGAAGGCATTGAACGCCGCCGCGCCAAGGGCAAGATCCGCGAGCTGGAGGCCGTGCTGGCCGCCGATCCGGTCGCCGGAAACGTCGGCATCGGCCACACCCGCTGGGCCACCCACGGCGCCCCGACCACGACCAACGCCCACCCGCACAAGGCCGGTCGCGTCTGCCTGGTCCATAACGGCATCATCGAGAATTTCGCCGAGCTGAAGGCCGAGATGGAGGCTGAGGGCCGCGTCTTCGAAAGCCAGACCGACACCGAGGTCGTCGCCCATCTGCTGGATCACAAGCTGGCGGCGGGTCTGGCGCCGCTGGACGCCTTCAAGGCCACGCTGGACCGGCTGACCGGCGCCTATGCGCTGGCCGTTCTGATCGAGGGCGAGAGCGAACTGATCCTGGGCGCCCGCCGGGGCAGCCCCCTGGTCGTCGGCTGGGGCGAGGGCGAGATGTATCTGGGCTCGGACGCCCTGGCCGTCGGCCCCTTCACCCAGAAGATCTCCTATCTGGAAGAAGGCGATTACGTCGCCCTGACCCGCACCGGCGCGCAGATGTTCGACGCCTCGGGCCGCCCGGCCGACCGCGCCGTGGTGCAGGTCTCGGCCTCATCCGCCCTGGTCGAGAAGGGCGAATATCGCCACTTCATGGAAAAAGAGATCCACGAACAGCCCGACAGCGTTCAGCACACCCTGTCGGAATACCTCGACCTCGTTTCGGGCAAGGCCAAGGTTCAGGCCGTGGACTTCGCCGCCGTAGAGCGCATCCAGATCGTCGCCTGCGGCACCGCCTTCTACGCCGGCCAGATCGGCAAATACGCCTTTGAACGCTATGCGGGCCTGCCCTGCGACATCGAGATCGCGTCCGAGTTCCGCTATCGTCACCCGGCCGTGGCCAAGGGGACGCTGGCCGTCGCCGTCAGCCAGTCGGGCGAGACCGCCGACACCCTGGCCAGCCTGACCTGGTGCAAGGCGCAGGGGCTGAAGACCGCCGCCGTCGTCAACGTCCACACCTCGTCCATGGCGCGCGAGGCCGAAGTCCTGTGGCCGACCCACGCCGGGCCGGAAATCGGCGTCGCCTCGACCAAGGCCTTCACCGCCCAGGTCGCCGCCCTGCTGTCGCTGGCCGTGGCGGCGGGCGTGGCGCGCGGCAGGATCGACGCCGCTCAGGAAGCCGAACTGGTCAAGGCCCTGTTCGAGGCCCCGCGCCTGATCTCCGAGGCCCTGCAGATGGACGCGGGCATCCACGCCCTGACCGTCGACCTGGCCAAGGCGCGCGACGTCCTGTTCCTGGGGCGCGGCCCGATGTTCCCGCTGGCCATGGAAGGCGCGCTGAAGCTGAAGGAGATCAGCTACATCCACGCCGAGGGCTATGCCGCCGGCGAACTGAAGCACGGCCCCATCGCCCTGATCGACGAGGCGACGCCGACCGTGGCCCTGGCCCCGCTGGACGATCTGTTCGAAAAGACCGCCTCCAATCTTCAGGAAGTCGCCGCGCGCGGCGGCCCCGTCATCATGATCGCCCCGCAGCAGGCGCCGGCCCTGCACGGCGCGGGCATCCGCCGCGTCGATGCGCCGGACTGCCCGGACCTGATCGCGCCGCTGGTCTACGCCGTGCCGATGCAGCTTCTGGCCTATTACACCGCCGTCCAGAAAGGCACCGACGTCGACCAGCCCCGCAACCTGGCCAAGTCGGTGACGGTGGAATAAGCGAACTCCGGCCAAGCCCGGGGCGTTTGGAAGCTTCATAAATTGCGCCTATGACAGGCGCCCCAAGGCTGATCAGGACGATCCATGACGACCTCCCCCGCCCGCCTTCGCCCAGCCCCTCTGCGCAAGGCGGTTCTGCCCGTGGCCGGTCTCGGCACGCGGGTTCTGCCCGGCACCAAGACCACGCCGAAGGAGTTGCTGAACGTCGTCGACCGGCCGATCCTCTCCTACATCGTGGAAGAGGCGCGCGAGGCCGGGATCGAACACATCGTCTTCGTCACCGGCCGCGCCAAACAGGCGATCGAAGACTATTTCGATCACCAGATCGAACTTGAGGCCCAGCTGGCGGCCAAGGGCAAGACCGAGATTCTGGCGGCCATGAACGCCGAACTGGCCCAGGCCGGGGAAATGAGCTTCACCCGCCAGATGCAGCCCAAGGGCCTGGGCCACGCCGTCTGGTGCGCCCGCGACATCATCGGTCCCGAGCCCTTCGCCGTCATCCTGCCGGATGTGATCGTGGACTCCCAGCCGGGCGCCCTGAAGCAACTGGCCGAGGTCTATGCCGAGGTCGGCGGCAACGTCATCGGCGTCGAGGCCGTGCCCGAGGCCGACACCCATAAATACGGCATCATCGACCCCTCGTCCCAGGACGGCCGCCGCTACGGCATGAAGGGCATGGTCGAGAAACCGGCTCAGGGCTCGGCGCCGTCGAACATGTCGATCTCGGGCCGCTACATCCTGCAGCCGGAAATCTTCGACCTTCTGGAGACGCAGGAGCGCGGCGCCGGCGGCGAGATCCAGCTGACCGACGCCATGGACCGCCTGATGCAATCTCAGACCTTCACCGCCTATGAGTATGAGGGTGTGACCCACGACTGCGGCGACAAGATCGGCCTGCTGCGCGCCAACGTCGCCCTGGCCCTGAAGCGCCCCGACCTCGGCGACGCCGCGCGCAAGGCGATCGAAGGCCTGCTGTAACGCCTGAACGTTAGGCTTTGAAAACCTCTTTTATTTCAACCGTCAGCCTTCTGCGCACCCTGTTCAGCCCGCCTTACCGCCCCATCACCGCATCATCGCCGTGCAAGCCCGGCCAATCCCTCCGATTTCAGACGATTCAGACGAATTGGACTCTGTTTTTCCATCTGCGACGCTTTCGCCGTCGCCGCGGCGGCACGCTTTCGCCCGCCCGTGCGTTCGGCTAGGCAGGAGGGGACGTTGATGACGAGGTTCGACTGATGCGCGTGATGATTCTGGGCGGCGACGGCTTCTGCGGCTGGCCGACCGCCCTGCACCTTTCGGCGCGCGGCTGGGACGTGCTGATCGTTGACAACCTCAGCCGCCGCAACATCGATAATGAGCTGGAAATCCGGTCCCTGACCCCGATCCGCACCATGGGCGAGCGCATCGCCGCATGGAACGAAGTGTCGGGCCGCACGATCGACTTCGTCAATCTGACCGTCGGCAAGGAGTTCGACCGTCTGGTCGCCCTGATCCGCGACTGGGCGCCCGACAGCGTCGTCCACTTCGCCGAACAGCGCGCCGCCCCTTATTCGATGAAGTCGGCGCGGCACAAACTCTACACCGTCGACAATAATCTGAACGCCACCAACCACCTGCTGGCCGCCATCGTCGAGAGCGGCCGCGACGTCCACCTGGCCCATCTGGGGACCATGGGGGTCTATGGCTACACCACGGCGGGCCTGCGCATCCCCGAGGGCTATCTGAAGGTGACGGTCGACACCGACCACGGTCCGACCGAGCAGGAGATCCTGTTCCCGCCGAACCCCGGCAGCATCTATCACATGACCAAGACGCAGGACGCCCTGCTGTTCCAGTTCTACGCCCGGAACGATTCCTTGCGGATCACCGACCTGCATCAGGGCATCGTCTGGGGCGCCCAGACCGAGGAAACGAAGCGGGACGAGCGGCTGATCAACCGCTTCGACTATGACGGCGACTACGGCACGGTGCTGAACCGCTTCCTGATGCAGGCGGCGGTCGGCTATCCGCTGACGGTACATGGTTCGGGCGGGCAGACGCGGGCCTTTATTCATATTCAGGACACGGTGCGCTGCGTCGAGCTGGCGCTGAACAACCCGCCCAAACGCGGCGAGCGGGTCAAGATTCTCAACCAGATGACCGAGAGCCGCCGCGTCCGCGATCTGGCGCAGATGGTGGCCGGGATGACCGGCGCCGAAATCCACAATGTCGCCAATCCGCGTCAGGAAGCCGACGAGAACGAACTGGTCGTCGCCAATGACCAGTTCCGCGAACTGGGGCTGAAGCCGATCACCCTGGCCGAGGGACTAATGGCCGATGTGACCGACATCGCCCGCCGCTACGCCGACCGCGCCGACCGCAACAAGATTCCGTGCGTCACCGCATGGAACGCGGGCCGCGCCGAAGCCCTGCGCGCCGAGACCGAGGGCTCCGCCGCCTCGCCCGCCCGCGTCCTGTCCGCCTGAGAGACTGAAGCCCGATGACCGAACCCGCTGCCGCCCCTTCCCTGCTGGTGTTCGGCGGCGGCTATCTGGGGCAGGCGACGGCGCGCGAGGCCCTGCGGCGCGGCGGCCGGGCCTTCGCCACCTCGCGCGATCCCGAAACCCGTCAGACGCTGGCGGCGCAGGGGATCACGCCTGTCGACCCAGCCGACGCCAGGGCTTTGAGCGAGGCCCTTGCCGACGCTCAGGCCGTTCTGATCACCACCCCGCCGGACGCCCACGGCTGCCCCGCCCTGCGCGCCCTGACGCCGCTGGCGGGCGACGCCTGGCCCGACTGGATCGGCTATGTCTCGTCCACCGCCGTCTATGGCGACCGCGCGGGGGGCTGGGCCTTTGAAGGCGATCCGCTGAACGCCGCCACGCTGGAAGGCGCTCGCCGCGCGCGGGTCGAGCGCGACTGGCTGGACGGGGCGCAGGGCATGGGACTGACGCTTCAGGTCTTCCGCCTGCCCGGCTTCTACGGCCCCGGCCGCAGCGTCATCGAACGTTTACGCGCCGGAACCGCGCGGCTGGTGAAGAAGCCCGGTCAGGTGTTCAACCGCATCCATGTCGACGACGTGGTGTCGGGCCTGTTCGCCTCCATGGCCCGCCCGTGTCCCGGCGGCGTCTACAACCTGACCGACGACGAGCCGACCGCCGCCCACATCGTCACCGCCTGGGCGGCCGAACGCCTGGGCCTGCCGCGCCCGCCCGAAGTCGACTGGACCGCGCCGGAAGTCAGCGAGGCCATGCGCCGCTTCTATCTGGACTCCAAACGCGTCTCCAACGCCCGCGCCAAGGCCGAACTGGGCTGGCGTCCAAGCTATCCCTCCTATCGCGAGGGACTGGAGGCGATTCTGGCGTCGTAGGTTTGAGGCGTCAGCCCGGCTTGCGCGCGATCAGGTCGATCAGGGCCGAAACGCCCGAATGGCCGGGGCCTTCGTTCAGTTCGGCATCATAGGCGTCGATCCGTTCGATCTGCAGATCGGCGAAGGCCTGTCGCAACACGGCGTCGGTATAGAGGTTCTCCTCCACCCCCGGTCCGCCCGTGCCATAGACCAACTGCTCGGGCCGATAGCCTTCCAACAGCAACAGGCCGCCGGGCTTGAGCGCCGCCTTCATGCGGGCGAACATCCGGTCGCGCGCGGCCGGGCCGACAAACTGGATGAAGACGCCGACGACCACGTCCATCGCCTCTTCCGGCCAGGCCCAGTCGTCCAGCCCGCCGATCTGGGCGTCCAGAACGACGCCGCGCTTGGCCGCCAGAGCCTGCGCCTTCTCCACGGCTCGAGGCGAAATGTCGAAGGTCAGGACGTCCAGCCCCTGCTGCGCCAGCCAGACGCCGTTGCGCCCCTCTCCGTCCGCGACGGACAGGACCTTCAGCCCCGGCCGCAGGCGCTCCACCTGCCGCGCCAGAAAGGCATTGGGCGCCTCGCCGAAACGATAGGCGTCGTCGGCATAGCGCGCGTCCCAGAAGGCGCGGGTGTCGGACCCGGCGGTCATCGGCTGTCTCCCTTGATGCTCAAGGGGATATGGCGACGCTGGCCGCCCCCGCAACCGGCCGCGGCGCGATCACGCATCCCGTCCTCCGACAGCGGGGTCAACGCCCGCGTCGCTCAAGCCGCGAGGGTCCGCCACCCGAGCATAGCGACCCTTAGAATGGCAGGATGTTACGCTGGCGGCTGTAGCTCATGGTGCCGACGTTGGCGCCCAGACGCACGCCGACGCCGGTGCGGATCGGGGCCAGGACGATGCCGTCCGCGCGCTGATAGTTCACGCCCAGACCGGCGACCAGATAGGCCGACCCTTCGACGCCCGGATAGCGGCGATAGAGCATGTCGGGATGGAACAGGCCGTAGACCAGGGTGAAGACCCGGCTGGCGTTGCCGCCCCAGTCCCAGCCGATGGAGGCGCCCTGCCAGTAGACTTCCTGCGAGGCGGACAGATCCTTCATGTGAAGGGCGCCGCGGCCGTAACGCAGACCGGCGACGACGGCGCCTGCGCCTTCTTCGCCAGCGATATAAGCGGTGGGGCGGTCGCCCTGTTCGGCGAAGATGCGCTCGATGGCGCCGCCCACGGCCTCGGCGGCGATGCCCAGTTCGCGCGAACCGGCCGCGACCAGTTCGTCGAAGGTATAGGCCTGGGCGTTGTTGTCCGAAGCGATCGGATAGTTGGGGTCCGCAGGCGGACGGCTGGCGCAGGCGCCCAGACCGGCGGGCAGGGCGCCGGCTGCGGCGAGGCCGAGGCTGGTGCGGATCAGTTGACGGCGGTGCATGGTCGAGGCTCCCGGCTGAGGACGGTCCGCCCGACGTCGCGGGCTTGGCCTACCGTCCGTGCCTTTTACGGCAGCCTTGGGGCTTTAAGGTTAACCGAAGATTGCTTGATCCCACAAAGTCACGGCCCTTCTCCCCTTGTGGGAGAAGGTGGGGGCCGAAGGCGCTCGGATGAGGGGGCGTCAGCGCTCCCCTGGGCGTTTGGTGATGAGGGGGCGACAGGGCTTCAAACGCCTCGCCGCCATCCCTCATCCGTCTTGCTCCGCAAGCCACCTTCTCCCACAAGGGGAGAAGGGTTTGGGTCAGGCGCGCAGGGTTCCGCCCGCCTTGGTCGCCGCCGCCTTGACCTTGGCCATCAGGGCTTCGATCTCGGCCTCGGCCAGAGTGGCGGCGCGGGGCTGGATTTCGACCTCGATGGCGACCGATTTCTGGCCCTCGGGCACGCCCTGGCCGCGATAGACGTCGAAGACGCGGACGTCGGCGATCAGGGCCTTGTCGGCGCCCGCCACGGCGCGGGTCAGGTCGCCCACGGCCTTGGCCTCGTCCATCAGGAAGGCGAAGTCGCGGGTCAGGGGCATGAGGTTCGGCAGGTCCGCCGCGCCGCGCGCCTTGCCGCCCTTGCCCCGCGGTTCCGGCACCGAGTCGAGCACGATCTCAAAGGCCAGCATGGGGCCGTCGGCGTCCAGCGCCTTCAGCACGCGCGGGTGCAGGGCGCCGAACTCGACGATGACGTTCTTGGGCCCCAGTTGCAGCCGGGCCGAGCGGCCGGGGTGCCACCAGTCGCGGTTCGACCCTTGCGCCAGTTGCAGGGAGGCGACCGGGGCGCCGATGTCTTCCAGCACAGCCAGCAGGTCCCCCTTCAGCGCGAACAGGGGATCTTCCCCCGCCCCGCCCCAGTGACGGTCGGCGTGCGGCGCGATCAGGCCCGCGATGACGGTGCGCTGGCCGGTCGGCTGATCGTCCAGATAGATGGGGCCGATCTCGAAGAGGGCGACGTCGGCGTGGCCGCGCGCCGCATTACGCGCCGCCGCCTGGATCAGGTTCGGCAGGACCGAAGGCCGCATGCAGTCCAGATCGGCCGCGATGGGGTTCTCCAGCACCAGACGCTCGTCCCCGCCGCCGAACAGGGTCGCGATCGACTGTTTGGTGAAGGACCAGGTGACGGCCTCGGCATAGCCCAGGGCCGCCAGCGCGCGACGGGCCGTGCGCACGCGCGCCTGACGCGGGCTGAGCACCCCGCCCGGCGCCGGGGCGACCGGCGGCAGGGGCGCGTCTGGCAGGGAGGCGTAGCCCTCGATGCGGGCGACTTCCTCGACCAGATCGGCCGGGCCTTCGACATCGCGGCGCCACGACGGCGACGTCACCGACCAGGGCGAGCCGCGCATGACGGTGAAGCCCAGGGCGAACAGGATCTCGAAGATCCGGTCCTCGCCCAGATCCATGCCCGACAGGCGCTTCACATAGGACGGGTCGAAGGCGAAGGCGGCGGGGGCGGCAGGCGCCTCACCCGCAACCGTGACCGTCGACGGCTCGCCGCCGCACAGGTCCAGAATCAGCTGCGTCGCCAGTTCCAGCCCCGGCACGACCGAGGCGGTGTCGACGCCGCGCGCAAAGCGGTATTGCGCGTCCGAGTTGATCCCCAGCGAACGGCCGGTCTGGGCGATGGCGATGGGGTCGAACCAGGCGCTCTCGACGAAAACGTCGACCGTCTCGTCCGAGCAGCCGGTCGAGACGCCGCCCATGACGCCGCCCAGGCCGATGGCGCGCTGGCCCCCAGCGTCGGAGATGACGCAGTCGGCGGCGCCCGGCGCATAGGTCTTGCCGTCCAGCGCCTCGATCTGATCGGCGTCGCCGTGACCGGCGCGCACCACGATCGCGTCGCCCGACAGGCTCGCCAGATCATAGACGTGCAGCGGACGCGCGCGGTCGAAAGAAATCAGGTTGGTGATGTCGACGAGCCGGTTGATCGGACGCAGGCCGATGGCCGTCAGCCGCTGTTGCAGCCATTCCGGCGACGGGCCGTTCTTCACGCCCCGGATCACGCGACCGGCGAAGACAGGGCACAGTTCGGGCGCCTCCAGCGTCACGGAGACGGGGCTGTCGAAGGCCCCGGCGACCGGCGCGATCTCCGGCGTCGTCAGCTTGCCAAGACCTGCAGCGGCCAAATCGCGGGCGATGCCCGCCACGCCCAGCCAGTCAGGGCGGTTCGGCGTCACCTCGAAATCGATGACCGGCTCGGCGCCGAAGACGCCTGCGGCAGGCGCGCCGACCTGCAGGTCATCCGACAGCTCAAGAATGCCGTCGCTCTCGTCGGCCAGTTCAAGCTCCGCGCCCGAGCACAGCATGCCGTTGGACACCACGCCGCGTACCGGCTTCTCGACCAGGGTCACGCCCAGACCCGGCACATAGGCGCCGATGGGGGCGTAGATGGTGGTCAGGCCTGCGCGCGCGTTCGGGGCGCCGCAGACGATCTCCTTCATGCCGTCCACCGTCTCGACCTGACAGACCTGCAGACGGTCCGCGTTTGGATGGCGCTCGGCCGAGATGATCCTGGCGACGGTGAAGGGGGCCAGGGCGGCGATGGGGTCGTGAACGTCCTCGACCTCCAGCCCGGCCATGGTCATGGCCTCGGCGACCTGATCGACCTCGGCCTCGGTATCGAGATGGGCCTTCAGCCAGGAAAGCGTGAACTTCATTGGGTCGCACCGTCCTGCGGCTGGGCCAGCGCCTTGGCCATGTTGTCGAGGAAGGCGGGCGTGCCGGTGAAGCCGACGCCGACGAAGCGGCAGTTGATGAACTGGCAGTTCTTGAACGGGATCGGGCCGGTCACGCGCTGCGGGCCCTGCGGCGCCAGCATCAGGTTGCGCGGGTCGCCGTGGGCGTCGCCCAGATCGCAGCCGTCGAAGTTGCAGCCCTCGATCGGCAACAGGACCGCCGGGCCCTCGATCAGGCAGTTTTCGAAGCGGCGGTTCTCGATGACCATGACGCCGGTGCGGGCCGTCTCCATGAACAGCTGGGGCAGCCAGACGCCCTTGCCGACATAGTCGGGACCGGCGCCCAGGGGCTCGAGAGTGATCGGTTCGGCGGCGGGGGTGGTCGCGTCAGTCATGGGATCGCTCTTTTCAATATCAGCTGAGGCCCGACGCCGGGTTCGGCGCGGCGAAGGCGGAGAAGCCGTAGTGCGCCAGCCAGCGCGTATCGGCCTCGAACATGGGGCGCAGGTCCGGCACGCCGTATTTCAGCATGGCCAGGCGGTCGACGCCCATGCCGAAGGCGAAGCCCTGATACTCGTCCGGGTCGATGCCGCAGTTGCGCAGGACGTTCCGGTGCACCATGCCGCAGCCCAGGATCTCCAGCCAGTCCTCGCCCTCGTTCAGGGTCAGCTTGCCGCCCGAACGGTCGCAGCGGATGTCCATCTCGGCCGAGGGCTCGGTGAAGGGGAAGTGGTGCGGGCGGAAACGGGCGTGAACATCGTCCAGCTCGAAGAAGCGGGCGATGAAAGTCTCCAGCGTCGTCTTCAGATGGCCCATGTGGATGTCGCGGTCGATCACCAGACCTTCGATCTGGTGGAACATCGGCGTGTGGGTCGCGTCGGAATCCTTACGGAAGGTGCGGCCCGGCGCGATGATGCGGATCGGCGGCTTCTGCGACATCATGGTGCGGACCTGCACCGGGCTGGTGTGGGTGCGCAGCACCTTGCGCTCGCCCGTTTGCGGGTCGGGCTTCAGGAAGAAGGTGTCGTGCATCTCCCGCGCCGGATGCTTGGGCGGGAAGTTCAGCGCCGTGAAGTTGTGGAAGTCGTCCTCGATGTCCGGCCCTTCAGCGACCGAAAAGCCCATGTCGGCGAAGACGGCGACCATTTCGTCCATGACCTGCATGGTCGGATGCACCCCGCCCTTGCGGCGCGGGCGGCTGGGCAGGGTCAGGTCGACGCGCTCGGCCAGCAGGCGGGCGTCCAATTCGGCGGCCTCCAGCTCGGCCTTCCTGGCGGTCAGGGCCGACGACACCCGGTCGCGCAGGCCGTTGATGACGGGGCCGCGCTCGCGGCGCTCATCAGGGCTGAGCGCCCCCATGCCTTTCAGCAGGCCCGAGATCGAGCCGGACTTGCCGAGGGCGGCGACGCGGATGTCCTCCAGACCCGCCACGCTCTCGGCCGAGCCGATGGCGTTGATGAGGTCCAGTTCCAGTTGAGCGAGATCGGTCATGCAGGTCGTCTAGCCGTTAGGATCGAAAGCAAAAAGCCCCCCGGCGCGAACCGGAGGGCTTTTGCTTCATCCCGTGTGGGAGAAAGGCTTAGGCCAGGGCCGCGCGAACCTTGTCGGCGATGCCCTTGAAGCCGGCTTCATCGGCGGCGATGGCGGCCAGAACCTTGCGGTCCAGCTCGATGCCCGCCTTGTTCAGGCCGTGCATGAACTGCGAATAGGTGAAGCCTTCGGTACGGGCCGCGGCGTTGATGCGCTGGATCCACAGGGCGCGGAACGAGCGCTTCTTGTTGCGGCGGTCGCGGTAGGCGTACTGACCGGCGCGATCCACCGCGGCCTTGGCGGCGCGGATGGTGTTCTTGCGGCGGCCGTAGAAGCCCTTGGCCTGCTTCAGGACTTTCTTGTGCTTGGCGTGGGACGTAACGCCCCGGGTGACGCGAGCCATTGTAATTTTCCCTTCGGGAAGTCCCTACCGCTCGGCCCGCGGGGCCTCGCTGTTTGAGGGACTTAATTCAAATTCGATTAGCGGAGAGGATCAGTGATGCAGCGCGCCGATCAGGCGTACGGCATGTAGGACTTGATCTTCTTGGCGTCGGCGTCGGCCATGACCGAAGTGCCGCGGTTCTGGCGGATGTACTTCGAGTTGTGGCTGATCAAACGGTGGCGCTTGCCGGCAACGCCAGCCTTGACCTTGCCCGTCGCGGTGAATTTGAAGCGCTTCTTGGCGCCCGACTTCGTCTTCAGCTTCGGCATTTTCACTCTCTTTATTGAGGGGTCTACCGCCCTTCGGGCTACTTGAGCCCCAAGGTCAGATGACCGATTTAAGACCGCCCAGGCATGCCTGTTCGCCCGGCGGTCCGGTACGCGAAGGCGCGGCTTCTACGCCAAACGGTCGTCCGAGGCAAGAAGAGTCCGCTTCGACCGCTCAGACGGCGATCGCGCGGCGGCGCGCGGCGCGTCCGGCGTTGATCGCCATCACCGCCGCCGGAACCGCCAGGGCGGCGCCCGCCAGGAACGGCCAGTCCGGCCCTACGGCCGAATAGAGGACGCCCGCCACCATCGGGCCGACGATGCGCGCCATCGACCCGGTCGCCATGTTCAGCCCCAGCATGGCGCCCTGCCGGTCCGGCGGCGACGCCCGGCTGATCATGGCCGAGATATTGGGCATGGCCAGCGACATGCCGCAGGCGCCGACCCCCATGATGACCGGAATGATCCACCCGGCGACCAGCGGAATGCTGAACAGCCCCAGATCAATCCGCCCCGCCGGAAACCAGGCGACCGGCGCCGTCACCTGCAGCACCATCGAGACGCCGAACAGCAGCATCCCGGCCGCCAGCACCCGCGCCTCGCCGAAACGCCGCGCCAGCCGCCCGGCCACCAAGCCCTGGTTCACCGCCGAGATCAGCCCCACGATCATGAAGCTGAGCCCCACCTCGCGCGCGGTCCAGCCATAGCGATGCTCGGCCCACAGGCCGAAGGCGGCCTCCATCGCCGAAAAGCCCGCCAGATAGATCAGGCTGACCACCAGCACGCGCGAAATCACCTCATCGGTGCGGGCGAAGCGGATTCCCGCCAGAAAGGGCGGGCGCGGCGCCGCCGGATCGGCCTTGGCCCGGCTCTCGCGCAGGAAGAACACCACGCCCAGCGCCGCCAGCACCGCCGCGCCCGAGGCGACGAAGATCGGCAGCTGATAGCCGACATGGCCCATCTGCGGCTGGGCCAGCAGGCCGCCCAGCCCCGGCCCGACGATGAAGCCCATGCCGAAGGCCGCCCCGATCAACCCCATGCGCCCGGCCCGGCGCTCGGGCGGGGTGACGTCGGCGATATAGCCCTGCACCGTCGAGATATTCCCCGCGCCCAACCCGGTGAACAGCCGCACCAGAATGGCCGCCCAGATGGTCGGCGCAAAGGCCAGTAGCAGATAGCCGACGGCGTTGGCCGCCAGGGTGATCAGCAGCACCGGCTTGCGTCCGATCCGGTCCGACAGCCGCCCCCAGAAGGGCTCGGCGAAGAACTGCCCCAGGGAATAGGCCGAGAACATCAGGGTGATCTGCCACGGTTCGGCCTGCAGGCTGCGCGCGAAGAAGGGCAGCAGCGGCACCACCAGGCCGAACCCGACCAGATTGATGAAGACCACGGCGAACAGCACCGCCAGGGTCGGCGTCCCCGCGCCGGAAGCCTTTGTCGTCTGCGCCGTCATTCGTGGTCTTCCCGCCGGATAGTAAGACGCCCCGGCCATTTGGCCGGGGCGTCCCTGAAAGTCTTGTCGTTCAGCCCGCGATCAGCGGGGCGCCAGGATCATGATCATCTGGCGGCCTTCCATCTTGGGCGCGAACTCGACCTTGGCCTCTTCCTCGAAGTCGGCCTGGACCTTGTGCATCAGCTTCATGCCCAGTTCGGGGTGGGCCATTTCGCGACCGCGGAAGCGAATGGTCACCTTGACCTTGTCGCCGTCGTCGAAGAAGCGATGCATGGCCTTGGCCTTCACATCGTAGTCGTGGCTGTCGATGTTCGGACGGAGCTTGATTTCCTTCAGCTCGACGACCTTCTGACGCTTGCGCGCCTCAGCCTTCTTCTTCTGTTCCTGGAAACGATGCTTGCCGTAGTCCAGAATCTTGCACACCGGAGCATCGGCGTTGGCGACGATCTGAACCAGGTCCAGGCCCGCCTCCTCGGCGGCCTCCAGCGCGGCGGACAGCGGCATGACGCCCTGTTTTTCCCCATTCTGGTCGATGAGCAGAACGCGAGGGGCGCGGATATCCTGGTTGATGGGCGGCCCGTCCTTTACGGGCGGCGCTTGCATTGGACGGCGAATGGGCGTCGTTTCCTTATGTGATCAGAAGATAGGCGAAACTGTCTGCATGGCTCAGCGTGCGATCCCGCCGCTGTGTTCCAAGCGGCCGGAATATGGCGATGCAGGGCCGATGTTTCAAGGGATTTCGGGCCTTCAGGGCTTTACGGCCTCTTGAGCGACATAGGCGTCGTGCAGGGCCAGCACCCCTTCGAACACATGATCGACGCTCAGATCCTCGATCGGGGCGAACTGGCCGCGCGTCTCATTCGAGGCGACGGTGCGCGTCTTTGGACCCCACGGACCATAGAGCCACCACTCGGTCGGGCCGAACAGTCCCAGCGTCGGCCGACCCAGCGCCGCCGAGACGTGCATCAGGCCGCTGTCGTTGCCGACGAACAGGGTCGCGCGGTCGATGGCGGCGGCCGAGCACAGGATGTCGCCCTTGCCCACGCAGTCGATGGCGCGCGGTCCCGCCGCCTCCAGCGCCGGGGTCGCGGGCGGCCGGTCGCCGGGTCCGCCGACCGGCATGAAACGCCAGCCGTCGAAGCGCGGCTCGGCCTTCAGCTTCTCGACCAGAGCGCCCCAGCGCTCGGCGGGCCACGACTTGCCCGGCTGGTGCGCGATGGGCGCGAGCGCGATGATCGGCCCTTCGCCCGGACCGGCCGCCAGTTGCGGGTCGATGATGGCTGCGGCCTCGGCCCGCGCCTGATCGTCGAGGAAGATTTCCGGGTCCAGCGGCGTAGCCGAGCCCATCAAGCGCGACACCATCTCGACCTTGCGCAGGCCGGTCTCCCAGCGGCGGTTGTAGACGATGCGCCGCTTGGCCGGGATCAGATAGGCCAGGGCCGAGCCCCGGATGTCGACGACCATGTCCCACTGCGTGCCGCGCACCTGTTTCCACAGGTCGACCCAGTGTCCAGCGGCCTTCTTCTTGTCGAGGATGATGACGCGCTCGACGTTCGGCGCCGAACGGAAGAAGGGCGCGGGCGGGCGGCCGCAGGCGACGGTGATCTGAACGCCCGGCAACTGGCGCGCGATCTCGCGAATCACGCCCGAGGAGATGACGCAGTCGCCGATCCGGTTGGAGCTGACGAACAGGGCTTTGGGAGCAGACAAGCGGGCGCCTCGCGGCCTCTGTGAACAATCGTCGTCTCTGCTAAAGCCATTCCACGAGGAATGACAGTCCGAGGAGCTTCCCATGTCCGACGTCCAGACCCTGATCCGCCCTGACGGCGAGACGCTGGCCTATAAGGCGGTCAAGGGCGCCGGCCCGACGGTCATCTGGATCGGCGGCTTCCGCTCGGACATGGAGGGGACCAAGGCGCTGGCGCTGGACGCCGCCGCCCGCGAGCGCGGCTGGAACTATGTGCGCTACGACCACTTCGCCCACGGCGTGTCCAGCGGCGACTGGAAACAGGCCACCATCGGCCGCTGGCGCGAGGACGCGATCGCCCTGATCGACAGCCTTCAGGGGCCGGTGATCCCGGTGGGCTCGTCCATGGGCGGCTGGGTCGCGTTGCTGGCGACGCTGGCGCGGCCGGAACGGGTCAAGGGCGTGGTGCTGGTCAATCCGGCGCAGGACTTCACCGAAAAGCTGATGTGGCCCGGTCTGGCGGATCATGAGCGTCAGGCCATCCTGCGCGAAGGCGAGACGGTCATCACCGAGGAAGGCCTCGGGTCCTACGTCCTGACCCGGCGGATGTTCGAGGAAGCCCGCGACTGGCTGCTTCTGGACAGCCGGATCGACATCACGGCGCCGGTGCATGTGCTGCAAGGTCGCGCCGACGACGTGGTGCCGTGGCGCCATCAGGTCGAACTGGCCGAGCGCATGACCGGCGGCGACCTGCGCCTCGACCTGATCGAAGGCGGCGACCACCGGCTGTCCAGCCCGGCGGAACTGGCGCGGTTGGTGGACGCCGTGGCGGCGATGCGGGGTTAGCCGCCCTTTCCTCCCCATTTCATGGGGAGGTGGCGCGTCGCGATAGCGACGTGACGGAGGGGGGCGACTCCACGCCAGCCGGCTGCACCGCCCCCTCCACTGCTACGCGGTCCCCCTCCCCACCACGTGGGGAGGAAAGGCGTCAGCGGGTCACAGGATGAACCGGCTCAGGTCGACGTTCTTGGCCAGATCGCCGACCTTTTCACGCACCTTGTCACCATCGAAGGTCAGGGTCTGGCCCGACAGGTCCGAGGCCTTGAAGCTGGTTTCCTCCAGCACCCGCTCCATCACCGTCTGCAGACGGCGCGCGCCGATGTTCTCGACGGTGGAGTTGGCGGCCACGGCAGCATCGGCCATGGCCTCGACCGCGTCGTCGGTAAAGACCAGCTCGACCCCTTCGGTCGCCAGCAGGGCCTGGTTCTGACGGATCAGATTGGCCTCGGGCTCGGTCAGGATGCGCCGGAAGTCGTCGCGGGTCAGGGCCTTCAGCTCGACCCGGATCGGCAGGCGCCCCTGAAGCTCGGGCAGCAGGTCCGACGGCTTGGCGACATGGAAGGCGCCCGAGGCGATGAACAGCACATGGTCGGTCTTCACCGGACCATATTTGGTCGAGACGGTCGTACCCTCGATCAGGGGCAGCAGGTCGCGCTGCACCCCTTCGCGCGACACGTCGGCGCCGCCGCCGCGATCCTGACGCGCAGCCACCTTGTCGATCTCGTCCAGGAAGACGATGCCCTCGTTCTCGGCCAGCAGCAGGGCTTCCTTGGTCAGGCTTTCCTGATCCAGCAGCTTGTCGCTCTCCTCGGTGACGAGGGGCGCCAGGGCGTCGCGCACGGTCAGCTTGACCGTCTTGGTGCGGCCGCCGCCCATCTTGCCCAGCATCTCCGACAGGTTCAGCAGGCCGACGTTGCCGCCGCCCGGCATGTCCAGCCCCTGCAGCGGCGAAGCCGTATCGGCCAGGGCGATCTCGATCTCCTTGTCGTCCAGCTCCCCGGCGCGCAGCTTCTTACGGAAGGCGTCGCGCGTGGCGGGTTGCGAACCGGGACCGACCAGAGCATCCAAGATGCGGTCCTCGGCCTGACCCTCGGCCTTGGCCTTGACGCCCGAGCGGCGCTTGTCGCGCACCATGACGAGCGCGCTTTCGACCAGATCGCGCATGATCTGATCGACGTCGCGGCCGACATAGCCGACCTCGGTGAACTTGGTCGCCTCGACCTTGAGGAAGGGCGAGCCCGCCAGACGCGCCAGACGCCGGGCGATCTCGGTCTTGCCCACGCCCGTCGGGCCGATCATCAGGATGTTCTTGGGCGTGACCTCGTCACGCAGGTCGTCCGGCACGCGCTTGCGGCGCCAGCGGTTGCGCAGGGCCACGGCCACGGCGCGCTTGGCCTCGTCCTGACCGACGATGAAGCGGTCCAGTTCAGAGACGATTTCACGGGGAGATAAATCAGTCATTCTTTTTTCCAGAAGCGCCTGTGTGCGACGCTATCGTTCGCAGCGCGGCGGCTCAGTGCTTGAGCGCCTTCACAGGCTTTCGATGGTTAAATTGCCGTTGGTGTAGACGCAGATGTCGGCGGCGATCTTCATGGCCTTGCGGGCGATCTGTTCGGCGTCCAGTTCGGTGTTCTCGTCGATCAGGGCGCGAGCGGCAGCCAGGGCGTAGTTGCCGCCCGAGCCGACGGCGGCGACGCCGTACTCCGGCTCCAGCACGTCGCCGACGCCGGTGACAGTCAGGATGGTGTCTTTATCAGCGACCAGCAGCATGGCCTCCAGACGACGCAGATAACGGTCGGTGCGCCAGTCCTTGGCCAGTTCGACGCAGGCGCGCGCCAGCTGGTCCGGATACTGCTCCAGCTTGGCTTCCAGCCGCTCGATCAGGGTCAGGGCGTCGGCCGTGGCCCCGGCGAAGCCCGCCAGCACCTTGCCGTTCGCCAGGGTCCGCACCTTGCGCGCGGCGCCCTTGACGATGGTCGGCCCCATCGAGACCTGGCCGTCGCCGGCGATGACGGTGCGGCCGTTCTTGCGCACCGCCAGAATGGTGGTGCCGTGCCAGTCGGGAAAGTTTGAGGCGCTTGTGTTCATGGCCGCTGACATGGCGAAGCCCGCCGCCCGCCGCAAGATCAGCCCTTGTCGCAGCCGCCGGATCGCGCCCGGCCCAAAGCTTAACCATAACAAATCGTTAATCAGATCGTGAAAAACGATCGCATCGGTTGTCCATCTGTCCGCCTCGCCTTTTACGCGAGGCTATGGGGACGTCGCGTTCTTGACGGGTTCCCTTGCTTCTTCACCGCACCTTCTATGTCAGCGACGCCGTCGGCAGCGTCGCGACCAGCCTTCTGGCCCTGGCCGAGATTCTCGGCGAATCCGAACGCAACAACCGGCGCGACGGCCTGACCAGCGCCCTGATGCGCCATGACGGCCAGTTCCTTCAGGTCATCGAGGGGCGCCGCTCCGACATAGACCGCCTGATGGACCGGCTGCGGGCCGATCCGCGCCATGAGAACCTGCGCCTTCTGTCCGATCAGCCCGTCACGACGCGCCGTTTCGGCGCCTGGCCGATGATCCTGGCTGAACTGACGCCGCAGGCCTCAAGCCTGCTGAACGGCGACCGGCTGGAGCGGCTCAGCCCCGCCCGCGCCGAGGCCCTGCTGGCGGCCGCCGTCGGCCTGACGCCCGCAACGACCTGACGACGCGACCCCGCTGCGCTAGACAGTCAGGCGTGACCCAGCCTTCGACGCCCCCCGCCCCCGTGCGCTTCTCCGATGAGGAGGTCGAGCGCTATGCCCGCCAACTGGTGCTGTCCGAGATCGGCGGCCCGGGGCAGCAGGCGCTGAAACGCGCCCGCGTGCTGATCGTCGGCATGGGCGGGGTGGGCAATCCGGCCGCCCTCTATCTGGCCGCCGCCGGGGTCGGGACGCTGGGGCTGATCGACGACGACACCGTCGCCCTGTCCAACCTGCAACGCCAGATCGCCTTCACCGCCGAAGACCCCGGCCGCGCCAAGGTCGAGGCGGGCGCCGAACGCCTCAACGCCCTGAACCCGCACGTCACGGTCCGGACCTTCAACCAGCGCGTCACCCCGGACAGCGCGGCGGCCCTGATGCAGGACTTCGATCTGGCGCTGGACGGAACCGACGACTTCGAGACGCGGCTGGCCGTCAATGCGGCCTGCGTGGCGGCGGGCAAGCCGCTGGTGTCCGGCGCCCTGGGCCGCTGGTCGGGGCAGGTGTCGGTGTTCGAGGGGCGGCCCTGCTATCAGTGTCTGGTGCCCGAGATTCCGCCCGACGCCGAAACCTGCGCCCGCGTCGGCGTGGTCGGCGCTCTGGCCGGCGTCATCGGCGCCATGGCGGCGCTGGAGGCGATCAAGCGGATCACTGGCGCGGGCGAACCGCTGACCGGCCGCCTGATGCTCTATGACGGTCTGGCGGGCAGCAGCCGCGTCGTGAAGATCGCCGCCGACCCCGCCTGCCCGGTCTGTGGGTCAGCTCACGCCTAAAGCATCGCCGGGATGACCCGATCCGGCGGACGGTGGCCGTTCTGATAGGTCATGATGTTGGCGATCACCCGATCGCCCATGTCCTGACGCGCTTCGATGGTGGCCGAACCGAGATGGGGCAACAGCACCACATTCGGGCGGCCGATCAGGCCGGGATGCACCTTCGGCTCGTTCTCGAACACGTCCAGACCGACGCCGAACAGGGCGCGGCGGTCCAGAGCCTCGACCAGAGCCGCCTCGTCGATCAGTTCGCCGCGCGCGGTGTTGACCACGATGGCGTGCGGCTGAAGCCGGGCCAGACGCTCGGCCGACAGCAGGTGATGCGTCTCCTTCGTCGCCGGACAGTTCAGCGAGATGACGTCCATCCGCGCCAGCATCTGGTCCAGATCGTCCCACCAGGTCGCGCCCAGCTCCTCGGCGATCATGTCGGGGACGGGTTTGCGGTTGTGATAGTGGACCTGCATGCCGAAGGCCCTGGCGCGGCGGGCCAGAGCCTGACCGATACGGCCCATGCCGACGATGCCCAGACGCTTGCCCCACAGCTTGCGGCCGCACATCCAGGTCGGGCTCCAGCCCTCGAAACGCCCGGCCTCGACGACGGCGGCGCCTTCGACGATGCGGCGGCTGACGGCCAGGATCAGGCTCATGCCCAGATCAGCCGTGTCCTCGGTCAGGACGCCCGGCGTATTGGTGACGATGATCCCGCGCCCGACGGCGGCGTCGATGTCGATATGGTCCACGCCCGCGCCGAAGTTGGCGATCATCTTCAGTTGTTCGCCCGCGCCCGCGATCAGTTCGGCGTCCAGATGATCGGTGATGGTCGGCGCCAGCACCTCGGCCCTTTGCAGGGCGGCGGCCAGCTCATCGCGCGACATCGGCCGGTCGGTCAGGTTCAGCTCGGCGTCGAAAAGTTCGCGCATCCGCGTTTCGGCGGCGTCAGGCAGGCGTCTGGTTAATACGACCTTAAGCTTGCGAGGGGACATAGGGGACCTGGGTTTTCCACGGGCGGCGCCCGTTCGGAACGGGTCGATATTCGGTGTCTAGCAAAGCTGCGGTCAGGATCAAAAGGGCGCCTCGCGTCGCGGCCCTCGCCGCTGTCCTGATGACCGGGGCGCTGCTGTCGGCGGGATCGACCATACCCGACGGCCGCCCGACCCCGACGGGGCTGGAGGTGCCGCGCTGGGTGACCCTCAAATCCTCGCAGGTGCGGGCGCGTCAGGGGCCGGGCCTCGACTACCGCATCCTGTGGGAATACCGCGCCGCGGGCCTGCCCGTTCAGGTGATCGCCGAAACGCGCGAATGGCGAAAAATCTGCGACCCTGAAGGGTCCGTCGCCTGGATCCACCGCACCGTCGCCTCGGGCCGCCGCAGCGTGTTCAACCGCTCGGACGCGCCTGTGCCGATCCGCTCCGGCCGGTCCGAAACCGCCTCGGTCCGCGCTCTTTTGTCGCCGAACGCCCTGATCCCTCTGGACGAGTGCGAGGACGGCTGGTGCCGGGTGCGGGCGCGCAAACTGCGCGGCTGGGTGCAGCAGAGGGCCGTCTTCGGCGCCCAGGATCGCGCCCTGTGCAACGCCGCCCGACCGGCCGGAACCGGCCGCGCTTCCTGATCCCATATACAGTCGCATGGTTGAGCGCGGCCCTCGGGTCGTGTAACCCGCCAGCAACACCTTCTCGGAGCCGAACACCCTTGAGCCAGTCGCAATATCCGTCGTCATTCGATCACGAAGGCCTGCTGGCCTCGGGCCGGGGCGAGCTGTTCGGCCCGGGCAACGCCCAGCTGCCGGCGCCGCCCATGCTGATGTTCGACCGGATCAAGACCATCAGCGCCGACGGCGGCGACTACGGCAAGGGTTATGTCGAGGCTGAACTCGACATCAATCCGGACCTCTGGTTCTTCCAGTGCCACTTCATCGGCGACCCGGTCATGCCGGGCTGCCTGGGCCTGGACGCCATGTGGCAACTGGTCGGCTTCTACCTCGGCTGGATCGGCGGACCGGGCAAAGGCCGCGCCCTGGGCGTCGGCGAGGTCAAATTCACCGGTCAGGTGACGCCGGACGTCAAGAAGGTGGTCTATAAGGTCCACCTGAAGCGCGTCATCAACCGCAAGCTGGTCATGGGCATCGCCGACGGCGTGCTCGAAGCGGACGGCCAGGTCATCTATACCTGTGCGGACATGCGCGTCGGCCTGTTCGGCGGCGCGGCCCCGGTGGAACCGGACGCCGCCTGACCCCACTTGATGGATAGCCGCGGCCAACGCGGCGTCCGAAGACTTTGAGGATTGGAAACACCATGCGGCGTGTCGTCGTCACCGGACTGGGCATCGTCTCTTCCATCGGCACCGGCCAGGACGAGGTCGCGGCCTCCCTGCGCGACGCCAAGTCGGGCGTCCAGCACGCCGCCGACCACGCCAGATACGGCTTCCGCTCACAGGTCTGGGCGCCGCCTGCTCTGGGCCACACGGCCGAGGACTGGGCGCCGCTGGTCGACCGCCGCGCGGCCCGCTTCCTGGCCAACGGCACGGCCTGGGCGCACATCGCCTTTGAAGAGGCGCTGAAGGACAGCGGCCTGTCCGCCGATGAGATCAAGAACGAGCGCATCGGCCTGATCGTCGGCGAGGGCGGTCCCTCGACCCAGGTCATCCTGCAGGCGGCGGCCACCACGGTCGAAAAGGGCTCGCCCAAGCGCGTCGGCCCCTTCGCCGTGCCCAAGGCCATGGCCTCCGGCCCCTCGGCCGTGCTGGCCACCTGGTTCGAGCTGAAGGGCATCAACTATTCGATCAGCTCGGCCTGCGCGACCAGCGCCCACTGCATCGGCGCGGCCGCCGAACAGATCGCCTGGGGCAAGCAGGACGTGGTCTTCGCGGGCGGCTGCGAGGATATCGACTGGTCCATGTCGAACATGTTCGACGCCATGGGCGCCATGTCCTCCAACTTCAACGACACGCCGGACAAGGCCAGCCGCGCCTATGACACGACGCGCGACGGCTTCGTCATCGCCGGCGGCGCAGGCATTGTCGTGCTGGAAGAATACGAACGCGCCGTGGCGCGCGGCGCGACCATCTACGCCGAAGTCACCGGCTATGGCGCCAATTCGGACGGCTTCGACATGGTGGCCCCCTCGGGCGAGGGCGCCGAGCGCTGCATGAAGATCGCGCTGGAGATGGCGGGCAATCCGAAGATCGATTACCTGAACCCGCACGGCACCTCGACGCCGGTCGGCGACTTGAAGGAGATGGGCGCGGTGCGCAACGTCTTCGGCGACGCCATGCCGATGATCTCCTCGACCAAGTCGCTGACGGGCCACTCGCTGGGCGCGGCGGGCGCGCAGGAAGCCATTTACTGCCTGTTGATGATGAAGCACGGCTTCGCCGCCGAGAGCGCCCACATCGAGAACCTGGACCCCGAGTTCGAGGGCATGCCGATCCTGCGCCGGTGCCACGACGGCGAACTGAAGCACGTCATGTCCAACAGCTTCGGCTTCGGCGGCACCAATGCGACGCTGATCCTGTCGAAAGTCTAGATCGCCGATACAGGTTCACATGCCCCGCATGTGAACCGCTTTCGCTTCGATTTTCACCGATCAGGAAAATGCGAAGCGACACGAAAACGCCCCCATTCGGTCCTTCGTCCGCCCGGAAGGATGCTCACAAATAGAGCATCGGCCCGTCGGAGTCTGGAAAAGTCCCGGATCCTGAACAGCCCCCCCAGCCCCCCGGATTTTTCCGCGTACAGGGCTTCGGCGGGCCGATGCTTCCTCCAAGCGACGCCCGCGCCCGCCACCCCTCCCCCTCCCGGCAGCGCGGGCGTTTTGCTGTCCGGCGTCCGGCATCCGCGCAAGACATCGCCCGCGCGACGGTCAGGTCACGCGGGCGATTTCTAGTCAGTGCTGAGCCAGCGGATCAGGCCGGAAGGTCGATCTCGACCCGTTCATTGTCGCGCAGGACGATCAGCGTCAGCGCCGCCTCGCCCGCCGCCTGCAGGCGCCGCGCCAGATCGTTCATATTGGCGATGTCGGCGCCGTTCGCCTGAACCACCACATCACCGGCCTGAAGGCCTGCGGCGGCGGCGGGCGAGCCTGCGTCCACCACGGCGATCTGGGCGCCGCGCTCCGACGCCACATTGCGCACCGTCAGGCCGCGCGACATGGCCGCCTGCGCGCCCAGACGCACCGCCGCAGGATCGGACGGCTCGATCGTCAGCCGGGTCGAGGCCTCGCGCCCGTCGCGCAGATAGACGACCGGCATCTGGGTTCCGGCGCGGGCGATGCCGACCGTGGCCTGAACCGACCCGGCGTTGGCCACCGGGCGGTCCTGAATACGCGTCAGCACATCGCCCGCCTTCAGCCCCGCCTTCTCGCCCGCCGAGCCGGGCTCGACATCATAGACCACGGCGCCGCGCACGATGTTCAGCCCGATGTCGCGCGCCCGCTCGGCCGTCAGGGAGCCGAGGCCCAGACCGACGCGGCCGCGCTTGACCTCGCCGGTGGCGCGCAGCTGATCGACCACGAACATCATGATCCGCGTCGGCACGGCGAAGGCGATGCCGTCGTTGCCGCCGCCGAAACCGCCCGACAGGATGGCGGTGTTGATGCCGATCAGGCGCCCACGGCTGTCCAGCAGCGGCCCGCCCGAGTTGCCCGAGTTCACCGCCGCGTCGGTCTGGATATAGTCCTCGATGGCGTCGCCCATGCCCGAGCGGTTCAGGCCGGACACCACGCCCATCGTCAGCGTCTGGTCCAGCCCCAGCGGGTAGCCGACCGCAAAGGCCAGATCGCCGCTGCGCAGGGTGTCGGAATCCACCGTCGTGACCTGCGACAGGCCGGTGGCGTTGATCTTCAGCACGGCGATGTCGGTCGCCTTGTCGGCCCCGATCAGGGTCGCATCGAACAGGCGGCCGTCGATCAGGTCGACGGTGAACTTCTGGCCGTTCTCGATCACGTGATGGTTGGTGACGATGATGCCTTCGCGCGCATCGATGATGACGCCCGATCCGCCCTGCGAGGGTTTGGGGTTGCGGGCCGAGCTGGGTCCGCGCGACTGGCCCAGGGTCGTCACCTGCACCACGGCGGGCAGGCTTTCCTCAAGCCCGGCGGCGAAGGTGAAGACGCCGCGCCGGGCGTCATAGGGCATGGCCGCTATGGGCGACTGGACCGCGCTGACCGCGCCCATCGTCGCCACGCCTGCGGGCGCAGCCTGGGCCATGCCGCTGAAGCTGAAGATCGCCAGAGCGGCGCCGGCCAGCAGGCTGTGTTTGGTCATTCCGTTTTCCTTAGCGCGCCCTCTGCCTTGACCGGCGGACGGACGGGATTCAATGGCGGGCCAAGCCGCCCGCAGGCGAGACAAACGCGCGACATCGACAAAGGATCTTCGCCGCTGCGCGTTTTCTGCAACGCTTCGTCTCAGAAGGCGGCTTCGCCGGTGATGGCGCGGCCCAGGATCAGGGCGTGGACGTCGTGCGCGCCTTCATAGGTGTTGACCGTTTCCAGGTTCATGGCGTGGCGCATGACGTG
>NZ_JBDJMK010000004.1:0-286833 GCF_039673845.1 Brevundimonas diminuta | reverse complement strand
CCAGCCGGGACGGCCGAAGGCGTGCAGCAGGCTGTCGGTCACATCGCGATTGCTGATGGTGCCGTCGAAGTCGCAGTGGATGGCCCACTCGGTGCGCGACGGGGCGAGGGTGTAGGGGCGATCAGTCATCGAAGCGGACCCGGACGGTTTGGCCGACCCGCACGTCGGGGCGGGCGTCGAATTCCAGCAGGCCCTCGACCACGCGGCTGGGACCGCGTTCGACGTCGTCGTCCTGACGGGCGTGGGTATAGGCGGGGCTGAGATAGGTCAGCCGCGCGGCGGGCAGGGGCTTTGCGCCCGACGGCGCGGGGTCGATCGTCACCGTCGCCTTCATGCCGGGGCGCACCCGGCCGATGAAGCTCTCATTGATTTCGGCGCGGACGATCAGCGGGCGGTCGGGCAGCAGGGTCAGCACCGGGGCGCCGGCGGACAGTCGTTGTCCGCTTGAGGCGGCGACGCGCAGGGCGACGCCGTCGGCAGGGGCGATCAACTGCGCCCTGTGCAGGCGATTGCGGGCCTGCGTCAGACGCTGGTCGGCGACGGCGATCTCGGCGGCGGCGGCGTCGACTTCCGACTGGACATCGGCCAGCGACTGCTGCGCCTCGGCAAGGGCCTGAGCCGATGCGGCGCCCGCCTTTGCGGCCTGTTCATAGCGGCCGACGGTTTCGCTTAAGCCGCGGGCCTTGCGCTGGGCCGCCGTATGGCGCTGACGCGACTGATTGGCCTGAGCCTCGATCAGGCGCGTTTCGTCGGTCAGGTCCGCCGTGTCGAAGCGGGCCAGAACATCGCCCTTGCGGACCTTCTGACCCTCGACGACGTCCAGCGCGCGCAGTTCGCCGTCGATCGGTGCGCTCAGGGCCAGAAGGCCGCCCTGAACCTCAATCCGGCCACGGGCGATGGCGTGCAGGGGCGCGGCCTCGGCGGGCGGCTCGGCCTTCTGGCAGGCGCTGAGGGCGGGCAGGCCCAACAGCACCACGGCGGCGAGGGCGACGGAAAGGCGGGGTGCTGGCGGCATGGTTCTGGCTCTCATCACCGGGCTTCCGAAGGGCTGATGGGCGCGGCAGACTGGGCGGAAGGCTGGGCGGAAGACTGGGCGGGGCGCTCGTCGCGCTGGATGACGCCGTCCTCCATCGTCAGCAGGCGGTCGGCGAAGCGGATCAGGCGCGGGTCGTGGCTGACGCAGACCACGGTCGAGCCGTGGCGATGGGCGATCTGGCGCAGCATCTCGCTGACGCGCTGGCCGTTCTCGGCGTCCAGGGCGCTGGTGGGTTCGTCGGCGAACAGAAGGGCGGGTGATTTGGCGATGGCGCGGGCGATGGCGACCCGCTGTTTTTCGCCGCCGGACAGTTGGGCCGGGCGCATGTGCAGGCGGTGGTTCAGCCCGACCTCGTCCAGCGCCTTCAGGGCCAGCGTCTCGCTCTGACGACGGTCCATGCCCAGATAGCCCAGCGGCAGCTGCACCTGCTCCACCGCTGTCAGGGCGGGGAACAGGTTGAAGCCCTGAAAGACGAAGCCGGTGTGCTGCAGGCGGAAAGCTTCCAGCCGTCCTCGGCTGAGGCGGTCCAGCCGCTGGTTCAGGGCGGTGACGGCGCCCGCGTCGGGCTTCTGCAGGCCGGACAGCAGGGACAGCAAGGTGCTTTTCCCGCAGCCCGACGGGCCGGAGATCAGGGTCATCTCGCCGGGATGAAGGCTGAGATCCAGATGGGTCAGCACGCGCGTCGGTACCGTGCCGGTGATGAAGGTCTTCACCAGCCCTTCGGCGACGACGGCCGGGGCGCGGGTCATGAGGGGGGCGGAGTCGGCCATGGCTCTATCTCAGCAACATGGCGGGGTCGGTCCCCAGCATGGTCCGCACCGCCGCCAGACTGGCCAGGATGGCCATGGCGAAGATCAGCAGGCCGCACCCGGCCGCGACCGGCAGGCTCATGGCGACCGGCACGTCATGGCTGGCCGCCAGCGCCAGCAGCGGCGCGCTGAACAGGGCGGCCAGCATCAGGCCGACGCCGCCGATCCATGCGCTCTGTTCCAGCACCACGCGGGTTAGCGGCCAGCGCCCGACGCCCAGAGCGCTGAGGGCGGCGTATTCGCGGCGTGAGGCGTTGATGGTCCCGGCCAGCGACTGGCTGGTCACAACCGCCCCGACCAGGCTGACGATGATGGCCATGAACAGGACGGCGATCCCGGCGCCGGTGTCCAGCAGCCAGTAGTTCTGCGATCGGGCGGCGAACTCATGCGCGGTCCAGGCCTCATAGGGTGAGAAGGCGGCGCGATCCTGCATCAGGCGTTGGCGCACGTCGGCGGGCGCGGCGCCGTCCTTCAGCCGGGCCAGATAATAGGTGTCGGCCGATGTCTCTGCGGCGCCGATCTCACGCGCAGTCTCCAGCGACGACAGGACGTTGACCCCGCCCAGACCGCGCATCCCCTTGATGACGCCGACAACCTGCACCGGTTGCTTGTTGATCCAGGCGCGGCCGCCGTCGGCGACGTGCAGGGTCGACAGATCGGCGGCGTCGACGATGACGGCGCCCGGCTCGCGCAGTCGCTGGCGCTGGGCGTCGCTCAGACGTTCCGAAAAGGCCATGGCGCCGTCCTCGACGGAAACGCCCGACAGATAGATGGAGATCGCCCCGCCTTCGCCCGAGGCCGAATGCCAGTCGGCGTCGACCCAACGATAGGGCTCGACCGCCGTGACGGCGTCGTCGGCGCTCAAACGCATCTCGATGTCCGGGCCTAGCGGGCGGCCGTAGTTGACGCTCTGCGAGCCGGGATAGCCGACCCACAGATCGGCCGAGGACGCCTTGATGTAGATGGCGGCGCTGCTGAAGATGCCCAGCACCAGCGCCGCCTGCACGATCAGCAACAGACCGGCGAAGGTGACGGCCAGCACCACGGGCACGAAGCGCGGCCATTCGTGGATCAGGGTCTTGCGGGCCAGCGAGATCATGGCGCCGTCTCTGAAACAGAAGGCGGGCCGCCCGCCGCCTTGTGGACCGCCAGCAGGGCCAGAATGCTGTCCAGACGGGCGCCGACCAGGGCCGCGCGGGCGTCCAGCAGGTCCGCTTCGGGCTGGATCAGGTCCAGTTCGCTGGCCAGACCCAGATCATGGCGGGTGGTCCAGACGTCCAGCGACTGTCGCAGCGTCTCGACCGTTTCGCGGCGCGTCGTGACGATGGCCTGTTGTTGCTCAAGGGCGCCGAGGGCGGTGCGGGCTTCGCTGGCGGCGTCGATGACGGACTGGCGGTAAAGGGCAAGCGCGCCGGACAGGGCGTGGTCTTCGCTGTTCACCACGGCGAGGCGACGGCCCCAGTCCCACAGCGGAATGTCGATCGTCGGCCCGACGACGGGGGCCACGCCGCCGGGCGAGGGCGCGGACGCCAGGCTGAGCGTGTAGCCGATGGACCCGCCCAGCGACAGGCTGGGGTAGAGGGCGGCGCGGGCGATTTTGACGCGGGCGGCGGCTTCCAGCACCTCGGCCTCGGCGACCATCAGATCGGGACGGCGACGCAGGTCGTCGGCGCGCAGTTCGGACGCAAAGCGCACGGCGGCGAAATGCCCGCCCGGCCCGGCGTCATGGGGATCAGGACCGGACCGGCTCAACAGGGCGGCCAGCGTCCATGAGGCGCGGTCGATCTGATGCTTCAGGCGCGTCTGTTCGATCCGGCGGCGGTTTTCCTCCATCACGGCTGCGCGCAGGTCGGAGGCGTCGGCCAGCCCGGCGTCATGTCGCGCCTGCATCAGGTGCAGGGCGCGCAGGGACAGGTCGTGCGACTGTCGCGACAGGGCCAGCTGGACCTGCGCCTGATGCCGTTCGTAATAGGCCTGAATGAGCGAGGTCGCGATCATCAGCCGCGCCGCCCGCAGCTGGGCGGCGCTGGAGGCGGCGCGGGCCGCGGCCTCCTGATTGCGCGCTGCGCCCGCGCCGAAGAAGTCGATCTCCCATCGCGTGCCGACGCCCAGCTGATAATAGCCGTCGCCGGTGGGCACGTCCTGCAGGGGGGCGCCGAACAGATCCGCGCCGGGACGGTCGGCGTTGCGGGCGCCGCGCTGCAGGGCTGTCGCCTGCTGTAGCCGATGCCGGGCGCTCTCGATGGTCAGATTGCGCTCAAGCGCCTCGGTCAGCAGGGCCGCCAGATCGGGGTCGTCGAAAACCGCGCGCCAGTCATCGGCGCTGACGGTCTCGGCCAGAGCCGAGGCTTCGGCCGGAACGGGCGCAGGGGTCTGATCGTCGCGCGCGGCGGCGCCGCCCGCGACGACAAGAAAGATCGCGCCTGGCACACCCAGCAGAAGTCTTCGGTTGGGGTGGTGCAATGATGATCCTGCTAAACCACGACGCGGCGGGACGTGGGGATCACTACCCACTGCGTGTTGCGGCTTTGCGGACGGAATGTGGAGGCCATGTCGTCCAGGCTGGCCCGGAATACGGCGACGCGGGCGTCACTCGGCCAGCGGCAGCTCGAACTCGGCCTGAAGACCGCCCAGATCGGAGCGCCCCAGCAGGGCGTATCCGCCATGGGCCTCAGCGATATACTGGACCACGGTCAGGCCCAGACCAGACCCCTTGGCGTCCGAGCGGGCGCTGCGGAAGGGGTCGAACATCTGGGGCGCGATGTCGTTCGGCACGCCGGGGCCGGAATCGGCGACGCTGATGACGGCGAAGCCATAGCTTTCCTCGATGGCGACCCGCACCAGTCCGGGGTCGGCGTGGACCCGAACGTTCTCCAGCAGGGCGTGCAGCGCCTGACGGATGCGGGTGCTGTCGCCGACGACGCGCACCGGCGTGGTCGCCCATTCCATCGTGAAGCCCAGCTTGTTGAGCAGGGGCTCGTACAGGCCCTTCAGCGGCTGGATGACGGCGTCCAGAGACAGTTCTTCAGTTTTCAGCGACAGGTGGCCGCTTTCATACAGGCTGATGACGCGCAGATCCTCGACGATCCGCGTCAGGCTCTCCAACTGGAACTTCATCAGCCCCAGCCATTCGTCATCCAGATCGAAGATGTTGTCGGCGACGCCCTCCATCATGCCGTTCATGATGGTCAGGGGGGTTCTGAGCTCATGGGCGATGGCGGCGTTCCACTGCATCGACTCGCGCGTGGATTTCTGAAGATGCGCCGCCAGCGTGTTGAAATCAGAGATTAATTGGGAAACCTCGCCAAGGCTGCCGTCCTTATAGTCCACGCGAGCGGCCAGATCGCCCGCCGTCAGGGTCCGCGCCGCCAGAGCCACATGGGACAGGGGCGCCGCGATCCGCTGCGACAGGATGCGCGCGGCGATGATGGAGACGGTCAGGCCCAGCAGCAGCGACAGCAGCAGGGCCGCCAGGTCGATGACATCGAAATAGATCTCCAGATGTTCGTCGCGCGGATCGACGAACAGCAGATAGACGATGCTCCATGCGAAAAAGGCCGAGAACAGACCGCTGATCGCGACCGTCGCCATATAGAAGGAGAACTTCCGCTGGAGACTGGGCGAGCGCTGGATCATCTGGCGTTCAGGCGATAGCCGACGCCCCTGACGCCCTTCAGCGCCTTGTCCATCCCGGCGGCGTTCAGTTTGCGGCGCAGCTTGCTGATGTGGCTGTCGACCGTGCGGTCCAGCACGTCTTCGTTGGGCAGGCAGGCGTCGGCCAGTTCCCCGCGTGAGAAGACGCGCATCGGGTGGCGGGCCATGAACTCCAGAATGCGGAACTCGGTCAGGGTGGTGTCGAGGTGGTTCAACTGATCGCCGTCGCGCACGGTGGCGATATAGCTTTCGGGGTCGATCTCCAGCCTGTCGACGCGGATCAGCCGGTCGGGCGCCATGCCGTTGGTGCGCCTCAATATGGCCTGAACGCGGGCGACGACCTCCATCGGGCTGAAAGGCTTGACCACATAGTCGTCGGCCCCGGTGCGCAGGGCCTGAAGCTTGTCCACGTCCTGATCCAGCGCGGTCATGATCAGGACCGGCGTATCGCCCTTGCGGCGCAGTTCCGACAGCACGCCCCAGCCGTCGATGCGCGGCAGCATGACGTCCAGCAGCACCACATCCGGCTTCAGCGCGGCATAGAGGTCCAGCCCGACCTGACCGTTATAGGCGCGGGCCGTGCGGAACCCCTCGCGGACCAGATAGCGATCCAGAATCTCGGCGATCGCGACTTCGTCTTCAATGATGAGGGCCAGAGGGTTCATGCGTGCGGCGTCAGGCGTCCCGGTATCATCAGGCGAACCTCGCATGGGGCGGTTCGGGGGCCAAGTTGCGATCAGCGCCTCGGTCCGGCGTCCATCATGTCTCCATGTTCGCGCAACAGATGGTGCGTCAGGGACGGCCGCTGAAGACGCGGTAGCCTTTTTCCTGCGCCGCCGCGATCATCTGGGCGTCGCCCGATGTGTCGCCATAGGCGGCCGCCAGCACCATGTCCGGGCCATAGACGGCCCGCAGACGCTGCATCTTTTCCTCGCCCCGGCAGTTGCCGCCGACGAAGGTCCCCAGCACGCGGTCCTGATCGTCGAAGGCCAGACGGGTGCCGATCAGGTTGTCGGCGCCGAGCCTGCGGGCGAAGGGGGCGACCGTGGTCTCGGGCGAGGCGGTGACGATGACGCGGTGGGCGCCGCGACGGCCCCAGTCTTCCCAGGTCGCCAGCGCATCGGGGCGCATGAAGCGCGGCCAGATCTCGGCGGCGAAGCGCTCTGCATCGGCCTCCAGCGCCTTGCGGTCGGCGTCCATCAGGAACTCGCGCACCGAGGCGATTTTGATCCGGCCCCGGTCGCGGTCGCCCAGATAGGCGAAGACCGCCGGGACCATCTGCACCAGTCCGGTCATCCATCGCACCGGCCCGGCCCGCCATTTCAGGAAGGTGGTGAAGCTGTCGCGAATCGTCAGCGTGCCGTCGAAATCGAAGGCGACGATGGGTTGTCCGGGGGCAGGGGACTGGTGAAAGGCTTTTTCGCTTCCCATGTCAGACATTAGCCGTGATCCCCATATTATCTGTCCTGTCCGATCCCCGAAGCGCGTTGCAGCGCCGCAACGGGGTTGTGGCGGAACGTGTGATGGGTGATTGTCATTTTTTGAAGACCTTCGATGATAGATTCCCTGGATCGATCGCGAAGGAAGCGCTTTTCGTCTCAATGTCGGGGCGGATTGCGGATAGTGAGAAGGGTCTATGACCAAAGCCGCCGGCACAGACGCCAAAAGCACGCTCTACTGCTCGTTCTGCGGCAAGAGCCAGCACGAAGTCCGCAAACTGATTGCCGGACCGACCGTTTTCATCTGCGATGAATGCGTCGAACTGTGCATGGACATCATCCGCGAAGAGCACAAGATCGCGTTCAAGACCTCCAAGGACGGCGTGCCCACGCCCAAGGAGATCCGCGATGTCCTCGACGATTATGTGATCGGTCAGGCCCACGCCAAGAAGGTGCTGAGCGTCGCCGTCCACAACCACTACAAGCGCCTGAACCACGCGACGAAGAACAACGACGTCGAACTGGCCAAGTCGAACATCATGCTGATCGGGCCGACCGGCTCGGGCAAGACGCTGCTGGCCCAGACGCTGGCGCGCATCATCGACGTGCCGTTCACCATGGCCGACGCCACCACCCTGACCGAAGCCGGTTATGTGGGCGAGGACGTCGAGAACATCATCCTGAAGCTGCTTCAGGCGTCGGATTACAACGTCGAGCGGGCCCAGCGCGGCATCGTCTACATCGACGAAATCGACAAGATCTCGCGCAAGTCGGACAACCCGTCGATCACCCGCGACGTGTCGGGTGAAGGCGTGCAGCAGGCCCTGCTGAAGATCATGGAAGGGACCGTCGCCTCCGTGCCGCCGCAGGGCGGGCGCAAGCATCCGCAGCAGGAATTCCTGCAGGTCGACACCGCCAACATCCTGTTCATCGTCGGCGGCGCATTCGCCGGCCTTGAAAAAGTGATCTCGGCGCGCGGGGCTGGGGCCTCCATCGGCTTCGGCGCCAAGGTCAAGGAAATCGACGAGCGCCGCACCGGCGAAATCCTCAAGGGCGTCGAGCCGGACGACCTGATGCGCTTCGGCCTGATCCCCGAGTTCATCGGCCGTCTGCCGGTTCTGGCGACGCTGGAAGACCTGGACGAGGCGGCGCTGATCACCATCCTGACCGAGCCGAAGAACGCTCTGGTCAAGCAGTACAAGCGACTGTTCGAGATGGAGAACGTCACCCTGACCTTCACCGACGACGCCCTGTCGGCGGTCGCCAAAAAGGCGATCACCCGCAAGACCGGCGCGCGCGGCCTGCGCTCCATCCTTGAGGGCGTGCTGCTGGAGACCATGTTCGAACTGCCCACCTTCGAGGGCGTCGAAGAGGTCGTGGTCAACGCCGAGGTGATCGACGGCAAGGCCCAGCCGCTGCTGATCTATTCGGAAACCAAGAAGAAGACGGCTGACGGCGCGGCGTGACTGAACACCCACCCTTTCTCCTCGATGGGGGAAGGGCAGGGATGGGGGTGACCGCGCGACATCGACCAGATGGGTCGCTGGAGACGAGGGCGCGTCGCCTGAGCCCTGTTCTGAAGCCGTGCGGCCGCACCCCCACCCAACCCTCCCCCATCGAGGGGGAGGGCTTTGTTTTGGGCCATCTGAAATCGCACGCTTTTTCACGCTTCTGTGGGTCGCGGACCCGCCACGCTTGAACCGCGTCCAGACAGAACCACATACTCACACGAAAGCCGCTGAAAACAGCGGGTCGAGTCGGAACGAGGCGGCAGTAACGCCCAATCAGACCGGATCGGCGGGCCGGAGATTCACAAAGGCCCCGGAAAGTACGCATCATGACCGAGAGCAAAATCCTCCCTGTCCTGCCGTTGAGAGACATCGTCGTCTTTCCGCACATGGTCGTGCCGCTGTTTGTCGGGCGCGAGAAGTCCGTGCGCGCCCTCGACGAGATCATGAAGGGCGAGAAGCAGATCCTGCTCGCCACCCAGATGAACTCGGCCGACGATGATCCGGCGACGGACGCCATCTATTCGACCGGCGTGCTGGCCTCTGTGCTGCAACTGCTGAAGCTGCCCGACGGCACGGTGAAGGTGCTGGTCGAGGGCAAGTCGCGCGCGCGCCTGACCCGCTTCACCGAGCGCGAGGACTATTACGAAGCCGAGGCCGTCGAGATCGACGACGAGGCCGGTGATCCTTCGCAGAGCGAAGCCCTGCTGCGCGCGGTGATCGAGCAGTTCGAAAACTATGTGAAGCTGAACAAGAAGGTCCCGCCCGAGGCCCTCAGCGCCATCCCCCAGATCACCGATCCGTCCAAACTGGCGGACTCGGTCGCTGCCCATCTGTCGGTCAAGATCGCCGACAAACAGGCCCTGCTCGAAACCGTCGTCATCCCGGCGCGGCTGGAGAAGGTCTATGGCCTGATGGAAGGCGAGATCAGCGTCCTGCAGGTCGAGAAGAAGATCCGCAGCCGCGTGAAGCGGCAGATGGAGAAGACCCAGCGCGAATATTATCTGAACGAGCAGATGAAGGCGATCCAGCGTGAGCTGGGCGAGACCGACGATGCTCGCGATGAACTGCTGGAGCTGGAAAAGCGCATCAAGAAGACGCGCCTGTCCAAGGAGGCCCGCATCAAGGCCGAGGCGGAGCTGAAGAAGCTGCGCAACATGTCGCCGATGTCGGCGGAATCGACCGTGGTGCGCAACTATCTCGACTGGCTGCTGTCGATCCCGTGGTCGAAAACCCGGCCCAAGGCCATCGACCTGCAGAAGGCCGAGGACATCCTCGAAGAGGATCACTACGGCCTGGAGAAGGTCAAGGAACGGATCATCGAGTATCTGGCCGTTCAGGCGCGCACCGGCAGCCTGAAGGGGCCGATCCTGTGCCTGGTCGGCCCTCCGGGCGTCGGCAAGACCTCGCTGGCCCAGTCGATCGCCAAGGCGACGGGTCGTGAGTACGTCCGCATGTCGCTGGGCGGCGTGCGCGACGAGGCCGAGATCCGCGGCCACCGCCGGACCTACATCGGCTCCATGCCCGGCAAGATCATCCAGTCGATGAAGAAGGCCAAGACCACCAACGCCTTCGTCCTGCTGGACGAGATCGACAAGCTGGGCGCCGACTGGCGCGGCGACCCGTCCTCGGCCCTGCTGGAGGTGCTGGACCCGGCCCAGAATTCGACCTTCGGCGACCACTATCTGGAGGTCGACTACGACCTGTCGCCGGTGATGTTCGTCACTACGGCCAACAGCCTGAACATGCCCCAGCCCCTGCTGGACCGCATGGAGATCATCCGCGTCTCCGGCTACACTGAGGATGAGAAGGTCGAGATCGCCAAACGCCACGTCCTGCCCAAACAGCTCAAGGACCACGGCCTGAAGGAAGAGGAGCTGATCGTCCCCGACGAGACGATCCGCGACCTGATCCGCTACTACACGCGCGAAGCCGGCGTGCGTTCGCTGGAACGCGCCCTGGGCGGTCTGGCCCGCAAGGCGGTGCGCGAGATGGCCAAGACCAAGGCGACCTCGATCACCGTGGATGCGGCCAAGCTGGCCGAATACGCGGGCGTGAAGAAGTTCCGCTACGGCGAAACGGACGCGGAAGATCAGGTCGGCATCGTCACCGGCCTGGCCTGGACCGAGTTCGGCGGCGACATCCTGACCATCGAGGCCCTGAAGATGCCGGGCCGCGGCCGCATGACTGTGACCGGCAACCTGAAGGAGGTCATGAAGGAGTCGATCTCGGCGGCGGCGTCTTACGTCCGCAGCCGCGCCCTCAGCATCGGCGTCAAGCCGCCGGTGTTCGAGAAGACCGACATCCACGTCCACGTTCCCGACGGCGCTACGCCCAAGGACGGCCCCTCGGCGGGCGTGGCCATGACGGTGGCCATGGTGTCGGTTCTGACCGGCATCCCGATCCGCAAGGATATCGCCATGACCGGCGAGATCACCCTGCGCGGTCGGGTGACGGCCATCGGCGGTTTGAAGGAGAAGCTGCTAGCGGCCCTGCGCTCGGGCGTGAAGACCGTGCTGATCCCGCAGGAGAACGAGAAGGACCTCGAAGACGTGCCCGAAAACGTGAAGGCCGCCCTTGAGATCGTGCCGATCTCCACCGCCGACGAGGCGCTGAAGTGGGCCCTGACCGGCACGCCTACCCCCGTCGAATGGGACGAGGCGGCCGAGCCCATGACCCCGACGCCGCCCGCCCCGACGGCGGGCGAAGGGGCCAGCGTCAGCCACTGACGCCGGGTCTGAACAAATGAAGCGAGGCGGTTCGGGGCGACCCGGACCGCCTTCTTTTTGACCTGTGCGCCGACACTGGCTTAAGTGCGCGCTTCGTTCGCGAGGGGAGCCGCAGACATGACCAGAACCGAACTGATCGGCCGCATGGCCGAGGCGGCGGGTATCACTCGCGAGCAGGCGAAACTGGCGCTGGAAGCCTTCACCGATCAGGTGACGGGGTCGCTGGTTCAGGGGCGCGACGTGCGTCTGGTCGGCTTCGGCAGCTTCATCGCCGTGGACCGTAAGGCAGGCGTCGCCCGCAACCCCCAGACCGGCGAACAGATCGCCCGCCCGGCTTCGCGCACCGCGCGCTTTCGCCCCGGCGAAGGCTTGAAAAGCGCCTTGAACGGCTGACCGTCACAGGGCATGAAGCCTGTTCCCGACGCTGAGTCGGATGATGTGGGCGGCTAGCTCAGCTGGTCAGAGCATCTCGTTTACACCGAGAGGGTCGGCGGTTCGAACCCGTCGCCGCCTACCATTCCCCCAATCATGGCGATGAAGTCCGCCTTGCTGCGCGTCAGCCATTGCTGGCGCCATGGTCGACCGTTAGAATAATCGCACGGATCAAGGAGATCGGTGTCGTGATCAAGGCGTGAAAACCATCCATGCGGTGCGTCTGACGGTGTCAGACGTCGCATATGAATGCTCGTCGCATTGACGTCGGGCCAGTTGTTTTCGCCATCCGATCGACAGCTTCATGTCACGTGCCTGATGCACGCCGCCGTAGAGCGGGTGGCCATGATGCGAGGTTTTCATGACTGATACTTCTTCACGCTCCATCGATGTGAATACGCATAATCAAGCCGCCTGGGATCATCAGGCGAAGCAGGACTGCGACTGGTCGCGCCCGGTTTCACCAGAGGTCATTGCGGCGGCCAGAGCCGGACAGTGGTCCGTGCAGTTGACGCATGGCGCGCTGGCCGAAGACTGGCTGGGCGATGTGCGGGGGCGGCGCATCCTGTGCCTGGCTTCGGGCGGAGGGCAGCAGGCGCCGGTGCTGGCGGCGGCGGGCGCGCAGGTGACGGTGTTCGACGTCTCGCACAGCCAGCTGGATCAGGACCGCATGGTCGCGGACAGGGAAGGCCTGTCGCTGCAGACCGTGCAGGGAGACATGCGCGACCTGTCCGTCTTCGCCGATGCGTCGTTCGATATCGTGTTCCAGCCGATCGCCAACCCCTATGTCGACGACGTGAACCCTGTGTGGCGCGAGTGTTTTCGCGTGCTGCGTCCGGGCGGGCGGTTGCTGGCGGGCTTCTATAATCCGGTCATCTTTGTCGGCGACCGCGATCCGGAGCTGTTTGAAAAGGGTCTGATCCGGCCGGTCTTTTCCATCCCCTATGCCGATGCGGCGGACATGGATGAAGAGACGTTGAAGGCTAAGATCGGGCGCGATGAAGCCCTTGTCTTCGGCCACAGTCTGAAGGATCTGATCGCCGGTCAGATACGGGCGGGCTTCGTCATCGCGGGCTTTCAGGAAGATTTTGCGCCGCGGCCACGTTTCCTGATCGACCGTTATCTGCCGACCTTCCTGTCGACCCTGGCCATTCGGCCGGAGTGACGGCGGTTACTTGAGTAAAAGAATGACGGAGCGAGGACGACCTCGCTCCGTCTTCAGTCTTATTTGCCGAAGCCGTAGACCAGCGACACGCGGGTGGCCGTGTCAGTCTTGTCGAAGCCGAAGGGCGGATCGGTGTCGTGACGCACGTCAACCGAGAAGCGCGCCGACAGGGCGCCGCTCAGGGCCGCCGTGACGGCCAGCGAGTTGGTCAGCTGGGTCGAGGTCTTGGCGTACATTACAGCGGTGTCGTTCGTCAGCTTGACGCTGTCGTTGAACGCGTGGCTGAATTTGGAACCGGCGATGAAGGAGAAGCTGGTTTCCGTTTCACCGGGAACCACGATCGGGCCGGGCAGGGTGGTTTCACGCACTTCGTCGAACTTCACGCCCGGGCCGCCTTCGACCGCCCAGTTGGTGCGCTCGCCGACGATGACGCGATAGCCGGCGCCCGCGCCCAGGAAGGTGCGGCTTTCGAAGCCCGAGAACTCGTCCCGTTCATGCGAGACGCGGCCGAAGCCGTAGGTGCGCGGACCGAAGTCGCGATCCGCCTGGCCAGCGACGAAGATGCGGTTCTTGGTTTCGACGCCATCGGTCTTGCCGTAGTCGGCCAGGGCTTCCAATGAGATCTTCCAGTCGCCGGTCTTGCGGCCAAGCTTCAGGCCCAGGCCCATATCGCTGGTGTCAGTGTTGCCGCTGGTGAAGCCGGCGCCGAACGAGCCTTCACCCGTCCAGACGGATTCTTGCGCCAGAGCCGGGCTTGCCGCGGCGGCGATCAGGGCGCTGGCGGCCAGAATGCTGATTTTCATAGAGGGGGAGCCTCTCTCTGCCTTTGATAGGAGGGCGGCCCATAACAATGCTCTTCGCAAGGATCAAGTATAGATGCTGATATTTTCAGTATGGTGAATAACTTGTTTACAGTGATGTGATCCTGTTGCCTCAAAGTATAATATTCAAATTATTTAGGTGCGTTAGTCATTATTATTTTTTTTGGTGGTGTAGCGAAGCAACAACCCTAAAGGGGAATGCTATTTGGGGCGACTGCCTGATTATGATGTTATTCTAGTGAAGGGCGCGCCTTATGCGGGTGCAGGGCTGCGCTGCTCAGATAGGCGCTGGGCGCCAGTCCCATCCGGCGTTTGAACATGGTCGAGAAATTGCCCGCGCCTTCATAGCCCAGATCAAGGGCGACCGTTGTCACGGCTTCTCCGGCCGCCAGTCGGGGCAGGGCGACCGACAGGCAGGCGCGCTGGCGCCATTCGCCGAAGCTGAGGCCCGTTTCGCGCCGGAACAGGCGGGTGAAGGTGCGGCGGTTCATCGCCAGCTGATCGGCGAAGGCATCGATCGGCGCCACCGCGTCGGGCGCCAGCAGAAAGGCCTGACACAGCCGCGACAGGGCCGGATGAGCCGGAAAAGGCACGGCGAACCCTTCCGGCGCCGCCCGGTCGATTTCGGCCATCAACAGCCGGACCAGCAGGCCGTCGCGGCTGGCAGGGTCGTATTCAGCGGGCACGTCGAAGGCTTCCAGCAGCAACTGGCGCAACAGGGGTGAGACGGCGACGACTTCGCAGGCGCGGGATGCGGAGCGGCACTGACGGGGCTCGATCAGGACGCTGCGGGTGTGGACGACGCCGACCATCTTGACCGCATGGGGCGTGCCGCCGGGAATCCAGACGCCGCGCTCTGGCGGGGCGACCCAGGCGCCGTGCGGGGTGCTGACCACCATGACGCCGCGCGCGGCGTACAGGAACTGGGACCGGCGGTGGCTGTGCTCGGCCAGTTCGAAGGAGGGCGGATACTGACGCCCCAGCGCCACCATCGGGCGGGGATTTTGATCGGGATCGCTGAAGGCGGGCTGCATGAAGCGATTGTCCCAGATTCATAAGCGATTGTCTCTTGTGTCGAAGTGGGTCACCTCCGGGCCTGCTACATAATGACGCGCCGCGACAGGCGGCCATCGCCTCCCCAAGACGAGAGTTCGTGCGTGACCATCCCTGCAGACCTGACTGACGCCCCGCCTCCGACGGCCGCATCGACGGCGCCGCGATTCCTGATCGGCGTGGTCGGGGCTGTGGCGTTCGCGCACCTTTTGAATGATCTGATCCAGGCGGTGCTGCCCGCCATCTATCCGATGCTGAAGATGAAGTTCGCGCTGAACTTCACCCAGATCGGCATGGTGGCGCTGGTCTATCAGTTCACGGCGTCGCTGCTTCAGCCGTGGATCGGGCTTTATACGGACAAGCATCCCAAGCCTTGGCTGCTGCCGTGCGGCATGTTCGCGACCCTGATCGGGATCGGCCTGCTGGCCACGGCGGGCAGCTACCCGATGCTGCTGACGGCGTCGGCGGTGATCGGTATCGGTTCGGCCACCTTCCATCCTGAGGCTTCGCGGGTGGCGCGTCTGGCGTCGGGCGGGCGTTTCGGCACGGCGCAGTCGACCTTTCAGGTCGGCGGCAATACGGGATCAGCGATCGGGCCGCTGGTCGCGTCGATGATCATCCTGCCGATGGGGCAGACGGCGGTCGGCTGGCTGGCCGTGGCGGCGGTGATCGCGATCTGGGTGCTGTTTGGCGTCACGCGCTGGCGGCTGCGTAATCCAGAGATCAAGGTCGTGGCCAAGGCGACGGCCGGGGCGCAGGTCCTGAGCCGGGGGCGGATCATCGTGGCCCTGGCGGTCATTGCGGTGCTGATGTTCGCCAAATTCATCTATATCGGCGGCTTCACCAACTACTTCACCTTCTACCTGATCGAGCGGTTCGACCTGTCGGTGCGTGAGTCGCAACTGCACCTGTTCGCCTTCCTGGCGGCCGTGGCGGCGGGCACCTTTGCAGGCGGGCCGATCGGCGACCGGATCGGGCGCAAGGCGGTGATCTGGCTGTCGTTCATGGGGGCGGCGCCGTTCGCCCTGATGCTGCCTTACGTGGATCTGGGCTGGACGACGGTCTTTTCGATCGCGGTGGGCTTCATCATGTCGTCGGCCTTTGCGGCGCTGGTCGTCTATGCGCAGGAGTTGGTGCCGGGGCGCGTCGGTCTGGTGTCGGGGCTGATGTTCGGGCTGATGTTCGGTATCGGCGGCATCGGCGCGGCGGGGCTGGGCATGATCGCCGACGTGCGCGGCATCGTCTGGGTTTACAAGTTCTGCGCGATCCTGCCCTTGCTGGGCCTGTTCACGGCCCTTCTGCCCGATACGCGGGGCAGTCGGGCGACCAGGCGGGGCTGAGGCGTAGGGGGCGCGGTTTCAGCCCGGCTCGGCCCCGGACTGGCACAGGATCTGGAAGCCGCCGGTGAAGACGGCCTCCATCGCGTCGCAGATGGCGGTCATCTCGGACGAGCGGCACAGGCCGCCTGACAGGACGTCGATCCGCCCCGTCTGGGCCAGCGACAGCGTCAGCGACCCCGACAGCAGGTGATAGAACCAGTAGATCTGGCGATGCGGCGTCTCGGGCGCTATCCGTTTCAACAGGCCGATGAAGCGGTCGATCACCGGGTCGAAATGGCGGTGCATGGTGTCGCCGCCCCAGGCGGGGGTGTTGTTCACCTGAGCCACTAACGCGCCGTAGTTCAGCCAGGCCGGGTCGCCGTCCTCGAACAGCACGAACAGCGGGCGCAGGAAGGCGTCGATGGCGCCGCGCACCGTCATGGCGTCGCCGTGCGCGGCCTCATAACGGTCCAGACTGTCGAGCCGCAGTTGATTCACCACCTCGGCGCGGCGGCCGAAGACGGTCGAGAACAGCTGGTTCTTGTCGTTGAAATAGTAGTGCAGCAGGGCCGTATCCACGCCCGCCGCCTTGGCCACCGCCTTCAGGGTGACGCCGTGCAGGCCGTCGCGCGAGAACAGCTCTTCGGCCACATCCAGAATGCGGGTGGTGGTTTCTTCGCGCCTCTGGGCCTTGGGTTTAGGAGGGGCCTTGGGCTTGGGGGCGGCCTTGGGTTTGGGCGTCGTCTTCGGACGTGGCCGGGACTCGGTCGTGGACATGGGGTCAGCTTACCCGAACATCCGCCGCAGGCGATCCCGCAGACGCATCAGCAGGATCAGCAGCCTGCCCTTGCGTCCGTGATGATCCAGCGCCGTTTTCCACCAGCCGCGTCTGACCACGCCGCCGGGCGTGCGGTCGAACACCATCCACGCATCATCGGCGGGCGTATAGGCGGGCCAGTCGGCGCCCGGGGCGCCGGTCCTGGCGAAGGCGACCCAGCGGGCGTGCATGGCGGCGCCGATGGCGCGGTCGGCCTCGGTCGCGGGCGGGGCGCCGTCGGGGCGGTGATCCAGCGTCTCGAAGATGTGGAAGATCTCGGCGGCGTGGGCGGCGCGGGGCATGGCGTCGCGCCGGGCTTCTTCCACATAGTCAAAGGCGTAGAGCCAGCTCTTTGATCGTTTCGGGCGCGAGGCGACCCAGCGCGCCGGGGCGGCGAAGGCGAAGTCGCGGAAGCCAAGGCGGATCAACTGCTCCCTGTCTCCATCGGCCTGCGGATAGAGGCGGGCCAGCGCCGCGTTCGGTTTGATCAGCTTGCCGAACCGTTCCAGTCCGCCGGCGTAGTTGAGCAGGGAATCCTCGCCGCTGTTGACCCCGATCATCAGCGGCACATCGGCGAAGTCGCCGCGCGCAAAGGCGCTGATCGGGTCGCGGTCCAGCAGGCGACCATCAATGACGGGACCGAAGGCGCCCTCGACAGCGGTCAGCCTCTCAGGCGCGACGGCGCGCAGGGCGGTGGGGTCTGCCTCGGTCAGGCCCAGGGCGGTCGCCGTGGCCGCGCCCTTGGCCTCGGCGGCCTTCAGCGGGGTGGCGGGCAGCCAGCCGCCGCCGGACTGGACCACAGCCTTGTGGAACAGACCGCGCGCACGACGGACGGTCATCAGCGCCAGTATGTCGAGGCCGCCTGCTGACTCTCCGAACAGGGTGACGTTGGCCGGGGCGCCGCCGAAGCTGGCGGCATGGTCGCGCACCCATTCCAGCGCGGCGATCTGATCCAGCAGGGCCTGATTGCCCAAAGGCTCGTCCGCAGGCGCCTCGGCCGTCAGCGACGGGTGGGCGAAGAAGCCCAGCTGGCCCAGCCGATAGTTGACGCTGACCAGCATGACGCCGTCGCGGGCGAAGGCGGCGCCGCCGTAGAAGGGCAGGGAGCCCGCCCCCATACGGTTCGACCCGCCGTGCAGCCAGACCATGACCGGCGCCGGGGCGGTCGCCTCGGCGGGCGCCCAGATGTTCAGCGTCAGGCAGTCTTCATCTGTTGGTTCGGGCGCGCCGCCGATGGAGACGATGTCGGCGACGTCCGCCGGTCCCGCCTGCGGCGCCGAAGGCCCGAAAGCGAGGGCGTCGCGAACGCCCTGCCATGCCGGAAACGGACGCGGCGCCCGCCAGCGCAACTCGCCCGTGGGCGCGACGGCATAGGGCACGCCGCGAAAGACATTGGCCGGTCCCTCGCGCTGGCCGCGCAGGTCGCCGGACGGCGTGTGGGCGACGGGATGCGTCGCGCCCTGATGGTGCTGATCCATGTTTCGTCCCGTTTTCGTGTGATCTGCGCCACACTCGTTCACTCAAGAATGAGGAATGCCCGCCCGTCTGTCGAGCCGCTTCGTGAAAAGTCATTCATGCAAGAATGAATGATGTTGACAGCGGGGCCATTCGCGGATCACCGTCGCACCAACACAGATCAGCGGCGACTGAAACGACCGCGCGTGGAGGAGGAAACGGGAATGCGATCGACAGGACAATTGCGTCTGGCGCTGATGAGCAGCGTCTTCATTACGGCCTCGCTGTGCGCGGCGCCGTCTTTCGCCCAGCAGGCGACGGGGAGCGAGCAGGCCTCGAACGTGGACGACATCGTCGTCACTGCGCGCCGTCGTGAGGAAAGCCTGAAGGACGTGCCGGTCGCCGTCACCGCCGTCACCAGCGAGCGTCTGGAACAGACCGGCGCCGCCGACATCACCACCCTGCAGGCGCAGACGCCGAACGCGACCGTTCAGGTGGCGCGCGGCACCAACTCGACCCTGACCACCTTCATCCGCGGCGTCGGCCAGCAGGATCCGTTGTGGGGCTTTGAGCCGGGCGTTGGCCTCTATGTCGACGACGTCTATGTGGCCCGTCCGCAGGGCGCGGTGCTGGATATCTTCGACATCGAGCGGCTGGAAGTCCTGCGCGGACCTCAGGGCACGCTGTATGGCCGCAACACCATCGGCGGCGCGATCAAATATGTGACCAAGCGCATCGGGCCGGATCCCGAACTGACGCTGAAGGGCGCCTATGGCAGCTATAATCAGGTCGATCTGATCGCCTCGGGTTCGGCGCCGCTGACCGAGACGCTGCGCATCGGCGGCGCGGTCGCCCGCTATACCCGCGACGGCTATGGCAAGAACCTGAACACCGGCGCTGAACACTACAACAAGGACGTCACGGCGGGCCGCCTGAGCGTCGAGTGGACGCCGCGCGATGATCTTTTCTTCCGTCTGGCCGGGGACATCACCGAGGACGAGTCCAACGCTCGTCACGCGCACCGCCTGATCGCGCCGACGACGGACAAGGTCTATGACACCCGCGCGGGTATCGGCGACGACGGCTATGTGCGCACGCGCGGACTGTCCCTGGCCGGCGAGTGGAACGTCAATGACGCTGTGACTCTGAAGTCCGTCACGGCCTGGCGCGATGGCGACACCAAGGGCGACGGCATCGATTTCGACGGCCTGCCGCAGCCGATCCTCGACATCCCGGGCTATTATGCCGACAGCCAGTTCACGCAGGAATTCCAGTTGCTGTTCCAGGGCGACCGCTGGCAGGGCGTGGCGGGCGTCTTCTATATGGACGCCTCGGCCGAGGGCGCGTTCGACACCGTCATCGGACTTTATCCCAGCATGGGGCCGGGGCTGCCTGCGGGGCTGACGACCTATACCGGCGGCAAGGTGGACACCAAGAGCTTCGCCGTCTTTGCCGATTTCAGCTATGACGTGACCGATCAGCTGTCGCTGTCGGTGGGCGGTCGCTGGACACGCGACAAGAAGAGCGTCGATCAACTGCGCCAGAACTATCTGGGCATCAAGAGCCCGTTCTTTGGCAATAAGGCCGCCATTCCGGCAGGGCCGCCGTCAACCGACTACACCAACTCTGACACCTATTCGGAGTTCACGCCACGGATCAGCGCCAGCTACAAGCTGACCCCGGAACTGACGGCCTATGCCTCATATGGCCGGGGTTTCAAGTCGGGCGGCTTCGACATGCGCGGCGACGCCAGCCTCTATCCCGAGACGGTCGACGGCTATCAGCCGGAACTGGTCGACACCTATGAGATCGGGCTGAAGGGATCGCTGCTGGATCGCCGCGTCAACTTCGCCACGGCCCTGTTCAAGTCGGACTATACCGATCAGCAGATCACGTCGCAGTTCTACATCCCCCCGGCGTCGGTCGTCAGCTATGTCGACAACGCGGGTTCCAGCGAAATCTGGGGCTGGGAACTGGAGGCCAGCGCGCGGATCACCGACAGCTTCATCCCGCGTCTGACGCTGGGTTATCTGGACGCCAAGTTCAACGACTTCGTCACCCTGAACCCGCTGACCGGCAAGCGCGAGAACATGGCCGATCAGCGCCATTTCCAGAATACGCCGGACTGGACCGCCAGCCTGGCGCTGCCCTACAGCTTCGATCTGGGCGACAAGGGTTCGCTGGTTCTGACGCCGATCGCCTCATACCGTGGCGCGACGCAGATGTTCGAGACGCCGATCCCGCTGCTCGATCAGGGGTCGTACTGGCTGTATGACGCCACCCTGATGTGGACCTCGCCGGATATGCGCTATCGCGTCAGCCTGGCGGGCCGTAACCTGGGCGATGAGCGGTATCGCGCGGGCGGCTACAACTTCCCCGGCGCCATCACCGGCGATTCCGTGGTGGCCTTCTATGGCGCGCCGCGCACCGTGACGCTGAGCGTGTCAGCGAAGTTCTGATCGTTTCATCAGCGCCGATGAAAGAGGGGCCCGGCTTTTTCAAGCCGGGCCCCGTTTCGTATTACTTATGTCGTATCACTTGGCGGACAGACGATAGTCCAGCGGCGGCGGCGCATCGCCGATCAGCGGGCGATAGACGAAGTCCGGCCCGCGGCGCTGGTTCAGTTCGGCCTTGGCGGCGCGGATGGTGTCCGGGCTGATGAACAGTTCGGCGGCGGTCAGGGCTAGCGTCTTGGCGGCCGTCACCGCGCCCTTGACGCCGATGGACGATCCGGCGGCGGCGGTGTTCTGCCAGCTGTGACCGGCCGAACCGGGAACGAAGGTCGCCGTCGACAGGCCGACGGTCGGCACGACCCAGCTGACGTCGGACACGTCGGTCGAGCCGCCGGCGCCGTCCATGTGAATGGCGGCAGGCTGGATTTCACCGACGCTGGACAGGGCGACCTGGCTGGTCAGCGTCTTCTGAATTCCCTCGGCGAAGGTAATTTCTTCAGGGGTCCAGCTGATGCCGCCGACGCGGTGCAGGTTGCGGTCCATGACGTGCATCAGGGCTTCGTTCGGCATCATGCTGAATACGCCGCCGATCTGCTGGAACTCGACGCGGGTGCCGGTGCCCATGGCGGCGCCCTCTGCGGCCTTCTGGACGCGCTCCATCACCGAGCGGACGACGTCGGGATCGCCGTCACGCACATAGTAATAGGACTCCGCATAGGCCGGGACCACGTTCGGGGCCTTGCCGCCGTCGGTGATGGCGTAGTGGATGCGCGTCCCGTCGGGGATGTGCTCGCGCATCATGTTGACCATGTTGTTCATCGACTCCACGGCGTCCAGCGCAGAGCGGCCCAGGTGTGGCGCGCCCGAGGCGTGAGCGGCGGTGCCGTAGAAGCGGAACTTGCCCGAGATATTGGCCTTGGTCGTGCCCTGAGAGGCGCTGTTGCTGCTGCCGGGGTGCCAGTGCAGGGCGACATCCACGTCGTTGAAGAGGCCGTCGCGGGTCATGAAGGCCTTGGCCGAGCCGCCTTCTTCGGCCGGAGTGCCGTAGACGCGGATTTCGCCCTTGATGTTGTGGGCCTGCATCCATGCCTTCACCGCGATGGCGGCGTGGGCCGAGGCGGCGCCGAACAGGTTGTGGCCGCAGCCGTGTCCGGCGGCGGCGCCGAGGCTTTCCTGATGCGAGACAGCGGCCTGCGACAGGCCGGGCAGGGCGTCATATTCGGCCAGAACGCCGATGACCGGGCCGGTCCCGTTCTTGAAGCTGGCGACGAAGGCGGTCGGCATTCCGGCCACGCCTTCGGTGATGGTGAAGCCTGCGCCGCGCAGGTCGTCCTTCAGGGCGGCCGAGCTCTGGGTTTCCAGATAGCCCATTTCGGCGAAGGACCAGATCTTCAGCGCCGTGCCGCCCAGTTGTTCGGCGTTGCGGTCCACGGCGGAGATGATCTCAGTGGTCTGGGCGCGCGGAAGCTCGCCCGCAGCCGCAGCGCCGGCGGCGCCGAAAAGCGCGGCGGAGGCCGCGGCGGCCATAAGAAGACGTTTCATAATGCTACCTCGGAAAAGAAAATGAGCGCCGGACGGACCGGCGCTCTGTGGAAGGCGTGGGTCAGACCTTCTTGTTGAGGACGATGCCGGAGATGGAGAAGGGCAGGGCGGACCACTGTCCTTCTCCGATACTCAGGCCGATCAGAAGCTCTTGGTTACGGAGACCGAGTAGTAACGGCCGAGCGTATCGTAGTTCTGGCCGTCGAAGCTGCCGGCGAAGTTGCCGACCTGCGGCGGCTCCTTGTTGAACAGGTTGGCGACGCCGACACGCAGACTGATGTCGTGCGGCAGGGTGAAGCGGCCGTTCAGGTCGAAGACGTCATAAGCCTTGACGCCCCGGGTCGTGCTGGCCGCGTTGCGGATCTGCTCGGCGCTGATCATCGCGGCGGTGTGGCGCCAGCGCAGGCTGAGGTTCATCCAGTCCCTGGAGTAGGAAATGGTCGTGTTGGCCTTCCAGTCGGGGTGGGCGACGCCCGCGCCCTCTTCAACAGCGGTGCCGCGGCTGCCGGCGTAGTTGTACGACGGACCGCCCGGCAGGTTCTGGATCTCGAACTTGTCGACGTAGCTGACCACGGTGCCCAGAGACAGGTTGCCGGCCGAGGCGGGCAGGCCGATGTCGGCCAGATCGAACGTCCAGTCGACCTGCAGGTCGATGCCGCTGACCTTGAAGGCGCCCAGGTTCAGCGCGGGCTGGCCCGGCTCATACAGGAAGCCCGTGGTCGGGTTACGCTTGCCCATGACCTGGCAGTAGTAGTTGTTCACGTCATAGGTGGGGTTCGCGCCATTGAGATTGAAGCAGTTCTCGATGGTCTGGATGATCGGCAGGTTGCCGACCGCGCCCGTGACTTCGATCGAATACCAGTCGATCGAGGTCGAGATCCGCTCCAGCAGCGGCGAGGAGAACGGCGACTGGATGACGGCGCCGATCGAGTAGGTGTCGGTGGTTTCTTCCTGCAGGTTGGGGTTGCCGCCGGTCAGGGCGAACACCTGGGTAGAGCCGAACTGATAGGACGGAAGCACGCCTGCGGGCACGCCCATGGCCGCGCACAGGGCCTCGACCTTGGCGGCGTTGGCGCCGCTCTGACCGAAGCCGCCGCGATAGCCGGAGCGGACATCGCAGGGGTCGCCGCCGAACGGGGTCGAGGCGCTGGGGCTGCCGATGCCGGTGCTGCCCGACGATTCCGGCGCGTAGAGTTCGCCGACGCTGGGCGCGCGCACCGAGCGGTTGTAGCCGCCGCGCAGGCGCAGGGAGTCGATGACGCTCCAGTCGATGTCGACCTTATAGGCGCTGACGCCGCCGACGCTGCTGTAGTCGGAATAGCGATAGCCGAGGTTCATATTGACCTCCTGCGCCATCGGCATGTCCTTCAGGATGGGAACCAGCGCCTCGAAGTAGATCTCGCTGACGCTGGTGTTGCCGCCGGACGGACGCAGCACGCTGTAGCCCAGGATGTCGCTGCCGACGCCCGGGATGTTGTAGAGCTCGTCAGAGTTGTACTGGAAGGAGTTGTAGCGATAGCCGAGGCCGGTCGCTACGCGGACTTCACCCGCCGGAAGCGTGAACAGGCCGCCCTGCAGGTTTATTTCGGCGACCCGCTGCTTCATCTCATTGGTGTTCGACGTGCGGCGGCTCATATAGTCCATACAGCTTTGCGAAAGCGCATGGTTGCCGAAGAAGTTGGCGCCGCCCTCGCAGAGCACAGGGTAGTTGACCATGCCCACAGAGGCGCCCGTCACGGGGTCATACTCCATGCGCGAACCGCCCGCGCCGCCGAACGGATCGTACAGCAGGTTCATGACGGCGGACTTGCTGAGCGCGCCGTGCTGGATGTTGTTGGTCTTGGTCTGACCCACGCTGGCGAAGGCGTCCCAGGTCCAGTCGCGATAGGGCAAAACGCCGTTGGCGCCCATGACGACCTGATAGACGTCATAGGTATTGGTCTGCAGGCGGTCGCCGGCGGCGGTGAACGCCTTCTGGAAGGTGAAGTCGCCGTTGGGGTTGGGACGCGAGGCCAGGATCAGCCGGGCGTCGGGCGTCAGGAAGGGGTTGGTGACCGGCGCGCTCAGCGCATAGGCCGCGCCCGACGCCAGGGTCGGGTTGAAGAAGGTCAGCGCATCATAGCTGGTGAAGGTCGCCTGGGCGAAGACCGAGGTGTTGTCGGTGACGTCGTAATCCAGCTTGGAGAAGACCGTGACACGTTCGTTGGTGTTCACCACCTGGCTGTTCGGCCAGCCGAAGTTGAGCTGTTTGCGGCTGCCGGCGATGTACTGGGTGTCCGTCTCCGGGTCGCGATAGTTCTCGACGTAATAGTCGCCGACGGTCACATGGCTGAACAGGGTGCCGTCCATGTTGAAGCCAAGCTGGCCCGTATAGGTGGCGGTTCCGGTGATGGGGTTGGTCCCATAGACATTGCGGAACAGATTGTTGACCACGGCCGCGCTGGGCGCATTGCCGGGGAAGAGCATGGCGCCGGAATCGAGCGTCGCCGTGCCGTTCTGGGGCGTGCGCATGATGTTGAACGAGCGGTCGCTCTGAAGCGCAGGCTCGCGCTGGGAGTAGTCGACCGAGATCATGGCGCGGCCGCGCCCATCGGCGAAGCGCGAACCGGCGGTCGCGGTTGCACGGAACTGTTCGCCGTCGCCGTATTCGCTGACGCCGTACTGGGTGCTGAGGGTCAGGCCTTCGATGTTGCGCAGGCGGAAGTTGACCACGCCCGCCGTGGCGTCTGAACCATAGGCGGTCGAGGCGCCCCCGGTGATGACTTCGACGTTGCCGATCAGGGCGTCAGGCAGGGTGTTCAGGTCGATCGAGCCATCGGGAGACGACGGCTGCATCCGGCGCCCGTCCAGCAGGATCAGGGTGCGCTTGGGGCCCAGGCCTCTGAGGCTGGCGTTGGCCTGACCGGCGTTCAGGGTCGTGGAGCTGCTGCCCGTGCTGGCCTGGCCGAAGGCGCCGGTGAACTGCGGCAACTGCGTCAGGGCGCGCTCGACCGACACCTGGCCGGTGTCTTCGATGGCCTCGGTCGAGACCGACACGATCGGGCTGTTGGCCACATAGTCAGGGCGCGCGACGCGCGAGCCGGTGACGATGATGTCGCTGACCTGGGTGGCCGAGCCGGCCTGGTCTTCCTGGGCGTGGGCTGCGCCGGCCATCAGGGCCGCATAGGCGCAGGCGCTGGTCAGCAATATCCGTGATGCGTTTGATTTGGATCGCGTATGTCTTTGAGTGTTCATTGTTTTCCCCTCTCGTTTGGTGGCTGCTTTCAAGCCGGCATCAGGTAAAGTTTTTTGAGCTGTGTTTTTGCCTGATGGTCGGGTGTTGAGAGCCGGAGCTTTGCAGGCTCCGGCTCATGTTATTGTCTTCAGGACTTATTTTGCTGCCGACGCCGGGCCGTACAGCAGTCCGTTGAAGAACAGGCGGAAGGTTCCGGCCGGTTGCGCGCGCTGGGTCACTTCGGCGCCGTAGACGAACACCTTGCCCTTGCCCATTTCGACCTCGACCACGGCGGCCGTATCCTTCAGCCGCTCCTGATTGTGGGCCCAGCCGCTGCGCAGAGGCGTGGCGGTGTCGAACCAGGCGATCGAGGCGGCGTCTCCGGCCTGGAAGCGATAGGTCTGGCCGTTGGAGAAGAAGATGTCCGCCTGCGATGGCATGCCGAAGGCCAGCGGCTGACGGTTGTCGACCGAGGCGCGCAGGATCGAGCCGGGCAAGAAGAACTCGGACGTGGTCAGCGGCCGTGTCGTGGCGCCGTCCTGACCGGTCAGGGCCGGTTCAATGGGCGCGCCCATCAGATGGGCCAGACGGTTGGCGCCGCCGATGGTGACGACCGATCCGCCGTTACGCACGAAGGCGCTGAGGCGCGGCACCGTCACGTTCTGGCTGACCTCGCCCAGCCAGCCGCGGAAGTCGGCGGGAATGTCCTCGGCCTTGGGCAGGGGCTGGTTGCGTTGCGGACGATAGGCCGGGTGCGTCAGCGCCGGTGTCGTGCCGTCGGTGAAGACCAGCACGTCGTATTTGGCGTTGAGGTCTTCCTGATCCAGCGCCTGCGGATAGACGACCTCGAATGGGAATTCGTACTGCTCCAGCAGCCAGCGGGTCCAGCCCGAGCTCATGACGCCGCCATAGCGGTCGACCAGACCCACGCGCACCGGCTTCAGGGCGATCGCCTGACCGGCAGGCTTGCGATCCACCGCATAGGCGTTGAAGCCCAGTTCGCCGACAGCCTGACGCACGGCGGCCGAGGCTTCCGGCGAGGCCTGGACCCAGATGGCGCCGGGCGCCAGTTCCGTGCGGCCGACGCGCGCGCCGTCCTTCAGCCACTCCACCTGTGCGCCCGCCTTCAGCAGGCGGTTGGTCAGGATGAAGCTGTTGTTGACCTCATGCGGGATCAGGAAGCCCGCGCGGCCGTTGCCGATCACCGAACCGGACGGCGCGGCCAGTTCCTCGCCCGTGCGCTGGAACGGGCCGTCGAAACCGTCCAGCACGCGGTCGAAGGTGACGCCCATCTGATAGGCGAGGGTATAGCCCGCCACGTCATAGGGCAGCTTGGGCGGGCCGCCCGGATATTCGGTGTTGTGGGGGTGATCCTGGGGCTCGAACATGTCCAGGATGTGCGGACGGAAGGCCTGTGCGGTCTTCACCACATAGGAACCGGCCGGATAGGACTTGCCCTTGACGGTGAAGGGGGCGCTGGCGACCTCCACGTCCACGCCGTTGCGGATCAGGGCGTTCAGGAAGGCGACGGTGGTCGGCAGGTCGCGCTGCTCGGCCGGGTTGATGATGAAGCCGCGCGGGTCGCGGTTCTCGGCGGTCTTCACCACGCTGTCGAACAGGCCGGAATCGACGGCGCCCCGGTCGGTGGTCGTGGCGGCGGCCTTCAGGTCGTCGACCTTCTGGGGCGTGATGGTCCAGCTGTCCTGCGAGCCGCGCTGAATGCTGTTGGCGCCCATCTGATAGATGCCCATCAGCAGGCGTTCGCGGTTGCGCGCGGCATAGTCGATCACCGCACGGTTCATCGACCACTGGTAATCAATGCTGTCCTGCAGATGCCACATGCGCGGGCCGATGGGCATCGGCTCATCGTTGCGCGCCAGCTGGGTTTCCGGGATCAGCGGAATGGCCTCGGGCGTCGGACCGCCGATGATCTCGGTCAGGATGCCGACCATGTTGTGGAAGTAGGGCGCCGACCGGTACATGCCGTTGTGCCAGGTCGAATAGGGGGCGACGCTGTCCTTGCCTGAGCCGGCCTTGCCCTCGGCGATCAGGCGGCTGTGCATGATGGTGCCGACCTCGGTGGTCGTGGTCATCACCAGCGGATCGAAGTTGTAGTTGAACGGGTCGCGGAACGGCGGAATGAACACCACCATGCCGCGCGGGCCGGTCTGGTGCTGGTTGAAGACGATCTGCGGGAACCACTCGCGATAGTGGACGCGGTTGATGTTCCGCGTTTCGGGCATCAGCGACATGTAGGAGTCGCGGTTGTTATCGTGGCCCACATACTTCTGATACAGGCGCGGAATGGAGTCGAACTCGCGCTTCTGCGGGTCGGGGTTGCGCATGTACCAGTCGGCGACAAGTTGCAGCCCGTCCGGGTTGGCGTGGCCGAACAGGATGATGACGTCATCCAGTGTGCGCAGAGTCTCCGGGTCGTTCTGCGTCAGCAGATTGTGCAGGATCTGGATCTGGCCCTGAGTGGTGACGGTCTCGGTTGCGTGCAGCCCGGCGTCGATCCAGACGATGGCCTTGCCCTGGCGCGCCAGTTCGGCGGCCTGTTCCTGCGTCAGGCCCTCGGCCCGCGCCAGACGCTGGGCGATATCCTGATAGCGGGCCAGATTGGCCAGGTTGGCCGGGGACGACACAATGGCCATCCACTGGGTGCGGCCCTCGGCCGAGGTTCCGAAGCTTTCCAGCTTCATGCGATCGGATTCGGCGGCGATACGCTGAAGGTAGGTTTCGTACTGATCGTAGTTGGCGAGGAAGTAGTCCGTTCCCGGGTTCTGCGGGAAGAAGCTTGCGGGTGATGTGATGCGGGCGGCGGTCGGGCTTGCGCCCGCCTGGCTGTAAGCCGTGGCGCCGGTTGCGGCAGCTGTGAGCGCTGTGCTGGCCAAAAGCGCCGCGCACAGACGAATCGCCAAGGTTTTACGGACCATCGTTCCCCTCATGATTTTTATGTAGTTGCGCCCGCTCTCCCTACGGACGCCCATAGCTTCGCCAAATTGAAGACACATGAAAGCCCCTCATGGCCTCATTTGAGACTTTTTTTGTCTCTTTTTCTTATTTTCTGGCGGTTATCGCGCAAAGATTGTGCTGCTTGAGCATTTTCGCGCGAACTGAGGAAGCTTTCATAAATGAGGGAAGTAAATGGAACGGTGTCCGTCGAACGATGCGTTCCTGAAATGTGTCAACAAGAGTCGCGAGCAGACATTTCACTGAGGGATAAAAATTGCGCGAAATAACAACTAAGGGGCGATTTAAGGCGATATATCGCCCGTAGCGATCTCCTTTTGGAGAATGCAACCGCATGAAATGTATATCATTTATATTATTTTTGTGATCCGGCGGTATTTTGTCTTGTTTATGGCGGGCATCGCGGGAACATTCCCGGCAAGCGGCGCGGTTCACGACGTCGCGCATCAGATTTACGCGTAACGGGATTTGAGGGGATTCTTCATGCGTCAAAACGGGGGAGGGGGCGTTCGCCCCGCCATGAATCGTGCGTGGTTGGCATGTGGGTGCGCCACGCTGGCCTTGCTGGGAGGGGCCGGTCACGCCCTGGCTCAGGAGGATGAGCCGGCGGTCAGCGAAGTCGGCGAGATCGTCGTCACCGGCTCGCGCATTGCGCGCCGCGACTATGTGTCGAACAGTCCGCTGGTCTCGGTGTCGTCAGAGGCGATCGAGAACACCGGCCAGGTCACGGTCGAGAAGGCCCTGACCCAGATGCCCCAGTTCTCGGGCGCCATGGGGCAGAGCACGGCGGGGTCGTCGTCGACCTCGCTGAACGGCGGCCAGGCCTACGCCAGCCTGCGCGGGCTGGGCTCGAAGCGGACCCTGCTGCTGCTGGACGGCAAGCGGCTCCAGCCGTCGAACCCCGACGGTTCGGTCGACCTGAACATCATTCCTGAAGCCCTGATCGGCAACGTCGAGGTCATCACCGGCGGCGCCTCGACCGCCTATGGTTCGGACGCCACGGCGGGCGTGGTCAACTTCATCCTGAAGCGCAACTTCAGCGGCGTCAGCGTTTCGTCGCAATACGGCATCAGCGACTATGGCGACGGTGAGAGCTTCCGCGCCTCGGTCACGGCGGGCGATCAGTTCGCCGAAGGGCGCGGCCGTGCGGTGATCTCGCTCGACTATTCGATGCGCGAACCGGCTTTCCAGTCGAAGCGCGACTACTACTATGTGCGTAACCGCCAGTCGAACACGGCCATCATCGCTCAGGGCGCGGCCTGGTTCGGCAGCAACCGCCCGACCATCGACGCGGTGAACGACATCTTCGTCGGCAAATATGGACTGACGCCGGTGATCGGCTCGGTTCTGCCGAACGATCCCTATTATAACGGCCAGATCGGCTTCAACACTGGCGACCAGAGCCTGTTCAACCTTGGCGGCGCGTCCAAGGTGATGAACCTGAAGGACCCGGAAACGGACGGTCACTTCCTGAACGCGGCCGGGACCAACATGCTGTGGGGCTGGAACCGGGGCCGGATCCAGAACGAGAACGAACGCTATTCGCTGTTCTCGCGCGTCGACTATCAGCTGACGCCGGAGATCGACTTCTTCCTGCAGGGCTCGCTGACCAGCTATGAGTCAGAAGGCACCTTCAATCCGACTCTGGCCGGTCTGGCCTATGCGCTGTCGGCGCCGGTGACCAACCCCTATATCGGCGCGGACCTTGCTCATCTTCTGGCGTCGCGACCCAATCCGACGGCCGATTTCGCACTGTGGAAAGATCTGGATTTCGCGGGCGAGCGTCTGCAGTCCTATGCCTATGACGTTCACCAGTTCATCAGCGGCCTGTCGGGCCAGGTGGGCTATAAGGACTGGACGTGGGAAGCCTACGCCAGCGTCTCCAAGGCCAGCTTCGAGAACGTTCAGACCGGCGGTGTCAGCCGCTCGGCGATCACCAAGCTGCTCTACAGCCCGACGGGCGGATCCGAACTGTGTGCGGGCGGCTTCAACCCGTTCGGCAACCACAGCCCGTCGACCGAGTGCGTCAACTACATGGTCCGTGGCACGACCAACACCAATGAGCTGACGCAGCGTATGGCTGAGGCCTCGATGCAGGGGGGGCTGTTCCAGCTTCCTGCGGGCGAGGTGCGCTTCGCGGCGGGTGTGGGCTATCGATACAACCATTTCGACTTCCGTCCTGACTCTGCGCTGGATCAGCCGGACGGGACCAGCGACATTCTGGGCTACAGCGAACTGCGGGCGTCGTCGGGCAAGGTCGATACGACCGAAATCTTCGCCGAATTCCTGGTGCCGCTGCTGCGCGACAAGCCGTTCATCAAGGAACTGGAGATGGACCTGGGCTACCGCTATTCCGACTACAGCTCGGTCGGCGGCGTCCATGCCTATAAGGTGGACCTGAACTGGCAGGTGAATGACATCGTGCGTCTGCGCGGCGGTTATAACCGCGCCGTGCGCGCGCCCAGCGTAGGGGAGCTCTTCTCGCCGATCTCTTCGGCCACGGTTGATGTGGGTACGCCGTCCTCCGCCAACACCAATGGCGACCCTTGCGATCACCGCAGCTCGTTCCGGACCGGGCCGAACGGCGACAAGGTCAAGGATCTGTGCGTGGCGCTGGGCGTACCGGCCAGCCTGATCAATGGTTATGAGTTCGGCGCGGCCCAGGTCTTCGCCCTGACCGGCGGCAACCCGGATCTGAAGGAAGAAACGGCGGACACCTATGCCTTCGGCACGGTGCTGCAGCCCAGCTTCCAGTCGCCCTGGCTGAGCAACATCAGCGCCTCGATCGACTGGTATCAGATCAAGGTGTCGGACGCGGTCGGCGTTCTGGGCGTCGGCAACGGCATTCGTTACTGCTTCAACGACGGCGGCAACAACCCGACCTACGATCCGAACAACTACTACTGCACCCTGCAGGATCGCGGGACCAACGACGGCTATATGATCAACCCGAGGCAGCCGCTGCTGAACCTGGGGCAGTTCAACGTCACTGGGATCGACCTGCAGCTGGACTGGCGTCTGCATCTGGCCGACATCGGCGTGCCGGATAATGGTCAGCTGAGCTTCAGCTCGGCGATCAGCTATCTGAACAGCTTCGAGATTCAGGCCCTGCCAGGTGCGCCCACCTTCGATTATGCGGGCAGCTGGGGCACGGCGATCGAGGCCAACGCCGGTCAGGCGCACCCGGAATGGAAGGCCAACACCGGCGTCACCTATTCGCGTGACAACTGGAATCTGGGCCTGCGCTGGCGGCACACCTCGGCCATGATCAACAGCGCGCGCGTGACATCGCCGAGCAGCACCGCGCGGGGCGTCGACGCCTATGACGTCTTCGACCTGAATGCGCGGGTGAACCTGCCTTACGAGACGACGGTCCGGTTCACGGTGACCAACCTGTTCAACAAGGAGCCGCCGCAGGTGGGCGATATCCGCGGAACCTACGATCCCCAGAATTATGACACCCTGGGACGTTATTTCTCGGTCGCTGTGACCAAGGCTTTTTGATCTAAGCCGTGGGGCTGATACAGCCCCACGGCGCATGTTGCGTTCAAGCGGGGGGCCCTCCCGCCTATCAAGTCGACGATGAAGCGTCGCATGGAGGAAAAAATTGGCATTTGAACCCAGAAAGACATGGGCGGCGGGCATCGCTGCTGTCCTGATGGCGGCGTCGCCGGTTGCAGTCGGTCAGGCTGCGGCCCAGACGCAGGCGCCGACGGTGTCCTACATCCACGCGGGCAAGCTGCTGGCGGACCCGGCCACGGGCCGCGTCACCGAGCGCCAGACGATCGTCGTCGAGAACGGCCGCGTGCGCGAAATCGTCAACGGTTATGTCGGCGACCAGGGCGTCATCGACATGAAGGACCGCTTCGTCCTGCCGGGTCTGATCGACGGCCACGTCCACCTGACCAACCAGCAGGGCGAAGGCAACCGCGTCGCGCGCTTCACCAATACGGCGGCTGACTCGGCCATCACCGGCGCCGCCTATGCGCTGGTGACGCTGAAGGCGGGCTTCACCACGGTCGCCGACCTGGGCGGCACCAGCGACGCGGTCGTGGCCCTGCGCAACGGCATCGCCGCCGGCCGCATTCCGGGTCCGCGCATGCTGGTTTCGGCCGGTACGGTGACGCCGCACGGCGGTCACGGCGACGCCAACGGCGTCAGCGCCGCCCTGGTGCCGGCCCTGCGTCAGAACGGCGTCTGCTCGGGCGCTGACGACTGCCGCCGCGCCGTGCGCGAGCGCGTGCGTTCGGGCGCCGACATCATCAAGATCACGGCCACCGGCGGCGTGCTGTCGGATACGGGCGCCGGTCTGAACCAGCAGTTCTCGGACGAAGAACTGCGCGCCATCGTCGAGACGACCCACTTCATGGGCCGCACGGTCACCGCCCACGCCCACGGCACGGACGGCATCAACAGCTTCCTGCGCGCAGGCGGCGACTCGATCGAGCACGGCACCTTCCTTGATGATGAATCGATCCGCATGTTTAAGGCCAACAAGGGCTGGCTGACGCCGACCCTGCTGGCCGGCGATTTCGTCGCCCGCGAAGCCGCGCGTCCGGAAACCTTCTTCACGCCGAACCAGCGCAAGAAGTCGCTGGAAGCCGGCCCGCAGATGCTGGACATGGCCCGTCGCGCGCACCGCGCCGGCGTGCAGATCTCGTTCGGCACGGACTCGGGCGTGTCGCCGCACGGCGAGAACGCCAAGGAGTTCGCCCTGCTGGTTCAGGCCGGTCTGTCGCCGCTGGAAGCCATCCAGACGGCTACGGTCAACGCTGCTCGTCACTTCCGCATGCAGGAAGAAATCGGCCGTCTGGCGCCCGGCTATTCGGCCGACATCATCGCCGTTTCGGGCAATCCGCTGTCGGATGTGACCCTGCTGGAAAACGTCGAGTTCGTGATGAAGACGGGCAACGTCTACGTCCAGCCCTGAGCAGGGCGACGAAATCAGGAGCGCTGAAGACGCTCCGATGAGGGGGACTCGAGGGGGCCGGCGTTTGCGGGCCCCCTCTTTTTATGCGCCGCCGCCTATTCCGAGGTGACGCCGTCGAAATGCTCTTCGGTCTCGTCGGCCTTGGTCGGATGCAGCACGCCGTGGCGATGCTCGGGCGGGCCGTACAGGGTGTAGAGCTTCATCGGCTCTGCGCCCGTGTTGATCAGGTTGTGGCGGGCGCCTGCGGGCACGATGATGCCGGATTCGGCCTGCGCCGGACGCGACTGGCCGTCGATCACGATCTGGCCTTGCCCCTGTTCGATGCGGAAGAACTGGTCGTGGCCCTCATGGACCTCTTCGCCGATCTCCTCGCCGGGCTGCAGCGTCATCAGCACCAGTTGCAGGTGGCGGCCGGTGTAGAGCACCCGGCGATAGTCCTCGTTGTCGAGCGTCGCGCGTTCGATGTCGTCCAGATAGCCTTGCATGTCGTCTTCCTTGTCAATGATGGGCCCGAACATAGCTTATCCGTGGTGGGGCCCGGCGCGTTGATCTTCCGCAAGGGGCAAAGAAAAACGCCGGAGCTTTCGCCCCGGCGTTTCTGCATTCTGCGCTGTGCGACGGCTTAGCCGCGCTGGGCCAGCGGCACGTAGTCGCGCTCGGTCGGGCCGGTGTACAGCTGACGCGGGCGGCCGATCTTCTGCGACGGATCGGCCATCATTTCCTGCCACTGGGCGATCCAGCCCACGGTGCGCGCCAGGGCGAACAGCACGGTGAACATGGTGGTCGGGAAGCCCATGGCTGACAGGGTGATGCCCGAATAGAAGTCGACGTTCGGGAACAGCTTGCGCGAGGTGAAGTATTCGTCCTTCAGCGCAACGGCTTCCAGTTCCTTGGCGACCTGGAACAGCGGGTCGTTCTCGCGGCCCGTGGCGGCCAGCACTTCATAGGCCGACTGCTGCATGACCTTGGCGCGCGGGTCGTAGTTTTTGTACACGCGGTGGCCGAAGCCCATCAGCTTGTACTTGCGGTCCTTCACGCCCTGAATGAACTCGGGGATGCGGTCCGGCGTGCCGATTTCCTTCAGCATGTTCAGCGCCTCTTCGTTGGCGCCGCCGTGCGACGGGCCCCACAGGCAGGCGATGCCCGCGGCGATACAGGCGAAGGGGTTGGCGCCCGACGAACCGGCCAGACGGACGGTCGAGGTCGAGGCGTTCTGCTCGTGGTCGGCGTGCAGGATGAAGATGCGGTCCATGGCGCGCACCAGGGCCGGATCGACGTGATAGTCCTCGGCCGGAACGGCGAAGCACATCCGCAGGAAGTTCTCGGCGTAGGACAGGTCGTTGCGCGGCGAAACGAACGGCTGACCGATGTGGTATTTATAGGCGCGGGCCGCGATCGTCGGCATCTTGGCGATCAGACGGATGGCCGAGATGTTGCGCTGCACCGGATCATGGATGTCCAGGCTGTCGTGATAGAAGGCCGACAGGGCGCCGACGGTACCGACCATGATCGCCATCGGGTGGGCGTCGCGGCGGAAGCCTTCGAAGAAGCGATCGAACTGGGCGTGCAGCATGGTGTGCCGCGTGACGTTCTGATCGAACTCTTCATATTCGGCGGCGTTCGGCAGTTCGCCGTGCAGCAGCAGGTGGCACACTTCCAGGAAGTTGGACTTCGAGGCCAGCTGGTCGATGGGATAGCCGCGGTGCAGCAGCACGCCCGCATCGCCGTCGATATAGGTCAGGCTCGATTCGCAGGCGGCGGTGGAGGTGAAGCCCGGGTCGAAGGTGAAGGCGCCGGTGCCGCCATACAGCTTGCGGATGTCGATGACGTCCGGGCCGGTCGAGCCGGAGAGGACGGGGAGCTCAACAGTCTTGTCCTGATAGGACAGGGTCGCCGAGCCGGCGGGTTTCGCTTGTTCAGTCATCTTGGCCCCTTGTTCTTCTTCGCGACCGGCGCGCGGGGAGGCGGTCGGCCTGAGTTGGTTATGGGTGTTCACTTAGTCTGTTGCAGCGCATCATCCAAGCGTCCGAGACTTTCGTCGCGGCCCAGAGCGCACAGCGTTCTGGCGATATCGGGCGATGCAGAACCGCCCGTCAAGGCCGCCCGAAGGGAAGGCCCTATTTTTCCAAAGCCTACGCCTTCTTCTTCAGCAAAAACCTTAAGCTCGGCCTCAAGAGGAAAGACGTCCCAGCTCTGGAAAAGTCCCAGTCGTTCACGCAGTCGTGAAATTCGAGCGCCGCTTTCGCCCTGCAGCAAAGCGGCGGATTTCTCGTTCAGGGCGAGTGGACGCACCTGCAACACGAACGATGTCTGATCGGCCAGTTCCGGGATTGTCTTGGCGCGATCCTTGACGAAAGGCATGGCCCGCAACAGGCGTTCTTCATCATCCGGCAGCAGGTCGCGGCCGCGCGCCAGATGGGCGTCCAGCGTCAGCTTGGCCAGGCGATCGTCGTCGGCCAGACGGATCCAGTGAGCGTTGACGTGGGCCAGTTTGTCGAAGTCCAGACGGGCGGGCGCCTTGTTGACGCCGGTCAGGTCGAACCACGCCAACGCCTGCTCGTCGCTGAACAGTTCGTCGTCGCCGTGCGCCCAGCCCAGACGGGCCAGATAGTTGCGCATCGCCTCGGGCAGGTAGCCCATGTCGGCGTATTCATGCACGGCCTGCGCGCCGTGCCGCTTGGACAGTTTGGCGCCGTCCGGGCCGTGGATCAGCGGGATGTGGGCGAAGGTCGGCCGCGTCCAGCCCAGGGCGTCGTAGATCAGGCTCTGGCGGGCGGCGTTGTTCAGATGGTCGTCGCCGCGGATGACATGGGTGACGCCCATGTCGTGATCGTCCACCACCACGGCCAGATTATAGGTCGGCGCCCCGTCGGAGCGCAGGATGACCAGATCGTCCAGCGAGGCCGATTCCCAGCGCACCGTCCCCTGCACGGCGTCCTCGACCACGACCGCCTGGTCCAGCGGACGGCGGAAGCGGACCGTGTGCGGCCTGGTCAGATCATCGGCGGACGGTTCACGGTCGCGCCACGGCGAGACGAAGTCGCGGCCCTCGGCCTTTGCCTGATCGCGCAGGGCGCCGGTTTCATCTGCGGTCAGGAAGTCGCGATAGGCGTGGCCGGTGGCCAGCAACTGGTCGATGACTTCGCGGTGGCGGTCGGCGCGGGCGAACTGGAAGACGGGCTCTTCGTCGCCGAACAGCTCCAGCCAGGACAGGCCGTCGAAGATGGCCTTCACGGCCTCATCGGTCGACCGCTCGCGGTCGGTGTCCTCAATGCGGATCAGGAATTTGCCGCCGCGTCCCTTGGCGTACAGCCAGTTGAATAACGCGGTTCTCGCCCCGCCGATATGCAGGTAGCCTGTGGGCGAGGGGGCGAAGCGGGTGACGACGGTCGAGGAGGGGGAGGTCATAGAGGCAGCATCCATAGGGCAGGGTCTTATACGCCCGCCCGTGGGGAAGCGAACCCTTATGGCCCGCTTATTTGAAAGCCTGCGCGCGGATGCGATGGCGCAGGCGGATCGGTGGCCCATGTGGTCATCGGTCTGTTTCGGGATGGGCTGCGGCGCTTATTTCGTGCTGAAGCAGGAACCGGCGACGTGGCCGCTGGCGCTGGTCGCCGCTGTCCTGCTGGCGGCATGGATCATCGGCAAGGCGAGGGGGCTGCCGCGCTGGGCGACGTTGATCCTGCTGATGCTGGCCTGTTTCAGCGGCGGACTGGCGGTCGCCAGTCTGCGGGCCGGAGCGGCGGCGGCGCCGATCGCGCCCGCTGACATGAAGCCGACGCAGGTCGAAGGCTGGGTCATGGATGTGGATTCGTCCGGCCGGAACGGCGCCCGCATCGTCGTGGCGCCGGTGCGCGTGCGGGGGCTGGCGCCCGAGGCGACGCCCGAGCGCCTGCGCGTCACGGTGAAGGGCGCGCCGCCGCCGCCCGGCGCGGCCATCCGCGTCTTCGGCATGTTGAACCCGCCGCCGCCGCCCGCCAGTCCGGGAGCGTATGACTTCGGCCGCAACGCCTATTTTCAGGGGCTGGGCGGCACGCTGTTCGCCCTGGGGCCGACGCGCAGCGCCGACCTGTCGCCGCCCCCGTGGCGCGTGCGGATGGAGATGAAGGTCAACGCCGTCCGCTTCGCCCTGGCCCAGCGGATCGTCGCCCGTCTGGGCGAGCGGACGGGCGGCGTGGCGGCGGCCATGACCACGGGGCATGAGACGTGGATTCAGGATCCCGATCTGGACGCCATGCGGGATTCAGGACTGGCCCACATCCTGTCGATCTCGGGGCTGCATATGGCGGTTGTGGGGGGCTTTGTCTTCTTCGCCGTGCGGCTGTCGGTCGCGGTGTGGCCCTGGCTGGCGCTGAGGGCGTCAGGCAAGAAAATCGCAGCGGTCGCGGGGCTGATCGCGGTGGGGACCTATCTGGTCATCTCTGGGGCGCCCGCGCCGGCGGAACGGGCGGCGGTCACGGCCTCCATCGCCTTTCTGGCCATATTGGCGGACCGACAGGCGGTGACGATGCGGGCGCTGTCGGCGGCGGCCTTTGTCGTCCTGTTGCTGAGGCCCGAGGCTGTGGTGACGCCGGGGTTTCAGATGTCGTTCGCCGCGACGGCGGCGCTGGTGGCGCTGGTCGAGATCTGGCCGCGCAGGATTCGCGAACTGGCTGTTCCGTGGCCGATCGCGGCGGTGCAGCGGTTTGCAAGCTGGTTGCTGGCCGCGTGCTGCGCCAGCCTTGTGGCGGGCATGGCGACCGGGCCGTTCGCCATGCAGCATTTCAATCGCACCGCCGTCTATGGGCTGATCGCCAATATGGCGACCGCGCCGCTGGCCGATTTCATCATGATGCCCATGCTGGCGCTGGGCGCGGCGCTGGAGCCTCTGGGACTGGGCGCGCCCTTCCTGTGGCTGGCGGGCTGGTCGGTCGACGCCATGCTGGCGATCGGCCATTGGGCGGCGAACCTGCCCGGCGCGGTGCAGACGATCCCCAGCGCCCCGGCGGCGGCCCTGCCGGTCGCCTTTCTGGGCATCCTTTTCATGTGCCTGTGGCGGGGATGGTGGCGTCTGCTGGGGCTGCCGTTTGCTGCAGCCGTGCTGATCTGGCCGCGCCCGGCGCCGCCTGATGTCTGGATCGGAGACGGCGGCGCCAACGCCGCCTATCGACAGGGGGAGGAGGCGGTCGTGATCCGGCCGTCGGTGCGTCAGTTCGCCAGCGATCTGTGGTCCCGGCGGCGGGGGCTGGAGGCGGTCGGGCGTCCGTCCGACGGCTGGACCTGCAAGCGGTCCTTCTGCGCGCCGGAGGGGGAGGGCGGCGTTCTGGCGCTGTGGTGGGGCAAGGTGGCGCCGGGCGAGGCGCAGTTGGACCAGATGTGCCGCAGCGCAGAGGTGATCAGCGTGCGTGCGGTCGTGTCGGTTCTACCGCTGTCATGCGAAGGGCGGCTGGTGCTGGACGGCGCGGACTATGCGCGCGGCGGCTCGGTGGAGTTGTGGCGCGATGACGCCGGAAGCTGGCGCGCGCTGTGGGCGGCGGAGGTGCGGGGCAGGCGTCCGTGGAGTGATGGGGGCGCAGATTAGGCGCTGCCCCCTAATTCCGCTCATCCCGGCGGAGGCTGTGATCCAGTAAGTGCTACACGTGCTGACGGTGAGTTACGGACAGGTCCGGCCGGGGAGCAGATTTCAAAGGCTGCGCCTGAAGCCAAAGCACTGGGTCCCGGCGTCCGCCGGGATGAGCGGAGTTCATGGGACGGTGCGTTAAACCAACTGCTGAGGCGTCAGTGATATCGGCGGAGCAGGCCGACCAGCTTGCCTTGAACCTCGACCTGATCGGGGCCGAAGATGCGGGTTTCATAGGCGCTGTTGGCGGGCTCCAGCGCGATGGACTGACCCTTCTTGCGCAGGCGTTTCAGCGTGGCTTCCTCTCCCTCGACCAGGGCGACGACGATTTCGCCGGAAGAGGCGTTCTCGACCCGTTTGATGATGACGGTGTCGCCGTCGAGGATGCCCGCCTCGATCATGGAATCACCCTCGATCTCGAGCAGATAGTGTTCGCCCGCGCCCAGCATGGCTTCGGGGACCGGCAGGCGCTCCCGCTCGTGCTGGATGGCGGCGATGGGTGTGCCGGCGGCGATCTTGCCCAGCAGGGGCAGGTCGCGCACGTCATTCGCGGCTTCGGGCGCAGCGGCGCCGGGGTTCAGGCCGCCGCCCTGAATCACGTCGGGTCTGAACGGGGCGCGACCCTTGGCCGGGGCGGCGGTCGTCGCCTGTTCGGGCAGTTTGACCACTTCCAGCGCGCGGGCGCGGTGGGCGAGGCGGCGGATGAAGCCGCGTTCCTCCAGCGCCGTGATCAGGCGGTGGATGCCGGATTTGGACGCCAGATCCAGCGCCTCCTTCATCTCGTCGAAGGAGGGGGAAACGCCCGTCTCCCGGATGCGCTCATGAATGAACATCAGGAGTTCGTGCTGTTTCTTCGTGAGCATGGCGCAGAATCCAGAACAAGGCGTGAACCGACTGTGATGTTCTGTAAGTGTTCTGGTTAAAAGTCAACTAACGCCACGCTTGAAGCGCAGATGGCAAAAACCCGCGCCTGCCGATCGACGGCGGGCGCGGGTTTCAATGGAGGCGGGTCCGGCCTTAGCGGGCGGCCGGGGCGCCGTCCTTATAGCGGTCGAACCATTCCAGCATGGTGTTCATGCGGGCCGCGTTCTGGGACGGGCGGACAGCCAGGCTGTGGCCGACGCCGGGGATCTTGACCAGAGCCGTCGGCACGCCGCGCAGTTGCAGGGCGGTGTAGTACTGCTCCGACTCGCTGACCGGGGTGCGATAGTCCTCGTCGCCGACGACGACCATGGTCGGGGTCTTGACGTTGCCGACCAGCGACAGCGGCGACCGGCGCCAGTAGGCCTCCGGGTTCTCCCACGGATATTCGCCGAACCAGTAGCGGGCGAAGGTGGCCGGGTTATCGGCGGTCAGCGCGAAGCTGGCCCAGTTGATGACCGGCTTCTGCACCACGGCGGCCTTGAACCGGTCGGTCTTGCCGACGATCCAGCTGGTCAGCACGCCGCCGCCCGAGCCGCCCGTGACGAACAGTTTGTTCGGATCGGCGATGCCCTGGGCGATGATGTCGTCGACGCTGCTGATCAGGTCGTCATAGTCGTTCGACGGATAGTTGTGGTGGATCAGGTTGGCGAACTCATAGCCATAGGAGGTCGAGCCGCGCGGGTTGACCGACAGCACGGCGTATCCGGCGGCGGCGAACAGCTGGTTGTCGGTGGCGAAGTGCGGGCCATAGGCGGCGAACGGGCCGCCGTGGATTTCCAGCACCAGCGGATAGCGCTGGCCCTCGACATAGTCGACCGGCAGCGTCAGCCAGCTTTCGACCGCGCGCTGGTCGTGGGAAGAGGCGACCTGGATGCGGCGCACCTCGCCCAGACGGCGGGCGTTGAGGAAGTCGGCGTTCAGGTGGGTCAGCTGGGTGCTGCGGCCGCCCTTCAGGACGTGAACATCGGCCGGGCGGCTGGTCGTGCCGCGCGTGTAGGCGATGGCGCCGTCATTGGCGACCGAGTAGTCGCCGCCGGTGTAGGGACGGCCGAAATCGTCCCCGGTCAGGTCTTCGATCAGATTGGTCAGGGCGCCGTCCAGCGAGACGCGGGCGACCTTAGTGCGGCCCTGATCGTCATAGGCGACATGGATCGAGCGGCCGTCGCGGCTCCAGACCGGAGAGCGGACCGAGCGGTCCAGATTGCCGGTCAGCAGGCGGCTGTTCGAGCCGTCGGCGTCCATCACATACAGGCCGGTGTTGTGGTAGCCCATGCCTTTGTCGTCATAGCCCAGATAGGCGATGCGGCGGCCGTCGGGCGAGGCGACGGGCGAGTTGTCGGGTCCGGCGCGGCTGGTCAGGGCGGTCAGGCCGCCGGTCTGCACGTTCAGGGCGTAGACTTCGCTGTCGGCGGTTTCACGCTGCCAGTCAGGGCGGCGGTTGGCGCTGAGGTACAGGGTGCGCGAATCGGGCGACCAGGACAGGCCGCCGCCGTGGTTGAAGTCGCCGTGGGTCAGCTGGCGCGCGCCGCCGCCCTGAGAGCCGACCACGAAGACCTGACGGAAGCCGGTCTTCAGATAGCCCTGACCGTCCGAGCGGTAGGAGACGGTGTCGATGATCTCCAGCGGCGGGGCCCATTTGGCGCCTTCCGGCTTGGGAAGGGGCGAGCCGATCTTGGGCTTGTCGCTGGGAACCAGGACCGAATAGGCCAGTTGCTCGCCGTTCGGCGACCAGCTGATGCTGGACGGGGTGTTGGGCAGGTTGCTGACGCGCACGGCCTGGCCGCTGGCCATCCAGCGGACGAACAGCTGGGGCGCGCCGCCCTCGGCGTTCGAGATGTAGGACAGGCGCGTGCCGTCCGGCGACCAGCGCGGCTGGCGGTGCGAACCGGCCGAGGCGACCAGCGGCGAGTGCTGGCCCGTCTTCACGTCGATCAGCCAGATGGTCGGGCGCATCTGGTCGGTCATGATGTCGGCCGTCTGGCGGACATAGGCGATCTGGCTGCCGTCGGGGCTGATCTGGGCGTCGGAGGCGACCTCCATGCCGAACAGGTCCTGGGCCGTGAACAGGCCGCGGTCGACGGAGGGCAGGGCGGCTTGGGCGGCGGCGGCAGGCGCGGTCTGCGCCAGCGCGGGCGCATGGGCGCTCAGGATCAGGGCGCAGGCCGCCCAGGCGAATTTGTTCATCAGGAAACCCCCTATGGTTCGGCGGGGATCATAGGAGAGCACAGGCAGGCGGCAAGACATGGAAAAGGCCGCCGGAACGAATCCGGCGGCCCTTTTTGATGCGCGTTCCGAAGAAAAATCAGAACTTGAAGCTGGCCCGCAGCAGAAGGGTGTAGCGGACGTAGTCTTCCAGCAGCTCGGCGTCGCCGGTGATGGACAGCAGCCCCAGGTCGTTGCCGACGTTCAGGCGGAAGCCCAGGATCGGCCCGCCGCCCTCGATGCTGGCCGGGTCCAGGGTGAAGGCGTCGCCGCCCGAGGCCAGACGGGCGATGGTCTGGCCCGCATCGACCGAGAAGTTCTGGCGCCAGCCCAGGCGGACTTCCGGACGGATCCAGCCGTCTTTGCCGAAGCCGTAGCCGATGTTGACCGCCGCCACGCCCGAGAACATGTGGCCGTCACGCTTGTCGATATCGAGGTCGAAGCCATCGCCGCCGCCCTTTTCAGTGCGGGCGTCCTCGTTCAGCGAGAAGTATTCGACATAGGCTTCGGGGCGCACGTTGATGCGGCCGAAGTGGCGTTCATAGGAGGCGCCCCCGGCGGCGGCCACGGTGAAGCCGTGCCAGGTCGACTTGTTCTTCAGATGGATGCCGTCGGCCACCAGCTTGCGCGTGGCGTCGAAGGAGGCGTAGCCGCCTGCGGCCCGCGCCCAGGTCGACCAGTACTGACCCTGTGCGCGCCAGTAGAGGCCCAGTTCCAGCAGGTTGGCGGACAGGACTTCCTCGGCGGCGGCTTCGGGGTCTTCCAGATCGGAGGAGGTGAAGGCCGCGGTGACGCCGAAGGCGCCCAGATTGGTGCCGCGCTCGACGCCGCCCGCCAGGCCGAAGCCCTCGGAGCGGAAGCCGTAGGTGTCGGTCTTGTCCTTGTCGGCGTAGAAGTTGATCTCCTGCACCCAGGCGCTGGTCTCGCCCGGCGCGGCCGAGGCGTTGCGGCCGGTCAGGGCGCGGGTCACGGCGTCGACGCCGCTGGCCAGCGACAGCAGCGGCCCGCCCGAGTGGTCAGGCAACAGTTGCTGATAGATATGGAAGAAGCCGTCGCGGTCGGTCTGGTTCAGCATGGCCGCGCGGATCAGCTCATTGTCGGCCAGACCGGCATAGAGAACGTCATAGGCGGCGGCCTCGGCCTTGATCATGCCGGCTTCTTCGGCCGTGCGTCGACGGGCGTCGACGGTCAGCTTGCCGGCGGCCTCATCGACGTTCGACTTGACCACAAAGGCGTAGGGCGAGTTGTTCTGCAGCCCTTCCTGATCGATGGCGCCGACCTTCAGATCGCCCGCCTCGATGATGGTGAAGGAGGTCGGGTCCTGGATCAGGGAGTCGAACCGCACGCCCAGACCGGCGCCGTCGGCCAGGGTGGCGTTGCCGCTGACCTTGAAGCCGCCGGATGTGTTGTTGGCGGGGTCCAGGGTTACGATCAGCTTGCCGTCGGCGCCGACGTTCAGGTTGCTGGCCTCGACCTGACCGGACTGGCGGGCGTCCAGCGTGCCCTTGGAGATGTCGATGTCCAGTTGGCCGTCGCCGTTCGACAGCTTGCCGGTGACCACGGCGCCGCCGCTGATCGCCAGACGGTCCTTGCCGGTTCCAAAGGCGATGTCGCCGGTGACCGTGCCGTTGCGGATGTCCAGAACATCATCGCCCGAGCCGAGGCGGATTGCGCCTTGAATGACCGGCTCATTGGCGTCCGGCACCCCGTCGCCGTCGGCGTCGGGCAGTTTGTGATCGGGAATGACCACGCCGTCCTGCACCAGGGTGAAGCCCGTGGTGTTGGCGCTGACGTCGATGGCGACCGCCGAGCCGGTGCGGGCCACATCCTTTTCAGGCGTGACGGCGGCGATGATCTTGCCGGTGTTGTTGATCGAGGTGAGCGTGCCCGATTCATCGTTCACGGCGACGGCGTCGCCCTTGGAGCCGCTCATCCCTGCGGTGATGGCGCCGGAGTTGTCCAGCGCGCCGACGTTGGCGCCGCTGCTGATCAGGATGCCGGACGACTGGTGCTCGCCGGAGCCGGTGGACAGGCTCTGGATCGCGCCTGAGTTGAGGATCTTGCCTGCCGTGGCGCCGTCGCCGAAGTGCAGGGCGGTGCTATCCGCTGTGACGGCGGTCGAGGTGATCGTGCCCTGGTTGCGCAGGCCGCCGCTGAGGGTGACGGCATGGCCGGTCCCGCCGATCTGAACGCCGGTCGCGTCGATTTCCTTATAGACGCCGGAGGCCTCGATCGTGCCGCGGTTGATGAAGCCATAGGCGTCATCGCCGGTTCCGACGGCGCCGAGGGAGATGGCCTTGTCTTCGGAACCGACCAGCACGGCGGGCGCGCCGCCGAAGGTGCGGATCGTGGACGTGGTTTCCTGGGCGTCGGGGATGCCGTCCTTGTCGCGATCGGGATCCTTCTTCTCTTCTTCGGTGGTGTCGTCGGGCAGGGGCGGCGGCGGGGCGTCGAACACGACGCCCTTGGTCACGTCACCAGCAATCCGCACGGCCGGGCCGCCTTGCAGCATGTCCTCGGGCTTGAGGTTTTCGAGGTAGGGCCGTCCCTTGACCGGATCGCTCGTCGTCGGCTTGGAGGGCGGGGCCGTGGTGAAGCGGTAGCCGGTCGAGGTCACCGTGCCCTGAATCTTGACGGCGCCGTCGACGTCGCCGTCGATGGCCACGCCGGTGGCGTTCTCGCCCAGCACGCCGACGCTGCCCAAGACAGTGACGTTACCGGTCACATCGCCCGTGGTGTGGATGCCGTAGGCGTCCGTGCCGATGACGGTGATCTGGCCCTGGCTGAAGATGTTCCCGGTCAGGGGGGCGTCGACGGTCAGGCCCGAAGACTGGTTGCCCTCGACCTTGATCGAGCCTGTGGATTCGATGCGGATGTCGCCGACCAGCGGCGCCGTCCCCGTGACGCGGACGCCGTGGCGGTTCGTGCCGTCGGCGAACGGGCCGTCGGGAATGCCGTCGTCGTTCTCGTCCTTATACTCCTCGATGGAGTCGGTGATGTTGATGGCGCCGGCGATGGTGACATTGCCCGTGTTGCCGCCCTGTATCTCGATGCCCGTGGCGCCGTCGGCGGCCTTGAGCATGTCGATCTTGGAACCGGCGTCCAGCTTCACGTCATGGCTGGAATCCAGCGTCACGGCCGTCCCAGAGGTGACGACGACCGAGCCGCCGCTGGCCAGACGCACCGCGTCGGGTGCGCCGCTGTTGGCGGTCGAGGTGCGGACCGGGGTGGTCCGCTCATTCGAAATGACCTGTTCGGCCTGAACGCCGGAAGCGACCATCAGAGGAGCGATCGCAACGGCGCTCGCGAGCAGAATACGCATTCGTCAGAAACCCCTCGTGGTCGCACGCGCAAGGATTGAAGGCGCCCCTCCTAACAGGGTCTGCGCCAGCATGCCCCAAGTTTCTCTAATTTGAGGCGAATGCAAGACCGGGCGTAGGGCGATCAATCTGAACGGCAGATGAAAATGCACGCCTGTCGTCTTTCTCTTGAGCGTAGCCGTTACTGGCGTTACGGGCGAAAGGGGGGCTGACTTCAACCGTATTCGTCGCATCCAAAGTCGGAGCTTTAGCGTTAGCGTGAAGAACGACAGGCAGAAGGTCCGCTGGATGAGCATCAACCCCATCGACGTGCAGGAAAGCGAGCTGCGGCTGTTTCCTGGCCTTGATGAAGAAGTCGCCGACACCTTGCGGGCGATGAAGGCGGCGGCGACTGATTCCCGCCCCCGTCTGGTCGACACCACCATGCTGTTCGCGCCGCGTTCGGGCGGGGTGAAGCGCTATCTGATGTCCAAAAAGGCGTGGCTGGAGGCCGAGCGCCCCGGCGTGGCGCATAATCTTGTGGTGCCGGGTTCCGGCTATCGGACGGGATCGGACGGCATTGTCCGTCTGCAGGCGCCCAAACTGCCTTTCGGTGACGGATATCGCTGGCCGGGTTCGGTGCGGCGCTGGGGCGCGTGGGTGTCGTCGCTTAACCCTGCGCTGATCGAGGCGGGCGATCCCTATACGCCCGGCCAGGGCGCGCTGGAGGCGGGGCAGAGGGTCGGATGTCCGGTCGTGGGCTTCTGCCATTCGGACCCTGCGGCGCTGGCGGCCCTGCATTTCGGCGAATGGGCCAAGAAGCCGGTCGAAAAGCGCTGGGCCAAGCTGTTTTCGCAATTCGACCGCGTCGTCTCGCCCAGCCGCTTCATCGCGCGGCGGCTGGAGGAGGCGGGCGTAGGCGACATTGTGATTCGGCCGCTGGGCGTGGATGTGGACGCCTTCCATCCGGACCGTCGTGATCGCGAGGCGCTGCTGAAGAAGCTGGGGCTGGGCGCGGACGCCCGCCTGCTGTGCTTCGCCGGACGCCCGGCCAAGGAGAAGAACGTCGGCGTCCTGATTGATGCGGTGCAGCGTCTGGGCGCGCCCTATCATCTGGTGCTGGTCGGCGCCGGGGCAGGGATGCCTGCGGAGGATCGCGTCATCTCACTGCCGTATGAAAAAGACCCGCGCGCGGTGGCGCGCATAATCGCCAGCTGCGACGCCTTCGTGCACGCCAATGACAAGGAGCCGTTCGGCCTGATCGTGCTGGAGGCCATGGCCTGCGGCCGGGCCGTGGTCGGCGTCAATGCGGGCGGGGTCGCTGAAACGGTGGACGACAGCGTCGGGCAGTTGGCCGCCTCGGCTGATCCGGTCGATTACGCTACGGCGATCGAGGCCCTGTTCGCGCGCGATGTGGAAGCGCTGGGCTGCGCCGCCCGCGTGAAGGCCGTCGAGCAGTTCGCCTGGAACCGCGTCTTCGAGGACCTGAGCATGCTTTACGGTGAACTGACCGGGAAGGCCGAGTTCGTTACACCCCGCGAGGCGTTGCTCATCAACTAGGCGCTTGATGGCGGGCGTGCAGAAGGCAGAGCCTGAACAGGCGCGCGAAGGTGGTGTCTGAAGGCGGAAGTGATTTTTGAGAGAGAAGGGGAAGGGCAGTGCGCCACTCCCTCATGTTCATGAGAAGGAGTGGCGCGAGTGACGGGGCTCGAACCCGCGACCTCCGGCGTGACAGGCCGGCACTCTAACCAACTGAGCTACACCCGCGTTCCCGTCCGAAGCGCTGTGCGCCGCGGCGAGGGGCGTCGTTTAGGCGGGGCTGCGTCGCACGTCAAGCGACCCGGCTGTGGATAAATGAAAACATCTCGCCGTCCGGCCGGAATAGCCTGAAGAACCGACATGGCGCGCCTGTCTGATGGAGTGAGAGCGCCTGATATTCCGCCTTCCATGCGCTTGGGGCGGCAGGCGGATGAGGCTGTGCTGAATGCGGTGGGCGCCTGAATCCGTTCGCAAGCGGATTTCGGGACATCTGCGCCCTCGCTTTCACGGATCGCTGCAATGCCGGAAACCGTCGAACGGGCCGGAATAAAACAGCCGGAACAGTGAGAACCATTCGCAACAAAAAACCTTTGCCGACATGGGTTTGAACCCTGGCGAGGTTGGGTCTAAGAAGCCCCGAATCCGCCCTCTACCTCCCGGCGGGCGAGGCAGCTCGAATGAACGAATTTCTTCTAGAATACCTTCCGATCGTCGTTTTCCTGGGCATCGCCATCGTGCTCGGCGCCGGCTTCATGCTGGCGGCCTGGGTGCTGGCCCCCAAGAACCCCGACACCGAGAAGCTCTCGGCTTATGAGTGCGGCTTCAACGCCTTTGACGACGCGCGCATGAAGTTCGACGTGCGTTTCTATCTGGTGTCGATCCTCTTCATCATCTTCGACCTGGAAATCGCCTTCCTGTTCCCGTGGGCGGTGTCGATGTTCGACCTGTCGCACGGCGGCATGGTCTTCGCCTTCTGGTCGATGATGGTGTTCCTGGGGATCCTGACCATCGGCTTCATCTACGAATGGAAGAAGGGAGCCCTGGAATGGCAGTGATCGCCCCCTCCAGTCCTCTGGTCCCCGCCGGCTCGGCTGCGCGTTCGACCGTCGAGGGCTATGACCCCCAGATCCACGACAAGTTCTTTGAGTCCGTCAATACGGAACTGGGCGAGCGCGGCTTCCTGACGACCTCGCTGGACGACGTCATCACCTGGGCGCGCACGGGTTCGCTGATGTGGATGTCGTTCGGTCTGGCCTGCTGCGCCGTCGAGATGATCCACCTGTCGATGCCGCGCTTCGATCTGGAGCGTTTCGGCACCGCCCCGCGCGGTTCGCCGCGTCAGTCGGACCTGATGATCGTCGCCGGGACGCTGACCAACAAGATGGCTCCGGCCCTGCGCAAGGTCTACGACCAGATGCCGGACCCGCGCTACGTCATCTCGATGGGCAGCTGCGCCAACGGCGGCGGCTATTACCACTACAGCTACAGCGTCGTGCGCGGCTGCGACCGCGTGGTGCCGGTGGACGTCTACGTTCCGGGCTGCCCGCCGACCGCCGAGGCTCTGCTGTACGGTATCCTGCAGCTGCAGAAGAAGATCCGCCGCACGGGGACCATTGAGCGATGAGCGAGCTGGTGCGCGTTGCGGAGCGCGAATCCGCCCTGACGCCTCTGGGCACGGAAATGGTCGCGGCGCTCGGCGTCGAGGCTGTGGTGGCCTATGGCGAACTGACCCTGATCGCCCCGCGTGAGAAGATCGTCGCGATCATGACGGCCCTGCGCGATCAGTTCGGCTTCCAGCTGTGCATGGACGTCTGCGGCGCCGACTATCCTGACCGCGCCGAGCGGTTCGAGGTCGTCTATCACCTGCTGTCGCTGACGCGCGCCGCGCGCGTTCGCGTCAAGGTGTCGACCGATGAAGTGAAGCCGGTCCCCAGCGTGTCGTCGGTCTATCCGTCGGCGGGCTGGTTCGAGCGTGAAGCCTTCGACATGTACGGCATGATCTTCTCGGACCACCCGGACATGCGCCGCATCCTGACCGACTACGGCTTCCAGGGGCACCCGCTGCGCAAGGACTTCCCGATGACGGGCTATGTCGAGGTCCGCTACGACGAAGAGCAGAAGCGCATTGTCTATGAGCCGGTGAAGCTGACGCAGGAATTCCGCAACTTCGACTTCCTGTCTCCGTGGGAAGGCGCCGACTATCCGACCGTCCTGCCGGGCGATGAAAAGGCGGGAGCGCAGTAATGGCCGACGTCAAGAACATGCCGGCGCCGATCGGTTCGGCCATCGACCCGTTCGAAGATTATGAAGACGGCCTAACCCCGCACGCGCGGGCGATGGACGACCGCAAATTCACCATCAACTTCGGCCCGCAACACCCGGCCGCGCACGGCGTGCTGCGTCTGGTGCTGGAGCTGGACGGCGAGCTGGTCACGCGCGTCGATCCGCACATCGGCCTGCTGCACCGCGGCACCGAGAAGCTGATGGAGGCGCGCACCTACCTCCAGAACATCCCCTATCTGGACCGGCTGGACTACGTCTCGCCGATGAACCAGGAACACGCCTTCTGTCTGGCCATCGAGCGGTTGCTGGGTCTGGACGTGCCGTATCGCGGCCAGCTGATCCGGGTCCTGTACTCGGAGATGGGCCGCATCCTGAACCATCTTCTGAACGCGACCATGCAGGCCATGGACGTGGGCGCCCTGACCCCGCCGCTGTGGGGCCACGAAGAGCGCGAGAAGCTGATGGTCTTCTATGAGCGGGCCTGCGGCGCGCGTCTGCACGCCAACTACTTCCGTCCGGGCGGCGTCCATCAGGACCTGACGCCCGAGCTGATCGACGACATCGGCCGCTGGTGCGCCGAGTTCCCGGCGGCGCTGAACGACATCGAAAGCCTGGTCACCGAAAACCGCATCTTCAAGCAGCGGAACGTCGACATCGGCGTGGTGTCCAAGGAAAACGCCATGGCCTGGGGCTTCTCGGGCGTCATGCTGCGCGGCTCGGACATCGCCTGGGACCTGCGCAAGGCCCAGCCGTACGACTGCTACGCCGACATGGAGTTCGACATCGTCGTCGGCAAGAACGGCGACTGCTGGGACCGCTACCTGTGCCGCGTCGAAGAGATGCGCCAGTCGGTGCGCATCATGGAGCAGTGCATCCACAAGCTGCGCAACTGCCCCGGCGAGCCGGTCCTGTCGGAAGACCACAAGGCCACGCCGCCGCGTCGCGGTGAGATGAAGCGTTCGATGGAAGCGCTGATCCACCACTTCAAGCTCTACACCGAGGGCTTCAAGACGCCGGAAGGCGAGGTCTATGCGGCCGTTGAAGCGCCCAAGGGCGAGTTCGGCGTCTATCTGGTGTCGGACGGCACCAACAAACCCTACCGCGTCAAGCTGTCGGCCCCCGGTTTCCGTCACCTGCAGGCGATGGACTGGATGAACCGCGGCCACATGCTGGCGGACGTGTCCGCCATACTCGGCTCGCTCGACATGGTGTTCGGGGAGGTGGATCGATGAACCGACCGCTTTCCGAACGCCTGAACCAGGGCTGGGAACTGGTCAGCTATTCGACGACCGCCCCTTATGGCGAGCAGCAGCAACACTGCTTCCTGATCCGCCGTCAGGGCCAGCACCGGGTTCTGACCGTCCGCAAGAAGGTGCTGGGCGAAGGCACTGTTGTTTCTGAGATGGAAGTCTGATGTCCGTTCGTCGTCTCGCCAAGGAGCAGCCTGCCTCTTTCGAGTTCTCGAAAGAGACGATGAAAAAGGCTCAGTGGTGGATCCAGAAATACCCGGAATCGCGTCGTCAGTCGGCGGTGATCCCGGTGCTGTGGCTGGTCCAGAAGCAGGAAGGCTGGGTCTCGGAGCCCGCCATCCGCGCCATCGGCGACCTGCTGGGCATGGCCTATATCCGGGTGCTGGAGGTCGCGACCTTCTACACCATGTTCCAGCTGACGCCGGTCGGTAAGGCCGCGCTGATCCAGGTCTGCGGCACGACGCAGTGCATGCTGCGCGGCTCCAATGAGCTGATGCGCGTGTGCCGCGAGAAGATCGGCCCCAAGGACGAACTGTCCGCCGACGGCCGCTTCACCTGGCAGGAAGTCGAGTGCATCGGCGCCTGTTCGAACGCGCCGGTGGCCCAGATCAACGACCTCTATTACGAAGACCTGACGCCGGAAAACATGGCCCAGATCATCGATGATTTCGCTGCGGGCAAGACGCCGAAGGCGGGCAGCTATGTCGGCCGTCACACGTCCGAGCCGGTGGGCGGCGCGCGCGTTCTGACGGACCCGGCGCTGTATGACGGCTCGGCCGCGAAGAAGATCAAGAAGCTGCCGAACTCGGAACCTGTCGCTGAAAAGGCGCCGGTCTGATGGGGCGGCCGGATCTCGAAACAGAAGCGGGCAGGGCGGCCTATCGGGCCGAGCTGCGTCGCGTCGGCTGGCGCCCGCGTTGGGCGGGGCTGGCCTGTATCGTGGTTGCGGCCGCACTGGTTTTGTTCGCACGCGAGGGCCGTTTCGGCCTGACTGAAAACGCGGTGATGGCGGCCTATGGCCTGTTGGCCGTGGGATGGGTGCTGGTGATCTACGCCGTCTTCCAGCGCACCCGCCACCATAAACGCCGCATGGCGGAAGGACTTTAAGGGATCATGGTCGGCATCCTCCAAGACAAGGATCGGATCTTCACCAACCTCTATGGCTTCCATGACTGGGGCCTTGAGGGTGCGAAGACGCGCGGCGCGTGGAACGCCACCAAGGACATGCTGGACCTTGGCCGCGACTGGATCATCAACAACGTCAAGAACTCTGGCCTGCGCGGACGCGGCGGCGCCGGTTTCTCGACCGGGCTGAAGTGGTCCTTCATGCCCAAGGAAGTGAAGGATCGCCCTCACTACCTGGTCATCAACGCCGATGAGTCCGAGCCCGCGACGTGTAAGGACCGCGAGATCATGCGTCATGATCCGCACCTGCTGATCGAAGGCGCGATGATCGCCTCCTTCGCCATGCAGGCGCACGCCTGCTACATCTATCTGCGCGGCGAATACATTCTTGAGCGCGAGCGCATGGAAGCCGCCGTCAAGCAGGCCTATGAGGCCAGGCTGATCGGTGACGACAACGTCCACGGCTGGGACTTCCACGTCTATATCCACCACGGCGCCGGGGCCTATATCTGCGGCGAAGAGACGGCTCTGCTGGAAAGCCTGGAAGGCAAGAAGGGCCAGCCGCGCCTGAAGCCGCCGTTCCCGGCGGGCGCCGGCCTCTATGGCTGCCCGACGACCGTGAATAACGTCGAGTCGATCGCTGTCGTCGGCACCATCCTGCGTCGCGGCGCCGACTGGTTCGCCAGCTTCGGCCGTCCGAACAACGCGGGCACCAAGCTGATGTCCCTGTCCGGTCACGTGAACACGCCCTGCGTGGTCGAAGAGGCCATGTCGATCCCGCTGCGCCAGTTGATTGAGGATCACGGCGGCGGCGTGCGCGGCGGCTGGGAAAACCTGAAGGCCATCATTCCGGGCGGCGCGTCCTGCCCGGTGATCACGCGCGAACAGGCCGAAGTCGCCCTGATGGACTTCGATTCCATGCGCGAAATGCGTTCGACCCTCGGCACGGCGGGCGTGACGGTCATGGACCAGTCGACCGACATCGTGAAGGCGATCGCCCGCATCAGCTACTTCTTCAAGCACGAGAGCTGCGGCCAGTGCACGCCGTGCCGTGAAGGCACCGGCTGGATGTGGCGCGTGCTGGAGCGTATGGCGATCGGCGATGCCGACCCGTCCGAGATCGACCTGCTGCTCGACGTGGCCGGTCAGGTCGAAGGCCACACCATCTGCGCCCTCGGCGACGCCGCCGCCTGGCCCGTTCAGGGTCTGATCCGGCACTTCCGTCACGAGATCGAAGAGCGCATCCACACCTACCGCAGCCGCCGCGCGAACTTCGCCGGCCACGCGATCGCGGCGGAGTAATCGTAATGCCTATCGCCAAGGTCAACGGCGTTGAAGTCGAGTTCGAACCGGGCATGACCGTGCTGCAGGTCGCCGAGCGCGCCGGGCAGGAAATCCCGCGGTTCTGCTACCACGAGCGCCTGTCCATCGCCGGCAACTGCCGCATGTGCCTGGTCGAGGTGAAGCCTGGACCGCCGAAGCCGCAGGCTTCGTGCGCGCTGCCGGCCGCCGAAGGTCAGGAAATCTTCACCGACACGCCGATGGTGAAGAAGGCCCGCGAAGGGGTGATGGAGTTCCTGCTCATCAACCACCCGCTGGACTGCCCGATCTGCGACCAGGGCGGCGAGTGCGACCTGCAGGATCAGGCTGTCGGCTACGGCCGCGACGGCTCGCGCTATGGCGAGAACAAGCGCGCGGTCGAAGAAAAGAACATGGGCCCGACGGTCAAGACGTTCATGACGCGCTGCATCCAGTGCACGCGTTGCGTCCGCTTCATCACCGAAGTAGCGGGCGTCCCGGACATCGGCATGATCTCGCGCGGCGAAAGCGCCGAGATCACGACCTATCTGGAAAAGAACATCGACAGCGAGCTGTCGGGCAACGTCAACGACCTGTGCCCGGTGGGCGCCCTGACGCACCGCCCGTGGCAGTATCACTACCGCCCGTGGGAGCTGAAGAAGACCGAGACCATCGACGTGATGGACGCCCTGGGTTCGAACATCCGCGCCGACTCGCGCGGCGCCGAGGTCATGCGTGTGCTGCCGCGCGTGAACGAGGGCATCAACGAGGAATGGCTGTCGGACAAGAGCCGCTACGCCGTCGACGGCCTGCAGGCGCGTCGTCTGGACCGCCCGTGGGTGCGTGAGAACGGCAAGCTGCGTCCGGCTTCGTGGGACGAGGCCCTGTCGGTTGTCGCGGACAAGCTGAAGACCGCTTCGGCCGACCGCATCGGCGCCATCGCCGGCGATCTTCAGGACGCTGAGTCGATGAAGGCGACGCTGGATCTGTTCCGCGCCCTGGGTTCGGCCAACACCGACTGCCGTCAGGACGGCTCTGCGCTGGGCGGCGAGGCTCGTGAGGGCTGGCTGTTCAACTCCGGGCTGGAAGGCATTGAAAACGCTGACGCCATCCTGATCGTCGGCGCCAATCCGCGCACGGAAGCGCCGCTGCTGAACGCGCGCATCCGCAAGACGTGGCTGAAGGGCGGCGTCGAGATCGGCGTCATCGGCCCGCAGGCCGATCTGACCTATGACTACAACTACCTCGGCGCCGGTTCGAAGACCGTCGGCAAGCCGCCCAAGGCCGCTGTTGATTTCCTGACCAAGGCCGAACGTCCCGCCATCATCGTCGGCGCGGGCGCCCTGACCGGCGAGACCGGCCCGGCCGTGCTGAACGCCCTGGGCGCGCTGGCCAAGAAGGTCGGCGTGGTCAAGGACGGCTGGAACGGCTTCAACGTCCTGCACAGCGCCGCCGCGCGCGTCGGCGGTATGGACATGGGCTTCCTGCCGGGCGAGGGCGGTCTGGATGTCGCCGCCATGCTGAAGCCGGGCGCGCTGGACGTGCTGTTCCTGCTGGGCGCCGATGAGGTGAACGCGGATGCATCGGGCGCCTTCCGCGTCTATCTGGGCTCGCACGGCGATCGCGGCGCGCACGGCGCGGACGTGATCCTGCCGGGCGCGGCCTACACCGAGAAGTCGGGCCTGTACGTCAACACCGAGGGCCGGGTGCAGATGGCCGAACGCGTGGTCTTCCCGAAGGGCGAGGCCAAGGAAGACTGGGCCATCATCCGCGCCCTGTCGGAGCGCGTCGGGCACAAGTTGCCGTTCGACACCCTCGACCAGCTGCGCACGAAGCTGATGGGCGACCATCCGACCTTCGGCCGTATCGACTATCTGGCCCCGGCTGCGACGTTCGACGTCGCCAAGCTAGGCGCCAAGGGAGACCTGGGCGACGTCGCCTTCGTTTCCGTCATCGCCGATCCCTATCTGACCAACCCGATCGCGCGCGCCAGTGAAACCATGGCCCAACTGTCCGCTGAGCGGACGGCGCCGGTCGCCCTGGCGGCGGAGTAAATCATGGACGCTGCGACTTCCTTCTGGACCACGCCTCTGGGTTGGACCCTCGCCACGGTCGGCGGGATCCTGCTGGTGGTGGTCGGTATCCTGATCTCCCTGGCCTTCCTGCTGCTGGCCGACCGCAAGATCTGGGCGGGCGTTCAGCTGCGCAAGGGTCCGAACGTGGTCGGCCCCTTCGGCCTGCTGCAATCCTTCGCCGACTTCTTCAAGTTCGTGCTGAAGGAGATCGTCATCCCCGCCGGGTCGGACAAGGTGGTCTTCATCCTGGCCCCGCTGATCAGCTTCGTGCTGGCCTTCGTGGCGTGGGCGGCGATCCCGTTCGCACCGGGCTGGGTGGTCGCGGACCTGAACGTCGGCATCCTGTATATTCTGGCGATCAGCTCGCTGGGCGTTTACGGCATCATCATGGGCGGCTGGGCTTCGAACTCGAAGTATCCGTTCCTGGGCGCGCTGCGTTCGGCGGCGCAGATGGTGTCCTATGAAGTCTCGATGGGCCTCATCATCATCAACGTCATCCTGCTGTCGGGGACGATGAACCTGACGCAGATCGTGACCCAGCAGTCCGGCTGGATCTGGAACTGGAACGCCTTCGGCGGCGGCCTTGAGACCCTGCCGACCATCATCGTCATGCTGCCGATGACCGTGGTCTTCTTCATCTCGGCGCTGGCCGAGACGAACCGCCCGCCGTTCGACCTTCCCGAAGCGGAATCGGAGCTGGTGGCCGGTTATCAGGTCGAATATTCGTCGACCCCCTATCTGCTGTTCATGATCGGCGAATACGCCAACATCGTCTTCATGTGCGCCATGATCACCCTGCTGTTCTGCGGCGGGTGGAATCCGGGCTTCCCGACCGACTTCCTGAACAGCGTCCCGGCCTTCGTCGCCAACCTGTTCTACCTGCTGGTGTTCATCATCAAGGTGGTCGGCTGGTTCTTCATGATCGCCCTGGTGAAGGCCTTTGTGCCGCGTTACCGCTATGACCAGCTGATGCGTCTGGGCTGGAAGATCTTCCTGCCCGCCTCGCTGGTGGCCGTGGTTTTCGTGGCGGCGTGGCGCGTGTTTGCGGTGGGGGCATGATGGGCGTTCGGGCGACATCCCTGATCGCGCTGGCGCTGGTCGCCGGTCTGTCGGCCTGCAGCTTCAAGCCGATGGATCCGGTCGGGCCGGAGACGGCCTCCGCGCGTCTGGAGCGGCTGGACCGGCAGCGGGAAGAAGAGTCGAACAGGCTGGCCTATTGCCAGCGTATGTCGCGGGACGATCCGCGCTTCAGCAGAGACGGCTGCGATCGCCGGATCAGCGGATGAAGTGCAAGATCGCCGTCATGATGTTCGCCCTGACTACGCCCATGCTGGTGTCGGCGTGCGCGCCCTATGAGGCTGACCCCGTGTCTGTCTATCAGTGGGAGCGCAAGGTGCAGGAAGTTGAACGGCGCGAGGCGGAACGCCAGCGCCTGTGCCAGACCCTCGACAAGGAAAGCGCCCGCTATCAACGCGAGTGCGCCGGAGTGAAATCGTAATGCTGACCCGTATCGTTCAGGCGGCCAAGGGCGCGATGCTGACCGACGTGTTCGGCGCTGTCGGCCTGTCGCTGAAGTACATGGCCAAGCCCAAGGCCACGGTGAACTATCCGTTCGAGCGCAACCCGCAGTCGCCGCGTTTCCGCGGCGAACACGCGCTGCGCCGCTATCCGAACGGCGAAGAACGCTGCATCGCCTGCAAGCTGTGCGAGGCCATCTGCCCCGCCCAGGCCATCACCATCGAGGCCGAACCGCGCGCCGACGGCAGCCGCCGTACGACGCGCTACGACATCGACATGGTCAAATGCATCTACTGCGGCCTGTGCCAGGAGGCCTGCCCGGTGGACGCCATCGTCGAGGGACCGAACAGCGAGTTCGCCACCGAGACGCGCGAAGAACTGCTCTATGACAAGGCGCGCCTGCTGGACAACGGCGACCGCTGGGAGCGTCTGATCGCGAAGAATCTGGAACTCGACGCTCCGTATCGCTAAACGGAGCGGCGATTCCGCCACGCTGACCCTGACCTTCGGGCCGGGGCCGATTTTGGAAGGGTCCGGGGTTTCCCCTTGGGCCATTGGTTTTGAAGAGGGGCGTCGTCCCGCACATGTTGCAAGGCCTGGCCTTCTATCTTCTGGCGACGGTCGCCGTGGTTTCCGCCCTGCTGGTGGTGACCGCGCGCAATCCCGTGCACTCCGTTCTCTGGCTGATCCTGACCTTCTTTTCGGCAGCCGGTCTGTTCGTTCTGCTGAGCGCCGAGTTCCTGGCGATGCTGCTGGTCGTCGTCTACGTCGGCGCCGTGGCGGTGCTGTTCCTGTTCGTCGTCATGATGCTGGACGTCGACTTCGTGAAGCTGCGCGAAGGATACGCGCGCTACCTGCCGCTGGCGGGCATCGTGGCGGGCGTTCTGCTGGCCGAGATGATCATGGTGTCGATCACGGTCGTTCAGGGCGGGGCCGCCCGCGACGCGACTTCGCCGGTTCCGGCCGGGCCTGACGTCACCAACATCGAGACGATCGGTCGCGTGCTCTATACGGACTACGTCTACTTCTTCCAGGCGGCGGGCGTGGTCCTGCTGATCGCCATGATCGGCGCCATTGTCCTGACCCTGCGTCACCGTCCGGGCGTGCATCGTCAGGACCTGGCCGCACAGGCCAACCGCGAACGCGCCAAGGCCGTCGAGATCAAGTCCGTGACCACGGGCCAGGGCGTCACCCCCGAGGAGCTTCTGTAATGGATATCTCGCTCCAGCATTATCTGGCGGTCGCCGCCATGCTGTTCACTATCGGCGTCTTCGGCATCTTCGTGAACCGCAAGAACGTCATCATCATCCTGATGTCGGTCGAGATGATCCTGCTCGCGGTGAACATCAACTTCGTGGCCTTCTCGACCCACCTGAACGATGTTTCGGGTCAGCTGATGGCCATGTTCGTCCTGACCGTCGCCGCGGCCGAGGCCGCTGTCGGCCTGGCCATTCTCGTGACCTTCTTCCGTAACCGCGGCGACATCGCGGTCGACGACGCCTCCGTGATGAAGGGCTGATCGGAACCGTGACTATCCAGACTCTCGTCACTCTCGGCGTCTTCGCCCCCCTGCTGGGGGCCATGATCGCCGGCTTCTTCGGTCGCCGGATCGGCGACATTCCGTCTCAGGGCGTTACGACGGGCCTGCTGTTCTTCTCGTGCGCGATCTCGTGGATCGTGTTCGGCCAGTGGACCTGGGGCGGGCTGGAAGCCTTCACCGTGCGCCTGGCGCCGTTCATCCACGTCGGCGATTTCCAGTCGAACTGGTCGATCCGCGTCGACGCCATGTCGGCCACCATGCTGATCGTGGTGACGTCGGTGTCCTCGCTGGTTCACCTCTATTCCTGGGGCTATATGAAGGAGGACGACAGCCGTCCTCGCTTCTTCGCCTATCTGTCGCTGTTCACCTTCATGATGCTGGCGCTAGTGACGGCGGCCGACTTCCTGCAGATGTTCTTCGGCTGGGAAGGCGTGGGTCTGGCGTCCTATCTGTTGATCGGTTTCTGGTTCAAGAAGCCCTCGGCCACCGCCGCCTCGATCAAGGCCTTCGTGGTCAACCGCGTCGGCGACTTCGGCTTCCTGCTCGGCATGATGACCGTGTTCTGGATGTTCGGCACGATCGAGTTCGCCAAGCTGTTCCCGCTGATCGCGGGCAAGGCCGGGACGGGCTGGGAATTCCTGGGCCACACCTGGTCGGCGCTGGATCTGGCCGGTCTGCTGCTGTTCATCGGCGCCATGGGCAAGTCGGCGCAGTTCTTCCTGCACACCTGGCTGCCGGACGCGATGGAAGGCCCGACGCCGGTGTCGGCCCTGATCCACGCGGCCACCATGGTCACCGCCGGCGTCTATATGGTCTGCCTGCTGTCGCCCCTGTATGAGCACGCGCCCGTCGCGTCGCAGTTCATCGCCATCATCGGCGGCGTCACGGCCATCTTCGCCGCGACGGTCGGCATGATGCAGAACGACATCAAGCGGGTGATCGCCTATTCGACCTGTTCGCAGCTGGGCTATATGTTCTTTGCGGCGGGCGTCGGCGCTTACCAGCCCGCCATGTTCCACCTGTTCACGCACGCCTTCTTCAAGGCCCTGCTGTTCTTGGGCGCCGGTTCGGTGATCCACGGCATGCACCACGAGCAGGACATGCGGAAGATGGGCGGCCTGTGGAAGCTGCTGCCCGTCACCTATGCGACCATGATGATCGGCACGATCGCCATCACCGGCCTGGGCATGCCCGGCGTCGGCGGCTTCGCCGGCTTCTACTCCAAGGACTCCATCCTCGAGAGCGCCTGGGCGGCGGCGTCGACCGGCCACTCGGCCGCGGGCATGTTCGCCTTCGTCATCGGCATCTCGGCGGCCCTGCTGACGGCCTATTATTCGTGGCGCCTGATCTTCATGACCTTCCACAACAAGCCGGTGTGGAAGGAAGAGGAGAGCGCCCATCATGCGGACGCCCACGCTCATGACGCCCATGACGATCACGCGCACGACGATCACCACGGTCCGCTGAAGCCGCACGAGAGCCCGCTGGTCATGGTTCTGCCGCTGCTGCTGCTGTCGGTCGGCGCGGTGTTCGCGGGCATGGTCTTCGCCCCGCACTTCATCGGCCATCATGAGGCCGAGTTCTGGCGCGGCGCCATCTTCGTCAGCGGTGAGAACCACGTCCTGCACGAAAGCCACAACGTCCCGACCTGGGTGAAGTGGGCGCCGCTGATCGTGACGCTGCTGGGCACGTTCATCGCCTGGTGGCTGTATGTCGTGAAGGAAGGTGCGGCCAAGGAGATGGCCGACCGCAAGGGCCCGCTGTGGACCTTCCTCTACAACAAGTGGTTCGTCGACGAACTGTATGACGCCACCTTCGTGAAGGGGACCAAGGCGCTTGGCGACTTCTTCTGGAAGATCGGCGACGTGAAGATCATCGACGGTCTGGGCCCGAACGGCGCGGCCTGGGCTTCGCTGAAGTCGGGCGGCTGGTTGTCCCGGTTCCAGTCCGGTTTCGTCTACTTCTATGCATTCGTGATGCTGATCGGCGTGGCTGCGTTCCTTGCCTTCGCCATCTTCACGTGGGGAGCCTGAGCCTCGTGCCTCACATTCTGAGCATCGTCACCTTCCTGCCGCTTCTGGGCGCGGCCGCGATCCTGATCGCGCGCCTGATGAACAAGGACGGTCAGGACGCCGCGGCCCCGGCCGCTCGCTGGATCGCCCTGATCACCACCATGGTGGTGCTGGCCGTGTCCGTCCTGCTGGTCGCGCAGTTCGATCCGTCGAACCCGGCCTATCAGTTCGTCGAGAACCACGCCTGGTTCGCGGGCGCGGCCTATCATCTGGGCGTGGACGGGGTTTCGATCCTGTTCGTCCTGCTGACGGCCTTCCTGCTGCCGATCTGCATCGTGGCCAGCTGGAAGACGATCGAGACGCGCGTCGTCGAATACATGATCGCCTTCCTGATCCTGGAGACCATGGTCATCGGGGTGTTCACCTCGCTGGACCTGTTCCTCTTCTACATCTTCTTCGAAGGCACCCTGGTGCCGATGTATCTGATCATCGGCATCTGGGGCGGCGCCAACCGCATCTACGCGGCGTACAAGTTCTTCCTGTACACCCTGCTGGGCTCGGTCCTGATGCTGCTGGCCATGCTGTGGATGGCCCATGAGACGGGCACCACCAGCATTCCGGAACTGAAGCAGTACGCCTTCGACCCGGCGGTGCAGCCGCTGCTGTGGCTGGCCTTCTTCGCCTCCTTCGCGGTGAAGATGCCGATGTGGCCGGTGCATACCTGGCTGCCGGACGCCCACGTTCAGGCGCCGACGGCCGGTTCGGTCATCCTGGCCGGCATCCTGCTGAAGCTGGGCGGCTACGGCTTCATCCTGTTCAACATTCCGATGTTCCCGCAGGCGTCGCAGATGTTCACACCTCTGGTGCTGACGCTGTCGGTGATCGCCATCGTCTACACCTCGCTGGTCGCCTTCCGTCAGACCGACATCAAGAAGCTGATCGCCTATTCGTCGGTCGCCCACATGGGCTTTGTGACCATGGGTATCTTCGCGGGCAATGAGGCGGGCGTGCAGGGCGCTGTCTTCCAGATGCTGAGCCACGGCCTGATCTCGGGCGCGCTCTTCCTGTGCGTCGGCGTGGTCTATGACCGGATGCATACCCGTGAGATCGCCTTCTACGGCGGTCTGACGGCGCGGATGCCCTGGTACGCGGCCATCTTCCTGATGTTCACTATGGCCAACGTCGGCCTGCCGGGTACCTCGGGCTTCATCGGCGAAGTGCTGACGATGACGGGCGCCTATCAGGTCTCGACCTGGACGGCCCTGATTGCGGCCTCGGGCGTGATCTTCTCGGCGGTCTATGCACTGACGCTGTTCCGCAACGTCATGTATGGCCCGATCACCAATCCGGCGCTGGAAGACATCACCGACATCGACAAGCGCGAACTGCTGATCTTCGTGCCCCTGATCGTCGGCACCATCTGGCTGGGCCTCTATCCCAACGCCGTTCTGGATTACACCGGGCCGACGGTTGAGGCCCTGACGACCGCCTATCGCGCAGCCATCGGCGGGTGAGAGCATAATGACTGATCTGTCTTCCGCCCTTCATCTCTCGGCTCCGGAACTGACCCTTGCGGTCGGCGGGCTGGTGCTGCTCATGCTCGGCGCCTTCGCCGGGGAGAAGTCGACGCGTCTGGTTTCGGGCCTGTCGGTGCTGCTGCTGCTGGCGGCGACGGCTCTGGCCGCCGTCGGCCCGCTGGGCGCCGCCTTCAACGGGGCCTATGTGGCCGATCCGCTGGCCGTCTACGGCAAGGCGGTGATCTTCCTGTCCGCCGCCGTGGCCGTGGTGCTGGGCGACGGCTGGATGCATCGCAACAACATCGCCAAGTTCGAATATCCGATCCTGATCGTGCTGGCCTCGGTCGGCATGGGCATGATGGCGTCGTCGGGCGATCTGATCTCGCTCTACATCGGCATCGAGATGCACTCGCTGGCCCTCTACGTCCTGGCCGCCTATCGCCGCGACGACCTGAAGGCCTCTGAAGCCGGTCTGAAGTATTTCGTTCTGGGCGCCCTGTCGTCGGGTCTGCTGCTGTACGGCGCCAGCTTGATCTACGGTTTCGCCGGTTCGATGCGGTTCGAGGACATCGCCGCCTTCGCCAGCGGCAACCCCGGTCCGGGCCTGATCTTCGGCCTGGTCTTCCTGATCTGCGGTCTGGCGTTCAAGGTTTCGGCCGCGCCGTTCCACATGTGGACGCCCGACGTCTATGAAGGCGCCCCGACGCCGGTCGTGGCCCTGTTCTCGACCGCGCCCAAGGTGGCGGCCATGGTCCTGATCATCCGCGTGCTGGTCGAAGGCTTCGGTCTGGCCCATGACCAGTGGGCGCAGGTGCTGATCCTGATCTCGCTGATCAGCTTTGCGGTCGGCGCCTTCGGCGGACTGATGCAGAAGGACATCCAGCGCCTGCTGGCCTATTCGTCCATCATCAACATCGGCTACGCCCTGCTGGGCGTGGCGGCGGGCACGCAGGTCGGCGTTCAGGCGACCCTGATGTTCATGACCCTGTATGTCGTGGACCAGATCGGCTTCTTCGCCATCCTGCTGTCGCTGAGCCGCAATGGTCGTCCGATCCGCAAGATCGCCGATCTGGCCGGTCTGAAGAAGGACCGCCCGGTGACGGCTGTCGCCCTGACGATCCTGTCGCTGTCGGCTGTCGGCATTCCGCCGATGTCGGGCTTCTGGGGCAAGTTCTACGTCTTCGGCGCCGCCGCCGATGCGGGCTACTGGATGGCGGGCGTCGCGGGTCTGGTGGCCTCGGTCGTTGCGGCCTTCTACTACCTGCGCATCATCAAGGTGATGTGGTTCGACACGCCTGAGTTCGACGTGACGACCGACAAGGCGCCGGCCGGCGCGCAGTGGATCGGCTGGGCGGCTGCGGCCTTCAGCTTCCCCGTGCTGCTGATCGCCCTGACCTGGCTGGAGCCGCTGACGCGCGCGGCGGCCGCGGGCGTCGGGATCGGATAAGGGGCCTTGGCGGCTCCGGTCCTGATCCTCGAAGAGACCGACTCCACCAACGCCGAGGCGCGCCGTCGCGCCGAGGCGGGCGAGGCCGGGCCGCTGTGGATCGCGGCCCGGCGTCAAACCGCCGGGCGCGGTCGTCGCGGCCGCGCCTGGGACAGCCGGGACGGCAATCTGGCCACGACTCTGCTGCTGACGCTGAACCGCACTCCGGCCGAGGCGGCGCAACTGACTTTCGCCGCCGCGCTGGCGGTGGCCGATCTGCTGGACCGCTATGTTCCGCCCGCGCTGGTCAGCATCAAATGGCCCAATGATGTCCTGCTGGACGGGCGCAAGTCGTCGGGCATCCTGATCGAGTCCGGCCCGGCGCCGTCCGGCGGCCTGTGGCTGGCCGTCGGCATCGGCGTGAACCTGTCCCACGCGCCCGAAGGGACCGAGCGCCCGACCACCTGTATGGCCGAGCATCTGCGTCACGACGTGGCCGCCTCGCCGTCGATGGAGGAGGGGGCGAAGGCGCTGGCCGAAACCTTTGACGCCTGGCTGGAACGCTGGACGCAGTTGGGCTTTCAGCCCGTGCTGGACGCCTGGGTCGCGCGCACGCCGGGCCTGTTCGGCCCCTGCACGGCGCGGCTGAGCCATGAAACCCTGAGCGGGATCGCCGACGGCGTCGAGGCCGACGGCGCCCTGCGTCTGAAACTGCCGGACGGCAGCCTGCGAGTGATCTCGGCGGGCGACGTCTTCTTCGGAGAGGCCGCCTGATGCTGCTGGCGATCGAGCAAGGCAACACCAACACCCTGTTCGCCGTCCATGACGGTCAGGAGTGGATATTCCAGTGGCGCACCGCCACCGATCCCATGCGCACGGCGGATGAATACGCCGTCTGGCTGCATCAGCTGTTCGAGATGCGCGGGCATGGGCTGACCATGAGCGACATGGACGGCTGCATCATCTCCAGCGTGGTGCCGCAGTCGATCTTCAACCTGCGCAATCTGGCGCGGCGCTATCTGAACGTCGAACCTCTGGTGATCGGCGAGAACGTCGAGCTGGGCATAGAGGTCCGCATCCATAAACCCAGCGAGGCCGGGGCCGACCGTCTGGTCAACGCCATCGGCGCGCTTCAGGTCTATGAGGGCGACCTGCTGCTGATCGACAGCGGCACGGCGACCACCTTTGACATCGTGTCCGGCGCGAACGGGCAGGGCGGGGGCGCCTTTGAAGGCGGCCTGATCGCGCCGGGCATCAATCTGTCGCTTCAGGCGCTGCACGAGGCGGCGGCCAAGCTGCCGCGCATCGCCATCCAGCGCCCCGACACCGTGATCGGGCGCGACACCGTGACCTCCATGCAATCGGGCGTCTTCTGGGGCTATATCGCCCTGATCGAAGGGCTGGTGGACCGTATCAAGGCCGAGTGGGGCAAGCCCATGACGGTCATCGGCACCGGCGGCGTCGCCTCCCTGTTCGAGGGCGCAACCGACTCTATCGACCGGTTTGATCCGGACCTGACCATCCGCGGCCTACTCGAAATATGGCGGCGGAACTCCCATCTGTAAGGCCGTATGAAAAAGCAAAATCAAAACGACGAACTCGTCTTCCTGCCGCTGGGCGGCTCGAACGAGGTCGGCATGAACCTGAACGCCTATGGCTTCGGCCCGGCGCATGACCGCAAATGGATCATCGTCGATGTCGGCGTGACCTTCGGCGACCAGTCCACGCCAGGCGTGGACGTTATCGTGCCTGATCCGACCTTTCTGGAAGGCGAGAACATCCTGGGCATTGTGCTGACGCACGCCCACGAGGACCATATCGGCGCCCTGGGCTGGCTGTGGCCGCGCATTCAGGCGCCGCTGTACGCCACGCCCTTCACCGCCTTCCTGATCCGCGAGAAGCTGCGCGACGCCGGCATCTATGAAGATGTCGAACTGGTCGAGGCGCCGCTGGGTTCGACGGTGAACCTTGGCCCGTTCGAGGTGACCTATGTCACCATCACCCACTCGATCGCCGAGCCGAACGGTCTGGCGATCAAGACGCCGTTGGGCACGGTGCTGCACACCGGCGACTGGAAGATCGACAACGATCCGGTCGTGGGCGAGCGCACCGACGTCGACTTCATTCAGAAGCTGGGCGACGAAGGCGTCCTGGCGATGGTGTGCGACTCCACCAACGTCTTCGTGGACGGCGTAGCCGGCTCCGAGGGCGATGTGAAGGTCAAGCTGGCCGAGCTGATCCAGGGCCTGAAGGGCCGGGTCGCCGTCGGCTGTTTCGCCTCCAACGTCGCGCGGATGCACAGCGTCATCAGCGCCGCCGAGGCTGCCGGGCGCCGCGTGGCGCTGGCTGGTCGCTCGATGCACCGCATCACCGCCGCCGCCAAGTCGGTCGGCATGTTGAACGACATCAAGCCCTTCCTGTCCGAACAGGAGGCCAAGGTCTGGCCGGCGGACGAGATACTGTATCTGTGCACCGGCAGTCAGGGCGAGGCGCGCGCCGCCCTGTCGCGCGTGGCCGAAGGCACCCACCCGTTCATCAAGCTGGGCGAGGGGGATCACTGCATCTTCTCGTCGCGCGTCATTCCCGGCAACGAACTGTCTATCGGGCGTCTGCAGGACAAGATGGCTGAGCGCGGCATCCGCATCTACACCGAGAAGGATCGCCCCGGCATCCACGTCTCGGGCCACCCGTGCCGTGATGAACTGAAGCAGATGTATCAGTGGGCGCGGCCGCAGATCGCAGTGCCGACCCACGGGATGCGTCGCCACCTGATCGAGCACGGCGCCCTGGCTCAGGCCATGGGGGTGCCGGAGGCGGTGACGCCGCGCAACGGCGACATGGTGCGTCTGGCCCCCGGTCGGGCCGAGATCATCGACGAAGTGCCCTCGGGCCGTCTGTTCGTCGACGGCGGCATGCTGGTGGAAGAGGCGGGCGAGGCCCTGCGTGAGCGCAAGCACGCGGCCAACAACGGCATTCTGATCGTCAGCTTCGCTCTGGACCGTCGCGGCCGGATCGCCAGCGATATCGACGTGCGCGGCATCGGCCTACCGGGTGATCCCAACCGTCCGCTGGGCGATGTGCTGGACGACATGGCCGAGCGCGTCGAGAACACGGTGCGCGGCCTGAAGGGCGAGGCCCTGCAGGACGAGATGGTCATCGAACAGGCCGTCAGTCGCACCCTGAAGAAGGCCAGCCAGCAGATCTGGGATCGTCGCCCGATCGTGGAAACCGTGGTGTTGAGGCTCTGATGGCGGATCGTCTGTATCTTCTGAACGCCGACTGGTTCGACGATCAGGGCGGACCGTGGTTCTGCCCGCCCGGCGCGCGGATCGAGGGCGTGCTGGGGCTGTATCCGCGCCTGCGCGAGCATCTGACGGTGACCCATCTGGATCACCCGCGCCCGCGCCCGGCCATGATCGCCGAGGTGGGGGAGGCGAACCAGAGCTGCCCCCTGCTGGTGCTGGACGGCGAGTTCGACTGGCCGGACGCGCAGGTCAGCGAGGAAACGGGCGCGCGCTTCCTGCAGGATGACGACATCCTGCCGTATTGGGCCGCGCGCTACGGCATCGGGCGGCCGCATCCGTAAGCAGAGAATCCTTCTCCCGATGGGAGAAGGTGGCCCGAAGGGCCGGATGAGGGTTCCCTGCGGATGTCGGCGTAAGCCGTGGCGGAAACGGCTGACTGCGGGACCCTCACCCTTTCGCCTGTTCCAATCGCTTCGCTCTTGGAGGCTCAAGCCCTCTCCCATCGGGAGAGGGTGTCAGAGCGTGACCTTGCGATAGTTGTCGCGATCCAGCGCGCCGATCTCGACTGAAATCTGCCGGGGGCCCTCATAGCTGGATACGCCGGCCAGCAGGGCGGCCTGCACGGCTTCGCCCAGGGCGGTCTTCTGTTCCTGTGTGCGGCCGGTCAGGATGCGCAGGTCGCAGTGGACCATGGCCTGGGCCGGGTTGCCATCGGCGATGATCAGGTTTTCACAGCGCACGATGCGCGTCTTGCAGGCGGGAAGGGTCGCGCCGACGGTGTCGACGCACAGCCGGTGAATCTCCAGCGCCAGGGCGCGCCAGTCGGTCGCGTCGAAATGGGTGGAGTGTTCCAGCGTAATCTGTGGCATTCAGGGAGTCCTTGCTGAGGCGCCTCACCAAAGGCGCCGCACGAAGAAAGCGATATACGGACTTTTGTCGATGCCCCTTGGCCCATTTACCCTGATCGCCACCTATCTGACTGTCTGGTGGATCGTGCTGTTCGCCATCCTGCCGCTGGGCATGTCCGAACAGGTCAAGGAGCCGCCGACCGACGGCACCCAGTGGGGCGCGCCGACTGAGCCGAAGCTGAAGAAGAAATTCATCACCACCACCTGGGTTTCGGCCCTGGTCTGGGTGCTGATCGTCGCCCTGGTGTGGCTGGGCTGGATGCCGATTCCCCACATTTCTCACGCCGGCGCGCTCTAGATTTCGCGCCATTCGCCCGGTTAAATCCCGGACCTGACTGACTTTGCAGAGACTTACGACCATGCGCCTGTCGCGCTACTTCCTGCCGATCCTGAAAGAAGCCCCCTCCGACGCCCAGATCGTGTCGCATCAGCTGATGCTGCGCGCGGGCATGATCAAGCAGGAGGCCGCCGGCATCTATGCGTGGTTGCCGCTGGGTCTGCGCGTGCTGCGCAAGATCGAAAACATCGTCCGCGAGGAGCAGACCAAGGCGGGCGCCGTCGAACTGCTGATGCCGACGCTGCAACTGGCGGACCTGTGGCGCGAGTCAGGCCGTTACGACGCCTATGGCCCGGAGATGCTGCGCATCACCGACCGTCATGAGCGCGAACTGCTGTACGGTCCCACGAACGAGGAGATGATCACCGACATCTTCCGCGGCTATGTGAAGTCGTACAAATCCCTGCCGCTGAACCTCTTCCACATCCAGTGGAAGTTCCGCGACGAGCGCCGCCCGCGCTTCGGCGTCATGCGCGGTCGCGAGTTCCTGATGAAGGACGCCTATTCCTTCGATCTGGACGAGGCCTCGGCCCGGATCGCCTATAAGCGGATGTTCGCGGCCTATCTGAACACCTTCTCGCGTCTGGGCCTGAAGGCGGTGCCGATGCGCGCCGACACCGGGCCGATCGGCGGCGACCTGAGCCACGAGTTCATCGTCCTGGCCGAGACGGGCGAGAGCGAGGTCTTCTGCGATCGCAAGCTGGTCGAGATGACGCCGCCGGGCCATGACCTCAGCATCGAACAACTGGACAAGGTCTTCACCGAGCGCACGGCCCTCTACGCCGCGACCGAGGAAATGCACGATCAGTCCCGTTTCGAGTCCGAGACGGCCGAAGGCGACCGCCTGTCGGCGCGCGGCATCGAGGTCGGCCACATCTTCTATTTCGGCACGAAATATTCGGCGCCGATGAAGGCGCGCGTCGCCGGGCCGGACGGTCAGGACACCGATGTCCACATGGGCAGCTATGGCGTCGGCGTCTCGCGCCTGCTGGGCGCCATCATCGAGGCCAGCCACGACGACAGCGGCATCATCTGGCCGGATTCGGTCGCGCCGTTCGATGTGTCGGTCATCAATCTGCGGGCCAATGACGCGGCGGTTTCGGCGGCCTGCGAAGACGCTGTGGCCAGGCTGGAAGCGCTGGGCAAGGACGTCCTCTATGACGACACCGACGAGCGTCCGGGCGGCAAGTTCGCCACCGCCGATCTGATCGGCGTGCCGTGGCAGCTGACCATCGGTCCCAAGGGGCTGGCTGAGGGCGTGGTCGAACTGAAGCGCCGCGCCACCGGCGAGAAGCAGAGCCTGTCGCTGGACGCCGCCCTGGAGCTGCTCACGAAATGACCGACGCTGCGACGGCTTCGGCGCCCGCATCCCGGCGATCCGGCCCCTTTTCCAGCTGGGAGATCGGGCTGGCGCTCCGCTATCTGCGCGCCAAGCGCAAGCAGGGCGGGGTGGCGCTGATCGCCATGATCAGCTTCATCGGCATCATGCTGGCCGTCGCCGTTCTGATCAGCGTGATGAGCATCATGGCAGGCTTTCGCGGCACGCTGATGGACCGGATCCTGTCGTTCAACGGCCATATGTATGTGCAGGGGCCGGTGCTCTATGCGCCGGACCGCGACGCGGCGCTGAAGCGGATCGCCGACGTGCCGGGCGTGGTGGCGGTGACGCCGCTGGTCGAAAACCCGGCCATGTTCCGTGCAGGCGGCGCAGCCACCGGCGGCATCGTGCGCGGGGTGCGCCCTCAGGATCTGGCGTCGATGAAGTTCGTTCACGACAGCCTCAGCCCTGAGACACGCGCAGCTTTCGGCAAAGGGGAATACGGCGGCGACCATGTCCTGATCGGCAAGACACTGGCGACAGAGATGGGGCTGAGTGAAGGCGACCCGATCTCCCTCTATACGCCCACAGGCGCGGACAGCGCCTTCGGCAATCTGGGCGGGCTGGAGAAGACCTATATCGTCGGCGGCGTCTACACCTCGGGCGCGGCGGACTATGATCGCGCCTTCATCTTCATGCCGCTGGAACAGGCGCAACTGTTCTTCGGCAAGGACGGCGTCTGGGACATCATCGAGATGAAGGTCGCCGAGCCCGATCTGGTCGAGAACCTGCTGACGCCCGTCCAGCGCGCCGCCGGGCCGGGCAGCATCGTCAGTGACTGGCGCAACCGTCAGGCCGCCATCTGGGGCGCGCTCAAGGTCGAGCGCGTGGCCATGAGCATCATCCTGGGCATGGTGGTCGCCATCGCCGCCATGAACATCATCAGCGGCATCGTCATGCTGGTGAAGAACAAGACGCGCGACATCGCCATCCTGCGCACCGTGGGCGCCAGCCAGTCGTCCATCCTGCGTATCTTCTTCATGTCGGGCGCCGCCATCGGCATCGGCGGCACGATCGCCGGTCTGGTTCTGGGCCTGCTGTTCTGCTGGAACATCGGGGCGATCCAGCATTTCCTCGAGGCTCTGCTGGGCGTCCAGCTGTTCAACGCCGAGGTCTATATGCTGGATTCCGTTCCGGCCAAGGTGGACCTGTGGGACGTGACCTGGGTCGCGGTCTTCTCCTTCTTCATGAGCTGCCTGGCCAGCCTGCCGCCGTCGTGGAACGCGTCGCGCATCGATCCGGTGGAGGCCCTGCGCTTTGAATAGGCTGCTGAAGAAGAAACCCGCCGTCGCGGCTGAAACCAACGGCGCCATCCTGTCGCTGCGCGGGGTGACGCGCACCTACCCGACGGCTCAGGGCGGGCTGACGGTGCTGAAGGGTGTCGATCTGGAGGTCATGCCGGGCGAGGTCGTCGGCCTGATCGGACCATCCGGATCGGGCAAGTCCAGCCTGCTGCACGCGGCGGGCCTGCTGGAGCGTCCGACCAGCGGCCAGGTGCTGATCGATGGCGAGGATGTCGGCGGTCTGGATGAACGCGCCCGCACGCGTCTGCGCCTGCATCGCATCGGCTTTGTCTACCAATTCCATCACTTGCTGCCGGAGTTTGATGCTCTGGACAATGTCGCCCTGCCCATGCGCATCGCAGGCGTGCGGGAGGACGAGGCGCGTCGGCGGGCGACTGAAACCCTGACGGCGCTCGGCCTTGGCCAGCGGGTCACGCACCAGCCTGCGCAGTTGTCAGGCGGCGAGCAGCAGCGCGTCGCCATCGCCCGCGCCCTGGCCAACAGCCCGCGCCTGTTGCTGGCGGACGAGCCGACCGGCAACCTCGATCCCGCCACCAGTCAGGCGGTGTTCGAGGCACTGCGCGAACTGGCCAAGACGACCGGCGTCGCCGCCCTGATCGCCACGCACAATATGGAGCTGGCGGGCCACATGGATCGGGTCTTCGCCCTGAAGGACGGCCATCTGGAACAGCGTGCGGCCGAAAGTCACGCCTATTAGGACGCGATGAGCCGCGTCGTCGCCTTCAGCGGCAGCCGATAAGGCAGCATCGCCCAGCGCATGGCGGCGGAGCCCAGCAGCGCGGGAATATCCGCATAGGCCGGGCTAAGCGGATTGAGCGCGCGCTGCAGGGCCGCGCTTTCATCGGGCTTCAGGACCGGCTGGGACAGGGCCAGAACTCGCTGGAACCGGAAGCGCACGGTCTCGCGCCAAACCTCAGTCGTTGTCGACTGACAGGGGCTGACGCCCAGCAGGCGCACGAAGTCATCCAGCGCCTCGGGCGCGCCTTCCATGGCGTAGACGATGCTCCCGTCCACGGCGACCATGACGCCTGCCAGCCCAAGGCCGCGCGCCTGATCGCGCCGCATGTCGGTCAGGGCGGGCCAGCGTGCGCTGTTCAGAAAACCTGAGGGAGGACGGGCCAGAAAAACAGCGCTTTGCAGCACGTTGCGCCTCCATATCCCGACAATGTAACCAGGATATCGTTCGGCGATGCAGAAAGACGGATCAACTGCGTGGGACTACGAGGTTTTCTCGCGGGAAAGCTTGCGTATTTTCAACCCTATGATGCTTGATGGTGCAGTCGGCGGACAAAATGATCAGAATACGAACAAGGCAGAACGGGCCATCGCAGACATCGCCATTATCGATGATGATCGGGCGCTGCTGGAGCTGACGCTTCTGGCGGTGCGCGAGGCGGGCTTTTCCGCGGTCGGTTTTCATGAGCCGCTGGACGCCCTGATGTGGGCCTCTGACGCCGATCCGACCTGCATCGTCGCGGACCTGAAGATGCCGGGAGTCGAGGGGCTGGATCTTGTGGCCGCCTTCTGCGCCCTGAACCGGCACGCGGTCATCATCGTCAGCGCCTTTGTGGACGTGCGCATGACCGTCGACGCCATGCGGCTGGGCGTCGACGACGTCCTGCCCAAGCCCGCCACCATTGATGATCTGGTGCGCGCCCTGCGACGCGGCGTGGAGGCGGTGGCCGCCACATCTCCGCGAGAGGAACTGACCTTTACCCGTCGGGAGCGGCAGGTCGCGGAAATGCTGGTCGAGGGGCTGACCACCAAGCAGATCGCCCAGAATCTGGAACTCAGCCCGCGCACGGTCGAGTTCTTTCGCGCCAGCCTGCTGCGCAAGACCCAGTCGCCTAATTCGGCCGCCCTGGCCTCGGCGCTGACCCGGCTCGGCTTCCTCGCGAATTGAGGTTGGCGAGAACAAACGGGCAACCTAGAACAAATGGGCAACATTTGATCTGGGGATAAATCCTATGACGCGTTGGGTGAGGGATCTGCTGTCGCTTGCGTCCTGCGGCGGCTTCGTCTGGATGGTCTGGCAGGCGGCCTTTCTGGTGACATGACCGCGCCCCACTGAGGCGCGACTCCCTGCATGATGACGATGCGCCGTCTGTAGCGGCGCCGGATGCGGAGTTTTCGATTGGCGGATGCGGTGAACAGTCAGGGCTTTGTCCACCTGCGGGTCCGCAGCGCCTATTCGCTGCTGGAAGGCGCTATCAAGGCCGGCAAGATCGGCAAGATGGCCTCCGATGCTGGAATGCCGGCGGTGGCGGTGGCGGATCGCGCCAATCTGTTCGGCGCCCTTGAATTCAGCCAGACGACAAAGGATGCGGGCGTTCAACCCATCGTCGCCTGCGCCCTGCCGGTGCTGGATATCGGCGGTCAAGTCGCCGAGCGCTGGGCCAAGACGCCGACGGTTGTCCTGATCGCCCAGAACATGCAGGGCTGGCTGAACCTGTGCGCCCTGTCGTCCGCCGCCTATCTGGACGCGGGCGAGATGGCGGAACCGGGCGTGCCCTGGGGACAGGTTGTGGGTAAGTCCCAAGGGCTGATCCTGCTGTCCGGCGGTCCTGATGGGCCTGTCGACCCGCTGTTCGTGCAGAAAAAGCCTGCGGAAGCCGCCGCTGCCCTGACCGAAATGAAGCGAGTGTTCGGCGACCGCTTCTATGTCGAGTTGCAACGTCACGGTCTGTCCAGCGAGACGGTGGCCGAAGGCGGACTGGTCGAATGGGCCTACGCCAACGACACGCCTCTGGTCGCGACCAATGACGTCTATTACGCCAAGGCGGCTCAGGCGAAGTCGCATGACGCCCTGCTGTGCATTTCCGATGGCGCCTTCACGGGTCAGGAAGACCGCCGCCGCGTCACCGGCGAGCACTGGTTCAAGTCGGCCGAAGCCATGCGCGAGCTGTTCGCCGACCTGCCAGAGGCCTGCGACAACACGATCCAGATCGCGCGCCGCTGCGCCTTCCTGGTCAATACGCACAAGCCGATCCTGCCGCGTTTCGACACCGGCGCGGGCCGGTCCGAGGCCGATGAACTGGCGCACCAGGCGCGCGAGGGGCTGAAGGCGCGGCTTGAAAAGAACAAGGCCTATGCGCCGGAAGAAGACTATTGGAACCGCCTCGAATGGGAGGTCGGGATCATCCAGCAGATGGGGTTCCCCGGCTACTTCCTGATCGTTTCGGACTTCATCAAATGGGCCAAGCTGCATGACATCCCGGTCGGGCCTGGGCGGGGGTCGGGCGCGGGTTCTCTGGTGGCGTGGTCGCTGACCATCACCGATCTGGACCCCTTGCGGTTCGGCCTGCTGTTCGAGCGCTTCCTGAACCCCGAGCGCGTGTCGATGCCCGACTTCGATATCGACTTCTGTCAGGAGCGGCGCGAAGAGGTCATCGACTACGTTCAGGACCACTACGGCAAGGACCGGGTCGCTCAGATCATCACCTTCGGCACCCTGCAGGCGCGCGCCGTGCTGCGCGACGTGGGCCGCGTGCTGCAGATGCCGCTGGGTCAGGTGGACCGTCTGGCCAAGATGGTTCCGGCCAACCCCGCCAACCCTGTGACCCTGGCTCAGGCCATCGATCTTGAGCCGCGCCTGCGTGAGGCGCGCGACGCCGAGGCTTCGGTCAAGGCGCTGCTGGAGACGGCGCTGGAGCTTGAGGGCCTTTACCGCAACGCCTCGACCCACGCTGCGGGCATCGTCATCGGCGACCGGCCGCTGACGGAACTGGTGCCCCTGTATCAGGATCCCCGCTCCACCATTCCGGCCAGCCAGTTCAACATGAAGTGGGTCGAGCCGGCGGGACTGGTGAAGTTCGACTTCCTGGGCCTGAAGACGCTGACGGTGCTGGACCGGGCCAAGGGCTATCTGGAACGGCGCGGCGCGGCTCAGGACTGGGGCCTGCTGCCGCTGGATGATCCCAAGACCTATGAACTGATGGCGTCGGGCCAGACGGTCGGGGTGTTCCAGCTGGAATCGCAGGGGATGCGAGACACCCTGCGCAAGATGCGTTGCGGCTCGATCGAGGAAATTACGGCCCTGATCTCTCTCTATCGGCCGGGGCCGATGGAGATGATCGACACCTATATCGACCGGAAGTTCGGCCGGGCTGAGGTCGATTACCTGCACCCCAGTCTGAAGGAGGTGCTGACCGAGACCTACGGCGTCATCATCTATCAGGAACAGGTGATGAAGATCGCCCAGATCCTGGCGGGCTACAGCCTGGGCGAGGCCGATCTGCTGCGCCGCGCCATGGGCAAGAAGAAGAAGGAGGAGATGGATTTCCAGCGGGCGCGCTTCATCAAGGGCGCATCCGAGAAGTCCGTGCCGGAAAGCCAGTCCGGCTCCATCTTCGACCTGGTGGCAAAGTTCGCGGGCTATGGCTTCAACAAGTCGCACGCGGCGGCCTATGCGCTGATCTCGTTCCAGACGGGCTGGCTGAAGGCCAATCACCCGGTCGAGTTCTTCGCCGCCTCCATGAGCCTTGATCTGTCGAACACCGACAAGCTGGCGGTCTTCTATCAGGACTGCCGCCGTTTCGAGGTTCCGGTTCTGGCGCCGGATATCAACCGCTCATCGGCTGACTTCGACGTGTCGTGGGCGGACGGGCAGGGCAGCGTGCTCTATGCGCTGGGCGCCATCCGCAACGTGGGCCTTGAGGCGATGAAGCACGTCATCGAGGTGCGCGAGACGGGCGGGCCGTTCGCCGACATCTTCGACTTTCTGGAGCGGGTCGATCCCAAGGCGGTGAACAAGCGCGCGCTGGAAGGTCTGGCGCGGGCAGGGGCCTTCGACAGCATTCACCCCAACCGCCGTCAACTGTTCGAACAGGCCGATGTGCTGATCGCCTATTGCCAGAGCGTGGCGGCGGAACGCGCCTCATCGCAGGTCAGCCTGTTCGGCGCCGATCAGGCCGCGGCGGCGCGTCCGCGCCTGAAAAGCGTCGAGCAGTGGGCCGGGCCGGACAAGCTGGATCAGGAACTTTACGCCGTCGGCTTCTACCTGTCGGGCCATCCGCTGGAGGAACTGACGCCTGCGCTGAAACGCAAGCGCGTGACCTTCGTGGCCGAAGCGCAAGGCCTGGCTGAGGCGGGGCATGAAGCCTTTCAGATGGCCGGCGTCGTGCGTCGCCGTCAGGAGCGGGCCAGCGCCCGCACCGGCGAGAAATTCGCCTTTGTCACCTTCTCGGACCCGACGGGTGAGTTTGAATGCCTGTTCCCGCCTGAACAGCTGCGGCGTTGCCGGGAGGTTCTGGAGGTCGGGACCTCGGTTCTGGTCAAGGTGCGGGCCAAGGCGGCGGACGGGGAGGTGCGCTTCTTCGGCGACGACGCCAGCCGCATGGATGTGTTGCTGGACGACGCCCAGATCGGGTTGCGGGTGATCCTGTCGGCCCAGTCGGCGGACGCCGAGGCGCTGAAGGCGCGGCTGGATCGGGCGCGGGCGCAGGGCAAGGGCGGCGAGGTCTGGCTGCAGGCGACGCTAGGCGGCCGCACCGAGGTCGAGATCAAACTGCCCGGCCGATACCGGCTGGATGCAGCGCTACGCGGCGCGCTGAAATCGGCGCCGGGGGTGGTGATGCTGGAGGACGCCTGATGAACGAGACGAGCGTGAAGACCCATGCCGGGTCCTGCCACTGCGGCGCGGTGGCTTATGAGATTGATGTCGGTCTGGACGGACTGCTCGAATGCAACTGCTCCCATTGCTACCGCAAGGGGTTCGTTCTGGCCTTTGCGCCGCGCTCGGCTTTTCGACTGACGAAGGGGGAGAGTGAAACCACGTCCTACTTCTTCAATCAGCACAAGATCGACCATCGCTTCTGCAAGACCTGCGGGGTGCAGCCGTTCGGCTACGGCGTGGGACCGGATGGAAGCGAGGTGGCGGCGATCAATATCCGCACGCTGACTGATATCGAGCCGTGGAACTGGACGGCGCAACGCGTGGACGGCCGAAGTTTCTGATCCGGCCGGAGGTCGGCTCGCGTGATGACATCGGGCTCGCGGCGACTGTTGCGGCTATCTTGCTCGGCCGCTTGTGTTTTTCAGGCCTTTCGCCTATATGCGCGGCGCACTTCGCACGTGGGCGTGGCGCGGTCCGGGGAGACATCCCGGCCTGCACCGTTCCGAGGGATCAGCCGATTCTTTTAACCGCCCGCGCTAGGTTTGATCGGAAAAAGGAAAACACGATCATGGCTCTGCCTGAATTCTCGATGCGTACGCTGCTGGAAGCCGGCGCTCACTTCGGCCACCAGACGCACCGCTGGAACCCGAAGATGGACCGCTACATCTTCGGCTCGCGCTCGAACATCCACATCATCGACCTGTCGCAGACGATGCCGCTGCTGCACCAGGCCCTGGTCGCCGTGCGCGACGTGGCCGCCAAGGGCGGTCGCGTGCTGTTCGTCGGCACCAAGCGCCAGGCCGCTGATCCGGTCGCGCAGGCCGCCACGCGCTGCGCCCAATACTACATGAACAACCGCTGGCTGGGCGGCACCCTGACCAACTGGCGCACCGTTTCGGGTTCGATCGCTCGTCTGCGCGAACTGGAAACCATCGTCGACGCCGGCGGCGAAGGCCGTAACAAGAAAGAGCTGCTGACCCTGCAGCGCGAGAAGGACCGTCTGGAACTGTCGCTGGGCGGCATCAAGGACATGGGTTCGGTGCCGGACATCATGTTCGTGATCGACACCAACAAGGAAGCGATCGCGATCCAGGAAGCCCGCAAGCTGAACATCCCGATCATCGCCATCCTGGACACGAACTCGGACCCGGACGGCATCACCTATCCGGTGCCGGGCAACGATGACGCCGCCCGCGCCATCCAGACCTACTGCGACCTGATCGCCGACGCCGTTCTGGACGGTCTGGCCGCCGGCGCCGTCGCCCAGGGCATCGACCTGGGCGCTTCGGAAGCTCCGGTCGAGCCGATGCTGCGCGAAGCCGAGGCCCCCAAGGCTGAAGCCGAGGCCGCTCCGGCCGGCACGGAAGGCGTGGCTGAAGAGCTGGTCGCCGCCGAGGCCGAGAAGGTCGAGGGCTGAGACTGACGTTCCGGCGCCGCCGCGCGCCGGACCGACGTCAACTTGACATGCGGCCGGGCTAAACAGTCCGGCCGCCCATTTTGAATTTCAGGAGAAGAACATGGCCGAGATCACTGCCGCCCTCGTGAAGGAGCTTCGCGAGCGTTCGGGCGTCGGCATGATGGACTGCAAGAAGGCGCTGGTTGAAAACAACGGCGACATCGAAGCAGCGATCGACTGGCTGCGCGCCAAGGGTCTGTCCAAGGCCGCCAAGAAGGCCGACCGCGTCGCCGCCGAGGGCCTGGTGGCCGTCGCCGTGCGCGAAGACGGCAAGGGCGAAGTCGCCTCGGCCATCGAGTTCAACGCTGAAACCGACTTCGTCGCCCGTAACGACCTGTTCCAGGCCGCGGCCAAGGAATTCGCTCAACTGGGCCTGCACCACGACGGCGTCGACGCCATCCACGGCGCGACCCTGGAAAACGGCAAGACCGTTGAGGCCGAAGTCACCAACCTGATCGCCACCATCGGCGAAAACATGCAGCTGCGTCGCGCGGCTCGCCTGTCGGTTGGCGAAGGCGTGGTGTCGACCTACGTCCACAACGCCGTTTCGCCGGGCGTCGGCCGCATCGGCGTGCTGGTCGCTCTGGAAGGCGCGGGCGACAAGGAAACCCTGCGTGAAGTGGGCCGCAAGATCGCCATGCACGTGGCGGCCACGGCTCCGCTGGCGCTGGACACCTCGGACCTGGATCCGGCTGCGATCGAAAAGGAACGCGCTGTCCTGATCGAGAAGGCCAAGGAAGAAGGCCGTCCGGAAAACATGATCGAAAAGATCGTGTCGGGCCAGATCGCCAAGTTCCAGAAGGACGTGGTGCTGACCAAGCAGCCGTTCGTCATGGACCCGGACGTGACCATCGAACAACTGGTCGCCAACACCGGCAAGGAGCTGGGCTCCGAGCTGAAGCTGGCCGGCTTTGTCCGCATGGCGCTGGGCGAAGGCGTCGAAAAGTCCGACGCCCCCGACTTCGCGTCGGAAGTCGCCTCGATGACCGGCGGCAACTAAGGAAGACCTCTCCCTCCCCATCAAGGGGAGGGAGAATTATGTGTTTGGGCGCGTTCGGCTTTGAAGGCTGACGCGCCCTTCGTCTATGATGAGCCGCCGATTCATTTCGCGCGGATGCCAAACCCCTGTATCCCGGACCCCTGATCATGCCCGACGCCCCTTCCGAGTTTCGTTACAAGCGCGTCCTGCTGAAGGTTTCGGGCGAGGTGCTGATGGGCGATCAGCCCTATGGCGTCGACATGAAGACCGTGGATGTGGTCGCCGCCGCAGTCGCCGCCGTGGCGCGTCAGGGTGTTGAGATCTGCCTGGTCATCGGCGGCGGCAACATCTTCCGAGGCCTGTCCAAGGCCGCAGAGGGCATGGACCGCGCCAACGCCGACTATATGGGCATGCTGGCCACCATCATGAACGCCCTGGCCATGCAGGGCGCGCTGGAGAAGATCGGCGTCGACACGCGGGTCCAGAGCGCCATCCCGATGGCCGCCATCGCCGAGCCCTACATCCGCCGCCGCGCCCTGCGTCACCTTGAAAAGGGCCGCGTGGTGATCTTCGCCGCGGGCGTGGGCGCGCCCTTCTTCACCACGGATTCCGGCGCCGCCCTGCGCGCGGCCGAAATGGGCTGCGACGCCTTGCTCAAGGGCACCAGCGTCGATGGCGTCTATACGGCCGATCCGAAGAAGGATCCGACCGCGACCCGTTACGAGACCCTGACCTATCAGGAGGTTCTGGCCAAGGATCTGCGCGTCATGGACGCCTCGGCCATCGCCCTGATGCGCGACAGCGGCATTCCGATCGTGGTCTTCTCGATCCGCGAGGAAGGCTCGATCCACAAGGCGCTGACGGGCGAAGGCACCTTCACCGTCATCGCCAACAAGGCCGCCTGAGCGGCCATTCCATCGACTTAAGACAGGACCAAGGACACAGTCATGGCCAAACCCGATCTCCAGACGTTCCGTGACCGGATGGACAAGTCCGTTTCCGCGCTGAAGGACGACTATGCCGGTCTGCGCACGGGCCGCGCCAGCGCCGGACTGGTCGAGCCGGTCATGGTCGAGGCCTATGGCTCGACCTCGCCGCTGAACGCCGTCGCCGCGATCAGCGTGCCTGAGCCCCGCATGATTTCGGTCAGCGTCTGGGACAAGGGCATGGTCGTGGCCGTCGAGAAGGCCATCCGTTCGGCCGGTCTGGGCCTGAACCCGGTCGTGGACGGCCAGACCCTGCGCATCCCCATTCCGCCGCTGACCGAAGAGCGCCGCAAGGATCTGGCCAAGCTGGCGGGCAAATACGCCGAGGACAAGAAGGTCGCCGTCCGCAACGTGCGTCGCGACGCCAACGACGAGCTGAAGAAGGCTGAAAAGGCCGGCGACATCAGCCAGGACGAACAGAAGAAGATGGAAGCCGAGGTCCAGAAGGACACCGACGCCGCCATCAAGCGCATCGACGAGACCTTGAAGGCCAAGGAAGTCGAGATCATGCAGGTCTGACGTCATCATCAGTCCTGTTTCAGGAAGGTCCCATATGTCGGCCGAGCCCGTCGCCACGGCGCCTGCAAAGGGGCCACGTCACGTCGCCCTGATCATGGACGGCAACGGCCGCTGGGCGCAGCGCCGGGGCCTTCCGCGCGCCGTCGGCCACCGCGAGGGGGTTCAGGCCCTGCGCCGCACCATCAAGGCGGCGCCGGAACTGGGCGTGCAGTGTCTGACGGTGTTCGGCTTCTCGACCGAGAACTGGAGCCGCCCGGCCGATGAGGTGTCGGACCTGATGGGGCTGGTCCGCGCCTTTGTCGGCAGCGACCTGAAACGCCTGGCTGCGGCTGGCGTGCGGGTGAGGGTGCTGGGCCGTCGCAAGGGGCTGCCGGACGACATCGCCGCCATCGTCGCCCGTGCCGAGGCCGAGACGGCGCACAATGACAAATTCCTGCTTCAGGTCGCCTTCAACTATGGCGGGCGGGCGGACCTGGTCGATGCGGCGCAACGGCTGGTCGATCGCGCCCGGATGGGCGAGGATGTGGCCGTGGATGAAGTGACGCTGGGCGCCGGGCTGTCGACGGCCGGGGCGCCGCCGGTCGATCTGATCGTGCGCACATCGGGCGAGCAGCGCCTGTCCAACTTCCTGCTGTGGGAGGCGGCCTACGCCGAGATGGTGTTCCAGGATATTCTTTGGCCTGACTACGGCCTTGAGGCGCTGGCCGAGGCGATTTCGCAGTTCGGCGCGCGTGAGCGGCGCTATGGCGGGCGTGAGGCGATGACGGCGGCTTACGGCGAGGCGGCGGGCTGATATGGCGCTGAAGCCCCGCGATATCGCCCTGAGAGCGGCCTCGGCGCTGGTGCTGGCGCCGGCGGCCGTGCTGGCGACCTGGGCGGGCGGAGACTGGTTCTGCGCCCTTGTGGTGCTGGGGGCCGTGCTGCTGGCTTTTGAGTGGGCGCGGATGTGCGCGCCGCGCCTGTGGCGATCCGTCGGAACCGGCGTGGCGCTGGCGCTGGTGGTGGCGGTCATCGCGGCCCACGTCGGCCAGATTTCACTGGCGCTGGTGCTGATGGTGTTCGGCGCGCTGGCGGCGGGTCTGTTCGCGCGGACGCGCGGGGAGTCCATGCTGGATACGGCCTATGGGGTGCTCTACCTCGGCTGGCCCTGCATCCTGCTGATCTGGCTGCGCGATCTGAACGAGGTTCAGGGGCTGTACTGGACGGTGATGGTGTTCGCCGTGGCGTGGTCGGCGGACATTCTGGCCTATCTGGTCGGCAGCCTGGTCGGCGGGCCCAAGCTCTGGCCGCGCTTTTCGCCCAACAAGACATGGTCCGGCTTCATCGGCGGGCTGACCGCCGGGATGATCGCGGGCGCCGGAATGGCGGCATGGCTGGAGATGGGCCGTCTGAACGTCTTCTGGGGCGGCGTGCTGGGCCTGACGGCGGCGCTGGCCACCATGGGCGGCGACCTGTGGGAATCGGCGCTGAAGCGGCGCTTCGGGGTCAAGGATGCGGGCAATCTGATACCCGGCCACGGGGGCCTGCTGGATCGCGTCGACGGGCTGATGTTCGCCGTGGTGGTGGTGTCGGCCGGGCGGCTGATCGTCCTGATGCTGGAGCGGACGATATGATTGCGCGCCGTGTGACCATTCTGGGCTCGACCGGGTCGGTCGGCTCATCGACGCTGGACCTGATGGAGCAGGCGCAGGCCGCAGGCTCGGCTCGGTTTGAGGTCGAGGCCCTGACCGGCGGCGCCAATATCGCCCGTCTGGCCGAGCAGGCGCGTCGCTGGCGCCCGCGCATCGCGGTCACGGCCGATCCGGCGCGACTGGATGAACTGCGCGATGCGCTGGCCGGAACCGGGGTCGAGGCGGCGGCGGGGCCGGACGCCATCGTCGAGGCGGCCGTGCGGCCCGCTGACTGGATCATGGCCTCCATCGTCGGCGCGGCGGGGCTGCGCTCGGCCTGGGCGGCGGCGGGGACGGGGGCGACGCTGGCCCTGGCCAATAAGGAAAGCCTGGTCTGCTGCGGCCCGGCGCTGATCCAGCGGGTGCGTCAGGCGGGGGGGCGGCTGATCCCCGTCGATTCCGAACATTCGGCCATTTTCCAGGTGTTTCCGGCCGATGCGCCTGAGCGGGTGTCAAAGCTGGTGCTGACCGCTTCGGGCGGGCCGTTCCGCACACTGCCGCGCGCGGCCATGACCCGCATCACGCCCGAACAGGCCGTGGCCCACCCGAACTGGAGCATGGGCGCCAAGATCTCGGTCGACAGCGCCACCATGGCCAATAAGGGGCTGGAGCTGATCGAGGCCGCCTATCTGTTCGACATGCCGGAAGACCGGATCGACGTGGTCGTTCACCCGGAATCGATCATCCACAGCCTTGTGGAATATGTGGACGGTTCGACGCTGGCCCAGATGGGGCTGCCGGACATGAGGACGCCGATCGCCTGCGCCCTGTCGTGGCCGGACCGGATCGTATGGCCCGCGCCTCGGCTGGATCTGGCGGCGCTGGGCCGGTTGACCTTTGAAGCGCCGGATCATGAGCGTTTTCCGGCCCTGCGTCTGGCGCGTGAAGCGCTGGCGGCGGGCGGGGCGGCGCCGATCGTTTTCAACGCGGCGAACGAAATGGCGGCCCTGGCTTTTCTTGACCGGCGGCTGGGCTTTCTCAATATTGCCGCAGTCGTCGCCGACACCCTTGAGCAGGCGACGGGCGCGGGCGTGTCTTGCGGTTCTGACGATGCCTGCGACGCGGCCCTTGCGGTCGATGCGGAGGCGCGAAGGATCGCGAGCAACGTCATCGCCTCGCTGACCATTGCAGCCTGAGGGCGCAGGAGACATTGACCGGTATGCTAGGCGCTTTCGGCCAGGTCCTGATGTATGTCGTGCCGTTCCTGCTCGTCCTCACGGTCGTGGTGACGGTGCATGAGCTGGGGCATTTCCTGACAGCGCGCGCCTTTGGCGTGAAGATGGACCGTTTCTCCATCGGCTTTGGCCGCGCGATTTTCCAGCGGGTCGACCGGCGCGGCGTCGAATGGCGTCTGGGCTGGCTGCCGCTGGGCGGCTATGTGAAGTTTTCCGGTGATCTGGACGCCACGGGCGTGCCGGACCGGGCGGGTCTTGAGGCCATGCGCAAGGCCGTGACCGCCGAGCACGGGCCGGGCGCAGAGCGCGACTATCTGTATTTCAAGCCATTGTGGCAGCGGGCGCTGGTCGTGGCGGGCGGGCCGATCGCCAACTTCATCCTGGCCATCTTCATCTTCACCCTGCTGTTCAGCCTGGTGGGCGTCGAACTGCGTCCTGCGCGGGTGATGCAGGTTGAGGCTGGATCTCCGGCCGCTGCCGCAGGCTTCCAGCGGGGCGACCTGATCACCCACGTCAACGGCAAGCTGATTGCAGACGGCGGCGAGGTGACCCGCGTCGTGGCCCTGAGCAGCGGCGATCCGGTGCGTTTCACCGTCGAGCGCGGCGAGCAGCAGGTGCAACTGACGGCCACGCCCGAACGCCGTGTCGAGACGGATCGCATCGCCGGGCGCGTCAGCGTCGGCCGCATCGGACTGGGGCTGGGATCGAACCGCAGCGAAATCCGTCATGTCCGTTATGGCCCTATTGCGGCGGTGGGGCAGGGCGTGCGTGAAACCGGCGCCATTCTGAATACGACCTTCACCTACATCGGACGCATCTTCAGCGGCCGAGAATCCGGCGATCAGCTCAGCGGTCCGCTGGGTATCGCCAAGGCTTCCGGAGCCCTGACCAACGCCGCCGTGGAAGCGAATCCTGAGCCCTGGGCCATCGTCCGCAATCTGTTGCTGACGTTGACCAGCTTCGCCGCCATACTTTCGGTCGGAATCGGCTTTCTAAATCTCATGCCCATTCCTGTTCTGGATGGAGGGCACCTGCTGTTCTACGCTTATGAAGCCGTGGCGCGTCGACCGATGGCGGCCAAGGTTCAGGAAGCCGGATACCGGGTCGGTCTTGCTTTGCTGGCGAGTTTGATGTTGTTCGCGACCTGGAACGATCTGCAGAAGCTCAATCTCTTCAAATTCCTCGGCGGGCTCGTCTCGTGAGCCGACGCCAGCCCCCGATGGTTTCCCGCATGAATCAAAACGACAGTCGCCACATGAATCAGACACCCGGCCGCATTATCGGGGTCAGCGCCCTGGCTCTGGCTTTCGCCGCCGGTCTGGCTCAGCCCGCACTGGCGCAGCAGGCGGCGCCGGCCCCAGCCCCAGCCCCGGCCCAGGCCGATGCGGCTGCGGCGCAGACGCCTCAGGTCCAGATGGCGGCGCCCGAAGCCGAGCGCGCCGTCGTCAACCGCATCGTGGTGCGCGGCAACCAGCGGATCGATCAGACGACGGTCCTGTCCTATCTGCCGATCCAGCCGGGCGACACCATCGACGCCGTGACCATCGATGTGGCGGTGCGGACCCTGTCGCGCACGGCCCTGTTCGCCGACGTCCAGATCGGGCTTCAGGCCAACGGCGACCTGATCGTCGAGATCGCCGAGAACCCGATCATCAATCAGGTGACGTTCGAGGGTAACAAGGCCCTGGCGATCAAGAAGCTGACCGACGAAGTCACCATCAAGCCGCGCGGCATCTATACCCGCGCCCGGGTTCAGGAAGACGTCGGCAAGATCGTCGAACTGTACCGCCTGTCGGGCCGTATCTCGGCGACCGTGACGCCCAAGCTGGTCCAGCTGGAGCAAAACCGCGTCGACGTGGTGTTCGAGATCGACGAAGGGCCCGAAACCGGCATCGCCGCCGTCACCTTCCTGGGCAATACGGCGTTTTCGGACAGCGACCTGCGTCAGGTCATGGTCACCAAGCAGTCGGCCTGGTGGCGTCTGTTCAGCTCGAACGACAACTACGACCCGAACCGGCTGGATTACGACCGCGAGCAATTGCGGAAGTTCTATACCAACCGCGGTTATTATGATTTCCGCATCCTGTCGTCGGTTGCTGAACTGAAGCCGGACAACAGCGCCTTCGGCGTGACGGTGACGGTGGACGAGGGCGATCGCTACAACTTCGGCGAGATCAAGGTCGTTACCGAGAACGACCGCCTGAACGCTGATTTCCTGCAGATGCTGCTGCCGATCCGCAAGGGCGACCTGTACGAAAGCGATCGCATTCAGGCGGCGGTCGACACCCTGACCTTCGCCGCCGGTTCGGCCGGTTACGCCTTCGTCGAGATCAACCCGACCTATCGCGCCGATCCTGAAACGGACACGGTCAACGTCACCTTCAACGTGCGTGAAGGCCAGCGCGTCTACATCGACCGCATCAATGTGGTGGGCAACACCCGCACCCTGGACACCGTCATCCGCCGCGAACTGATGGTGGGCGAGGGCGACGCCTTCAACCGTTCGCTGGTCGAGCGTTCGCGCAACAACCTGCGCGCCCTGGGCTTCTTCAAGGACGTCAAGATCGAGGAGACGCGCGGCAGCGCGCCGGACCGTTCGGTCGTCAACGTCACCGTGGAAGAGCAGCCCACCGGCGAACTGTCGGTCGGCGCGGGCTTCAGCTCGGTCGACTCCTTCGTGCTGAACCTGGGCATCACCGAGCGGAACTTCCGCGGTCGGGGCCAGAATGTCGTGGCGCGCGCCGAATGGGGCTCGCTGCGTCAGCAGATCGACTTCCGCTTCACTGAGCCGAAGTTCCTGGGACGCGACGTGCGGGCGGGCTTCGACCTGTTCCACATGCGCTATGACCTGAGCAAATATTCGTCCTACGACTATCGCTCGACCGGCGGCGGGGTGCGCATCACCTATCCGCTGAACGGCTATGCCTCGTTCAGCACCCGCTACTTCCTGAAGAGCGATGAAGTCGTCATTCCCTACGGCTACTGCGGCGCCGTCGGCGCTGGCTCGTCGGCGCTGTGCGATCAGGCGGGTTCGTACCTCAACTCATCGGCGGGCTATACGCTGATGGTGAACCGCCTGAACGACCCGGTGCGGCCGACGCGCGGCTGGACCACCTCTCTGCGTCAGGACTTCGCCGGCATCGGCGGCGACGTGAACTACATCAAGACCGAGGCGGACGCCTCCTGGTACTATGGCATCCGTCCGAACTGGGTGGTCAGCGTTCAGGGTCAGACCGGTTACGTCAGCGGCTGGAACGGCGACCCGATCCGCATCAACGACCGCTTCTTCAAGGGCGGCAACACCTTCCGCGGCTTCGAGACGGCCGGTATGGGCGCGCGCGACCTGACCACGACCGACGCCCTGGGCGGCAACTTCTACGCCATCGGCACGGTTGAACTGACGGTGCCGAACTATCTGCCGGACGAATACGGCATAAAGACCTCGCTGTTCGCCGACTTCGGCACCATCGGCAAGCTGGATGACCGCTATCTGATTGATGCGACGACAGGACAGCGGAATCCGAATATTGTCGATAAACTGTCCCTGCGGGCGGCGGCCGGGGTCAGCATCCACTGGCGTTCGCCGATGGGGCCGATCCGTTTCGACCTGTCGAAGGTCCTGTCCAAGGAAGACTACGACAAGACCGAGACCTTCCGCTTCTCGACCTCTACCCAATTCTAACCGCGGCCTGACCGCCGCCACCAAGGCTTAGATTATGAAACTCATCGCTATCGGCGCCTTCGCCCTTGCTTCGCTGACCGCTTCGGCCGCCCTGGCCCAGTCGCAGGGCCCGGCCAACCCTGGCCCGGCCATCCCCGGCGTCTGCGTCTATTTCAACCAGCGCGTTCTGGCCCAGTCGACCGCCGGTCAGGCCGTCCAGACCCGCATGGAGCAGCTGGCGCAGGAAGTTCAGGGCGAGCTTCAACCTTACGCCACCGCCATCCAGACCGAGGCTCAGGCCCTGCAACAAGGCGCCTCGACCATCCCGGCCGACCAGATGAACCAGCGCCGTCAGGCCCTGCAACAGCGCGTCCAGGAAGCCCAACAGCTGGAAGGCACCCGCGACAACGAACTGCGCTACACCCTGGCCGAACAGCGCCGTAAGATCTCGGAAGCCATCGAGCCCCTGCTGGTCGCCGTCTATCAGGAAAAGGGCTGCGGCATCATGATTGACCGCGAAAGCGTCTTCATCATGAACCCGTCGATGGACGTGACCGACACCGTTATCCAACGCCTGAACGCCCAACTGCCGACCCTGAGCTTCAATCGCATGCCGGTTCCGGCCCAGCCGCAATCCTAAGGCGGGCCATGCCCGATCCGAGGTTTTTCGAGACCCTGTCGTCCCTGACGGTCGCCGCCCTCGCCGAGCAAATCGGCGGGGAGGTGGTCCGGGGCGGCGAGGTCGTCATCTCGGCCGTCGCGCCCCTGTCCAGTGCGGACCGGGGCGCGATTGCGTTTCTGGGCGACCGCAAGTTCGCCGCTGCTTTGGCGCAGACGAAGGCCGGTTGCGTGATCGTGCCGCCGTCGGCCGTGGACGCGGCGCCTGCTGACGCCGCCGTCATCGTCTCGGGCGAGGCTCAGGCCGCCTGGGCGCGCGCCTCGGCCCTGCTGCACAGACCCATCCGTCTGGATCGCGCCATCACCGCCGCCGAGGCCGCCGAGGACGACAGCGTCGTGGTCGAGCCGGGCGCCATTCTGGGCGAGGGCGTCCGCATCGGGCGCGGCAGCCGTATCGGCGCCAATACCGTCATCGGGCCAGGCGTCCAGATCGGCCGCGACTGTCTGATCAGCCCCGGCGTCACCGTCGGCTTCGCCCTGCTGGGCGACCGGGTGAAGCTGCTGGCGGGCGCGCGCATCGGCGAGGCGGGCTTCGGCGCCGCCGGGTCGAAGGCTGGGCCGGTGGACATTCCGCAACTGGGCCGCGTCATCCTGCAGGACGGGGTGACCATCGGCGCCAACTCCTGCATCGACCGGGGCGCCTATGACGACACTGTCATCGGCGAGAACACCAAGATCGATAATCTGGTCATGATCGGCCACAACTGCGTCATCGGCCGCAACAATCTGATGGCGGCGCACACCGGCATCTCGGGCTCGGTCACCAGCGGCGACAACTGCATCTTCGGCGGTCGGGCGGGTGTGGGCGACCACATCACCATCGGCGAAGGCGCGCGCGTCGCGGCCGGAGGAGGCGTTCTGGCCGACATTCCGCCGGGCGAGACCTGGTCCGGCTATCCCGCCAAACCCATCCGCCAGTTCTTGCGCGAGACGGTCTGGCTGTCCAAAGAGGCGTCCCGGAAGAAGGGCGCGAAGGAATCGAAAGAATGAGCGAAGACAACACGATCGATTACGCCGAGGTGATGCGTCGCCTGCCGCACCGCTATCCCTTCCTGCTGGTCGACAAGGCGCAGGACTTTGTGGCGGCGACCTCCATCGTCGGCATCAAGAACGTCACCCACAACGAGCCCTTCTTCCCCGGCCACTTCCCGATCGATCCGGTCATGCCGGGCGTGCTGATCGTCGAGGCCATGGCCCAGACGGGCGCCCTGCTGATGTCCAAGTCGCTGGACGTCGCGGTGGCCGACAAGGTCATCATGTTCATGTCGATCGACGGCGTGCGCTTCCGCAAGCCCGCCCGTCCGGGCGACCAGCTGCGCATGGAGGTCAAGGTGATCAAGGCGCGCGGCGACGCCTATAAGTTCCGTGGAGAGACCTTCATCGACGGCAAGCTGGCGGCCGAGGCCGAGTTCATGGCCATGGTCGTGACCGTGGCGGAGCCCGCCCAGTGACCATCCACCCGACCGCCGTTGTGGACGCCTCGGCGACCGTGGCGGACGGGGTCGAGATCGGCCCGTTCTGCACCGTGGGGCCGGGCGTGACGCTGGCCTCCGGCGTTCGTCTGGTCAGCCATGTGGTGATCCAGCAGGACGCCAGCGTCGGCGCAGGCACCACGATCCATCCCTTCGCCATCATCGGCGGCGACCCTCAGCACGGCGGCTACAAGGGCGAGCCGGTACGGCTGGAGATCGGCGAGAACAACCTGATCCGCGAGCACTGCACCTTCAACCGGGGCACGCCGCAGGGATCGGGCGTCACACGCATCGGATCTAACAACCTGTTCATGACCGGCGCCCACGTCGGCCACGACTGCGTGGTCGGCGACAGCGTCACCATGGCCAACAACGCCACCCTGGGCGGCCACGTTCATGTCGGCGACAGAGTGTTTCTGGGCGGCCTGTGCGCCATCCACCAGAACGGCCGGGTGGGACAGGGCGCTATCGTCGGCGGTCTGGCCGCCGTGACGCGCGACGTCATTCCCTACGGCTCGGTCTGGGGCAATCACGCCAGTTTGCACGGCCTCAACCTGATCGGGCTGAAGCGCAAGGGCTATGGCAAGGATGCGGTGCGTCGCCTGTTGGCCGCCTATCGCGACCTGTTCGAGGGCGAAGGGGTCTTCGCCGAGCGTCTGGACCGGGTCGAACAGGCCTATGCCGACCTGCCCGAGATCATGGAGATCACGTCCTTCATCCGTGACGGCGGCAAGCGCCCGCTGTGCCTGCCGGGCGCGGAATGACGATCGCGCCCAAGCTGGCCCTGATCGCGGGTTCGGGCGACCTGCCTATCCGCGTCGCCCAGCGCTGCGAGGCCGAGGGACGCGAGGTCTTCATCATCCGCCTGAAGGGCTTCGCCGACGCCCACCTGCATCGCTGGCCGGGGCAGGACTTCGGCATGGCCGAGATCGGCAGGATCGTGAAGGCCATGCGGGCCGAGGGCTGCCGCGCAGTCTGTCTAGCGGGCTACGTCAACCGCCCGGATTTCAAGACGTTGAAGCCCGATCTGAAGGGGGCGTCCCTGCTTCCCGGCATCATCGCGGCGGCGTCAAAGGGCGACGACGCCCTGCTGCGCAAGATCCTGTCGGTGTTCGAGGACGAAGGCTTCGCCGTCGAGGGGGCGGACGACATCCTGGGCGGCGAGATGCTGGCGGCGGGCGCCTTGGGCCGCGTGACGCCGACGGTCGAACAACTGGCGGACCTGAAGAAGGCGCTGCACGTTGCTGAAAAATCAGGCGAACTGGATATCGGTCAGGGCGCGGTCGTCTGCGACGGACTGGTGCTGGCGGTCGAGGCGCAGGAAGGCACTGATGAGATGCTGCGCCGCGTGGCGCACCTGCCCGCCGACCTGCGCGGCTCGCCGGGCTTTGCGCGCGGCGCGTTGGGCAAGGCGCCCAAGCCGATCCAGGATCTGCGCGTCGACATGCCCGTTATCGGACCGACGACGGTCGAGCTGGCTGCTGCTGCGGGTCTGGCCGGGATCGGCGGGTTCGAGGGACGGCTGATCGTCATCGACCACGAGGGTCTGGTCGAGGCGGCCGACCGTCTGGGTCTGTTCGTCTGGGGAGAGCCGCGATGAGCCGTCCGTTGAAGGTCATGCTGGTGGCGGCCGAGGCGTCTGGCGACGCCTTGGGCGCCGGGTTGGCGCGGGCGTTGAAGGCGCGGCTGGGCAAGGACGTGGTCTTCGTCGGCGTGGGCGGCCCCAAGATGGCGGCGGAGGGCGTCGCCAGCCCGTTTGATATCGCCGAGTTGTCGATCCTGGGCTGGATCGAGGGGCTGAAGGCCTATGGCAAGGTCAAGAAACGGGTGGCTGAGACGGCGGCGCTGGCGGCAGCGGAGAAGCCGGACGCCGTGGTGCTGATCGACAGCTGGGGCTTCACCATCCGCGTGGCTCAGGCGATCCGCGCCGCTTCGCCGAAGACGCCGCTGATCAAATACGTCGGACCGCAGGTCTGGGCCTCGCGGCCGGGCCGCGCCAAGACGCTGGCGGGGTCGGTGGATCATCTGCTGGCCCTCTATGCGCTGGATGCGCCGTGGTTCGAGAAGGCGGGCCTGCCGACGACGGTCGTGGGTTCACAGGCGCTGCACGTCGACATGGCAGGGGCCGACGGCGCCCGCTTCCGCGCGACGCGGGGCATTGCGGCGGATGCGCCGTTGCTGCTGGTTCTGCCGGGCAGCCGCCCCAGCGAGATCACGCGAATGACGCCTGTCTACGAGCAGGCGGTCAAACAGCTGAAGGCGCAGATTCCGGGGCTGGAGGTGGCCGTCGTCGCAGCAGGCACGGTGGCCGCCGATGTGGCGGGCCGCGTCGCCGCCTGGCCGTTCCGCGGCCATGTCGTGCAGGAATCTGACAAGTACGACGCGATGAAGGCCGCGAACGCCGCCCTGGCCACCAGCGGCACGGTCTCTACCGAACTGGCGCTGGCGGGGGCGCCGATGGTCATCGCCTATAAGATCGACGGGTTGAGCTACGCGCTGATGAAGAGGCTGGTGACGGCCAAGCACATCACCCTGTTCAACATCGCCGCCGATGAAGCCATCGCGCCGGAGTTTATCCAGCATGAGGCGACGCCGCAGTCGCTTGCCAAGGCGGTGGGGCGGCTGCTGACCGATCCTGAGGCGGCGGCCGATCAGGCGCGTCGTCAGACCGAGGCGCTGGATCTGATGGGACGCGGCGGGCCGGACCCGTCGGAACTGGCGGCGGACGCCGTGTTGCGGGTGATCGCGGCGAAGGCGGGCTGATCCCCGTCTACCCGCTCATCCCGGCGGAGGCCGGGACCCAGTAAGAACCACGCGCGCAGTTCTCGGCTGATGGGGCTGGAAGCGCCCTTGGCTACTGCTGTGACTGTGGCCAAAGCACTGGGTCCCGGCTTCCGCCGAGATGAGCGGATTTTAGAAGGACTTAGGCCAGCAAGGCCCGCGTCGCGGCTTCCACGTCTGCCTGACGCATCAGGCTTTCCCCCACCAGTAGGGCGCGGGCGCCAGCCGTGATAACGCGCGCCACATCCTGCGGCGTGAACAGGCCGCTTTCGGCGACCAGCAGGGCGCCTTCGGGGCTGAGCGCCGCCAGTTGCTCGGTCGTCGCCAGATCGACCTCGAAGGTGCGAAGCGAGCGGTTGTTGACGCCGATCAGGGCGTCGTCGCGGCCCTGGACCAGCTTGGCGGCGCGCGCCATCTCGTCGGCGTCGTGCGTCTCGATCAGGGCGTCCATGCCCCAGCGGGTCGCTTCGGCCAGCAACTCGGCGGCCAGGGCGTCATCCACCATGTCCATGATGATCAGGATGCAGTCGGCGCACAGCGCCCGGCTCTCGGCGACCTGCCACGGATCGACCAGGAAGTCCTTGCGCAGGCAGGGCAGGGCGACGGCCGCGCGCGCGGCGACCAGATAGGCGTCGTCGCCCTGAAAGCTCGGGCCGTCGGTCAGGACGGACAGGCAGGATGCGCCGCCGCGCTCATAGGCCTGCGCCAGAACGGGCGGGTTGAAGTCGGCGCGGATCAGGCCCTTGGACGGGCTGGCCTTCTTGATCTCGGCGATCAGGGCCGGGCGGCTTGTTTCGGCGAAGCGGTCAGCCAGGGCGGCGCGGAAGCCACGCGGGGTCGACGCCTCGCGGGCGCGGGCCTCGATGGCATCTTGCGATACGGCGGCCTTGCGGGCGGCGACATCCTCGCGCTTGTAGGCGGCGATGCGGTCCAGAACGTCGCTCATCAGGCGTCCTCGTCTTCGATCGGCGCGTGGGAGACACGCACCAGTTCAGCCAGGGCGGCGGCGGCGCGGCCGTCATCGATGACGGCGGCGGCCAGTTCGGCGCCCGATTTCAGGTCTTCGGCCCGTCCGGCCACCACAAGAGCGGCGGCGGCGTTCAGCAGGACGATATCGCGATAGGGCCCGCGCTCGCCCGCCAGCAGGGCGGTCAGGGCCGCCGCATTGTGCTCGGCGTCGCCGCCGCGCAGGTCGTCCATCGTCGCCAGCGGCAGGCCGGCGTCGGCGGGCGTGACGGTGAAGCGGCGCACGGCGCCGTCCTTCCATTCGGCCACCTCGGTCGGGCCTGTGGTGGTCAGTTCGTCCAGACCCTGACCGTTGACGGTCCAGGCGCGCCGGGCGCCCAGTCGGCCCAGCACCTCGGCCAGCGGCTCCAGCAGGGCGGGGTCATAGACGCCCATGACCTGATGCGTGGCGCCCGCCGGATTGCAAAGCGGCCCCAGCAGGTTGAACACGGTGCGGAAGCCGATCTCGCCGCGCATCGGCCCGACGTGGCGCATGGCCCCGTGGTAGGTCGGGGCGAACAGGAAGGCGATGCCCGCCTGATCCAGCGCCCGCGCCTGCTGGGCGGGCGTGGCGTCCAGATTGACGCCCAGGGCGGCCAGAACGTCCGACGAACCGGACTTGGAGCTGACGGCGCGGTTGCCGTGCTTGGCGACCTTCAGCCCCGCGCCCGCCAGCACGAAGGAGGCCGCCGTCGAGATGTTGTAGGTGTGCTGTCCGTCGCCGCCGGTGCCGCAGGTGTCGATGACTTGTTCGAACGGGTGATCCAGCGACCGGGCGGCCTCGCGCATGGCGCTGGCGAAGGCGACGATCTCGTCCACCGTCTCGCCCCGGATGCGTAGGGCGGTGACGGCGGCGGCGACCTGTGACGGGGTCGGTTCGCCGCGCAGACAGGCGGAGAAGAAGGCCTTGGCCTCATCCAGGTTCAGCACCTGTCCGTCGACCAGCTTGGCCAGCAGAGGCTTGATGCTGTCCATCACACGCTCGCCGGATTCTTCAGGCTGGAATGGCGCTTGACGCCCGCCAGATCGAGGAAGTTGGCGATCATCGCGTGGCCGTGCTGGGTGGCGATGGATTCCGGGTGGAACTGGACGCCGTGGATCGGCCGCGTGCGGTGTGACAGGCCCATGATCTCGCCGTCCTCGGTCCAGGCGGTGACCTCCAGCACGTCGGGCAGGTTTTCACGACGCACGGCCAGCGAGTGATAGCGCGTCGCCGTGAAGGGCGAGGGCAGGCCGCCGAACACGCCGCGCCCTTCATGCAGGATGGGCGAGGTCTTGCCGTGCATCAGGGTCTTGGCGCGCACCACCTCGCCGCCGAAGGCCTGACCGATCGACTGGTGACCCAGACAGACGCCAAGGATGGGCATGGTCTCTGCGGCGGTCTCGATCAGCGACAGGCAGATGCCCGCCTGATCCGGCGCGCAGGGGCCTGGCGACAGCAGGACGGCCTCGGGCTTCAGCGCCCAGGCTTCTTCGACGGTCAGGTCGTCGTTGCGGACGACGTGCGTCCGGGCGCCCAGCTCCGCGAGGTAGTGGACGAGGTTGTAGGTGAAGCTGTCGTAGTTATCGACGACGAGGATCATGGCGAAGGCTTCTTGAGAACGGGAAGGCAGGGCGGCCCAAACATGGAAGGCAAGCGGCCCGATTGAAAGCGGACGTTAAGCTGTCCGGGCGATAGAGGGGCATCGCCATCGGAAGAAATCCGTCTTGACCCCTGTAGAATGCATCCGTGACGCCCGCGCCCTGTTGAACGAGGCGCCCAGCGAACAACCCAAGCCGCTGCGCCTGCTGGCGGCAGCCGCCTTCGCCGCGACGACGGCGATCCTTCTGGCCGGGACCATGGTCGTGGGCCCCGGCGTAGTGTTTGACCAGGCTGCCACGGTTTCCAATCCCTAGCCGTCGGAGCCCTGGCCGCGCGTGGTCGCGGTGAAACGCCACGCCTCGGCGGCGGCTTTCATCGGCGCGCGGGCCTTGGCCAGGGTCTCGGCGTATTCGGCGGCCGGGTCGCTGTCGGCGACGACGCCTGCGCCTGCCTGAACGAAGATCTGGCCCTTGGCGAACATGGCGGTGCGCAGGACGATGCAGATGTCCGCCTCGCCATTGGCCGAGATATAGCCGACGCCGCCGCCGTAGCCGACGCCGCGCTTTTCGCTCTCAAGCTCGTCGATGACCTCCATCGCCCGCACCTTGGGCGCGCCCGACAGGGTGCCGGCGGGCAAGGCGGCCAGCAGGGTGTCCACAGCGTCCAGCCTAGGATCGGCGTCGCCGTTGACGTTGGAGACGATGTGCATGACCTGGCTGTAGCGCTCGACCACGAAGCTTTCCGTGACCTCGACCGAGCCGGGTTTGGAGACGCGGCCCACGTCGTTGCGGCCCAGATCCAGCAGCATCAGATGCTCGGCCCGTTCCTTGGGATCGGCCAGCAGTTCGACTTCCAGCGCCTTGTCCTGTTCGGGCGTGGCGCCGCGCGGACGGGTGCCCGCCAGCGGGCGGATGGTGACGCGCCCGTCCTTCAGCCGGACCAGAATTTCCGGGCTGGAGCCCGCCAGCTGGAAATCCACATAGTCGAGGAAGAACAGATAGGGCGACGGATTGCCGCGACGCAGCGACCGGTAGAAGGCGAACGGGTCCTGGCTCCACGGCGCCGAGAAACGGTGCGCCAGCACGACCTGAAAGATGTCGCCCGCAGCGATGTAGTCCTTGGCGCGCGCCACCATGCGGCCGAAGGCGGCCTCGTCCACGTCGGAGTGGAAGTCGGGCGCCGGGACCGGCTCGATCTCGCGCTGGATGGGCAGGGGGCCGCGCAGGCGGTCCTCGAAGTCCTCCAGCCGAGCCTCGGCGGCGGCGTGGGCTTTGGCCGGCTCAACCCCGGCGTCGGGATAGGCGGCGGAGATCAGGACGATCTCGTGCTTCACCGAATCGAAGATGGCGACCAGCGCCGGGCGGGCCATGACGGCGTCGGACAGGTCCAACGGGTCGGCATTGGGGGCGCCTAGCGGCTCCAGCAGACGCACCATGTCATAGCCGAAGACGCCGAACAGACCGGCGGCCATCGGGGGCAGGTCGGCGGGCAACTCAAACTTCGTCGCAGCGATCAGGGCGCGCAGCGACTCCAGCGCGGGCCGGTCTTCGGCCGTGAAGGTTTCCGACAGGACGTCGGCGCCGCGCGCGATCTCGGCCTTGCCGTCGCGGCAGCGCCAGACCACGTCCGGCGACAGGGTGACGAAGGAATAGCGGCCGTTGACGGCGCCGCCTTCGACCGACTCGAACAGGCTGGCGTAGCGCCGCCCGTGCCCGACCTTCAGGAAGGCCGAGACGGGGGTTTCAAGATCATCGACCAGGCGGCGGACCAGAACCTGAGGGCGGCCCGCCGTCAGGCCGGCGATGAAGGCGTCGCGTTCTTGCAGCATTACTTCTTGGCGGGAGCGGCCGGGGCCGCCGCCGGGGCGGCGGCGGGGGCCTCGACGCCCAGAGCCTGAAGGGCCAGGGCGGGATCGTTACGCGACTTGGTGCGCGAAGCGGCGGCGGTCAGGGTGCGGTCGGCCAGCGTATTGGCCAGTTCCTCGGTCAGACGCGGGCGGGCCTGTTCGGCCAGCGGCGCGGCCAGAGCCGGGTCCGCAGCATGGATGGCGTCCACGCGGCCGACGACGAAGGCCGTCTGCGACTGGGCGTCCGAGAAGACCTGACCCTTGCCCTGACCGAACAGGCCGCGCAGCACGCCGTCGCCGACCTGGGCCTGGGCTTCGCGGCTCTGTTGCACGCCGGTGCGGACGATCAGCTGGGCGCCGACGTCAGAGGCCACCTTGGCGATGTCTTCGCCGCCGCGCACGCGACCGGCCAGTTCCTCGGCCTTGGCCGACAGGCGACGGGCGTTTTCGCGCATGGTCCATTGCATGCCCAGCGGAGCGCGGACTTCCTCCAGCGTCGGCAGGGCCGACGGGCGGATGTCGTCCAGACGGACGGCGAAATACTGGCCTTCACCGGCGTCGATCACGTCGCTTTCGCCGCCCTTGGACAGGGCGTAGGCGCTTTCCAGAACCTGACGCGGGGCGTTCATCGGCTGGCCGTCCGGCAGTTGGCCCTGTTCGGTGAAGGGCGGCAGCTGGATGATGCGGGCCTTGGCGGCGGTGGCGGCGTCGGCCAGGTTTTTGCCTTCCTGACGCGCCTTTTCATACTGCTCGACCTTGGCGTAGGTCGCGGCCTTGACGGCCTCGGCCTGCAGTTCCTGAACCAGAGCCGGGCGGGCGCTTTCCAGCGTCACGTTCTGACCGGCCTGAATGGCGGCCAGCTTGGCGACGGTGAAGCCCAGACGGCCCTGAACGGGCGCCGAGACCTGATCGACGGTCATGCCGAAGACGGCGGCGCCGACAGCGGGGTCGCCCACGGCGGCCTGCGGCGTGGCGGCGTAATCGCCCAGCTGGATGTTGTTGGCCTTGGCGACCTCAGCCGGGCTCTTTCCGGCGCGCAGGTCGGCGGCGATCTTGTCGGCGGCGGCCTTGGTCGGGACGGTCAGGGTGACGAAGGTGCGCTTCTCGGGCTCGACCAGCGAGGCCTTGCGGAACTCGAACCGCTCCTTGATCTGCTCTTCGGTCACGGGCGGCAGGGCGTCGCCCGCGCCCGGCGTGAACAGCACCAGCGAGATCATGCGGAACTCGGGACTGCGCAGGCGGGCCTCGTTTTCCTTCATGAAGGCGGTCAGCTGGACGTCGGTCGGAGCGCCTGCGCTGCCGGCCATGGCCTGGGTGACCTGGAACCAGCGGCCGTCGCGCGTCTCCAGCGCCTGACCGGCCAGCAGGGCGGCATAGGCGCGCGGCGCCTGCAGACCGGCGAACACGGCCGAACCGACGTGCGAGGTGACATACTGGTCGCGCAGGTCCTGCTCGAGCATTTCCGAGGTCAGGTTCTGCTGGGCCAGGGCCTGGGCGTAGAGGTCTTTGTCGAACTGGCCGGTGATCTGGTTGAAGAAGGCGGGAATCTTGCGGATTTCCGCCAGCACCAGCTCCTTGCCGGGGCGGATGCCGCTCTTCCAGGCCCACGACAGGAAGCCCAGACGCTGGGTCTGGCTGTCGAGATACTGCTGGTGCAGGTTTTCCTTGACCATGTCGTCATAGCTGACGGGACGACCGGCCTGTTCCTGCAGATTGGCGCGCACGCGCTCGAAGTCGGTGCGGAACTGGTTGGAATCGACGCTGCGGTCCCCGGCGCTGATGATGTGGCGCGGCCCCAGATTGGCGAAGATGTCGGATTGCGCCCCGACAATCAGGAAGCTGAGGATGATCAGGGCGAACAGGCCTGCGGCCCATTTCGACTTGGCGAAGTTTCGGAAGTACGTGATCATCGAAAAGAACCTGACGAGGGCCGGCGTCGAAAGGGCGCCAAGGGTCGCGTATAGGGGGTGCGGGGCCGCCGCCGCAAGTGAGGCCTGACGACATCTTGGCTTCTGTCGCGCTCGCCACTAGACAGGCCGCATGAAACAATCTGTGAAGCTGGTCGCCGGCAACTGGAAAATGAACGGTCTGGGCGCGAGCCTGACCGAGGCTGAAACCCTCGCAAAGGCGCTGAAGGAACAGGCTGCGGCCTGCCGCGTGGCCCTGTGCCCGCCCGCCACCCTGATCGACCGGATGACGCAGGCCCTGAAGGGCGGCGTCGTTGAAATCGGCGGGCAGGATTGCCACGCCGAGGCGTCGGGCGCCTACACCGGCTCGGTTTCGGCCGAGATGGTTCGCGATGCGGGCGCCGGTCTGGTGATTCTCGGCCACTCGGAACGCCGCGCCGGATTCGGCGAGACGGACGCCGATGTCGCCGCCAAGGTCGAGGCTGCTCTGGCCGCCGGTCTGGAGCCGATCATCTGTATCGGCGAAACGCTGCAGGAACGTGAAGCCGGTCAGGCGGTCGAGGTGGTCAGCCGTCAGGTCGCCGGTTCTCTGCCGTCCTCGCTGTCGGGCAAGGCTTTCGCCGTGGCTTATGAGCCGGTCTGGGCCATCGGCACCGGCCTGACGCCGACGCTGGAGCAGATCGAGGAAGTCCACGCCGCCGTGCGCGCCGCCATGGTCGCCCGGCTGGGCGAGGGCGGCCGCGCCGCGCCGATCCTGTACGGCGGCTCGGTCAAGCCGTCGAACGCGGCCGAGATTCTGGCTGTGGCCGAGGTCGGCGGCGCCCTGGTCGGCGGCGCCTCGCTGAAGGCCGAAGACTTCCTGGGCATCATCCGCGCGGCCTGACCGCGCGGACCATTTGCCCGAAACCTCCAACGGTGTTAGAGGCCGCCGCTTGATCGGCGCGTTTCTGCGCCCACATGAATGACGCCATGCTCCAGACCATTCTGCTCGTCGCGATGATCATCATCTCGGTCTCTCTGTCGGCCGTGATCCTGCTGCAACGTTCCGAGGGCGGCGCCCTGGGCATGGGCGGCGGGCCGTCGGGCTTCATGACGGCGCGTGGCGCGGGCAACCTTCTGACCCGCGTGACGTCGTTCCTGGCCGTGGCTTTCTTCGTCTGCGCCATCGGCCTGACGATCGCGGGCAACTATGCACGCGGTTCGCGTTCGGTGATCGACGCCGACGCCGTCGGCTCCATCGCCGTGGACCAGCCGCAACAGACGGCGCCTGCGCCGGAAGCGGCCCTGGCTGCGCCCGCCGCGCCGACCGCGCCGTCGCTGGATGACCTTGAGGCCAGCCTTCCGGCCGGCCAACGCGCGCCCGCCAACTAAAGGCGACGTCGCCACCGAGTTTGGGGAAGCGCGCCGCAAGGCGCGCTTTCTTCTTTTGATCAACAGTTCGATTTTTCCTGGGCCCCTGCGCGCAGGACGAATCATGGAGTAAGGTGTCCGCCCATGGCTCGTTATGTGTTCATCACCGGCGGCGTGGTTTCCTCTCTTGGAAAAGGCCTTGCCTCCGCCGCTCTCGGCGCTCTTCTGCAGGCGCGGGGCTATAAGGTCCGCCTGCGCAAGCTGGACCCCTATCTTAACGTCGATCCGGGCACGATGAGTCCCTATCAGCACGGCGAGGTCTTCGTGACCGACGACGGTGCCGAGACGGACCTCGACCTGGGCCACTATGAGCGCTTCACCGGCGTCTCGGCGGCCAAGTCGGACAACATCACGACCGGTCGCATCTATCAGACCATCATCGAGAAAGAGCGTCGCGGCGACTATCTGGGCGCGACCGTTCAGGTGATTCCGCACGTCACCGACCAGATCAAGCAGTTCTGCCTGAACCCCGCCAAGACCGACGCGGGCGAGGATGTGGACTTCGTTCTGGTCGAGATCGGCGGCACGGTCGGCGACATCGAGGGCCTGCCCTTCTTCGAGGCGATCCGCCAGCTGGAGCAGGACCTGCCGCGCGGCCAGTCGTGCTTCGTCCACCTGACCCTGCTGCCCTTCATCAAGACTGCGGGCGAGATGAAGACCAAGCCGACGCAGCACTCGGTCAAGGAACTGCGCTCCATCGGCATCCAGCCGGACATCCTGCTGTGCCGCTGTGAAGAGCCGATCCCGGCCGACGAAAAGCGCAAGATCGCCCAGTTCTGCAACGTCCGTCCCGACAGCGTCATTCAGGCGATGGACTCGGCCGACATCTACGCCGTGCCGCTGGACTATCACCGCGAGGGTCTGGACACGCAGGTTCTGGCCCACTTCGGCCTGACCGAGGCGCCTGAGCCGGAACTGAAGGGCTGGAACGAGATCGTCCGCCGCCGCCTGCACCCGGACGGCGAGGTCAACATCGCCGTGGTCGGCAAATACACCGTCCTGAAGGACGCCTATAAGTCGTTGATCGAGGCGCTTCAGCACGGCGGCGTGGCCAACAACGTCAAGGTCAACATCGACTGGGTCGAGGCCGACACCTTCGAGGGCGACCCGCAGGCCTGCGCCGAACGTCTGGAAGGCGCCCACGCCATTCTGGTGCCCGGCGGCTTTGGCGAGCGTGGGGCCGAGGGCAAGATCGAGGCGGCGCGCTACGCCCGCGAGCGCAAAATTCCCTATTTCGGCATCTGCTTCGGCATGCAGATGGCGGTGATCGAGGCGGCGCGGAACCTGGCGGGCTTCCCCAAGGCGACCTCGACCGAGTTCGGCCCGGCGGATGAGCCTGTCGTGGGCCTGATGACCGAATGGGTTCAGGGCAATGAGCGCGTGAAGCGTGAACTGGGCGGCGATCTGGGCGGCACCATGCGTCTGGGCGCATATGACTCGACCCTGGCTGAAGGCTCCAAGATCGCCGAGATCTACGGCGCGACCGCGATCAATGAGCGCCACCGTCACCGCTATGAGGTGAACATCAACTACCGCGAGGCGGTTGAGGAAAAGGGCGGCCTGTTCTTCGCGGGCCTGTCGCCCGACGGCGTCCTGCCCGAAACGGTCGAGCGCCGCGACCACCCGTGGTTCATCGGCGTGCAGTACCACCCGGAATACCGCAGCCGCCCCTTTGCCCCGCACCCGCTGTTCGCCAGCTTCGTCGCGGCGGCCCTGGTGCAGAGCCGTCTGGTCTGATCACGGACGTTTGTTGGGGGCTTCGTCCGCCCCTGTGCCAAGCTGGAATTAACCTTTCGGGGCGGCACATAATGGCAGGCGAAATCCTCTACTTCCTGCACCGGCATTTCCGCACGGTGTTCCTGATCGGCGCCACGGTCAGCATCTTGTCGCTGGGCCTGATCGCTCGCGGCGTGCTGGGGATGCTGTTCAGCGCCTGAGACGGCGGTCTTTATGACGCGCCGCCGTCTGTGTTGTGCTGACGACAAGAGGGGCGGCATGCCCTATCCCTGATCTTCGTCGCCCCCTGAGCTCTGTCGCCGGGGCGGAGGACAGGGAGTTCAGCCTTGATCGATGCTCAGCCGGTTGTCGTTGACGAAGTGGTGGTGACGGCGGCGCGCCTGCCGCCTGCTGCGGGCGAGGCGGCCTTTTCCGTCATCCGGCTGGACGACGGGGTGCTGGCGCACGCCGCGCGGCTGGACGAAGCGCTGTCCAGCGTTCCGGCTGTGTCCCTGTTCCGGCGCACCTCCAGTCTGGCGGCCAATCCGACGACGCAGGGCATCAGCCTGCGCGCCATTGCGCCGTCGGGCGCGGGGCGGACGCTGGTGACGCTGGACGGGGTGCCGATGAACGACCCCTTCGGCGGCTGGGTCATCTGGTCGCAACTGCCGACCGAAAGCCTTGAGAACCTCGACATCGTGCGCGGCGCCGGGGCCGGTCCCTATGGCGCGGGCGCCCTGACGGGCGTGATCCAGTTGCGCGAGCGGGAGCGCGGCGGCGCGTTGTCGGCCTCGGTCGCGGAACGGGGCGGGGCGCGTCTGGCCGGGTCGGGCGGCTTTGACATCGGTCAGGCGCGGCTGACGGCGTCCACCCTTTATGAGACCAGCGACGGCTATGCGCCGGTGCGCGGCGCGGCGGCCGGGATGGCGGATACGCCGTTGGATCTGGAGGCGCGGGCGGCGGCTCTGCGGCTGGACGCCCCGCTGGGCGAGGCCAGTCTGTCGCTGCGAGGGTCCATCTATGACGAAGAGCGCGGCTCGGGTCTGGCGGGGGCGCGGTCCAGCGCCAGCGGCCACCTGTTGTCCGCGACAGCGGCGCGCAGGTCCGATGAAGGCCGCTATGGCTGGCGGCTTCAGGCGTGGCGGCGTGAAAGCGATTTCTCCAACACATCGGTCGCGGTCGCCGCCGACCGCAACACGACCACGCCCGCCAATGACCAGTATGAGACGCCCGCGACCGGCTGGGGCGTTAACGCCGCCCTGCGTCGTTCGGCGCGCGACATCGGCGGCGGACGGCTGGAATGGGAGCTGGGCGCCGACGCCCGCTTCAACGAAGGCGAGACGCGAGAGCGCTTCCGCTACATGGGCGGAGAGTTCACCCGCGACCGCGTGGCGGGAGGCGAGACGTCCGTGGCGGGTCTCTATGGCGAGGGGTCATGGAGCGACGACCTGTGGCTGATCGCGGGCGGGCTGCGGCTGGACGGCTGGCGCAATGAGAACGGCAAGCGCCGCGAATGGGATCGGGCGACGGGCCTGCTCACGCTGGATGAAACCGATCCCGACCGATCCGGCGAGGTGGTCAGCGCCCGGCTGGCGGCGCGGCGTTTCATCGGCGGCGGCTGGGCGGCGCGCGCGGCGGCCTATTCCGGCTTCCGTCCGGCGACGCTGAATGAACTGCACCGCCCGTTCCGCGTCGGCAACGACCTGACCGAGGCCAATGCCGCCCTTGTTCCCGAGACGCTGCAGGGAATCGAGGCGGGGCTGGCGTTCGAGGGGCCGATCTCGGCCTTCGGCTTCAACCTGTTCTGGAACCGGATCGAGGACGCCATCGTCAACGTCACGATCGCAGAGGGGCCAGGGACCTTCCCGCGCGCAGGCTTTGTTCCGGCGGGCGGCGTGCTGCGCCAGCGCCAGAACGCCGGGACCATCGAGGCCAAGGGGATCGAACTGACGGCGCGTCAGGCGTTGCGCGAAGGCCTGAATCTGAACGGCGCCCTGTCCATCACCGACGCCCGCATGGATGGCGGATCGGCAGCGCCGCAACTGACCGGCCTGCGCCCGGCCCAGGCGCCGATCTGGAGCGTGACCGGCGGGGTGGAGTGGCAGGCGTCAGACCGCCTCGGCCTGTCGGTGCTGGCCCGCTATGAGAGCAAGCGGTTCGAGGATGACCTGAACAGCCGCGTGCTGGACGCCGCCGTCACCGTGGATGCCCGAGCGGAATGGCGCGCTGGCCCGCGCACCCTGCTGTGGCTGGCGGCCGACAATCTGTTCGACGCCGATGTAGAGGTGTCGGAAACGGCGGGCGGCGTGGCGGGATATGCGCCGCCGCGCACCGTGTCGCTGGGCCTGCGCCTGTCCTACTGAGGGGCTGGCTCAGGCGGCGGCGGAGGCGGCCGCCTCGGCGTTGGAGACGCGGTTCCGGCCCGTGCGTTTCGACGCATAGAGGGCTTCATCGGCCCGGCCGAGGAACTGCTGGGCCGTCTCCTTGGCGTGGCGCAGGGCGAAGCCGACGGAAATGGTCACGGCGCCCAGATCATCATTGGTCGAACGGCGACGCAGGTTGCGTGAGGCGATCTCTTCACGGGCGGCGTTCAGGGCGGCCTCGATGGCGCCCGCCGTTTCGCGCGGGAAGATGACGGCGAACTCTTCGCCGCCATAGCGGGCGGCGACGCGCGGTGCGCGCGCGACGCGGCCCAGGACGCTGGCGACATAGCGCAGCACCTGATCGCCGGTTTGGTGCCCCCATGTGTCGTTGAAGCGTTTGAAATGGTCGATGTCGATCAGCGCCAGACCGATCGAGGCGCCCTCGGCCTCGGCCTCATTGCACATGCGCTGGAGCTGTTCATCGAAGGCCTTGCGGTTGGCCAGATTGGTCAGGGCGTCGGTCATGGCGTCGCGACGGACCTGCTCCAGATGGTCGCGCAGCTTGATGACTTCGCGGTTGGAGGATTCCAGCCGCCGCTCCAGCGCCGAGGTGTGCCGCCGGATCCGCCGCGTGGCGTCGCTGAGCGAGGTGACGATGACGCCCAGACTGTCAGTGTCGGGCGCCGAGGCCATGTTGTCGACCGCCTGGGCCAGGGTGTCGCCATAGTCGGCCTGGCTCTCGCGGGCCTTGTCGATGGCGGCGGCGACGGCGGCCAGTTCGCGGTTCAGCACGGCGCCTGCGTCACGAATCTCTTCGGACAGGCGGCTGCGCGGCAAAAATTCGGCCGCCAGCATTTCGGCTGTAGCGTCGGTGAAGGGCGCGTCGCTCGCCAGCAGCCGCGCTATTTCCTGACCCAGGGCGCTGTCAGGCGCGCTGAGATAGTGCAGCCACAGCTCGAAATTCAGCGGCGTCGGCCAGACCGACGCCTGCTGCATGGAGTCCACCGCACGGTGAGCCAGCGCATAGGCCTCAGGGCTGCGGACGGTGGTTTCCACCTGACTGGACATGACTTTGGACGCCCCCGGGAAGTTCTGACCAGAAATCTAGCCTGCGCTTCCTAAACCGGGGTTTAATCAAAGTCGTCCGTTCAGTCTGCGAAAACGACCGGACGACGCAGGAAGGCGGGCACGTCGTCGCCGAAGGCGCTGCCGCGGACCGGCGCCGGAGCAGCAGAGGCGGCCGCAGCCGGAGTCTCAGGCTTCTTGCGGTTGCGCGAACGACGCGGGGCGTCCTCCGTCCGGGGCGCGACGGTTTCGACGGGGGCAGGGGCCTCGGCTTCGACGGCTTCGACCGGAGCTGCGTCGACCGTCTTGCGCGAGCGGCTGCGTTCGCTGCGCTCGCCGCTGCGGCCGCGACCGCGACCCGAGCGGCTGTCGTCGCGCGGGCGCTCCTTGATCGAGGCGAAGTCGATGTCGTCCAGCGGCAGTTCGACCGGCTCTTTCTTGATCAGCTTCAGCACCTTGTCCAACGACTTGTCGTCGGCGGGCGTCACGATCATGAAGGCCTCGCCCAGACGACCGGCGCGACCGGTGCGGCCGATGCGGTGGACATAGTCGTCGGCGTGGTGCGGAACGTCGTAGTTGAAGACGTGGCTGACCGCCGGGATATCCAGGCCGCGCGCGGCGACATCGGACGCGACCAGCAGCTTCAGCTCGCCGCTGCGGAAGTCGGACAGGGTCTTCATCCGCAGGGACTGGTCCAGGTCGCCGTGGATCGGCGCGGCGTTGAAGCCGTGGACCTGCAGCGACTTGGCGACGATGTCGACTTCCGACTTGCGGTTGCAGAAGACGATGCCGTTCTGGACCTCGCCGCGCTCGACCAGGGCGCGCAGGGCGGTGCGCTTGGCCTTGGGGTCCGAGGTCGGCAGGCGGGTGATGTGCTGGGTGATGGTGTCGGCGGTCGTAGCCGGGCGCGCCACCTCGATCCGGGTCGGATCCTTGAGGAACTGCTGCGTCAGGCGCGTGATCTCCGGCGGCATGGTGGCCGAGAAGAACAGGGTCTGGCGACGCGGCGGCGTCAGCTTGAAGATGCGCTCGATGTCCGGGATGAAGCCCATGTCCAGCATCCGGTCGGCCTCGTCGACCACCATCAGCTCGACGCCGGTCAGCAGCATCTTGCCGCGATCGAACAGGTCCAGCAGGCGGCCCGGCGTGGCGATCAGAACGTCCACGCCCTTGTTCAGGGCGGCGACCTGGTCGCCCATCGACACGCCGCCGATCAGCAGCACCCAGTTCAGACGGGTGCCTTTGGCGTATTTGGCGAAGCTTTCGGCGACCTGGTCGGCCAGTTCGCGGGTGGGGGCCAGCACCACGGCGCGCGGCATCCGGGCGCGGGCGCGGCCCGAGGCCAGACGGTCGACCATGGGCAGGGTGAAGGCGGCCGTCTTGCCGGTGCCGGTCTGGGCGATGCCGAGGACATCGCGTCCGGCGAGGGCCACCGGAATGGCCTGTTCCTGAATGGGGGTGGCGGTCGTGTAGCCGGTATCGGCGACCGCTTGCAGGGTCGTGGGCGAAAGGCCCAGCTTGGAAAACTCAGTCATGCAGTCCTGAAGGGACGGAGGATAACGTTCGCAAACGCCTTCAGCTGACGGAACCGCCCCTCTTGGGCGAGCGGGCGGCGCGCATCGCCAGTCCTGTTCCGAGCCTGCGGCCGTATAAAGAAAGCCCTACGCCTCAGTCAAGTATTTCTGTTCGCCACGGCCCCGCTTGGCAATGGCGTCGGGCGCTGTATGGTCCGCTCGGGGACTGGGAGAAGGATGTCGAATGCGCGCTGCCGTATTGATCGCGCTGATGTTTGCCGCGCCGCTGGGCGCACAGGCGTCGGATCGCGGACGGGGTGTCGACGCCATGCAGGCGGCCTTTGGAAATACAGTCGTTTCCCACTATCCCGACGGCGACTGGGTCAAGCACTGGTTCGACCGCGACGGCGCCTATCGCGCGCTGTTTTCCGATGGACGCCGCCTGACCGCCCGCTGGGCGCGCGAGGGCGACAGGGTTTGTCTGAACGAGATTCGCCCGCGCATGATCATCTCGCGCTTCTGCACCCCCTATATTGAGGCGTCCGTAGGCGAGAGCTGGCCCGGACGCGACCCTCTGGGCCGCCGTGTCCGCAATGAGCTGGTGGCGGGGCGGTAGATTAAGCGCCCGCTCATCCCGGCGGACCCCGGGATGAGCGGTATTTGGGGATCAGAAAAACGCCCCCGTTCGTGAGAACGAGGGCGCTTTGTTTTATTCAGCGTCTGCAGCCTTGGCCTTCTTGGCAGGAGCCTTTTTCGCGGCCGGTTTCTTGGCGGCGGGCTCCTTCTTCGCCGCAGGCTTCTTCGCAGCGGCCTTCTTGGCGGGCGCCTTCTTCTTGGGCGCGGCGCCGGCCTTGGCGGCCAGCAGAGGCAGGGCGGCCTCCATCGTCATGTCTTCGGGCGCCGTGCCCTTGGGCAAGGTGGCGTTGATCTTGCCCGACTTGACGTAGGGGCCGTAGCGACCGGCCATGACCTGAACGGCCTCGCCCGTTTCCGGGTGGGCGCCCAGCTCTTTCAGCGAAGCAGCGGCCGAGGCGCGGCCTGCACGACCTGCGCGCTTTTCAGCCAGCAGGGCCACAGCGCGGTTCAGGCCGACGTCGAACACTTCCTCGATATCCGCGACGTTGGCGTAGGTGCCCGCGTGCGCCACGAACGGGCCATAGCGGCCCAGGCTGGCGGTGATCATCTTTCCGTCTTCGGGGTGCGGACCCACGTCGCGCGGCAGGCTGAGCAGGCGCAGCGCCTTCTCCAGATCAATCGAAGCCGGGGACCAGCCCTTGGGCAGGGACGAGCGCTTGGGCTTGTCCGCGTCCGGCGGCGTGGTTTCGACATAGGGGCCGAAGCGCCCGATCTTCAGATGCACGGGCTGGCCGGTCGCCGGATCGACGCCCAGTTCGCGATCGCCGCTCTCCGCGCCGCCGTCGGCCGCATCGGGCGAGGCCACCGGGCGGGTGTATTTGCATTCAGGATAGCGCGAACAGCCGATGAAGGCGCCGAAACGGCTGGTCTTCAGGCTGAGTTGCCCTTCGTGGCAGACCGGGCATTCGCGCGGGTTGGAGCCGTCGCCCTTGTCCGGGAAGATGTGGGCGCCCAGCGCCTCGTTCAGGTGATCGAGGATGGCCGTGGTGCGCAGCTCGCCCGCAGCCTGGGTCGCGGCATGGAAGTCGTCCCAGAACTGACGCAGCAGCGCCTTCCAGTCCAGATCCCCCGCCGACACCTCATCCAGCTGGGTCTCCAGCGCGGCGGTGAAGTCGTATTCGACCCATTTGGCGAAGAACTGCTCCAGGAAGGCCGTGACCAGCCGTCCCTTGTCCTCTGGATAGAAGCGGTTCTTGTCCATGCGGACGTATTCGCGGTCGCGCAGGGTCGTCAGGATGGAGGCGTAGGTCGACGGGCGGCCGATGCCCAGTTCTTCCAGCTTCTTGACCAGGGTGGCTTCCGAGAAGCGCGGCGGCGGTTCGGTGAAGTGCTGGTCGGTGCGGATCGCCTCGACCTTGGCCTTGGCGCCTTCCTTCAGCGCGGGCAGGCGGCCGCCTTCGTCTTCCTCGTCCTCGGCGCCTTTCTGTTTTTCGTCGCGGCCTTCTTCATAGGCGGCGATGAAACCGTCGAAGACCACGACCTGACCTGTGGCGCGAAGGCCCGTCTGGCCGTCGGGCGTCTCGATCTCGACCGTAGTGCGGTCCAGACGTGCCGATTCCATCTGCGAGGCGATCATCCGCTTCCAGATCAGCTCATACAGACGCTGCAGATCGTTCTCGAGGCGCAGGGTGTCGGGGCTGCGCAGGATGTTGGTCGGACGAATGGCTTCGTGCGCTTCCTGGGCGTTCTTGGCCTTGGTCTTGTAGTAGCGCGGCTCGGCCGGGACATAGGCGGGGCCGAAGCGCTGGCCGATGGCCTCGCGCGCCTGGGCGATGCCCTCGGGCGTCACATAGACGCCGTCGGTCCGCATGTAGGTGATCAGGCCGCCGGTGTCGTCGACGCCCTCATACAGCTTCTGCGCCGCCTGCATGGTGCGCTGGGCGGTGAAGCCCAGCTTGCGCGCGGCTTCCTGCTGCAGGGTCGAGGTGGTGAAGGGCGGGGCGGGGGACCGCTTGGCCGGCTTCTTCTCGACCGACTTGATGGTGAAGTCGCCGCTGTGGACGGCCTCGCGCGCGGCCATGGCCATCGCTTCGGACACGATGTCCAGACGCTGGACGCGTTTGCCTTCATGCTTGACCAGACGGGCGGTGAAGGGCGGGCTGTCGGCGATCAGATCGGCCTCGACCGACCAGTATTCCTGGGCCTTGAACTTCTCGATCTCCATCTCGCGATCGACGACGATGCGCAGGGCGACCGACTGCACCCGCCCAGCCGAGCGGGCGCCCGGCAGCTTGCGCCACAGCACCGGCGACAGGTTGAAGCCCACCAGATAGTCCAGCGCCCGGCGCGCCAGATAGGCGTCCACCAGCTCCATATCCAGCTGGCGCGGGTTGGCCATGGCCTCCAGCACGGCGGACTTGGTGATGGCGTTGAAGGTGACGCGCTGGACGTCCGTGTCCTTCAGCGCCTTCTTCTTGTTCAGGATCTCCAGAACGTGCCAGCTGATCGCCTCGCCCTCGCGGTCGGGGTCGGTCGCGAGAATGACGCGGTCGGCGGCCTTGGCGGCCTCGGCTATCTCGGACAGGCGCTTGGAGGCCTTGGCGTCGACCTCCCAGTGCATGGCGAAGTCATCGTCGGGCAGCACCGAGCCGTCCTTGGACGGCAGGTCGCGGACGTGGCCGTAGGAAGCCAGAACCTTATAGTCCGAGCCCAGGTATTTATTGATGGTCTTGGCCTTGGCGGGGCTCTCGACGATAACGAGATTCATGGCGCTCAATCGGGGAAAACGGGGCGCGAACGTGGTTGCGGCGAGCGCGGAAGTCAATCGGCGCAATTTATAATGGCAACCTTTCCGAGTAACGCTAGTTTACAAACCACCTCTGGTTATGTTCCTCTCAGGCGTTCCCGGGAGGGTTGACGATGAACAAGACCACGCAACAAAGCAGAAAGCCGACGAGCCCCGATCTGACGGACTATCCGGTCCGCGAGTATGTGGCCGCCATGGCGGCTGAACTGGCCGGAATGGCGCGCTGGGACGGGGATGAGAGACTGGCCGGACTGCTGGAAAACGCGGCGGACATGGCGCGTCGCACCGCCCCCGCCTAGACTGACGCCAGTCCGCCGGGCAGCAGGGTCGCCCGTCCTGCCAGATGAAGCTCCAGCAGGGCGGCGGCCGTTTCCGCGATCGACAGACGGGCGGCGCGCGCCAGTTCGTCACGGGCGATGGGCGTCGGCGACAGCAGGGATTCGATACGATCCAGCACGGCATCGTCGATCTGATCGGGCGATCCGGCGTTGAACGGCGAATCAGCAGGCGGCTCGCACAGGGTGCGCAGGGCGGCGTAGGTGCGCTCTATGTCCTCGATCCCTTCGCACAGGATGGCGCCCTGACGCAGCAATTCGTTCGGCCCCTTGGAGCGCGGGTCCAGCGGCGAGCCCGGCACGGCGAAGACGTCGCGCCCCTGTTCTCCGGCCAGCCGGGCGGTGATCAGGGAGCCTGATCGGATTTCGGCCTCGACCACCACCACGCCGCGCGACAGGCCCGAGATGATGCGGTTGCGCCGCGGGAAGTCGCGCGCCTGCGCCCGGGCGCTGATGGGGCTTTCGGAGACGATGCAGCCGCGCTGGGCGATCTGGCGATACAGGTCGGCGTTGTCGGACGGATAGATGTCATCCACGCCGCCGCCCAGAACCGCGACCGTGCCGGTTTCGAGGGCGCCCAGATGGGCCGCCGCGTCGATGCCGCGCGCCAGCCCCGAGACGACGACATGACCGCCTTCGCCCAGCTGCTGGGCCAGTCCGCGCGCGATCCTCTGGCCGCCAGCCGAGGCGATGCGCGCGCCGACGATGGCCATGCAGGGCTGCTGCATCAGCGCCGGATCGCCCAGCGTCCACAGCAGGGGCGGTGGCGGATCGACGGCGGCCAGGGCTTCGGGATAGGCGGCCTCGCCCCACAGGATCAGCCGCGCGCCGATACGGGCGCCGGCCTCCAGTTCGGCCTCGACGGCTTCGGGCGCCGGGATGGAATAGCCGCTGCGTCCCCGGCTGCGGATCAGGTCGGGCAGGGCGTCCAGCGCGCGCTCGGCCGAACCGAATCGCTGCAACAGCTGGGAAAAGGCCACAGGGCCGACGCGGTCGGTCCGGGCGAGCCGGAGGCGGGCGAAACGCTCGGCCTCCGACAGGGTCGTCACGCCTTCTTCGCCCCGATCTTGGGCTCGGCGCCTTTCAGCAGGCGGCCGATGTTCTCATGGTGGCGGATGAAGATCAGGACGGCGGTGAAGACCGCCATGATGAAAATAGGCTGCGGCGCGGGCAGGCCCAGCGCGGGCAGGGGCAGCAGGGCGTAGAGCGGCGTCAGCGCCGCCGCGACCAGAGCCGCCAGCGAGGAATAGCGCAGGGCGAAGGCCATGATCAGCCATGTCGCCGCCGCCAGCAGGCCCAGAGGCCAGCACGCCGCCAGGATCAGGCCGAAGAAGGTCGCCACACCCTTGCCGCCCTTGAACCCCAGCCAGACGGGGAAGAGGTGGCCGAGGAAGGCAGCGCCGCCGGCGATGGCGGCTGCCGCGTCGGTTCCCAGCAGATGCCGCGCGATCAACAGGGCGACCGCGCCCTTGCCCGCGTCCAGGATCAGGGTGGCGATGGCCAGATCCTTGCGCCCGGTGCGCAGGACATTGGTCGCGCCGATATTGCCAGAGCCGATGTTGCGCACGTCGCCCGCGCCCGCCGCGCGGGTCAGGACCACGCCGAACGGAATGGAGCCCAGCAGATATCCGCCGACAGCCACAAGCCCGAGCGTAAGGAGCGCCGGCCCCGTCAGATCGTGCAAGTGATTCGCTCCCCTTAACGTGCGTCGTGGACGATGCGGCCCGAAACGACGGTGAGCAAGACCTTGCCTTGCAGGCGACGTCCGTCAAATGGCGAATTCTTCGACTTGGAGCGCAGCGACGCGGCGTCGATCACCACAGGCGCCCCGGCGTCGAACAGCACCAGATCAGCGGGCGCGCCTTGCGACAGCTCACCGGCCTCCAGCCCCAGCAGGGCGGCCGGGCCCTGCGTCAGCGGACGTAGCACGTCCAGCAGGTCGACGCCGTATTCGTGATGCAGCGTCAGGGCGGCGGGCAGCAGGGTCTCCAGACCCACGGCGCCCGGCTCGGCCTCGGCGAAGGGACGGCGCTTGTTCTCGGCCGGTTCGGGACAGTGGGCCGAGGTGATGACGTCGATCAGGCCGTCGCGCACCGCTTCGATCAGGGCCTGCCGGTCGCTCTCGGCGCGCAGGGGCGGGTCCAGCCGGTAGAAGGTGCGGTAATCGCCGATGTCGATTTCGTTGAAGCACAGGTGGTTGATCGAGGCCGAGGCCGCGACCTCCAGCCCACGCGCACGGGCGCGGGCCAGCGTCTCCAGCGCGCCTTCGGTCGAGATCTGGTCGATCAGGAAGCGCGCGCCGGTCTGTTCGACCAGAGCCAGATCGCGCTCCAGCTGGATGCGCTCGGCGATGACGGGCGCGCCCGACAGGCCCAGCCGCGTCGCCAGTTCGCCCGAGGTCGCGACCGCGCCCTCCGACAGCCACGGCTCGGTCGGGCGGCAGGCGATCAGGGCGTTGAACGAGGCGGCGTAGGACATCACCCGTTGCAGGGTGCGGGTGTTGCTGATCACCCGGTCGCCGTCGGTGAAATACAGGGCGCCCGCTTCATGCATCAGGCCGATCTCGGCCATGCGCTCGCCGTCGCGCGCCTGCGTGGCCGCGCCCGCCGCGCGGACGTGGACGAGATCCAGCGCGGCGCCGCGTCGCTGGATGTGGTCGATCATGGCCGGGTCGTCGATAGCCGGGTCGGTGTCGGGCTGGACGACGATGGTGGTGACGCCGCCCGTCGCCGCCGACAGGCTGGCCGACTTCAGCGTCTCCTTGGGCTCGTTGCCCGGCTCGCCGGTCTTGACCCGGATGTCGATCAGGCCGGGCGCCAGGCATCGGCCCTCGGCGTCGATGATCTGCACGCCCTCGGGGCGTTGGGTCGCCTGTCCGTGGATGACCTCGACGATGCGGCCGTTCTCGATCAGGACCGCGCCGGGGCCGTCATAGTCGCTGGCCGGGTCCAGCAGGCGGGCGTTGATGATAGCGATGGGCTGTTGAGCGGCGGTCATGCGGCGCCTCCCGCGCGGCGGTGGGCGAGGGCGGCCAGAACGGCCATGCGGGCGGCGACGCCCATCTCGACCTGATCCTGGATCAGGGAGACGCTCAGATCGTCGGCTACGTCGGAATCGATCTCCACGCCCCGGTTCATCGGGCCGGGGTGCATGACCCTGGCGCCCGGCGCGGCCCAGGCCAGCTTTTCGCGGTCCAGACCCCAGAAGCGGAAATACTCGCGCGTCGAGGGGATCAGGGCGCCCGCCATCCGCTCCAGCTGAAGGCGCAGCATCATCACCACGTCGCAACCAGCCAGACCCTCCTTCATGTCGTGGAAGACTTCACAGCCCCAGCGGTCGGCGTCGCCGGGCACCAGCGTCGGCGGCCCGATCAACCGCACCCGCGCGCCCATCATCTGCAGCAGGGCGACGTTCGAGCGCGCCACGCGGCTGTGGGCGATGTCGCCGCAGATGGCCACGGTCAGTCCGCCCACGTCGCCGAAAGCGCGGCGCAGGGACAGCAGGTCCAGAAGGGCCTGCGTCGGGTGCTCATGTCGCCCGTCGCCGGCGTTGACCACGGCGCAGCCGACCTTCTGCGACAACAGGTCCACCGCGCCGGAAGAGGCGTGACGCACGACCAGAATCTCCGGCTTCATGGCGTTCAGCGTCACCGCCGTGTCGATCAGCGTCTCGCCCTTCTTCACCGAGGAAGAGGCGACCGGCATGGTCACGACGTCGGCGCCCAGACGCTTGGCCGCGATCTCGAAGGAGGAACTGGTCCGCGTCGAGTTCTCGAAGAACAGGTTCACGACCGTCTGGCCGCGCATCAGGTCCACGCCCTTGGCTGATTGCCTGTTGAAGTCGACGAAGGCGTCGGCCAGGTCCAGCAAGGCCAAGGCGGCCGGCGGATGGAGATCTCCGGCGGCGAGGAAATGGTCGCGAGGAAACGGCGTCAGCCGTTCCTTGATGAGATCGGTGACAGGCGCTGCGTGGGTCATTGAGACGCCGCTATAGGCGGGACTCAGGCCAGATGGAATAGCAGCAGGGCCGCAGGGATGCCGATGACCGAGAATACTGTCGTCGCCGCGATGATCCCGGCCATCAAGGGCGCGTCTCCGCCCATCTGACGCGCCAGCACATAGGCCGAGGCGGCGCCGGGCGCCGCGCCGCACAGCAGGGCGATTCCCTGCGCCAGTTCATCGCCGCCATACAGGCGCGCCAGCTGCCACATGGCCAGCGGCGTCACGATCATCTTGACCACGACCACGGCGCCGACCGTGACGCGGGTGCGGGCCAGTTCGCGGAAGCTGAGGCCCGCGCCCGCCACGATCAGGCCCAGCGGCAGGGCGGCCGATCCCAGCAGCTGCAGCGTCTCGCTCACCCCCGGCGGCTGCGGCGCGCCCGAGAAGTTCAGCGCCAGCCCCAGCAGACAGGCCAGCAGGATGGGGTTGGACATCATCGCTCGGAACAGGGCTTTGGGCGAGGCGCCGTGCTGGCCCGCGCCCCATTTGGACAGGACGATGACGCTGAGGATGTTGCTGACCGGGATCATGGCGGCGATGACCACGGCGGCCAGGCCCACGCCCGCCGGCCCGAAGGTCGCCTGCGCCACCGGCAGGAAGACGAAGCTGTTCCAGCGGATCATGCCCTGAAAGACGCTGGTGTAGGCCGGGCCGCTGAGAGGCAGCAGCGGCTTGGACAGCAGGGTCAGGGCCGAGATGATGATCGAGACTGTGACAGCGGCGGCGCCTGCCGCGCCTGCAGCCGAGCCCGACAGGTCCGCATTCCAGATCGCCGGGATCAGGAAGCCCGGATAAAGGACATTGATGGCCAGCTTCTCGATCGGCCGCCAGGCGGCGTCGGGCAGATAGTCCGACTTCTTCAGCCCATAGCCGAGCGCCAGCAGCAGGAAGACCGGCAGGACGCCCGCGAGAATGGCCGTCATCTCAGCCGCGCAGCCGGTCCAGCGCGCCTTGCAGGATCCATGCGGCGGCGGTGCGGTCGACCACATCGGCGCGGCGCTTTCGGGTCAGGTCCAGTTCGTCGATCAGGAAGCGCTCGACGGCGGTGGTCGACAGCCGCTCGTCCTGAAAGGCGACGTTGACGGGGCGGAACCGCTCCAGATTGCGGGCGAAGGCGCGGCACGACTGGGCGCGGGGGCCCTCGGTGCCGTCCATGTTCAGCGGCAGGCCGATGACGAGGGCTGAGACCTTGCGGCCGTCCATGATCCTGAACAGCTGTTCGGCGTCCTTGCTGAACTTGGTCTTGCGGATCAGCTCCAGCGGACTGGCGATGATGCGTCCGGTGTCAGACACGCTGACGCCGATGGTGTTCTCGCCCAGATCCAGACCCAGCCACGGGGTGTTGGGCGGGCAGGCGGCGGACAGTTCGGAAAGGTCAAAGACAGGCACGAGGGCGCGTTAGGCCCTGCGGGGGCGCGTGTCAAAGCGCGCGGTCCTTTACCTCCGCTCATCCCGGCGGACGCCGAGACCCAGTAAGAGCCGCGCGCACGCCGGTCCGCGACTATGGCGCAATGCGGTCAAGGTTTCTGCCTTGAAGCCAAAGCACTCGGTCCCGGCGTCCGCCGGGATGAGCGGTGAGGGGGAGTGACTCACACGTCATCGTCCCCGACCGGTCCGCCTTCATTCTCCATGCGGCGGATCGAGCGGACTTCCTTGCGCGTGAACTTCAGCCGTACGCCCAGACCGCCGTCCTCTTCATTCAGGAACACGGCGCCGCCTTCTTCCAGCGCGGCCTGAAGGCGGCTGCGGGCCTCATCGCCGGGGTCGACGTTCTCGCGTTCGAAGTCGGCCAGGATGTCGACCGTCAGGCCGGACAGGCGGGCCACATGGTCGCGCGGCCATTGCACCAGGGCGCGGGCGGCGCGGGCTTGGGGGCCGGTGATCTTCATCGTCGGGTCTCCTTGGGGCGGGCCTTCATAGTCGCGGCAGGCGGAGCATCAGGATAGGGGACCTTTGGTCGCCATGGTCAAGCTGGATCAAGGGCGGCGCACAATCCTTGTCGAAGCGGCGTTGAAACGCTAATCCCGCCCCCTCAGACTCTCATGCTTTGGAGGGCCGCATGGCCATCGACGCCGCGACGGTGCGCAAGGTTGCGCATCTCGCCCGCATCAAGACCCCCGAGGACCGCCTGGAGCCGCTGGCCCAGGAGCTGAACGGCATCCTGCAGTGGATCGAACAGCTGGACGAGGTGGACGTGCAGGGCGTCGAGCCGATGACCTCCAACGTGTCTCAACCCTTGCGCCTGCGCGACGACGTGGTGACGGACGGCGACAAGGTCGCCGACGTCCTGTCCAACGCGCCCAAATCCGCCGACGGCTTCTTCGTCGTGCCCAAGGTCGTGGAGTAAATCATGACCGATCTGACCAAGCTGACGCTCGTCGACGCCGTCGACGGCCTGAAGGCCAAGACCTTCTCGTCGGAAGAGCTGACCCAGGCCTTCCTGACCAATATCGAGGCCTCCAACCCGACGCTGAACGCCTATATCGAGGTGACGGCGGACAAGGCGCTGGCACAGGCGCGCGCCTCTGACGCCAAGCTGGCCAAGGGCGAGGGCGGGGCGCTGGAAGGCGCGCCGCTGGGGATCAAGGATCTGTTCTGTACCGAAGGCGTGCAGACGACCGCCGCCTCCAACATGCTGCGCGGCTTCGTGCCGCCGTATGAATCCACCGTCACCGCCAATCTGTGGCGCGACGGCGCGGTCATGCTGGGCAAGCTGAACATGGACGAGTTCGCGATGGGCTCGGCCAATGAAACCTCGGCCTTCGGTCCGGTGAAGAACCCGTGGAAAGCCAAGGGTTCGGACGCCGAACTGACGCCGGGCGGCTCGTCGGGCGGCTCGGCCTCGGCCGTGGCTTCTGACCTGTGTCTGGCCGCGACGGCCTCGGACACCGGCGGCTCGATCCGCCAGCCCGCCGCCTTCACCGGCACGGTGGGCATCAAGCCGACCTACGGCCGCGCCAGCCGCTTCGGCATGGTGGCCTTCGCCTCGTCGCTGGATCAGGCCGGGCCGATCACCAAGACGGTGAAGGACGCCGCCCTGCTGCTGAAGTCGATGTGCTCGTTTGACGCCAAGGACTCGACCAGCCTCGACGTCCCGACCCCCGACTGGACCCAGTCGGTCGGCCAGTCGGTCAAGGGCCTGCGCATCGGCGTGCCCGCTGAATATCTGATCGACGGCATGTCCGAAGAGATCAAGGCGCTGTGGGAGCAGGGCGTCGAGTGGCTGAAGGCCGCCGGTTGCGAGATCGTCGAGATCAGCCTGCTGCACACCAAATACGCCCTGCCGACCTATTACATCGTGGCTCCGGCCGAGGCGTCGTCGAACCTGGCGCGCTATGACGGCATGCGCTTCGGCCATCGCGCTGAGGACTTCTCGTCGCTGGACGACCTCTACGCCGCCTCGCGCGCCGAGGGCTTCGGCAAGGAGGTCCAGCGCCGCCTGACCATCGGCGCCTATGTGCTGTCGGCGGGCTTCTACGACGCCTATTACGTCAAGGCGCTGAAGGTGCGTCGCCGCATCGCCGAGGACTTCGACAATGTCTGGGGCAAGGTGGACGCCATCCTGACGCCGTCGACCCCGACCGCGGCGTTCAAGCTGGGCGACAAGCAGATCGACCCCCTGACCATGTATCTGAACGACGTCTTCACGGTGACGACCAATCTGGCCGGTCTGCCGGGCATTTCGGTGCCTGCCGGACTGAACAGCGAGGGTCTGCCGCTCGGCCTGCAGGTCATCGGCAAGGCCCTGGATGAAGCGACCGTCTTCCAGGTCGCGGGCGCCCTCGAAGACGCGGCGGGCTTCGTCGCCAAGCCGGACCGTTGGTGGTGAGCATGACTGAGAACTCCAAACTGATCCAGGGCCGCACGGGCGCCTGGGAAATCGTCATGGGTCTGGAGATCCACGCCCAGGTCGCCTCGAACGCCAAGCTGTTCTCGGGCGCGGCGGTCGGCTTCGGCGCGGGTCCGAACGAGCAGGTGTCGCTGGTCGACGCGGGCTTCCCCGGCATGTTGCCGACCCTGAACAAATACTGCGTCGAGCAGGCGGTGAAGTCGGGTCTTGGCCTGCGCGCCCAGATCAATCTGAAGAGCCAGTTCGACCGCAAGAACTACTTCTATCCCGACCTGCCGACCGGCTATCAGATCAGCCAGCTGTATCACCCCATCGTGGGCGAGGGCGTGGTCGAGGTGGAGGCCGAGGACGGCAGCTTCTTCAACGTCGGCATCGAGCGCCTGCACCTGGAACAGGACGCGGGCAAGCTGATCCATGACCTGTCGCCGACCGAGTCCTACGTCGACCTGAACCGTGCGGGCACGGCGCTGATGGAGATCGTCTCGCGCCCCGACATCCGCACGCCGGAAGAGGCGGTCGCCTACGTCAAGAAGATCCGGACCATCCTGATCTACCTCGGCACCTGCGACGGCGACATGGAGAAGGGCAATCTGCGCGCCGACGTGAACGTGTCGGTCTGCCGCGCCGGGAACTATGACAGGTTCAAGGAAACGGGCGACTTCGGCTTCCTGGGCACGCGCTGCGAGATCAAGAACGTCAACAGCTTCCGCTTCATTTCTCAGGCGATCCAGTATGAGGCGCGCCGCCAGATTGAGATCCTCGAAGACGGCGGTTCGATCACCCAGGAAACCCGTCTGTTCGACGCGGTGAAGGGCGAGACCCGCTCCATGCGCTCCAAGGAAGAGGCGCAGGACTATCGCTACTTCCCGGATCCCGACCTGCTGCCGCTGGTGCTGGAACAGGCCTGGATCGACGAGATCAAGGCCGGCCTGCCGGAACTGCCGGACGACAAGCGTCGCCGCTTCATGAGCGAATACGGCCTGTCGCAATACGACGCCGGCGTGCTGATCTCGGAACAGGCCAAGGCCGACTATTTCGAGGCCGCCGCGAAAGGCCGCGACGCCAAGCTGGTGTCCAACTGGGTGACGAACGAACTGTCGGCGCGTCTGGCTGCGGACAGCAGGGACTTCAGCGACAACCCGCTGCCCGCCGCCCATGTGGCCCAACTGGTCGAACTGATCGAGACCAACGTCATCTCGTCCAAGATCGCCAAGGAAGTCTTCGATCACGTCTGGAACGGCGAAGGCTCGCCCGCCGAGGTGGTCGAGAAGCACGGCCTGAAGCAGGTCACGGACACCGGCGCCATCGAGAAGGCGGTGGACGAGATCATCGCCGCCAACCCCGACAAGGCCGCCGCCGTCGCCGAGAAGCCCCAGGCCATCGGCTGGTTCGTCGGTCAGGTCATGAAGGCCACCGGCGGCAAGGCCAATCCGGCTGCCGTCAACGACATCCTGAAGGCCAAGCTGGGGCTTTAAGAGCGCCCTTTCTCGCAGACTGCCGTCATCCTCGGGCTTGACCCGAGGATCGAGGTTTCAGCGAGCGGGAGGCAAACTGCTTGAACGTTGCGGCGCTGATGGCCCGATCCTCGGGTCAAGCCCGAGGATGACGGTGTGGCGTGGCGAGCATGCAGCCCACTAAAAAAGGCCCCGGAGATCGCTCTCCGGGGCCTCATTCGTCTGGCGCCGCCTACCAGCGCCAGGCGTCGCGGATGATTTCGATGATGTAGCCGTCGTAGTCGTCGATCAGATAGATCGCATTGTCGACATAGACCCACCGCGTTCCCGGCGGCGGATAGCCCAGCCCATAGGTGCGCCAGTCGTTCACCTGATAGCGCCAGAAGACATCCGGCAGATACTGGCCGATGGAATACTGTCGGTTCCAATAGGTGCGCGGCACGCTGTAATAGCCGTAGCCCGGCGCGAAATAGAAACCGATCCGTGTGCCGCTCCAGCCCCGGAAGCGCGAGTCATAACGCCACCAGTCGCTGCGGTTGCGACGGTCCCAGTCACGGCGCCACTGGTCGCGGTTCCAGCGGTTGTGGAACTCGCGATAGTCGCGATCCCGGTTCCACTGACCGGGACGATTGGGACGGTTGGGCCTGTGCGCGTCCGGGCGGCCGGGGCGGTTCCAGTCGGGCCGCTGCTCCGGACGGTTCGGGCGGTTCGGCCGGTTCCAGTCCGGGCGGTGGTTGTTGTCAGGGCGGTTCCAGTCCGGCCGTTGCCCGTCAGGCCGACCGGGGCGGTCGGGACGGTTGGGCCTGTCAGGGCGCGGCTGGTCAGGTCTTTGCGGCCGATCCGGACGCTGGGGACGCTGCGGCCGGTCGGGCCTCTGTGCGCCGGGGCGATCCGGTCGGTTCCAGTCGGGCCTCTGTTCAGGACGCTGGGGCCGGGGATTGTCCGGCCTTGGCGTGGGCCTTTGTTCGGGGCGCTGAGGGCGCTGCGCGTCGGGCCGCCGCTCAGGACGCGGTCCGGGGCGCGATTCAGGGCGCGGGCGGTCGGCGTCGCGATGACGGGGTTGGGGCTGGCTGCGTTCCATGCGGCGGGGCGCGTCCTGACGCGCCTGCGGCCGCTCCTGGGCCAGAACGGCCACGGGAGCCGCCGCCGGCACGAGGAAGCTGGCGGCCGCTGCGAACATGAGAAGCGAACGTTTCATGGTCGAAGTCCTCGCACGTCCGGACTGGACGGCTTGAAGAAAAAATGAGCCCATGCGCCATGAACTGGGCCTGAACGCCGATCACAGAGCATTGTCATGAAAAAAGCCCCGCAAGGACGGGGTCTTGCGGGGCGAAGCGAAACCTTGATCAGAACAACTCAATAGACGTCGTTCAACACGCTGGCGATCAACCCGGTGGCGGCGGCGATCAACAGGATGTCGCTGCCAGCGTGAACATAGCGATAGCCGCGCGGCGCCGGTCTCAGACCATAGAAATAAGGATCACGCACAGCGTAGGAGCGATAGGCTGCAGGCAGATAGCCGCCCGTGCGCCAGCGATAGCCGTAATAGCGCGGCTCTACGCGGTAATAGCCGTGACCCGGCGCATACCAGTAGCCGTTGCGGGCGCCGCGATAGTCGCGGAACTCGGGCCGTCCGCGCCACCAGTTGCGGTTGTCGCGGCTCCAGTTGTCAGGGCGGCGCTGGTCCTGGCGCCAGTCACGCCGGTCATAACGCGCGTCCCGGCGGTCGTCGCGGCGATCATAACGGCGGTCATAGCGGCCTCCGCGATCCTGCGCCTGTGCCAGAATGGGGGCGGCCGTCGTCGTCAGGGCGAGGGCGATCACGGCGGCCTTGGTCAGGCGGTTCATCTTGCGTCTCCATTACAAGAAGCGAAATCCCTGTCTGACGACGACCTTCATGCCGGGCGAATGAACCGCCGCTGAACCATTATTTCAGCCCGCGTGCGGGCGCCGATGGCGGTGCTGCCTGAAGGCGGGGCGGTGTTAACGCTAATTTTAAACCGACGATATTTGAATGCGTTTCCGATAGCGGGGTCAGAAGGACGCCGCGAAGGAGAATGGCTGATGAATCCGCTGGATCACGCGCCACAGGCGCACGACATGCTGCCGCTGCCGACGCCAGATATGGACGGCGACGCCCTGTTCCGTCTGGGGCTGGCCTATTCGGCGGGGCTGGGCGGATGCCCGATCGACCGGGTGTCGGCCCATATGATCTTCAATCTGGCGGCCATGAAGGGCTCGATCGAGGCGCGGGAATACCGTCGCGACATCAGTCAGGAAATGGAACACGCCGAGATCGCCGAGGCCCAACGCGCCGCCCGCCGCTGGATCGATGCGGGTTCTTCGACCCTGGCGGCCTGAGACACGGCGCATGACAGGCCTGCGGCGTCTGGACCGGGCGGGCGGGGCGGGGTATGCACCCGGCGAGTTCCCCGTCCGAAGGATTCCGTCCATGCTCGCTCGCATCTACCGCCCGGCCAAGACCGCGATGCAGTCCGGCAAGGCCAAGACGCGCGACTGGCGTCTGGATTTCGAGCCCGCCTCGGCCCGCACCATCGACCCGCTGATGGGCTGGACCAGCTCGACCGACATGAACGGCCAGGTGCGCCTGAACTTCGACACCAAGGAAGAAGCGATCGAATACGCCGAACGCCACGGCATCGCCTTCCGCCTGCACGAACCGAACGAGGCGCCGGTCATCATCAAGGCCTACGCCGACAACTTCGCCACCAACCGCAAGCAGTCCTGGACCCACTGAGGCCTGTTACTGCTTAATGGCGGAATGTGGACTTGGCTTCACATAGCGGCGCGTGATTAAACGGTTTCATGCGCCATATCTCTCTTTCGCTCGTCGCCGTTTCCCTGTTGCTGGCCGGATGTAACGCCGGGACGTCCGCAAAAGGGGGCGTCGATCAGGTCGGGTCGGGGCTGGGGGATGCGGTGGCCGCGCCGCTGGAAGACCTGAACCTGAAGCGTCAGGAGATTCCGACCGTGCTGCTGCAGGCGGAATCCAACCCCTATGACCTGCGCAACATGACCCGCTGTTCGGTGATCGCCGCCGAAGTCCGGCGTCTGGACGAGGCGCTGGGGCCGGACACCGATGCGGCGCCGACCGACGATGGAAGCTTCATGAGCGAGCGCGCGGCGGACGCCGCCGCCGGAGCGACGCTGGACGCCGTGCGCGGCACGGTGACGGACTTCATTCCCGCACGCAGCTGGGTGCGCCGTCTGACTGGCGCCGATGCGCACAGCAAGCATGTCCAGTCTGCCATTCAGGCGGGCCTGCGCCGTCGCTCCTTCCTGAAGGGCGTGGGGATGCAGCGGAATTGCGCGCCGCCTGCGGCGCCCGCCGGGTTCACGCCGCGCCGCGGCTAGGCCTTCAGGTGCCGCGCGCGGAAGTCGCGGCGGAACTGTTCAAAACGGCCCTCGGCGATGGCGGCGCGCATGGCCGCCGTCAGCGCCTGGAAGAAGGCGATGTTGTGCCAGCTCAACAGGATCTTGCCGAGGATCTCATCGGCGCGGATCAGGTGATGAAGGTAAGCTTTTGAATAGTCCTGAGAGGCCGGGCAGGGGACGTCTGGATCCAGAGGGTCCTGATCCTCGGCGAAGCGGGCGTTCTTGAGGTTCAGCGGGCCGTCCCAGGTCCAGGCCTGGCCGTGACGCCCGGCGCGGGTCGGCAGGACGCAGTCGAACATGTCGACGCCGCGCCAGACCCCCTCGACCAGATCAATCGGCTTGCCGACGCCCATCAGATAGCGGGGGCGATCCTTGGGCAGGAACTCGGGCGCATAGTCCAGCACCTCGCACATGGCGTCGTGGCCTTCGCCGACGGCCAGACCGCCGATGGCGTAACCGTCGAAGCCGATCTCCTGCAGGCGTTCAGCGGATTCACGGCGCAGATGCTCGAAAGTCGAGCCCTGCTGGATGCCGAACAGGGCCTGACGATCGCGCGCTCCGAAGGCGTTCTTTGAGCGCTGCGCCCATCGGGCCGACAGTTCCATGCCCTCGCGGGCGCGCTTTTCCTCGGCGGGCCAGGCGACGCATTCGTCCAGTTGCATGACGATGTCGGAGCCTAGGCGATCCGCCTGAATCTGGATCGAGCGTTCCGGCGTCAGGACGTGTTTTGACCCGTCGATATGGCTGGAGAAGGTGACGGCCTCCTCGGTCAGCTTGGAGATGCCCGACAGGCTCATGACCTGAAAGCCGCCGGAGTCCGTCAGGATTGGCTTGTCCCAGCGCATGAAGTTGTGAAGCCCGCCCAGGCGCTCCATCCGCTCCGGCCCCGGGCGCAGCATCAGGTGATAGGTATTGCCCAGGATGATGTCCGCGCCGGTCTGTTTGACCTGATCCACCGTCATCGCCTTGACCGTGGCGGCGGTGCCGACGGGCATGAAGGCGGGCGTGCGGATGTCGCCGCGCGTGGTCTTCAGCACGCCGGTGCGGGCGCGGCCTTCGACAGCGGAAATCTCAAACGGAAAAGGCATGGGCGTTCCTTGCAGGGAGCCGCCTCTTAGGCCGAATGCGCCAAGGTCGCCAGTGCGGCGCCAGTGCGGCGCCTGTTCGGGCGGGGGCGGTTCCGTGGCGAAAATCAGGCGCCGCCGCCTTTGTTGGAATAGCGCAGGTTGTTTCGCAACCGAACGATAACGGGGCTGTTAGGTCCGCACACGAAACCGTGAAAGTCGTTCGATTGATGTTCTTGCGTAGTGGAGCCTTGGGCTCTGTTTCCCTGCTGGCGCTGGTTGTCGCCGAACCGTCCCGGGCCCAGGATTCCATCGTGGTCACGCCGCCTGCCGCCGCCGCCCGAGGAACTGTGCAGGTTCAGGACGTGGTTGTGACGGGGCTGCGCGGCAGTCTGCGCTCGGCGCAGGCGCTGAAGCGTAACGCCGATGAGGTGATGGACGCCGTCGTCGCCGAGGACATCGGCAAGCTGCCGGATGTGAATGCTTCGGAATCCTTGGCGCGGGTCACGGGCATTCAGGTGGAGCGCGGGGGCGGCGAGGCGTCTCGCGTGATCGTGCGGGGTCTGCCCGATGTGGCCACCACCTACAACGGCCGCGACATCTTCACGGATCAGGGACGTGCGGTCGCGATGCAGGACTTCCCGGCGGCGGCCATCGCTGCGCTGGAGGTCTATAAGTCCAGTTCTGCGTGGCGGCTGGAATCGGGCATTGCGGGCCTGATCAATGTGCGGTCTCGGCGGCCGTTCGACTTCGACGGGTTCGAGCTGTCGACCTCGGTGAAGGGTACATACGCCACCCAATCCGAAAGCTATGACCCGAACGGCGATATCCTGATCAGCAACCGCTGGAGCACCGGCGCGGGCGAGTTCGGGGCCTTGCTGAACCTGTCCTATACCAGCCTGCGCTATCTCGACTCCGTGCGCTGGGACAGCGGCGGCATCGTCGCCGTCGAGGGGCAGTCCGCCGATCCGGCGGTGCAGGGCGCGCAGTATCCTGACTCGGTGGGCATCTTCTACGGGACCGGCGACCGCTGGCGCCCGTCGGCCAATCTGGCGCTGCAATGGCGGCCGAACGATCAGTGGGAGTTTTATGTCGACGCCCTCTATCAGGGCTATCGCGCCAAGATTTCGGACCGTCAGTTCATCGTGCCGCTGAACCATGAGACGACGCGGTTTGAGGATATCGTGCTGCGCGGCGACGGCAGTTCGATCCAGAGCCTGACCCAGATCGCCGGGCGCCGTCCGGAACAGTGGCAGGGCGCCTCCACCGGCAAGACTAACACCTGGCAGGCGGCGATCGGCGGCAGTTACAACGCCGGGCCGCTTCAGATCGCCTTTGATCTGGCGCGCACCGACAGCACCTATGAGTTCTCAAACTATAGCTTCGATATGGCGCTGACCCGTGCGCCGGTGACGCTGATTGATTTCGACACGCCGAGGGGCGAGGGCGGGGCGACCTTCGCCTTCCGCGATTTCGACGTCACGAACCCGGATAACTATGTCTATCGCGGCCTGTTTGATCGCCACTTCATCGGGGCGGGCGATGACTGGCAGGCGAAGATCGACCTGACCTATGACACGGGAAACAGCCTGATCCCGCAGTTGAAGTTCGGGGTGCGCTATGTCGACCGCAACGGCTCCTATCAGAACGGCGAGCGATATCAGGATCAGGAAGACCTGGGCCTGCCGCTGACCGCTATCCCCGTGGATCTGGCGCTGATCCCGGCTGGGTTCAACGGCAGCGACATTCAGGACATGCGCGCCTGGGTGGCGCCGACCTATGGCGGTCTGCGCGGGAACATTGACGCCCTGCGCGCCCTAGCGGGATTTGATGCGGGACGCCCGCCGATCAATCCGGTCCAGACCTATGAGGCCTCTGAGAAGGCCTATACCGCCTATGGTCAGGCGGATTTCGCCATCAACAGCCGTATCCCGATCGAGGGTGAACTGGGTCTGCGGATCGTCGCCACAGACTTCAGCGTGCGCGGGACCAGCCGTTCGACCGAAGGCGAGGAAGAGGTCTTCACGCCCGTCGATCAGGGCGGACGCTATACCGACCTGCTGCCCAGTCTGGGCGTGCGGTTCATGCTGGATGAAGACCTGATCCTGCGCATGGCGGCGAACCAGACGCGGACGCGCCCCGCGTTCGGCCAGTTGAACCCCAGCCTGTTCGTCAGCCCATCGCCCGACACGTCCGGGCGGCGCACGGCGTCGGGCGGCAATCCGGACCTGAAGCCGATTGAGTCAACCAACTACGACCTGACGCTGGAACGCTATTTCGGCGATGCGGGCGCAGCGACGCTGGGCCTGTTCCGGCGCGAGATCTCAGGCTTCATCGCCGATCAGACGATGGATGTGGACGATCCCGTTTATGGCGTCCTGCGCGTCACGCGGCCGGTCAATCTGAACGACGCCGTGCTGCAGGGCGTCGAGGCGTCCTTCACGACCTTCTTCGACTATGAGTTCATGCCGGAATGGGCGCGGTCGTTCGGGGTGCAGGCCAACGCCACCTATATCGATGGGGCGCTGCCCTATGTGTCGAAATATTCCTACAACCTGACGGGCATGTATGAGAACGGGCCGTGGACGGCGCGGCTGGCCTATAATCTGCGGACGAAGTTCGGCAACGGCGTCATCGGCGAGCATGTCGACGACGTGGGGCGGCTGGACTTCTCGGCGGGCTGGTCGCCGACCGAGCGGATCACCGTCAGCTTCGACGCGACCAATATTCTGGGGCAGCCGTTCCGGTCATTCTTCGACTATGGCGAGGGCGTCTATCCGCGCGATGTTCGCTACGAAGAGAGCCTTTACACCGTCGGTCTTCGCTTCCGGTATTGAGGGCGCTTCAGCGCAGCAGCGTCTCGAGACGCTCAGCGCGTTGCAGGTCTTTCGGACGGCCGAACAGGCGGCACTTTTCGATCTGTTCGGCGACGGTGGGAACATAGAGCGTCCCGCCGTCCAGCGCGATCGGCTGGCGGGTAGTGAAGATCACCGGCGTCCAGTCGGCGCCAGCACGCACATCCATCATGGCCATGACCTCGACCGGAACCGGCGTGGTCAGGATCTGGCCGAAGATCTGAGAGCGGAACAGGCCTTCGCCGGGGTCTTCGACCGCTTCGCCGTGCAGGGTCTCGATCAGGCGCCGGGCGTCGCGCGGACTGGTCATCACATCGACGTCCGGCACATGCCATTCTGACAGCCCAGACAGCGCCATGCCCGCGCCGCCGAACACCCACCAGGGGTCCTGAAGCTCAGCCGCCGCCGAGGCCAGTATGTCGAAGGTCGCGGCCAGATTTTCGGGCAGGTCGTCGATGTGGCTCATTGGGCGTCTTCCCGGAACAGCAGGCTTCCGTCGCCATAAGAATAGAAGCGATAGCCGCTGTCGATGGCGTGGGCGTAGGCGGCGCGCATTGTCTCCAGCCCGGCGAAGGCGCTGACCAGCATGAACAGCGTCGATTTCGGCAGGTGGAAGTTGGTCATCAGCACGTCGCAGGCGCGGAAGCGATAGCCCGGCGTGATGAAGATGGCCGTGTCGCCGTGGAAGGCTTTGACCACGCCGTCTTCGCTCGTAGCGCTCTCCAGCAGGCGCAAGGAGGTGGTGCCGACGCAGACGATGCGCCCACCCGCCGCGCGCACGGCGTTCAGGGCAGCGGCGGTCTCGGCCGAGACCTCGCCCCACTCGGAGTGCATCCTGTGATCGGCGGTGTCGTCCGCCTTGACCGGCAGGAAGGTGCCCGCCCCGACGTGCAGGGTCACGGCGTGGGTCGTCACGCCGCGCGCCCGGATGGCGTCCAAAAGGGCAGGGGTGAAGTGCAATCCCGCCGTCGGCGCCGCGACTGAACCGTCATGCTCGGCGAAGACGGTCTGATAATCCTTCAGGTCCTGATCGTCCTCGGCCCGCTTGGCCGCGATATAGGGGGGCAGGGGCATGACCCCGACCTCGCGGATGGCGTCGTCCAGCACAGGGCCCGCCAGATCGAAGCGCAGGGTGACGAGGCCGTCCTCGCCCTTGGCGGTGATTTCGGCGTCGACCTGACCCAGAAGGCAGGCGTTGTCTTCCTCACGCCCGAAACGGACGCGGTCGCCGACCTTCAGCCGCTTGCCTGGCTTCATGAAGGCGCTCCAGACATCGGGCGCGTCGCGATGGTGCAGGGTCGCCTCGACCGGCACGGACAGCCGTTCGCCTTCCGGCCCGGTGCGGTGACGCACGCCCGATAGACGGGCGGGGATCACGCGCGTGTCGTTGAAGACAAGGGCGTCGCCGGGCTGCAGGAAGTCCGGCAGGTCGCGGATGATCCGGTCCTGAAGCTCGCCGTCCTTCACCACCAGCAGGCGCGCCGAGTCGCGCGGGTCGGCAGGACGCAGGGCGATGCACGCCTCGGGCAGGTCGAAGTCGAAATCGGATGTCCGCATGAGGCGGGGAATGCTCATGCCCCGCCTTTGCGGTCAAGCGAGGCGCAGTCGAAAGTCGACTGGCGAAAACCGCTCCAGCCGCTATGTCAGACGCAGCTAATGGGAGTTTGAGTGCATGACCGACCGCTATCTGGACGATCTGACCGTCGGCGAAAGCTGGGACAGCGAACCCTTCACCATGACCGAGGCCGAGATCATCGCCTTCGCGACGGAGTTCGACCCTCAACCCATGCACATCGACAAGGCGGCGGCCGAAGCGGGGCGGTTCGGCGGCCTGATCGCCAGCGGCTGGCACGTCTGCTCGCGCGTCATGCGGCAGTTCGTGGATGAAGCCTATTTCGGCCAGACGCCTCTGCTGGGCATGAACGTCGACGCCCTGTGGTGGGTGCGGCCCGTGCGTCCCGGCGACACCCTGACCGTGCGACGCGAGATCATCGAAATCCGCCCCTCCAAGAGCCAGCCCGACCGCGGCGTCGTCCGCACCAAGACGACCGTCATCAATCAGGACGGCGACCTGGCCATGAGCTTCGAGAACCAGATGCAACTGCCGAGGAACGCCGAAGCGCGACTTTGAATTTGGTCAGGCAAGGTGTTGATAGCTGATGTCATGATGGCAGCTATCAATGGCTGGAGATGGCCGCGCTTGGCTATTTCAGCCGAGACAAGCCCAGTGACCGAGCGGCGCTTGCTCCATTCACTGTGGCGCTCGCTGGAAATCGAAGGTCATCACAGACCGCACGAGCGAGGAAATCCCAAGTTTGTTCAGGTTCTATAGGCTTGGCTGTTTCTATGGGGAACGAAACAATCCAGTCGCCATGGGGACCAAACGCATTGATTGACATTTGTTGATAGGTCCAGGCTGAGCAATCGATCTTTAGTTCTGTCGTGTCTTGATCGATTGTCCCGCTCGGGCTGGGAATGGCGTTGGCGTAAACTCGGTAATTTGTGACTAAAACGATATCGTCGGAGCGCGTGCGGGAATTCTCTACGATGAAATTTGCAGCTGTGCTGTTACCCGCGAACAAGGTGAAAGGGCCTTGGGGTAGTTGCCTGCTTGACGCTGTGGCGATCGAGGCGCCAGCCAGAGCCACAAGGAGGGCCGCAAGGCTCGGAAACGAGAAGCGCATGGGGTGACTCTAGCGTTGGGCTCTAAATCTTCGCTCCGCTGAATAGCTCAAGGCGATCAGAGTTTCCAATGAGGTCGTTGACCTTGCTCGCTCAAGGCGTCAAAGCCCGGTGCATGCTACAGAACCTCGAAACCCTGTCCCGTGAGGCCCGTTCGTGGCCGTTTGAGCAAGCGCGCAACCTGCTGGCCCACGTGCTCAAAAAACGGCTGACCGATGCGGAGCGCGACGTCGCGAAGCTGCTGATCGACGCGGGCAAGGCGGACGAGGCTCTGGCGACCTTCGAGGCGCTGAACAAGCCGGTGATCCTGGAGACGGGCTATGGTCCGTCGGGCCTGCCGCACATGGGCACCTTCGGCGAGGTGGCGCGCACGACCATGGTGCGCAATGCGTTTCGCGCCCTGACCGGCGATCACTGGGCCACGCGCCTGATCGCCTTCAGCGACGACATGGACGGCCTGCGCAAGGTGCCGGAGGGAATCCCCAACCCGGAGATGCTGCGCGAAGACCTGCATCTGCCGCTGACCAAGGTGCGCGATCCGTTCGGCACGCACGACAGCTTCGGCGCGCACAACAACGCCCGCCTGCGCGCCTTCCTCGACAGCTTCGGCTTCGAATATGAGTTCATGTCCTCGACCGAGACCTATCGGTCGGGCCGGTTCGACGCGGCCCTGCTGACCGTGCTGGAGCGCTTCGACAAGGTCATGGGCATCATGCTGCCGACCCTGGGCGAAGAGCGCCGGGCGACCTATTCGCCCTTCCTGCCGATCAGCCCGATCACCGGCCATGTGCTGCAGGCGCCGACGCTGGAGCGCAACGTCGAAAAGGGCACGATCGTCTTTGACGACCCGGCGGGCGGTCGCACCGAGGTTCCCGTCACCGGCGGCCATGTGAAGCTGCAGTGGAAGCCCGACTGGGCCATGCGCTGGACCGCGCTGGATGTCGACTATGAGATGTCGGGCAAGGACCTGATCGAGAGCGTGCGCGAGTCGTCCAAGCTGTGCCGCGCCATCGGCGGCGTCCCACCGGAAGGCTTCAACTATGAGCTCTTCCTCGACATCGAAGGGAAGAAGATCTCCAAGTCCAAGGGCAACGGCCTGACGATGGAGGACTGGCTGCGCTACGGCACGCCCGAGAGCCTGAGCTGGTATATGTTCCAGTCGCCGAAGTCGGCCAAGAGCCTGCACTTCAACGTCATTCCGCGCGCGACGGACGACTATCTGTCCTTCATCGAGCAGTACAAGACGCAGGAACCGGCCAAGCGGATGGACAACGCCGTGTGGCACATCCATTCGGGCCAGCCTCCGGAAAGCGCCTCGCCGGTGTCTTTCGCCCTGTTGCTGAATCTGGTTGGTGTGGCCAACGCCTCGACCAAGGACCAGCTGTGGGCCTATTTCGCCAAATATCTGCCGGACGCCTCGCCTGAGAGCGAGCCCGTGCTGGATCGGCTGATGGGCTATGCGTTGAACTACTACGAGGACTTCGTGAAGCCCTCGAAGACCTATCGTCTGCCCGACGACAAGGAAAAGGCGGCGCTGCTCGATCTGGCGGAACGGCTGAAGGCTCTGCCCGCCGATACGACCGACGGCGAGATCATTCAGGGCGAGGTCTACGCCGTGGGCAAGGCGCATGAGTTCGAGCCGCTGCGGGCCTGGTTCCAGGCGCTGTATGAGGTGCTGCTGGGCGCGTCGCAGGGACCGCGCTTCGGATCGTTCGCCGCCATCTACGGCCTGTCCCAGACCATCGAACTGATCGACAAGGGCGCCGAGGGCCGTCTGGCCTGACGGCGAGCCGGTTGAGACGCGTAAGGGGCTGTCGACGTTGTTGGCGGCCCCTTTTTCGTGGGCGCTACGAAGATGAACGGCAGATAACGGCGCGGCTGGGGGAGCCTTCATCTGCTTTGACGCATTCTCCCTTCATCGACGAAGCGATGACAGGAGAGTCTCATGTCGAAAGTTTTCAAGACTGGTCTGGCCGCCGCCTCCATGATCGCCGCTCTGGGCGCCGCCGCCATGCCGATGAGCGCCAGCGCTATGCCGCAGGCCAACGGCATCACCAACTGTGACGCGCCGGGCGGCCGACAGCAGGCCGGCGCCGCCATCGGCGCCCTTCTGGGCGGACTGGCGGGCAGCCAGGTTTCCAAGAACGAACGCACCCTGGGCGCGGTCGTAGGCGCGGGCGCTGGCGCGGCGGCAGGGTCCTACATCGGCTGTAACCAACAGCGTAGCCGCGTGACGACGCAGGGCGACAGCAACGCCAACATGTATCGCGCCACCTCCAACCTGCGCATCCGCAGCGGCCCGGGGGCGCAATACAGCCAGAGCGGCAGCCTGTCGGCCGGTCAGCCTTTCACGGCCATCCGCTCGGAAGGCGAGTGGGTGCAGATCGCCGGCGGCGGATGGGTCAACGCCCGCTATGTGGCGCCGAACTGATCGGCGGATTTCTCCCCCGCGTCGATCAAAAGCAGGGCCGTCCCGAAAGGGGCGGCCCTTTCCCTATTGGCTGACCCACAGGATACGGGCCATCCACAGCACCTGCGGGCGCGACAGGACGCGAGGCTCATACTGCGGGTTCAAGGACGCCAGAACCACCTGACGGGCGTTCAGGGCGGCGATTTCCTTGGCAAGCGTTTCGCCCTCCGTGGTCCGCACCACCACCCGGTCGCCACGCCGCACCGCCGTCGCGTCCAGATCGACGATCACGCGGTCGCCGGGCCGATAGACGGGCTCCATCGAGTCGCCGTCGATGGTCAGGCTGAACAGGTTGTCCTTGTGGCCGGGCAGTTCAGTCTGGTCCCAGCCCTCGGCCATGGGCAGGCCCGCGTCATCGAAAAAGCCCTCATCGCCCGCGCGGGCCAGACCCAGCAGGGGGATTACACGCGGTTGTGCCGTGGCGTCATCTGCCAGGGCCGCGAACTCGCCAAGGCTCAGCCCAGTAGCCTCCAGCACCCGCATCAGGCTTTCGGTCGAGGGCCAGCGGGGACGGGGCGGCTCGCCCGGCCCCAGTCGCTTTGAAGGGTTGAAGCTGGTCGCATCCAGTCCCGAGCGCCGCGCCAGGCCCGAGGCCGACACGCCCTGCCGCCGCGCCAGCGCGTCGATCGCCTTCCAGATCTGGGCATGGGACAGGGGCAAGAGCGCTTCCGGACGTTGATGCACGGAAGATTACTCAAACCGGATAGGAATATCCACCTATCAGTCGTCCTCGATGCCGACGGCCCGTCTTTCCTGCCAGGCGAAAAAAGCGCCGACCGCAATGGCGATCATGATGCCGTAGGCTGACATGTTGAGGACGGTATAGAAGGCAGAGATTTCCGGTCTCAGCTTCAGCAACACCATGACATGGCTGGCGACGGAGAGCAGTTGAAAGGCCGCAGCCCAAACCGGCCAGGATCGTGGTGATTTCCACACCAGGGCGACGAAAATCCCCAGGACCACCATATCAATAATGAACACCGGCCACTGAACTGCGGCGTAGCCGAGATAGGTTTGGGACAGGATGGATAGGAACCAGGCGGTCAACATCGTGCCTGCGCCGATCCGTTCAGGTCGGCCCCCCTTGGCCAACGCGAACAGCCCTATGGCGATCATCACCCCGGCGCCGACCAGAGCAGCAATAGTTTCCAGCAATGAAGACCCCCATTATTGCTTTCAACAATGGGGGCCACTTTACATTGGGCGCAGTAAAAAAGTAGCGCTATTCCCTTAAGTTACTACGATTTCATGCAACGCGGAGGTGGCGCTCCTGGCTGCCCATCGGGCGGCTGTCCCATTCGTTCGGCTTGTTAAGAGGGCCAGCCGCATAGGTCCCGTAGCCGAGCCGACGGTGATCTTTTTCCAGCTCTGCGTGGCAGCCGATCATCGCTTCACGAGCGGTGCTCAGGGCGGCGATTGTCTCCATCGCCTTGGCCTGGGATGCGGCGCCGGCCACGGCCGAGATCGACAGGGCCGAGCGGGCGCTGATCATGGCTTGAACCAGTGTGGCGGCGTGATTGATGGCGTCATCCAGCGCCTTCTCGGCAGCGTGCAGTTCGCCGGCGACGCCAGCGATGACTTCATTGCGGTCCATAACTTACCCCTCGTATGAAAAGGAACGACGGGAAATGGTTAACGCGCATTAACCATTATGAACAGAGGGCAGGGTTACATTTTTTACAATTGTCCGTGACAGAACGGCCCGTCTGTCAGACGTCTTCGGCATCGAGCAGGAAGTGGGCGGTCAGGGAGGCGATCGGCTCATTGCGAGCGTCCTGCCAGGCCTCGGCGACGACGTGGGCGACCCTTCGTCCGGCCTTGTTGATTCTGGCGCGGGCGTAGACGTCGACAGGACGGCCAGAGCGCAGATAGGCCACGGTGACGTTGATGGGGCGCGGCAGACGCAGGCGCGGATAGGTCAGGGAGACCTGGGCCATGGCCGTCATTTCCAGCAGGGCCGCAGTCGACCCCCCATGCAGCGCAGGCAGCATGGGGTTGCCGATCAGCTTGTCGGCGAACGGCATGACGACGGTGACTTCATCGCCGTTCGCCTGGGTCTGAAGGTTCAGGAAGCGGGCGTAGGGCAGGCTGTCCAGCAGGGAGGCGCTCATGCGGGCGTCTCCGTCGTGCGGCGGGTTTTCTTCAGATTGGCGCCGGGGCGATGGTCGCCTTCCGCGCTGACCATATAGGCGGACTGGGCGGCGGCGACGGGATCGGCGGGGTCGTCCTCGAACGCCCAGGCGCGCACAAAGGCCAGGTTGCGCGTCAGGCGATAGCAGCGCGCCTCGGCCAGCAGGTCGCGGCCCGGCGCCGCCGCGCGCATATAGTCGACCCGCAGATCCAGCGTCGCCACGGGCCTGAAGGCGCCCAGACCCACCCAGACCGCCAGTCCGCCGACGTGATCCAGCAGGGTTGTGACCAGCCCTCCGGCCAGCACGCCGGTCTCAGGATCGCCGACCAGATCGTCGCGATAGGGAACGCGGATGCGGACGCGATCGCCCTTCACGTCTTCGAAGGCGAAGCCCAGGGCGTGGGTGTGCGCCGCGCCGGAGGCGAGCTGAGGCAGGATGGTGTCCAGGAATGAGTCCGTCATTGAGGCGTCCTGTGTTGAGTCCCGCCTTGGTCGCCCGTCGGGGGCGCTCTTGTCCAGCACACGGAGCACAAGCTGTGTGAAGAGAAGTGGCGTCCTGAACCGTTCATCGTGTCAGGCCGTCGCAGGAAGGTCAGGGCTGACGAAGCCGTGTGGACCGCCGGGAGCTGGCGTCAGGCCACGCCGCGCGTCTGCGCCGCAGCGCCTGACGGTTCCAGCGCCGTATTCATGGCCAGGCGCAGGCGTTCGGGCTTGATGGGTTTTTCCACCACGGCGGCCATGCCGGCCGCCAGATAGGCCTTGGCGTCGTCCGGATCGGCGTTGGCGGTCAGGGCGATGATAGGAATGTCGCGCACGGCCCCTTCAAAGGCGCGGATGGCGCGGGTGGCGCCGACGCCGTCCAGACGGGGCATCTTGATGTCCATCAGGATCAGATCGAACGGACGAGAACGGACGGCTTCGACCGCTTCCTGTCCGTCCTCGACGGTTTCAGAGGTGCAGCCGAACATCTCGCACAGGGCCTGGGCGACCACGCGGTTGGTGGCGTTGTCGTCGGCGATCAGCACATGGGGACGGGTCTGGAGGTGAAGCTGGTCCAGATTGGCGACGTTGGTCGGCTCTTCGCGCTCGATCAGGGCGATGGGGGCCGACAGGTCAAAGGCGAAGGTCGCGCCGCGGCCCGTGTTGTTCTCGGCCCAGATGCGGCCGTTCATGCATTCCACCAGGCGGCGGCTGATGGCCAGGCCCAGACCGCTGTCCTCGGCCGAGGCGTCCATCAGGCTGTTGATGCGGTCGTGGTCGCTGGCGGCGTCATCGCGGACGCGGGCTTCGATCTGGACATGGTCGCCCCGAGTGTGCGCCTTCAGACTGACCTCCACCATGCCCTGCCGCGCGTGGTTCAGCGCATTGAGGATCAGGTGGTTGAACACATGGCGCAGCCTTTCGGCGTCCAGCATGGCGGCCAGTTCCGTGTCGCCTTCATAGCCGATCATCAGGGTGACGCCGCCCTGGGCCGCGCGGGGCGACCAGTGGCGCTGCAACTCGTCCATCAGGGTGCGCAGGGGCGTCGGCGCGGCGACGATCTGCAGTTCCCCGGCCTCGGCGCGGGCCAGATCGAGCGCATCGCGCAGATTGTCCAGCATGTCCTCGGCCGAATCCATGATGGTCCGGGCGTGGGCCTTGGCGGCCTCGTTGAGCGGCTGACGGTGCAGAAGTTCGGCGACCGCCAGCACCCCGTTCATCGAGGTGCTGAGTTCATGGTTGAGCAGTCCCATGAAGCGGCTTTTGTCGCGCGCGGCGTTGCGCGCCGCCTGTTCGGAGGCGTCTGAACTGCGCATTTGCTCGACCAGCCGCTCGTTTTCATGCTGCTGGTTGGCGTTGATGGCGCGCAACAGGGCGACCGCCGTGCCGACGCCGCGATAGGCGCCGCCGCGGGTGACGATAAAGCCGCGCATCAGGGCGCCAGGCCCGCTTTTCAGAATGACGGAGGCGAAGGCCTCGATGCGGACATCGGCCTCGATCACCGCGGGTTCGGGATCCATGATGTGAACGACGTCACGGGCGCCATACAGGCTCTGGCCTAGCGGCGCCGCCAGCTTCAGCAGGAAGTCGCCGCGTTCGATCAGGCCGATCGGCCGGTCGCCATCGACCACCGGGATCACCAGCGTATCGGGTTCGCGCTGGAACCGCGCCAGAATCTCGCCGGTCGTGGCCGTCCTGGCCACCGGCTCGACACGGTCGGTCAGCACTTCGATCGTCGGCATGCGGCCGGCTCCTGATGATAGTGTTTTACAATCTCAGAAAAACGCTTGCCGAAGGGTTAAATCCAGTCCGGGAAAATGCTTATTCGAGCCTTCATCTGCGGCTTGCTTTTCCGCAGCGCCCGACTGGCGTATAGGGGCGGCCGTCCCATCTTCTGTCTCTGGACTTTTTGCGAATGCGCGCGGCCTGCGGGCCGACCGCAGGTTTGTCATGAGCGTAACCTTGCAACACTCTGAAAAAACGGCCCTTCTTCTCTTTTCGGGCGGGCAGGACAGCGCCACCTGCCTGGCCTGGGCGCTGGAGCGGTTCGACCGGGTGGAGACGGTCGGTTTCGACTATGGCCAGCGTCATGCCGTCGAAATGCAGGCCCGTCAGTCCGTGCGCGAGGAAGTGGTCAGGGTTCTGCCGCAGTGGGCGGGCCGTCTGGGCGACGATCATGTGGTCGATCTGACGGGCTTCGGCGCCATCGGCGAGACGGCCATGACCACCGAGCGGGCCATTGAAGCCGATGCACGGGGCCTGCCCAACACCTTTGTGCCCGGCCGTAACCTGATCTTTCTGGTCGCGGCGGCAGCGCTAGCGGATCGGCGAGGGCTGGAGGTTCTGATCGGCGGCATGTGCGAGACGGACTATTCCGGCTATCCCGACTGTCGTAACGACACCATTCAGGCGACGGCGCGCGCCCTGTCGCTGGGGCTGGACAAGCCGGTTCCGGTCGAGACGCCGCTGATGTTCCTGACCAAGGCCCAGACGTGGGAACTGGCCGACCGGATCGGCGGCGCGGCTCTGGTCGAGGCGATCATCGAGTTCAGTCACACTTGCTATCTGGGCGACCGCACGCAGCGCCATGTCTGGGGCTATGGCTGCGGGACCTGCCCAGCCTGCGAACTGCGCGCGGCGGGTTACGCCGCCTGGGCGGGCGGGGCATGACCTATTCGGCCAAGGAAGTCTTTCTGACGGTGCAGGGCGAGGGCGGGCAGGCGGGACGACCCGCTGTCTTCCTGCGCTTCGCAGGGTGCAATCTGTGGAGCGGACTGGAGCGGGATCGCGAGAGCGCCGTCTGCACCTTCTGCGACACGGATTTCGTCGGCGTGAGCGGCGATGGCGGCGGCAAGTTCAGAACGGCCGACCTGATGGCGGACCATGTCGCCGGGATGTGGCGTGGCCGCGAGGGCGATCCGAAGCTGGTGGTCTGCACCGGCGGCGAGCCGCTGATGCAACTGGACGCAGCTCTGATCGACGCCCTGCACGCGCGGGGCTTTGAAGTGGCGATCGAGAGCAACGGCACCCTGACGGCGCCGGACGGCATCGACTGGATCTGCATCAGCCCCAAGGCGGACGCGCCCGTGGTCCAGACGTCCGGGCAGGAACTGAAGCTGGTCTTTCCCCAGCCGCTGGCCATGCCCGACCGCTTTGAGCATCTGGATTTCGAGCGTTTCTGGCTTCAGCCGATGGATGGTCCCGATCAGGCCGCCAATACCGCCGCCGCCATCGAATACTGCCTGACCCATCCGCAATGGCGGCTCAGCGTCCAGACGCACAAATACATCGGGGTGCGCTAGGAGGCGGGCAGGGCGGCGAACCGCCCTGCCGCCGGATCAAGCCGTCAGCATCATTTCGGCGTTTTCGAAAGGCAGGCCTTCGTCATCGGTCGGCCGGCGCGACTGCTCCCGAAAGCCGAGCGCTTCGTAGAAACGCATGGCCTGGGTGTTGGCGGTGTAGACTTCCAGCGTCAGCTGTCGCTTCAGCACCAGCGCATGAGTCGTCAGGGCGCGACCGATCCCATGGCCCTGCTGGTCAGGAGCGATGAACAGGGCGCCGATGAAGGCGTCGATCAGGCTGATGAAGCCGACGGCCCGTCCGTCGCGGCAGGCGACCCAGGTTTCGGCGTCCGGCAGATATCGGGTTTCAATCAGGATCTGTTGTTCACGCAACCGCTGCTCGCCGATGAAGGCGTGGGCGCGAAGCGAAGCCTGAAGCCAGATGTCCGACAGGATTTTCATATCGGTTTCAGGACGATAGGCACGAATGATCGTGTCTGTATGTGACATGGTTTTTCTACAGAATGGGTATGCAAACAGAAGCAGCGCCCCGTCGGGCGCATCGTGATCCCGGCCGACGGGATGGGATTCAGGCTCTGCGCATAAGGCTCCTTCTGGAAGAGCAAGGCGTTAGCAGTCGCCCGTATGCGCGGCAATATGGGCGCGTCAGGATGACGGCGGCCTAGCAGGCCTTGCCCTGACGCTGCCTCTGTTCGCAGCGGCGCTGTTCACGCTCGTAATCGCGTTGTTCGCGTTCGCGTTTCGCTTGGGCTTCTTCGTCTGAGGTGGTGACGGCGTCGAAACCGGCGCCGACGGCGGCGCCCGTCACCTTGGCCGCTCCGCCGACCACGGCGGCCCCTGCACCGACCACGGCGCCCGCGACGCAGCCCTGAAGCATCAGGGCGCCGGTCAGGCAAAGGATAAGGGCAGGGAGGCGCTGGATCATGTCGGCAGTCTGCCCGCGCCCGATCATCCTGTCAGCGCACAAAAAACAGGGGCGCCCGAAAGAACGCCCCTGCAGCAGATTTACAGACTGTCGACCATCACGAGCTCGGCGTCCTGTCTGGCCGTGATGGTGATTGTCGGCTCGTCCATGACGCCTGCGCCGTCGCGGGCGTTCAGCGTCGTGCCGTTGATGTCGACCTGACCGGCGGCCGGCACCAGATAGGCACGGCGCCCGGCCGCCAGATCATAGGTCAGGCTTTCGCCCGCCTTCAGCGTAGCCGCCAGAACGCGGGCGTCGGCGTTGATCGGCAGGGCTTCATCTGCTGGATCGCCCGAGGCGACGACGGTGAATCGGCCCGAACGGTCGCTCTTGGGAAAGGCGCGCTGGCCCCAGGTCGGCGGGGAGCCCGGCCGGTCGGTCTCGATCCAGATCTGGAAGATGGTCGTGAGCTCATTCTCCAGATTGTATTCGGAGTGACGCACGCCTGTGCCTGCGCTCATCACCTGAACGTCGCCCGCCTCTGTCCGGCCCGTGTTGCCCATGGAGTCCTGGTGGGTGATGGCCCCGGTGCGGACGTAGGTGATGATCTCCATGTCCGCGTGCGGGTGCGGCGGAAAGCCGGACTGGGCGGCGATCTCATCGTCGTTCCACACGCGCAGGCGGCCCCAGCCCATGCGCTTGGGATCATAGTAGTTGGCGAATGAGAAGTGGTGTTTGGCGTTCAGCCAGCCGTGGTTGGCGCCGCCGAGGGTGTTGAAGGGTCTGACGTCGATCATTGTGCGGTCTCCCGTTGTGCGCAGCCTGCACTGCGCCGTTGAGAAACCATATAGGTAACTATGAGTGTTGCGAAAAGGGGCGCCTGAGCGCCGCCTTATCCCACCTGCGCGCGGTGCCGCATCATGGCGTCGGCCAGGACAATGGCGGCCATGGCCTCGACCACCGGAACGCCGCGAAGGGCGACGCAGGGGTCGTGGCGGCCCTTGGTGCGCAGGTCGACTTCATCGCCGTCGCGGTTGATGGTCTGACGCAGGGTCAGGATGGAGGAGGTCGGCTTGAACGCCACCCGCGCCGTCAGCGGCTGTCCGGTGGAGATGCCGCCCAGAACGCCGCCCGCCTTGTTCGACAGGAAGACCGGCAGGCCGTCCTCGAGACGCATTTCGTCTGCGTTGTCCTCGCCCGACAGTTCGGCGGCGCCGAAGCCTGCGCCGATCTCGACGCCCTTGACGGCGTTGACGGACATGAGGCTCGCCGCCAGTTCGGCGTCCAGCTTGGCGTAGAGGGGCGCGCCCCATCCAGCGGGGACGCCTGTGACTTCCAGCGCCACCACGGCGCCGATGGACGAGCCCGCCTTGCGCACGCCGTCCAGATACTGCTCCCACGCAGGCACGACCTCGGCCGAGGCGGCGAACAGGGCGTTGTCGTGGACGGCGTCGAAGTCGATGGCCTCGTCGGCGATGCGGTGCGGGCCCAGCTGGACGACGCCCGCGCGGATGCGGATCTGTTCGCCCAGCACCTTGCGGGCAACGGCGCCCGCCGCGACGCGACTGGCCGTTTCGCGGGCGGAGGACCGTCCGCCGCCGCGATGGTCGCGCACGCCGTATTTGGCCTGATAGGCGAAGTCGGCGTGGCCGGGGCGGAAGGCGCGGGCGATCTCGCCATAGTCCTTGGACCGCTGATCGGTGTTCTCGATCATCAGGCTGATCGGCGTGCCGGTCGTGACGGGGCCGTTTCCGTCATCATAGACGCCGGACAGGATGCGGACCTGATCGGCCTCCTGTCGCTGGGTGACGAAGCGGCTGCCGCCGGGCTTGCGCTGATCCAGCCACGGCTGGATATCGGCTTCGGTCAGGGGGATCAGCGGCGGGCAGCCGTCGACGACGCAGCCGATGGCCGGGCCGTGGCTTTCGCCCCAGGTGGTGATGCGGAACAGGTGGCCGAAGGTGTTATGCGACATGACGGCGAGGCTTAAGCCGCCATGCGCTGCGGCGTCCAGACCCGAGTGAAACGAAGCAGCATGTCTTCGGCTGCGGAAGGCAGGTCGTCAGAGGCGATCAGACGTACGAAAAGGTCGCCTGCCTTGCGCCTTCCGCGCGCGGGCAGGCCCAGTCCACGCAGGCACAGCCGCACCGGCTCCATCATGTCCGGCACCAGCCATGCGGATTGCGGCCCGGCGTGGGTGTCGATCTCGATCCGGCCGCCGTCGCGCATCATGCGCGGCGCGATGGGCCAGTCCATGAACATGTCCGCCCCCAGCACTGACAGGCCGTCGGCGGGCCGGATCAGAACGCGCAGTAGGGCGGGGCAGCCTTTCAGCCGGATGCGGTCGGCCGTGCGCACGCCGGGCGGGACGTGGATCAGCAGGCGCCGCCCCCAGGCCTCGACCATGACGCTGCCGCCGGTCAGGGCCTGCATCGGCGTCAGCACCACCAGCGGCGGGGGACCAGAGGCGAATGGCGCGGCCTGAACCGGCGCCGGGGCGGCTGCGTGATGCTGGGGGGCGGGCAGGGCGCGCACCTGGGCCTGCAACAGGCGGTAAGCCGCAATGGTGCGGCGGAAACGCTCGGCGTCGCCGCCGGGATGGTCAGGTCGGGCGGCCTTCACCGCCGCACGGAAGGCGACGGCCAGCGCCTGCGATCCCGCCGGACCGTTCAGGCCGAGCAGGTGACGGGCGTCCTCAATGGAAAGGCTGTCCACGCGCATGGCTCGACTGTGACGTCGATATGGTCAAGGCGGAGTTAACCCTGTCGGATGCGAAGGGGCCTGTGTGCGCCCTTGGGCGATTGCGACCTGTGACGCGCGGCGCAAGCGGGCCTATAAAGGCGTATGACCCAGTCCGTGATCCCGCCCAGCCCTTCTCGCGAAGACTACGCCGCCCAACTGGAGGCCAACGCCGACGAGAGCATCTTCGACCGGGCCGACCCTATCGCCCTGTTCACCGAATGGCTGGACGTCGCGCGGGGGACTGAGCCGAACGACCCCAACGCCATGGCGCTGGCGACCGTGGACGCGCAAGGAAACCCGGACGTCCGCATGGTGCTGTTGAAGGACGTTGATGCGCGCGGCTTCACCTTCTACTCCAACCGCGAAAGCGCCAAGGGCGAGCAGCTTCAGGCCTGTCCTTCGGTCGCCCTGCTGTTTCACTGGAAGAGCCTGCGCCGTCAGGTGCGGGTGCGCGGCCCGATCCAGCCGGTCAGCGTCGAGGAGGCGGATGCATATTTCGCCAGCCGGGCGCGTGAAAGCCGCATTGGCGCCTGGGTGTCGGACCAGTCGCGCCCTCTGGCCGATCGGCAGACGCTGGAGGCGCGCGTGGCCGAACAGACGGCGCATTTCGACGGTCAGGACGTGCCGCGTCCCGAGCGCTGGACCGGCTGGCGGGTCAATCCGGTCCAGATCGAGTTCTGGCGCGACCGTCCGTTCCGCCTGCATGACCGGCTGCGTTTTGATCGCGCGCTGGGCGAGGCGGACTGGAGCCGGGGCCGACTCTGGCCCTGACGTCTCAGGTCTGAACCCTCAGTCCATCCAGCGCTTCAGCAGCGGGTGCGCCAGCACAGGCGCCGCCAGTCTGACCACGGCCTGCGGATCGTCCAGACGCACGGCGGCTGTGGCGTCGGCGACGATGAAGTCGGCATGGACGCGCGACGGCTCGGTCAGGCGTTCATGGCCGGGCCGGACGGTGGCCAGATATTGCTGGATGACGGATTCGGCCGTGCGGCCGCGCTCCAGCTGATCGCGCAGCAGGCGGCGGATGAAGCGGATGTCCGCCGGGGTGTCGACGAAGACGCGGATGTCGAACAGTTCGGCCAGGGCGGGGGTGCACAACAGATGCGTGCCCTCGACCACCACCACCTCTGCGGCGGGCACGGATTCGCCGCCCGGTTCACGGCTGTGGGTGACGAAGGAATAGAGCGGAGCGGTGACGCTGCGCCCCGCCTTCAGTTCTGACAGATGTGTGATCAGCAGATCGTGATCGCGCGCGGCGACATCGTCGAAATCATGTGTCGCGGCGTCGAAATCCGGCAGATCGACCGTGTCCTGATAATAGGAATCTTCGCGCAGAAGGGCGGCGACCCCGCGCGGCAGCGATGAAATCAGGGCTTCGGCCAGGGTGCTCTTGCCCGAACCCGAGCCGCCGGTGATGGCGATCAGAATTGTCATGGGCGGCTCTTTCACCGGGCAGGGCGGGGATGCAAGCCCCGATCATGCCGTCGGAACGGCGATCTGTCGCGCCCAGGCTTCCCTTGCGGCACGTTGCGTCGCCCCGTTCCGTTGTCTTAGCGTGCAGATCAAGCGCCGCTTTCAAATCAGGCGCATAGACGAGGGAAGATGCCGAATGCTGGGTATGATGCAGGACTGGTCGTTGACGGTCGACAAGATCCTCGACCACGCGAAGAACTGGCACGGGCAGCGCGAGGTCGTCACCCGGTCGGTCGAGGGACCGATCGTGCGCACCACCTATGCGCAGATTCATGATCGTGCGCGCCGCGTGTCGTCGGCCCTGCTGGCCTGGGGCGTAAAGCCGGGCGACCGTGTCGCCACCCTGGCCTGGAACACCGGCAACCACATGGAGACGTGGTACGGCATCATGGGCATCGGCGCGGTGTGCCACACCCTGAACCCGCGCCTGTTCCCGGAACAACTGGCCTACATCATCAACCACGCCGAAGACCGGATCATCTTCACCGATCTGACCTTCGTGCCGCTGCTGGAAGCCATCCTGCCGCACTGTCCGACGGTCGAGCGGGTCATCGTCCTGACCGACGCCGCCCATATGCCACAGGCCAAACTGCCCAAGGGCGAGGCCTATGAGACGGTGCTGGAGCAGTCGTCCAACGACGTGACCTGGGGCGGATTCGACGAACAGACGGCCTGCGGTCTGTGCTACACCTCGGGTACGACGGGCAATCCGAAGGGGGTGCTGTATTCGCACCGCTCGAACTTCCTGCACACGCTGATGGGCCTGCAGTCGACCGTCATGGGCGCCACGCCCAGCGAAGTGATCCTGCCGGTCGTTCCCATGTTCCACGCCAACGCCTGGGGTCTGGCCTTCGGCGGTCCGGCCGCCGGGACCAAGCTGGTCATGCCGGGCTCCAAGATGGACGGCGCGTCGATCTATGAGTTGATCGAGACCGAAGGCGTCACCTTCTCGGCCGCCGTGCCGACGGTGTGGCAGGGGCTGTATTCCCACATGGTCGAGAACAATCTGAAGTTCTCGACCCTGCGCAAGGTGCTGATCGGCGGCGCGGCCTGTCCCGAGGCCCTGATCCGCGGCTATCGCGACAAGTTCGGGGTTGAGGTGGTCCATGCCTGGGGCATGACAGAAACCTCGCCGATCGGCACCGTCTCCAATCTGACGCCTGAGCTGAAGGCTCTGCCCTATGACGAACAGATGGCATGGCGTCTGAAGCAGGGCACGCCGCCGCTGGGCGTCGAGCTGAAGATCAAGAACTACGCCGGTCAGGACATGCCCCACGACGGCAAGACCTACGGTCGCGTCATGGTCAAGGGCCCGGCCATCGCCGGCGCCTACTTCAGAGGGGATGGCGGCGACATCCTGGATCATGAAGGCTTCTTCGATACCGGCGACATCGCCAGCGTCGACACCCAGGGGTTCATGCAGATCACCGACCGCGCCAAGGATGTCATCAAGTCCGGAGGCGAATGGATCAGCTCCATCGACATCGAGAACATCGCTGTCGGCCATTCGAAGGTCGCCATGGCCGCCGTCATCGGCGCGGCGCACCCGAAATGGGATGAACGCCCGGTGCTGCTGATCAAGCTCAAGGACGGCGAAGCCGAGGACAAGCAGGAGCATCTGGACTTCCTGCAGGGCAAGATCGCCAAATGGTGGATGCCGGATGACGTCGTCTTCGTCGACGATATCCCGCTGGGCGCCACCGGAAAGATCGACAAGAAGATCCTTCGCGAGCGAATGAAAGACTACCGGCTGCCGACGGCCGGGTGATTCGACGGAAAGACGGCCATGCCGACCTCACGCCCCAGAGGCCAGTCTCTGGCCGTGCTGCTGCTGATCACAGCGCTGCTGGCGCCCGGACTGCTGTTTGTTGCGGTGTTCGGGACGCGGCTGGGGCTGTGGGGCGTGGACTTCGGCATGGGCGTTCTGGCCATGAAGGCAGGGCGGGTGCTGGCCTGGATCGGGCTGGCGGCGGCCCTGCTGGCCTGTCTGCTGGCCCTGCGCGACCGGCGACTGCTGGCGATCGCGGGCGCAGCCCTGCTGTTCGCGGGCGTGACGATCGGCGGTTATCTGGTGCAGGAGCGCCGCTTGACCGACGCGCCGCGCGATGTCGCCACCGACACGACAGAGCCGCCGCCCTTCGCCCGGATGCTGGCGGCTGAGCGACGTCTGGCGGGCGTGGCTGAAAGCACGCCGGTAGCGTGTGAAGGCCTGGACGCCGTGTCCAGTCAGGTTGCGCCCGAAACGGCGGCCTGGGCTCTGGAAAAGGCGGGGTTCACCGTCGTCGGCACGGCGCCCTTCCGCGTCGATGGCATGAAGGAAGGCTTCTGGTTCGGGCTGAAGCACGATGTCAGCATCCGCATCCGTCCCGGCCGCACGGACGTCCGCGTCGCCGGACGCGACGGCCTGCCGGTCGGGGACGAAGCCTGCCGCCTTGCCAAGGCGGTCGTCGCCGAACTGACGCCTTAAACGCCTCAGTCTCAGCCGTTGGTCAGCCGCCATCGGGCGGCCATATCCGCCTGCGGCGACGCTTCGACCCGGCCGTCCTTCTGCAGCTTGATCAGGTGGGCCAGCACCGACAGGCTGGCGGCGGGCCACAGTCGCTGATCGACGGCGGCATATAGAACGGGAACCAGGTCGCTGATCTGTTCATCGCCTGCCGCCAGTCGCGCCACGATCTGGGCCTCCCGCTCCAGGCGATGGGCGCGATAGGCCTTCAGGAAAGAGGCGACCTCCGTGACGGGCGGGCCATGTGTGGGCCAGATCGTGGAAAAGCCGCGCGCGATCACCGCATCCAGACTGGCCATATAGTCGGCCATGTCGCCATCGGGCGGCGCCACCACAGTCGTCGACCAGCCCATGATGTGGTCCCCGCTGAACAGGGCGTTCTCGTCCTTCAGCACAAAGGCCATGTGATTGGAGGCATGTCCCGGCGTGGCCATCGCCTCGATTGTCCAGCCGTCGCCCTCGATGGTTTCGCCGCTGGTCAGGACGACATCAGGGTGGAAATCGGCATCCTCATCTTCGTCCAGCGCGCCTGAGGCGTGGATTGTCCGTTCCGGCGGCCTCATGGCCAGGATCGGCGCCCCGCCCACAGCCTTCGCCAAGGGGCGGGAGAGGGGGGCGTGATCCCTGTGAGTGTGCGTCACCAGAATATGGCTCACGGATCGACCATCAAGCGCTTCGAGCAGCGCCGCCAGATGGGCCTCATCATCCGGCCCGGGATCGATCACCGCCACGTTCGCGCCCGCTTCCTGACCCCCGACGATGTAGGTGCCGGTGCCGGTGAAGGTGAACGGTCCCGGATTGTCAGCGATCACCCTCTGGATCAGGGGAGAAACCTGGTCCCGTCGTCCATAGACGAAATCGAACTGTCGAACGTAGGGGATCATGATCGCTCCTTGCGCACTGAATCACGCAAACGCCCGTTAATGTCGGACGCTAGGCAGGATCATAGCCTTTTGGTTTGCTTCTTTACGGCTGTCTATTGCCGCTTGACGCGCACAGCGCGGCTTTTGGCTACCGTCAGGAGATAGCTGCCCAAGGCTGCGCGTCGCACACGAGCTTCAATTCCCTGCCGGTTCTGGAAGCGTACCGGCGCTGAATCGATCTGACGCCACTCGCTGCCATCCGCCAATCGGAAGGTCCATTTGCCTTCATGGTCCTGGCCGGCGCTTACCAGCGTGGTTTCAATTGCGGAGACTTCATCGTCAGAACCATCGCCACCGCTAGTGAAAAAAGAGGGTAGGGCGGGCGCATTGAAGCCAAACAGTTGGCGGCGAGTTTCGTGAATCTGTTGTCGTTCCATGACGGCAAGGTCGCCCTGACGCTCAGCGACATCCAGGGCCTCTGACGCCCTATCAAAACAAGCAAGGCGCGCGGCATCATCGGGCACTGAGCGGCAATGCGAAATCGCGGTTAGCAAGGGCGAGCGCCCAGTGACTAAACTTTGCGCAGCCGTCGCTGATGCCGAAGGCAGGGCAATGGAAATCGTGATGACGAGTGGAATAATTTTCTTCATTTCGTTGTTCTTTTGAATTTCGTTGTCCAGGATTTTGTTCGCCTTTTGATCGATTTATTGTGCGTTTTGCAAGATTTGTAGTGGCGAAATTGCGACGTTTTGGTGTCCCTAATTTATCATATGTGTATTTGTGGTGGCTCGGCCTGATATAACGTGAGTAGTCTTCTGGGTGGTTGTCGGCCATCAATTTTTGATGAGTCGAAATTATGTGCGGATGCGGCCCGGAGGGGGGAACTTCATTGGGTGTTCCGCAAATCAGGAGGACTATCATTGAAATTTCAGATCAACCGTGAGCGCCTTTTGGCGTCGACGATGATCGCGGGAGTGGCGTTGGTCGGTTTTGCCGCGCCTGCGATGGCCCGGTCAGTTTCCGGGCAGGAAGCAGATCAGCCCAGCCAAGTCAGCGACATTGTCGTCACCGGTTCGCGTCTGCGTCAGCCGAACCTGACCACCACCAGTCCCGTTACCCAGGTGACGGGCGAGGATATCAACATTCAGGGCGTGACCCGGGTTGAAGACCTGGTGTCACAACTGCCGCAGGCCTTCGCCGCGCAGAACTCGACGGTCGCCAACGGCGCCTCGGGCACGGCGACGGTGTCGCTGCGCAACCTCGGGTCGTCGCGCACACTTGTCCTGATCGACGGCAAGCGTATGGGTTATGGTTCGCCCCAGGATGATGCGGCTGACCTGAATCAGATCCCGGGCCAGATGGTTGAGCGTGTCGAAGTCCTGACCGGCGGCGCCTCGGCCGTTTATGGTTCGGATGCCGTCGCCGGCGTGGTGAACTTCATCATGCGCCGCAATTTTCAGGGTATCGAGATCGACGCCCAGTACGGCTTCAATCAGCACAACAATAACTATGACGGCGTAGGCAACCTGCGCAACGTTATCGCGGGCCGCGCCGCGACGAACCCGTCGCAGTTCCAACTGCCGGATGACAACGTCTACACAGGTTTCAGTCGTGAAGTGAACATCCTTATGGGCATCAATGCCCCGGATGATCGTGGCAATATCACGCTGTATGCCGGCTACCGCAAGAACAATAAGGTTCTTGGGCGCGATTATGACTATTCTTCATGTTCCTTGGGCGCCAAGCAGGATGGAAATAACTTCACATGCGGTGGGTCTGGTACGTCATTCCCGGGATTGTTCACTGATTTTGATAAGTACGAATACACTGTTGACTCCTCTGGAAATTTCATCCCGTATGATGGAGATTTACATGCCTATAATTTCGGCCCTGTAAACTACTTCCAGAGACCTGACGAGCGTTATACTTTGGGCGCCTTCGGCCATTATGATGTGACCGACAAGATAGAACTTTATGCCCAGCTGATGTTCAGCGACTACTCGACAATTGCGCAGATTGCGCCGTCGGGTAACTTCTTCGGTGAGTTCGCCAACGGTTTCCGTACGACTGATGGCACATCGATGATCAACTGTGACAACCCGCTGCTGAGCGCTCAGCAGAAGGCCGCTGTTTCGTGCGCGCCGGGCCAGCAGGTGGATATGTACATTGGTCGGCGTAACGTCGAGGGCGGCGGGCGTCAGTCTGACTTGCGCTATCAGGCCTATCGCGGTGTTCTGGGCGCGCGCGGCGATCTGAACGATGCTTGGAGTTATGATCTGGCGGTCCAGTACTCCCGTTCGCAGTATACCCAGATTTATCGTAACGAATTCTCGAACACCCGCCTAGCTCGTGCGCTTGACGTGGTTACGGATCCTGTGACGGGCAAGGCGGTCTGTTCGGCGGTTCTGGCAGGTATTGATGCGGACTGTGTTCCGTACAACATCTTCCGCTCGAACGGGGTGACAAAGGAGGCTTTGGACTATCTGCAGGTGCCTCTGCTGGCGACCGGTTGGACGACTCAGCAGGTGGTGACGGGCTCTCTGACCGTCGATCTGGGCTCCTATGGCCTCAAGACCCCATGGGCGGAGCGTGGCGTTCAAGCGGCGTTCGGCGCTGAATATCGTCGTGACTCGCTGGATCTGACGCCTGATGTGTCATTTACATCCGGCGACGGCGCAGGGCAGGGCGGTCCGACTCTGGGCTTGAACGGCGCTAACCAGGTCTATGACGTCTTCCTGGAAGCCCAGGTGCCGATCGCGGAAGGCGTGGCCTTCGCCGATCAGCTGTCGCTTGATCTGGCCTATCGCCACTCAGAATATGACCTAGGCGGCGGCACGGACTCGTGGAAGGTTGGCGGAGATTGGGCGCCTGTTCCGTCGGTTCGCTTTCGCGCCAGCGCTCAGCGCGCCGTTCGTGCGCCGAATGTGATCGAATTGTTCACCTCGCAGGGCTTCAATCTGTTCGACATGAAGGCCGATCCCTGCGATCGCAAGGTGGCCAGCTATATGGGTGATGCGGCTTGTATTGGGACCAACCCGTGGCAGGTCACGGCTAACCAAGCAGACAGCATGGGTATCTCCAGTCCGTCCGGTCAGTATAACGTCCTGCAGGGGGGGGAGACGTCCCTGACGCCGGAATCGTCTGATACCTTGACGTTCGGCGTTGTCTTTACGCCGGAATTCATCCTAGGCTTCAACCTGACGCTGGACTACTTTGATATCAAGATCGACAATCTTATCTCGTCGATTGGTGAACAAAATTCGCTGAATGCTTGCTATACAGCGGGTTTTGCGGATGCTTGTAATAACATCAAGCGCAATGCCAACGGTCAACTCTGGGTTGGTACCGGCAACGTCGTGGATCTGAACACCAACATCGGTGGTCTGAAGACGTCGGGGCTGGACGTGGCGGCCAACTATAGCGTGGACTTGGCCGATTTCGGTTGGGAGAAGGCGGGTCGCCTGGGCTTTGCCCTGATCGGCACCTGGCTCAACTCTCTGGAGACCGACACTGGCCTGGGCCTGAGCAACTCCAAGTATGATTGTGCAGGCTTCTACGCCAACCAGTGCGGTGTGCCGAACCCTGAATGGCGCCACCGTTTCCGCGTGGATTGGCAGACGCCCATCGACGGCCTGAACATCAACGGCACCTGGCGCTATTACGGCAAGGCCGAGCTTGCTGTTCTGGGCTCGGACGGCAGCCTGAACAATGAAGCCGCTGGTATTTTGGATCGGACTCTGGATTCCCAGAACTATTTCGATCTGGCCGGCACTTGGCAGGTCCGTGACAATGTCTCGGTGCGCGCGGGCGTTAATAACGTCTTTGACAGCGATCCGCCGCTGTCTATGAACGTTGGCACGACGGGTAACAATAATACTTACCCGCAGCTCTACGATGCAATGGGGCGTTATTTCTTCTTTGGCGTCACAGCCAATTTCTGATTGTTTCAAATAAGTGGGGGCGGCGAGTTTTAATAACTTGCCGCCCTTTTTATATCTGCAGGGGCTCTATTCCCGGCGGACGCGCACGGCTCGGCTTGAGCCGAGATTCAAGAAGTAGCTACCGAGTGCAGCCTTTCTGACACGAACTTCCTCCCCGTGGCGTGTGTGAGGGGAGGGGACGCGAGTATTGTCGATCTGCCGCCAGATCGACCCGTCAGCTAAATAAAAGATCCAGGCGCCGTTAGGTGTTAACGTGGCGCGTTCGAGAGTTGTTTCAAGGCTTTCTATATCATCTCCGCCGAACACCGAAGGAAGGCTTGGAGTAGTGAAGCCGAACATAGCTCGTTTCGCAGCATCTACCGCGGCGCGCTCAGCAATAATCACGTCACCGGCTGCCGTAGCAGCGCGCACCACAGTCATCCGGTCATCATAACATGCAAGTCTCTCTTCGGCGTTTGAGATCGCTTGACATTCAGTAAGGCGATCAAACGGCGTCGCACTATTTTGTGCCCATGCAGTTCCGCTTGGGGCGGATAGCAGCAGCAAGTATGCGGCGATTGAAGGAATTTTGGACATAAAATTTATATCAAGCATGGTTTTGGGGGTCTTTTCCTGCAAGATTTATCGGAGCGAAAGAATGTCTTTTTAGAGGCTTTGGAGCATGTATGTGGCGATTTTGAGACATATCATGTCCAAAATGTAGCTAGCGCTGTAAACGTCGATGAAGAAACTTACTTTCCAAGATATTGGCATGAACAGTCAGGCTCAGGAATCGATATTTCGGAGTCGGGGCTGGGTTCGAGGCGCAGGTCCGAGCGGTAGATTTTTTGCCATCGCCTGGTCTCCTTTATTTGTCGGAGGGAAAATTGATTTCCATTGAGAATCGCAAGCGTTTGCTGGCGACGACGATGATCGCCGGAGTGGCTGCCATCGGTTTTGCCGCCCCTGCGTTCGCGCAGAGTGCGTCGCAAGAAGATGTCGCTCGTGTCGATGAGGTGGTGGTTACCGGTTCACGTATCGCCCGGCGTGACGCTGTCGCCGAGAGCCCGGTACTGACTGTTCAGCAAGAGGATATCACGCACTCTGGTTCGACTACGGTTGAGCAGTATCTGAACACCTTGCCTCAAGTGACGGCGGGTCTGAGCTCTCAGTCGAATAATCCCAGTTCTAACGGCCGGGCTTTTATCGATCTGCGCGGCTTGGGATCAGGTCGTAACCTCGTTTTGATCGATGGGCGCCGTCCGATGGGGTCGACGGCTGGTGGCACGGTTGACGTCAATACAATTCCTGCTGCTCTGATTGAACGTGTTGAAATCATCAGTGGTGGTGCAGCCTCGACCTATGGCGCTGATGCCGTGTCGGGCGTGATCAACTTCATGTTGAAGAATGATTTCGAAGGTATTCAACTAGACTCGCAGTACCGTCTGACTGAACAGGGTGACGGGCAGGAGTGGGGAACAGACATCACTTTCGGCGGTCGCTTTGGTGATGGCCGCGGCAATGCTGTCTTTAATGCCAGCTATTTCAACCGTGAAGTTATGTATAAAGGCGCTCGTGAATTCGCTGCACAGGCAAGTAACACGACCGGTGTGTTCCCCGGCGGTTCGGTCGCATTCGGTGCTAATGCTCCAGATCAAGGTAAGGTTGATAACGTATTTGGCGGGTCAAATCGATGCCATTACAGCGGCGGCCATGCGGGTTTTGGTTTCAATCCAGACGGAAGTCTGTTTTGTACTGGATTGAGTAATAACGCTAATTATAATATGTATGGCTACACGGGGCCGGATGCAGCAATTGCTACTGGATTTGCGCCAAATATATTTTCTTATAACTTTGAACCAGATAACATTCTAGTGCTCCCGATGGAGCGGTGGAATCTGTTTACTAGAGTTAACTATGAAGTAAACAAACACTTCAAGCCCTTTGTTCAGGCTTCTTATACGAACTATAATGCTCTTCAGGAACTCGCTCCAACGCCAGCAGGTGGGACGACTGGCTGGAATATTGCTGTTGATAACCCCTTTATCGGATCTCAACTGCGTGATCTGCTTGCGCTTCGCCCAGATCCTAATGCACCTGTAGCCTTCTCTAAGCGCTTCAATGATATCGGTGGACGTACGGGGTATAATACTCACGATGTCTGGCAGATAATCCTTGGCACCTCGGGGGCGCTGGCTCGGACCAATACGTGGACCTATGATCTCTATGCCTCATATGGACGTTCAGTCCAAAACGAGATCCAGGGCGGCAACATTCGCCGTGATCGTGTTGGTCAGCTGCTTGGTCACGTTGAAGCAAAAGGCGATACAGAAACAGCTGCTCAATATGCAGCTCGCGTAGCCGCTTTCCGCGCGCCGACAATAGCGCAGCAGGCTGCGTTGTCCGGAGGTGCTTGCCCCAACGGTCTCAATCTCTTCGGTGCGGCGCCGATTGATGCAGCTTGTGCAAAATGGATCAGTCTTGAAGCCAAAAACCTGACGGTTGCACAACAGTCAGTAATTGAAGGAACTGTGAGCGGTGACCTCTTCCAATTGCCTGCTGGTCCGGTTCAGGCGGCATTTGGCGGCAGCTACCGTGAAATCGACTTTGATTTCCGTCCGGATGGCGGGCTGCAGCCAGGCCTTGTGGCTGGTTTCAATGAGCAGTTGCCGGTTAAGGGCTTCCTGAACTGGAAAGACGTTTTTGCGGAACTGTTGATCCCGGTCGTCAAGGATGTTCCTTTTGTTCAGGATCTTTCGCTTTCGCTGGGCTGGCGCGTCTCCGAGAACAGCCGTTCAGGTTCAAGCGAAAGCGCCAAGGCCAATGTGGACTGGCAGGTGAATGATTGGCTGAGGTTCCGTGGTGGGGTTCAGACAGCAGTGCGTTCACCGACTATTTCTGAACTTTTCGCTCCGGGAACCAATAATTTCCCTGGCTTCAAGGGGCAGGATCCTTGCGATACGTCGACGGCTGCGAACGATTTCAACCGCAAGGGCGCCAATGGCGCGAAAGTCCAGCAATTGTGCGCCCTCCAGTCCGTTGTGGCTGGGCGAGATAGCTTTACCTATGACGGCCAGGCTAACTCTTTGGGCGGAGGGAATCCGGATCTGAGGCCTGAAAAGGGTGAGTCGATCACTGCGGGATTTGTCCTGCATTCACCGTTCAGTACGGGCGGTTGGATGGATTCGCTGTACTTCTCGGCCGATTACTGGTCGATCAAACTTGATGATGTGATCGGTTCTACCGGTGTCGCAACCATTGTTCAGCGGTGCTTCAATCGTGACGGCGCGAACCCGACTTATGATCCCAATAATCAGTGGTGTCAGTTGTTCCAGCGTGATCAGGCGACTGGTGGCGTAATTCGAGTTCAACAGTTTTCGCGCAACCAGGCCATGCAGGAAACAAGCGGCGTTGACTTTGCTTTCAACGTTGGCTTCCCGCTTGGAGGTTATGGTGACCTGGGCATTAATGTGCTTTCAACTTGGGTTGAGAAATTTAATACTCAAGTGTCGTCGGCTGATCCGACCAATGATTTTGTCGGATCGATCGGCAACACTACTGGTTCGGCTATACCGGAATGGCGCCATACGGTTTCCGGTAACTGGCGTTTGGATCCGTTCTCTGTGACGGCTACGGCTCGTTACATTGACTCGATGGTGCATGCTGCGACTGTTACAGGCGGATCTGGTACGGGTGTGGATTCGATGTGGTATTTCGATCTACGCGCGACCTATGACGTGAACGATGCAGTTTCACTGCGTGTTGGCGTCAATAACCTGTTTGACGAGCAGCCGCCGATGTATTCGCCGAACATTCAGGCAAATACGGACCCGTCGACCTATGACGTTCTGGGTCGTCGTTACTTTGTGGGCTTGACCGCGCGCTTCTAAGTGCAGGCAAGTTCTTGAAGATTAGGCGGCGGATCAATGATCCGTCGCCTTTTTCATGAATATTGCGCTGTTTCGAGTGAAGGCAGCGGCTAATTTGAAATGAGAGATGAGCCCAGCATCAAAGGCATCTTGAGCTATGGATAGGCTTCAGGGATCAAATGATTTTGTAGTGCGGGGTGGCGCGCCACTCCCTCATGTTCATGAGAAGGAGTGGCGCGAGTGACGGGGCTCGAACCCGCGACCTCCGGCGTGACAGGCCGGCACTCTAACCAACTGAGCTACACCCGCGTTTCTCTCCCCGCGAGGAGGAGAGGAAGGGGCGAATACGGGGCGTCGCGCTGTTGGTCAAGCGCATTGTCGTGATTTCGATAAAAATCTGCGAATTCAGACGCTAGCGGCCGCAATCCAGACCCGCAGCATCGGGAGACGCGGACCCTCCGGGGCCAAGCGCCTTCTGCATGAAGACGACGTCACGCCAGCCGTCGAACTTCCATCCGGCGTCACGGAAGACCCCAGCGTGGGTGAAACCGGCAGCTTCATGCAGGGCGATGGAGCCGGCATTGGCGCTGTCGCCGATCACTGCCACCATCTGACGCATGCCAAGGGTGGTGCAGTCGTTCAAAAGAGCGTCCAGCAGGGCCCTGCCTACGCCCCTGCCGCGAAAGGCCGTCGAGACATAGATCGAATCCTCGACCATGAAACGATAGGCGGCGCGCAGCCGGTAAGGCGCGGCATAGGCGTAACCTGCGACCTCCGCGTCGATCTGCGCGACCAGGACGGGCAGGCCCAGAGCGGCGGGCGCGGCCAGACGGGTGTGCATTTCGTCGACGGTGGGGACGTCCAGTTCGAACGTCCCCGTGCCGTTCAGCACGCTGTCGGCGTAGATGGCCGTTACGGCCGCCAGATCGGCTTCCGCAAACGGCCGGATGATCACGCCTTTTCCCAGCCCTTTTCGACAGCCCAGACGGCGAAGGCATAGTCGTGGGCGATGTCCTTGAGGTAGTCGAACCGCCCCGAAGAGGCGAAGTGGCCCGCCTCCATGTTGATCTTCAACAGCACCGGTTTGCCGGAGGTCGAGGCGGGACGCAGCTTGGCTACCCACTTCTCAGGCTCCCAATAGGTGACGCGCGGGTCGGACAGGCCGCCGGTCGCCAGCAGGGCGGGGTAGGGCTTGGCCTCGATCTGGTCATAGGGGCTGTAGGAGTGGATGTAGTCGTAGGCGGCGGCGTCCTCCAGCGGATTACCCCATTCGGGCCACTCTGGCGGGGTCAGGGGCAGGCTGGTGTCGCTCATGGTGTTGATGACGTCGACGAAGGGCACGCCGCCGATCACGCCCGCCCATAGGTCCGGCCGCATATTGGTGATGGCGCCCATTAGCAGGCCGCCTGCCGAGCGGCCTTCGGCCACGATGTTCCCGGCCTTGGTGTAGTTGCGCGCGATCAGGTGTTCGGCGGCGGCGACGAAGTCGGTGAAGGTGTTCTTCTTGGTGAAGCGCCGGGCGGTCAGGAACCAGTTCCAGCCCTTGTCCGAACCGCCGCGGATGTGGGCGATGGCGTAGATGAAGCCGCGGTCAACCAGCGACAGACGGTTGGTCGCGAAACTGGCCGCCATCGGGATGCCGTAGGAGCCGTAGCCATAGAGCAGCAACGGCGCCGACCCGTCGACCGGCGTGTCCTTGCGGCGCAACACCGTCACCGGCACCAGTTCGCCATCCGAGGCCGGGGCGTTCAGCCGCTCGACCACATAATCCGCCGAATTGTGGCCCGAGGGGATTTCCTGAACCTTGCGCAAGGTGCGCTCGCGCGTCTTCAGGTCGTAGTCATAGGTCGAGGTCGGCGTCGAAGGCGAGTTGTAGCCATAGCGCATGACCGTGGTGTCGAACTCCGACGCGCCGCCCAGCGACAGGGCGTAGGCGGGCTCGTCCACGGCGATCTCATGCTCGGCGCCGGCGCGGTCGCGGATGACGATCTTGGTGTTGGCGTCGGCGCGCTCCTGACGGCCGAGATAGTCCTTCACGAGGGCGACGCCCTCGATGTAACGGCCCGGCGTGTGGGGGATCAGATCCTTCCAGTTGGCCTTGCCCGGAGCGTTGGTCGGCGCCTCCATCACCTTGAAGTCGATGGCGTCGTCGGCGTTGGTGCGGATGACCCAACGGTCGCCCCAGTGGTCCAGATCATACAGGCGGCCGACGTGGCGCGGCTCGGCCACCACGGGCGTCGCCGTGGGGGTGGCGGCTGGTATGATGCGGCTTTCCGAGGTTTCTTGATTGCCGATGGAGATAACGATGAAGGCGTCGTCGGCGGTGCGGCCGATGCCCTGGAACATGCCCTCGTCGGTTTCTTCATTGACCAGCGCGGTTTCGCCGCCGCGCGCCGGGCGGCGGAAGATCTTGTCCGGACGGCCGTTGTCGTCGCGGTTGGTCCAGAAAATCCACTGGCTGTCGGGCGAGAAGGTGAAGTTGGCGCTGGCCGATTCGATCGGGTCAGGCAGCACTTCGCCGGTGGCCAGATCCTTCACATAGATCTTGTAGACTTCGGAACCCTGTGCGTCCTCGGCATAGCCGAACAGGGCGTGGTCGGGGCTGTGTTCGGTCGCCGAGACTTCCGAATAGGCCTTGCCCTCGGCCAGCTTGTTGCAGTCCAGCAGGATGACCTCGCCATCTTTTTTCCCGCGCGGGCGGCGGCAATAGAGCGGGTGCTGGTCGCCGGTGTTGTAGCGGACGTAGTATTCCCACGGCCCGTCGGCGGCGGGGACGGAGCTGTCGTCTTCCTTGATGCGGCCCTTCATCTCTTCGAACATCTGGGCCTGCAGGGGCAAGGTGGAGGCCATCATGGCCTCGCGATAGGCGTTCTCGGCTGTCAGGTGTTCCTTGACGTCAGCCTTGATCAGCGAGGGATCGCGCAACACGGCCTGCCAGTTGTCGTCCTTCATCCACTGATAGTCGTCGACGCGGACGCGGCCCAGCTGTTCGATGCGGACGGGGACCTTCTTGGCGACGGGCGGGGTGGGCTTGGACATCGAGGCTCCGGTACTCTGGCGGGCAAGGGCGGGGGAGGCGGCGATCACGCCGACAGCGGCGGTCGAGGCGATCAGTTCACGGCGGTTCATGGCGTGGGCTTCCCCCTGAATATGATTTGAGCCGGACCTTGTGCCCGGCGGCGTCCGGCGTCAAATGGCGACATGGTCATTCAGGATCTTCCGCCCGAACAACCGGCCGTTGTCGCCGCTGCGCCGCCCGAATGGGATTTGACCGTCGGGGTCATCAACGCCACCGTGCAACTGGATCAGGCCATCGACGGCGGCCAGAGGAAGGTCGGCACAGGCTTTCTGATTTCCGCGCCCAGTCCAGATGGGACGCCGCGCGTTCTGTTGGTAACTGCGCGCCATGTGCTGGATGTCATGCCGGGGCGTGAGGCGCGGATCGGCTGGCGCACGGCTGAGGCGGACGGCGCCTGGAAGTTCACGCCGGAAACCCTGACCATCCGTGACGCGGCGGGCGCGCCGGTCTGGACCTCTCACCCCGAGCGCGATGTGGCGGTGATGCAGATTTCGGCGCCGCCCGCCTTTGCGCAGGCGGCGATCCCGGCGGGCTGGCTGGCCGATGCGGGGGCGTTCGATCGCTGGCGCATGGGGCCGGGGGATGAACTGATGGCGCTGGGCTATCCGCATGGACTGTCGGCCAACCGGGCGGGCTTTCCCATCCTGCGGCTGGGGCGGATCAGTTCATGGCCGCTGACGCCGATCCGGCATTTCCCGACCTTCCTGCTCGACTTCGTGGTGGCGCAGGGCAATTCGGGCGGCCCGGTCTTCTGGACCCCGGCGGCGCGTCGCGTGCCGGGCGCGCCGGTTCCCGACCATCCCTTCATCGCCGGGGTGCTGGTTCAAGAGGTTCAGAGCGGCGGACAGGGCATCGACCTGGGCGTCGTGGTCCATGCCGACTATGTGCGCGAGACGATCGCCCTGCTGGATCAGTCGACCGCTGAGCCTGCGCCGCAATCGAACGCCGCGCAGTAGCGGCGGCGCATTTCGTTTCTGATCAGAGCGGGGTCTTCCGGGCTGGCGCGGCTGACCTGAGCATACCAGACGTCCCAGCCGATCGGTTTCACGGTCGGCAGATAGTCCACGCCGTGCAGCGCCAGGACGCGGGCGATCCCTGCGGCCTGCCAGGCTTTCTCAGCTTCAAGGTCGGGGTATAGCTCGGCCATCCAGCCGCGCAGCAGCGCAGCCTTTTCGGGCGGCATCTCATCGACCTTCCAGTCCCTGATCGAGCGTTCGGCCGCAGAACGGCTGCCGCCATAGAAGCTGTCGGTGAAGGCCTTGGCGGCCCGGATATGTTCTGGGCCGGGCTCGGGCCCCTCCCAAGGTTGACGCAGCGGTTCGTCGCCTTCCAGCAGGATATCGAAGGGCAGTTCGATAGTGAACGGAACGCCCGCAGGTTGAGCCACGCGCCCTCGGAACACGACGGCCAGGGCGGCCTGTTGAAAGCCCGCATCGGCCGGCTTGGCCGACATGGCCCCGCACCGGGACAGGGCGCCGCTTTCGTTATTCATGCACTCCAGCGTGACGGTCCCGTTGATCCGCAGATCTTTGGCCAGGGCTGGGTAGTCGGCGGGCTTCACATCCGGCGCTGTCTCCCAATGTGCAGGTTCAGCCAGCAGAGCCAGGGTCGCCAGAAGCGTAATCATGCGGGGAACTCCAGGCTATTCAGGGCTGGCAACGTTTTCGGCCGTTAGCCCGCAGTCGTAGCGGGCGCAATAGCGGCGGCGGAGTTCGATCATCGGTTCGCGCGGATAGAGGTCGCGTCCGGCTTCTTCCAGTTGTGGAACCCAGGACTGATCCCAGTCATCCGGCTGACTGGTCGGCATGGTCTTCAGGTCGCGCAAGGCCAGAACGCGAGCGACCGCCATCCCCCGCCTCTGTCGCTCGGTTTCAAGGTCGCCGAACAGTTCACTGATCCAGCCTTCAGTCGTCCGGCGCATTTCGGGCGGCATCTGATCCAGCTGCCATTGCCGCCTCAGACGGACGAGGGGCGCGACGCTGCGTTGCGCGAAACGACGGCCGCTTTCCAGTTGGATTGCGTCAGGCTGCGGGCCGGACCACGCGGGCGCGTTTTCGCTGTAGAAGGGGAGGTTGTTGAACGGAATCCGCACCTTGAAGGCGCGCTCCTGAGGCGTGACGCCGGGTGCGGCAGGCGTCAGTCGGGCGCGCTGAATGACGGCCACGGCGGATTCGGCGAACCCCAGACCGTCGGGCCGGGCGCGCATGGCGGTGCAGGCGTTCGGCTGGCCGTCTGCAGGCGTCAGACAGTTCACTTCAACATATCCGCCAATACCCAGGGCGGCGGCGAAAGGCGGGAAGTCGTCTGATGTCGGGACGGGGCGGGTGACCCAAGCTACAGGCGGAGGCTCCTGTAGGGCTTGGTCAGGCAAAAGGCCTAGGGTCAGCGCCATGATGACTATCATGGCTGTGGCCGCTCGCCTTCACATCCATAGGCAGCGCAGTATCGACGTTTCATTTCAGCATCGATTTTGATGAAATCTGAGGCGGAATAGGCAGAAAAGGCGTCCAATTCAGTGATCTCTGGGGCATTTTCACCGAAAATGAAGCGATCGCTTGATTCCTTGGCCCACAGGCGCGCCATACCCAAGGCCATGGATTCCGCCAGCGCATCATCTGAAGGAAAGAGTTCTTCAGTCCAGGACAGGATGGTCGCGCGCCGATCGTCCGGCAGATCATAAAGACCCAGTCGCTCTTCGACTGAAGGCATCCCGACCGCCGCCACGACGTCGCGAGCATTCGCAAGGAGGGCGGGCGAAGGTTCAGGGCCAGACCAGACGGGAATATCGACCATCTCGCCATTGTCGTCATCGTAAACTGTGAATGGCAGCCTGACGACAAATTGGGATGGTGTGGCGACTCCATTGACACGGCGAGGGTTGAGGCGGTGCCTGAGGATGATCCGTTTGGCGGCGTCGCCGAACCCCAACCCGACAGGGCGCTCCTCAATGACCAGGCAAGACTCAGGGCTGCCAAGGGAGGTCACGGCGCACTCCAGCGTCACATCTCCGTTGACGTTCAGATACAGGGCGAAGAGCGGATAGTCCTCCTCATCGACCTGTGGCGGAACGATCCATGAGGGATTTTCGATTGAAACAGGCTTGGACCTGCTGGAGGGCTTGTCTTGGGTATGAGCGAAAGCGCTGCCCCCCATCAACGTCAGCGTTAGAACTGCCGTCACCAGTAATCGTTGCATACGAAAACGCCTCCGGTGCTGAGGTTGCACAGGAGGCGTTCGCAGCTCAAGTCATGTAATCGGCGATCAGCCTGCCAGGGCTTCGACGCTCATGCGTTGCAGCAGGTCGCCGCCCTGTCCGACGGCGGCCAGACGGCTGGAGACGTGGCCCAGCACATTGGCGGCGTAGACTTCATAGAGGTCCAGCTTGCCCTGTAGCCAGGCGGCGTCGCCGTCATTGGCGTCCAGCTTCGCCTTGGCGGCAAGAGCGCCCTTGGCCAGCATCCAGCCGCCGACCACATCGCCCATCAGTTTCAGATAGGCGTCGGCGCCTGACAGGACGTCGGCGGCGCGGGCCGGGTCCGACTTGGCGTCCAGCAGCCAAAGGGTGGCGTCCTCGACCGCCTCGATGGCGGTGGCGAAACGCTCGACCGGCTTGCCGGTATAGAGGCGGTCGATCTGCGCCAGCGTGGTCTTCATCTCGGCGATCAGGGCCTTGGCCGACTCGCCGCCGTCCATCGACAGTTTGCGGCCCACCAGATCCATGGCCTGAATGCCGTTAGTGCCTTCATAGATCGGGGTGATGCGGGCGTCGCGATAGTATTGAGCGGCGCCGGTTTCCTCGATGAAGCCCATGCCGCCGTGGACCTGAACGCCCATCGAGGCGACCTCGCAGCCGACGTCGGTGGACCAGGCCTTGGCGATCGGGGTGAACAGGTCCTCGCGGCCCTTCCAGGCCTTCCGCTCTTCCTCGGTGGCGGCGTGGCGGGCCAGGTCGGCGGCGATGCCGGTCGACAGGCAGATGGCGCGGGCGGCGGCGACCTTGGCCTTCATCACCGACAGCATGCGGCGCACGTCGGGGTGATCGAAGATCGGCGCGTCCTTTTCGCCGGTCCAGACGCTGCGGCCCTGACGGCGCTCCAGCGCATAGGTCAGGGCGTGCTGATAGGCGCGCTCGGCGATGCCGACGCCCTCGACGCCGACGGCCAGACGGGCGGCGTTCATCATGACGAACATATGGGCCAGACCCTGGTTCGGCTGTCCGACCAGTTCGGCGCGGGCGCCCTCATAGCTCATGACGCAGGTGGGCGAGGCGTGGATGCCCAGCTTGTGCTCGACGCCGACCGGGCGGAAGGCGTTGCGCTCGCCCAGAGAACCATCGGCGTTGACGGCGAACTTGGGCGTCAGGAACAGGCTGATGCCCTTGGGGCCCGCAGGCGCGTCGGGCAGGCGGGCCAGCACCAGATGGACGATGTTGTCCGTGGCGTCGTGGTCGCCCCAGGTGATGAAGATCTTCTGGCCGGTCAGGGCATAGGTGCCGTCGCCGTTGGGAACCGCCGTTGCCGTCAGGGCGCCCAGATCGGACCCGGCGTGCGGTTCGGTCAGCACCATGGCGCCGGTCCATTCGCCGCTGACCAGCTTGGGCAGATAGGTGGCCTTCTGGTGTTCGTTGCCGACCTGCTCCAGCGCCTCGATGGAGGCCAGCGACAGCATGGGGCACAGGCCGAAGGCCATGTTGGCCGAGTGGACGGTCTCATAGGCCGCCAGCTCCAGCGCCTTGGGCAGGGCCTGTCCGCCGGCCTCGACCGAGGCGGTCAGGCTGGTCCAGCCGCCCGCTGCGAACTGCTGATAGGCGTCGGCGAAACCGGGGGCGGCCGTCACGGCGCCGTTGGCGTATTTGGCGCCCGCCAGATCGCCGGGGCGGTTCAGCGGAGCCAGAACCTCTTCGGAAAACTGACCGGCGGCATCCAGCACGGCTGAGGCGACATCGGCGTCGTAATCGGGAAAGGCGCCGGTCGCCGCCACCTGGCCGATCCCGGCCACGGCGTCGAGGGCGAAGGCGATGTCACGGACGGGGGCGCGGTAGCTCATCGGTTATCCTCAGAAAGACGTTGCGCTTCTGTCGGCCGCCGCGCCCTTGGGCGCAAGCCCGCTTGGACTTTGGTCGAGATTCCGCGCACTGTGGCCCCCCTGTTTGAACGGCTGACGCCGCGTAAGGAAAGGCCGACCGTGCCCGCCGACCGACCCGCCAGGGGCGACAGCCCCGAAATCGCCGCCGAGGCGCTGAAAACGGGGCGTCTGGTCATGTTGCCGACCGAGACGGTCTATGGGTTGGCGGCTGACGCATCGAATCCGCAGGCCGTGGCGCGAATCTTCGAGGCGAAGGGACGGCCGCGCTTCAATCCGCTGATCGCCCATGTCGCCAATGCCGTAGACGCCGAAGATATCGCGGTGTTCGACGCCAAGGCGCGGGCTTTGGCTGAGGCCTTCTGGCCGGGACCGCTGACCATTGTGGCGCCGGTCCGGGATCGCGAACGGGTGTGCGATCTGGCGCGTGCGGGACTGGACAGCGTGGCCGTGCGCGTACCGGGCCATCCGCGCGCGCGGGCGGTCATCGGCGCCTTTGGCGGGCCGGTCGTCGCGCCGTCGGCCAACCGTTCGGGGCGGCCCAGTCCGACGACCTTCGCCGACGCTCTGGAAGAGACGGGGCATGCCGTTGGCGCGGCGGTCGATGGCGGCCCTTGCGCTGTGGGAGTCGAGAGCACTGTCGTCTCGGTGCTGGACGGTCAGGTCGCCCTGCTGCGCCCCGGCTCCGTCACCCGCGAAGAGATTGAGGCTGTGGTCGGGGCTCTGGCCGAAGGCGGGCAGGGGCATCGCTCGCCCGGCCGTCTGGCCCTGCACTATGCGCCCGATGCGCCCGTGCGGATCGAGGCGGACGGAGCGAAGGACGGGGAGATCCTGCTGGGCTTCGGCGCGGGCGTCGGCGATCCACGCTGGAGCCTCAGCCCGAGCGGCGACGTACGCGAGGCGGCGGCCAACCTGTTTCGCCTGCTGCGTGAGGCGGACCGCACCAAGCCCAGCGGGATCGCCGTATCGCCCATTCCGGCCAAGGGGCTGGGCGAGGCGATCAACGACCGCCTGCGCCGCGCGGCCGGGTTCGTGGGCTAGAGAAACCGCGCCTTCACATCCACGCTGGACGCCTTGCCGACCTTGGGCAGGCAGCCCTCAAGCCATGCCTCGGCGGCTGTCCGACCATGCTGTTTCAGCTTGTTCAGATAGGTCCACTCGGTGTCGAACTTGGAGTGCAGCGACTCCTCGCCTAGCCATTCGTCGGCCTCGATGACGTGGATGCGGATGCCGCGCCGACGGTCTTCGCCGGGCTTCAGCTTGCCCTCGGCGATCAGGTCCTGAACGAAGGCGACGGCCCTCAGTTCGGCGACCAGCGGGGCGTTGAAGACGATCTCGTTCAGGCGGTCGTTGATGTCGCCCGCCTCGCGCGGCGCCTCGTCACGCTGGAACGGATTGAGCGGCAGCAGCAGGATATCGTCCGGCGTGTCGGTGTAGAACAACGGCCACAGCGCCGGATTGGCCAGATAGCCGCCGTCCCAATAGGGCTCGCCCTCAATCTCGACCGCCTGAAACAGCTGGGGCAGGCAGGCTGAGGCCAGCAGCACCTCGGGCGCCATTTCTTCGGACCTGAAGATGCGCGAACGGCCTGCGCGAACGGCTGTCGTCGAGACGAACATGCGGATGGAGGAGGCGCGCAGGGCCTCGAAATCCACCGCCGTCTCCAGAACCCGGCGCAGCGGGTTCAGGTTGAACGGGTTGAAGGAGTAGGGGCTCATCGACAGGGCCAGCGTCTGCCCCGCTTGCCACATCGGCGTGCCCTTCAGCCAGTCGGGCGTCAGGGCCTTGGACCAGACGGAGCTGTCGCCGAAGACGTTGCGGCCGCCGGACTGGTTCACCTCGCGCCACAGCAGGTCCAGCGCCTCGCGTCCGCCCTTGGCGCCGCCACGCTCCAGCCCGGTGATCAGGGCGGCTGCGTTCATCGCCCCGGCCGAAGCGGCGGTGACGGCGCGCACGTCCAGCACATCGGCCTCAAGCAGCCGGTCCAGCACGCCCCATTGAAAGGCGCCGTGCGCGCCGCCGCCCTGCAGGGCCAGACAGACAGGTTTGCGTTTCGCCATCAGCCTCTCCGTCGTTCAGCCCGCGCAGGGCGCAATCAGGCTATTGGGCTGTCCAGCCGCCATCGACAGAGAAGTGGGCGCCGTTGGCCGAGGCGCCGAGGTCCGACGCCAGATAGAGGAAGATGCCCGCCAGTTCGTCGGTCGTGACGAAACGCTTGGTCGGCTGCGAGCCCAGGATGACGTTCTTCATCACGTCTTCTTCGCTCATGTTGCGGGTGCGGGCCTGATCCTGAATCTGCTTGGCGACGATCGGCGTCTCGACAAAGCCGGGGCAGATGGCGTTGCAGGTGATGTTGTCCTGCGCCAGTTCCAGCGCCACCGTCTTGGTGAAGCCGATCACGCCGTGCTTGGCCGCGACATAGGCCGACTTGAACGGGCTGGCGACCAGACCGTGAGCCGAGGCGATGTTGATGATCCGGCCGCGCCCCTGAGCCTTCATGATCGGGATCGCCGCCTTGGTGGCGTAGAAGGTCGAGGACAGGTTGATGGCGATGATCTTTTCCCACGCATCAGCGGGGAAGTTCTCGACGGCTTCGACGTGCTGGATGCCGGCGTTGTTGACCAGGATGTCGAGGTGGCCCAGTTCGCGCTGCGCCGTGGCGATCATGTCCTCGATCTGATCCGGCTGGGTCATGTCGGCCGGGTGATAGAGGACGCGCACGCCAGTCTCGGCGGCCAGATCAGCGCGCGTCTTTTCGATGGCGTCAGCGTCGCCAAGGCCGTTCAGCACCACATCGCCGCCGCACAGGGCGACCGCCCGCGCAAACGCCAGACCGATGCCCGAGGTCGAGCCGGTGACGACCGCGACGCGGCCCTTGAGATCGTTCATCGCGAACATGACAGAAAGAACCCGTGGATGATGATGCTGCAACGCAACCTAACCGCAGTCGTTCAATCTGGCGATCAGGAATTTCCTTCCCTGATGAATATCCAGTCCGTATCCGTCGAAAGATTTTTGTCGAAGCGATAGCCGTCGCGGTCGTAGGCTTTCAGGTCTTCGACCTTCTCCAACCGGTTCTCGATGGCGAAGCGGGCCATGCCGCCGCGGGCCTTCTTGGCGTAGAAGGAGATGATGCGGGCTTCGCCGTCCTTCTTCTCCTTGAAGTGGGGGGTCACGACCGGCAGCTTCAGCGCTCGCGCATCGACTGCGCCGAAATATTCGTGGCTGGCCAGGTTCACCAGCGTCTGTTCGGCCAGTTTTCCGGCGTCTTCGTTCAGACGCAGCGAAATCCGCTCGCCCCAGAAGTCATAAAGGGTGGCGCCGCGCTTGGTCTTCAGACGAATGCCCATCTCCAGCCGATAGGGCTGGATCGCATCCAGCGGCCGCAGCAGGCCGTAGAAACCCGACAGGATGCGCAGATGATCCTGCGCCCAGTTCAGGTCGTCGGTCGTCAGGGTGCGGGCTGACAATCCGTCATAGACATCGCCCGCGAAGGCGAAGACGGCCTGCAGCGCGCCTTCTGACGTGTCGTTGTCGAAGGCCTGAAAGCGCTGGTAGTTCAGCTCGGCCAGGGCGTCGGAAATGGACATCAGGCGGCGCAGGTCCGCGCGGCTGAGTTCGCGCGTCACCTTGGCCAGTTCGGCCGTCTCATCGGCGCATCGCCGTGGCGTCACGGGGGCGTCGATGGCGGGCGGTTTGAAGTCCAGCTTTTTGGCCGGGGACAGGACGATCAACAAGACGATCGACTCCGTATGCGTCTCAAGAGCGCGCCTCATAGGCCGCTTCCATGACGTTTTGAACCGCCTGAAACGTCACATATGTTCGCGAGTCTTTAGAAAAGGACCGCCGGATTCATGATCCTCAGCGGATCGATGGCCTGACGGATCGCCTGCATGGTCGCGATTTCCAGAGGCGTTTTATAGCGTCGCGCTTCGTCTGTTTTCAGCCGTCCCAGACCGTGTTCAGCTGAAATCGAGCCGTCATAACGGGCCACGACATCGTGGATGACCTCTGATCCCTCCATCCAGCGGGCGATGAAGGCGGCGACATCCTCGCCCACGCCAGGGATCACATCATAGTGAAGATTGCCGTCGCCCACGTGGCCGAAAACCGACACGCGGCAACCCGGATGGAATTTCTCGACCGCCGTCGTCGCCTCGTCGATGAAATCGGCGATTCGCGAGACGGGAACCGAAACGTCATGCTTCCAGCCGCCGCCTTCGGGCTTGAGGGCGGCGGAATGCTCTTCGCGCAGGCGCCAGAATTCAGCCTTCTGGGCGTCGTTCTGGGCGATGGCGGCGTCGACGATCAGGCCTTCCTCGAAGGCGGCGGTCAGCAGACGCTCCATCGCCGCCTCGGCGCCGTCCGGCTCGCCCGAGGTCAGTTCGATCAGCACAGACCAGGGCGGCGTCGATTCCAGCGGTTCGCGCGTGTCGGGGATGTTCTTCAGCACCAGGCTCATGCCCAGCCGCTTCATCAGCTCGAAGGCTTCCACCCCGCCGCCGGTCTCGGCCTTGGCGCGGGCCAGCAGCACGACCGCGTCGTGATGGCTCTCCAGTCCGACGATGGCCGTGGCGCGGCTGCGCATGATGGGGAACAGCTTCAGCGTCGCCGCCGTGACGACGCCCAAAGTGCCCTCGGCGCCGATGAACATCTGCTTCAGGTCATAGCCGGTGTTGTCCTTGCGCAGGCGCTTCAGGCCGTTGAACACCTGACCGTCCGGCATGACCGCCTCGATGCCCAGAACCAGATCGCGCATCATGCCGTAGCGCAGGACGGCCGTGCCGCCCGCGTTGGTCGAGATGACGCCGCCGATGGTGGCTGACCCTTCGGCCGCAAGGCTGAGGGGGAAGAAGCGGTCTTTTTCCTTGGCCAGTTCCTGCGCCTCCAGCAGGGTCACGCCCGCCTCGACCGTCATGGCGTCGTCCAGCGGCGTCACGTCGCGCACCGCCCGCAGCTTGCGCGTGGACAGCAGAACCTCGCCATAAGGAATCTGACCGCCGACCAGTCCGGTGCCGCCGCCCTGCGTCACCACGGCCACGCCGTGACGCGCGCAGATTTCGACGGCGCGGGCCACCTCTTTGGTCGTGCGCGGTTGCAGCAGCAGCGGCGTCTCGCCGGTCCAGCGGCCGCGCCATTCGGTCAGCCACGGCGCCATCTCGGCGGCGTCTTGCGTCCAGGCGCCGGGCAGGGCGGCTTTCAGTTCAGCGAGGGATTCTGGCGTCGGGAGGGTCATATCGGCCTTGTGGCAAAAGGCAGCCCGTGGTGGAAGCGCAAAACCATGCCTTCTGGCGGTCAATTTGGGGGCAAAACATGATTCCGACGCCGGCCGTGGGCGTGGTGTGCCTGAAAGGCGACGAAGTCCTGCTGATCCGTCGCGGAACGCCGCCGCGCACGGGCGAGTGGAGCCTGCCGGGCGGGCGTCTGGAACCGGGCGAGCGTCTGGCCGACGCCGCCCTGCGCGAACTGCGCGAAGAAACGGCGGTCGAGGCGGAACTGATCGGTCTGGTGGATGTGGTGGACGGCCTCTTTCCCGAGGCGGGGCGGCATTATGTCCTGATCGACTACGCCGCGCGGTGGGTGTCCGGCGAACCGGTCGCGGGCGACGATGCGGCGGAGGCGGGTTTCTTTCCGTTCGAGACAGCGCTGGCCATGGTCGACTGGGACGAGACGCGCCGGATCATCCGCACGGCGCGGCGGATGGCTGACGGTGATGTCATCCGGTCGGAACCGGATTCTGTAGCGCCGGACCCCTGCGGCGGTTAAGCTGCGGTAATGGACTGGAGAGCCCTATGAATTTTTCGCTGATGTTCTTTGTGGTGTTCGCGGCCTTCGCGCTCATCTTCCTGTTCAGCGTGATCAAGATCGTCCCGCAAGGCCGTGAATTCACGGTGGAACGGTTCGGCAAATACACCAAGATCCTGACGCCGGGCATCCATATCCTGACGCCGTTCGTCGAGCGCATCGGTCGCCGCATGAACATGATGGAGCAGGTTCTGGACGTCCCGACCCAGGAGGTCATCACCAAGGACAACGCCATGGTGAAGGTCGACGCCATCGTCTTTATCCAGGTGATGGACGCCTCAGCCGCCGCCTATCGCGTCGAGAACCTGCCTTACGCCATCACCCAGTTGTGCTCGACCAATCTGCGGACCGTGGTCGGCTCGATGGATCTGGATGAAGTCCTGTTCCAGCGCGACAACATCAACTCGCGCCTGCTGACGGTCATCGATGCGGCGACCGAACCGTGGGGCGTCAAGGTCAATCGGATCGAGATCAAGGATCTGACCCCGCCCGTCGACATCACCAACGCCATGGCCCGTCAAATGAAGGCGGAGCGCGAACGTCGCGCCATCATCACCGAGGCGGAAGGCGAGAAGCAGGCCGCCATCGCGCGCGCCGAGGGCGCCAAACAGTCCGCCATTCTGCAGTCCGAGGGGCGCAAGGAAGCGGCGTTCCGCGACGCTGAAGCCCGCGAACGTGAAGCCGAGGCCGAGGCCAAGGCGACGGCCATGGTGTCGGAAGCGATCGCGCGCGGCGACGTCAACGCCATCAACTATTTCGTGGCCCAGAAATATGTCGAGGCGTTCGGCGAACTGGCCCGCAATCCGACGGCCAAGACGGTCATCGTGCCCGCCGAAATGGGCGGCCTGGTCGGCACCATTGCGGGTCTGGGCGAACTGGTCGGCCTGGCCAAGGAACAACAGCAGAGCCGCTCGGACAGCCGTCGCGAACCGTCGCGGGGCGCAGCGTCCTATTCTGCCTCGACGCCGCCTGCGCGCACGGTTTCGCCGCGTCGATCCGGCGGCGCGGTGCCGACGACGGAGTAGGGCATGGACTGGCTCGTTTCACTTCATGCCGCGCAACCCTTCTGGTTGTGGCTGGCGGTCGGCGTCGCCCTGTTGGGGATAGAGGCCACAGCTTCAACCGAATGGCTGTTATGGCCAGCGGTGTCGGCGGGGCTGACGGCCCTGCTGACGGCGCTGACGCCGCGCATGGGCCTGCCGGTCGAACTGGGCGTCTTCGCCGCTTTGACGGTTGTCTCGACCCTGCTGTCGCGCCGCCTCGTCAAGCGGGTCAATCCGAAGGAACAGCCCGACATCAATGCCCGCGATTCGCGATTGATCGGCGCACAGGCGCGTGTGGTCGAGGCGTTTAACGGCGGTCGGGGCCGGGTTTTCGTGTCGGGGTCCGAGTGGGCCGCGGTCATCGACGGCGCCTCGCCCCTGGCGGGCGAGAGCGTGATCGTCGAATCGGTATCCGGTTCGCTGTTGAAGGTGCGGGCGGCCTGAAGCCATTCCTCTCGGACGGGGACGCAGGCGGGGTCAGCGGCCCCGCACCTCGTCCACGCCGCGATTGGCCAACTGGTCGGCGCGTTCGTTCAAGGCGTGCCCGGCGTGGCCCTTGACCCAGTGCCATTTGACGTCGTGGCGGCTGCGGGCGTCGTCCAGACGCCGCCACAGGTCTTCGTTCTTGACGGGCTTCTTGTCGGCGGTTTTCCAGCCGCGCGCCTTCCAGCCGCGAATCCATTCGGTCACGCCCTGCATGACGTATTTGCTGTCCGTGTGCAGGTCGACGCGGCAGGGACGCTTCAGCGCCTCCAGCGCCATGATGGCGCCCATCAACTCCATGCGGTTGTTGGTGGTCAGGGCCTCGCCGCCCCACAATTCCTTCTCATGGCCGCTGTGCGTCTGCAGGATGGCGCCCCAGCCGCCGGGGCCGGGGTTGCCCTTGCAGGCGCCGTCGGTGTGAATGATGACGTGATCGTTGGGATTCATAGTCGCGATGCCTACAGCCTCCCTTGGCGCATCGCCATCACTCAGCCTATATGACGCACAACAATCAGTCGGTGGGGCGCGTGTGGGCGCGGCCGCCCCCTTGAGGAGGTATCGCCATGGGCTCCATGAGCATCTGGCACTGGGCCATTGTCGTCGTTGTCGTGCTGGTCCTGTTCGGCGGTCGCGGAAAGCTGTCGGGCATCATGGGCGACGCGGCCAAGGGCATCCGCGCCTTCAAGGACGGCCTGAAGGACGACACCGACGCCAAGGGCAAGGACGCCCCGGGCGCCTTGCCGCGCACCGAGGCCGAAAAAGAAGAATTGAACCGCTGACTTTCGCCGGAAGACGCTGAACCATGGGTGGTCTTGGCCCCGGAATCGGCGGGTTCGAAATCCTTGTCATCGGTATTGTGGCCCTGCTGGTGGTGGGGCCCAAGGACCTGCCTGTGCTCATGCGCAAGGTCGGGCAATTCGTCGGCAAGGCGCGCGCCATGGCCAACGAATTCCGCGCCAGCTTTGACGAGATGGCCCGCCAGTCCGAACTGGATGAACTCCGCAAGGAGGTCGAGGCCCTGAGAACGGGGCAGGGCATGCACGCGCTCGGCGCCGATGCGGACGAAGCCTTCAAGGACATCCGCAAGGAGCTTGAGGCGCCGCTGGATGCGCCCGCCGCCGCGCCTGCGCCTCTGTCCGTGGCTGAGGATGTTTCGGCCGAGCCGCAGACTGTCGCAACAGGCGTCGATGAATGGCCGGATGAGGCGGTGGCCCAACCTGCGACTGAAAAGCCTGCACCTGTAAAACTGGCGCCGAAAAAGACTGCGGCCAAACCGCGTTCAAAGAAGCCCCCCGCCAAGGTTGAGAAGGCGCCCGCCTCGCCCAGGCCCAAATCAGCCAAGCCCGCTGCTTCTGGCGCCAAGGCGACGCCTCGTTCCAAGACGACGCGCACCAAGAAGGTCGATCTATGAGCCGCGACGACCGTGACGAAGCCGACATCGAGGCCTCGCGCGCGCCCCTGATGGATCACCTGATCGAGCTGCGTTCGCGGCTGATGATCTGCGTGGTCGCCTTCGTCATCGCCTTCATCGGCTGTTTCGCCTTTTCCGAGACGCTGTATCTGTTTCTTGTGAAGCCTTATGTCGTCTCGGCCGCCTTCCATCAGACGGTCGGCGCACACGGCCATGTGTCGCCGTTCAACCTGATCCTGGGCACGGCGGGCCTGATCCCGGTGCCGGAGGTCGATCAGCACAGCGTTCGCCTGATCTACACGGCGCCGCTGGAAATCCTGTTCACCAAGATGAAGCTGGCCGGGCTGGGCGCTGTCATCGTGGCCTTCCCGGTTCTGGCGTGGCAGCTGTACCGCTTTGTCGCGCCGGGCCTGTATCGCAATGAGAAGGGCGCCTTCCTGCCGTTCCTGATCGCGGCGCCGGTGCTGTTCCTGCTGGGGGCGGCGCTGGTCTATTATGTCATGCTGCCCTTCGTGATGTGGTTCTCGCTCAGCCAGCAGATCATCGGGGAGAATGTGGCCGCCGAGCTGCTGCCCAAGGTGTCGGATTACCTCAATCTGGTTACGGCGCTGATTCTGGCGTTCGGCCTGTGCTTCCAGTTGCCGGTCGTCATGACCCTGTTGGGGCTGGCCGGTCTGATCAATAGCGAACTGATGGCCAAGGGCCGCCGCTACGCCATTGTGGCCGTGGTCGTGGTCGCCGCCGTGGTGACGCCGCCCGATCCGATCAGCCAGTTGATGCTGGCCGTGCCGATGGTCCTGCTCTACGAGGTGTCCATCTGGTGCGTCCGCATCATCGAACTGCGTCGAAAGAAGGCCGATACGGCCGGAGAGCTGACGGTCTGATCCTGTAGGCGTGGTGAGACGATCCGGGCGCTGTTTCAGCATCTTGAGGATACTTCATGTCTCACCCCGCCCCGGACCGGCACTGGTCCAAGGTTGAACTGCTCCACGAGACGGTCGCCAACCCCAACATCCACATCAAGGGACAGCGCAGCTATTACAGCAACGCCTGGACCGGCTCGTTCGAGGACAGCGTCGTCCGCTATCTGTACGGCGATCCCTACAGTCTGAGCGCGTGGGAGCCGCAGTGGCCTATCGACCAGTTGCACATCGGCGACTGCGTCTGCATCGGCGCCGAGGCGGTGATCTTGCTGGGCGGCAACCACACGCACCGCACGGACTGGTTCAGCCTCTATCCGTTCGCTGAGGTCATTCTGGACGCCTATCAGGGCAAGGGCGACACCGTCATCAAGGACGGCGCCTGGATCGGGATGCGCGCCATGGTCATGCCGGGCGTCACGATCGGTGAAGGGGCAGTCGTCGCGTCCGGCGCCATCGTGACCAAGGATGTGGCGCCCTATGCCATCGTCGCGGGCAATCCGGCCGTGCCGATCCGCAAGCGCTTCCCGGACGCCGTGGTCGAGGCCCTGCTGGCGCTCGACGTCTATGGCTGGCCCGAAGAGAAGTTCGAGGCCCTGCGTCCCCTATTGTGCGCCAATGACATCGACGCGCTGGTCAAGGCGGTCGAGCGCTACGATCAGGGCTGAACGCTCAGGCGATCCTGATGAAAAAAAGGCCCCGGACGGCGAACCGTCCGGGGCTTTCTGTATCTGGCAGATCCGCAGATCAGCAGCTGTAATACATGTCGAACTCGACCGGGTGCGGGTGCAGTTGCAGCCGGGCGACTTCTTCCTGTTTCAGGGTGATGTAGGCGTCGATGAAGTCGTCATCCATGACGCCGCCCTTCTTGAGGAAGGCGCGATCGGCGTCGAGGGCGTCCAGCGCCTCCCTCAGCGAACCGGCGACTTCCGGGATCGAGTGACGCTCTTCCGGCGGCAGGTCGTACAGGTTCTTGTCTGCGGCGGCGCCCGGATCAATGCGGTTCTCGATCCCGTCCAGACCCGCCATCAGCAGGGCCACGAACGTCAGATAGGGGTTGCCCATCGGATCGGGGAAGCGGGCTTCCAGACGCTTTGCCTTGGGCGAGGTGACGTGCGGAATGCGGATCGAGGCCGAACGGTTGCTGGCCGAATAGGCCAGTTTCACCGGCGCCTCATAGCCCGGCACCAGACGCTTGTAGGAGTTGGTGGTCGAGTTGGCGAAGGCGTTGATGGCCTTGGCGTGCTTGATGACGCCGCCGATGTACCACAGGCATTCCTGCGACAGGCCGGCGTATTGGTCGCCGGCGAACCGGGGCTTGCCGTCTTTCCAGATCGACATGTGGACGTGCATGCCCGAGCCGTTGTCGCCGAACATCGGCTTGGCCATGAAGGTCGCCGACTTGCCATAGGCGTGGGCCACATTGTGGATCACGTACTTATACAGCTGCATCCGGTCGGCCATGGTCAGCAGGTCGCTGAACTTCAGGCCCAGTTCGTGCTGCGCCGGGGCGACTTCGTGGTGGTGCTTTTCAGGATCGAGGCCCAGATCCTTCATGACGGCCAGCATTTCGCCGCGCAGATCCTGGCCCGAGTCGACCGGGTTGACCGGGAAGTAGCCGCCCTTGGTCGCCGGACGGTGGCCCAGGTTGCCCTCGGCGTATTCGGCGCCGGTGTTGGCGGGCAGTTCGGTCGAGTCGAAGCTGTAGCGGGTGTCGTGCGGCGCCGTGTTCCAGCGCACGTCGTCAAAGACGAAGAACTCGGCTTCGGGGCCGAAGAAGACGGTGTCGCCCACGCCCGACGACTGGACATAGGCCAGCGCCTTCTTGGCCATGGAGCGGCTGTCGCGGTTATAGGGCTCGGCCGTGTCCGGGTTCAGAACGTCGCAGAACATGAACAGCGTCGTCTGCTGATAGAAGGGGTCGATGAAGGCGCTCGACAGGTCCGGCTTCAGCAGCATGTCGGACTCATTGATGGCCTTCCAGCCCGCGATCGACGAGCCGTCGAACATGGTGCCGTCTTCCAGGAACTCTTCATCGACCATGCCGATGTCGAAGGTCACATGGTGGACGCGGCCGCGCGTGTCGGTGAAGCGCAGGTCGACATACTGGACATCCTTGTCCTTGATCTCCTGCAGGATCTTTTGGGCGGCGCTCATTGGGGGAGGTCCTGTTTACTGGAAAAAAGAAATCGGCCGCCCTGTGAGGCGGCCGCTGGTCTAGATGGCTTGTGGGCCGGTTTCGCCCGTGCGGATGCGGATGACGTCTTCAAGGTTGGTGATGAAGATTTTGCCATCCCCGATCTTGCCGGTGCGGGCGGCGTTCTGGATCGTCTCGACCACAGCGGGGGCCAGATCATCCGCCACCACGACCTCGATCTTGATCTTGGGCAGGAAGTCGATGACGTACTCGGCGCCGCGATAGAGTTCCGAATGACCCTTCTGGCGGCCGTATCCCTTGGCCTCCAGCACGGTCATGCCCTGCACCCCGATGTCCTGGAGAGCGTCTTTAACTTCATCCAGCTTGAACGGCTTGATGACGGCTTCAATCTTCTTCATGGCGGGTCCCGAGCCGGCTCCTTGTTTGGTCCGACGCTCGGGCGCTAAAGGGACATTGCATCGCACAATTTGGCAAGCGATTTTCGCGCCCAGAGGCCATCCGTGAACGGAAATCCACATGAAGTTCGGTAACAGCCCTTCAGAGTGGCGTGATCTGCTGCCCCGACCGGGGGCTGACACCCATAAACATGTCCGTGGACGGCTGGGCGTCGTCTCGGGCGATATGCTGTCGACCGGCGCGGCCCGGTTGGCGGCGCGCGCGGGGCTGAGGATCGGCGCCGGTCTGGTCAAGGTCTTCTGCCCGCCGGATGCGGCGCCGGTTCTGGCGCCGACGCTGGAGGCGGTGATGCTGGCCGCGTTCGCCACGCCGGACCAGCTTCAGGCCCTGGCCGATCCCATGGACGCCGTGGTGATCGGCCCGGCCGCCGGACTGAACGACGGCACGGCGCTGAACCTGGCGGCTCTGGCGCGCACCGGGGCGGCTCTGGTGGTCGACGCCGACGCCCTGACCCTGTTCCGCGACCGACCTGAACAGCTGTTCGGCTGGCTGGACCGCGATGACGTCTTGACGCCGCATGAAGGCGAGTTCGAGCGGCTGTTTCCGGGCCTGCTGGCCGACATGGGGCGCGAGGACGCCGCGCAGGAGGCCGCCCGGCGTGCGGGCGCGGTCGTAGTGCTGAAGGGCGCGGCGACGGTCATCGCCGCCCCGGACGGCCGTCTGACGGTCAATGAAGAAGGCTCGCCCTGGCTGGCGACGGCGGGCAGCGGCGATGTTCTGTCCGGCATGATCGGCGGTCTGGTCGCCCAGCACATGGACAGCTTCGACGCCGCACGCGCGGCGGTGTGGATGCATTCGGAAGCGGCGCGACGGTTTGGAGCGGGTCTGATCGCCGAAGACCTGCCGCAGGGGATCCCGGCGGTGCTGGCGGCGCTTCATTCAGGCTGAAACCTGGTGCGGATGAGAGGACTCGAACCTCCACGCCTCGCGGCGCCAGAACCTAAATCTGGTGCGTCTACCAGTTCCGCCACATCCGCATAGGTCTGCCTCAGCCTGTAGGCGAGGGCGGCGGTTTCGGCAATCCCGCCCGGCCATGAAAAAAGGCCCCGGATCGCTCCGGGGCCTTTCTCCTTTTGGGCCTGCCGCGCTTCGCGCTGATTGAGGCCGTGAGGACTGATCGGGATCAGTCCTCCTTCTTGTTGTCCACGCCGTGACCCAGGGCTTCGGCCGCCGTTTCCAGCGTCGTGTCCTCGGTGATGTCGATGCCTCGGGCCAGCTTCGAGTGAGCGAAGCCGTACAGGCCGTAGATCAGCGCGCCGACCACGGCGTAGACGCCCAGGATGGTCAGCGGCAGCGGGTTGTCGTTCAGCGCGTGCTGGACCATCGGCACGAAGTTGAACGAGGCCAGCGTCAGACAGGCCAGGATGCCCAGCACGGCCGTGACCATGCCGCCCGGCACGCGGAACGGGCGCTCCATCTCCGGGTGTTTGATGCGCAGGACGATGACCGACAGGCAGACGATGGCGAAGGCCGTCGCCGTGCCCAGCGACACCAGATCGCCCAGGATCGAGATAGGCAGGAAGGACGCCGCGATGGCGATGACGATGCCCAGCAGGATGGTGCCGATCCACGGGGTGCGGAACTTCGGGTGCACCACGGCGAATGCTTTCGGCAGCAGGCCGTCGCGGGCCATGGTGTAGAAGATGCGCGTCTGGCCGTAGCACAGCACCAGCATGACCGAGGACAGGCCGGTGATGGCGCCGATCTTGATCAGGAAGGCGATCAGGTTCAGCTGTCCGCTCGGCGCGCCGGCCAGCGGCACATTGGCCCATTCCAGACCCATGCGGTCGATGGCGACGGCGATCGGGGCGGGCGAGGCCAGCTCCAGGTAGGGTACGACGCCGGTCATGACGGCCGCCACGACCATGTAGATCAGGGTGCAGACGAACAGGGCGCCCAGAATGCCGATCGGCACGTCCTTGGACGGGTTCTTGGCCTCGGCGGCGGCGGTCGAAACCGCTTCAAAACCGACATAGGCGAAGAAGATGATCGAGGCGCCGCGGAAGATGCCGCCCACGCCGAACTGGTCCCAGGTGTCGCCCTGCGGCGGGATCAGCGGATCCCAGTTGGCCGGGTTGATGTACTGCAGACCCACGGCGATGAAGGTCAGCAGGACGATGATCTTGATGACGACGATGGCGTTGTTGATGTTCGCCGATTCCGACACGCCCAGCACCAGCAGGCCGCACACGGCGGCGATGCCGACAGCCGCGACCAGGTTGAAGGTGCCCGTCAGCGGGAAGCCCGCATCCGCGCCCGAGGCGACATACTGGATCAGCGGGGTGGCCCACTGAGGCCCTTCGCCGCCGGGATAGGTTATTGTCGGGAACAGACTGGCGCTTAACCCGAAATCATTCAGGATCGACACCACATAGCCGGACCAGCCGACCGCCACGGTCGAGGCCGCAACGCCGTATTCCAGCACCAGCAGCCAGCCCATGATCCAGGCGAAGATCTCGCCCAGGGTGCCATAGGCATAGGTGTAGGCCGAACCCGACACCGGCATGGTCGAGGCCAGTTCCGCATAGCAGAGCCCCGCCAGACCGCAGGCGATGCCGGCGATGACGAAGGAGAACATGATGGCCGGACCGGCATGGGCCGAGGCCACCTGACCGGTCAGAACGAAGATGCCCGCGCCGATGATGGCGCCGATGCCCAGGCTCATCAGATTCATCGGACCGAGGGTCCGTTTCAGCTCGCTCTTGGCGGCTTCTTTCTGAATCTGGCCGATGGATTTTTTAAGAAATAGCCGGTTTCCGGCTGGCTTTACGCCATCTGCAGACATGCAGGTGCGCCCCCAAACTTATGCGACGACCCCTCCCGGGTCACCTTCTTGGGCGTGGACGCTAGCCATCTGAGGCCGTCCGCGCAACGCGGTTTACGACGGATGACGCGCCGACGACGCTTTCGTGACCCGGGCCGAAGGCGCTACAGCCCCTTCATGTTGCCGATTCACGCCGTTCTGGAGCCGCTGAAGGCCGCCCTGGCCCAGACCCCTGCGGTCGTTCTGGCCGCGCCGCCGGGCGCGGGCAAGACCACGGTCGTGCCTCTGGCCCTGCTGGACCAGCCGTGGCTGGGCGAGGGCAAGGTGCTGGTTCTGGAGCCGCGACGACTGGCCGCGCGCGCCGCCGCTGACCGTATGGCTGCCTCTCTGGGTCAAAAGGCGGGCGGAACCGTCGGATATCGCACCCGATTACAGAGCCGGATCGGCCCGGACACCCGAATCGAAGTCGTCACCGAAGGCGTCTTCACCCGCATGATTCTGGACGATCCGGGGCTGGAAGGTGTCGGCGCCGTCCTGTTCGACGAATTCCACGAACGCAGCCTCGACGCCGATCTGGGTCTCGCTCTTGCCCGCGAGAGCCAGTCGGTGCTGCGCGACGACCTGCGCCTGCTGGTCATGTCTGCGACGCTGGATATCGCCGGGGTGTCGAGGCTGCTGGACGGCGCCCCCGTCATCGAGGCCGAGGGCCGGATGTTCCCGGTCGAGACGCGCTATCTGGGCCGCAACCCGGTCGAGCGGTTCGAGGACGCCGTGGCCAGGGCTGTCATGCAGGCCCTGCATGACGAGAGCGGCTCCATCCTCGTCTTCCTGCCGGGGCAGGGCGAGATCCATCGCACCGTCCAGCGTCTGAACGAGCGGCTGCGTGATCCGTCGGTCGATGTCGTCGCTCTGTATGGCGCGCTGGACAAGGGCGAGCAGGACCGCGCCATCGAGCCTGCTGCGCCCGGCCGCCGCAAGGTCGTGCTGGCGACCTCTGTGGCAGAGACCAGTCTGACGATCGAAGGGGTGCGCGTGGTCATCGACGGCGGCCTGTCGCGCGTGCCGCGTTTCGAGCCGTCCAGCGGCCTGACCCGGCTGGCCACGGTCAAGGTCAGCCGCTCCTCGGCCGAGCAGCGGCGCGGCCGGGCGGGCCGGGTCGAACCTGGCGTCTGCTATCGCCTGTGGGACGAGGAACAGACACGCGGTCTGGTCGCCCACCAAAGGCCCGAGATTCAGGAGGCGGACCTGACCGCCTTCGCCCTTGATCTGGCGCGATGGGGCGCGAAGTCGGTCGATGGGCTGGCCCTGCTGGACCCGCCGCCCGCCGGAGCGATGTCCGAGGCGCGCAGGGCGCTGACCCGGCTGGGCGCGCTGGACGACAAGGGCGATCTGACGCCGCACGGACGGCGTCTGACCCGCATCCCGCTGGCGCCGCGATTGGCGCATATGGTCGCCGTCGCCTCGGATCAGGGCGACGCTCTCGGCGGGGCCAGGATCGCCGCCGTGCTGAGCGAACCGGGGCTGGGCGGCAACGGCGTCGATCTGCATGACCGGTTGAAGGGGCTGGAGCGGGATCGTTCACCCCGCGCCCGCGACGCGATGAAACTGGCCGAGCGCTGGGCGCGGGCCGCAGGCGGCGGGCGGGACGCAGAGGTCGACGCCGGGCTGTTGCTGGCCGAAGCCTTCCCTGAACGCATCGCACGCACCAGGGGCAAGCCGGGCGAGGTGCTGCTCGCCTCGGGACGCGGCGCCTTCATCGAGCCGACGGATCATCTGGCGCGCGCGCCCTGGCTGGCCGTGGCGGAATTGGGCGGCGGCGATGCCCGCGACCGCATCCGTCTGGCGGCAGGGCTGGATTCGACGACACTGGAAAACGATCTGGCCCATCTCATCGAGGTCGAAGATCGGCTGACGCGCGAACCATCAGGCAAGCCTGTGATCCGCCGCATCCGACGCATCGGCGCCCTTGTGCTGGATGAAAAGGTCGTCGGCGCCCCTGATCGCGCGACCATGACGGCGGCCCTGAAATCAGAGATCGAAGCAGGCGGGCTCGGCGCGCTGAACTGGGGCGAGCAGGCCGGGGTGCTGCGGGCGCGGTTGACCTTCCTGCGCGGGCTGGATGCGACATGGCCCGATGTTTCGGACGAGGGCCTGCTGGCGGCGCGCGAGGACTGGCTGTGGCCTCTGTTGGACGGGGCGCGGTCGCTGGCCGACATCGGCGACGGCAAACTGGCCGAGGCTCTGCGCGGCCTGATCCCTTGGGATATGCAGCGCAGGCTGGATGATCTTGCGCCGACGCGATTGACCACGCCGCTGGGCAGCGCAGGTATCGACTACGGCGCCGAGGGCGGGCCGCGCGTCGAAATCCGGGTGCAGGAACTGTTCGGCGTGAAGTCTCATCCGATGGTCGGCGGCGGACGAACGCCCCTGACGCTCAGCCTGTTGTCGCCTGCGCGACGGCCGGTGCAGGTGACGAAGGATCTGCCGGGCTTCTGGGCCGGATCATGGGCGGCGGTCCGCAGCGAGATGCGCGGTCGTTATCCGCGCCATTCATGGCCGGAAGACCCGGCTAATGCGGCGCCGACCAGCCGGGCCAAGCCGCGCGGAACCTGATGCCTGCCGCTTGACGCCTCGCGTCGGCGCGCCGCAAAGATCGTGCGTCAACCGTAAGGATACAGCGTGACCGACGCCGCCGTTTCACCGCCATCCGCCTCCAAGCGGCGCGTTCTGTTCGCCAGCCTGATCGGCACGACGATCGAGTTCTACGACTTCTACATCTACGCCACAGCGGCGGTGCTGGTTTTTCCAGACCTGTTCTTCCCCGGGGGCGACCGGATGACGGCCATGCTGGCTTCTTTCGCCACCTTCTCCATCGCCTTCTTCGCACGACCGATCGGCGCGGTCGTCTTCGGCCATTTCGGCGACCGGGTGGGGCGTAAGGCGACGCTGGTGGCGGCCCTGATGACCATGGGCCTGTCGACCATCGCCATCGGCCTGTTGCCGACCTGGCATTCGGTCGGCGTGATCGCGCCCCTGCTGCTGGCCCTGTGCCGGTTCGGTCAGGGGCTGGGCCTTGGCGGCGAGTGGGGCGGGGCGGTCCTGCTGGCGACCGAGAATGCGCCGCCGGGCAGGAAGGCCTGGTTCGGCATGTTCCCTCAGTTGGGCGCGCCGATCGGATTCATTCTGTCGACGCTGAGCTTCATCCTGCTGGGGCAGGTGATGAGCGAGGCTCAGTTCATGGCCTGGGGCTGGCGCATCCCCTTCATCGCCAGTTCGTTGCTGGTCATCGTCGGCCTGTGGATGCGATTGAAGATCACCGAGACGCCCGAGTTCAAACGCGCCATCGACCGCGCTGAACGCGTTCAGGCGCCCGCCCTGACGCTTGTGGCGCATCACAAGTTCGCCCTGCTGACAGGGACGCTGGCCGGGCTGGCGACCTTTGTCCTCTTCTATCTGATGACCGTTTTCGCCCTGGGCTGGGGCACGACGAGCATGGGCTATACGCGCGAGCAGTTTCTGCCGATCCAGTTGCTGGGCGTCTGCTTCTTCGGCCTGTTTATCCCGCTGGCGGCTCTGGCGGCGGATCGTTGGGGGCAGGGAAGGACTCTGCTGGTCACATCCATCGCCATCGCCCTGTTCGGTCTGGTGCTGGCGCCCCTGTTCGGCAGCGGCGGGATGGCGGGCGTCGTCGCCTTCTTCGTCATCGGCTTCAGCCTGATGGGCTGCACCTATGGCCCGCTGGGCGCGGCATTGGCGCGGCCGTTCCCGACGACGGTGCGCTATACGGGCGCGTCCATGACTTTCAATCTGGCGGGCATCCTCGGCGCCTCGCTGGCGCCCTACGCTGCGACCTGGCTGGCGGGCCATTACGGGCTTCAGGCGGTCGGCGTCTATTTGACGGTCGCAGCCCTTCTGACGGTTCTCGCTCTGATCGGCATGGGTCGCATTCGGACCGAGGGCGAAGTCTGATCGTTCAGCAAAGACCTGAAAGATAAAACTGAAGCCATATTCATAAAACTGGCGCTTAACGGTGAAGCAGGTGTCGCCTGATGGGGGCATGGCGAGGATACGGGGACGTATTCTGGCAAGGCGATGTCGAAAAGAGGCCAGGCGGACGGGCGACGCGACAGCCGTTCGCTGAACTATCTGCTGGCGCGTTATGGCGTGGAAATCCGTACGGCGCTGGTCCGTCGTTATGGCGCGCAGCAGGATGGGGTGGATGACGCCCTGCAGCAGGCCTTTCTGCGCTTCAGCACGCTGGAGAACCGGGATCGGGTCGCCGATCCACGCGCCTTTCTGTTCGTCATGGCGCGCAACGCCCTGAAGGACTCCATCCGTCGTGCAGACAGCCAGAAACGTCGCTGGAAGGCGCTGGCCGACACCACGCCGCCGCAACATGAAATCAGTCCCGAGGAGGCCCTGTTGATGCGTGAAGAACAGGAGGCGCTGGATCGCGGCATTCAGGCGCTGGATCCTGAGGCGCGCGGCCTTTTGCGGATGAGCCGGATCGAGGGGCTGACCTATGCAGAGATCTCGCGCTTGACGGGGCGCTCTGCGGCGGACATCAGCCGCACGATCGCGCGGACGCTGATCGAATTGCGCCGCGCCGTTCAGATGCGCGGGACGGAGGCGGCATGACGGCGCGGAGTGATGCGCCGCCCATCGAACAGGCGTTGGAATGGCTGGCTCTGCGATGCGGCGGGCCGGTCACCGCGGCGGATCGCCGGGCGTTCGAGGCGTGGCGGGCCGCGTCGCCGGATCATGCGGCGGCCTATGCCGAGGCCGAGGCTCTGTGGGCGCGGCTGGACTGGTCCGAGGCGCTGAACCAGCAGAGTTTGAGTGAAGCGCAGGCTGTTCCGGCTGTTTCGCCACACGCTGGGCCGCGCCTCTGGGCCGCGCCGTCGCGTCGAGGGCTGATGGCGATAGCGGCGGGGATCGGAGCCTTGGCGGTGACGCCTCTGGCGCTGCAACTGGCCAGCGGTGAGCGGCGTCGGTTTGCGACCGAGGTGGGTGAGATCCGTCATCTGTCGCTGGAGGACGGCTCGCGCGTGTCTCTGGGCGGGCGCTCGGTTCTGGCGACCCGCGTGGGCGAGCGGATGCGTCATATGCGGCTGGATGCGGGCGAGGCCTTCTTTGATGTGGCGCGGGATGAGACGCGGGTGTTCACCGTGGTCGGCGCAGGGCTGAAGGCCGAGGCGCTGGGCACGGCGTTCGAGGTGCGTCTGGGCGAACAGGGGCCGGAAGTCTTTGTTGAAGAGGGGCGGGTGCGGGTGACGGCGACCGCCACGGGCGAACAGGTCGTGATCGGCGCAGGCGAGCGCGCAGCCCTGCGCGAGGGCGTGCTGAAACAGGCGGCCATCAATCCGGCGGGCGTCGCCCCGTGGCGGCGTCAGCGCTTCAGCTTCATCGACCAGCCGCTGTCGGAGGTGGTGGCCGAGGTGAACCGCTATTACCGGCCCGGTGTGACGATCGCCTCGCCGCAGCTGGGCGCACACAAGGTGACGGCGGCCTTCACCATCGAGCAGATCCCGCAGGCGCTGGAGAGTCTGGCGCAGGAGCTGAACGGCCATCTGACGCGCCGCAGGAACGCCGAGGGCGAAATCCAAATGATGCTGAAAAGCTGAGTTATCTTGAAGCTTTAATGAAATCGACCGGCGAGCTGGAAGGAAGGGCGTCGGCCTGCGTCTGGGGGATGTCGAAGCTGTTGGGGGCCGTGTCGGCTGCAGGCTTCGCGCATTGCTCAGGGGATAGAGTTGATCATTCGTCGTTCCACGCTGAAGGCCGTCGCCACGTCTTCCGCCGCCGTTTTTGTGCTGGCTGCCGCTGCCATGCCCGCAGTGGCGCAGACCCAGTCCGCTCCGGCCGCCGCACAGGTTCACGCCATCCGCATCGAGGCCCAGTCGCTGGACCGGGCGGTGGTGGCGCTGGCTGAACAGACGGGCACGGTGATCGTCGCCGCGGGCGTGACGCTGGACAACCGTCGTTCAAGCGTGCTGACAGGCTCGATGACGGCGTCGGAGGCGCTGGCGCGTCTGCTGGAAGGCGCCAATCTGACGTTCCGGCGCGACCCGAACGGCGCCTTCGTCATCGTTTCGGCCGCCGAGGCGCGGGCTGAGACGACCCAGATCGGCGACGTGGTCGTCACCGCCCGTTTCGATCCGCTGAGCCGCCTTCAGAAGGGCGCGACCGACAGCTTCACCGGGCTGGACCGTTCGCTGCTGGAGACGCCGCGTTCGGCCTCGCGCGTCAGCTCGGACACCATCGCCCGCTATGGGATGGAGAACGTCGACGATCTGGTGGCCGCCGTGCCCGGCGCCTATACGGCCAGCTTTTTCGGCGTGCCGGGCAATCTGAACGTGCGCGGCACCCTGGCCGACACCTATTTTCAGGGCTTCAAGCGGATCGAGAACCGGGGCAGCTTTTCGTCCAATCTGGGCGCCGCCGCCTATGTCGAGGTGCTGCGCGGGCCGTCATCGCCCATCTATGGCCCCGGCAAGGTCGGCGGCCTGCTGAACTTCGTGCCCAAGTCGGCGCGCGGCGTCGATGCGCGCTATGCCGATGAAATGAGCGGCGGCGTCAACGTCACCGTCGGCTCTTACGGACGGCGCAATGCGGCGGCGGACATCGTCGTGCCGGTGGGCGAGGGCGGTTTCGCCTTCTATGTCGAGCGCGAGGACTCGGACTCCTACTACCGCAACGTCCACCCTGAGCACCTGAACCTTCAGGCCACCTATGTCGGCGACTTCGGCGACGGCTGGTCGGGCGAAGTCAATCTGATGCACTTCAAGGAGTCGGGCCGCATCCAGTCGCCGGGCTGGAACCGGGTGACGCAGAACCTGATCGATAACGGCGTCTACATCACCGGGCGTGACACCGATCTGGTCGATCTGGATGGCTCGGGTATGATCGAATACGGCGAGATCGACGCCGCCTTCGGCGCCTGGGGCGGCACGTCCAACATCCGCCAGATCCTGGAATACGGCGGCAAGAACAATCCGAAATTCGCCCTTGATGAAGGCGTCGGCACGACCAAGTTGAGCCGCCGTAACGTCATGGCCGACAACGCCGACTATAACGACAGCCGCACCTTCACCGCCTATGCGGGCCTGCAGAAGCAGATGGCGAACGGGTCGGTGCTGGCCTTCAAGGCCTTCATGGACGACATCGAGAACCAGCGTTTCAACAGCTTTGGTTTCGCCGCCGACTATGACGCCCGCGCCCTCGAAGGCCGCGTGACCTACAGCTTCCCCTCGCGCTTCGGCCAGCACGTCAGCGCCGACACCGTCGTCGGCGCCGGTTATCGCGACCATACGGCCAAACAGTATGAAAGCTTCCTGTCCGGCTATATCGCCCTGAACCGTCGCGACCTGTCGCACGGCTCGACGGCGGGCGATCGCATCGCTGCGCCCCTGATGAAGGACGGGGTTCAGATGTGGGACTCGCGGCACGAGATGGAGTGGAACAGCCGCTCGGTCTTCGCCATGAGCGACATCACCATCTTCGACCGTTTCAGCATCCTGGCCGGGCTGCGCTGGGACGATTACGACGTGAAGGCGATCAACAAGGGCGAGACGGTCTTCGGCCTGAAGGACACCTGGGTCGAGAACAGCAAGGACGCCGTCACCTGGTCACTGTCGGCCCGCTATGAGACGCCGTGGGGCCTGACGCCCTATGTCACCTTCGCTGAGCCTCGCTCGCTGGAATCGACCCAGACCGGCGGCGTGTCGGTCGGCACGGTGACCAGCAATCTGTTCATCTCGCCGTCGGAGTTGAAGGAAGTCGGGGTCAAGTTCTCGCTGTTCGACGGCGCCCTGTTTGGCGGCGCGGCCTATTATGAGCAGTTCCGCCGCCAGACGGACATCATGGGCAATGTCAGCGGCACCACCTCGGACGGTTTTGAGCTGGAGGCCCACTGGCTGGCCACTGACAAGCTCAGCTTCACCACGGCGCTGACGCTGCAGGAAACGCGCGTGGATGCGCCGGGCAAGGGCAAGGGCGAGTATCTGGAGCTGCGGCCCGAGCAGTTGGGCTTTGATCCGGTCCTGTCCTACGGCGGCACCTTTGCGGTGAACAATGCGGGCAGCTTCCCGGAACTGGCCGACGGCTATGTCGTGCGCACCATGCCCGACACGGTGTTCAGCCTGTTCGGCGCCTATACGACCGATCCCTTCACCCTGATGGGCGCCGAGGCCAGCGCGGGCTTCACCGCCGGGGCCACCTATGTCTCGGAAACGGGAGGCATTCTGGAAAGCAGCCTGCGTCTGCCCGGCTATACGCTGGCCAAGGCGGCGGCCTATGTGAAGGTGCGCAACGTCACCGTCTCGGCCAACATCGATAACCTGTTCGACGAGGAATATTTCACCCCCTCGGCCGAGGTCTACAAGGAAGTCGCCGTCATGCCGGGCCTGCCGCGCATGTTCCGGGTGAACCTGGCCTATCGCTTCTAAGGCCTGAGACTCTCCATCCGGCGGCCGGGACGACTGGCCGCCGGAATGCTTTATTCCGCGCCGTCTGCACGGCGCATCTCGAACGAAAAGAGTATGTTCGATGACGCAGAACCTTCGTCTGTCGCGCCGCGGCGCTCTGGCCCTGATGAGCGGCGGCGCGGCGCTGACCGGTCCCGCCGCCGCGCGCGCCTCGGTCGATCCGGCCGTCTTCACCCACGGCATTGCAGCGGGCGATCCGACGCGGACGGGGTTTGTGATCTGGACCCGCGCGACAGGCGCGGGCGGCGTGGTCACCCTGCGCTGGGAGGCGGCCGAGGACGCCGGGTTCAACCGCATCGTCCAGTCCGGCACGGTCCAGGCCACGGCCGCGCGCGACCACACGGCCAAGGTCGATGTGACGGGCCTGCGCGCCGGGCGTGAATACTTCTACCGCTTCCACAGCGCTGACGCCGTCTCGCCGGTCGGGCGGGCGCGCACCCTGCCGGGCGGAGATGTCGAGCAGGCGCGGCTGGCGGTGGTGTCCTGCTCCCACTACGGCTTCGGCTATTTCAACGCCTATCGCGCCATCGCTGATCTGGAACAGCCGGTGGACGCCGTCGTCCACCTGGGCGACTACATCTATGAATACGGCGTCGACGGCTATGGCGGCGACGAAAGCCGCGCCCTGGGCCGTGAGCATGATCCCGCACATGAGATCGTCACCCTGGACGACTACCGCCGCCGCTTCGCCCAGTATCGCACCGACCCTGACCTTCAGGCCGCCCACGCCCGCGCCGCCTTCATCACCGTCTGGGACGACCATGAGACGGCGAACAACAGCTGGATGGGCGGCGCGCCCGACCATGACGAGGATACCGAAGGCCCTTGGGATCGCCGTCGCGATGCGGCGATTCAGGCCTATTTCGAATGGCTGCCGATGCGCGACCCGCCGCCGGGCCGCCCGGCGCATGTGCTGAACCGCGTCTATGACTTCGGCGACCTGCTGTCGCTGATCGCGGTCGAGACGCGTCTGACCGGCCGCACCAAGGCGCCCAGCGCCTCACGCGAGATGATCTTCGACGCCGAGGGCCGTCCAGACGCCGCCCGTTTCGAGGCCGAGGTGTTGAACCGCCCCGAACGCTCCATGATGGGCGCGGCGCAGGAGCTATGGCTGGAAGACGCCCTGACCGCCTCGGTCCAACGCGGAACGACGTGGCAGATGCTGGCCAATCAGGTTGTCGTGGCCCGGATGCGGGCGCCGGACTTCATCTCCGTCATGCCTGAAGACCTGCTGGAAGAGGCGATGTCGCGACCCGGCTCGCGCCGCTGGCTGGAAAGCACGCGCCTGGGCCTGCCGATCAATCTGGACGCGTGGGACGGCTATCCGGCGGCGCGCCTGCGCCTGTATGACGCCGCCCGCCGCAGCCGGGCCAATCTGGCCATCCTCAGCGGCGACACGCACATGTTCTGGGGCAACCGCCTGCACGACCCGCGCGACGAAAGCTTCGTCGGCGTCGAGTTCGGAACCGGCAGCGTCACCTCGCCCGGCGGCTATGAGACCATCAGCCCCGACCCCCGCATCTATGAGGTCGCCGAAAAGGCGCTGGTCGCCAAGAACCCCGACGTCCGCTTCGCCCACGTCCGCGACCACGGCTTCCTGATCGTCAGCATCACGCCGGACGCCCTGACGTGCGACTATCATCAGGTGGCGGATATCGAGACGCGCGACGGCCGCGCCTGGCGCTTCGCCCGCATCACCGCTGATGGCGAAGGAAGCTTTCAGGTGCAGGAGGGGTAAGAGGGCCCGCGGTTTTTTCTTTCTGTAAGCGTGCGATGCTCATACTGAGGTCGAAGCGTGGCGAAGATCGCGCAGTGAGGAAATCCGCGAGCCCGCTGCTCGCTATCAGGAGCGACCTTCTTGTTCCCCATCGCGTCCAACACGACGGTTGTCGTGCGCCGCCCCTTCTATCGGCATCTCTATTTTCAGGTGCTGGCGGCCATTGTAGCGGGGGGCGCCATCGGCCACTTTTGGCCCGAGTTCGGCGAGAGCCTGAAGCCGCTCGGAGACGCTTTCATCAAGCTGGTGAAGATGGTCATCGCACCGGTGATCTTCCTCACCATCGTTACCGGCATCGCCGGAATGCGGGATATCGGCCGGGTAGGGCGGGTGGCCGCCAAGGCCTTCGGCTACTTTCTGGTCTTTTCAACGCTGGCGCTGATCGTCGGCCTGATCATCGCCAATGTTGTACGCCCGGGTCATGGGCTGAACATCGACCCGGGGTCGTTGGATCAGGGCGCTGTCGCCCAGTACGCCCAAGCGGCGCATGAGAGCACCATTGTCGGCTTCCTGACGGGCATCATCCCCGACACGGTCGTCAGTGCTTTTGCGACGGGTAATATCCTTCAGGTGTTGTTCGTCTCGATTCTGTTCGGCGTCGCCCTGGCCATGGTCGGCGATCTGGGCAATCCGCTGATGAAGGTGCTGGAGTCTGTCAGTGCGGCCTTCTTCAAGTTGGTGGCCATCCTGATGAAGGCCGCGCCGATCGGCGCCTTCGGGGCCTTCGCCTTCACTATCGGCGCCTATGGCATTTCGTCTGTCGCCAATCTGTTCGCCCTGATCGTCACCTTTTATCTGACGTCCGCCATCTTTGTGGTGGGAGTTCTGGGGCTGGTGGGAATCGCGAACGGCTTCAATATCCTGAAGTTGATCCGCTATTTGAAAGAAGAACTGCTGTTGGTGCTGGGCACCTCCAGTTCGGAGGCGGCTCTGCCCAGTCTGATCTCCAAGATGGAGCACGCCGGGGCGTCCAAATCCGTTGTCGGCCTGGTCGTGCCGACCGGCTATTCCTTCAATCTGGACGGCACCAACATCTATATGACGATGGCGGCGCTGTTCATCGCTCAGGCGCTGAACATCGACCTGAGTCTGCAGGATCAGATCCTGCTGCTGCTGGTGGCCATGCTGTCCTCCAAGGGGGCGGCAGGCATCACAGGGGCGGGCTTCATCACCCTGGCGGCCACCCTGTCGGTCGTGCCCAGCGTGCCGGTGGCGGGCATGGCGCTGATTCTGGGTATCGACCGTTTCATGAGCGAATGCCGGGCGTTGACCAACTTTATCGGTAACGCCGTGGCCACCATCGTCGTCGCGCGATGGGAAGGCGAACTGGACCGCAATGCGCTGAAGGCGGCGCTGGATGGCGGGCCTCAGCCGCTTGCCGCTGCGCCTGATCCTGCCGCCGGTCCGGGAGATGATCAGGTTCTGGCGGGCGACTGATTTCGAAACTGCAGTTGTGGCATGAATTGACATGCCAGAGCGCTGTGCCGTTCACGGTTGATGGCTGCGGATTCACGCCATGCTGTTTCGGTCGCGTGGGGCGTTAAACGTCGACAAGTGTAATCAGAGTGGGGAGTAAGACATGACACATGAATCGATGAAGGCGGGGCATGCAGAGGTAGGCCGCAAAGGTATCGGTCGGCGCCAAATTCTGCTCGGCGGTATGGGCGGCGCGGCGCTGGCCGTGGCCCAGGGTCAGGACGCGGTCGCCCGCACCGCCTTCCAGACCGGCGTAGGCCGTCAGGCGCCGGACGCCCCAGCCAGCGGCGCGGCCTCGGTTTCCTCGCACCGGGTCGAAGTTCCCTTCCCGCACGGCGGCGTCGCGGCGGGGCATCCGCTGGCCTCGATGGCCGGGGTGCGGATGCTGATGCAGGGCGGCTCGGCCGCCGACGCCGCCGTCGCCGCCATGGCCGTGCTGAACGTGGTCGAGCCCTGGGCCTCCGGCGCAGCGGGCAACGGTTTCGCCACCTGTCTGGACAAGAAGTCGGGCGAAGTCCTGTCGCTCGCCTTCACCGGCGCCGCGCCGGGCCTGCTGGACAATCAGATCGACCCGTCGGAACTGAACGCCGGGCACAAGGCCGTGGTCACGCCCGGCGCCTTCGGCGGCTGGATCGAGTTGGCCCGACGCTTCGGCCGCCTGCCTTTGTCGGTGCTGCTGGAGCCCGCCATCGGCTATGCCCGCGACGGCCATCCTATGGATGTCTCCATCTCGGCCACCATCCGCCGACAGCAGGCGGCGCTGGCCCGTTATCCCACGACAGCGGCCATCTATCTGCCCGGCGGGCAGCCGCCTGCGCCGCGTTCGCTGTTCCGCAACCTGCCGCTGGCCCGCACCTTCCAATCTCTCGCGGATGCTGAAAGCGCCGCACTGAAGGCAGGCGGCGACCGCAACGCCGGGCTTCAGGCAGCCTATGACTATTTCTACACCGGCCCCATCGCGCAGGAGATGACCCGCTTTTCACAGGCGGGCGGCGGCTGGCTGCGTATGAAGGACATGCAGGACTATCGGCCCAAATGGCAGGCGCCGGTCAGCACCAGCTATCGCGGCATCGACGTCTATTGCAGCCCCGTCACCTCGCGCACCGGGCTGGAGATGTGCGAGCAGTTGAACCTGCTGGAGGGCTTCGACTTCGGCGCCCTTCCGGCCGACGGCGCTCAGGCGGTCCACCTGCTGGCCGAGACGATCAAGGTCGCCAAGTCCGACGTCTATCGCTACGCCGCCGATCCTGCATCCGCCCCCACGCCGACCGAGACGCTGATTTCCAAGGCCTTCGCCGATCAGCGTCGTCGCCTGATCAATCCGCAGGCCGCCATCGCCTATCCGACCGGCGCCGACCTGATGAACCGCTCGGCGGGCCTGCGCCGCCGCCTGCGAGCCGCCAGCGTGCCGGGCGACACCACCAGCCTGTCTGTGATCGACAGCGACGGCAACGCCATCGCCTGCACAACCACCCTGGGCGGCGGCTTCGGCACCCTGCTGGTGATGGGGGAGACGGGTCTGATCTGCAACAACGGCCTGCGCGTCGGCTCGACCGCCCCCTATCGCGACCATCCGAACTTCGTCTCGCCGGGGCGTATTCCGCTGCTGGGCAACTGTCCTGTCATCGTCAAGGACAACGGCAAGCTCAGGATGATCTTCGGGACGCCGGGCGGCGAGACGATCGGCCAGACCCAGTTCCAGACGCTGGTCAACGTCATCGACCGCGGCCAGTCGATCCAGGAAGCCATCGAGGCGCCGCGCATCGCCATTGACGCCGATCCGGGCTTCTACACGCCCGGCGCCGCGATCCGCCTGCAAATGGAGGCGCGCTTCCCCGTCGAGACGATGGCCCAGTTGAAGGCGATGGGCCACACCGTCGAGCCTGTTGGCCCCTACGCCATCGGCAGTATTCAGGGCATCCTCGTCTCTGCGGACGGCCAGCCGATGGCGGGCGGCGATCCCCGACGCATGGGATACGCAGTCGGCTACTGAAAACCAGATCGCCCGCCTTGCATCCGCTCGGTGGGCGATCTGCTTATGGAGTGGCGAGGAAGCTGTTCTGAACGCAGAGATGCGGACGCACGTCTATGCGTATCGTTTCAGGAGATGAATTTTCCAGATTCGCAGGGGGCGTTCTTTCAAGGTTTGAAGAACGCCCCCGAGTGGCTCCGCTTCGCGGAAGCCTTTCGAACTATCTGCTTCCTGCCAAATCGAGAAGTAGGAGCTTTGTTTGAGATGGTGCGATTCTTCTATGACGAACGACGGGAGGCTCCTGATCTCTCACCAACTTGAATCGTGTGCCTCTTCATGCGGGACCGTGTTGACGCTCAACGCGCGCGCAGCGGCGATCTCAGAATAGCTCATTGCGCTTTTCGGTGCCGTGGCGGTTCTCGCCGGGAATGTGAGAGGATGAATGGAGGCTCCGTGAGACGGCCGACGCTGCGGATGCCTCAGCGGTCAGACAGTCGCGTCTGGCGAGCTTGAGTTCGAGCCGCCGCGTGGGGGAGGCGCGGAAGAACGCCGCGCCTCGGAGCGGCTGCTCGCGGAAGGGAGAGCGTTCGCCGGCAGATGGGCGTAATCCGTTGGACCTGGCCTTGAGCATGCGTTCGGCATAGGCCACGCCGCTGTCGCGGGCACCGGGAAAGCCTGATGAGGGAAACGACGCGGACCTGTTTAGGCATTTCGATGTGCTTCCGTACCCAAGTCGGAAGGCGCCATGAGATCGGCGAGAGCGGCGACGGCGCCGGCGATCTGGCGTCGCTTGTTCGGCGACAGCAGCGCGAGCCTCGCCAGCACATCTGCATGAAGAAGGTCCGGCGCCTCGGCCAGAGCCTTGTGCCCTGGTTCGGTCAGGCGCGCGTGGACGATGCGACGATCCGTGGTCGATCTGTACCGGACGATGAGGCCGCGCGCCTCCAGTCGGTCGAGCACCGCCACCACGGTCGGCGGCGACATAGAGACGTCCCGCGAAATGGCGCGGGTGCTGACCTCGCCGAGATGACGGATGGATTGCAGCACCAGAAGCTGGGGAAGCGTCAGGCCTGTCAGCCGGACGATCTCGCGCGAGCGGACGTCGATCGCTTGGGCTATGCGGCGGACCGAGCGCACCAAAGACGCCGTGGCGTCGGCTGCTGACGGCAGGGGAATTTCGCTCATCGGGTTGAACTCATTCGTGGACTAACCATTTGTACGCGCTGCATCTACATTTCAAGGAGGACCCATGTGCGGTTTTAGCGGCGAGATCAACTTCGACGGGCGTCCGGCCGACGCCGGCGCGGTACAGCGGATGACGGACGCTCTCTCGCCTCGGGGACCGGATGGGGCCGGCATCGTGATACGTGGGCCAGTAGGATTGGGGCATCGGCGCCTCATGATCATCGACCTGTCGGAGAAGGCGCAGCAACCGATGGTAGACGCCGATCTGGGCGTCACCCTGGCCTTCAACGGCTGCATCTACAACTATCCGGAATTGCGCGAGGAGCTTCAGGGCCTGGGTTTCCGCTTCTTCTCGCACGGCGACACGGAGGTGATCATCAAGGCCTGGAAGGCTTGGGGCGAGGCCTGCGTCGAGCGGTTCAAGGGGATGTTCGCCTTCGTCCTGCACGAACGCGACAGTGGTCGGATCGTGATCGCGCGCGACCGTTTCGGCATCAAGCCGCTGTATCTAGCCGAACGAGGCAGGCGGCTGCGTTTCGCCTCGACCCTCCCGGCGCTTCTGGCGGCGGGCGACGTCGACAGGACAATCGATCCGGTAGGTCTGCACCATTATATGACCTTTCATGCGGTGGTGCCGCCGCCGCACACCATCCTGAAGGGGGTGAAGAAGTTTCCGCCGGCGACGATACGTGTGATCGAGCCGGACGGCGCGTCGCGCGAACGGGTCTACTGGCGCCCGGACATGACGCGCCACGCCGGGGACGCAGCCCTGACCGCCGAGGACTGGCGCGACCGGGTGCTGGACAGCCTGCGCACGGCGGTGAAGCGCCGCATGGTCGCCGATGTGCCGGTCGGCGTGCTGCTCTCGGGCGGAGTGGATTCCAGCCTGATCGTCGGCCTGCTGGCCGAACTGGGTCAGAAGGACCTGATGACCTTTTCGGTCGGCTTCGAGGAGGCTAACGGCGAGAAGGGAGACGAGTTCGTCTATTCCGACCTGATCGCCAGACACTATGGGACGAAGCACCATCAGATCTTCGTGCCGCACCAGCGGCTGATGGAGGCTCTGCCGGGCACGATCGGCGCCATGTCCGAGCCGATGGTCAGCTATGACAATGTTGGCTTTTATCTGCTGAGCCAGGAAGTCTCGAAACACATCAAGGTGGTCCAGTCCGGGCAAGGGGCCGACGAGGTGTTCGGCGGCTACCATTGGTATCCTTCGATGGTCGGGGCCGCCGACCCTGTCGAAGGCTACGCCGGCGCCTTCTTCGACCGCAGCCACGAAATCCTGAAAACCCAGTTGAACGGCGCCTATATGACGGATGTCGATGTCAGCCGGGCTCTGGTCGAGGCGCATTTCGCGCAAGCCGGGGCGGAGACCTCTGTCGACAAGGCGCTGCGGCTGGATAGCCAGGTGATGCTGGTCGATGATCCGGTGAAGCGGGTCGATAATATGACTATGGCCTGGGGACTGGAGGCGCGCGTGCCCTTCCTGGACCATGAACTGGTCGAACTGGCCGGCCGTATCCCGCCGGAACACAAGCTGGCCCAGGGCGGCAAGGGCGTGCTCAAGGCGGCGGCGCGCCTTGTCGTCCCATCAGAGGTGATCGATCGCAAGAAGGGCTACTTCCCGGTGCCCGCGCTCAAGTACATCCAGGGTCCCTATCTCGACATGGTGCGCGAGACCCTGACTAATCAGGCGGCGCGCGACCGCGGGCTGTTCGACAGAGCCTACCTGGATCGGCTGTTCAACGACCCGACAGGCCATATCACCCCTTTGCGTGGTTCGGAGCTGTGGCAGGTCGCCGTCCTCGAGATGTGGATGCAGCAACATGGCGTCTGATCTTCGTCTCGCGCGCCCTAAGGCGCACCGGCTGAAACGCATGCGTCATGAAGGCCTCAAACCGCCCGTGCCCTCGGGACGTGAGTCCGTGCGCGATGCTGTCCTTGACTGCGGCTGGGGCCGCCTTCTGTTCGCCCAGACCTTCGAGACCGCCGCGCCTCTGGTCGAGGCTCTGCGCGCGGAGGGGCCGGATCGCCGCGACATCGCCTTCTACGTCCGCAATCCCCACGTCCTGCTCGCCTCGGCGCCGCAGGAGCTGTTCCTCGATCCGTCTCATACCTATCGGCTGGACCTGGCGACCTATCGGTCCAGCCGCCGTCAGCCGCGGGGCTTCACCATTCGTCGTCTGATGTCTGAAGCGGACGCCCAGGCGGTCAACGATATCTACGCCAAGCGTCGCATGGTGCAGGCGCCGCAGGATTTCCTCTGGTCGCATCGCGACGATCGGACCCTCTCCTATTTCGTCGCGGAGGACCTGACGACCGGAGCGGTGATCGGGACGGTGACGGGTGTGAATCACGCTCGGGCCTTCGAGGATCCGGAGAACGGCGCATCCCTCTGGTGCCTGGCGGTCGATCCCCAGGCGACACAGCCGGGGATCGGCGAGGCTCTGGTCCGCCGTCTGGCGGAGCATTTCAGGACGCACGGCCTGGCCCACATGGACCTGTCGGTCATGCACGATAACGCCCAGGCGATCGCCCTCTATGAGAAGCTGGGTTTCCGGCGCGTCCATTTCTTCGGCGTGAAGCGCAAGAACCCGATCAACGAAGCCTTGTTCGTCGGGCCCTCGGACGATCATGCGCTCAATCCCTATGCCCGGATCATCGTGGACGAAGCGCGGCGACGGGGCATCCAGACCGACATCATCGACTCGGAAGGAGGGCTGTTCCGCCTTTCCTGGGGCGGACGCTCCGTCCGCTGCCGCGAAAGCCTTTCGGAGCTGACCTCGGCCGTGGCTCTCAGCATCTGCGACGACAAGCGGGTGACCCGCAGGATCGTGGAAGCCGCCGGAGTGCGCGTGCCGCGCCGCATCGATCCGCAGGATCTCGGCGCGATCGACGAAGCGCTGGAGACCTATGGTCAGCTGGTGGTCAAGCCTGCGCGAGGGGAACAGGGCAAGGGCGTGGCCGTGGGTTTGAAGACCATGGCCGACGTCCAGGCGGCCCTGCTGCGCGCCCGGCGCATCTGTCCGGACGTCCTCGTCGAGGAACAGGTGGAAGGCGAAGATCTGCGCCTGGTCGTGATCGACTATGAGGTCGTGGCCTGCGCCGTGCGGCGTCCGCCGCGCGTCATCGGCGACGGACGCTCGACCTTGCGGGCCCTCATCGAGCATCAGAGCCGTCGGCGCGCCGCCGCCACCGGGGGCGAATCCAGCATTCCTATCGATGCGGAAACGGAGCGCACCCTGGCGGAGGGCGGTTATGGCCTGGATGACGTCGCAGGGGAGGGCGAGGAGATTCTCGTCCGCAAGGCGGCCAACCTGCATCTCGGCGGCACCATCCATGACGTGACGGACGAGGTGCATCCGGTTCTGGTCGAAGCGGCCGTGGCGGCGGCGCGGGCCATCGACATCCCGGTGACGGGGATCGACCTCATGGTGCGTGCGCCGGATCAGCCGGATTACGTCTTCATCGAGGCCAACGAGCGCCCTGGCCTGGCCAATCACGAACCCCGCCCCACGGCAGAACGGTTCATCGATCTGCTGTTCCCGCTGTCGGCGCGCGCCGACGCCTGAGACTATGTCAGGAGCGACCTTGACCTTCCCGAAGATCGATCTGGACTACCTGAACGCCCGCCTGGGGGAACTCCTGAACCTGCCCAGTCCGACGGGCTACACGGACGAAGCCGTCTGGGCCCTGTGCCGGGAACTGGAGCGTCTGGGCCTGGATTATGAACTGACCCGACGCGGCGCGATCCGAGTGCGCCTGCCGGGTCTCGAAGCCGTCCCGGCGCGGGCCATCGTCGCGCACGTCGATACGCTCGGCGCCCAGGTGAAGGCGGTGAAGGACAATGGCAGGCTGGAGCTTGTGCCGATCGGCCACTGGTCGTCACGCTTCGCCGAGGGGGCCCGCTGCACCGTCTTTGCGGAAGGCGGAGGCTATCGCGGAACGATCCTCCCCCTGAAGGCCTCCGGGCACGCCTTCAACGAAGAGGTGGACGATCAACCCGTCAATTGGCGTCAGGTCGAACTGCGAATCGACGCCGTGATCCACGGGCGGGCCGACACCCTGGCTCTGGGCGTGGATGTCGGCGACATTGTCGCCATCGACGCCCAGCCCGAATTCACCGACAGCGGCTTCATCGTGTCACGTCATCTGGACGACAAGGCCGGCGTCGCGGTCATGCTGGCCGCTCTGGAATGCATGTTGCGCGAAGAACGCACACCCAGGGTCGATACCTGGTGGCTGTTCACCATCGCCGAAGAGGTGGGCCTGGGCGCCTCCGCCGTGCTCGTTCCAAACGTCGCGGCGATGGTCACGGTGGACAACGGAACCACCGCGCCGGGTCAGAACTCGTCCGAGTTCGGCGTCACCATCGCCATGGCGGATCAGACCGGTCCCTTCGACTGGCACCTTTCCCGAAAGCTGGTCCAACTGGCGCGGGATCACGACATCCCGCATCAGAAAGACGTGTTCCGCTACTACCGTTCGGATTCCGCCTCTGCATTGGAATCCGGCGCCGACATCCGCACGGCCCTGGTGACGTTCGGCGTGGACGCCAGCCATGGCTACGAACGCATCCATCAGAGCGCTTTAGTCGATCTAGCTCGCCTCTTGACCCTCTATGCCCAGAGCGAGGTGGAAATCGGACGCGACGCGCGCGCGCTGACAGGCGTCAGGGGATTCACGCATCAACCGAACATTTCGACGAATTGACGCTGCCCTGGCGGTCGGGACGAAGGGAAGACCTAGGTCCTTCTCAGCCTGAAACGCTATACCCGGCGCAGATCGAAATACTGTTCTCGCAAGGCGGGAGCGAAGCGGAGCGCGAGCCGTCACGCCCGGCAAGAAGGAGCCGCCGGATCGTGCGAGGGCGTTTCCCGACCATAGGGTTATCGCGCGCTGGCGATCAGGGAGCCGCAGTCCGCGTTTTCCGCCAGGCCGGGATCGATAAAGCCGAGCAGCGCTGCGATGGGGCTGACGAGCGTGGCCAGGGCTCCGACAACGCCGCCCTGTGCGGCGACGGCCGACAGGTCCACGCCCAGATCCGGAGAAGCGAGGGGGCCGGTGATGGTGATCGGCGCCCAGACCCGCATAAGACGAGGCTTCTTGGTTTCGCCGTCGATCTTCAGATTCAGCTTTTCGGCCCCCAGGTCGATGGTTCCTGATCCCTGGGCCAGGACCACATCCGTGTCGATCACCAGGGTGCGGGCTGTAGCAACGCCGTCTGAGACCTTGAAATCGGCGACGGCGCAGCGGATGGCCGAAGTGGACTGATCGCCCGAAAGTAGCTTGCGCAGGCCGGCGCCGACGTTGATCCCCAGCAGTTCGGCGAAGGCCGAACGCATCCGCCCTTGAGGAACGACGAGGCTGAGGCTTCCCTTCGAACGGGCCGCCAGTTCATGAATGGACGCGCCGGGCCCTTCCAGCTTCGCCCGGCCCAGGGCGTGGCCCGTCACCGTCGGCGCGCCGTCCCGGGCGGGTATGATGGATTCCAGCGGGTAGCCGCTGAGACGGAAGTCGACGGCGCTGTAAGGCGTGTCCTTCGTGGCGTCGATCCGCGCGGTTCCGTTCAGTTCGCCGCGGTTGAAAGCGAAGGAGACCGGATCGAGCTTCAAAACGCCGTCCTTCAGATCCGCGCCGAGCCGGACCTGCCGGATGTCGAAGGCGTTGGCTTTCACCGAAGCGGCGCGATAGGCGAGGGTTCCGTCCATCACGCGCAGACGTTCTGTTCGCAAGGGCGCGGCGGGCAGCAGTTTGCCGGGCTGGCCCGAGGTCGCGACAGTGCCCGCAGTCGTGACCTGCGGGCGAGCGCCCAACACGGCCGCCAGGTCGTCGATGTCCAGGGCACGGGACGCGAGCTCGGCATCGACGCGGCGGCGCCCTTCGACATTGTTCACCTCCAGGGTCCCCGACAGGTCCGACGATCCGACCTGCCCGCTGAAGTCCGCGAAGCGGAACCGGGCTCCGTCGCGCGTCAGGCTTCCTCTCAGCCTATAAGGCGGCGTGTTGGGGGTCGTAATCCCGGTGAGAAGGTAGAGGTCGGCCAGATCACGACCTTGTAGCTCGAGCCTGGCGTTGAAACGACCCAGGTCGAAGGGCCGGGTGACGGCTCCGGTGGCGCTCAGCCTGGAGCTCGCGCCGGCCAATTCAGCCGTAAAGGCGTAGGGCCGGTCGCGGCGAATGTTGATGAAGGCACCGCCCGTCACGCGAAGCGTCAGGGGCTCGCCATTCATGGTCCCCTTGCCGTCGAGCACAAAGCCGCTCTCTCCATCCTGGGGCGAGCGCGCCTCACGCGCCGTGACCACGGCGTCGAGCGTCATGCCGCGTCGCTGCTCGTTCAACGTCAGCCGCCCGTCGTGAATGACCAGGCGCTGTATGACGGGCAGCCTGGCGCCCCTCCCGTCATCGGGTCGGTCCGGCTCCAGGTCCCAGCTGCGCCGGCCCTGGCTGTCGACGACCAGGTGGACCCGCGGGCGGGTGAGGGCCAGCGAGGCCACTTCGATCTGGCCCAGAAACAGCCGTCGCAATCGTATCGAGACGTCGAGACGTTCGATCTCGGCGGTATTGCGCCCGGACGCCCATGTGGGCCCGCCGACGCTGAGACTGCGCACCGTCGCCGAGGGCGTCCAACTGAACAGCCTGACATCCAGGTCCCTTTTCAGAGCCACCTCCCGGCCGGTTGCGGCGGAGGCGGCGCGACCGATAGGGCCGCGCACCCAGTTCCAGTCGAACAGAACGAGGAACAGGAGGAAGGCGGCGACGAGGGCGAAGGTGATCGCCGCCGCGATGAACTCCGGCCGGCCGGGACGACGAACGGCGAGCCATACCGGATCCCGAGCGACCACGTAGGCGCAAAAGGTGTCGCGGCACTCTCCTGCGCGCCGCAGGGCCGCTTCCGCTTTCTGGCGCAAGCTGTCGATCGCCGATTTCGCTCCAGGCCTGTCGAGCAAGATCACCTCCGGTGAGGCTGCTTAACGCCTCAACCGGCAAAGGGCGCCATGTGCCGGATCGGCTTGCGCGGGTTCAGGCGCTCATCGGCTTTCCCGAGGCTCTCGCGTTCGAGCGCCTCAGACGTTCAGAACTCTACGCAGGGATTGCTCGATGTCGCCGCCGCAATAGGCGTCGCCGTATTCGCGGCGCGACCACTCCGCCAGGCGGGCCAGGGCTGGCGTCCTTGAGAGGCGCCATGCAAGGCCCCCGGTCATGGGGGCGGTTTCTTCAAGCATTACTTCGATAGGGCGGAAGCGCTCGGTCAGGGCGGACCAGAGGGTCGCGGTGACGATGTCGGCCACGCCCGGCCTTTCTCCACCCAGCAAGAAACCGGAATGCGCCGTCAGGCCATGGCGTCGGCCCAGGTCCTCCCACAACGCCATCCATTTTTCCAGGCGGGGCGCGAAGCCCGACCAGCGCGCCTCGGTCCACATCTGTCGGCCGCCGTCCAGAGTGATCTCATCGATGACGTAGTTCGCGTCATTGACCACCTTCATCGTCAAGGCGCGCAGCTCTGGCGTGGAAGGCAGCAGTTCAAGCGTCTCTCCCAGATACAGAAGGATCGCGGGCATCTGGGAGATCGCCGCTCCGGAAACGTGATCGACCAGTACTGGCGGCCCCATGAAAGGCACGGGCATCTCCCCTGGCGGCTCCTGCATGAGCGCGCTGATCGCCGCTTCGTTCGTCTCCGACCAGGTCCTGCCGGCATGGGCGAGAATGGCGCGAACGAATTGGCCCCGGAAGGGAACCGGCCAATAATAGAGGGTGAAGTCCGTCATGGAGCTCTCCAGCGCTTAGCTGATCGCGAACGCCAGCGGGGGTGGGCAGCGTCTACTATCACGACGTCGAGAACCTCTCCCCCAACGACAGGGCCGCGTTCGAAACCGCGCGCACGCCCGCCGCTTATGACTATGACGATTTCAAGCGCGACGTGGTCACCCAACTCGCCAAGCGTTTCGACCCCGACGTGACTGTCGGCCACAAGGCCATCGCCGTCGCCGCGCGAGGCTCCCGGCGGGATGCCGACGTCGTCGCTGCCGTGCAGTTCCGTCGCTACTGGTCGTACAAGAGTTTCTACGATCAGAGGTACACCGACGGCATCTGCTTCTGGACCCGCGACGGCGCGCAGATCATCAACTATCCGAAGCAACACCGGGCCAATGCCACGACCAAGCACCAGGCCACCAACAGCTGGTTCAAGCCCTGCGTGCGCATCCTCAAGAACATGCGCAACACCATGATCGACAAAGGGCATCTCGCGGCTGGCGTCGCGCCATCGTACTTTCTGGGGGGATGCTCTACAACGTGCCCAACGACCAATTCTTCGGGACCTACGTCGACACGATCAGTCGGGCGATCAACTGGTTGCTGGCCTGCGACCGCGATAAACTGCTCTGCGCCAACGAGCAGTACATGCTTGAAACAGATGTCGAGGCAGCGATCCCTCATCACCCGATGCAGGAGATATTCTACGGTGACGCGCCACGAATGGCCGACAAGCCCAGGATCATCCGCGCGAAGGTGATCATTGACCAGGTGCGCGCTAGGCTGGCACCGCACGATGACGAGCAGGGCGTGGTCAGTTTCGTGGGCTTTCCCCAACGCGTGAACGACTATCTCGTCGCCGTCGTGCTGCGCGTCCGAGCATCATGCTTGACCTCCACCACCTCGATCGTGCCGTCGCTCAGAAGGCGTACACAATCGACGATGTAGGTACGCTTCTGGCCGTTGCTGACAAACTCGAAGCGGAACGGCTGCGCGCGATAGTCCACGACATCCGTGTCCACTTCGCTCTGCATGAACAGGGCGCGTTCCGCCATGCTTTCATATGGGAGTCCTCGCCCGGCCTTACGGCTCGCGTAAGAACCGGTCGTGATGTGTCTGCGCCCCGTGATGATCGATCGGATCGGCGCCCCATCCTTGGTGAGAACGAGCGTCGCTGTCGCAGACAGATTCTCCCAAGAGAGCGCATCCCCATCATCATGGCCGCATGCCTGGATCGCGTGGTCGAAGGCGGTTGGATCGTGCCTTTCGGGCACGCTGAGGGGTGGATGGAGGGTTTCCATCTGAATCTCCTAGTCTTTGTGAGTTAGACCCAACCCGAGCGCCATCGACCTTCGTTTCTTGCGAAACGCAGTTGACCCGACCGGCATTTCAGGAGATGATCTTCAAGTCGCAGCCAAACGACAGGATGATCAGTCCTCAGCCGAGCCCCTGGCGAACTGCCTCGGGCTCGAGTTGTGTCCGGGGTAAGCTGCGGACATAGTTTATCAATCAGGGCGGACGCACAGCGACCTTCTATTTCCAGGACTCTGTCACAGGCGGAAAATCCGACCTGAAGCGGGCAAGGATTCGCCGCCGCGTCGGCCATGATGTCATTATTGGATCGAAGAGTCCAAGACTCGTCAGCTGGAGATTGAGTCCTCATGATCTGCGGAAATGCGATATATATTATTCTATATATATACGCTGGCCACGTTGCTTGAGAACCGAGACGCCGACGGCAAGTCTCTAAAAGCGGATCGGCGCGCGCCAGACGCAGTGTTCGTGCGCTTGGACAGCCGGTTTTGCCTCATAGACGCGGTCGGCTGCGCCTATTTATCGCGGCATCTCCCTGTACAGGGGCTAGGGCGGCTGGCCCGGGCCGAAGCCGCGAGTAGCGCGCTCCCGCTGCTTCACACGCGGCGGCGACAGAGCCGAACCGCTTTATGTAGGTCAACACCTGAACTATCGTGGCAGCCCGAGGAACGACGTCACGGACGCCCTGAAGGTGCTGCTGGACAGTGGAGTGGTCCCGATCGCGTTTCTGGGGACGCTGGAAGCCAAGGTGCTGTTTGAGCGCAATCTCCAGCTCAACGGTCGTCTGCTGCCGCCCTGCGACCTACAGCCCTTGGATAGTAAACGAGCGGGTGATCGTGACCTGTTCGCTCGGTTCGTGGATCGGCTGGATCACGCCATTGTCGAGCAGGGGATCCTTGCTCCGGATCAGGTCGAGAGTGGTCGGCGCCGTGTGCCGCCGAGCCATGTCCCTGGCGCGCCGGACAAAGCCATCTGGATGGTGCGCGACCTTGGGTTCTGCCCGACCAGCTGGGAGATGTTGATCGACTGCTGCCCTCGCCCGACCTGTAATTTGCTGACCTGGATGAACGCGACAGCGCTCCACGTTTGCGGTTACTGCAGGACGCCGGTTTCAGCGCTAAAGCGGCGCACAGTGCCGAGAGCGTATCGGCCGGCGCTCAGCTGGGTAGTGGGGCTGTTCGGTGATGATGCTGAGCAGGAGCGGTCGATGAAGGCTTTGATGCTGGCCTACTCCATGAGGATAGCAAGCTAGGCGGCCAGCACCGGATGCATAGCTCGCTCCAGAGGGTGAACGTGGATACCTGAACTGCACGGCTCAGGATGTGTGCTGGCTTCGGCAGCGGAAATATCTCCAGTCGCTGAGCGCCAAGGGCGAGGTCGCACAATACGCCAGACATGAGGTCGAGACTCTGGGGCGACGGATGATCACGACGCGAGAGGTCGCCGCTCGTATCGGAAAGCCGCCCGCTAAGCTCTGGCCGGAACTACAGGCCTTCAGCGTCGGAGGGAGCTTGGGGCAAGGCTTCTACGAACGAGCTCTCATCGAGCCTTGGATGGCGCCGGCATGAATAACGAACGCAAACGCCGGGTACGACAGCGTCAAATCCTTCACTGGGCTCAGGGCGGTCGTTGTGCGGGATGCGGCAAGCCCATGGGACTGAAGCGTGGCCTGCCGAGGGATCGACCCGATTATCCCACCTACGACCACATAGTGCTCAAGTGCCCTGGCGGCGGGCACGGGCTTATCAACGGTCTGCTGAAGCACTTCGCCTGCAATATGCGACGGGGATCAGACCCGCCGACAGGATGTGATCGAATCTGGCACGCCGTGGTGCTGGAGCGTCTCCACTCTCAGGCCGCCGCCAAGCGGTGGCGGCTGGAAATGGACAGGCCGGTGACGTTCTTGATCGGGCGTCGGGATGAGGCCTGATAGAGGCTTTTGCGCTTAAGCGGCATTTCACGAACATTGCGCGGCTAGGAAGCCTAGCTGTGGCCGCCGGGGGCAGCCCGCTCGCTGCCATCAGTTCCCCTCAGGGCGCAGCGAAGCGCGTCCTCGACTCGCTGATTGTCCGACTGCGCGACGTTGAACCGTAGGAAGGGGGCTGCAGATTGCGAGACGCTGAACACGTTGCCGGGAGCAAGGATCACGCCCTGATCCATGCACCGCCTGGCGATGTCGGCGGAATCCAGTCCCTCTGGCAAGCGGCGGCATAGATAGAAGCCGCCGCGCGGCATGATCCAGGGCGCGATGTCCAGCTTCGACAATCGCTCCGCCGTCTTGTCGCGGGCGCGAGCGAGGCGTTGCCGCAGCTCAGACATGTGTTTGCGGTAGGTGCCGCCTGCCAGGACATCGGCGATCAGCTCGGCCGCCATCGGACTTGGCCCGCCGAAACTTGTCGCCACCTGTAGATCCAGGAGCCCTTCGATCCATTCAGGGCGGGCTGCGATATAGCCGCAGCGCACCGATGCAGAAAGAGTCTTGGAAAAGCTGCCGATCCGAATGATGCACAACGCCACCGCGTTGGAGGTCTCCGGTCACGCCAACTGGAGAGCTTTGGACAAGAGGGCGGAAATGCCATGATTTCTTGACGTTCACCTGCGGACGAAGCGATCAGCGCTGTCGTCTGATCGCGGAACAGCACCATCCATTCGGCGTCCACCACAATCTTCACGCGCATGTGATCCTTGTTAGCTTGACCATATTCGCTTCTTGGGTGCGCATTGCTTACCTGTCAGGGGAGGCGGTCATGAAGCGTGGCGTTCTCGGCGGGGTGGTCTGCATCTTTGGTTTCGGCCTTTCCGGATGGGCGGTTGGGGCCCAGGAGACCCAGTCCTACTTCTACGACGTGCACGGCCGGCTGACCGCCGTGACCCGCGCTCCATCAAACGGCGGCTATCGCACGCGCTACAGCCTGGACGCCGCCGACAACCGGGCCAGCGACGCGCGCCAGCTGATCGCCGCCAAGGCGGCCCAGCACACGTTGCAGTCGGGTGACGGGCTGCTGCCGAGCCAGTTCCTGCGATCCGCTGACAACCGCTTCACCTTCGTCCTCCAGGGCGACGGCAATGCGGTGATCTACGGGCCGACCGGGGTGCTGTGGGGCTCTATGACGGCGACCGGCCAGTCCACGCTGCTGTCGATGCAGAGCGACGGCAATCTAGTGATCTACGGGCCGTCCAACAACGCCATCTGGGCCACCGGCACCTCGGGTCATCCAGGCGCGCGGCTGTCGATGCAGAACGACGGCAACCTCGTCATCTACGACGGCTCGACGCCGGTTTGGGCGTCGGGTACCGGTGGGCATTGAAGGGATACCATGAATCGCAAGGCGCTGGCTCTCGGAACCTCCAGCATCGCCCTCGCCCTAGGTCTGGCGATGGCCGCACAGGCCCAGTCACCGCTTCAGGCGCCCCCGCCGCAGTTCTACTCGGTTGATGCACGCGGTGTGGACGTGACCTCGGGCAAGTTCGTCCGCCAGGCGACCCTGGCGTCGATCGGCGATCCCAGCGGGTCGGGTCTGGCCTATACTCGCACCTATTTCAACGGTGACTGGCGCGACAACGTCACGGGCACCCTGACGGCCAGCGGCCCCAGCAATTCCATCTATTCGCTGAGCATCGGGGGTGTGACCGACGTCTTCACCAAGTCCGGCTCGACCTTCACGCCGACCCGAAACGTCGGCTAGACCCTGACCCACAGCGGAACGACCTACACCTACACCATGCCCGACGGCACGGTGGCGACCTTTAACCAGGATCTCTCGGACCGATCGATCCCGCCGCCCCAGACCTTGGCCAACCAGGGCCGGATTTCCCAGCTTCGGCGACCGAATGGGGAAACACTCTCCTTCTTCTACCAGATCGCCCAGAACATCGACGATCCGGGACAACCCGACTATTGGGCGATCCGCCTCAAGTCAGTGCGCAACAACTATGGCTATGCGCTGATCTTCACCTATGAGCTCGACGGCCTGATTCCGCCGACTTACTTAAGCCTCGGGGCCTGGCAGCGGATGACGAAGGCCACCGCCCTGAACCGCACGGCTTGCGTGAGCCTGGTCACCCCATGTCCCAGCACCACGCCCTGGCCCAGCGCGAACTTCTCAGGGGCGACCACGACCGACCAGAGCGGACGGGCGACCTATTATGGGTCCGATGGGACGGTCTATACTCAGGTCCTTCGCCTTCCGGAGAATCCGACCGTCGATGCGGTGCGTTACAGTTTGGACACGGCGACCCTGCGCGTCACTTCCGCCCAGGTCGCGGGCCAGACTTGGAACTACGCCTATGCCGAGGCCGGGGGCGTGCGGACGGTGACCATCACCGATCCCGATGGAGGCACGTCCGTGGCGCGCACGACCACCGCCACGGGGCTGCTGGCCTCGTTCGAGGATCAACTGGATCGCACCACCAGCTACGAATATGATTCCAACAGCCGAGTGACCCGGATCGCCCTACCGCGCGGCAATTCGGTCAGCTATGTCTACGACGGCCGCGGCAACGTCACCCAGACGACTTACAACCCCACCCTCTTGCCCGGGCCGGCGCCGTCGCCGATCGTCACTTCGGCTACCTATCCGTCGTCCTGCGCCAACCCGGTCCTGTGCAACCAGCCCGAGACCACCACGGACGCCAACGGCGCGGTCACGAACTATACCTATGACGCGACGCACGGGGGGGTGACCTCGATCCGGTCTCCGGCCCCCACGACCGGCGCGGCCCGGCCCGAGACCCGCATCACCTATGAAGCCAGGCAGGCCTGGATCAGCAACGGCTCGGGCGGCTTTACGGCCGAGGCGCCGATCACGCTGCCCGTCGCCGCCAGCGCCTGCACGACCGGCTCCAGCTGCGCGGGAACGGCGAATGAAGTTAAGACCACGATCGCCTATGGAACCTCGGGCGAGGCCAACAATCTGCACCCGACGGTCCTGTCGTCGGGCTCCGGAAATGGCGCGCTGACGGCCGCCATCACCTTAACCTATACGGATCGCGGCGACGTGGCCTCGGTCGACGGGCCGCTCAGCGGGACGGCGGACACCACCACCTATCGCTACGACGACGCTCGCCAGCCGGTCGGGGTGATCGGTCCCGACCCGGACGGCGGCGGCGCCCTGCTGCGCCGGGCCCAGCGCGTCACCTACAACGCCGACGGCGCCGCCACCCTGGTGGAACAGGGCACGGTGACGGGCCTGACCGATCCGAACTGGGCCGCCTTCGCCAGCCTGCAACAGGTCGCGATCGCCCATGACGTCTATGGCCGACCGACCCACCAGCGGCTCCAGGCGGCCGGGACGACCTTCAGCCTAGCCCAAATCGGCTATGACGCGCAGGGGCGGACGGACTGCGTCGCGACCCGCATGAACCCGTCCGCCTTCGCCAGCCCGCCGGCCTCGGCCTGCACCTCGTCCACGACTGCCGGCTACGGCCCCGACCGGATCATGAAATACGGCTATGATGTCGCCGGCCAACTGACCTCGACGATCTCTGGCTATGGCTCGGGGACGACGATCACCGAGAGCGCGACCTACAGCGCCAATGGCCTGCCGCTCACGCTGACCGACGGCAAGGGCAACGTCTCGACGCTGGAGTATGACAACTTCGACCGGCTGAGCCGGCTGCGCTATCCGAACAAGACCGGGGGCGGCTCCTCGACCACGGACTTCGTGCAGTACGCCTATGACGACAACGGCAACGTCGTCTCGCTGAAGACGCGTGCCCAAGCCGTCACCAGTCCGATCACCTACGACTTCAACTTCACCTACGACGCCCTGAATCGTCGCACGCTGCTGAACGCCCCGACCGGCCTGGCCGACACCAGTTACACTTACGACAACCTGGGCCGGATGCTGAGCGCGAACAACGGCGTGATCAACAGCCAGGCTTGGGACACGCTGGGCCGGCTGACCTCGGAGACGGGGCCGCTGGGGACGATGAGCTACCAGTACGACCTGGCGGGCCGCCGCACGCGCCAGACCTGGCCCGACGCCTTCTTCGTCACCAACAGCTGGAACCTGGCCGATGAGATGACCGCCGTGCTGCACGGCGGCGCGACCCAGATCGTCGGCTTCGCCTATGACAACCTGGGCCGCCGCACGGGGATCAGCCGCAGCAACGGGGTAAACTCTACCTACGGCTATGACGGCGCCGGCCGCCTGACCAGCCTCAGCCACGACGTCGGCGGCACGGCGGCGGACGTCACCTACACCTATGCCTACAATCCCGCCGGCCAGATCACGTCCAAGACCACCAGCAACGACGCCTATCTGTGGACGCCGTCGGTCGGCTCGACCGCCTATACGCTGAACGGCCTGAATCAGGTCACGGCGGCGGGAGCGACGTCGCTGACCTACGACGCCAACGGCAACCTGACCCACGACGGAACGCGCGCCTACGCCTTCGATGCGGCCAACCGCCTGACCGGCAACGGCACGGCGACGATCAGCTATGATGCTCTGGGCCGGCTGGACAACTACGTCGGTACGTCCGGCGCGCGCTACCTCTACGACGGGGTGGAGGCCGCCGGCTTCGCCACGTCGGGTTCAACGATCAACACCCGGTTCATCCGGGGGCCGGGCGTGGATGAGATCCTGGCCAGCTACACCTCCGCCGGCTCCACGCCGGCGCAGTTCTGGCTGTCGGACGAGCGGGGTAGCCTGGTCGACACCGTCAATGGCTCGACGGGGGTGAGCACCGCCATCAACACCTACGATGAGTACGGCAATCCCGGTTCGGGCAACGTCGGGCGGTTCCAGTATACCGGCCAGATGTGGCTGCCGAGCTTCGGGGCCTATCACTATAAGGCGCGCGCCTATCATCCGGGGCTGGGGCGGTTCCTGCAAACCGATCCCATCGGGTACACGGACGGGGCGAACCTCTATGCGTATGTGGGCGGCGATCCGGTGAATCTTGTAGACTCGCTGGGGCTCTGGGGCGTAGAGACTCCATGTGATACTGCCACTGATACTCCGGATTGCACAGCAGTGGGGCCGCCGGTGTCGCCCTGCACAAGAGGTTGGAGTTGCATCGGTGGTAACGATTGGTTCTGGGGGCGAATAAATTATTGGGATTTGAACCGTCCTACAATTGGGAGTCATTTCCGTGCGCAGGGTTACGAAGTACTTCAAGAGTTAGGGTATGATGATCGCCCAGACACGACGCAATGCACCATCGCTTCCTACGGACGTCTTCTAAACGCAGCCGCCACTGGCGCTGGGCTAGCTAGTACCAGTGTTCAGGCTGGCGCTTTTTCAAATGCAGTTGCAGGCCGCATTACTACCGATGAGAGACTTTATGCGAGAGCGATCTTGATATCACGCAGTGGCGCAGCAAAAATGACTCATTTGACTGGGATGCTTGGCACGGTAACGGCCGCAGGAATGTCATATTTCGCGGGGGATAACGAAGCTGGAGACAACGCAGTCCTTTCTTTGGTTGCACCAACTGCGCTTTATAATGAATGGCTGGGGCCGCTTGTTGTTACTGTAATGACAAATACATCGCCGTTATCCAATCCTAAATCGTGCTTTAAGTAGATATGTACGCGCTAGCTGCATCGACAATAGTTGCGATTCTGACTCTTTTTCTAATTAGTAAAAGAAGAATTGGCGACCATGCTTCACGTAGGGAGTTTTCAGATTCTGAAAAAATCATTCTCAATTTATTAACTATAACTGCCGGCGTTGGATTTGTTATGGCTATAGTATTTGGCGGAATTACATTTTTGGCAAATTTTAACCTGTTGACCTTCCTATTTGGTGTGGCAATTTTTGTTTTTTCTATAGTTGCTCTAGTTTTCGTATCAAAAAGCAGCCATTAGAACCCGATTGACGACCGCCGTCTATGCAGCCTGATCGTCGGCTTCGCCTGCGACAACCTGGGCCGTCGCACGGGGATCAGCCGCAGCAACGGCGTCGGCTCCACCTACGGCTATGACGGCGCCGGCCGCCTGACCAGCCTCAGCCACGACGTCGGCGGCACGGCGGCGGACGTCACCTACACCTATGCCTACAATCCCGCCGGCCAGATCACGTCCAAGACCACCAGCAACGACGCCTATCTGTGGACGCCGTCGGTCGGCTCGACCGCCTATACGCTGAACGGCCTGAATCAGGTCACGGCGGCGGGAGCGACGTCGCTGACCTACGACGCCAACGGCAACCTGACCCACGACGGAACGCGCGCCTACGCCTTCGATGCGGCCAACCGCCTGACCGGCAACGGCACGGCGACGATCAGCTATGATGCTCTGGGCCGGCTGGACAACTACGTCGGTACGTCCGGCGCGCGCTACCTCTACGACGGGGTGGAGGCCGCCGGCTTCGCCACGTCGGGTTCAACGATCAACACCCGGTTCATCCGGGGGCCGGGCGTGGATGAGATCCTGGCCAGCTACACCTCCGCCGGCTCCACGCCGGCGCAGTTCTGGCTGTCGGACGAGCGGGGTAGCCTGGTCGACACCGTCAATGGCTCGACGGGCCTCAGCACCGCCATCAACACCTACGATGAGTACGGCAATCCCGGTTCGGGCAACGTCGGGCGGTTCCAGTATACCGGCCAGATGTGGCTGCCGAGCTTCGGGGCCTATCACTACAAGGCGCGCGCCTATCATCCGGGGCTGGGGCGGTTCCTGCAGGCCGATCTGATCGGATACGCGGCGGGAATGAACCTCTACGCGTATGTGGGGAATGATCCAATCAACTCGATCGATCCCCTTGGTCTGTTCGAGGACGAGCCAACTGACGTTGACGACGTGCCTGCTTATGGCGAACGCTGTCCATGGTATGCAGTATGCTTGTTCGATAGGGAGTCGATCGAACGCTTTTTGGCCGATGTAGCTGATCTTGGGGAGATCGTCGTTACAGCTTCACTCGGGCATACCCAAAGAGAACGGCGGGGAATTCTCCCGTCAACAGAGTATTTCCAATGCTTTGCCGCCGGCACAGGAGGCGACGGCACAATCCTAGGAAACTTCCTTGCGGCAGCAGGACTGGCGCTAGCGGGCTCTCCCATTATCGACAAGCCCAGAGCTGGGTTTGGTGGAGGAGGGCCAAGCGGGATCAAGACGACGATGATATCTGAGTCCGTACGCTCTCTTCCCGGGATGAGTTTGCGGGCTCCATCGGCATTGCGTGGGGCGGCCGCTGCTGTTTCTCGGCCCGGCACTCGACCGAGGAACTATGGAGCTTCGTTGGGACGTATCGGAAGTCGTGGTGCGGGATATCTCAGCCTCGGCCTCACCACAGAAGGCGTGGGGCGAGTGGTAGGCATCGCACAACAATGCAATCAACTAGTTGGGAGATAGGGCGATGAATGCAAGGTTGCGCGAGATCCACGCCAAGCTCGCTAAGTGGACAGGAGAGCCAGCGGAATCGATCACGCCTACCACCCGTATTTATCATGATCTAGGGATTGCCGGCAGTGATTTCGTCGATTTGATGGATTGGTTTTCTAGCACCTATCAGGTCGATACCTCAGGCATCGATTTGTCATGCCTGTGTCCGCATGAACTCGGCGGTAGACGGAAGCAGACCTATGAACCACTGACCGTTGAGGATCTGAGCTCGCTTTCACACTACGACCATTGGACCGACTGGTCCGGTGCGTCGCGATTGCGGCGACTCGGCGGAATGTAAGGAGTTAGATGTGCCCCCTGAAACTACTCCAAGAATGGTGCTGTCATTTGTGGACGGACCCTGCGCTTGGTCTGCGCCCTTTGAAGTGATTGATACCTCATGTTGGTCTGCAGACCGGAGTGGATGGAGCCAAGAACGGCTAGGAAGCGTCACGAGCCCTGCGTCCCGCTCGACGACAAGGGATACGACGCCGACTTTATCCTAGCCGATCTTGAAGCCAAGGAGATCGCCGCCCCTACAATAAGTTTCTGGCCAAGTTGGCCTCGGAACGACGCAAGCCGAACGGCCAGTTCGTGGTCCCGCCCGGGCGAGGAGAAGCCTTTGTCGAGGTCCTGCCGGTGAAGCGTTTCCACGGCGTCGGGCCGGTGACGGCTGAGAAGATGAACCGCCTGGGTATCGAGACCGGCGCGGACCTCAAGCGTCAGTCCCTGGCCTTCCTTCAGCATCATTTCGGCAAATCCGGTGCCTGGTACTACGGCGTGGCGCGCGGGGAGGATCCGCGCCCCGTCAATCCGGACCGAGAGCGCAGGTCCAGCGGCTCGGAGACCACCTTCGCCAGCGACCTGGTCGATCCCGCGGCGATCGAGGCGGGCGTGGATCGGATGGCCGACGAGGTCTGGGCCTGGTGCGAAAAGGTGGCGGCGCTCGGCCGGACCGTGACGGTGAAGGTCAAATGGGCGAACTTCCAACAGTCGACCCGCAGTCGGTCCTTCAAAGAGCCGGTCGCCTCGAAGGTGCGGTTGCGTGAGATCGCCCGCCTGCTGGTGCGCTCCCTCTATCCGCCAACCAGGGGCGTGCGGCTTCTCGGCGTGACCCTGTCCAATCTGGAGAAGGCTTCGCCTGGAATCCCGTCATGGACGCCGGCGGGCGAACTGGCGCTGTGACGGCCATCCTCCAGACCGATCTGTTCGGCCACGTCCCGCGGCCGGCCGCGCCTGCAGGTTTCGACTATTGGCCAGACGTCCTCACGGCGGCCGAACAGGCGGCGGTGGTCGCTCACCTGCAGAAGCTGAGCTTCAGGCCCTATGAGCATATGGGCTATCAGGGCTTCAGACGGATCGCAGCTTTCGGACGCTGCTACGACCGTGAGCGACGTCGACTGGAGACGGCCGAACCTTGGCCGGATTTCCTTAAAGCGCTTCTGGATCGCTTGGCTGGACTGCTCAGTCTTGATGAGGGGGCGTTCGTGCAGGCCCTCGTCAATAAATATGCGCCCGGCGCCGGGATCGGCTGGCACCGCGACCGTCCCGTCTATGGGAAGATTCTGGGCGTCTCCTTCCTTGCGCCCTGCGTCATGCGCCTTCGTCGCAAGGCGGGGTCGAAGTGGCGTCGCGGCGCTGGGGCCGGGCTGCGTCTATCGCCTTTCCGGCGAAGCGCGGAGCGACTGGGAGCATTCCATCTCGCCGATGACGGCGCTGCGCTACTCCGTCACCTTCAGGACCCTGGCCTGACAGGCGGGGCTAACCCGTCAGGATTTCGGCGGCTTCAGGGTAGCGCTGGGCCAGACGCGAGGCCCAGTCCGCCGATGCGGGGCGCAGCACCTGCCGGGCTTCGCGAGGGCGCGCCAGGACGAGGGCGGCCGCCTCGCGATGGGCGGGCCAGTCCATCAGCAGGCGCATGGCCGCTTCAAAGTCCAGGTGGGTCGAGGCGTGAACGAAGGCCTGGACGAGCGCTTCGACATCGTCGAAGTCCGCCAGGCGCGAGAGGTAGTCGCGAAGGACGGGCGCCGACATGTCGCGCTCGAACAGGCGCCAGCGAAGGTCCTGGGCTTCCTGGCGATGGCCCCCGGGGTCCATCACCTCGATGGATGCGGCCTCCCAGGCCGGGGTCAGTCGCGGCGCGCCGTCAGTCGGGTCGCGCCCATAGGTCCAGCGAAGGTTAAGCGGGGAGGGGCTAAGGGCGGCTTCCAGGGCGGCGCGGTCTTCTGCATTGCGGCCGACCTCCATGAGCCGGCGGGCGATGTCGGCGGCGGCCTGTTCAGGCGTGACGAGGGACAGCCATAGATCGAGATCGCCGGCCCGATCCGCGAGGCGACGCAGCAGGTTGCGGCCGGCCGGAGTTTTGCAGGTCGATACGTCCAGGCCGTTCAGAAGTCGGCGCGCCGTGAGCGGGCCGAGGGCCTCGCTGGCGGCGGAGATCCAGCGCGCGTAATCCTGCGGACGTCGGCGCAGAGCGTCGATCAGGTCGCGCAACGCCTCGTCTCCTGCGGTTTCGGCGAGGGTGAAGAGATCTTGAGAGGCGGCCTCGAAGGCGGCGGGCAGTTCCCCCTTGGTGTCCTTCACGCGGGCGGCCAAGCCAGGATAGAGGTCGAACCAGCGAATGAGGTCGGCGAGCGCCTCGCCGGGGACCTCGGGCGCCAGGCGCTCCAAGATCATGTCGCGGTGCGTGTTCAGGTCGTCGATCAGTTCGCCGCGCTTGCGCCAGGACACACGTGTTCGGGCGACGGAGACGGCGGTGATGCGCTTGTCGATCTCAAGGGCGAGGAGGTCGGGGCCGGCCTCGGCCGCCAGTTCCAGACGAAGACGGCGCTTGAGATTGGCGTTCCCGGCGCCGGCCTCGATGAGCAGGCCCGCCAGGCGGGGCGCGCCGAGATGGACGAGGTTGGCTTCGGAAAGCCTGGTCGAAATCCTCGGTTGTCGCGCCATGAGGTCCTTTGGGAGGAGCGGGGTCGTCCGAGGGGCGCCTATAGCACGGGCGCCGAGGGCGATTTCGTCACCACCCTGCTATCCAGCAGTCGCTAAGTGTCGGGCAAGAGGCGCGCCTTGCGCATGCGGCGCAGCGGGGTGAGGGCCGAGTTGGGATTCGCCGGTCGATCGATGGAGGCCGCGATCGGCCCGCTCGGCGAGTCTTCCATATCGTACACCACCATGCCTCCAAGCTTCCGATGGACCGGGTCTGTGCCGTAGGTGCGATGCTTTTTGAGCGTACCGCCGGATAGCCCGAGATGCCGACCCGCCTCAGGGGTGCGCAGAAATCGCCTCACCGGAACTGTCTCATGACGCTTCCCTCAAAGGAGATCGATTAGGCCTGGGAAGCGACGGGGGGAGCCCCGCTACTTCATCACCGTAACGACGTGGTCGGGCTTCGCCTCAAGACCAGGGGAAGCGAACGGGCACTTGAAACGGTTTGTCCAAAAGTACCGTTCTAAATGCCGTTCTAAACGGTCAAGCTAAAACAGAACGCGCCGGTCTCGTCTTCAAATTATATTGTAATTTCAATTCTCTATCTCCGAGTGGCTCCACTTCGCGAAAGCCTGTCGAACTATCTGCTTTCTGCCAAATCGTGAAGTAGGGGCTTTGTTGGAGATGGTACGATTCTTCTATGAGGAACGAGGGGAGGCTCCTGATCTCTCACCAACTTGAATCGTTTGCCTCTACATGCGGGACCGTCTTGGCAATGTCGCGGGCAAAGTCCCGGGCGCCTTCGTGAATGGAGCGCGTGACCTTGTTGGGGCCGCAGCGAGAGACCTGACCGTCAGGAGCCGACGCGACCTTAGCCTCCATGACCTTCAGCATCGCCCTCTGGGAGTCGATCGACCTTCTCAACCAGACGGCAGACCGCGCCTCAGCGGCCTCGCCCTCGTGGCGCTCGGCCGTGTCCAAGTCTTGAAGATAACCGGCGATGTGCTTGGCGAGCCCATCAGGACAAGTCGGCTTGATTTTCGTGGTTAAGCCCGCCGGTAGGGCGGCCGCATGGCCCGCGGGAAGGGAGACTGGCGTGGAGTGCGCCTGAGCAGAGACTGAGCCGAGGAGCATGATGCGGCCGAGGCAAACAGCCCGCCGAACCCCATCGCCTAAGGCGCAAACGATCCGTTCAACCCTTACGAACGTATCTCGCGGAGCTAAAGGAATTGCGCCATGAACATAGCAATCGCCTATCTTCTGACCCTAGTGATCTTCGCCGTGATCGACACGGCCTGGTTGGGGAGCATGGGGGATCGGCTCTATCGACCTTTCATCGGCTCTATGCTGGCTGATAATTTCAGGCTGGCGCCCGCAATCGCCTTCTACGCTCTGTACGCGGCCGGGCTGACGATCTTCGCCGTCTTGCCGGGGCTGGCCGAGGGCGGGTGGAAAAAGGCGTTGTTGTGGGGCGGGTTGTTCGGCCTGTTCGCCTACGGGACCTATGACCTGACCAATCTGGCCACGCTGAAGACCTGGAGCCTGAAGCTCTCCCTGATCGACATGACGTGGGGCGTGATCGTCAGCGGCGGTTCGTCCGCGATCGCCTGCGCCCTGGCCGCCAAGGCGTTGCGTCTTCTCTAGTCGCGCGGCGGACGAGGGAAAAAGACGCTGGTGCGGGCGGCGTAGGCGGCGAAGGCCTGGGGCCGTGAGCGACGCATATGGGCCTCCAGCAGGGGCACGCCCGATACGCGGGTGAGCAGCCAGTAGATGTAGGCCGGTCCGCTCAGCGCCAGCCAGCCCCAGGGCCAGCCGCCGCTCAGGTCGATGGCGAAGATCGGCCAGGCGCACCAGCCCAGCCATTCGAAAAAGTAGTTGGGATGGCGTGACCAGGACCAGAGGCCGGTGTCGCAGACCTTGCTGCGGTTGGCGGGGTCGGCCTTGAAGCGTTTGAGCTGACGGTCGGCCAGTCCTTCGCCGATCAAGGCGACCCCGAGCACCAGGGCCGCAAGGGCGTCCTGGACCGTCAGGCCCGGCGCCGGATTGCGGGCGGCGACGAGGATGCTGAGCGCCAGGAAGGCGGCGGCGCCCGCCTGCAGCATCAGGAAGCCGAACATCCGCGGCTGGAAATGCGGCGCCCACTCCTGTCGAAGGCGGGCGTAGCGCGGGTCTTCTTCTGATGAGCGGGCGCGCGCGGCGATGTGCAGCCCCAGACGCAACCCCCAGACGCCGATCAGGCAGGCCGCCAGCATCTGGCGAGCGGACGGCGCGCCGTCATCGAGCGGGAACAGGGAGACGAAGACGCCCGCGGCGCCCAGGCCCAGCGACCAGAAGGCGTCGGCCCAGCCGCCCTGTCCCGTGCGACGCTGCATCAGCCAGGCGGCGGTCATTACGAGGACGAGGAACAGCGCCGCCCCGGCCCACAGCGCCAGGAGAGAGCCGATCACAGCCGCACGAAAGGCTGCATCAGCCGGCCCAGCCAGCCGTCGAGCTGAATCTGGCCGTCCAGCGCGACGACGCACAGGCACGGCTCGTCGGAGACGACGCGCGGCCGGTGCAGCACGTCCTCGTCGGCCTCTTCCAGATCGCCGACCTCGAACTGCTCGGTCTCGGTGGCGTAGGCGCCGGACAGGACGCAGGTCAGTTCGACGCCGCCGTGGGTGTGGCGAGGCGTCTCCCTGCCGGGATCGATCTTCAGCAGGATGACCCGGCAGTCGCCGTCACGCGGGGCGTGCACGTCACGCACCCGCATGCCCGGCCCGATCCAGCGCCAGGGGCCCAGGGCGTAGCGGCGCAACGGCTCGGGCAGTTCGGTCATGTCGTTCAGCGACGGCGGAACACGCGCCTCGCCGGAGTCGGTCTCGATCCGCGCCATGGCTCGGGCCAGGGCGCCGTCCGACAGGTCGGCGGGACGGGTGGTTTCCAGAAACGCGCCGCCGACGGCTTGCAAGCGGTGGACCCAGGCGTCGTTGGCGGGCCGCAGCGCCAGGTGAGCGGCCACGACCACGGCCTCGGGCGGACTCAGCGTCCCGGCTGCGTAGGCGAGCAGGCGTTCTTCGGAAGGATTGCGGGCGGCGACGGTCATCGCGACGCCTCCTCTGACGGTTCTAGGATCGTGCGCAGCTTGATCATGGCGTTGCGGATGCGGGATTTGACCGTGCCCAGCGGCAGGTCGAGCCGCCGGGCGATTTCGGAATGGGGGCTGTCCATGAAGAAGGCCTGGCGCAGCACTTCGACCTGATCGGGCGTCAGCCGGGACAAGGCTTCGCGCACGCGCCGGGCGTCGTCCGCCATGGCCAGGATGGCGTCGGGCCGCATCGCCTCGTCCGCGGTCGGTTCGATCTCGGGCGTGGGCAGGGCGCGGGCGTCGCGCCGCAGCATGTCCAGGCGGCGGTTGCGGGCGATGGTGAAGATCCAGGTCGCGGCCCGCGCCTTGCGGGAGTCGAACAGTTCGGCCTTGCGCCAGACGGTCAGCATGGCGTCCTGAGCGAAGTCCTCGGCTGCGGCGGCCGTGGCGCCCGACTTCATCAGCCAAGCCTTCAGGCGCGGGGCGAAATGTTCGAACAGGCGGGCGAAGGCTTCGCGGTCGCGGCGCAGGGCCACCGCCTCGATCAGCCGATCATGCGCAAGCGCATCTTCAGCCTCGCCGCTCATTACGCCGACGCGCTGTTCAGGGGGGGCGAAAGACGGAGCCTCGACATGCATGGAGCCTAATACGCTTCGCGCAAAAGTCTGGATCAATCGTCATCCGTTCGGCCGCTCCGGTCGTATCAGCCGGACCAGCATCGCATTCGATCGCGGGTTTCGCCGGAGCTCCCATGTCGTCATCCTTCGCCGCCCCGTCCAAAGCGCCCCTGAAGGTTGCTGTCGTGGGGTCGGGCGTGGCCGCCCTGTCTTGCGCCTGGCTGCTGTCCCGGACGCACAGGGTCACGCTGTATGAAAAGGCTGAACGGTTGGGCGGCCATTCCAATACGGTGATGGCCGGAACGTCGCAGGGCGAGGTTCCGGTCGATACGGGCTTCATCTGCTTCAACGACGCCACCTATCCCAATCTTATCGCCCTGTTCGAGCATCTCGGGATTGCGACGCGGGCGACCGACATGTCCTTCGCCGTGTCCCTGGACCAGGGGCGGTTCGAATACGCTGCGCCGGGCCTGTTCGCCCAACGGCGCAACCTGCTGCGACCGCGCTTCTGGTCCATGCTGAGCGAGATCCTGCGGTTCTATCGACAGGCGCCGGGGGATCTGTCCGGTTTGACCGACCCTGAATTGACGCTGGGCGACTATCTGAAGCGTCAGGGCTTCAGCGAGGCGTTTCGCGATGATCACCTGCTGCCGATGGCGGCGGCCATCTGGTCCTCGCCCGCGCACACCTTGCTGGACTATCCGGCCGAGGCCTTCATTCGTTTCTGCGGCAACCACGGCCTGCTGAAGCTGGTCGGGCGGCCGCTGTGGCGCACGGTCGAGGGCGGCAGCCGCGTCTATGTCGAGCAACTGGCGGGGACGATCCCTGACATTCGGCTGGATCGCGGCGTGACGGCGGTGCGCCGCGCCGGCGAGGGCGTCGTGGTCCACGACAGTCAGGGCGGCGTCGAACGGTTCGACCATGTGGTCATCGGCGCTCATGCGGACCAGGCGCTGGCCATGCTGGCCGAGCCGACGTCGCGCGAACGAGAGGTGCTGGGGGCTTTCCGCTACAGCCGCAACCTGACCGTGCTGCATACGGACCAGAGCCTGATGCCGCGTCGCCGCCGCGCCTGGGCCAGTTGGAACTACATCGGGGCCGACGACGGCCTGTGCGTCACCTACTGGATGAACCGGCTCCAGGGGCTTGGAGGCCAGGACCTGTTCGTCACCCTGAATCCGCCGCGTCCGCCGCGTCCGGACACCCTGTTGCGCAGCGAACTGTACGAGCACCCCATCTTCAACCCCGCCGCCATTCAGGCCCAGAAGCAGTTGTGGAGCCTGCAGGGGCAGGACGGCGTCTGGTTCTGCGGCGCTTATTTCGGCGCGGGCTTTCATGAGGACGGCCTGCAGTCAGGCCTCGCCGTGGCTGAACAGTTGGGCGGGGTGCGGCGGCCGTGGACGGTCCTGAACGAGAGCGGGCGCATCCATCTGCCGCCCGTGGCCACCGTGCTGGAGGCGGCGGCGTGACCTTGGCCTCGGCCCTGTATCGCGGAGGCGTCACGCACAGGCGGTTGCGGCCGCGCGATCACCGCCTGAATTACCGCGTCTTCTGGCTGCTGCTCGACCTTGCCGAGATCGACGGCCTGGATCGGCGACTGCGCTTGTTCTCGCGCAATCGCTTCAATCTGCTGTCCTTTCATGATCGGGACCACGGCGACGGATCGGGCGCGGTCCTGCGGCCGCAGATCGAGGCTTTTCTCGACCGGGCAGGGGTCGACCTTGAGGACGGGGCGATCCGGCTGCTGACCATGCCGCGCGTGCTGGGCTATGTCTTCAACCCCATCAGCCTCTATTACTGCCATCGGGCCGACGGCCGGCTGGCGGCGGTTGTCTATGAGGTGACCAGCACCTTCGGCGTGCGCCACGTCTATGTCATTCCCGTCCCGGTCGAGGATCAGGCGGCGGGATTGATCCGGCAGGGTGCGGCCAAGGCCCTCTATGTCTCGCCCTTCATGGGGATGGAGATGGACTATGAGTTTCGCGGCCACACGCCGGGCGATCGTCTGGACATGACCATCGACGGGCTGGACGCCGAGGGCCTGCTGATCACAGCCGCCATGACGGGCGAGCGCCGCGATCTGAGCGACGCGAGCATATTGTCCGCGGTCATCGCTCTGCCGTTCGTGACACTCAAGGTCATGGCGGCCATCCACTGGGAGGCGCTGAAGCTCTGGCTCAAGCGTGTTCCCTTGACCCGCCAGCCGCCGCGCGCCTGGGATCCGGTCACAATCCAGCGTAGCGCGCGGGAGAGCCGTCTTGGCCGCTGACGCCCCGCGCCCCGTCATCCTTTGGTTTCGGCGTGACCTGCGGCTGGCGGACAATCCGGCCCTGGCGGCCGCCATCGCCACCGGGCGGCCGATCCTGCCCGTCTATATTCTGGACGAGAGCGGGGAGGGGTGTCGTCCCGGCGCCGCCTCCCTGTGGTGGCTGGACAAGTCGTTGCGAGCCCTGGACGTCGCGCTGCGCCAGCGCGGAGGACGGCTCGTCCTGAGGCGCGGCGACAGCGAGGCCGAACTGCGCCGCCTGATCGACCAGACGGGCGCCGACCAGGTCTTCATGAACCGCCGGTTCGAGACCCAAGCCTTCATCCGCGACGCCGACATCGCTCACGCCATGATGGCCGAGGGCGTCGCGTGCCACGGCTTCAACGGCAGCCTGCTGGCCCGGCCGGGCGCGGTGCTGACTGGCGCCGGAAAGCCCTACCGGGTGTTCACTCCCTTCCTGAAAGCCCTGCTTCAGGCCATGCCCGAAGGGCCGGCGACGCCCGCGCCCGAAACCCTGGTCACGCCCCAAGGCCTCGCCAGCGAGGACATCGACGCCTGGAATCTGCATCCCTCGACGCCCGACTGGTCGCAAGGCTTCGACTGGACGCCGGGCGAGGCGGGCGCTGCTGAGGCCCTGTCCGCCTTCATCGAGGGCGGCCTGGCGGACTACGCCGTCGGCCGGGATGTGCCGGGTCGCCGCGCCACCTCGCGCCTATCGCCGCACCTGCACTGGGGCGAGATCAGCCCGCGCCGCGTGGTGCAGGCGGTCCGCGCCGCCGCCAGCCAGGGCCGTGTCGCCCCCGCCCAGGCGGACAAGTTCGTCGCCGAGATCGGATGGCGCGAATTCTCGGCCCATCTGCTGCATCAGTTTCCCTACATGACCGAGCGCGCCTTCAGGCCCGAGTTCGACGCCATGCCCTGGCGAGCCGACCCCGAGGGGCTGGCGGCCTGGAAGACAGGGCGCACCGGCTATCCGCTGGTCGATGCGGGGATGCGCGAGCTGTGGGCGACCGGCTGGATGCACAACCGCGTACGGATGGTGGCCGCCTCCTTCCTGGTGAAGCATCTGCTGATCGACTGGCGCGAGGGCGAGCGCTGGTTCTGGGACACTCTGGTGGACGCCGACCTGGCCAGCAATGTGCAGAATTGGCAGTGGGTCGCGGGCTCCGGCGCCGATGCTGCGCCCTATTTCCGCATCTTCAATCCGGTCGCACAGGGCGAGAAGTTCGACCCCGCCGGGCTGTATGTCCGTCGCTGGGTTCCGGAGCTGCGGACGCTGCCGGATCGCTGGCTGCACGCCCCCTGGACCGCGCCCGCCGCCGTCCTGGCCGAGGCCGGGATCAGGCTGGGCCGCACCTATCCGCGGCCGATCGTGGATCACGCGGCGGCGCGGGCGCGGGCCCTGGACGCCCTGAAACAGATCGCCGCGAGGCCGTTGGACGAGGAGCCGGTATGACCTTTTTGCGCGCAAAGGCCTTATGACGCCATGACCACGACCTTATGCGGCGCTCACGGCGAGAAGCGGGGCGCATCGCCCGTCCTCGATCTGCTGCTGCGCCTATTGTCCTCAAACTGGACCTGGGGGCGTCTGACGCTGGTGCTGCCGGACGGAACGACCCGACAACTGGCCGGGCCGTCGCCGGGGCACGCGGCCGTTCTGGTCATCCGCGATCCGCGCTTCGCCGCCAGGGTGCTGAGGGGCGGCGATATCGGCTTCGCCGAGGGCTATATGGCGGGGGAGTGGGACACGCCGGATCTTGCGGTCCTGCTGGAGACCCTGGTCAACAACTACGATCACATCCGGCGACTGTTCGACGGCAACCCGCTGATGAACGCGATCAACTGGCTGGGGCATCGGCTGAACCGCAACAGCCGTCGCGGATCGCGGCGCAACATCCACGCCCATTACGACCTCGGAAACGCCTTCTACGCCGCCTGGCTGGACCCTTCGATGACCTACTCCTCGGCGCGGTTCGAGCGACCGGGCCAGCCGCTGCAGGAGGCCCAGCGCGCCAAGTACGCCGCCCTGGCGCGGCTGATGGATCTTAAGGCCGGCCATAGCGTGCTGGAGATCGGCTGCGGCTGGGGCGGCCTCGCCGAGTTCGCCGCGCGAGAGGTCGGAGCCGTCGTCACCGGCGTGACCATCTCGCGCGAACAGCATGACTACGCCCGTCGTCGCATGTTCGAGGCGGGGTTGGCCGAACGCGCGGACATTCGCCTACTCGATTATCGCGACGTTCAGGGGCGTTTCGACCGCGTCGCGTCGATCGAGATGTTCGAAGCTGTGGGCCGCGAATACTGGCCGATCTATTTTCAGAAGGTGCACGACGTGCTCAAGCCCGGCGGCCGCGCGGGCTTGCAGATCATCACCATCCAGGACAGCCTGTTCGATGAATACGACGCCCGCACGGACTTCATTCAGAAATATGTCTTCCCTGGCGGCTCTCTGCCGTCGGAAGAGCGGATGGCCTCACTGGTCGAAAAGGCAGGCCTAAGGCAGAGGACCGTCGAACGTTTCGGCCTCGATTACGCCGACACGCTCGCCGAATGGACACGTCGCTTCGACACCGCCTGGACGGAAATCCGCAAGCGCAGCCAGACGTTCGACGAACGTTTTCACCGTCTTTGGCGCTTCTATCTCGCTTATTGCGAGGCCGGTTTTCGTTCGGGGCGAACGGACGTCATCCAGATTGGCCTGGATCGCCCCTTTGATCACCCATGATTTGTGGAGCTGACGATGAGCCTGAAACGCCATTTTCTTATCTTTCTGGTCGCGGCGAACTTTGCAGTGCCTCTCTCCGCCTGCGCCACGCTGCAGCGCGGCCCTGTCGGCAATCCGAACGTTCCCCAGCCCGCCAAGGCCGTGGACCTGACGCGCTACGCGGGGCTTTGGTACGAGATCGGGCGCTATGAGAACGGTTTCGAACTAGGCTGCGAAGGCGTAATGGCTGAGTACGCCTTGCGGGATGACGGTCTGGTCAATGTGCTGAACACTTGCCGCCAGAACGCGGTGGATGGTCCTTTGAAGACTTCGCAAGGCAAGGCAAAGGTCGTGCCGGGCTCCGACAACGCCAAGTTGAAGGTTTCTTTTTTCGGTGCCTTCTACCTCGGTGATTATTGGGTGTTAGACCGGGCTGATGACTACTCCTGGTCCATCGTTGGAGAGCCCTCGGGCCGGTATCTCTGGCTGCTGAGCCGCGATCCTCAGCCGGACGATCAGGCGCGCGTTGCCATCATGGAGCGCACCAAGGCGCTGGGATATGACCTTTCTCTGATCAGACAAACTAGACACTAGGGGCGCGTGCGATCCGACGACCCTTCTGCTGCGTAATGATTTTAAAGCAGGAGGAACGGCATGGATTGCAGAACGGCGCGGCTCACTGTGGCAGTAGCGGGCTTGTCGGCCACGTTGGGCGCTTGCACCACAACCGAGGTCAAGCCCGGGTCTGGTTTTCTGTCCTCCTACGAAGGACTTGAGCCGCGCTCGGACGTGGTGAGGGCCTCGGTGCTGCAGCGTCGCGACGAAGCGCTGACATCTTCGATCGACCGTATCTGGATCGCGCCCGCCGAAGCTTTTGGCGTTTCAGACCCCGTGCTGTCGCATGAGGAGCGGAGGCTGGTGTTGGCGGAGGTCGACCGTCAGCTTTGTTATGAATTGAGCGAGCGATACCAGATCGCCGAACATCCAGATCCGGGGGCCGGGACAGTCCGGGTGGGGGTGACGCACATACGGCCTACGCATCAGGCGGGCTCCGCAGCGGCAGCAGTCGCGAACTTCTTTGTTCCGGGGCCGATAAAGCTCCGAGCGCCAGGCGGCCTTGGTGGGCTGGGCGCCGAGGTCGAACTGTTGACGCCGGTCGGGCAGCAGGCCGCAGCGATCGTCTGGCGACGCGATGCCATGGTTGTGGGTACTGACAAGCCTTCCCTTTCTCGGGTCGGCGATGCTCATCAGTTGGCCGAGCCCTTGGGCGATATGGTTGCTGACGCCTTGGCGCCGGAAACCCGCGAAGCGCGTTCGTCGCCCACGCCCGACCCATGCCGACGGTTTGGTTCGCGGGTTCGACTCGAAGGCTTCGTCGCCAGCATTGCGACGGGCCTGTATCAGCCTGAGTGGAGCGTCGGTCGTGCGGTCTCGCCTGACGCCGACTAAGGTCTGGAGTCGGCGTCGGACGCTTAGTGGAAATCGCGCGATCCCGGCAGGATGCGCACGTCGCGAGGATGCCGGGGCGGTTGCGGGTGGGCGATGATGTCTGCGCGGGCCAATTGCATGTTGGTTTCGTGGTCTTCTGACAGGCGGGACAGTTCGCCCCCGATTGAGCTGCCCCGTCTTTCGCTCGTGCAGATTTGGCGCAACCGTCGCGACCACGACCATGGGCTCAGATGGCTTCGAAATGAGATCATGGCGGAGGCGAGGGAAGTGGGTTAGCCGGGAGAAGTCAGCCCGCGCTTTTAACCGGACGACCTGAATGGCGTTGGATGAAAGTCATCGTAGGTTGCCGCCTGGTTGCGCCTTCAAACGATGTCCACATAATCCGATGACTATCCGAATCCCCATCCTTCGAGCTTGTTTCCGTCATGCGGCGATGGAGCGAAGAGCGTGTCCAGGCGCTGTCACTGGTTCGGGTTGGCCCAGAGCGAATGCTCCCATACCAGGCGCGATCAGGCGAAAACCAAACGCCAGACGGCGCTTTTGTCGCTTTAACGGATCGGGCGCCTACCTCTGACAGCAGCCGCCTGATCGGTTTGCCAGAACGTTGGCGTTGTGTGAGGTTACACGCCATGAAACGTCGGCCCAGAACTGTAGAAGATATCGAAGATTTCGCCGAGCGGCTTGACGGCCCGCTGGGCGCAGCGCTGCACTCGACCGGGATCGCTCTGGAACGAAGGCTTCGTGAAGAGGGCCTGGCCTGGGCTGATCTTGACGACGATCAAGTGGCCCATCTGTTCCTTACGGCCTTTCTGGAAGCCGCTCCCGCCGCATACCCACATCTGGAACGCGAGTACGTAGAGCAAGCCGTGCAGGCCATGGCGGCCAACGTAAGGATGGAGCTGGCAGCCAATGCTGGCGGCAGCGACGCCTGGAACTGAAGAGCTCTCGCCGGCGCTCGGCGCAGTTCAGGCGGCGGCGGGCAACTCAGCGCTTTCATGTCGTTGTCGAGCGCTCCTCAGCACAGCCGTACGACCGCATCCGCGCGGCGTTCGCCTCTTGCAACCTTCCCGTTCAACCAATCCCTTTATAGGGGCCATATGGCCAGTCCAAAGGAAGCTTCCCAGTGCGTAGAAAGAGCCCTTTTCCAGCCCCGGAGGAGGACCGCTCGGGCCGAGATGATCGCGCCTTAGCGGCGACAATGCTTGCCTTCCTAGTGGTCGCGGGTGCGCTTCTTTGGATGCATTAGACTTAGAGAGGTTACGATGCGCGGAGCGTCAAGCATGGCCGCCTGCAGGTGGTAGGGCCTGGCTGCTAACCGACTGCTGTTCGTTGGATTTATGAGCGACTCCCGCTACGTGAATGATCCGGGGTCAGATCAGCTTGGGAGGGCTGAGCATGGGGAGTTCACTATTGCGGTTAGCGACTGCTTGGCGAGCGGCGTCCGACACGGATGAAAATATTTTGGATCGTCTGGAAAGAAACATCCTTCGTCACAGTCCAAAATCAGCAGAAGAAGCGGCGATCATGCTCGATGTGGTCGCCGTTAATGTTACTACAGGGCAACGATGTGATGGGCTGGATGTGCGCGCAGTTCATTCAGTCGCAGACTGGCTGAGAACAACTCAAGAGCACACGGATCACGGTCGTTCATAAATCTGCATAAGTGCTCATCGAAGTCCGCCGTTGGGCGGCCTTTAACGCTTGGTCGCCGGATTGACACGTCTGGCTCCGTTTCTGGCGGCGACGGCGCAGTTGCCGCGGCGTCCTGATTGGCGCTCAAGGTCGTCGCAGCGCGAAACCAAACTGGATTTGACTGAGCGCGCGCGGAGCTTTCCTTAGCAGGCCCCGAGGAGAGGTTTTGATTGGCGTAGGTTCGGCCTCTCAGACTTTCGCATCCACCGATGACGCCTGGCGGAGAGGGGGCAACTGACCTTCATCAGCCCCGACTTTCTATGTTTGTCGGTCGGGATGACCAGCGGCGCGCCGGAGCAGCAGCCGTAGAGGAGCGCTGTTTCGAACCAGACTATCGTCGGGCCGGCGCGATGCGGACGGCTTGCTCTAGCTGCGGCGGACGAGGGCGGCCAGCGCACTGCTCGCGCCGATCATTTTTAGGTTTATGGCCGGGAAAAGCTCTTTAAATGCCTTCTAAAGATGCGTCCGCGGCGCGCATCCCGCTGTGCATCTGCAGCAATCCGACTACGACGGACCTTCGCGTCCAACCTTGACCTGGTCGCATGTCAGGCTGCGGGCCCGACCACAGCCTTCGACGACGAACTGTCGCCCGATCAGGGGGCTGGAACGCTTCTCACCTTGCAGCGCTTCGATCTCTCATGGCGCCATCCGACAGGCGCGGTCGAACGTATCAGCCGTTCGTGGCTGATTGACTTGATCTGATGGGACATTGATGACTGATGAGCTGATCGAGGCCTCCTCCCTTAGCGGGTCCGCCGCCATGCTGAGTTGGGTTCAGGACGCAACCGGAATCGGGGTCTTTCAGGTGTCTTCAGACGGCGCCATGCAGGCCACGCCTGCGCTCTTTCGCCTATTTGGTCTGGAGCCTTCGCAAGGGGCGACGGCGGCCGATTTCGAGGCTCTGATCCTGCCCGAGGACCGGGACAAGGCGTCATCGGCGGCATCGCGAGGCGACGGATCGGCTCGGCTGGATGTTGAATATCGGATTCGCCGGGCAGATAACGGCGAGGTGAGGCGAATCGCCCGGGTCGGTGAGGTCCAGCGGGGCGTCTGCGGCGAGGTCGTTGGTTTCGCCGGAGTGGTGCGGGACGTCACTGAGGAGCGCGCCGCCGCCGAAGCGCTGGTCCTGAGCGAAGACCGCTATCGCGCCTTGTTCAACGCCGTCGACGACGGCTTTTGCATCATTGAATTCATCGACGGGCCGCACGGCCCTTTGAGCGACTATATTCATGTTGAGGCGAACCCCGGTTATGCCCGCCATACCGGCATCGCGAACGTCGTAGGGAAGACGCTACGGGAGATCGCGGGCGAGCAGGCGGAGGAATGGCTGCACACCTATGGGGAGGTTCTTCGGACGGGACGAACCGTCCGGTTTGAACGCTGTTTCGAAGCGGTGGGGCGTCATATTGAGGTGTCCGCCACGCGGGTCGAGCCGCCTTCCAAGCGTCAGGTGTCCGTGCTTTTCCGGGATATTGGCGAACGACGCGCTCTTGAGGCGGAACGGGTCAGGTCGGCCGAAGCGCTTGGGGCGCTGAACGAGACCCTGGAGCAGCGGGTCCAGGAGCGTACGGCGGAACTGATGAAGGCTGAAGAGGCGCTGCGGCAGTCTCAGAAGATGGAGGCCATCGGTCAGCTTACGGGTGGCATAGCCCATGATTTCAACAATCTGCTCGCCGGCATATCCGGAAGTCTCGAATTGATCGGCAACCGCATCGCGCAAGGCCGTTTTTCAGAGGTGGAGCGCTTCAGCACGGCCGCGCAGCACGCGGCTAAGCGGGCGGCCGCGCTGACGCATCGCCTCCTGGCTTTCTCACGCCGCCAGACTCTCGACCCCAGTCACACGAATACGAACGCCCTGGTGCGTGGAATGGAGGATTTGATCCGCCGGACCGTAGGACCGGCCATCAATGTCGAGGTCGTCGCCGGCGGCGGCCTCTGGCCGACCTTCGTCGATCCTCACCAACTGGAGAATGCGCTCCTCAACCTCTGCATCAATGCGCGCGACGCCATGCCGGCGGGCGGAAGGTTGACCATAGAGACGGCGAACCGCTGGTTCGATCCGCGAGCAGCGGCGCTGCTCGATCTGGAACCTGGGCAGTATGTCTCTCTCTGCGTCACTGACACCGGGCCGGGCATGAGCCCCTCGGTCGCTGAAAGAGCGTTCGAACCCTTCTTCACCACAAAGCCCACCGGACAGGGTACAGGCTTGGGCCTGTCCATGGTCTACGGCTTCGCGCGGCAATCCGGCGGACAGGTTCTAATCTACTCCGAGCCTGGAGAAGGGGCGATGGTGTGCATCTATCTGCCAAGATCCGAAGCCTCAGCCGAGCCGATTGAAGAGCCGGTCGCAGCGACCCTTCCTATGGCGACGGCCGATAAAGGCGAAACGATCATGGTGGTGGACGATGAGCCCTCCGTACGCATGCTGGCTTCGGAGGTGCTGCACGAGCTCGGCTTCAACTCCATTGAGGCGGCTGACGGCCCGTCAGCCCTCAAGATTCTTCGGTCCGACGCGCGCATTGACCTGCTCGTCACCGATGTCGGCTTGCCTGGAGGAATGAACGGCCGGCAATTGGCGGACGCGGCGCGCGAGCACCGTCCTGAGCTGAGCGTGCTTTTCATTACTGGGTACGCCGAGAATGCGGTCGTGGGCAATGGCCAGCTCGAAGCGGGCATGCACATCATGACCAAGCCGTTCGAGCTGGCGGGCCTCGCCGATAAAATACGCAGCCTGACAGCGCGGGACGAGAGCTAAGCGAAGGCCATGCGCCGGCGGCGTCTCCGCCATGTCGCGATCCAATCCATCGTCGGCCCGCCCAAGGCAGGATCGGCGGCGCGCGGAAGGCTGCTCGACCCGCTAGTGAAGCGGATCTGTTTTGATGTTGATTCCTAATCAACATTGAACCAGCTGCGTGGATCCTGCAGGCTCCCGTGCAAGACGCCGAAGACAAGCGTGCGGCTGGGCTTAGAGAACCTATCCAGAAGAGTATTGCTGCGGCGCAAGCGATGGCGTCGAGGAAGAGGCTCGGGTCAGCCGATGGGCTCAGTTTAGGGGCGCCTTGGGCGGGGAAGACGGAGTTGCGCCGGGCGCGGCGCCGAGGCAACAGCGGGCTGTATGACGACAGGGGAATTTCCGCGACAACGACTTACACTTGGGCTGTCGGCGCGCTTATGCTGAAATCCAGCTGTGGAGGACAGACGTGGAGCAACGCCGTATTCTCATCATTGACGGTCATCCTGACCCAGACCCCGCGCGCTTCGTCCATGCTTTGGCTGCAGTCTATAAAGAGGGTGCCGCCACGCACGACGTCCACCTCATCCGTATCGCGGATCTGGAATTTCCTGTGCTGACGAGTCCGAAGGACTGGATGGAAGATGAACCGCATTCATCGATCATCGCAGCGCAGGGTCGGATCAGATGGGCGCAGCACATCGTGATCCTTTATCCTCTCTGGCTGGGCGACATGCCGGCTCGGCTAAAAGCATTCTTTGAGCAGGCTTTTCGGCCGGATTTCGCCTTCAAATACGGCGCAGGCATGATTCCCGACAAAATGCTGGGAGGACGTTCAGCGCGCGTCATCGTTACAATGGGCACGCCGAGCGCCGCCTACGAGTTTTTCTATTTCGCCCATAGCGTACGGAGCCTGGAGCGCAACATCCTCAAATTCGTCGGAATCGGGCCCGTGCGACGCACGATCATCGGGGCGGTGGCGTCCTCGGCGGTCCATCGTCTGCGGTGGCTGGAAAAGGTCAGAAAGCTTGGAGCGGCAGGCGCATAGAGGCGCGCGTCGGCGACAGTCGAAGCAGGGCCCCAACGAACGATACGGCTGTTGGAGGGCCGTCCAGGGAAAGGCCAGTTGGACGCACGTATTCTTCTGGTCCGGTGGAAAATGGCATCCACGGCATATGCGCAGTCATAAGGCCAGTGAAGATCGTGGTCTGGTCGTTTAGTCTCGCCACTCGGGAACCGAGCGTTCCATTTGCGTAGGTCGGCCAGTGCATCAATAATCATGTTGCTGCCGAGCGGCCCCAGCCGTCATCCAGAAGCGTCTGCAACTTGGGTTTCGTGCAAACGCCAATGCAGGCGTTTCCTTGTACCCTGTCGCATCGATCAGACTCGGGGATTGCAGTCACCTACCGGGCGCAGCCAGAGATGCTCGGGTCGTGATCGAGAGTCTCGGCTGCGTCGCCACAAGACAAGCCTCGCCTGCGATAGATGCGTTTGGCCATAGGTCAATCTTACGAGCTATTCACGCGATCTCTAGCTCGCCATCGTCTAACGTTGGTTTAGCGCCCTGACGGAGTCCACCATGACTGAAGCCGATTCGACTGACGTGCAGACCCAACTGCGGCGGTTGCGCCTCTGGTCTCGACTGCAGACTGGCGTATTGGCCATTCTGTTGGCCGCAGGGGTCGCCGCGTTTGCGTCATCCCAGCCTGGGTCGTTGCAAGTGTCGGAATTGGTTGTGGTTGATTCCGAGGGGGTGGAACGGGTGCGCATAAGCGGCGATCTGCCCGACGCGGTGGTCGACGGGCGCCGCATGGTTCGCGGCGAGAAGGCGGCCGGGGTCATCCTTTATGATGCGGCGGGACGCGAGCGCAGCGGCTATGCGACATTCGAGCCGTCGGGCAATGTCATGCTGACGCTGGACAACCGTCAGAGCGAGCAAAACGCACTGTTCGTAGCGGGACCCGACAACGCAGCGGCGCTGCGCCTTTGGCAGGGACGAGACGCGCTGGACCTCAGGACCGATATCGCTGGGACGAGGATGACGATCGTTCGGGACGGCCGGGTGTTCAGTCAGTCCCCTGCAACGCCAATGCCGGCTGAAGCCTGCGAGGCGTATCGGGAGGCCGAGACACGAATCGGGCGAGACCGCACCTTGAACGAATGCAATGGTCGGTTCGTGGCCGAAGCCTGCACCGCCTGTTTGGCGTCCTGAGTTTCCAGAGCGGCCCCGGGGGGGCTTGTCAGTTCTCTGGGCAGATGCCCAGGATGCTCGTTATCGAAGGGACGGCTGCGCACGCGCGGTTGCTGGCTCCCAATCCTGGTCATCCACAGGATATGGAAGTGATCCGTCGACTGGCGTCGTCGAACTCGATGTTCATTCGATCAGGACGATGATCCTCTGTGCGCGAACAGGTGTCGCAAACGACGCGCCAGGTCGCGTCTGAGGGTGGCGAAGGCAGACTTTCGACAGGGCGGCCTAGCCATGCCTGGTGCTCTGACGACCCGCATTGATCATTACCCGCCGAGGGAACGAGCGACGGCGCCCCTTGCGCGGACGGATCTCGCGCCAAGGGCGCCGTCGACGGCTCGGCTGACCTATGCGGTCGTTCGGGAGCAGGAGTGCACGCCGCGAGCGCGGCCGCGAGCGTCAGGGCGTTGCGCGCGTCGAATATCCTCATTGTCAAATAGTCTCCTGAAGGGCGCGGGGCGCCGCCGGGGGCGCCGTTGAAGGCCGATAAGATCTTTCTGGCTCATTCGCCGTCGAGGGCAAGCTAAGCCGTTAAATGCAGCTGAACTCTGGATCCGCCTTCAGGCCGCGCACTGCCTATTGGCAGGCGGGCTGGAGGGCGAGCCAGGCGCGGGCGGCGTCCACGGCATCTTCGCCTTCACCATCCATGACCTGATCCGGCTCGATACCATCAGGATAGGTTCGGCCGTTTCGATCCACCATCATGGCTGTGGTCACGACCACATTGGTGCCGTCGGCCAGAGGATACCCCTCGTTCGAGGAGGCGACGCCATAGGTGCGGGCGCCGAAGCTGCGGGTGAGCGCCCGGCCGGCGAAGGCGATCGCAACGCCCTCGCCGGAACTGGCGGTCGCGTCATCCAGCAGAAGCGCGACGGGGGAGGCGGCGAGCGACGGGATCGGGCGCCACTCGTCGATCGTCATCATTGTGAGGCCGCGCCCCTGTTCGGCGAGCACGACTGCGGAGCCTTCCTTCAAGGTGGCATAGTCCTCGATCCGTCCGTCGGCGTCCTCGCTCCGGCCCTGCGGACCGTCCCCGAGTCGACCCGAAAGTCCGATCAGCATCGGCCACACATTGCCGCCCGTGTTGCCTCTCAGGTCCAGGACATAGCCGCAGGTGCGCGGGCTGGCGTCGGCGACGGCGCCGAACAGGCGAGAGGCGTAGGCGATGGCCTTTTCACCAAAACCAGAGACGGAGGGCACGATGATCAGCTCGGCGTCATGACCGGAGCCGACAGCAAGCGTGCGCGCTTCGATCTCCGCCCGTTTCATGAACGGCGAACCTGGACGAGGCCGAGGCGGCGCATCAGGCATAAGCGGGCGGTCGCCGTATCGCTCGCGCCAGGCGCCGAGCGCTTCGGGAGTCGGTTGGACGAAGGAATGGCCGTCGCCCAATCCATCCGCCAAGGTCGCCCAGGCCGGAAGCATGTCGATGTCGTCGCGGGCGCCTTCGGCGCGATGGCGCATATCCTCGGCCAGGGCGTCCCAGTCGACCTGCCGGCTGCGATAGGCCACGGGGCGAACGACAGCGATGGCGTCTTTGATGCGCGTCTCGGCGTCGAAACGTTCGGAAGGCTGCTGGATCAGCGACAGGGCGGCGAGAAGGGGAAGGAGCATGACGGACCAGAATGATGTTCAGGCTTGGTAGTCAGCTGCGCCGGGGCGCGGCCAGTTAAATCTCGGTCATGCGGACGAATTGGAAACAGATCGTGGTTGAGCAGCTAGCCTTTGCCAGCCGCGGCTTTCCACACCGATGCCGACAACCGCTCCTGAGGCGGGCTTGACGGTTTAGGACCCCGCTGAGATCGCAAAGGCGAGCTTTGGAGGGGAGTCGGGCGACGTTCTCACTTCTTCCCACCCGTCACGCTGGCCGTACACGCCCCATGGGCGGCGGCCTACTGAAGCCCAAGCCGATCTAATCGATTTCGACGGCAGCTGAAGCGCGACGAGCGCATGATTGGGGCCCCGCTTCCACCGGTTTGTTTGGTCACCACGACACGATTGAACCGCTTGGGTGTCCACTAATCAAAAGTGGGCTATGGATTATCCATGATCGGAGGTGCGAACAGTCTAACCGAGCGGGAGAAGGAGGTTCTGCGCCTTCTCGCGGCAGGTCATGACGCCAAGTCCGCCGCCGCCCAGCTTGATCTCTCTGTACATACGATCAATGAACGCCTTCGGGCGGCCCGTCGAAAGCTGGGTGTTTCCAGCAGCCGCGCAGCGGCCCGGGTGTTGGCCGAAGTCGAAGTGGCCGGCCCCCAAAAACTTGTAGACAAGGATTTTGGGGAAGACCCCCTCCCGGCCGTCGTGAACGATGACCCTCTGACAGCCCGCCGGCCTATGACGTTCCGAGGCGGGCTCTTCGGAGGACTGCTTTTGATCGTCGCGCTCGCTTTCTTGGTCGCTTTGAACAGCCGGGCCCCTGACGTCGCTGTCGACGTTGGAGAGGAACCTTCATCTCTTGCCGAGGCCTCATCGACCTATCCGCCGCCCGCCGCCCAGCCGATGGGAACGGTCGTGACGGCGCCGGCGCAATCCAATGCTCCAGCTCCGTCACCCGCCTCTGGAGCCCCAGGGCGGCGTGAGGCGCCTCGGGACGCCGCCGTTTACGCCCTCACATGGCTTGAGCTGGTGGACCGAGGCGACTGGAGTCAGAGTTGGCGAACGGCGAGTTCTACGTTCCAGGAGCGGATGACGGAGGACGCCTGGACGGCAAGAGCTGCGCAGCTCGACCGCCCGTCAGGCGCTCTCGTCCGTGTTCAGCAATATGCCGTGCGATCCGCCTCTGCAGACTCTGACGTCGGCGACTCTGTTCTCATCCAGTATCAGGCGAGCTCCGATACGGGGGCGCGCGTTCTGGAGACGGTCGCCCTGGTTCCCGAGGGCGATGGCTGGAAGGTTTCGGCCTATTTCACCTACGGCTCGCCGCTGGCTCCAGCGGCGAAACCCTCGCGCTAGCTCGCCTCCAACCCGTCATGCGCCCTTAGTAGCTTGTCGGCCAGCTGACGCCGGGAGCGCACCGTGTCGGATTCTGTGAACCGACATTTGAAGGTCTTCGCCAGATGACCGACCAAGGAATCTCCTCAATGAAATACTCCATCCTTCTGATCGCAGCGGCGATCGGCATGTGGTCGACCGCGGCCCCCGTTTCTGCATTGACCGCCATGCCGCCTCCGTCCGGCGATCTTCGAACGGCGCCGCTTGAGTTCCAGACACGCACCTTGGCCAACGGCCTTCAGGTCATCTCCTTGCCGGATCGAAATACCGCTGATGTGACGGTTCAGGTCTGGTATCGGGTCGGATCCAAGGACGATCCGCAGGGCAGGTCGGGTTTCGCGCACCTGTTCGAACACATGATGTTCAAGGCGACGAGAAATCTTCCTGAGGACACCTGGGAGACCCTCACAGAGAGCGTCGGCGGCGTGAACAACGCCGGCGTCTTCCCAGACGCCACCTGGTACTTCTCGGTGGTCCCGGCCAATCAGTTGGAGCGACTTCTCTTCGCTGAGGCGGAACGCATGGGCTCGCTTGTCGTCGACGAGGCCGCCCTGACCTCGGAGACCTCCGTCGTTCAAGAAGAATACCGCCAGCGTGTGCTCGCAGAGCCTTACGGCCGGCTGTTCAGCCTGTATCTTCCGCGCGAGCTTTACCAGGTCCATCCCTATCGCCGTCCCGCGATCGGCGCGCTCGAAGACCTGAACGCCTCAACCGTGGAGGACGTGCGCCGATTTCACGCCACCTACTATCGGCCGGACAACGCCGTGCTGGTCGTGGCCGGTGATTTCGACCTCGCGCAATTGAACGAATGGATCGATCAGTACTTCGGATCTCTGGAAAGGCCAGCGGAGCCGATCCCGCATATCGCCGTGGAAGAACCGAACCCGGCGGGTCCGCGCGAAGCTACCTACTATGCGCCGAATGTGCCGGCGCCTGCGGTCGTCGTGGGTTGGCGAACGGTTCCCTACGATCACCCGGATCGCGCCGCGCTGAAGGTATTGAACGGCGTGTTGTCGACAGGTCAGTCGTCGCGGCTGTTTCAGTCGCTCATCTATGATCGACGCCTCGCCTCTCGGGCGGCGTCCAGCGCAGATTTCAACATGCAGGCGGGTACGTTCACCGCGCACGCTATAATGGCCGAAGGCCACGACGTGGAAGAAGGACAGAACGCTATACTCGCGCAAGTGGCTCGCCTGCGAAACGAGCCCGTGAGCGCGGACGAGCTTCAGGAGGCCAAGACTGAACTGGTCGCGGCGCTGCTTCGAGGCCGCGAGACGATTGACCGGAAGGCTCATGATCTGGGGCAGGCTCTGATCATGACCGGACACGCTTCCAGCGCAGACACGGAGGCTATGCGAATTCAAGCCGTAACAGCCGAGGATATTCGGCGCGTCGCTAAACGCTATCTGACCGACGAGACGCGTGTGATCTTGCGATATCGTGACGAGGCCGAGCGGCCTGACGGCGTTCCGGCGGAGCCTACGCTCTTTCCTGTGCAGGCGCCCGTCGCACTTTCCGATCTCTCCAGAGCGTATGACATCGTCGAGCTTGCGCCAGCAGCCGAACGCGTCGCCACCCCTGAAGCAGGCCCTGCGCACGCTGTCGTAACGCCTGAAGTGTTCGAGCGTACGCTCGCCAACGGTCTTAGGGTCTATGTCGCGCCGACGCGGGGCTTGCCGCTTGTCTCGGCCAGGTTGAGCTTCGCCGCAGGGTCCGCTGACGACCCGGCCGAGCGCTCGGGTCTGGCTAGCGTGACCGCCAGTCTTCTCACCCAGGGCGCTGCAGGCCGGTCCGCCTCCCAGATCGCTTCGGAGATCGAACAGTTGGGCGCTGTCGTGGGCGCTACGGCGGGGGCGGATTTTACCAGCCTTCACGCCAACAGCCCGTCCGACACTTTTGGTCGCACATTCGCTTTGCTGAGCCATCTGGTGCGCCACCCCAGGTTGACCCCAGAGGAGGTAGACAGGCAGAAAGCTCAGGCGATCGCCGGCGTCTGGATGGAATACCGTCAGCCCATGATGGCGGCCTATGCCGCCATAGCCCGAGCCGTCTATGGCGACGCTCCCTACGGCTCTCCCGCTCGCGGCACGCCATCGGGCCTGAACGCCATCTCGCTGGACGACGTGGCCGCCTTCCGGGCTAAGAGATGGCGGCCCGAGGAGGCGACGCTCGTCTTTTCAGGAGACATCGATCCGGAAACAGCCTTCGCCCTGGCGCAAACCGCGTTCGGGGACTGGACGTCGTTTTCTTCCGCTGAGAGGGGGCTGAAGCCAGCGGGGGAACCCGCGGACCGACGAGTCATCGTGATCGACATGCCTGGCGTTGACCAAGCGGGAGTCTACCTGGGCGCGCGCTCCATTTTAAGGAAGGACGCATCCTATTATCCCCTTCTGATCGCCAACTCAGTGCTCGGCGGCGGCTTTTCTGGTCGTCTGAACCGGATCATCCGGGTCCAACGCGGCCTGGCCTATTATGCGCTCTCTGGCTTCCTTCCCCGCGAGGACGAGGGCATCGCCATGGCCTTCACTCAGACGCGAAACGAGGCCGTCCCGGAGGTGGTCCAGGTAATGCTGGCCGAGATCGGGCGCCTCTCCACCGAGCCGGTCGCGTCGGAGGAAATGGAGACACGTCGCGCGGCTTTAGTCGGCGCTTTCGCCAGAGGGCTGGAGACAGTCGACGGCCTGGGCTCTGCGGTGGCCGCCATAGCCAATCACGGCCTTCCTATCGGTGAACTTGAAAGACACGTTTCCAGTATCCGCGCCGTGTCGGCTGAAGACATTCGGAAGGCCGCGTCGGAGCATCTGGATCCGGCGAAATTCAGCATCGTCGTAGTCGGAGACTCGTCTCAGTTCCTTGAAGCTCTGCGCCGTGACTATCCGAATGTCGAGCTGATCCCGGCGACCGATTTGAACCTCGATGGGGCCGCGCTTTTGTGAGGCGTCAGACATAATGGGGGAGGGTGCTGCATGCCGCCCTGGCGGCGCCGCCATGCCTCCTGACGCTGACCGGTGCACTCCATGCCTTCCGCGGACGTGTGGCGATTGGGCGCAAGTCAGGAGCAGACGGCCACCGCCCCCTGCGGCGCGATTGCATATCAGGAGACGAACCTAACGTCTGGGATTCAATAAGCTATCTCGGCGGCGTTGTGCGCCCATCTGGCGTGCAGACCCCTTCAGCCACGAGACGCTGGCTGAACAATCGCCCTTGCTCCCGGACATAGGCCATAGCCGCTTCCCGGCCCTGGTTCCGGTCTATCTCTCGAAAGCGCGCCTCCATAGCACGACGTTCATGGGCGGGAAGGGCGTCAGCGGAACACGCTCTCGACGAGTTAGATGCGCGATCGCCGGAAGCACTCTCGCTTTCGTCATCATATCCGCCGGTCGTTGCATTCCGCGTGTGCTCAAGAGCGCTCTGGCCCAAAAGGCTGTTGCCCCATATGGGAACGTTGACCCACTCTTGTGCGGAAGTTGATCCCGCAGCCATCAACAGTGCTGCTGATATCGCCATCAGGCCAAGCCGCATAAACCTGCCTCCTGTGAATGTGGAGAGTTAAACAACTCAACATCATATATGGATGCCATATTGTCTGTAAGTGGCTCGCGTGGGACGCCCTCTCCGGCATTGGGGTGCAGGAGATGAATGAGGCGCAAGTCGCGGCTGCGCTAGGCGAACGCGACCTGATACAGGGCGCGCTGTGTCGGAAAGCCAATCTTGTTGCCCATGTGGTGAACGTCCGGTGGCCAGCGGCTGGGCAATGCGGGTTTCTGACGCATTGGAGACGTCACCTGAGGGCCGAGTTTGACTCATTGCCGAACTTCGGAAGGTCCGCCTTAGGGCACTAGAACCTGCATTTATGGCGTCCGAACTGTGACTCATGGATCCGGTTAGGAGAGGACCCGTGCTCGGCAGAGCAATCCCCTGCTTGGCGGTTAACGAAGTCGGTTTGCCGCGCTCGCGTCCGGGCCTGCACCGTACATCTAGCGGTTTGCGAAGGGAGCGGTGTCATTCGTCGGGGGTCAAGATCTTCACCTCGTCGAGGGTCCACAGAGTGACCAGCGCCCTCATGTGGTCGAGGGCGAAGGCCATGGGCACCGGATTGCGGAACACCAGATGGCTTTCGATCCGCGGGTTCGGCAGCTTCAGGGAGTCGGCCACCTCGTCGATGGCCTGCCGGGCCACCTCGACGCGGTCGAGGTGAAGACGCAGATAGTCCCCTTTGCCGTTGGCGCGGGTCTCGCCCCGGAAATCCGCCAGCTGTTTGCCGACCTCGCCGAAGGTCTTGCGATACTGGACGTCCTTGCACTCCACGATCAGAACTCGTCCGGTCCGGTGATCCCACGCTAGGACGTCGATGTCGCCGTAGTTGCGGTCCAGGGATCGCTTCAGCAACTTGGTCATCTTGACCTCGGTCTCGACCGTCCACCCCTGCTCCGACAGCGCCTCGGCCACCACGGCCGTGAAGCGGGCGCCGCGCCGGTCCGCGATGCGGGCCTTCAAGCGGCGCATCCCGGGGCCAAGTTGGGAATCGTGGAAATCGCCTCGACGATAATTGTTCAGCATGTAGCGGATCGCCTCGCGCACCATGGCGGGCGCGACGATCAGCTCGGGGTCCGGTCCGTCTCCGACCTGACCCCAGTGGCCGTCGTCAGACCGATCCCGGGCGCGTCTTTGGCGAGCCGCGCTATAGGCTGAGGGTCAGAACACAATAGCGTTGCGTGCCGCTCGGTGCTGGCGGGCGATGTGGCAAGTTCTGTGCCCGCCCTTGCACTGGCTTAGCTCGATGTTTATCAGTTGCAAATCATTCGCAAATTTTAGCGAATGTCAGTTTAAGCGTCGCTCTAGTGGGCGGGCACCGCACGCAAGGCGATTCAGGTGGGGCGGACCCGGCATCAGCACGAAGAGTTTGAAGGCCAGCGCCGCAACCTCATCCGCTATGCGAGTCGGATCACGGGCAACCGGGATCATGCGGAAGACGTGGTGCAGGAAGCCTATCTGCGCCTTGGCGAGATGGCCAGGAAGCAGCATCTGGCGAGCCCAGGCGGCTATCTTGCGCGGATCGTCCGCAATCTGGCGATAGATCGGCTATGGCGGTCGCGCCGGGACGGCGAGGTTTTTGCTCCGGATGGTCAGGCCGCACTCGACGAAATGGCCGCCGATCAGCCCACGCCGGAACAGATCGCCCTTTCGCGCGATGAGCTGATCCGGCTGGAGGCCGCCCTTGCCGAGTTGCCCGAACGAGTCCGGATCGCGGTGGAAATGCACAGGTTCGGGGGAGCGAAGCTGCGGGAGATCGCCGTCGAGCTGGGCGTGTCCGTTACGGTCGCGCATGAGATGGTCGTGACAGGCATCGCCCACTGCCGTTCGCGGCTGCGGTGACCCGTACTGATGCCTGGCGGATTACCGAAAAAAGCGACGGCTAGACAGTCAATATCAAGGGGCGCCCGTGAAGTCCGGGCGACAGGGATATCTGTTTTGACGCGAGCCGGGGGAGGAGACTGGGATGACTGAAGCTTCTGACTCGGACCGGATGCGCGCCGACGCTGAAGCTCTGGACTGGATCATTGCCCTGCGGGAGGCGCCGGAGGATCTGGAGACGCGGGCGCGTTTCGATCAATGGCGCGCCGCAGCCCCGGTCAGGGCCAGGGCCTGGGAAGAGAGCGCCCGGATCTATGCCGGGATAGGCGAGGCCAGCCCGCTCCATTCCGAGCACTGGGCGAGGTTAGGCGAAAGGCGCGAAGCCGCTCCGATCTCTTCGATCCCTGGCGCACGTAGACCCCGGCCGGCGTATGGAATGAGAGCCGAGGGGCGCCGAGCCCCAGGCAAAGGCCGGGCGCCTATGGCGGCGGCCCTGTCTGCGGTCGCGGCGGCGCTCGTCGTCGTCCTCGCCGCGCCCGAAGCCGTTCTGCGTTGGCAGGCCGACGCGATCGCCGGGACCGGCGAACTGCGCACGATGACGCTGGCGGATGGAAGCCACATCAGCCTGTCGCCAGGCTCCGCCGTCAGCATCGACTATTCCTCGGCGGAGCGGCGGATAGGCCTGCTTCGAGGCCAGGCATGGTTCGATGTGCAGGATGACCCAAGGCCATTTCGGGTCACCGCACGCAATGTCGAGACGACCGACATCGGAACGGCTTTCGAGGTCGGGCTGACCGACGGCGCCACCCGCGTCGCGGTTGGACACGGGATTGTCCGGGTCGACGACGCAAGGACCGGCCGCACCATCTCGGAACGGCTCGTCGCCGGTCAGAATGTCTCAGTCGATCCAGCAGGGAAGGCCTTGCGCGGGACGGCGCCGCTCGAACTGATCGGGGCCTGGCGTGACGGACGGCTTGCGGTCCAGGATCGGTCAGTGAGCGAAGTCGTGGACGCGTTGCGTCCCTGGCATCGCGGCATAATTCTGGTGCGCCCCGGCGCGCTTGCCGGGCGGCGCGTCACGGGCATCTATGATTTGCAGGATACGGCCGGGGCCATGGGCGCCTTGACCAAGGCCCATGGCGGCCGCGTCACCCAGATCACGCCCTGGCTGCTGATACTGTCTGACGGCTGAGTGGTCCCGAAAGATTTTTCGTCCGGCAACTGTCTGTAAACTAAGCAAAATCATGCCGTCGCTGTGATCTCGGCTCATTATTTGGCGAAAAAACTCTCGTCTCGCCCGTCGATATGAGGTGAGGGCATCTGCATTTGCATCGCGTTTGCAAATATGTCGGTCGCGTCCCTCATCGAGTGGTTTTGACGGAAGGACGATTGATGATGACCGATGGGGGCCAAGCCAGGCGGCGCGCGCTGTGGATGAGCGCATTGCTGGCGACGACGACGATCTCCGGCTTGGTATGGACCGACCCTGTTGCGGCCCAAGCGCGCGATGAACAGCGCGGCTTCGATATTCCGGCCCAGTCGCTGTCCTCTGCGTTGGCGGTCTTCGGCCGTCAGGCGAACCTGCAGGTCAGCGTGCCTGCAACCCTGGCGAGCGGTCGTGCTTCTGCATCGGCGGCAGGCGTCATGACCCCCCGAGAGGCCCTTGGCCGTTTGCTGGTCGGCACAGGTCTGACCTATCGCATCAGCGGGAATGTCGTCACCCTTGAGCGCGCGCCACAGGCGCAGCCGGGCATAATCCAACTGGGCGCGGTGCGGGTCGAGGGCGGAGGCGCCGACACCGGATCTGGAGCCGGCAACGGGCGCGCTGCGGGCTGGGATGGAGCGGGCGATTCCGTCTATGTGACGCCGGGATCGGTCAGCGTGATCAACCGCGACCAGTTGGAAGCCTATCCGGCGCAGGCTCCGGCCGACATGCTGCGCGGGGCCACCGGCATTATTTCAGGCGAGGCGCGCAGCAGCGGCGGCCTGGACGTCAATATTCGCGGCATGCAGGGCCAGGGCCGGGTGCCGGTAACGGTTGATGGGGCGATCAACGGAACGACCGTCTATCGCGGCTATCAGGGGACCAGCAACCGCAGCTTCGTCGACCCGGATTTCATCAGCCATATCGCCATCGAAAAGGGCCCTTCGATGGGCAATGCGATCGCGGGCGGGATCGGCGGATCGGTTTCGATGAAGACCCTCGGCGTCGATGACATCGTGCCCGAGGGCGACGTCATGGGGATCCGGTTGATGGCGTCCCTGTCGGGCAACAACACGACGCCCAACTCGAACATGACGCGAAACATCCTTGAGCCGCTCAGCTTCTACGGCGATCCGCTTGCCGCGACGCGCGGCCGTGAAAGGCCGGGCTTCCTGCTGCCCGGCGGCGGTTCGGCCAGCCTGGTGTTGGCGCGCAAGAGCGACAGGGTGGACCTGCTTGCAGGCTATTCCTACCGCAACACTGGCAACTATTTTGCCGGCGCGAGCGGCAAATACGCGCCCAAGGCGACCGGGACGCCTTCGCCTTTCTGCGCGGCAGGCACGAACGAGACCGTGCTGCGCCAGCTCTGCGAACGCGCGGTCGCCTTCTACGACATGCACGGCTCAACGCCGTTCGTAGGCGGCGAAGAAGTTTACAACACCTCCAGCGAGACAGAGTCCGTGCTGCTGAAGGCGGTGATCCGTCCGGCTCCGGACCATGTGCTGGAACTGGGCTATGGCGGCTATCGCAGCACGTTCGGCGAAAACTATCCGGGGACGCTCGCCAGCACGACGGGGGCGGTGTTCCAGAACACGATCTTCTCCAAGACGGACCTGGATCGCTTCACAGCGCGGCACCGCTGGAACCCGGACAGCGACCTGATTGATCTGAAGCTGAACGGTTGGGTATCCAGGCTGAAGGAAAGCGCGCCTTCGTTCTACAATTCCGACCCAGCGCGCCGTTATGTCGACAGCTGGGGCGCGGACGTCGGCAATGCTTCGAGGCTGGCGACACCGCTCGGCCAACTCTCTGCGGACTACGGCGTCTCCTACCTGCATGAGAAGGCGGGACCGGACGGCGCGTGGGCCGCTGGAACGGCCATTCCGCCGGGACGTGAAGGCGTCCGCAGCGAGTACAGCCTGTTCGCAGATACGGCGCTGGATCCGACGTCATGGCTGCGCCTGACCGCAGGCGTGCGATATCAGAACTACACGCTGGAAGACCGCCAGTCCGGCACGGTCCACCACGGCGCCCGCCTGAAGCGCGACGAGGACGCCTTCAACTGGTCGCTCGGCGCGGTGGCGACGCCGTTGGACGGTCTGCAGTTGTTCGCCAACTACAAGCACGCCGCGCGACTGCCCTCGCTGCTGGAGGCGACCACCAACTTCTTCATGGTGGCCAATCCCGACCTGCACAAGGAAACGGCGAGCAACTGGGAAATCGGCGCCAACTACATCCGCAACGATGTTCTGAAGGCGGACGACGAACTGGGCCTGAAGCTGGTCTGGTTCGACAACGACATCGACAGCTATATTTCGCGTCGCTACATCCTGCAGCTCGGCTCGATGCAGATGTACAACATCGACCGGGCGCAGTTCCGGGGGTTGGAAGGCAATCTCAGCTACAAGTCGGGCGGCTTCAGCCTGGACGCCGGGGTCACCTATTACGACAGCATCCGCTTCTGTCGTCCGGGCGAAAGCTGCATCGCCAGTTCGCTGGCCTCGGACTACGCCACCAACTACATCCCGCCCGACTGGTCGGCCAATCTGTCGGTCAATCAGAAGTTCCTGAATGATCGGGCGACGATCGGCGCGCGCGTGACCTACATGGGCGAACGCTCCATCGGCGCCGAGAAGCCGACAACCGGCTATCTGCCGCTGATCACCGCTGTCGAATGGCATCCCTATACGCTGGTCGACCTGACCGGCAGCTTCAAGGTGGATGACGGCCTGTCGATCAACTGGAGCGTCGATAATCTGACGGACCGTTATTATACGGAGCCGATGAGTCTGGGCTTCATCCCGGCGCCCGGCCGCACATTCCGCATCGGCCTGTCCCAGACCTTCGGCTCGCGCGGCGGCCTGTCGATCGGCGACTGGTTCAACGATGCAGGCGATGCCGAGACTGTCGACTGGACCGGCCCCTATGTCGGACTGGACTTCGGCTACGGCTCCGGCCGCAACCAGGGCAGCGTGACCGATACGGCCGGCAAGCCTGCTGATATCGACAACGGCAGCCGCGTTGACGAGAAGATCCGTAACTTCATCGGCGGCGTGCGCGCGGGCTATAACTACCAGTTCGCCAACAATGTCGTCGTGGGTGTGGGCAGCGACATATCGACGGGCGATCTGGCGGCCTGGTCCGGGGTGGTTGTCTCATCCACTTCGGGCGAAAGCCCCAGCGTCGCGTCCCTTCGTGCGGCGGGCATCCTGGAATCGGACACCCGATACAAGTGGGATCGGCTGGTCACGCTGCACGGCAAGCTGGGCTACGCGTTCGGGCAGAACCTGGTCTACGGGACCGCAGGCGTGGGCTGGATGAACGAAACCCAGACTCGTCGCCAGTACCGCTCGACGCCGCCCACAAGCCGAACTGATTTCGGCATCAGCAGCTATTCGCCCGGCGGCCTGCCACTCGAACACTATTTCACCGAGCAGGACCGCCATGTCCGAACCGGCGCCGTGCTTGGCGTTGGGGCCGAGCGGGCCCTCAACGACCGCTGGTCGCTGCGCGCCGAATACAACTACGCCAACTTCGGGCGCGAGACGTTTGAATATGAGGATGCACGCGCTGGCGTGGGTCTGGCCTATTCGTTCGATGGCTTTGTCCGCGACCCTGTGACCGGAGAGCGCGTGCGCGTTTCAAAATCCGGTCCCGGCACCATCAACATCGCCGAGGGCCGCAAGGTCCGTTCGGACGCGGATCTGCACACGGTCCGCATCGGCCTTAGCTACCGCTTCTGACCCGCACCCCAGTAGGAGTTTAATCCATGACCGATACGATTGATCTGCCCCGGTCCAAGCGGCTGAAGGCCCTGACGCATGAGGTTCATGACCGGCTGGACAAGTCGATCATGGAGGCGTCGTCTTTCGACAGCCTTGAGGGGTATGGCCGGTTCGCCGGGGTGCAGTGGACGTTTCACCGCGACATCGACGCCCTCTATGACGACGCAGGCCTGATTGCATTGTTGCCGGGCCTGCCCGAGCGTCGGCGTCTGGCGCTGATCGCGGCCGACCTGGCGGATCTGGGACGGGACACGCCGCCGGTCGAGACGCCGCCGGTGTTCCAGCCCGGTCAGCCGGTGGACGCAGCCACGGCGCTGGGCTGGCTCTACGTGGCAGAAGGTTCGAACCTCGGCGCGGCGCTGCTGCGCAAGGAGGCCGCCAAGCTGGGGCTGTCCGACGACCACGGCGCCCGGCATCTGGCGCCGTCCGGCGATGGACCGGCGGCTCACTGGCGCGCCTTCACCGCAGCGCTGGACGCCGCCAAACTGTCTGCGCAAGAGGAGGATCGCGCCGTCGCTGGCGCCAACGCCGCCTTCGCGCGCGTTCAGTCCCTGGCCAATGCCGCGCTTAGCTGAGGTCACGACCATGCCGGGGCGCTGGCGACCCATGCGAGCGGGGTGGCTGGCTCTTGGCCTGATGTTTGTCGGGCTGGGCTTCATCGGAGCTTTCGTTCCGCTGATGCCGACGACCATCTTCCTGATCCTGGCCGCCGCCTGCTTTACGCGATCGTCGCCACGGCTGGAGGCCTGGCTTCTGAACCACCCTCGGTTCGGGCCGACCCTGCGCGCCTGGCGGGCCGAGGGCGCTGTGCCGCGCCGGGCCAAGATCGCCGCCTGTCTGGGTATGGCGGTGGGTTTTGGTCTGTTCTGGCTGGTGGTTCGACCTGGTCTCTGGCTGGGCCTGACGGTAGCGGTCGCTATGACGGCCTGCGCGGTCTTCGTGGCTTCACGCCCGTCGCCGGGAGGCCAGGATGGCGTTTGACCTGACGACTGCTGCAGCGCCCTGCGGCGCCGAGGTTCGAAGCGGCGCCCGATCTCGTCGCCGGCGGCGGTGGGGCGTGGGCGTTGCGGCCTCGGTCTTGCTGCACGTTACGCCTCTGGTCGTGGCGGGCGGGCTATGGGCTGCGCGTCCGCCCGTGGTCCTGCCGCCTGAGCAGGTGTTTGAGGTTGAGCTGGTGCGCTTCCAGGCGCCGCCGCGCCCGCTGTCCGAGCGCCCGCCCGGTCCGATGCAGGCCGAGGCGGTTGCCCAGCAGTCTTCTCCCAAGCCTCGGATACAACCTCGCCTTCAGGTCGCCGCTGCCGCTGACGTCGAACCGCTGACGGCGCCCCAAACGACGCCTCGCATTGAGAGCGCGGCCCAGACCCAACCGTCAACAGAAGCCATGGCGCCGCCCAGCCGTGACGCTCCGCCCGCCGCCTCTGCATCCTCTGCCGCCCAGACATGGGAAGGCCGAATTCTGGCTCATCTGGAAAGTCGCAAACGCTATCCGGCCGAAGCGCGCGCACGGCGCCTTCAGGGAGTGGCCTATGTCAATTTCATCATGGACCGGCAGGGTAGGGTGCTTTCCTCCAAACTGGAGCGCAGCTCGGGTCATCCCGCTCTGGATCGCGAAGCCCTGGCCTTGCTACAGCGCGCCCAGCCGCTGCCCGCGCCGCCGCCCGAGACGCGTGGCGAGCGCATCACCCTGACCGTCCCGGTCGACTTCTACACGCGAGGGCGATGATGGCTTGAACGCGGAATGTGAGCTTTCATTGACCTGCCTCAATGTCGCCGGTGAGCGCTCAACCGATGTCCTGAGATGGCCCAGCCGACGGCGGGCCGAAACGCACGGTCAGCCACTCCCGCCACGCGGTGTCGAGTCCCACCATCGATTCCGGGAGCTGGTGCGTAGATCCCTGCATGCTCAGCCAGTCTTCGAAGCTGTCGCCTTGGGCCAAGGCCTCGGCGATGGCCTTGAACACTTGGGGGGCGCCCGTTCGATCCAGCAGGAAATCGGCGAACATGCGGCCTTGGGGGTAGTAGAGTGCGGCCTCCAGAACTCTCGTCATCGCCTCCGGGTCGTTTGAGTCGATTATCCGCATGCCCACCGCGCCTCCCGCCGGCATATCGTCGGGCCGGATATCCGGGCTAGCCTGAGCGGGGTGTTCCCGGCTCAGGAACCTCGGCAGATCAATGAGATTCGCGACGGGGAAGGTTGACAGAGCTCCGCCAGCGCGCCCTTGATAGACCGCTCGGAAGACCTTCCGCCGCTCCTCCGCGCCGTCGCCGTCCTCCATCAGCATGGCGGCGATCTCGTCGAGCCAATCGGGTCCAGGACCTCCATAGTGATCCTGTGCGGCGGGCTGATAGTCGGGCCAGAACGCCTTGACGAACCAGCCGTGTCCGAGCTCGTGCGGCACGACCTGGGCTTCCCGTGCGTCTAGCGTCAGCCGTCCCGGTCGACGCGCGGCTACCGCTTGGTCGGCAACAGCGGCGATCTTGGCCTCATCCAGACCCTGACGCCGAGCCGCCGCCTCCGCGCTAGCTCGAGTGGCGGCCGTGATCTGGCGAACATGCTCCTCCTGAGATGACCAGACCAACACGCGTTCAAATCCCACCGCCTCCAGCGCGGCCTTGGGGTTGGGCGCGCCGGCCAGCTCGGTTGCTTCCAGAACAACGTAAAGGGGCGTATCTCGCCCGAAATAGGTCTTGAAACGGGCTTCTCCCGCCTCGCCCAGTCGAGACAGGCGGTCGGCGCGTTCAATGTCGGGAGCGATGGCGATACCAGCTGGCGTTCCGGTACAGGCTAGGGGCGCCGCACTGGGGCCCAAGGCAGTCAGCGCCTTGGCGCACAGGTCGTCGGCTGCCGCGGGGGACGCCAGGGCGATCGCGCCGCAGGCGAGGGTGGTGTGAAATCTGAACATGAAGCCTCCGTATGTTGAGGCTCAGATGGCTCTCTCGACCGCAGCGCCGAATGTCCCGATCTTGTCGGTATGACGAAGGACGGACACAAACCGGCTACACGAACTGACCAGTCTGGCCTCATGCCTTCAGGAGACCCAATGGCGCCGCCCGCCGTGATCGTGGTAGATGATGACCGTAGCGTCCGTGATGCCCTGTGCGAATACCTGTCCAACCAAGGTTTCGCGGTCCGCGGAGCTGCTGATGCCCGGGAGATGGATCGACAGCTGAACGACGAGCGCGCCGATCTGATCGTACTCGACCTGATGCTGCCGGGCGAAGACGGGCTCTCCATCTGTCGTAGGCTGGCGCGTGACGGCCAGTCTGTCCTAATGCTCAGCGCGCTCGGCTCGACGGTGGACCGGGTGGTAGGCTTGGAGCTGGGCGCTTCGGATTATCTCGCCAAGCCGTTCGATCCTCGCGAACTGCTGGCGCGCGTGCGGTCGGTGCTCCGGCGCGGGGGCGCACTCGACACCGCCGGGCAAACCCGCAGACTGACCTTCGAGGGCTGGACCTTGGACATCGATGATCGGCTGCTACTTTCGCCTGAAGGCGAGGCGGTCGCCTTGACGGCTCGAGATCATAGGCTACTCCGTATCTTCCTTGACCGGCCGCGTCGGCTGATGTCACGGGACCAACTTCTGGATTGGCTCGATGAAAACGGCGCCGACACTTTTGACCGGTCGATCGATCTGGCGATCAGCCGTCTGCGCAGGAAGCTCGGACCCGCCGCCCGCTTCATCGAGACGGTGCGAGGGGAGGGGTACCGGTTCATCGTGCCGGTAAGGCGCCATTGACCCCTCGGTCGATCCTGTTCCAGATCGGCGCCTTGGCGCTGGCGATTGTTCTGCTGGTTCAGGCGATCAGCGTTGCGGTCGTGCTGCTCACGCCGCCTCCAACCCCCTCCAGGATGAGCCCGGCACGGGTCGCTCAGGCGTTTCAGGATCCGGCGATCGCGCGCCAAGAAGGCTGGAGACGGGTGGAGGCGCGCGAGGCCCCGTTCGAGACGACGGCGGGCACAGGAGCGCTTCTGGCGTCCGGGATCGCGGCGACGCTGGGCGACGACACTCGCGGGGTTCGCGTCCGCCTCGACGCCGCTTTAGCGCCAATTTCATCTCAGTCCAGCGTGACACTGAAGACGACGGGACAAGCGTCCGTCGCGCGTCGGTCGACGTTGTCTCCAGCGAACGTCAACGCCATTGCAGGCGCGGCTCTGATGTCTCCGGACTTCAGCCTGTCGGCGTTCGAGGCGGCTTGGCGTCAACCCAACGGACAGTGGGTGGTTATCCGGCCAGCGGAACGCGCCATGGAGCGCTGGATCGCCCGCCTGGCGCTCATGCTCGGCCTCAGCCTGTTGCTGATCGCGCCGATCACCTGGTGGGCTGCGCGCCGGCTGACGCGCCCGGTTCGCGCCTTGGCCCTGGCAGCCCAACAGGTTCAGATCGACCGATCAACCGATCTGGATTTCTCCAAGGGGCCTCGAGAAGTCACGGCGGTCGCCGCCGCATTGAGCGAGATGCGCGCCCGACTCGAGGGCCAGTTGATCCAGCGCATGCGCATGCTGACCGCCGTGGCGCACGACCTGCGCACGCCGCTGACTGGCCTGCGTCTTCGCGCCGAACAATCCCCGCCGTCCGCACGTGACCGGATGGCTCGGGACATTGCGCGCATGGACGCGATGATCTCGGAAATTCTAGACTATGCGGCGGTCCAGGCGGGCGATGCGGCCGGGGCAGAACCAGTCGATCTGGCCGCCCTGGCCGAGGAGGTCCTCGACACGTTCGCGCCGGGCTCAGTTTCGCTGAGCGTCAAGACACAGGCCGAGGCGACGGCTGCCCCCCAACGTGTCCGACGGGTTCTGCTCAACCTAGTCCACAACGCTCTACGATACGGCGAAGACGTCGTCGTGGAAATCGGCGCAGATAAGGAATGGTCGATCGTGCGCGTTCTTGACCGTGGACCGGGGTTGGAGACGCAAGATCTCGAGAAGGTGTTCGAGCCCTTCTATCGCCTGGAAGGCTCAAGGAGCCGGGGCACGGGCGGCGTAGGGCTAGGTCTCTCGGTTGGCCGTGAACTGGCCAGGATCGACAACGGCGAGATTTGGCTCGAACAAAGGGATGGTGGCGGTCTTGCCGCAATATTCCGCCTGCCGATCCGACAAGGCGGTCAGGTTTAGTGATTGTTACGGCTTGGGCATAAACCTGACATCGAAATGCAAGCGGTCGCGCGCCATTCTATGCTCAGGACTCATAGCCAGAATAGGACGTTAGCGGTGAGGGCTATGGCGGAGAGGAAAACGGTCGGGCAGCGGTCGTAGTGGGTGGCGGCGCGTCGGTAATCCTTAAGTCTGCCGAACATGATCTCAATGCGATTGCGTTGTTTGCAGCGGCGTCTGTCGTAGCAGATGGGTTCGGTTCGGGATTTCGGGAATGCAAGGCGTGACGCCCCGGGCGTGCTCGCCCAAAAGCGGTTCGGCGAAGAAGCCCGACTGTTGATCCGAGGCTCCGGGATTTCGCAGAGCTACCATCAGCGTGGCGTCCTGGTCGCCTAGGATGGCGTGCCGTTCGCCGACGCTGACGGATTTTCAGACTTCCAGAAGATCGACCCGCTGAGCGCGCGGTATGTCGAGATCTATCGCGGCGGCAACGTCCTGCGGTTCGGCGGCACCCAACTGGGCGGGGCCATCAACTTCGTCACCCCGACCGGCCGCACAGCCCAGTTCGACAACCTGCTGCGGATCGAAGGCGGCTCCTTTGACACCTACCGCGGGCAGGTCGCCGTCGCGCAGGAGGCCGGAAAGGGCGGGTTAACTTACTGCCTTCTTAACAATAAGCGCAACCTTACTCGCTACCACGTTCGCCATCTCATCTATCGGCTTCTCGCCCTGCAGTCTGAGAACCGGATTCGTTTGTTGGGCAAGCCAGCGTTCATGTTGAGCGAGGTTCCGTCCAGTGAACTGCGGGTCATCATATCCTGAAGCCCAATTCCGAAACGCCACATGCGCATCGTGCATGTCCCCACCGGGAAGGATGCGCCCACCGTGGCGCGCCGCCTCGCGCTGGTCGAGACGTTGCAGTCTGATGGCGGCAGGCGTGTAGAGAAAGACAATCAGATCAACGTCACGGGTCAGGGCCTCACCCCATCCGGTGAAGGAGCCGGTCAATATCCATCCTTGGGACGCACCTTGCTGTTCCGTGATCAGTTTCACTCGCTCCTCAGGGGGGCGTTTGACGCTGAAAGGCGGGTCCGTCGGCATCCAGTAGAAATCATCGACATCTATGAGCGGGATTTCGAACCGCTTTGTCAGCACCGCGCCGAGCGTCGAGACACCCGAGCAGGAAGCCCCCGTTATGTATACTTTCGGCCTGCCGAGCATTCAGATCGGTTTCCTCGTCGTTTCTTGCATTGATATTCTTCCTGTTTAACCTTCTCAACATTAGCCGAGTGGCCCATAGCCTGTCCGGCGCTCAGACTGAAAGCCGGACAGTGATGATAGACGCGACCTATCTGAAGGGGCACCGCACGGCTTCGAGCCTGCGGGTAAAAAAGGGGGCCTGGGCCGACCGATCGGATGCACGAAGGGCGGCATGAACACCAAGCTGCACGCCGTGACCGATGCGAGCGGACGCCCCGATTGGCCTGGTCATGACGGCGCGACAGGTCAGCGACTACACCGGCGCCGCCGCGATGTTGGATAGCCTACCCAAGGTGCAATGGCTGCTGGGCGACAGGGACTATGACGCAGAGTGTTTTCAGGGCGCTTTGCAGGCCATGGGCGTCGCGCAGGATGTCGTACAGGCCCTGGACGTTGCGGTTCTCATAGGTCTCGGCGGCGACGACCGACACCGCGCCGGGCGTGCGGGCCAGTCGGGCGCGGGCCTCCGCGACGACGGGCGGATCCTCGGGATTGCGCATGGCGGTGACGATGGTGCTGTCGAGCGTGATGGGCTCGTCGGCGATGGATTGGGCGAGGGCCGGCGAGGCGCAAGCCGCGAGCAGCAGCGCGCATGGCACCGCAGAAAGTTTGAGAGACATGAAAGGTGGTCCTGAACAGCAGAAGAGGCGCGCCGACACACTGGTCGGCGCGTGTTTTGCGATGTTCAGGCGATAGGCGGGGCCGTTGGCGGTGGTCTCAGACCGGGACGAAACGCGGGGAGCGAAGGGGCGGCGGCCACCGGGACCGGCTGCGGCTCCGTAATGCGTGAAGGGTGGGGCTGGGTGGGTGGCGATAGGCGGAGGCGGCAGGGCGGTGAAGCTCGCAGTGATACAGGCGGCGCACTTCAGGCTGTCCATCGGCCCCGGCTTCACCGTGACGCTTTGTCCAACCCGGTGATCTTGTCCTCTCCAATCGCGAGCCGAAATCGTCCGCCGCTTTCCGGACGCCACATGATCATTGCTTAAGCGCCGACACGCCGTTAAGGCGCGAGACATGTCTCGATCCTCGTCCGAGCACTGGTCGCTGTCGCGATCGCTGGCGTTCCTCGCCGCGGTCTTCGCGATCACGTTCGGGACCTTCCTGCCCACCGCTGTGGCGGCGTCCTCGGCCCTGGGCGAGCCGGTCATGCTGTGTTCGGGCGACATGGCCATGGTCGTCTATGACGCCGAAGGCCACCCGAAGCCGGTCAAGGGCACGGATCTTGGCAGCCTCAGTTGCGCGGCGGCCTTGCTGTCCAATCTCGCGGCGATTGATTCGCCGCCGCCGAGTGTGCCGATCCGGATGCGGGTCGCACGGAGTAAGCCCGCGCTCAGCCCGTTCGCCGCCGTTTCGGCTGAGGGTCGGGAAGCCCTTCGGCCGCCGTCCACCGCGCCCCCGCACGCCTGAAGCGATCCCGTTCGCACCGGTTATGGCCGGTCGCCGTCGTCTCTTCAGAAAGATCAAATGTCTCTCAAGACCACCGCGGCGCCGCTGGCGCTGCTTCTCGCCGCCTGCGCCGCCACGCCTGCATTCGCCCAGGATACGGGTGCGATTCAGCTCGAGGAAATCACCGTCTATGGCGCTCGCACCGCCGTGACCGTGCCCCAGACCGCCCAGGCCGAGGCGGAGATCCAGCGCACCGCGGGCGGGGTCGACGTAATCCCGGACACCGCCTTCAAGTCCGGCCCGGCCGCCGCCGTAAAGGACGTCCTGGCCTATGTGCCCGGCGTGGTGACCCAGCCGCGCTTCGGCCCGGACGCCCGGATGTCGATCCGCGGTTCGGGCCTGTCGCGCGCCTACGGCAACCGGGGGATCAACGCCTATATCGACGGCGCGCCGATAAATACCTCGGACGGTCTTCTGGATCTGTCGGAGGTCGACCCGACCGCCTATCGCTACGTCGAGGTGTTCAAGGGCGCCAATGCCCTGCGCTATGGCGGGAACGCCCTTGGGGGGGCGATCAACTTCGTCTCGCCCACCGGCCGGGACGCCCAGGCCTTCGACGGCCGGCTCGACATCGGCAGCTTCGGCTTCGTGCGGGGGCAGGTCAGCACTGGCGGGGTCAGTGGCCGCACGGATGGGTTCGTCACATTTTCTTCCCAGACCGAGGACGGCTATCGCGACCATAGCCAGCAGGACTTCAACCGGCTGAACGCCAACCTCGGCTATCGGCTGTCGCCTGACGCGGAGACCCGCTTCTATCTCAACGCCTTCACCTGGCGCTCGCGCATTCCCGGCGAGGTCAGCAAGGATAGCGCGCTGAACGATCCGACCGCAGCCAACCCGGACTGGATCGTTCAGGATCAGCAGCGCAACATCGACTCTGTTCGCCTGACCAACAAGACGACGGTCCGCTTCGGCGATGCGTCGGTGGATTTCGGCGCCTATGGTCTGTGGCGGCACGTGATGCACCCGATCTACCAGTGGCTCGACTTCACCGCCGAGGACTACGGCCTCTATGCCCGCGCCGCGCATGACGGTCGGATCGGCGGGCTCGAGAACCGTCTTGTGGTCGGCGCGACAATCGCCACCGGCCGGATCGACACCGAGCAGTTCATCAACCTGCCCGACGCCGTGAAGGGCGACCTCGCCTCGTCCATGGTCGACACCTCGGACAACATCACCCTCTACGGGGAGAACACGCTCAAGGTCCGGCCTGACTTGAGCCTGATCGCCAGCGTCCAGTATCTCCACGCCACGCGCGAGCGCCGTGACCGCTTCCTGTCGAACGGCGAGCAGTCGGGTCGGGCGAGCTACGATCTGTGGAGCCCGCGCCTGGGCATCCTGTGGGACGTGGACAGCAGCACCCAGCTGTTCGCCAATGTCTCGCGCAGCGCCGAAATCCCAACCTACGACGCCAACGCCTTCTCGACCCCGGACGATCTCGAGGCGCAGACGGCGACGACCTATGAGGTGGGTGCGCGGGGCCGCCGCGGGGAGGCGAGCTGGGACGTCGCCATCTATCGCGCCGAGATCGAGGACGAACTGCAATGCCTGACCCTCTTCCCCTGGGCGGCCTGCACGGTGGTCAACGCTGGACCGACGGTTCACCAGGGGATCGAGGCGGGCGGCAGCGCGCCGGTGTTCGGCTCGACATTCGTCGACGGTGATCGGCTGGTGCTGACCGCAGCCTACACACTGAACGACTTCGCTTTCGACGGCGACCACACCTTCGGCGACAATGAAATGCCTGGCGTGCCCCGGCATCTGCTCCGGGCCGAGGCTCTCTATCGCCACCCTTCAGGCGTCTATTTCGGGCCGAATGTGGAGTGGTCGCCCAGCGACTATTTCGCCGACAACGCCAACACCTTGACCGTCGACAGCTACGCCTTACTTGGCCTTCGGCTCGGTTATGACGCGCCGCAGGGCTGGTCGGGCTATGTCGAAGGTCGTAACCTCACCGACGAGCGCTACATTTCGACGGTCGCAGTGGCGGGCAGGGCATCGCCGACTTCCCAGCTGTTCAATCCGGGCACGGGACGGTCAGTCTACGCCGGTCTGCGCTACCGGTTCTGATCGCGTCGGCGGCGGGGTCTCGACGAGACCCGTCGCCTGACGTGCGGGCAGGGTCCCGGGGTGTCGATCCGACGAGGGTCGCCCCCGGATTTCGACCGCCTCGCCCCAGCGCATTTGTTCGAAAGGGACGCCATGACCGACCGTCCTCAAACCGGAGCCGACGTCAGCCCGATGGCCGGCGCCTATCGCGCCGTCTGGCGCTGGCATTTCTATGCCGGCCTTCTGGTCCTGCCCCTCCTGTGGCTGATGACGCTGACGGGCGGCCTCTATCTGTTCAAGGACTGCATTGACGCCGCCGTCTACCGGCCCTTGGCCCATGTCGAGGGGCGGGCAGGAAGCTCCTCGCCCCATCAATGGGTGTCGACCGCCGAGGCGCGAACGGGCGGGATCGTCTCGAACGTTCTTGTCCCTGCGCGCGAAGACCAAGCGGTGCGGCTCACGGTCGATCTGGGGAAGGGAGCCGAAGCACGGCCTTCGTCGATCCGCACGACAGACGGCTGCTCGGGGTGACGGCCTTCGGCGGGGTGATGGAGACGATCAAGGGGCTCCACAGCCTGTCGTTGATCGGCACATGGGCCACCTATCTGGTCGAAATCGTCGCCGACTGGGCGATCATCCTGGTGGGCGCGGGGGTCTTCCTGTGGTGGCCGCGCAAGCGCGACGCCGGTGTGGTGACGATCCGCGCGGCCGACCCGAAACGCTGTCCCTTCTGGCGTGATCTACACGCGGTGACCGGTTTCTACGCCGGCGCGGTGATCGTCTTACTGGCCGTGACAGGGATGCCGTGGTCCGCCTTCTGGGGCGACCAGTATATGGCCTTCGTCCGCGGCCACGGCCTGGGCCGACCCGCCGCCCCGCCTGCTGCCAGTCCCTTCGTCCACGCCAAGGCTCACGACCGCCCCGCTGGCGTCGGCTGGACCGTGGAAGGCATGGTCATGCCCGCCTCGCACCATGGCGCGCCGTCTCTGGCCAAGGTTGTAACGGCCGCCGACGCCCATGGGCTCGCACGGCGCTATCAGGTGTCCATCCCGACGGATCCGCATCTGGCCTATATGGCGGCCCACAGCGTCAGAGAGGCGGAAGACACCCGCGCGCTCTATATCGACGGCACGACCGGCGCGGTGCTGGCGGACATCCGATACGGTCAATTCAGGGGCGGGGCCAAGGCTTTCGAATGGGGCATCGCCGTCCATCAGGACACGTAGTCCGGACGCATGAACCAGTTCATTATGCTAGGCGGCTGCATCGCCGTCTGGCTTCTGGCGATCAGCGCGGTGGTGATGTGGTGGAAGCGCCGTCCGAAGGAGCGCCTGGGCGCGCCGGTCGTTCCGCCGGAGCCTCGTCTTCGGGCTGCGGTGCTGGCGATCGTCCTGCCGCTCTTGATTCTCTATCCCTTGACGGGGGTGAATCTCTTAGCGGCCCTGATGATCGATCTCTGCTTGTGGCGGCTGGGACTGTGGCGCGGCGCCCAAGGCGCATGAGCAATGGCACTATCGATGTAACGGGTCGATGTCGCTCGTTTGCGCCGAAGCGTAAAGGGTGATGAAATACCGATGATCGTCGCTGCAGAGGTCAAGAGAAGGGGCTTTTCGTCTTTGTCTATGTAGTCAATACATATCTAAAAAAACCGCAATAACGCGCTTTTTACATCAGTCCGTTTTCTGAGTATTTTCAAGATGCTTGTACTGGGTCGGCCTTCGGGCCATTCAGACGCGTATTCGTCCTTGAAAAGTGTCGTTGAAACAAAAGTTTGTCAGATTTCGTGTAATCGAGTGAGCATAATCGATAACAGCCTGCCTGTGCGTTTAATAGATTTCGAGAGAGCGAGGCGGCTGAGAAGGCAAGCGATCAGGTCGGCGACGATAGATTATCTGACGAGCGGCATTCGCCGCTGCCGGCTTGGGGCGGCCGCCACTCTGGCGCGGGGGGGGGGGGGCCCGGCGGGGGCCCACGCCCCCCCGCGCGGGGGGAGGGGCGCGGGGCGGGGGGGGGAGGGGGGGGCTGAGGGAGGCTGGGCCCCCCCCCCCCCCCCCCCCCCCCCCGCGCCGGTCAGGGATTCGAAGTCGCTTCAGGAGCGTTGATATCCAGTGGAATGCGGACGATGCTTTCGACGCCGCTGGCGGAATAGGTGCTGGTGAAGGGCGTCTTCACCGTCACGAACAGGGCGTTCCCATCAGCGGAAAGCGCCAGGCTGTTCGGGTTCGGCCCAGCCCGCACCGTGCGTTTCAGGGTGTGCGTGTCCGCATCCCAAACAGACACCGTGCCCCGTTCGCGGTTGGTCACATAGAGCTCACGTCGTTGGGGATGGAGCAGGATGGCCATGGACTCGCCGGCGTCCGGAATTTCCCCGATCTTCTCACCGGTGTCCGGATTGACGATCAGCAGGGTCTTCAGCTTCGAGTGATCGGTCACGTAGAGACGATTGTTGTCGACATCGAAGGCGAAGTTCAACAGCAGAGCCTCGGTGTCTCCTGCCGGTCGGAAACGGTGCTTGATGGCGTAGGATGCGGTGTCGATGACCAGCATTTCGCCCCCGCCGTTGGTCGCGTAGAGGTCGCCTGTGCGCGGGTGTACCGCCAGGCCCGTGACCCATTTCCCGGCCTCGCGGATTGTATGGCGCAGTTGAAGCGTATCGGCGTCAACGACCCAGATCACGCCAGGGTCGCCTACCGCTCCGATGTAGAGCGCGCCTTTTGCGGCGTCATGGATCACCTGACGGGGGCCGAATTTATTGCCGTCCGGACCGACCTCATTCAGGTCCAGCCGGCCGATGATGCTGTTGTCTTCCAGGTTGAAGGCGGTGACGCTGTGCTCAAGGCTGTTTGTCGCATAGAGCCTGGAACCGTCGGCGTTGAGGGCCAGGGCGAAGTTGCCTCGGTCCGTATGGATCGCTCCTACCGGCTCCAGGGTGTCGGCGTTCAACTTATAGACAATCCCGCCCTTGACGCCTGGAGTGGCAAGGGCGGACGCGACGTAGAGCGCATCGTCGTGAGGATTGTAGCGGACTTCATAGATCCCCCGCGTCAACTCGCGGTAGAGCACGCCATTATCCAGCACGGCGGCGCTGGCGGCGGGTTCGGCGGGCAGGCCCGACGGCATGTTCTGCGCCAGCGCGGAGGTGGAAAGCCCGGCTCCAGCGAGCAGCAGGAGGGCGGCGGCGGATGATTTCTGTATTCTGGTCATGTTGACGGCCTGGGCATGAGGGGGTCAGAAGCGGTATCGCAGGCTGACCGTCGCGTTTCGCGGCGCGCCGTAGCGATACTGGCTGAAGAAGCCGATCTGGCTGTAATAGGTCTCGTCGAAGAGGTTCTCGACATTGGCCTGCAGCTGGAGCGCGTCGCTCAGGTCGTAGCGCGCCATCAGGCTGACCAGGACGAAGCCATCCTGCTGGAAGCGGAAGGGCGCGTTGGTGACGGGATTGACGCTGGCCGAATAGTTCTTGCTGCGGTAGTTGACCCCGCCGCCGATGACCAGATCGCTCCAGGCGCCGGGCAGGCGGTAGGTGGTGAACAACTTGAGCAACTGGCGGGGATGGTCGGTGTTCACGGCCTGGCCGGTCGCGTCCTCGACCTCGAACTGGCTGTAGCCGAAGTTGATGTTCCAGCCTTCGAGCGGGCGGCCGGTGACTTCCAGTTCGAAGCCTTTGCTGGTCGCGCCCTCGGCGCCGTAATACGCCTGTGCTGGCGGGGTGACGCCGGGAACGAAATAGCCGATGTCCGCCTGAGCCAGATTGTCCTGTTCGATCCGGAACACGGCGACGGATGTCTGCAGGGCGTCGTCGAAGAAGGCGCTCTTGAGTCCGGCTTCATAGGCAGCGCCGACGATGGGTTCCAGATAGCCGCCGTTGCGATCGCGCGCATCCTGGGGCTGGAAGATCTCGGTATAGCTGGCGTACAGCCGATGCGTCGGCGTCAGGTCATAGAGCGCGCCGACATAGGGAATGAATACGTCGTCGTTGCCGTAGTCGCGCTCGGGTCCGAAATTGAATCCCGACAGATCCCAGCTCGCCAGGCGCCCCCCGCCGATCAGTTTCAGCGAGTCCGTCAGGTTCAGCCGCAGGGCACCGTAAAAGCCTGTCTGCTTGACCGTCTCATCGACCGCCAGGACGCCGACGTCGGAGAAGCCGGGATAGGGATAGGCGGCGCCGTCCCAATTCACGAAGTCGTCGGCCGGTGGGAAGGCGAGGGCGGCGTAGGTGGAGGTCTCCCGTTCCTGGGTGCTGTGCAGGGCGCCGACGACGAACTCATGCCGGCGCCCGAACAGGCCGAAGTCGCCCTTCAACTGAATGTCGAAGCTGTTCTGGATGCTCTCGCCGTCGTCCGAATAGGGATAGGTGTACTGGATCGCGCCGGTAGAGAGATCGACCAGGCCCGACAGATAGAGAATCTCTGTGGTCTGGGCGTTGCGCAACCAGTTGTAGTTGGCCGTGAGTCGCCAGCCGTTGGCGAACTCGTGCTGGATGTTGGCGAAGATATTCTGGTTCTCGGTGTCCCAGTAGGTCCAGTCGGCCGAAGCGGTCTTGGAGCGCGGCCATATGGCGAAGGAGCCGTCGCTGTAGAAGGAGGGCAGGGCGCCCCAGGCCGGGGCGTTCGGCGAACCGGATTGGTGACTCGCGCCGAGCCTCAGCAGGGTGCGATCGGTCAGGTCGGCGTCGATCACCCCGTACAGCACGGTCTTCTCGTTATGGTAGAGGTCGATGTAGCTGTCGCCCTCCTCGTATTTGGCGACCAGACGCCCGCGCAGCGCGCCCGAGGCGTTCAGCTTGCCGCCTACATCGGCCGATACGCTCCAAGTGTTCCAGGATCCTACGCTGGCGCTGACATAGCCGTTCGTAATCTCGCTGTCGGCGTGTTTGCGGACCAGGTTGATAGAGGCGGACGGATCGCCGGCGCCGGTCAGCAGTCCGGTGGCGCCGCGCACAATCTCGACCCGTTCATAGAGGGAGACGTCAGCCACGGTCTCGCCAGCGCCGCCGGCGAGGGTCCAGGCCAGGGGCACGCCGTCGACCTGATAGTTCTTTATGTCGAAGCCGCGGGCGCTGAAGGTGTTGCGGACGTCATCGACCTCATTGACCGACACGCCGACCCCATTGGCTATGACGTCCGCGACGGTCGCCAGATTCTGGTCGAGGATGCGCTGCTCAGTGACGATGCTGACCGATTGCGGCGTCTCGCGCACGGTCAGGCCCAGGCCCGTTGCGGTGTCGATCCGGTTGGGAAGCGTATAACGGCCGGTGACGACCACCTCGTCCACCGCCACGGGCGCTTCAGCAGCGACGGAGCCTTCAGTTTGAGCCGCGGCCGCGAGAGGCGACATCGCCAGGGTTGCGCCGGCGATAAGGGCGGGTTTGCGCATGAATCATCCCTCGAAGCATCGATCGACCGCTGGCGAATGGCTCGACGGCGTAGTGATGCCCTACTATATTGCGAGGGATTATCAATAGCAAATTTTGAGGCTATTTTACCGACATGGCTTCGAGGATTGCAGGTGGGCAACTAGCCTGCGCTCAATCTTTGAGCGTGGGCGCTGTGGCGAGCGCGCGACGCTCCGGCGGATAGGAGGCGCCAGAGAACGCGGCTGACGTGCAGCGCCGCCGGTGTAGTCGCTGACCTGGCCCGCTGTCATGAACAGGCCGATCGGTCGTCCGTTGGCATCGATCACGGCGTGGAGTTTTGGTGTTCATCCCGCCTTTCGTGCGTCCGATCGGCCGCCTGAGGCCCCCTTTTTTACCCGCAGGCTCGAGCCGTGCGGTGCGCCTTGCAGCAGGTCGCGTCGATCATGACGGTGCGGCGTTCGGTCGGGGCCTCGGACAAACCCTCCATCATTCGAACGAAGACCCCAGCCTCGCTCCATCGCTTGCAGCGATTACAGGTTCGCTCGCGGCGATCATCAAGCCGTCGGCCACCTGGCCCGTTCTGCATAGGCAACCCAGAGTGCCGTCAGGGATCCCAGCGATGTTCCAGCAGAAGAAACACAACGAGTGCAAGCGCTAAAAGAAGAACACCGGCGACCGCGAGGATAACGGAGTGCGCGTTGTTGAACGCGGCCTGACCGGCTTGGATCAGCGGTGCGGCTTCTTCGGGGGGCAACTGTTTGGCGACGATCATCGTGTCGCCGATCGAGCGGGACGCCTGCGCCGCCAATTCTGCCGGGGTGTTCGCCGGCATATCGAGCCTCCGACTGAAAAGGACGGAGGTGAAGACCCCGAACAGAGTGATTCCGAACCCGGCGCCGAGTTCGTATGCCGTGGCCTCCAGCGCCCCTGCGGAGGCGCCTTCTGACGCCTTAACCGCTCCCATGATGGCGATGGACGACGCTGTCAGTCCGATGCTGAGCGCTAGGCCGAGGCTGGCCAGTAGCGCGGGCACGATAAAGCCGGGCTCTGCCAGATCGCTGATGCTCAGCAGGATCAGGGCGGCGGCCGCCAGGAGCAGGCTGACGCTGGCGACGGCGCGCAAGCCGAAGGCCGTCGTCAGCCTGCCCGCTACCGGGCCGCCGACCGCCGCCGCCGTCATGATGGGTATGAGATAGATGCCCGCCTCAAGCGGCGACTTGGTCAGGACATACTGTAGTTCCTGCGCCAGGGTCAGTTCGACGCCCGACAGGGCTCCGGACGCAACCAGGGCCATGAAGATGCCTGCCAGGATCGCCGAGCGCTGAAACAGGGCCAGGTTCAGCATGGGGCTGGGCGATCGCAGTTGGATTCGTATGAAGGCCGCCAGCGTCAGGGCGCCGATCGCGAAAATGCCGAGAACCAGTGCGGGGCCGTGTTTCGCGCCGATCCCGGCTTTCAGGCCATAGACCAGAGCGATCATGGCGATGATCAGCATTACGGCCTGGCCGATCGGCAGGCGTCCGGGCGTGACCGTTTCGTCTTTCGACAGCAGAAAATAGCAGGCCGGAGCGACGAACAGCATCACGGGTACGTTGATCAGAAAGACCGAGCCCCACCAGAAATGGGCTAGCAGCAGGCCGCCGATCAGGGGACCGACAGCCGCACCGGCCGCGCCGACGGTCCCCCAGAAGCCCAAGGCCATGGCGCGCTCGGATTCATCTTCGAACGTTCTGCGGATCAGGCCCAAAACCGTGGGCATGATCATGGAGCCCCCAATCGCCAGAAAGGCGCGCGACCCGATCAGAAACGCTGCGCTCGTAGAATATGCAGCGAGGGCTGAGGCGGTCCCGAAGACGACCAGTCCGGTCAGCAGGATGCGCCTTGCGCCCACCCTGTCAGCGAGAACGCCCATCGGAACGACCAGCCCCGCCATCAGCAGGGGATAGATGTCGATGATCCAAAGCGCTTCGGCTCCGCTGGCTTTGAGGTTGAGTGTCAGGGTTGGAACGGCGACATGCAGGATGGTCATGTCCAGCACGACGGGCAGGAAGGCCAGCATGACGGCCAGAAGCGCCAGCCAGCGCCTTGGATTCCGGGGCGTGGGTTGACCTGGTGTCATTGCGTCACCCTGTGGGATGATCGGGTCGTTCTGCAGGAAGGCGCAGTTCGAAGGTGGAGCCAAGCTCGACGTTGGGGCGATATCGCAGTTCGCCGCCGTGGGCTTCGGCCACTGCCATAACTACGGATAGACCCAAGCCGGAGCCTTCTCCACTTTCACCGCCCCTGATGAAGGGCTGGAACAGTTTCTGAGCCGACGAGGGAGAAAGCCCCGGACCCACATCGGATATGGCGATGCAGATCCAGCTATCGCGTTGTTCGACCGAAACACGCAGCAGGCCAGGGGTCGCATGTTTGCGGGCGTTGTCGATCAGGGCGAGAACGGCCTGTCTGACCCTGAATGGATCGCACTCTGCTGAACACCTGTCGAGAGACCATACCGTGCGGAAACCGCCCTCTGTCAGAGCAGGGTCTACGACGCCGCGCAGATCTTCTACTACGTCCGCCATGTCCACGACTTCGAGCCGCAGGTGAAGATGGCCGCTGTTCGCCAGGCTGACGACTCGAAGGTCTTCGACCAGACGCGCGAGCCCCTCAATCTGTTTGATCAGGCTGGCGAGAAGGGCGGGGTCCAACTCGAACAGACCGTCCGCGACGCCCTGCAAACGGCCTAGCAGAATCGTAACCGGCGTTCGAAGCTCATGGGCGATCGACGCGTTCCATGTCGCCAGGTCTTCAGCGACGTTTTCAAGCCTCTCAGCCATGGCATTGAAATTCTCGACCATCTCCGTTGCTTCGCCTAGAGACCGATCGTCTGAGGAGGCGCGTGCGCTGAGATCGCCATTTTTAATCTGACGCGCCGCGAGCGCGAGCGATGAAAGGGGGCGTGCGATGCGTTTCGACAATTGCAGTGCTGCTGCCACGGACAATGCGATTGAAAGCAGGATGAATCCGCACGACATTAAAAGGTCGATGGGGTTCAGAGACCATACAGATTCGTCAATGTAATCAGGGTGCTTGGTGAACAACCAGCCGTATATGAAGTAGCTGCCAACCGTCGAGATACATAGGCCCAGCGTGGTTACGGCGGACATATAGATCGCGATGTTCCGGCCAAGGCCGCTGGGCAGCTTCATCACAGGTTTTCCAACCGATAGCCGACACCTCGAATCCCGGTCAGAAGCTGTGAAGCATCCGCTTCGTCCAGTTTCTTCCGGAGTTTGCTGAGATGGCTGTCGACGGTGCGCTCAAGCACGTCTTGACCGGGCAGACAGGCATCAACCAACTCGCTGCGGGTGAAGACCCGCATCGGCTGACGCGCCATGAAAGCAAGAATTCGGAACTCAGTGAGTGTCAGGTTCAGACGATTTTCCTCACCTGATGCCCTGATCGTCGCCAGATGGCTCTCAAGGTCGATCTCCAGCGGTCCGACCCGCAGCACTCGGCTGTCTCCAGCGCTTTGGCTGCGACGCAGGATGACGTGAGCGCGCGCCGCGACCTCGGCGGCGTTGAAAGGCTTGATGACATAGTCATCCGCGCCCACCCGCAGAGCCTGAAGCTTGTCGATATCCTGATCCAGCGCCGTGATCATCATGACCGGGGTGTCGCCACGTCGGCGTATCTCGCTCAGGACTTCCCAGCCGGTACGCTTGGGCATGCGGACATCGAGCAGCACCAGATCGGGTTTCAGCGCCAAGTGCAGGTCCAGAGCTGTCTGGCCGTCGCCTGCGCGTACGGTGCGGAACCCCTCTCGTACGAGATAGGCGTCGAGCACGGCCGCAATGTCCGGCTCGTCTTCAGCAATCAGTATCAAGGCGCTCATGCTGTCTCCGTCGCAGTCTAGATGGGGGCATGCCTGCGGCTGCGTCCAGTCCCGCTGTCGGGCGTCCACACATCCTCCATTAACTCTCGACGCAACTCTCATGCTGCGGTGCGAAAAAAGTGCGTCTCAGCCATTGTGGCGGAACTCTCGGAGACGATGACATGACGCGCCACCCGCGCAAAAATCTCCTGATCGGAGGGGCCGTTCTTGTTCTACTCGCTGCGTGCGGCTCGAGACAGGAAGAGAGTGCGCTGCCGCCGCCGACCGTCGCAGTGACGACCGTCCAGGCCGGACATGTCCAGCTTTCCGACAGCCTGCCGGGCCGTGTCGTGGCCTTCCGCACGGCGGAGATCCGCGCTCAGGTCGGTGGCATTGTGCAGCGCAAACTCTTCACTGAAGGCGCAGTCGTGCGGGCGGGGCAGCCGCTGTTCCAGATCAATGCGGCGCCGTTCCGCGCCGAGGCCGAAAGCGCGTCAGCCGCGCTTCAGCGCGCAGTCGCCATACGTGATCGTGCGCGGCTTCAGGCTGAGCGGCTGGCCCCTTTGCTGCAAGCCGATGCGGTCAGCCGCCAGGCCTATGATAACGCCGCCGCAGAATTAGCTCAGGCCCAGGCCGATGTCGCAGCCGCTCAAGCCGCGCTGGCGCGCCGTCATCTTGATGTCGGTTTCGCCACGGTCACGGCTCCGATCTCGGGTCGCATAGGCGCTTCGACCGTCACCGAGGGCGCGCTCGTGGGCACGGCCGACGCCGCGGCTCTGGCGACCATTCATCAGATCAATCAGGTCTATGTGGATGTTCGCCAGCCCGCGTCGCGGCTTGAGGCGCTGCGCGACGCAGGGCAGGGGGTAAACACGGTCGATATTCTGGACAGCGACGGCAAGCCGACTGGCATGACCGGCCGGATGCTTTTCTCTGAACTCAGCGTCGATCCGGCGACGGGTGATGTCACGGTTCGAGTCCTGGTCGACAATGCCTCGCAGCGCCTGTTGCCGGGTATGTTCGTACGCGCCCGCCTGCCGCGTGGCGCTGAAAAGACTTTGCCGCGGGTTCCACAACAGGCCGTGGTCCGAGCCGGAGCCCAGGCGACCGTCATGGTGCTTGCGGCGGATGGTAAAGCCGTCTCACGCCCTGTCGAACTCGGCGATGTTGTCGACGGGGACTATGTCGTTCTCGCCGGCCTCAAGGCCGGAGAGCGTGTGATCGTCGAAGGGCAGGATCGGGTTCAACCAGACCAGCCTGTTGTCGCTGAGCCCTGGAAGGCGCCGAGCGCTGCGGCGGTTTCGTCGACCCCTGCGACCTGATCCGGGAAAGAATCGATGCCTCAGTTCTTTATCGAGCGCCCCATCTTTGCGTGGGTCGTGGCCATCTTCATCATCCTGGCCGGGCTGCTGGCCCTGCCCAACCTGCCTATCGCGCGCTTTCCTGATGTGGCCCCGCCCAGCATCAGCATCTACGCCACATATCCGGGGGCGACGCCGCAGACGATGACGGACAGCGTCATCGCGCCGATCGAGCGCGAGATGTCCAGCGTCAAGAACCTGCTCTATTTCGAAAGCTCCAGCGACACGTCGGGCACCGCCAACATCACGGCGACCTTCCGTCCCGGGACGGACCCGGAGCTGGCCCAGGTCGATGTTCAGAACCGTCTGAAAAGCGTCGAGCCGCGCCTGCCGCAGGCGGTCCGCCAGAGCGGCCTGATGGTCGAGGCCGCCGATTCCGGCTTCCTGATGATGGTCGCCCTGATCTCCGACGGCGACGCCTTCGATGCGGAGCAGCTTGGCGACTATATGAGCCGCAACGTGGTCGAGGAGCTGAAGCGCGTTCCGGGCGTCGGTCGTGTTCAGAACTTCGGTTCAGAATATGCGATGCGCGTCTGGGTCGATCCGCAGAAGCTGGCGGCCTACAATGTCGGCATCAGCGATGTGACCAACGCCATCGCCGCCCAGAACATGCCCATCGCGCCGGGTCGAACGGGCGCCGACCCGACCGTTGCGGGTCAGACTGTCACCATTCCGCTGACCGCCTCAGGTCAGCTCACGACGCCGGAAGAGTTCCGCGCAATAACCCTGCGCGCCGAAGCCGACGGTTCGCGGCTGACGCTGGGCGATGTCGCTCGCGTCGAGCTAGGGCCGCAGACCTACGCCTTCTCGACCTATCAGGACGGCAAGCCCGCCAGCGGCATCGCTATCCAGATGTCGCCCGGCGCCAATGCAGTGAAAACCGCTGAAGGCGTCCGCGCCCGCATGGACGAGATCGCCAAGGCCATGCCGTCGGGCATGAGCTATGTCGTCCCATACGACACTGCGCCCTTCGTGAAGGTGTCCATCGAAAAGGTGGTTCACACCCTGGCCGAGGCCATGGTCCTGGTCTTCCTGGTCATGTTCCTGTTCCTGCAGAACATCCGCTACACGATCATTCCCGCAATCGTGGCGCCGATCGCTCTTTTGGGCACGCTGGCGTTCATGCTGGTGACGGGCTTCTCGATCAATGTTCTGACCATGTTCGGCATGGTGCTGGCCATCGGCATCATCGTCGACGACGCCATCGTCGTGGTGGAAAACGTCGAGCGCATCATGGCGACCGAGGGCCTCTCGCCTAAGGAGGCGACCAAGAAGGCGATGAAGGAGATCACCAGCCCGGTGATCGGCATCACCCTCGTGCTGTGCGCGGTCTTCCTTCCCATGGCCATGGCGTCGGGATCGGTGGGCGCCATCTATCGCCAGTTCACCGTGTCGATGGCGGTGTCGATCCTGTTCTCGGCCTTCCTGGCCCTGTCGCTGACGCCGGCCCTGTGCGCCACCATCCTGAAGCCGGTTGCGGCCGGTCATTGTGAAAAGAAGGGCTTCTTCGGCTGGTTCAACCGTCAGTTCGAACGGTTCACCCAGGGCTATTCAGCGTCCGTGACCCGACTGCTGAAGCGGACCGGGCGCGCCATGGCGGTCTTCCTTGTGCTGGTCGGCGTGATGGCGTTCGGCTTCACCAGGATTCCTTCGGCCTTCCTGCCTGATGAGGATCAGGGCAGCCTGATCACCTCGATCACCCTGCCGGCCGATGCGACGGGTGAACGGACTCTCGGCGTCATCAACCAGTTCGAGGCGCACCTGCGTGAGCGCCCGGGCGTCAGCGACAGCTTCTCGATCTTGGGCTTCGGCTTTGGCGGGTCGGGCTCGAACGCAGCCATGGTCTTCACCAACCTGGTCGACTGGAAAAAGCGTGACGGCGCGACGGCACAGGGCGAAGTCGCTGCGGCGACCGAGGCTATGAGCGGCATCACCGACGGTTCCGTCATGACGCTGAATCCTCCAGCGATCGACTCGCTGGGCAATTCGTCAGGTTTCGCCATGCGTCTTCAGGCGCGTGCAGGTCAGAGCGTCGAGCAACTGCTGGAAGCCCAGAACCAGTTGCTGGCTCTCGCTGCGGTCAATCCCAAGCTGACCGGCGTCTATCCCGAAGGTCTGCCGCCCGGCTCCAGCGTCGAGCTGAAGATCGACCGCGCCAAGGCCGAAGCCATGGGCGTCTCGTTCGAGGCGATCAGCAGCACCATTTCGGCGGCTCTGGGTTCGACCTATGTGAATGACTTCCCCAACAACGGACGCCTGCAACAGGTCATCGTTCAGGCAGATGCGCCCGCGCGCATGCAGATCTCTGATGTTCTGGGTCTTTACGTTCGCAACGCCCAAGGCCGCATGGTGTCGCTGTCGGAAGTGGTGACCCCTGTCTGGACGACCACGGCCCTGCAGGTGGTGCGCTACAACGGCTATCCTGCGGTCCGTATCAGCGGCGGTGCGGCGAACGGCGTGTCCAGCGGTCAGGCCATGACCGAGATGGAGAAACTGGTCGAGAAACTTCCGACAGGCTACGCCGTCGCCTGGACGGGCCAGTCGCTTCAGGAGAAGGAGAGCGGCAGCCAGGCGCCCATGCTGCTGGCGCTGTCCATGCTGGTCGTCTTTTTGGTGCTGGCGGCTCTATATGAAAGCTGGTCGATCCCGCTATCGGTGATGATGGTGGTGCCGCTGGGCCTGATCGGCGCGGTGATGGCCGTGCTGCTGCGCGACCTGCCCAACGACGTCTTCTTCAAGGTGGGCCTGATCACTCTGATCGGGCTGTCCGCAAAGAACGCCATCCTGATCGTCGAGTTCGCCCGAACGCTTCAGGCGCAAGGGCAGCCTCTGATCCCCGCCACTATCGAAGCCGCGCGGCTCCGGCTGCGGCCGATCATCATGACCTCGCTGGCCTTCACCCTGGGCGTCGTGCCCCTGATGATCGCCAGCGGCGCCAGCGCCGCCACCCAGCACGCCATCGGCACCGGGGTGTTCGGCGGGATGGTCACCGCCACGGTGCTGGCGATCTTCTTCGTGCCTGTCTTCTTCGTCTTCACCCTGACGGCGATGAGCCAGTTGGGCCAGCGTCTGGGACGGATCAGATTGCCGTCGTTCAACAAGACCAAGGAGGGCTGAGAGACATGAAAGCGCCCGCAACGCTTGCCCTGATGGCGGCCGTCCTTTCCACGGCGGCCTGCCAGACTGCGCCGAAAGCGCCCGCGACTGACGTGGTGGCGGCCAGCTATCCGCTGGTATCGCCCATAGACACCGCCAATGCAGTGGAACTGGCGTGGCAGGATGTTCTGCGCGACGCCCGGCTGCAACGCCTGGTCGACCTGGCCCTGACCGACAGCCGCGACCTGCGTCTGGCGGTGCTGGATGCGGAGGAAGCCCGCGCCCAGCTGCGCATCCGCCGCGCGGACCCGTTCCCGCAAGTGGACGCCAATGCGGGCATGACACGTGGGCGGGCCAGCCAGAACTCAGGCCAGGGCGGCAATGCGGAAACCCAGTCGCAGTATTCGGCCGGGCTGGCCCTGACCGCCTTTGAGCTGGACCTGTTCGGTCGGCTTCGCGCCCAGTCCCGCAGCGCCTTCGAGGCCTGGCTGGCCGCAGAAGAAGGCCGCAACGCCGCCCGCATTGTCGTAATCTCGACGGTGGCCGAAGCCTATTTGGCCGAGCGCGCGGCGGATGAACGGCTGGCGCTGACCCAGTCCACGCTGGAGGACTGGCGGGCGTCGCTGCGCCTGGCTCAGCAGTTGCGGGAGGCCGGGCAAAGCAGCGGTCTGGAGGTCGCTCAGGCCGAGGGTCAGGTCAGGAGCGCCGAGGCTGATCTTGAAGCCGCGCTCAGGACGAGACAGGTCGCCGTGAACGCCCTGGTGCTGGCGGTTGGCGCGCCGTTGCCGGAGGGGCTGCCTGCGCCGATGAGACTGGCGGATCGTCCCGTTCAGACCGAACTGCCCGCCGGGGTGCCTGCTGATCTGCTGGAGCGGCGGCCCGATATCCGACAGGCCGAGCACCAATTGGCGGCGGCCAACGCCGATGTGACGGTGGCGCGCGCGGCCTTCTTTCCTCGTCTGTCGCTGACCGGCTTGCTTGGGGTCGCAAGCGGCGATCTGGGCGATCTGTTCAACGGCGATAGCGACACCTGGTCGTTCGCGCCGCAGATCACCGTGCCGATCTTCCACGCCGGCCGCCTGAAGGGCGCGCTGGATGTGGCGCAAATCCGCAGCGACAAGGCCGTCACGACCTATGAACGGACGCTTCAGACCGCCTTCCGCGAAGTCGCGGACGGGCTTGCGGCGCGGGCCACCTTTGAACGCCAGATCGAAGCTCAGAGCGGCGCCGTAACGGCCGCCGATCAACGCGCGCGCCTGTCCGAACTGCGCTTCCGCGCCGGCGTCGACAGTCGGCTGGAACTGCTCGACGCCCAGCGTCAGCTCTATGCGGCCCGACTGGCGATGGTGGATCTGCGACAGGCTCAGGCGACCGCGAGCGTCCAACTCTATCGCGCGCTGGGGGGAGGCGTCAGGGGGCGGAGCTAAGAACAGGGCGACGCGTATGCTCGTCTGTCAGTTAATACAGATCGCTCATGTCCAGACTCGTCGGGGGGCCTGAAACAGATCCAGAACCTATTATCAATGACCCCGAGCCTAAGGGCCGCGCAATCCTGATTGGCGAAGGTCATTGACAGCCTCATACAGTATGTCGCATACACTGTGTGTCACACACTATGTGGCGGCAGGTGAGGCGGCGCCGTGGACCGGGAACTGTTCGAGACGATGCGGCTGGAGCTGCGGCGCGGGACACTGGTCCTGGCGGTGCTCGCCTGCCTGCGGGCCGAACGCTACGGCTACACCCTGCGTCAGGCGCTGGCGGCGGACGGGCTGGAGATGGAGGAATCCACCCTCTACCCCCTGCTGCGGCGGCTGGAGGGGCAGGGGCTGCTGACCAGCGAATGGCGTGAGGAGGAGAAGCGAAAGAAGCGTTTCTACGTCCTGTCGCCGGGGGGCGAGGCCATGCTGGCCGCCCTGACCGAGGAATGGCGCGGCATCAACGCCTCGCTGGAACGAATTCTCTGAAGAGGGATGGGAGAAGGCGCGATGGACATCATCGAACGCTATCTGGAGGCCGTGGCGGCGCAACTGCCGACCGAGGAGCGCGAGGACATCGTCGCCGAACTGCGCGACCTGATTCTGAGCCGCGTCGAGGCGCGCGAGGAGGAGTTAGGCCGGGCCCTGACGGACGAGGAGAAGGAGGCGATCCTGCACGAGATCGGCCACCCTCTGATCGTCGCCGCCCGCTATCGCAGGGGGCCGGACAGCCTGATCGGGCCGGAGTTGTTCCCCTATTGGCTGTTCGGGGCCAAGGCGGGGCTGATTGTCATCGCGGCCGTTCAGGTGCTGGGGCTGTTGATCAGCGTGCTGGGCGCTCCGGCTGATTTTGGGCGAGCGATCAGCCAGGCCTTCCACGGGTTCTTTTCCGGCGCACTGACTCTGCTGGGGGCGCTGACCCTGGCCGGGGCGGTCATGGAGTATTACGACATCAAGCCGAAGTGGCTGACGAAATGGCGGGTGCGCGACCTGTCGGCCTTCGGCCTGGCCGATCCGGCGAAGTGGGGCGCGTCCCTGGCCGGAACCGAGAAGGCCAAGTCCGAGTGGTTGCCGAAGGGCGCGCGCGTCTGGGGCGTGACGGCTCACGACAAGCCGGGGCTGGAGGCGCTGGCCTCCCTGATTGTCGGGGGCGTCTTCGTGATGTGGTGGATCGGCGTGATCCGCTTTCCGGGCCTGGGCGAGTTCTCCTTGAGAAGCGGCGCGGTGGGGATCGAGGCGGCGCCGGTGTGGGCGGCTCTCTACGGCCCCATCCTGGCCCTGGCCGTCGGCGGCATGGCGGTGGACGCGGTCAGCCTGATCCGTGGACGCGAGGGGCGGCTGACCTGGCTGCTGAAGATCCCGCTGGCGGGCGCGGCGCTCTGGGTGTTGTGGCGGCTGTTTGATGCGGGTTGGTGGTTCACCCTGAACCAGGGCGAAGCGAGCGCCTGCGTCGAGGGCGGGGCGACGAACATCAGCCTGGACGCCCTGCGCGCGGTGAACGATGCGGGCCGCGATCTGAGTGGGACGGCCCTGACCCTGGGTACTGTGCTGACCTGGGTGTTCGCGGTGATGGCGATCAGCTTCGTCTTCAATATCACGACCTATGTCTGGCGAGTCGCGACGACGCGAGAAGCGTAGACGCGTGCTGAGCGGCCGTAGGCCCAGGATTCATGACCAGAAGAGCACGGTAGCGGGAAGAGCTATGGCGGAGAGGAAGACGGCAAGGGCATGAGAGCGGCCTTCGCGGCGACGCCTCTTAAATCTTATCTCGGTATTCGTGGTGGCCACCCGGTCGATGGCGTCGCCGAGATGCCGGAAATGCGGTTCATACTGACAGCAAATATCTGACTTCATAGCCGAGCTTCGTCATGACCAAATACCTAGGTTAATCACCAGCCCAAAGGGTCAGAACCATCTTGCAAGACGGGCAGCAACCAAAAGCTTGAGTTTGGATTCACCAGATAAGCGCACCTTTCAGGTTCGTTGAATGTGCGAGGGGGAGACAAACGGTGACTCGCAGTCCTCTTATGTCGCGGTTTGTCAGTGCAATTGATCCGCGGCTGGCGGCAATTGCGCGACGGGCGATGCCTAAACCCAGACCAAAGCCTTGGCCGGCCTGACTGACGCCCTGAACGAAGGGTTCCAGCAAAAGGGAAGCTTCGCCATCGGCGATGCCGGGGCCCTCGTCTTCGATGACGATCTTGCAGCCGTCCGCACCCTCGCGGTAAAGTGCGAGGGTGATCGTTTGCCTGGGCGACGAGAAACGCAGCGAATTGCGCAAGATGTTCTCGACGGCGCGATGAACCAGTTGACCGTTCCCAAGGATCAACCATTCCGTTTCGGTCCCGTCCGGCGGAAGGTCGGCGTTGATCTTCACACCCATCGCATCGGCTTCGAAGCGTATATCCTCTATCGTCATGCGCAGCACGTCGAGCAGATCGAAATAATCCTCGCCGATGCCAGCGTTGCTTTCCAGGCGCGCCAGCGTCAGAAGTTCGCCGACCAAAGCGTCCAGATGGCCCGCTTCCCGGTCAATCCGGTCGAGGGAGGCATCGAGGCGTGCGGGGTCTCGACGCAGAAGGTCGGCCGCCAGCCGCATCCGCGCAAGGGGCGAGCGCAACTCGTGAGAGACGTCATGGAGCAGGCGGTCGCGCGCGCCGACAAGTTCTTGAAGGTGTTCGACCATGGAATCGAAGTCGCGGGCGAGGTCGGCGATCTCGTCATTACGACGTCCCATTGCGTGGCTGAGGCGTGTGTCGAGACTGCCTTTGGCCAGTTGTGCGAACCCGGCCTGCAGACGATGGATCGGCCGGGAAAGATAGGCGGCCAGACCCGCGCTGAACACGAGGCCGGCCAGAGCAATGGCGATCAGATATTCGGGAGGCCCTGCCGTGCTGAACCAGTCTTCATCCATCTTAGGAAGGGGCGGGGTGGCGTAGCGCAAGCAATACCCCTCAGCGTTTCGCGCGATGGCGCGAAGGTCTGCTGATGACGCGCAACTGTCATGAGCCAATGGTGCGATGGTGAAGCGGGCACGTTCGCGCACGGGCCAGTTCGCCATTTGCGCCTTTAGCGCATCGGGTCCGCCAGCACGAAGCGCGGTCTCGCCCGTATCGACAAGAACCTCGCCAACAGCATGAGACGGGTCAAAATCTGGTTGAACCAGGGTCGGATGAAGCGACCAGTAAAACCAGAGCCCTATCGTCAGGAGCAGATAGGCGCCCCAGAATCCCAAAAGGATCTTCCAAAATAGCGGCAGCCTCACGGAACGAACGCCAGCCGGTAGCCGACGCCGCGTATGGTTTCGATCTCGGCCATTCCGCCGCTCACAACCCTGAGCTTCTGACGCAGGTTGCTGACATGAACATCAATGCTGCGGTCGTAGCGCTGGCGCTGACGTCCGAGCGCCGCAAGAGAGAGGTCGTCCTTGGTGGCGACCCGTTCTCCCGATCTCATCAGGGCTTCCAGAAGGCTGAATTCGGCAGCCGTCAGCTCCAGTCTTTGGTCAGCCCAGCGCGCATCGCGACGGCCGGGGTCGAGTGTCAGCGATCCGTGGGTCAAGGGTCCCGAAGGCTGTGGTCCCGTCGTTCGGCGCAGGACGGCGCGCAAGCGCGCCACAAGTTCGCGCGGATAATAGGGTTTGGCTATGTAGTCGTCGGCGCCGAACTCCAGCCCAATCACCCGATCAACATCGTCACCCCGTGCCGTGAGCATCAGCACCGGCACCCGACTGGACTGACGGATGCGGGACAGCGCCTCGACCCCGTTCATGCGCGGGAGCATGATGTCGAGGATGACGGCGTCAAACCGTCCCGTCAAAGCGAGTTGGACCCCATCCTCGCCATTTCCAGCCACGGTGACGACGAAGCCTTCCTGCGCGAGATACTCGCGTAGCATCGCACTCAGTTCGGCGTCATCGTCGATGAGGAGCAGGTTGGTCACGTCTGGCTCTTACCTCTTGGAGAACGCCGGCTGGAAGGTTCGACAGGCGAATTCAGCTGGCCTTTACGCAATCTTTTCGATCCGCTTTCGATCATCTTACCCATGAGCGCTTATGAGTTTTGGCATAAGTCTGCTCATGCAGATACGCCGTCTTCTCCTGTTCATCGGTCTTCCGCTTGCCCTGGCGCTCATAGCTGGAGGCTGGTGGCTGGCCACACGGCCGTCGCTCAATGAGGGCCTGACGGTCGCCGAAGTCACGGTCGGCGATCTGGAGCAGACGGTCTTGGCTACCGGCAAGCTTCGCCCCAAGGAACTGGTGAGCGTCGGCGCGCAGGTATCAGGTCAGGTCAAGCGGCTCTATGTGGAACTGGGCCAGCAGGTCCGGGCCGGCGATACGATCGCCGACATCGACGCGGCGCCGCAGCGACTGGCCCTGAGGAATGCAGAGGCCGCCGCCGCCGCCCTTGTCGCCCAGAAGGCGTCCCGACAGGGCGCACTGGTCCAGGCCGAACTCGCCTTCGAGCGCCAGAAGACGATGCTGGCAGCAGACGCCGCCCCACGAGCGGACTATGAGGCCGCGCAGTCGGCGCTTACGTCCATACAGGGCGAAATCCGGTCGCTTGAGGCCCAGATGGTCCAGGCCCGGACACAGGTTGAAACGGCGCGCCTGAACCTGGGCTTCACGCGTATCGCGGCGCCGATGGATGGGACGGTTGTCGCGGTCGTGACCAAGCAGGGGCAGACGGTGAATTCATTCCAGTCCGCGCCCACCATCGTGATGCTCGCCCGTCTGGATGTGATGACGGTCAGGGCTGAAATTTCCGAAGCCGACGTCCAGAAGGTGCATGCGGGACAGGCGGTATCCTTCACGACCCTGGGTGTTCCTGATCGGCGCTATAATTCCAGGATCGACCGTATCGAACCTGCGCCGGAATCCATCGTCTCAGACACCGCAAATGCTACCGGCGCGGGTGGAGCTTCGGCCGGAACGACCGCAATCTACTATAATGCGCTGTTCGACATACCGAATACGGACGGATCGTTGCGTCCGTCCATGACCGCCCAGGTTTCTGTGCTGCTGGGACGCGTGCAGCATTCTTTAATTTTGCCCATGGCCGCCCTCGGTCAGCGCGAAGCAGACGGACGCTATCAGGTGCGTGTCGTCGATCAGAAGGGCCGGATCGAGAACCGGCTGGTTCGTATCGGCGTGTCGAATGACACCAGCGCCGTAGCGCTGGATGGTCTGAAATCGGGCGAAAAAGTCGTCATCGCCGAGGCGACGGCGCAGCCCGCAGCAGACGTCGATATGGGAATGGGTTTCTGATGTCGGCCCCCCCAATCATCGAGACGACGGGGCTCGGCCGCGCGTTCGCCTCGGGCGAAGGCTCTGTCGCGGTTCTGAAAGATGTCGATCTGACGATCCGTGCCGGCGAGATGGTCGCGATCGTCGGCGCATCCGGGTCGGGCAAGTCCACGCTGATGAACATTCTCGGCTGTCTGGATCGACCGACCTCGGGTTCATATCGTGTGATGGGGCGCGATACAGGCACGCTGGAGCCGGACGAACTGGCGGCTCTGCGCCGCGAGCATTTCGGCTTTATCTTCCAGCGATATCACCTGCTGTCGGACCTGACGGCTGTCGGCAATGTGGAGGTGCCAGCCATCTACGCTGGCCGCGATCCTAGGGCGAGACGCGCTCGCGCATTTGAACTGCTTGCTCGGCTAGGGCTAGGCGAGCGAACCCTCCATCGACCGGGTCAGCTTTCGGGCGGTCAGCAGCAGCGGGTGTCGATTGCGCGCGCGCTGATGAACGGCGGCGCGATCATTCTAGCTGATGAGCCCACGGGTGCGCTTGATCGGGCCAGCGGCGACGAGGTCATGCGCATCCTTCAGGAGCTGAACGCCGAGGGTCATACGATCATCTTGGTGACGCATGATATGGCGGTCGCCGGACATGCCAACCGCATCATCGAGATCAGCGACGGGGTGATCACCGCTGACCGGTCTACCCGCGATGTCACGCCGTCAAACATTGTGAAAGCAACCATGCAGTCCAGCGCGGCGCCCTGGCGCGCCATGGCCGACCGGTTCGCAGAGGCTTTCCGGATGGCGCTGCGGGCAATGGCGGCGCATCGCATGCGCACCTTCCTCACCATGTTGGGCATCATCATCGGCATTGCGTCGGTGGTGTCTGTGGTGGCCTTGGGCAAGGGCGCGCAATCCAGGGTGATGGCCCAGATCAGCGACCTTGGCACCAATACGATTGACATCTTCCCCGGCCGGGATTTCGGCGACCTGCGGGCCGCCTCGATCCAGACGCTGAACGAATCTGATGCGCAGGCGCTCGCCCGACAGCCCTATATCGACAGCGTATCGCCCAATGTCTCGACAAGCGTCACGGCGCGAAGGGGCAATTTCGCCGCCTCGGCGCAGGTCAGCGGCGTCGGCGCCGACTATTTCCGGGTGCGCGGGTACAAGACCGAGCGCGGGGCCGTATTCGACAAGGCTGCGGTCGTGCGGTCCGCGCAGGTCGCAGTGCTCGATTCCAAGGCCTTACAGGCGCTGTTCCCGCATGGCGGCGATCCGATCGGCCAGACGGTTCTGCTGGGCCGAATGCCCGTGCATGTGATCGGCGTTCTGCGTCCTTCGCAAGGCATGGGCGGGTCTGGGATCACCATTTACGTGCCCTACAGCACGGCTGCGACACGAATGACCGGGCGAAACAATCTGGAGAGTATAACCGTCCGCGTAGCCGACAATGTGAAGAGTGATGCGGCCCAGACCGCTGTTACCGCCTTTCTGACGCGCCGACACGGGGCCAAGGACTTCTTCATCTTCAACTCGGACCAGATTCGACAGGCGGTCACCCGCACCAGCCAGACCATGACCCTGCTGATCTCGTCGATCGCCGTGATCGCCCTCGTGGTTGGCGGGATCGGCGTCATGAACATCATGCTCGTGTCGGTCACGGAGCGGACCCGCGAGATCGGCGTGCGGATGGCCGTCGGGGCCCGGCAGAGCGACATCCTTCAACAGTTTCTGATCGAGTCCGTGCTGGTCTGTCTGATCGGCGGCGCCATCGGAGTGTCTCTAGCTCTCATGCTGGGGGTGATGGTTCGTCTGATTGGGGGCGGATTCGAGATGGTGTTCTCGGCGCCGTCCATACTGCTAGCCTTCGCCTGTTCGACTGTCATCGGCGTTCTGTTCGGCTTCTTGCCGGCGCGCAACGCCGCCCGTCTCGATCCGGTCGAAGCCTTGGCGCGAGACTGATTATGAAAACCGCTCTTTCTCCGATCATGGCCGCCGCGCTTCTCTCGGCCTGCGCGACGCCCACTGACTATGTTCGTCCCGCCGCGCCCTTGCCGACCTCGTTCGCCAACGCGAATGCAGGTGTCGCCTCTTCGGTTCGGATCGACGCCTGGTGGCGGGATTTCGCAGATCCAGACCTGGATTTGCTGATCGATCTGGCCGTCGCGCGCAATCCTGACCTCGCCGCAGCGGCGGTGCGCGTGCGCCGGGCCGATTTACAGGCGCGGCTGGCGGGCAATGCTCTGCGCCCGGTCGCGAATGGGTCGCTCGGCAGCGGGCTGTCCCGCCCGCTGTCCGGCGGGGATCGCCGCACGAGCGAAAACGCATCGGGCGCCGCCAGCATCGCTTGGGAAGTTGACCTGTTCGGTCGCCTGGATGCGCTTGGTGACGCCGCCCGGTTCGAGGCGGAGGCGACTGCTGAAGATCGTGAAGGCGTGTTCCTGTCGCTTGTCGGGACGACGGCGTCGCTTTACTGGCAGATCGCCTTGGCGAACGAGCGGATCGCGCTGGGAGAGCAGAGTCTCGCCTATGCGCGGAGAACCCGGTCCCTGATTGAGGTGCAGTACAACGCCGGCGCGGTCTCGGCGGTGGAGCTTCGCGAAGCCGAGCAGGCGGTCACCGCGCAGGAGGCGAATCTATCCGAGGTGCGGCAGGCGCGGGTGCAGGCACGTGAAGGCCTGATGGTGCTATTGAACGAGGCTGTGCCTCCGGCTGGCGAACCACAGGCGTTGAACGTCCGCGAATTGCCCGCCGTCGCCGCAGGCTTGCCGTCTGATCTACTGGGGCGACGTCCTGATCTGCGCGCTGCCGAGTTGCGACTACGCGGCGTCTTGGCCGGCGCCGATGCGACCCGAGCCGGATTCTATCCCTCGCTGACACTGACCAGCGCCTTGGGTACGTCGAGCGGAGGTCTGCTCAGCCTGCTTTCGAATCCCGTCGCAACGCTTGGCGCCGGGCTGACGCTGCCATTCCTCAATATCAACGCCATGCGGTTTGAAACCGACATCGCGCGCACTCGCTATGAAGAAGCGGCGATTCAATTCCGGAGGTCTCTTTACGAGGCGCTTTCGGAGGTGGAAAAGGCGCTTTCGGCGCGGACAGAACTGGCTTCGCAGGTCGCATCTCTTCGGCAGGCGCGAGACGCGGCCATTGAGGTTGAGCGTCTCTATGAAGTCCGGTATCGCGCGGGGGCTGTGCCTCTGCGGACCTGGCTGGACGCACAGGAGCGTCGGCGAAACGCTGATCTGGCGTTGTCGTCGGCCCGGTTGTCGCAACTCCAGAACCAGGTCACGCTCCATCAGGCCTTGGGAGGCGGCTTTGGCAGTCAGATGTCGGGGCGCTCCATGGAACGTCCACAAAGCCGCGGCCAACCCTCAACAGCCAGATGAGACACTTCGTGGCGAAGATGCCAGCGCCTCATGCTGGCGGGAGCCTGTCCATGCGTTTCGGTCTTATCGTCATGATGGCGGGTCTAGGTCTGCTGACCGGGGGCGTCCAACCCGCCCGTGCCGCGTCGGTCGACGGCTATTCCGTCGCTAATCTCAACATCCGTTCCGGGCCCAGTGCCCGGTTCCCGTCGGTCGGTGTGCTGGGCGCCGGAACAGTTGTGACCGTTCACGGCTGCGTATCGCGCTACAGGTGGTGCGACGTCAGCGCATCGGGCATTCGCGGGTGGACGTCGGGAGGGCAAATCCAGATCATCGACGACGAACGTAGCGTCTATCTGCCGTCACGCACCGGGGCGGTGTGGGTTCCGGAGATCACCTTCGAGATCAACAGCTATTGGCGCGATCACTATCGTGATCACGATTTCTACGGCGACGCTGAAGACTGGGACGATTACGACTGGGAAGATGATGGACCCCCGCTGGGGTGGGATGACTAGGCGCCCGATCTGATCCGGGCGAACGCTGCGTATTCAGCCTAATTATGGCGCGGGGCTCGGACGACCGTTGCGTTTCTTGGCCTCCGTTTCCGCCGATGAACTTGAAACTGCGACATTCCAACCATGCACGACCTCGACTACGACTTCGCGGACTATGAGGCTTCAGCGCTGAAGCACACCCCTTGGCGTCGGGTTCTGGCTCTGTTCGGGCCGCATCGTAAGGCCTTGCTGGTCGTTCTCGGCCTGATCATCGTCGCCGGCGCGGCGGGGGCGATGACGCCCTTCATGATGCGAGGCATCATCGACGACGCTTTGCCGGCCAAGGACAGCGGATTGCTCATTTGGCTGTGCGCCGGGCTCGCGGGCGTCGCAATACTCTCCGCCATCGCCGGCGTCTTGCAGTCCTATGTCTCGACCGATATCGGCCAGCGCATCATGCATGACCTGCGGGTGACGCTCTACGGGCATCTGCATTCGCTTTCGCTGTCGTTCTTCGCAACGGCTCGCACCGGCGAAGTCCAGTCGCGCATGTCGAGCGACATCGCCGGTCTACAGTCCCTGTTCACCAACACCGCGACCGACGTGGCCCGCAATGTCACCGTAGTCATAACGACGGTGGTGGCTATGTTCCTGCTGGACTGGCGTCTGGCGCTGGCGTCGCTGGTCTTCATGCCGACCCTGCTGTGGCTGAACAACCGGGTCGCTGGTTTGCGTGAACGCATCACCTTCCAACAGCAAGAGCGTGTCGCCGACATGTCGGCCACCGTTACCGAATCCCTGTCCGCGGGCGGTTTCATCCTGGCCCGGACCATGGGCCGTGCGAGCTATCTTCTGCAGTTATTCCATCAGACCTCGTCCGACGTCGCGCGGCTCGAACTGAAGTCCCACACCGCCGGTCAGTGGGAGATCGCCATCATCATGTTTGCGCTCGATATCCTTCCGGCGCTGACCTTCCTCGTCGGGGGGCTGATGCTCGCCCATGGTCTGGGGGTGTCAATCGGCACCCTGGTGGCTTTCATCGCGCTTCAGGAGCAACTGTTATGGCCCACGCTGCAACTGTTCGAGTCCCGGGTGGAACTGCGCAAGGCGCGCGCCTTATTGACCCGCGTGTTCGGCTATCTGGATACCAAGCCGACATTGCTCGAACCCGCCCAGCCGGTCAGCATCGACCTGGACGCCGTGCGCGGGGAGATCGTCTTCGAAGACGTGAGCTTCACCTATCCCGCGACTGATCGCCTGACTCTGGATCACATCGACCTGCGCATCAAGGCCGGCACACACACCGCCATCGTCGGCAGCACCGGATCGGGCAAGAGCACCTTGGGCTACCTAGTCGCGCGCCTCTATGACCCGGACAGCGGTCGTGTGACCTTGGATGGCGTCGATCTCAAGGACTTCAGTTTCGAAGCCCTCTCCCATATCCTTGGCGTGGTGACGCAGGATCCGTTTCTCCTCAACGCCAGCATCGAGGAGAACCTGCGCTTCGCCAAGCCCGAGGCGTCCTTGGCGGAGATCGAACAGGCGCTGGCCCTGGCGCAACTGTCCGAAAAGGTGGCTGGCCTGCCCAAGGGGCTGCAAACCGAAGTGGGTGAGCGCGGATATCAGTTTTCAGGCGGAGAACGGCAGCGCTTGTCGCTGGCGCGCACCATACTGCGCAATCCGCGCGTGCTTCTGCTGGACGAAGCCACCAGCGCGCTCGATCCCCAGACTGAAAGCGCTCTATCCGCAGCCCTGGCCGCCAATCACAATCGCACCGTGATCTCGATCGCGCATCGCCTGTCGACGGTGCGCCACGCCGATCAAATCGTTGTGCTCGAAGGCGGGCGGATCATCGAGATAGGCGACCACGACACCCTTATGGCCGCGAATGGTCGTTATCGTCGGCTCGCCACGATCGGTTGACGGTCAGACTAACTAGCGTTCGACGAGAATCGCAGTTCGCGGCCGGATTGGGCCAACGAAAATCCGGTCTTGATCGCTAGACCTTCGCCCTGGCTGTTGGACGCGGGTCGGATCGGCCTGCGCGGCCAACATTTGCAAAAGCTGATTTCAGCATCGTCGGTGATCCCGTCGCAAAGAGCGCCAGATCGCTTCGAGCCGAGCGCTGGAAGGTGGCTGCGGCGCCGTCGCGGCTTTGGTCCCAATAGGGCCTTACCGCGTCCACAAATCCTACACTCGACGTCGATGGATGTTGCACTGATCTGTTGGAAAGAAACTCACGAGTTAGATGGAGATTCGACGTGAGCCTTAATGTGCAGGAACTTCTGGAGCAGGAAGCACGCTACTGCTCCTTCGGCGATACGGTTCACTATGTTGATCCGCCCAAGATCTTCACCGGCTGCGAAGGCAGCTATATGTTCGACAATGACGGCACCGCCTTCCTGGACCTCCAGATGTGGTATTCGGCTGTCAACTTCGGCTATAAAAACAAGCGTCTGGAAGAGACTCTGATCCGTCAGATTCAGGAGCTGCCGCAGGTCGCCAGCCAATATCTGCACCCGACCAAGATCGAACTGGCCAAGTTCATCGCCGAGGACGCGCAGAAGAAATGGGGCAAGCAGGGCCGGGTCCATTTCAACGTCGGCGGCGCCCAGGCGGTCGATGACTCGCTGAAGGTCGTGCGCAACGCCAGCAACGGCAAGACGCTGATGTTCGCCTTCGAGGGCGGCTATCACGGCCGGACGCTGGGCGCCTCCAGCATCACCTCCAGCTATCGCTATCGCCGCCGTTTCGGCCATTTCGGCGACCGCGCGCAGTTCATTCCCTTCCCCTATCCGTTCCGCCGCCCGCGCGGCATGACGGCCGAGGAATACGCGGATGTCATCGTCCGCGACTTCGCCCGCAAGTTCGAGAACGAGTACCACGCCGTCTGGGACCCCAAGACGAACCAGTGTGAATACGCGGCCTTCTATGTCGAGCCGATCCAGGGGACGGGCGGCTATGTCGTGCCGCCGGCCAACTTCTTCACCGGGTTGAAGTCGGTGCTGGACCAGCACGGCATCCTGATGGTGGTCGATGAAATCCAGATGGGCTTCTGGCGCACGGGCACCCTGTGGTCGGTCGAGAACTTCGGCGTGACGCCGGACGTGCTGATCTTCGGCAAGGCGTTGACCAACGGCCTGAACCCGCTGTCCGGCATCTGGGCGCGCGAGGAACTGATCAATCCGACCACCTTCCCGCCAGGCTCGACCCACTCGACGTTTGCGGCCAATCCGCTGGGCACCTCGGTTGGTCTGGAAGTGCTGAAGATGACGCACGAGATCGACTTCGGCCGTCAGGTGAAGGAGGCAGGCGCCTATTTCCTGGACGGTCTGCGCGACCTGCAGACGCGCCACAAGGAGATCGGCGACGTCGACGGTCTGGGTCTGGCCCTGCGGGCCGAGATCTGCACCGAGGACGGCTTCACCCCGAACCGCGAACTGCTGGACAAGATGGTGGACATCGGTCTGGCGGGCGGTCTGGAGTATCAGGGCGAGAAGCGCGGCCTGGTTCTGGACGTGGGCGGCTACTACAAGAACGTCATCACCTTCGCGCCGTCGCTGATGATCTCGCGCTCTGAGATCGACGAGGCCATGGTGCTGCTGGAGCAACTGCTGAACCGCGCCAAGGCGGCGTGAGGGGCGCGCCGATGCGCTGGCGTAATGTGCTGGAGCCGCAGACCCTGATCGACCGGTGGACGGCCTGTCCGCCGGAAGGGTTTTCGGTCGTCAGTGATGCGCCGGCGCCGGCGTTCGTGGCGCCGTTCGACCTGCTGACCACGGCGGACGCCGAGTTCGTCGAGCGGCTGTCGCAATGGCCGGGGTTCCGCACATGGCGGCGGTTCCTTCGCCTGCGCACCACCTTCATCGGCACGACGGTGACGGAATATGCGCCTGTGCCGGATGCCGGTGCGGCGGATGTTCAACAGTCGGCGGCGACGCTGGCCGCATCCCTGCGCGAGCGTCTGGGACGCGGCGCGGCCCTGACCATACTGAAGGACCTGCCGCAGGCCTCGCCCCTGCTGCCGGCGCAGGACAACGCCTTCGCCGATGAACTGGCCCGCGCGTGCGAGGCGCGGGACTTCATCCAACTGGCCGGGCAGGCGCTGGCCTATGTGCCGATCGATTTCAGCGATGTCGGCGACTATATCGCCCGCCTGAACCGCAAGGACGCCAAATACGTCCGCAAGAAGCTGCGTGCTCGCGCGGGCCTGACGGTGACGGTGGCGCGCACCGGCGACGCTTGTTTCGATGAGGCGAAGGTGCGCCTCTATTACGCGATGTACGAACAGGTCTACGCCCAGAGCGAGATCCACTTCGACCGACTGACCCATGATTTCTTCGCCGGTGTCCTGACCGATCCGGCGCAGAAGGGCGTGGTGTTCGAATACCGCAATCAGGACGGCGCCTTCATCGGCTGGAACCTGTGCTTCGAGCATAAGGGGATGCTGATCGATAAATACATCGGCTTCACCTATCCGCAGGCGCGTGAGGCGAACCTGTATTTCGTCAGCTGGTTCGTGAATCTGGAATACGCGATGGAGCGCGGCCTGACGCACTATGTCGCCGGGTGGACGGACCCCGAGGTCAAGGCGCTGCTGGGCGCCAGCTTTACCTTCACGCGGCATCTGGTCTTCATCCGCAATCCGCTGTTGAGGGCGCTGGGCCGCCGTCTGGCCGGGTCGTTCGAGAGCGACAGGACGTGGAGCGAAAAGGCGGGAAGCGAGAAGCCGGGGAGTGAAAAGCCATGACGCGGCCGCCTCTGGTGCTGGATCTGGACGGGTCGGTGCTGCCCCTGCCGGGCGAGATCCGTCCGGCCCTGCCGCAGGAATGGCGCGAGACGCTGCGGTTTGGTTGTGGGACGGAGGCGTTCCGCTGGGCGGGCGCCGCCCTGTCGTCACGGACGCCGTCCTATGAGACGCATGGGCCGGTGCTGATGGGCAGCGGCGACTTCCATCATCTGAGCTGGCCGCTGATCCATCGTTGTCTGGAACAGGCCGAGGCGGCGGTGCGGGTGGTGGTGCTGGATAACCACCCTGACAGCATGGTCTTTCCGTGGGGCGTCCACTGCGGATCGTGGATCGGCCGCATGGCGATGGACCCGCGCGTGGCCGAGGTTCACGTCGTCGGCGTCACGTCCGAAGACCTGGGCGCCGCCCATGCGTGGGAACATGACCTGCGCGCGGTGAAGGCGGGCAGGGCGACCTATTGGAGCGTCGGCGTCGATGTGGAGTGGGCGCACCGGCGCGGGTTCGGTGAGCGGTTCCGGTCGTTCGGCGATACGGGCGCGCTGACGACGGCTCTGTGCGGCTATCTGAAGGATGACCCGGCGCCGACCTATCTGAGCATCGACAAGGACGTCTTCGCTCCTGACGTGGTCCGCACCAACTGGGATCAGGGGCAGATGACGGCGGCGCAGGGGCTGGACATCGTGGCGGCGCTGAACGGCCATCTGGTCGGCGCCGACATCACCGGCGAGGTGTCGCTGCATCGCTACCGCACATGGTGGAAACGCTGGCTGAGCCGGATGGACGGCCAAACGGTCGAGCCGTCCGCCGAGGTCGTGGCCCGGTGGCAGCAGGACAACCACCCTTTCAACCTGCAACTGGTCGCGGCCCTGCAGGCGGCCTGGCGTATCGCACAATAGTTTTCGGGGAGACGCGCGGATGCTGGATGGACTGATGCTGAAGCTGGTGAAGCGCGTCTTCACCCCCCTGATGCAACGCGGCGATCTGGAGATCGTCATGCCGGATGGCGCCGTGCTGCGGTTGGGCGACGGCGGGACGCCAAGCGTGCGGGTGCGCTTCACCGACCGTGGGGCGATCCTGAACCTGCTGCGCGACCCCGACCTGAACATGGGCGAGATGTTCATGCAGCAGCGGCTGAGGGTCGAGCGCGGCACGGTCTATGACTTTCTGGAACTGGTGCTGCGCGATGATCGCGATGTGCCCGTCGGCGCCACCGTGCGGGCTCTGGACGCCGTGCGGTCGGCGCTGCGGCCCATCCTGCAGAGCAATAAGCGGAAGAAGTCGCGCAGCAACGTCGCCCATCACTATGATCTGGATGACCGGCTCTATCGGCTGTTTCTGGACGAGGACCGCCAGTATTCCTGCGCCTATTTCGAGCGAGGCGACGAGACGCTGGAAGAGGCGCAACTGGCCAAGAAGCGCCATATCGCCGCCAAGCTGCTGATCGAACCGGGGCATCGGGTGCTGGATATCGGCTGTGGCTGGGGCGGCATGGCGCTGTATCTGGCCGAGGTCGCGGGCGCCGGTCAGGCGGTGGGCGTGACCTTGTCGACCGAACAGCTGGCGGCGGCGACGACGCGGGCGGAAAACTCGCCGCGCGGGGCCAATATCGAGTTCCGGCTTCAGGATTATCGCGACGTTCCGGGGCCGTTCGACCGTATCGTCTCGGTGGGGATGTTCGAGCACGTCGGCATCGTCAATTTCGACGCCTTCTTCAGCCAGTGCCGCGACCTGCTGACCGAAGACGGCGTCATGCTGCTGCACTTCATCGGCAACAGCGATGTGCCGGACTTCAACAACCCGTGGCTGGAGCGGTACATCTTCCCCGGCGGCCATCTGGCGTCCATGTCCGAGTTCACGCCTGCGATCGAGCGTTCGGGCCTGATCATCACTGATATCGAGGTGGTGCGCCTGCACTACGCCCAGACGCTGAGGCTGTGGCGCGAGCGGTTCATGGCGCGGCGCGAAGAGGCAAAGGCGCTGTATGACGAGCGGTTCTGCCTGATGTGGGAGTTCTATCTGGCCATGTCGGAGACGGCCTTCCGCTATCAGGAAATCGCCGTGTTCCAGGTCCAGTTGGCGCGTCGGCAGGAGGCGGTGCCCCTGACGCGCAACTATATCGTCGAGCGCGAGGCTGAACTGAAACGCAAGGAGCAGGGGCGCGCCTGAAGCCGCCCTTCGACTGCGCGGCGGATGATGTCGCACACCCGCGCGAAGTCCGCATCGCCCAGCCACGGACTGTTGCTGACGGCCAGCAGCCGCCCGGCCCAGTCGCGGGCGTTGGGCAGGGCGTCTGGCGCGCAAGGCGGGACGACCGAGGCATAGCGCCGGTAGTCGGGCAGGGCGCGCAGGAAGGGCGGGCTGAGGCCCAGCCCCTGTTCCCAGCCGTGGGCCAGAACGGCGTCGCGGGTCGCCTGATCGGGCAGGCGCAGCATCAGGATCGGCCAGACGCCGCGCGCGCCAGGGGCGCTGTCCTTGACGACTTCGACGCCGGGAATCTGTTTCAGTGTTTCCAGCCGCGTCAGGGCCTGCGCTTCGGTGGCGGCCAGAAAGGCGGGCAGGCGTTTCAGGGCCTCGGCGCCGACCTGTTTGCGCCAGCGGCCGGGGCGGTGCAGGGGGATGGCGTCGGGGAAGTCGTCGCCCGCCGCCGCGCTCCAGTCGCCGCGCGACAACGCCTGACGCAGGGGCGCGCCATAGCTCCACCGCAGGGCGCCGGGCCGATAGAGCAGGGCGTATCCGACCAGTTCGGCGATGCGCCGCGCCTCCATCGCCAGACTGTCGGGGATCAGGCGGCGGCGGGTCTCCATCAGGGCCTGACGCAGGCCCTCGTCGCGGGCGATCAGGGCGCCGCCCTCATAGATGCTGAGGCCCTTGCCGACGGCCAGACTGTAGAAGCCGATGTCGCCCTGAAGGCCGACGGGGTCTGCGTTCATACGCGCGCCCAGCGCCTGCGCCGCGTCCTCGATCACCCAGGCGCCGACGCGGCGGGCGGCCTGCATCGCCGGGCCGATGTCGCTGACCCGCCCGCCCAGATGGGTGGGGACGACGGCCAGGGTGCGGGCGCTGCACAGGGCGTCCAGCGCGTTGGGCGACATATCCAGACTGTCGGGGCTGAGATCGGCCAGCTTCAGCTTCAGGTCGCAGGCGGCGACCGCCTGGGCGATCAGCGGACAGGTATAGGCGGGGACCACCACCTCGTCCCGATCCGGGGCGAGGGCGGACAGCGTCCGCAGGGCGATGATGAAGGCGGCCGTGCCCGAGCATTCGATCTGGACCGGCGGCGCGCCCAGAAAGGCCGCCAGATCATTCTCCAGACAGGGAGCGCGGCCCGGAAACAGGTCGCGGAGATGCAGCGGCAGGCCCGCCGTCGGCGGCGCGAACCTAGCCATGAGGCTCAGGCTCCGTCTCGCGGCTGAGGCGGCCTTCGCCCACGGCCAGACAGACGATGCCGCCAAGGATCAGCGCCATACCCATCAGCTGGGGCCAGCCGATGACTTCACGGAACAGCACCGCTGACAGCGCCAGCACGGAAATGATTTCGAGGTGGGAGGCGGCGAAGGCCGGGCCGACCGGCGCGCGCTGCAACAGCGTCATCCAGGTGAAGAAGGCGCCGACATAGCCCGCCATGGCGCCATAGATCCACGGCTGGCCGAACACCCGCGCCAGCCATGACGGCGAGAACTCAAGCGGCAGGGCGCTGTTCCCCGCCTGTTTGAAACAGATCTGGGCCAGGGTGTCGAACGCCATCAGCGTCAGGAAGCCGATGATGTAGAAGGCTTTTTGAGAGGACTTCATCCTTGCAGCCCCACCACGGCCACGCCCAGCGAAATCAGCGTCACGCCGATGATCCGCAAGGGGGTCAGCTTCTCACGGAACAGCACCCGCCCCAGCAACAGGATGGCGACGATGTTGATCGACCCCAGCAGCACCCCGTCGGACAGCGGCACCAGCGACAGGAAGGCCAGCCAGACCAGGAACTCGGCGACATAGCTGCCGACGCCGATCCAGATCCACGGCTTGGTCGCCATATAGCGCCAGCGCGCCAGACCTTCGCCCGCGCGCGGGTCGGATGCGGCGGCCTTGAACGCCAGTTGCCCGGTGCAGTCGACAATGATGTTGGCGGTCCACAGGCCGACGACCAACAGGTTCACGCGGCGGCCTCTGTCGCTGTCTGGTTCTGGCGTGCGATGCGGTCGGCGAAATCGGTGACGCAGGCGATGACCCGGCGCCGTTCCCGGTCAATGGTGACCATGTGATAGCTGTCGTCCAGCACGACCAGTTCGACCGGGGCCTTGTGGACGCGATCCTTGATGTCCTGTGCGTTGGACAGGGCGGCGACATCGTCGTGGCGGGCGTGGACCGCCAGACACGGAACCTCGATCAGCGACAGGCGGCGGCGGACGTGTCGCGCCAGCGCCTGCAACTCGCCGATGGACCACCACGGATTGCCCGGCAGGCCCGCCTGCGAACTGTCGCCGGACTGCATCTGGGCGACGATGCGGGCGCGGATCGCCTCATCCTTGATGCCGTAGGGCGGCATTTCGAAGAAGACCCGCTTCGCCCCGATCCCCAGAGCCCGGCACAGCGGCAGCAGGAAGGAGAAGCGGGTGTAGAAGGGCATGCTCCAGCCATCGTGCCGGAAGGTGGTCGACAGGGCGACGACGCCCGCCAGTTTGGGCGTCTTCTCTTCGGCCAGCCCCAGCGCCAGCAGGGCGCCCATCGACAGGCCGACGGCGATGATCCGGTCGGTATGGGCGGCCAGATGGCGCGCGCCTTCGCGGGCGCTGTTCATCCAGTCGCGCCAGCCGGTGGCCAGCAGGTCGTCCACATCGCCGCAGTGTCCGGCCAGTTGCAGGGCGTAGACGGTGAAGCCCTGCTTCTGCAGGCCGCGCGCGATCAGGCGCATCTCATTGGGCGTGCCGGTCAGGCCGTGGATCAGCAGGACGCCGACGCGGCCGTTATCGCCCTGACCCGGCAACAGATAGGCGTGGTCCTTCATCGGCGAGGCGACAGGCAGGGTCATACGGCATCCTGAAACAGAGGACGGCTCAGGATTTCCGGCAGCAGCGCCAGGGCGTCGGTGAAGTCGTCGATAGGGGCGTGGGGAATGGCGTTGGCGCGGCAGTGGTCGATCAGGCGGCTTTTCGCCAGCACGAAGTCCGCCTTGCCCGAGACGCAGAAGTCCGAGGTGCTGTCGCCGATATAGAGGATGCGGTCGGCCGAACGTCGGGCCTCG